>CAWJPU010000009.1:0-526235 GCA_963844805.1 uncultured Thermoleophilaceae bacterium
CGCGGGCCACGTCGCCGCGGCGTAGGGCGAGGTGGGCCGAGGTGAAGATCGGGTCGATCACGTAGGGGTCAAGCCGGCGGGCGGCGGCGGCCTTTTCGTCTGCTTCCCGCAGGTTGGCCGGGCCCTTCTTGGCGGCCTTGGCCAGGGCGTCGCTGGACTTCTCGCGCGCTAGCGCGGGCAGCAGGGCCGAGACCGCGAACAGCGCCAGCAACGCGCCGCCCAGCGCCAGCGCGGGCAGGCCGCGGCGGCGCTCGAGCGGCTCCGCGCGGCGCCCGGCGGCCTCGCGGCCAGCACGCCCAGGAACAGGAGCAGGGCACCGTCACGCCCGGGATGTCCCAGTCCCAGTCGACCCAGATGTGCAGCCCCCACGCCAGGCAGGCGGCCATCAGCGCTCCCGCGTAGGCGCGCTCGGCGCCCGTCGAGTGCGGATCCGCGAGATCCCGGCCGCCGCCAGGAGCGCGAAGCCGCCCAGCGCCAGCCCGGCGCCGACGAGGCCCGTCTCCGACAGGAACTCGAGCGGGACCAGTGTGGCTGCTGGACGTCGAGGCGCTGGCTGCGGTACTTGAGGTGGAGCAGGGGGAACGAGCCCGCGCCGTAGCCGAAGAGCGGCTCGTCCCAGGTCGCGCCCACCGCCTCCTTCCACCAGACCCATCGGTTGCTGGAGTTGGTGGCCACGATTCGCGCCGGGTCGGTCTGCCGCTCCGCCTTGGCCTCGGTGAAGGAGTCGACCTGGTCTCCCAGCCAGCCGGTCGCCGCCAGGCCCGCGATGGCCAACACCAGCACCACCCCGAGCCCCGCGGCGACCTTCGGCAGCGCCGACGCCACGCCCGGCCGCAGCCGCAGCGAGTCGCCGGCGCGCCAGACCATCCGCGCCAGCAGCAGCGCGATCACGAGCCCGATCGCCAGCCCGACCAGCAGCAGCAAGCCGTCGTCGGCGCGCTGGGAGGCGCACAGCTCGTCGGTGGTCAGGTCGTCTCGCAGGAAGGCCACCATCAGCCCCGGAAGCGCGCCCACGACCACGATCCCGCTCAGGCACGCCACGCGCAGGCGGTCGGGCCCGAGCGCGACCAGCACCGCCACCGCGATCACCATCACCGCGATGCCCCCGCGCGAGTAGGTGAGCGCGAGCGTCGAGACCAGGATCACCAGCGACACCAGCGCCGCCACCCGCAGACGCCCGCGGCGCTCGTCGGCCGCCACCCGCAGCCCGAGCGGGACGGCGAGCGCGCAGAACAGGCCGAGCGCGTTCCAGTAACCGAGCGGCGAGCGCAGGCGCGAGATCTCGCCGGCGTGGTCGAGGATCGAGGGGAAGAGCTTGCCGCCCGAGCGCGTAGGCGGCGACCAGCGTGGCCAGGCCGAGGAAGGCGAGCGTGACCTTCTCCAGCGCGTTGGGGAGGCTCGCGCCCAGCATGATCGCCAGCGCGGCCACGAGCGCGTAGCCCCAGGCGCGGTTGGCCTCGATCCAGCTGTCGTCGGGCGCGATCGACCAGCTGATCGACAGCGCGCACCAGGCTCCGAAGGCCACCAGGAGGGCGACGCCCACCCATGCGCCGGGCCGCGCGCGGCCGTGCAGGCCCCATCCGGCGACCAGCGCCACGAGGGCGCCGATGCCCAGCAGGGCCAGCCCGATCTCGAGGTCGCTGCCGTCCGTGACGCGGATCGCGCCGTCGGAGATCGCGGCGAACGCGGTGGCCGCGAGCAGGCCAACGCCGAGCAACACCGCGGCACGGGGCGAGCGGTCGCCGCGCTGCTCTTCGGTGGCCTCGGCCCACGGGCGCAGCGAGCGGGTCGCGGTGGCGGCCATTCCGCCCATTGTTACTAGCGGGGCCTTCGGGGCGACCGTCTCGCCGCGCTACCGTGTCCGCCTGTGCGACGCCTGATCCTGCTGTCGGCCGCGATCTGCGCACTGCTTCTCGCCGCCCCCGCGAGCGCCCAGCTCAACGACTTCAAGAACGGCGGCTCGGTCCCACCTGCAAGTACAGCGACAAGCAGCTCGGCGGCGCGCTCGGCGACGTGCCGCCCGACGTCGAGCAGTACGCGCCCGGCTACGCCGACGAGTTGCGCAACGCCCGCGGCGCGCCTTGCGGCGGCAGCGGCGCGGGCGGCAACGGCGCCACCAGCGGTGGCGGCGCGGGCAGCGTCGAGAACGTCCCCGCCCCGCCGGGCGGCGGCGGCACGGTGGCGGCGGCGGCGGCGGCCGGTGTGGCGGCCCCGGCGGCGCGGGCGCGACCTCGTCGGTGAAGGTCAACGACCCGCCGGTGCCCAAGCCCGACGCCCGCAAGCGCCTGGCCAACGCCTCCTCCCCCGCGGTCACCACGCAGCCCGCCGGACCGGACGTGCCTACCTGGGCGCTGGCGCTGATCGCCGCGGCGCTGCTGATGGCAGCGACCGTCGGCGTGATGTACATCCTCGGCGCGGACTTCTCGCGCTTCACCCGCCCGCTCGGCGCGGCCGCCGGCGAGGCGCGGGCACGGACCTCCGACAGGGCCCTCCAGCTCTGGGAGACCGTGCGCTTCGGTCGCTAGCCGGGCTCGCCGCCGGTCGCGTCCCGCAGCGCGAGCTCGGTCGACCAGAAGGCGAGCTCGCCCCACGGCAGCTCGGCGGGCGCGAAGGCCCTGACCTCGACGGCCTCCTCGCTGGTCGCGGGCGTCGTGCCCGGCCGCAGCATCGCCCGGTAGACCACGAGCACCACGCGGTCCTCGGGCCGCGAGTAGACGCCGACCAAGTCGCCCAGGTCGAGCTCGATGTCCATCTCCTCCATCGCCTCGCGGCGGACGGCATCGGGAACCGACTCGCCCAGGTCGACGAAGCCGCCCGGGAAGGTCCACAGCCCCTCGCCCAGGCCCGGCCCGCGGCGCAGCAGCCAGATGTTGCCGTCGGCGTCGTACGGGATCGCCGCGGCGACGGGCTTGGGGTTGTAGTAGGCCTGGTAGCCGCAGGCGGGGCAGACGATCGAGCGCGGGTGACGCACCTCGGCCTCGGCCGCGCAGCGGGGGCAGAAGCGGGCCTCGTCGAGTGCCGGGTTGAGGCTCACCCGGGCGAGGCTAGATCGGCGGCTATGCGCGGGCGCGCCCTCCCTCTCGAAAAAACGCTCAGCGGAGCTGACGAATTTCTCGAACGGTTGCCACCCCTCGCCCGTCCGGATTTCCCGCCACTTTCCGCGCTCTCTCCCGCGCGCCCGCTCGCGCCCGCGCACGGCGCGACTTAGCCTGGCCCCGCTCGTTCGGCCTTTTTCGCCGGCGCCACCCCGCAAACACCACAATATGTTGTGGTCCGGGCAGGAATCAGGCACTACATCCGGTAGAATAGGCCCCATGCGCTGCCCGTTCTGCGCCTTCGAATCGACCAAGGTCGTGGACTCGCGTCTGACCGACCCCGGCGACTCGATCCGCCGCCGCCGCGAATGCGCCGGCTGCGGCAACCGATTCACCACGCACGAGCGGGCCGAGGAGGTGCCTGTCGATGTGGTCAAGCGCGACGGCACCACCCAGCGCTTCGACCGGCGAAAGCTGCAGCGAGGGCTCGTTCGGGCGGCCGGTGGCCGCCCGGTGGGAGGCGAGCAGCTCGAGCAGCTGGCCGACGCGATCGCGGCGGAGATCCGTCGCGGCGGGCCGCAGGTGAAGGCCGAGCGGATCGGCGATCTCGCCGAGCGCGGCCTGGCCCGGCTGGACCCGGTGACGGCGATCCAGTTCGCGTCGGTGTACCGCCGGCTGTCCGACCTCGACGAGCTCGACGCGGCCGTCCGCAGGCTCCGCGAAGAGCCCCTCCCGGGCGCCGATCAGATGCCGCTTGCAGACGCTGACCGATCCGTCTGATCCCAGGAGCATGATCGGTCGTTCCACCACATCGACGACGGATCAGAGGAGAGAGGATGCCTGACCACCCGAGCCCCGCAACAGAAGCACTCACCGCCACGGGTGCCGGGGTGCAGGTCGAGCGCCGCCAGACCGAGGCCGGCAGCCACCCGTTCGACGCCGTCGAGTGGGAGATCCGCGACGCAGTCATCGGCAACCCAGACGACCCGGCCTTCGAGCAGCGCGGCGTCGAGTTCCCCGCCACCTGGTCGCAGAACGCGACCAACATCGTCGCCCAGAAGTACTTCCGCGGCCGCATGGACTCGCCGGAGCGCGAGCGCTCGGTCAAGCAGATGATCGGCCGCGTGGCCGGCACCATCGCCGCCTGGGGCCGTGAGGGCGGCTACTTCGCCACGCATGCCGACGCCGAGGCCTTCGAGCACGAGCTCACCCACATCCTTCTCAACCAGCAGGCCGCCTTCAACTCGCCGGTCTGGTTCAACGTCGGCTTCGAGGAGCACCCGCAGTGCTCGGCCTGCTTCATCCTCAGCGTCGACGACACCATGGAGTCGATCCTGGCCTGGAACACGAAGGAGGGCCAGATCTTCCGCGGTGGCTCGGGCTCGGGCATCAACCTCTCGAACATCAGGGGCTCCACCGAGCACCTGAGCAAGGGCGGCCTCGCCTCCGGCCCCGTCTCCTTCATGCGCGGCGCCGACGCCTGGGCGGGCACGATCAAGTCCGGCGGGAAGACCCGCCGCGCGGCGAAGATGGTCGTGCTCGACGTCGACCACCCCGACATCGAGGCCTTCGTCTGGTGCAAGGCGCAGGAGGAGGAGAAGGCGCTCGCGCTGCGCGACGCCGGCTTCGACATGTCGATCGACGGCGAGGGCTTCGCCTCGATCCAGTACCAGAACGCCAACAACTCCGTGCGCGTGACCGACGAGTTCATGGACCGCGCCGAGCGCGGCGAGCAATGGGAGCTGACCGCCCGCAAGGACGGCGCGGTCCAGAAGTCGGTCGACGCCAAGGACCTGCTGCGCCAGATCGCCGACGCCGCGTGGCGCTGCGCCGATCCGGGCGTCCAGTACGACACCACCATCAACGAGTGGCACACCTGCCCGGTGTCCGGCCGCATCAACGCGTCCAACCCGTGCTCGGAGTACATGCACGTCGACGACTCGGCCTGCAACCTCGCCTCGATCAACCTGATGAAGTTCCGCCGCCCCGACGGGACCTTCGACGCCGAGGCCTTCGAGCACGTCGTCGACGTGGTGTTCCTCGCGCAGGAGATCGTGGTCGGCCCGTCGAGCTACCCGACCGAGGACATCGGCAAGCAACGCCCGCGCCTTCCGCCAGATCGGCCTGGGCTACGCCAACCTCGGCGCGCTGCTGATGGCCAACGGCCTGCCCTACGACTCCGACGAGGGCCGCGCCATGGCCGCCGCCATCACCGCGCTGATGACCGGCCGCGCCTACCGCGCCTCGGCCGAGATCTCGCGCGACGCCACCGGCCCCTACGAGGCCTACGAGCTCAACCGCGACCCGCACAACCACGTCATGCGCAAGCACCGCGACGCGGCGCACTCGCTCAACGACGAGCTGGTCGAGGACGAGCTGCTCGAGGCCGCGCGCCGCGCGTGGGACGAGGCGGTGGAGCTGGGCGAGGCCCACGGCTACCGCAACGCCCAGGCCACGGTGCTCGCGCCCACCGGGACGATCTCGTTCCTCATGGACTGCGACACCACCGGCGTGGAGCCCGACTTCTCCCTGATCAAGTTCAAGGAGCTGGTGGGTGGCGGGTCGATGACCATCGTGAACCAGACGGTGCCGCAGGCTCTGGCGACGTTGGGTTACGAGGGTCACGAGATCGCACAAATCGAGGCCTACCTCGCCGAGCACGGCACGATGGAGGGCGCGCCCGGGCTGAACGAGGAGCACCTGCCGGTGTTCGACGTCGCCGTGGGCAAGCGGGCCATCTCCCACATGGGCCACATCTCGATGATGGGCGCGGTCCAGCCCTTCATCTCCGGCGCGATCTCCAAGACGGTGAACATGCCGGCGGAGACGACGGTCGAGGACATCGCCGACGCCTACACGCAGGCGTGGAAGCTGGGCGTCAAGGCGCTGGCCATCTACCGCGACGGGTCGAAGACCGCCCAGGCGCTGCGCACCGACGCGCAGGAGGAGAAGGCCGAGGAGGCGCCGGTCGAGGCGCCCGAGCCGCGGCCCTACCGCAAGCGCATGCCGCGCGAGCGCATGTCGATCACCCACAAGTTCTCGATCGCCGGCCACGAGGGCTACATCACGGCGGGCATGTACGAGGACGGCTCGGTCGGGGAGATCTTCCTGACCGACATCGGCAAGGAGGGCTCGACCCTCCGCGGCATGATGAACGCCTTCGCCACCTCGATCTCCCTGGCGCTGCAGTACGGCGTGCCGCTGGAGACCCTGGTGCGCAAGTTCTCCTACATGCGCTTCGACCCGGAGGGCATCACGGGCAACCCCGAGGTCCCCTTCGCCAAGTCGATGCCCGACTACATCATGCGCTGGCTGGCCTCGCGCTTCCTGGACGCCGACATCCAGGAGGAGCTGGGGATCCTCACCCCCGAGGTGCGGGCGCGCAAGATCCAGGAAGAGGCGCTGATGCGCGGCGACACCGCGGGCCCGGCCGGCGGGAACGGCGGCAACGGCGACGGCTCCGGCAGCGGCGGCGCTTCCGCCGGCCCAACGCCGACGCCCGGGTCCCAGCCCACCCCCGAGTCCGTGACGGTCAAGAAGACCGACGGCACGGCCGAGGTCAAGCCGGCCTCAGCGGCTTTCACCGACGAGCCCCCGGTCACCCCGGCGAAGCTGCAGGGCCTGGACCTGGGCCCGGCGTGTGGCCAGTGCGGCGGGATGATGCAGCGCACGGGGTCGTGCTACACGTGCTCGAGCTGCGGGAACAACACGGGCTGCGGGTAGCGGGACGGGCCTCCCGCCGGCTCACGAGTAGCGCGCCTCGATCTCCGCTAGGAACCCGTCCGCCAGCCGGCGGAAGCCGTCCTCGGTCAGCCTGATCTCGTCACCGGGCTCGAGCCCCAGCACCGTCTCCTCCGGCTTCAGCTTGGTCGTGCTGTCGCCGGTGAGCACGCCGTCGTTCTCGGTGAGCGAGTCGCACAGCACGCGCACCTCGTTGAGCGGGTTTCCGTCCTTGCCCTCCTGCTTGCGGACTCGGTGCAGGAAGTAGTGGTCGAGGGCGAGGACCATGTTGTTGAAGAACGCGGCCTCGGCGTCCGCCGAGCCGTCGGCGGCGGCGAACGCCGCCGTGTCGGCTTCGATCCGCCGGCGGGTGCGGTCGACGTGGTCCTGGCTGTAGTTGCTGACGGCGAGCATCCGTGACCTCCGGGTCGGTTGGGTGGGCCGAGACCAAGACGAACGGGCCGCCCGTAAATCGACACTAGGTCCGGCGCGCCACGATCACGTCGTAGAAGATCGGCTCGCCCGACATCCGCAGGCGGTGGCGGAAGCGCTCGACGTGCGTCACCTCGGTGCCGTGCTCGCCCTGGCGCAGCTCGGCGAAGTAGCGGGCCATCGGGTCGTCCTCGGCGTCGAGCAGCTCCTCGGGCACGGTGACCGCCAGCCAGGACCCGGACGGGAACGCCGCCCAGGCCGCGTCGACCACCTCGGCCGTGATGTGCCCGAAGCCCAGCGCGCCCGCGGCGACGAAGGCGTTCAGATCGTGGTCGGCCACCAGGTCGGGGATCGAGAACTCCTCCAGGCCGCCGGTCAGGTAGCGCTCGTACAGGTCGGGGCGGTCCCGCGAGGCGGCCGGGCCGGCTTCCGGCTCGGCGTCCAGGCCGACCATCGAAGCCGTCACGCCCCGTGAGCGCAGCGCTTCGCCCACCACGCCGTTGCCGGCGCCGACGTCGAACACGCGAAGTCCAGCGGGGTCGCCGGCCTCGGCGATCAGCGCTTCGGCCAGCTTGTCCGGCGAGGCGCACTCCAGCTGGCGCTGGACGACCTCCTCGTACAGCCCGGGCACCGAGTACACCCGCCCGTACTCGTGCAGGCGCATCTCCTCCTCGCGCCCGTCGTCCCAGCGCACGGTGAGGCGCTCCTCCTGCTGCGTGCGATCCGCGGTCCGATCGAGCTCGACGGTGTACGCGCGGTCGGCGGGCATGAAGAGAGGCTAGGGCGACCCACCTTCGCGGGAACGACGACCGCGGAGTAGCCTGGCGGGCCACGATGCTTCGGGATGGGGGGCAGCAGGTGCGTGAGGCGTTCAAGCGCGCCCCCCTGCGCTACCGCCTCGCGGGCGTCCTGCTAGCCGTCCTGGCCACCGGCGCGGTCGTCGTTCCCCCGCTCGGCGCCGCCGGCCTCCTCCAACCCCTGAACGACCTCCTCTCGCTCGGCCACGCAGGCGGGCAGACGCCGAGCAAGGCCGCGGTCCAGCGCAACGCCGAGCCGCCGACCGTCGCGACCCCCCGGGCCGAGTGCCTCGCAGGCTCGCGCGAGGAGCCCGGCATCCAGGGCCGCGTCCCGAACGGCGCCGGCTCAC
Organism: uncultured Thermoleophilaceae bacterium; assembly: GCA_963844805.1. GTDB lineage: Bacteria > Actinomycetota > Thermoleophilia > Solirubrobacterales > Thermoleophilaceae > JACCZR01. The sequence goes on from CAWJPU010000009.1 coordinate 8,335, forward strand.
GGGGACTCCATTGCAACGTCGACCTGGTCAGCCATCAGGGCACCTCGGGCGGGTTCAAGGCCCACCGCTACGTCGACCCCGCCGGCCACGAGTGCGCCTACTACGACACCGCGCTCCTCTTCCCCATCAACGCGCTGAAGCTCGACGGCACCTCGAACGGCGTCGCCGTTCTTGACATGTCCAACCCCGCGCGGCCGAACAGACCGCCACGCTGCGGGAGATCCCCATGAACTCCCCGCACGAGTCGCTCGCCCTCAACACGCGAAGAGGGCTGCTCGCCGCCGTCATGGGCAACCCCACCACCTACCCCGGGCTCGTCTCCATCTACGACGTCCGCAGCGACTGCCGCCACCCCAGGCTGCAGTCGACCAGGCCGGTAGCCCGCCTCGGCCACGAGAGCGGCTTCTCACCGGACGGCAGGACCTTCTACGCCACCGGCACCGCGGTCAGCGCCATCTCCGCCATCGACGTCACCGACCCCAAGAACCCGCACTCGATCTGGCAGGGCAACGTCCTCTCGCACGGGATGTCGCTCAGCCCGGACGGCAACCGCGGCTACATCGCCGATACGGACGGCCAGCTCGCGATCCTCGACACCAGCGAGATCCAGGCCCGGCGCTCCAACCCGCAGGCCCGCGAGATCAGCCGGCTGACCTGGGACAAGGCCTCCATCCCGCAGAACGCGATCCCGTTCACGGTCCAGGGCAAGCCGTACCTCATCGAGACCGACGAGTACACGGCGGGGACGAGCGGCGGCGGCAACAAGGACGACGTCGGCGCCGCGCGCATCATCGACATCTCGGACGAGGGCCATCCGCGGGTGGTCTCCAACCTGCGGCTGCAGGTCAACCAGCCGGCCGACCACAAGGCCGCCGCCGAGCGACCCCGGCGCCAACAGCCCCGTCCAGGGCTACGCCGCGCACTACTGCGACGTCCCGACGAGCCGGGACCCGAAGGTCGTCGCCTGCTCGTTCATCGTCTCCGGGCTGCGGGTCTTCGACATCAGCAACCTGACCAAGCCGAAGGAGATCGCCTACCACGTCGCCCCCACCCGCCCGCGCGCCGAGAACGGCTACATGCAGAGCGCCTACGCCATGTCGAAGCCCGCGTTCGCGCCCAGGCGGCGCGAGGTCTGGTACTCCGACGGCGCCACCGGCTTCAACGTCGTGCGCGTGAGGCGCGAGGTGTGGCCGGGGACGGCCGGCTGCTTCCCGAGGCGGGTCGGGATCGGCCCGTCCCGGATCGGGAAGATCCGGCTCGGCTTGACCCGTCGCCAGGTGAGACGGCGCGTGGGCGCCCCCAAGCGCCGCACCGGCCGCTCCTACCGCTACTGCGTCACCGGCTCGCGCGGGAAGGTCAGCGTGGTGTTCAACCGGCGCGGTCGCGTGGTGCTGATCACCACGACCAGCGGACGCCACTCCAAGCGCCGCGTCCACGCGGGGAGCCGGAGCCGCGCAATACGCCGCGCCTACCGCCGGCGCACGCGCCTGAGCCGCAGCCTGATCCGGGCGAACCGCGCGAGCCATCTGCTGTTCGGCGTGCGGCGCAACCGCGTCCGCTACCTGGCCATCGGCTCGCGAAGCCTGATCCGAAACCGCCGGGCGCTGGCGCGGCACCTGCGCTACGCCGGCGTTGTCCGCCGGTCACGGCGCTAGGAGCGGAACGGGCGCGAAGCGAGCCGGTCGGGGCAGGACCTCGGCACCGCCTCGCGGCGCATCAGGCTCGTCCCGCGCTAGCGGGCCCCACCGTGCTACGAAGCAGCGATGAGCACCCAGCCCATCGCTGCCGCCCTCGAGGACTACCGCCGGCCGCCCGAGGCCGTTCTCGACCACATCGATTCGGGCGACGAGATCATCGTCGGCGTCGGCAACGGAGAGCCGCTCTCCGTGCTCGACGCGATCGAGGCGGCTGCAGGCGAGCTGGAGGGTGTCCGGCTCCACCAGATGGTCCCGATGCGCCCAAGGCGGTACATCGAAGGGGAGCTGCCGGGCCTGCGCCACGTCTCGTGGTTCCTGTCGCCGGTGAACCGCGACGCCTTCAACCGCGGGGCGTGCGACCTGGTGCCGAACTCGTTCAGCGACGTCCCGCGGCTCATGCGCCAGTCGGTCCGGCCCAAGCTCGCTGTGGCCGCGGTGTCGCCCCCGGACCGCCACGGCTACTTCTCGCTCGGCCTCCACGCCGAGTACACCGCCGCGCTGATCGGAGAGGTGCCGTTCTTCGTCGAGGTCAACCCGAGCATGCCGCGCACCTTCGGCGAGAACCAGCTGCACGTGAGCGACGTGGTCGGCTTCTGCGAAGCCGACACCCCGATGATCGAGTTGCCCACTCCGCCCGCCCACGAGCGCGACGCGCGCATCGCCGAGCTGGTGGCCGAGCGCATCCCCGACGGCGCGACGCTGCAGGCCGGCGTGGGCGCCATCCCCGACCGCATTCTGAGCCTGCTGGCCGACCACCGCGAGCTGGGCGTTCACACCGAGCTCTTCTCCGACGGCTTCGTCGACCTGGTCGAGCAGGGCGCGCTCACCGGTACGCGCAAGGCCACCCACCGCAACAAGATCGTCACCACCACGGCGGCGGGCAAGGAGCGGGTCTTCGACTTCGTTGGCGACAACCCGGGGGTCGAGTTCTGGCCGGTCGACTACACCAACGACCCGGCCAAGATCGCCCAGGAGCCGCGCATGACCGCCATCAACGCGACGCTGGAGGTCGACTTCCTCGGCCAGTGCGCTTCGGAGTCGCTCGGCATCCAATACCTCTCGTCCTCGGGCGGGCAGCCCGACTTCGGCCGCGGGGCGGTCATGGCCGATGAGGGCCAGGCCTTCATCGTGCTGCACTCCACCACCCACGACGACCAGATCTCGCGCATCGTCCCCCAGCTGCACCCGGGTGCGGCGGTCACGACCTTCAAGAACCTCGTCGACAAGGTGGTGACCGAGCACGGCGTCGCGGAGCTGCGCGGGAGCAGCATCGCCGAGCGAACGCGACGGCTGATCGCCATCGCCCATCCCGACCATCGCGACGACCTCGAGCGCAGCGCGCGGGACTGCGGCTACCTGGCCTAGCGCGCGCCACCCACAGGGGGCCGCACAGGCGCACACTCGCTCGAGGAAAACTCGTCAGGGCGCTGACGGCTTTTCCGCCCGTGTAGCCGGTACCCGCCGGCCCGCGGGCAGTGGAAGCCGAGCGCGGTGGCGGGGGTCGCCGCCCGCGCCCGCCGCTAGAACCTGCGGGCATGCCGCCCGCGCCGACGTCGAGGCCGCCTCGCCGCTGAGCCGTGGCGGACTCGCTCCTGTTCAGCTGGCTGGTCGCCCCTGCGGCGATGGCGCTCGCCTTCCTCGGCTGCGGGCTGCTGCTCAAGCGCGCGTCGGCGGGCGCCGTGCCGGGCGCACTGGTGCTCCCGCTCGGCTTCGCGCTCGTCCTGGTGGTGAGCGGAGTGATGACCTCCTTCGAGCCCACGGCCGGCTGGGCGGCGGCCGTGTTCGTCCCGCTCGCGCTGATCGGGCTCTTCGTGGGGCGCCGGGACCTCGCCGCGCTCCGTCGCCGGCGTCAGGCCGCCCTGTGGCCCGCGCTCGCCGCCCTCGTGGCCTTCGCCGTGGTGGCAGCCCCGCTGGTGCTCTCCGGCAGCCCGACGTTCACCGGCTACACGCGCATCGTCGACATCGCCCACCAGTGGGAGCTGAGCGATCACCTCGTGAACGAGGGCCGGTCGCGGATCGCCGTCGCCGACTCCTCGCATACCCGGCAGGTGAGCAAGCTGCTGAGCGCGGGCTACCCCGGCGCCTGGCAGGCGGCGCTGGGGTCGTTCGGCCGCCTCTTCGCGACCGACCTGGCGTGGATCTACCAGCCGCTGCTTGCGCTGACCAGCGCCGTCCTCGCGCTCGGGGTGTTCGGCCTCCTCGGCGGCCTCGTGCGCAGCGTTCGCTTGCGGGCCCTGGCCGCAGCGATCGCCGCTCAGGCCAACGTCCTCTACTCCTACGCCCTCGCCGGCGGCTTGAAGGAACTGGCCGCGGCGGCGCTGCTGGTGCTGACCGCCGGGCTGACCCGTGCTCTGGCCGACGCGCGCGAACTCGGGCTGAGGGACTCCCTTCCCCTGGGCGTCGCCCTGGGAGCGTGCGCGGCCAGCTTCAGCCTCGCTATCGCCCCCTGGCTCGGCGTGCTCGTGGTGGGGGGCGTGCTGGTCACCGCGGCCGGGTCCAGCCATCGGCGTCGCATGCTTGCGGTCTGGGGCGCCGCCGCGCTCCTGGCCGGCGTGCTCATCCTGCCCGCCTTCACTCAGGTGTCCCAGCTGGCCGGACTTGCGGCCGACGCCGAGGGCGCGAACCGCACCGCGGTCGCCGATCTCGGCAACCTGGAGGAGCCGGTCCCGGTCGAGGCGGCCGCCGGAGTCTGGATCACCAAGGACCACCGCCTCCCGCGGCTCACCCAGCAGCCCGTGACCGGCGTCCTCATCGTGGCGGTGCTGGTCCTCGCCGCCCTGGGGATCGCCCACGCCTTGCGGCGGAGGGAGCTCATGCCGGCCGTGCTCGCGGCGAGCGCGCTCATCGCCCTGGCCTACTACGAGCTGCGCACCGGCCCGTGGATTCGCTTCAAGGCGATCGCGATCTCCGGCCCGATCGTGCTGGCCCTGGCCTTCGCCGGCGTTGCGTCGATTGCGAGCCTCGGCCGGTGGCGGCGGGCGGCCGGCTGGGCCCTGGGAGCCGCCCTCGCGGTTGCCGTCCTGGCCGGCAACGCCCTCGCCTATCAGAACGCCTCGATCGCGCCGTCCGACCGTATGCGGGAGCTCGAGCGGCTGGGCGAGCGGATCGAGGGCCAGGGGCCGACGCTCTTCCTCTCGTTCGACGAGATGGGGGAGTACTTCCTGCGCAAGGGCAAGGCGGTCGGGCTGGTCAACCAACCGCGTGGCTGGGCGGTCGATCGGTCCCTCCGCTTGAAGGCCTCCAGCCTCGGCCTCGACATCGACGAGCTGCCGCATGGCTACGTCCAGCGCTATCGCACCCTGGTGGTGCGCCGTGGGCCCTCTGCCAGCCGTCCCCCGTCGAACTACGCCCTGGTCGCGCGTGGCCGCCATTACGAGACTTGGCGCCGTGTCCGGGCCGGCCGCCACCGTGTTGGCCCACGTGCCCGCGGAGGGCGACCACAGCTGCGCGTCGGTGTCGAAGCTCGCTGCGGATGCCCCGGCCGGCGCCCGGGTGGCCTACGTCGAGCATCCGGCCCGAGCGGTGTGGCGACTGAGCCTCCGCAAGCGGTCCCTGGGCTGGGGCTTCGGTGGCCCGGCCGGCACGCTGGCGGTCGCCGGCCCCGGTCACAACGAGGCGACGGTCGAGGTGAAGGAGGCCGGCCGCTACGACGTGTGGATGGGTGGCTCGTTCGGCCGGCGTTTCGAGGTCCTGCTCGAGAACAGGCCGCTGCTGGCGCTGGCGAACCGCCGTAGCTACCCGGCGCAGTTCGAGCGGGCCGGCGCGGTGGACCTGCAGCGGAGGACCTACCGGTTGCGTGCGCAGCGGGCGGGCGGCTCGCTCGCCCCCGGCACCAGCTACCGCGAGACCGTGCCGGTCGGACCGCTGGTCCTGGTGCGCAGGGAACGAGACAGCTACCGCGTCAGGTATGCCTCGGTCGGCCGAGCCGGGTCGATCTGCCGCTCGAACCGCAAGCTGGACTGGCTCGAGCTGGTCCGAAGGTGAAGGTGGCAATCGGACCAGCCGACCCCGCCGGGGTGGGGTCGGCCCTGGCGGCGGGCTTGGTCGCCGCCGGGCACGAGGCCACCACGGTTATGTGGCTGGACAGCCCCTGGGGCTACCGGGCGGACCGGCTGGTGGGCACCCGGGCCGGCGCTCTGCGCTTCGCCCTGGGCGGCGCGCGCCGCTTCGAGGTCCTGCACGTCCTGGGCGGCCGCAGCTGGGCCTTCTACAGCGACCTCCTGCTCGCGCGGGCCGGCAGGCGCACCGGTCTCATCCAGTACAACGGCAGCGACTGCCGGACCTCGGACATCGCCGCCCGCCTCCACACGGCCCGGGCGCGGATCGTCGATCCGGGCCGCGACCGGGAGATCCGCCTCCACCGCCGGTTGGGCGCGCGCGCCGCGCGCGCGGCGGTGGTCCAAGACCTCGAGCTGGTGGACTACCTCAGCGAGGACTACGCGCGCATCTACGTCGCCCCTTTCGCGATCGACGCCGCGGCGGTCGACCGGGCTCGGGCGGCGGCGACCGACATCGACGGACCGCTGCGCGTCGTGCACGCCCCCTCCGAGCGCAGGGTCAAGGGCTCGGACGAGATCGAAGCGGCCATCCGCGGCTGCGGGCTCGAGGTCCAGCGCGAAACCGTCACCGGCCGCCCGCACTGCGAGGCGCTCGCAGCGATGGCCACCGCCGACGTGGTGGTCGACCAGCTCAATGCCGAGACCCCCGGGGTGCTCAGCGCCGAGGCCATGGCGCTGGGCAAGCCGGTGCTGTGCGAGCACGACCCCGCCAAGCTCGCCGGGTTCGCGCGACCGTGCCCGGTGGTGGCCATCACCGCCGCAACCCTGGGCGACCGCCTCAGGGAGCTGGCCGCCGACCCCGAGCACCGCCGGCGCCTGGGCGAGGCGGGCCGCCGGTACGCCCGGGCGACGCACCACCCGGACGTGGCGGCCGCCGCGATGGTGGCCGTCTACCACCACGCCCCGGACGCCGACCCGGGGCTCTACGAAGCCTCGTCCGCCGGAGTACGAGCTCTGGACTGAAGCGCATCCAGGATGCGCCCCGCGGTGGCGCGCCAGGTGAACCAGCGCGAGTGCTCGTACGCGAGGGCGCCCAGCCTGCGCGCGGTCTGGGGCTCGGAGAGCTCCATCATCGCCGCGGTGAGCGCCCCCTGATCCGCAGGATCGACGACCACTCCCCCGCCGCCGATCAGCTCGGCCGCTCCACCGACGGTAGTCCCGATGCTGGGCGTGCCGGCCGCACCGGCCTCGACGTAGACGATGCCGACCGGCTCGGCTCGGGAGGGCATCACGAAGCAGGTCGCCTCCGAGAACAGCTGGGTGACTCGGGCGCCGCGGATGTTCCCATGCGCCCTGACGCCCTCGCCGCCCACGCCCGGAGGGTGCGCGCTGACTAGGTCGAGCGTCGCCTCGGGGTGGCGCTCGCGGACGTGGCGAAAGGAATCCACAACCGCGGCACCGCGCTTTCGCTCCCACTCGCCGCCGACGAACAGGAAGCGCGGACGCGACCAGTCACGCTCGGGCGCCTCCGGCTCGTGGTTTCGCCCGACTCCCACGACGTGCACGCTCTCGGGCGAAGCACCGATGCCATGCTCGATCGCATCCGCGGCGAAGCGGGTGACCGGACAGGACACCGGCGCCCGGCGGTAGAGCTCGGCCTGTTGGCGCATCCGGCCGCGAATCGCCCGCTCGGGGAGCGCGCGCCAGAGCGGGTAGCCCAGGTCGCTGGCCAGGCGCGGGGTCATGTCCACGTAGGGCACTAGCGGCACGTCTGTCGGCGGCGTCGCCAGGGCCCCGAGGATCAGGACCGCGTCGAGCGGGCCCGCGTCGCGGATCCGTCTCGCGAGCGTCCGCCCGCGTACCCGGGCGACCTCCGGGCCGAGAGCAGCCAGCAGCAGGCTGCGCCCGGGGTGGCGCCATCGGTCCGGGGGATACGCGGGCGCCAGCGCCAGCTTCAGGGCCGTCTCGGCTGCCTGACCCGGCGAGGAATCCAGCGAGACGGCCTCCACGCCCGCTTCACGCAGGCCCCGCATCAGACCGGCCGGCACCCCGGCCCACGCGCTCGGATCATCGGCTCCCCCCGGGTAGGCCACCCCGATCCTCACCGGCGCCAAGCTACCGCGCTGCGACGCGCCAGAATCCTCGGGCGTGGGCGAACCGGTTTCCCCCCGCGGCGCCGGCTCGCCGGAGGCGCGCTGGCCATCGTGGCCTCTCAGGTCGCCCTGCTGGTGTCGGGCGCCGCGCTCAGCGTGGCCGTGGCCCGCATCCTCGAGCCGGCCGGCACCGGACGCTACGGCGTGGCGCTCACGCTCTTCGCGCTCATGGGTCCGGTCACGACGATCGGCCTTCGCGCCGGGATCATCTACTTCGTCAGCCGCGACGAGTGGCCGGTCGGGCGGGCCCTGCGCGAGTCGCTGGTTGCGGCGCTCGTCCTGTCGCTGGTGGGGTCGGCCGTGGTCGTGCCGCTGTACGTGCTCTGGCCCGACGGGCCTCTGCAGGGCCTCGGCGGCGACGTTCTCGCGTTCACGCTGCTGGCCGTCGGGCTGTGGGTGGCCTGGACCCTGGCGGGCAGCATTCTCCTGCCCCGGGAGCGCTATGAGGCCTTCGCCTTGGTGCAGGTCGTGCAGGCCGCGGCCGGGGTCGTGCTGGGCATCGCGCTGATGATCCCGTTCGGAGTGGCCGGGGCGGTGGCGGGCCTTGCCGGCTCGCAGCTCGCGGCGCTCCTCTACGCGGTGGGACGGGTCAAAGCGCTTCCCGAGGTGAGAGGCGACTCGGCCCCGGTCCGGTTGACCGAGCTGCGCCGCGCGGCGGCGTTCGGAAGCAAGACGTGGCTCAGCGAGATCTTCTGGACGCTCAACTTTCGCCTCGACGTGGTGATCCTGAACGCCTACGTGGCGGCCTCGACGGTCGGCGTCTACTTCGTGGCGGGATCGCTCGGCGCGATCGCCTGGATCCTCCCCGGCGCGCTGCAGGCGGTGATCCTGCCGCGCATAGCGACACTCGACGCGGCGGCGCAGCGGGGCGAGGCCGCCCTCGACGAGAACGACGCCACGGTGGCGCGCTCGATGCGCCACGGCGTCCTGCTCGCGCTCCCCACTGCGGCGGGGCTCGCGTTCCTGCTCGCCGCCGGAGTGCCGCTGCTCTACGGGCCTGCCTTCGACGACGCGGTGCTCTACGGGTTCCTGCTGCTGCCGGGCGTGGTCGCGGGCGGGGTCGGCAAGGTGGCCGCCGGGGCCCTCACCGGGCGAGGGCGGCCCGGCTTCACGCTGGCCCCCATGCTGATCACCACGCCGCTCACGGTGGCCGCCTACCTGCTGGTGATCCCCGGCCACGGGGCGACCGGCGCCGCGATCGTCTCGTCGATCTCCTACACCGCCTCGACCCTGATCGCCCTCGGGCTGCTGCTGCGGTTGACCCGCATCCCGGCCTCCACCCTGCTGCTGCCGCGCGGCTCGGACGTACGCGACTACCAAGCGATGCTGAGCCTTCTGCGCCGCTACGCCGGCGACCGCTGGAGCCGTCGGTGACGCCTCTGACGATCCACGGCCTGGTGCGCTACGGGCCCACGCTCGCGCTCATCCGCGAGCTGGGTGGCGGGAGCGTGCTCGAGGTCGGAAGCGCGAACGCGGGCGTTCGCCTCTACGGCCTCACCGAACCCGACTGGCGGGTGACCGTTCTCGACCGCTCGTTCGACAACTACGGCTGGGCCGGGGCGCCTCCTCCAGGCAACGACCACGTGGAGGGCGACGCCCGCGCCATGCCCTTCGCCGACGGCTCCTTCGACGTGGTGGTGGCACTGGACCTGATCGAGCACGTCAAGCCCGCCGATCGTTCAGAGGTGCTCTCGGAGCTCGCTCGCGTGGCCGCGAGGCGAGTGATCGTCGGCTGCCCCGCCGGAGCGGCCGCCATGGAGGCCGACCGCAGGCTGCCCGCCCTCTACCGCTTCTTCAACCACCCGGCGCCGGAATGGCTGCAGGAGCACTTCGACAACGGCTTCCCCGAGCCGCGCGAGCTCGAGGAGGGCCTTGCCCCCTTCGGACCCGTCACGCTCCTCGGCAACGAGAACGCCCGCGCTCACCTGATGCTCATGAGGGCGCACGTCGCGCTGCACGGGCTGCGCCCCTTCGCCGCCCTCGTCCAGCTGTTGGGATCCGGCCAGCGACCTGGAGCGCGAGGACGGAGCGCCACGACCGGCCTCCTACGGCTCATCCGGGGCCTCGACCGCGCCCCCGCCTACCGCACGATCGCCGTGGTCGATCGCCGCAGCCCGCGCAGCACCCGGTAGACCAGCACGATCAGGCGGCTGGCGACGGCGTTCACCGTCACGGCCGCCTTGCGTCCTTCCCCGTGCTCGCGCGCGATCGCTGCATGCTCGCGGAACTGGGACTCGAAGCCGGCCATGCTCATCGTGCCCTCGCTCATCTCGAAGTTCGACAGCGTGCGGCGGAGCACCACCGGTGCGCCGCGGCGGGTGAGGCGCAGCCACAGGTCGTAGTCATGGGAGATCCGGTAGCGCTCGTCGAGCGGCCCGACCTCCTCGAGGGCGTCGCGTCGCACGAACGTGGCCGGGTCGGAGACGAAGTTCTGGGTCAGGTAGAGCGGGAACGAGAAGTGCCGCAGGAGCAGGTTCTTGTATGCCGTGACCGGACGCCTGATCTCCCGGCCCGCGCCGTCGACGATGCGGCAGTAGCCGGTCACCCACTCGGTGCCGGGCCCCGCGGCAAACGCCTCCCCCACCGCGCGCAAGGCGCCGGGCTCGTAGCGGTCGTCCGCGTTGAGGAAGCCGATCACGTCGCCGCCGGCGATCCTCACGCCCTTGTTGACGGCGTCGGCCCGCCCGCGGTCGGGCTCCGAGACCACCCGCAGGTGCTCGTGGTTGCGAGCCAGCGCGACGGTCCCATCTGAAGAGCCTCCATCCACGACGACGTGCTCCAGCCGCGGATAGCCCTGGCTCGCCACGCTCTGGATCGCCCGCTCGAGCGTGCCCGCCGCATTCAGGCACGGCGTGACGATGGTGATCGAGGGCAGTTCCAAGCCGGCGGAGTCTATGGTCCGCCGGCCCGCGCCATGGCCCGAGAGACCGACGTCACGATCGTCATCCCGTGCTTCAACCACGGCCGGTATCTCACCGAGGCGGTGGACAGCGCACTGGGCCAGTCGGGTGCCGCGCCGGAAGTCGTGGTGGTCGACGACGGCTCCGACGATCCCGCGACGCTCACCGCGCTCGAGCGGTTGCCGCAGGCCGTGCGGGTCCTTCGCCAGGACAACGCGGGCCCCGCGGCGGCGCGCAACGCCGGAGCGGCTGCGGGGTCGGGCGACCTCCTCTTGTTCGTCGACGCCGACGACCAGCTCCCGGATGACGCCGTGGCCTCGCTCGGGGCGGTGCTCGACCAAGACCCGTCTCTGGGCTACGCCTACGGGCTGCTGGAGCACATCGGCGAGTGGGGAGGCGTGGTTCGCTTCCCCGACTACGACCCCTTCAAGCTGCTCTACCGCAACATCGTGGGGCACATCGGGCTGGTCAGACGAGCGGCATTCGAGGACTTCGGGGGCTACGACGCCCAGGTGGACTGGATGGAGGACTGGGATGTCCTGCTGAGGGCGCTTGAGCGCGGCTGGCACGGCCGCCGGGCGCCCAAGGTGGCCTACCGCTACCGCCGACGGGAGGCGGGCCGGCTGGCGGGCGACCGGGGCGCCTACCGGCGTGAGTACAGGGCGATGCGGGCTCGCCACGTGGAGCTGTACCGCCGCTCGGCCGAGCTGGCCGGGCAATCGGATCTGGGGGCGCTGGGGCGGCTGGTGTATCGGAGCTTCTGGGCCTGGCGTCCCGTTCCGGCCGCGCTGGAGCGAGGCCTCTACGGCCTGCTCTTCCGCCGCGCCGCTCGCTCGACCGCGAGCTCGACCAACTCCTCCAGCCGCGCCGCGAGCTCCGGGTAGGAGAAGGCCGAGGGCGGAGCGATGCCCGCCGCGGATCGCCCCTCCATCAGTGAGGCCAGCCGCTCGGCGATGGCCGCCGGATCGTCCGCCGGAGCGACCTCCCCGCTGCCGGTGTCGCGAACGATCCTCGCGGCCTCCGACCCGTCGCCCAGCGCGAGGATCGGGCGCTCGGCCGCGAGATACTCGAACAGCTTTCCCGTCACCTCTCCCCGGCGGGTGCCGCTGGTCAGGAGGAGGAGCGCAGAGGCACGCCGCTGGAGCTCGAGCGCACGTCTGTGCGACAGCACGCCCACCGCGCTCACCGCGTCGGCGACGTCGCTCGCGCGGACGAGCTCGATCTCCTCCGGCGTGAGCGGGCCGGCCAGGACCAGCCGCAGCCGCGCGGCGCGCAAGCGTTCCATGGCTTCGAGCAAGGGCCCGAGCGTCCGCTGCGCGCCGCCGATGCGGCCGGTGTGGACGAGCGCGAAGGATCCCTCCTCGAGCGGCAGGTCGCCGCCGCCGGGCAACGGGCCGGCCTCGGGGTCGTAACCGTTCGTGAGGGTGCGGGCGTCGACCCCGTAGCGCGTCGCGCAGGTCCTCCGCGATGGGTTCCGAGACCGCCGTGACCACGTCGGCGCGGGTCATCACCGCGCGCTCCAGCCCAAGGTCGGCGCGTGCCAACGGGCCGGGGAAGGCGTGGATGGACTCGAAGGTCCAGCCGTCACGGAGGTCGGCGATCCAGCCGGTTCCCCGGCGGAGCAGGAGCAGTCCTGCCAGGTGCGCCGACTCCGGGCCGGAGCTCGTGATCACGCAGTCGAAGCGCTCACGCCGGGCCAGCCGGGCCACCGCCGGCAGGAGGTAGGGCATCCAGGTGACCGCGGCCACGTCGGGCACGATCAGCCGCGCGAGGACGCTGGCGTCGGCGGTGTACGACCCCGCGCCGGCGGCCTGGCCGGTATAGGCGCGAAAGTTGCGGCGCCGCCAGTTCAGGCGGCTGGACATCAGGTCCGGCGTCCGGATGACGTGGCCCGGACCCCGCGCCGAGCCCTCGGCCGTACCCCGCGACGTGACGACCGTGACCCGGTGGCCGAGGCGCTCCAGATAGCGCACGAACCCCGCCGGGCGGCGGGCGGCGACCATCTCGCTCGGGGGGTAGTACTGCGCCACGAACAGCAGTGAGCGCCGCACGCGCTGGAGGCTACCCTCGTGCGCTCCCCCGCGGGAGCTCTCGATGAGGAACCTCGCCGTCGTCCCGGCCTACAACGAAAGCGACACGATCGTGTCTGTTGTCGAGTCGCTGCGCGAGCACGCGCCCGAGTTCGACGTGGTCGTGATCGACGACGGCTCCACCGACGACAGCGGCGCGCTGGCCGCACGTGCGGGTGCACGGACACTCACGCTCCCGTTCAACCTCGGCATCGGGGGAGCGGTTCAAGCCGGCTTCCTCTACGCGCGCGAGCACGGCTACGACCGCATGGTCCAAGTGGATGGCGACGGGCAGCACCTGCCCGACCAGCTGGGCGCGCTGACCGAGGCGATGCGGCGAGACCCCACCGTCGACATCGTCTGCGGCTCGCGCTTCCTCTCCGAGAAGGGCTATCCCGCCCCCATCAGCCGGCGGACGGGCATCCACGTGTTCGCCTTCCTGCTCTCGCGCATCATCGGGCAACGGGTCAGCGACCCGACCTCGGGCTTCCGCCTCTACAACCGGCGGGCCATCGCTGTCTTCGCTCGCGACTACCCCCACGACTACCCGGAGGTGGAGGCGGTGCTCATGGTTCACTTCCACCGGCTGCGCATGACGGAGGTGCCGGTCCGCATGCTGGAGCGCGGAGGCGGGCGCTCCTCGATCGGCTCGGGCAAGTCGGCCTACTACATGATCAAGGTCCTGCTGGCGATCTTCGTCGGCCTGGTCCGGGCCCGGCCCGTCCCTGAGCCAGGTGACGATGCGCCGGTGGCGGCGAGCCCGGGGATCTGATGGAGACCAGGATCCAGATCGTCGCCATCGTCGCCAGCGTCGGGCTGCTGCTGGTCGTGCTCGAGCTGGTCCGGCGTCGCCGTTTTCTGGAGCGCTATGCCCTGCTCTGGCTGCTGAGCGCGGTGGTCATGCTCGCGCTGGCGATCTGGACAGGGCTGCTGGAGACCGTCGCGGAGGCCGTGGGGATCATCTATCCCCCGAACGCGCTCTTCCTGGTCGCCTTCGGCTTCGTGCTGCTCCTGCTGCTGCACTTCTCGCTCGCCGTCTCGAGGATGTCGGACCAGATCAAGGTCCTGGCCCAGCGCCTCGCGCTGCTGGAGAGCCGCCAGGAGGAGAGCGAGACGGACGACCAGGAAGAGCGCGAGCCGGCAGTCCCCGCACCCTGAACGCGGGTTGCGCGCCGCGGCGCGCCGCGGATACGTTCGCCCGAGCGACCGAGGAGGACGAGTGGGACGACGCCTACCACGAGCAGGAGCACCTGATCGTGGCCGGCACCCGCAGGTAGACATAACCCAGACCGCGACTTTGCAGGACTTTCGTGTTACTGCTCTCTAATGCGGCGCTTCCTGCTGCCCGCGCTGGTCGTCTGCGCGCTCCTCGCCCCCGCGGGCGCCCACGCGCAGACGACCCCTGATCCGAACGACCCCAGCCAGGCCATGGCCGGCGACACCATGTGGATCTGGCAGGTCAACAAGTCCAGCCGCGGCAGCGTGAGCAGGATCGCCCGCGCGGCCAAGCGCTACGGGATCGAGAACCTCGTGGTCAAGGGCGCGGACGCCACGCGGACGTGGCGGCAGTTCTCGCGAGGGTTCGTCAGCGCGCTGAAGGCCCGCGGGCTGAAGGTGTGCGCGTACCAGTTCGTCTACGGCCGCCGGCCGCGCACCGAGGCCCGCGCCGGCGCCCGGATCGCCAAGATCGCCGACTGCCTGCTCATCGACGCCGAGACCCACTACGAGGGCCGCTACGCCTCCGCGCAGGCCTACATGCGCAGCCTGCGTGCGCGGATCGGGCCCGACTACCCGCTCGGGCTCACCAGCTTCCCCTACGTGCACTACCACCCGGGCTTTCCGTACTCCGTCTTCCTCGGCCCGGGCGGCGCCCAGTTCAACGTGCCGCAGGCGTACTGGAAGGCGATCGGCCACAGCGTCGACCGCACGCTGGCCACGACCTACAAGTACAACGGCGTCTACGGGCGCGAGATCGCGCCGCTCGGCCAGACCTGGATGCACCCCCGGCGCAGCCAGATCCGCCGCTTCCGCCACCAGGCTGCCGAGTACGGCGCCCAGGGTGTCGGGTGGTGGGACTGGCAGGAGTCGGCCCCGCGCGACTGGCGGGCCGTCTCGTCGCTCCTCCCCCCGCTCGCGCGCACGCGGCAGGCCGGCCTGCCCGGGCTGCGGCGCGGCTCGCGTGGCGACCTCGTGGTCTGGGCGCAGCAGCACCTGCGCGCGGCCGGGCAGAGTGTTCCGGTGAACGGCATCTTCGACTCGGCCACCAAGACGGCCGTCATCAACTTCCAGAGCCAGCAGGGCCTCGCGGCCGGCGGCGGGATCGGCCCCGCCACCTGGGCCGCCCTGCTGCGGGTCGGACCGGCGCGGGTGGCGTGGCGCAGCAACCGTCGCGCGAGCGCATCGCAGGCGGGCACCACGCCCGAGCCCCGCTCGGCGCAGCTGCGCCCGCGCCGCAACGAGCTGCGCGCCAAGCACCGCGGCTGACCGCCGCCTTCGGCGACACTTCGCCCGTGTCCTCGGGCAAGACAGCGTTCGTACTCGGCGGGGGCGGCCAGCTCGGCGCCCACGAGGTGGGGATGCTGCAGGCGCTGGTCGAGGCCGGCATCGAGCCGGACGTGGTCGCCGGCACGTCCATCGGCGCCATCAACGGCGCCGCGGTTGCGGCTGACCCCACGCCCGAGGGGATCGAGAGGCTGGCCAGGACATGGATCGAGATCGAGTCCTCCGACGCGTTCGACGGCTCGGTCGTCGGCCGGCTCGCCACGCTGGCCAAGACCCGCACCCACCTGCACGGCATCGGCCCGCTCAAGCGGCTGATGGAGCAGCAGGCGACGGTGGAGCGGATCGAGGACCTGCAGGTCCCCTTCCAGTGCGTCGCCGCCTGCATCGAGACCGCCTCCGAGCGGTGGTTCACCGAGGGCCCGCTCGTTGACGCCGTACTGGCCTCCTGCAGCGTCCCCGGCATCCTCCCGCCCTACCGCATCGGCGAGGAGCATTTCCTCGACGGCGGCGTGGTCAACTCGATCCCGGTCGGCCGGGCGGTCGCGCTGGGCGCCGACAGGATCTATGTGCTGCACGTGGGCCGGATCGAGCGCGGGCTCGAGCCGCCGCGGTGGCCGTGGGAGGTCGGCCTCGTCGCCTTCGAGATCGCGAGAAGGCACCGCTTCTTCGGCGACATGGCCGCGCTGCCCGACGACGTCGAGGTGCACGTGATGCCCACCGGGCAGGAGGAGGCGCCGCGGTTCACCGACCTGTCGCAGTTCAAGTACCGGGACACCAGCCGGATCGCCGGCCACATCGAGCGCGCCTACGAGGCGTCGAAGGAATACCTGGCCGGGCAGGGCTGATGCCGATCCCGCCCAAGATCGTCAGGCGGCTGATCCTCGCCCCGCTGCTGGTGGCGGTCGAGCTGGTCCTGCTGGTCCTCTCGCCGCTGTTCCTGCTCGCCGCGCTCGTCACCTCGCCGTTCACCGGCGGGCTGCGGCCGCTGCGGCTGCTCGCCATCCTCGAGGCCAGCGTCGCCTACCACCTCGGCGCCACACTGGCCGTCTTCGGCCTCTGGGTCGCGAGCGGCTTCGGCTGGAAGCTGCACACCGACGCGATGGTCCGCGCCCACTACGCGGTCATGCGCTGGTTCCTGAGCGGCATCTACCGAACGGCCACGCGGGTGGCGAGGGTGAACGTGGTCTTCGAGGAGTCCGAGGCCACCCACGAGGTGCTGAACGACAGGTCGAAGCCGGTCGTCGTCCTCAGCCGCCATGCCGGCGAGGGCGAGACCGTGTTCGTCCTGCACGAGATGCTCACCCGCCACGACCGCGGCCCGCGCGTCGTCATGCACGAGCGCTTCAGGCTCGACTCGATGATCGACGCGCTTGGCGAGCGCCTGCCCAACCGCTTCGTCGACCCCCGGGGCGGCGACACGGAGGTCGAGATCGCCGCGATGGCCGGGGACCTCGAGGACACCGGCGCGCTGGTGATCTTCCCCGAGGGGCGCAACTTCTCCGAGGAGACGCGCCGGCGGGGCATCGAGCGCCTGGAGCAGGGCGGCTGGCACAAGCAGGCTGCGGTGGCGAAGGAGATGACCCACGTCAGCGCGCCGCGCCCCGGCGGGACGCTGGCCGCCGTCGAGGCCGCGCCCCACTGCGACGTGGTGATCATGGCCCACGAAGGCTTCCCCACCGGCCTGAAGGAGGTCTGGAGGCTGCTGCCCGAGCCGCAGACGATTTACGTCCGCCTCTGGCACCAGCCGGCGAGCGCGGTGCCCGAGGGCCGCGAGGAGCAGATCGACTGGCTGTTCGACTGGTGGCGTACGCTCGACGGCTGGGTGGACCAACGTCAGGACAGCCCCGGGTGAGCGCGCCGAAGCCGATCCCCAGCGAGCCGGCGGAGGGCCGGTTCGCGTTCCGGTTCGAGGGAGCCGACCATGGCTCGTCGGTCTCCTTCTTCGTCAGCAACCCCGAGCCCGGCATGGGCCCCGGCCTGCACCGCCACCCCTATGACGAGACGCACATCCTCGAGGAGGGCCACGCGACATTCACCGTCGACGGCGCGAGCGTCGAGCTCGAGGCGGGGCACTCGCTGGTGGTGCCCGCGGGCGCGGCGCACACGCTGGTCAACTCCGGCGACGGGCCCATGCGCCTGGTCAGCATCCATCCCGCCGAGCGGATGGAGCAGGAGTGGTTGCGGGGCTGACCTGACCCAGGTTACGGTCGCGCGGAACCCGACCGAGGAGCTCCATGGCGACCAGCGCCGACGACGCAGACCTGAAGGCCCGCCACGCCAAGATGTGGGCGTCCGGCGACTACCCGGCGATGGTGGAGACGTTCCTGCTGCCGCTCGGGCCGCCGTTGATTCAGGCCTGTGGGATCGGCCCGGGCATGCGGGTGCTCGACGTCGCGGCCGGCACCGGAAACGCCTCGCTGGAGGCCGCGAAGGCCGGCGCGGAGGTCACGGCCAGCGACCTGACGCCGGAGCTGCTGGAGGCGGGCAAGCGACGCGCAGAGGCAGCGGGCCTGGAGCTCGACTGGGTCGTGGCCGACGCCGAGAACCTCCCGTTCGAGGACGAGTCCTTCGACGCGGTCATCTCCTGCATCGGCGCGATGTTCGCCCCTCGCCATGAGGCGGTGGCCGACGAGCTCATCCGCGTCTGCAAGCCCGGCGGCACCATCGGCATGCTCAACTGGACGCCCGAGCACATGATCGGCGCGTTCTTCCGGGCCATGGGGCCGTTCGCGCCGCCTCCTCCGCCCGGAGCGCAGCCGCCTCCGCTGTGGGGGAGCGAGGACCACGTGCGCGAGCTGTTCGGCGACCGGGTCGACCTGCACACGCTCGAGCGCTCGATGCTGGATATCGACCAGTTCGACCAGCAGGATGGCTGGACGGAGCACTTCCGGGCTTATTACGGGCCCACGATCGTGGCCGAGAACAATGCCAAGAAGGACGGCCGCGAGGACGAGTTCGAGGAGGCGCTACGGGCCTTCGGCGAGGAGTGGAACCTCGGCTCGCCCGACGACGCGCACTTCGAGCAGGAGTACCTGACGGTAGTGGGGACCCGGCGCTAGTCCGCGCCGGCGGCGTGCGCGATCGCCGCGTCCATCTCCTCCACCGGGGAGTCCACCACCCGGCCGTGACCCGGCGCCAGGCGCGCGGGCTCCAGCGCCCGCAGCGCCCGCGCGCTTCGCAACGCGGTGGGGCGATGCCAGGTGGCCATCGCGGGCAGGGGGAAGCGCCAGTTGGGCTTCGCGGTGGTGGCCACGCCGCCGAGGGTCGAGAAGGCGTCGGCGCAGTAGACGGTGCGGTCGCGGGTGTCCAGCAGCGCGATGTGACCCGGCGTGTGTCCCGGCGTCGGCACCACCTCCAGCGAGCCGATGCGGTCGCCGGCGTTGACCACGCGGTTGGGGCCCGTCTTGGTCCCGGGGTAGCTGCCGCGCAGCTTGGCGTCGGGCTCGCCGGGGTCCATCGACTTGTCCTTTGACAGCAGCCGCGCCTCGCGCTCGGAGATGATCACCTCGGCGCCGGAGACCATGCCGGCCAGGTCGTCCAGCGAGCCGACGTGGTCGCCGTGGGCGTGTGTGAGCAGGATGCGCGCGATCGGCACGCCGGCGCGCTCTGCCTCGCGCACTATGCCCTTGGCGGAGCCCGGGATCATCGTGTCGATCACGGTGAAGCCGTCGTCCTCGCGGACGAGGTAGGAGTTGACGAAGCCGAAGCGGCTGAGGCGGGTGATTTCGGTCACGAGTCTCGCTTCTCCTTTCCGGATCGCCATCCTCTCAAGCGATGCCGCGCGAGACCGTCGAGATCCACGGCCAGCCCCTCAGCTACTACCGCGCAGGCGAGGGCCCGCCGATCCTGCTGATCCACGGGATCACCTCCAGTGCGCGGACCTGGCGCGACGTGATGCCCGCGCTCGCCGAGAACCACGATGTGATCGCCCCCGACCTGCTGGGCCACGGCCACTCGGCCAAGCCTCGGGGCGACTACTCGCTCGGCGGCTACGCCAGCGGGCTGCGGGACCTGCTGGCGATCCTGGGCGTCGGCCGGGTCACGGTGGTGGGCCACTCGCTGGGCGGCGGCGTTGCGATGCAGTTCGCCTACCAGTTCCCCGACCGCCTGGGCCGGCTGGTGCTGGTGGACAGCGGCGGGCTGGGGAACGAGGTCGCGCTGTTCCTGCGGGCGGCCACCCTGCCCGGTGCCGAGTACGTCATCCCCGTCCTGTTCAGCCCGCCTCGCGGCTGACCGGCCGGGCGGTCGGCTCGGTGCTCGGCCGCCTGGGCGTGAAGGCGAGCGCGAACATGAAGGGCCTGGCCGAGGGGATGGAGTCACTGGGCGACCGCGACAAGCGCCGCGCCTTCGTCCACACCGCCCGCTCGGTGATCGACCCCAGGGGCAGCGGGTCGACGCCCGCGACCGCCTCTACCTCTCCCGCGACGTCCCGACGATGCTCATCTGGGGCGAGAACGACCACGTGATCCCGGTCAAGCACGGCCGCGAGGCCCACGAGATGATGCCCCACAGCCGCTTCGAGATCATGCCCGGCGCCGGCCACTTCTCGCCACAACGACGACTGCGACCGGTTCGTCGCCCTCCTGAGCGGCTTCATCGCGGAGACCGAGCCCGCCGAGCTCACCGAGGAGCAGGTGCGCGAGATGCTGCTGCCGAGCGACTGAGCCGCTAGGCGGCGGCTCGCATGTCCGCGAGAGCTTCCTCGCCCTCTCCCGTGAGCATCACGTAGGGCGCCCAGCCCTCGGGGATCTGCGGGCTGGCCGCGTACTCGGAGCGAACGGCCCAGCCGCGGCGGATGCAGCTCACCAGCTTCGGCTCGGCCGCTGTCCGGCTGGCTCCCACCTGCGAGGCGAGCTCGGAGAGCGTGCACGCGCCGTTGTCCAGAGCCTCGAGCACCTGACGACGGGTGCATGCCACATGCCGAACGTACGCCGCCCCCAGGACGGATCCGCTCAGCCGATCGCGCTGCCGATCAGCACCACCGTGCCGAACACGCCCGCCACGCCCGCGATGGCCGCGACCAGCCACGTCGGCGGCCCGCCGTGCACGCCGGTCTCGTGCAAGACCGCGTGTCCCTTCCCCTTGGTTATCAGCCAGCGGTTCACCGGGTAGGCCGCCGCGCCGGCGATCACCAAGGCGACCGACAGGGAGCCCCAGAACAGGACGTCGCCCAGCCCGGCGTCCATGGCGCCGGGGACCACCAGGATGATCGCGTTGTCG
This sequence comes from uncultured Thermoleophilaceae bacterium, assembly GCA_963844805.1. Classification (GTDB taxonomy): domain Bacteria; phylum Actinomycetota; class Thermoleophilia; order Solirubrobacterales; family Thermoleophilaceae; genus JACCZR01. The sequence goes on from CAWJPU010000009.1 coordinate 28,874, forward strand.
ACGACCTCCATGACCGCGATGGAGAAGGTGTCGGTGGCCAGGGCGATCGGGATCACCGTTGCGAGCGCGAAGCCGGCGCGCAGCAGCGGCAAGCTGGTAAGCGAGTATCCGAACAGGAAGGCGAGCGCGATGGCCAGGAGAATCGTGCCCAGGTTCGAGAACTCGAGCGCGGTTCCGATGATCATGCCGGCGATCTCGCCGAGCGCGCACCCGGTCAGGCAGTGCAGCGTGGCGCTGAAGGCGACGGCATTCAGGGCGCTGCCCGAAGTGGGCATCTCGTGATGGTGGGAGTGGGTGGCGGAACTCATGGGAGGATCATTGTATACGGGTAGGGGGTATACGGTAAAGTTCCTTTCCATGCCTACCCAGAGCAATGGCAAGCATGGCTACAGCGCGACCAAGGGCCAGCTACAGACGCGGCTGCGCCGCATCGAGGGACAGGTCCGCGGCGTCGAGAAGATGGTGGCCGACGACCGCTACTGCATCGACGTCGTCACGCAGATCTCGGCCGTCCAGGCCGCGCTGGACAAGGTGGCGCTCGGCCTGCTGGACGACCACGCCCGCCATTGCATCGTCGAGGGCCACGCCGAAGGGTCGTCGGAGGAGCTCACCGACGAGCTCATGGGCGCCGTCGGACGCCTGATGCGCCGCAGTTGAGCGTCGGTGTGCACGAAGGTCAGGCGTAGCATGCGCGGCGATGGCCGCTAAGGGATTCACCCCAACCCCTGAGGCCGAGCGACGCACGCTCCTCGCGGGCGAGCGCACCCTCCTCGCCTGGCTGCGCACGGGCCTGACGGTGATCGCAGTCGCGCTGGCGGTGGGCCGGATCATCCCCGAGGTCGCCGGCACCAAGACCGCGTGGCCCTACGCGGCGGTGGGCGTGGGCTACTCGATCCTCGGCATCGCGATGGTGGGCTACGGGCTGTACCGCGGTCGGCGGGTCGACCGGGCGGTGCGCGCCGGGCAGTGGGCGGAGATGGACAACAACTTCATGAGCTTCACCGCCGTCGTCAGCATCGGGCTGGCGGTGGCGACGGCGGTCCTGATCGTCGCCGGCACCTGAGAGGAGGCCTGCGCGATGGCGCGCGCGGAGGATCTGCGGGATCTGATGAGCGCCGCACCGGTGGCCAGCTGCTGCTGGCACGACGTGCGCTTTGGGGCCGGGCGCACTGGCAGCGCACCGGCGGTGGCTGCGATGCGCTTTGACAGCGGCACGCAGGCGGCTTGAGACCCGCGGCGCGTCGGCGCTGTATCCGCCGCGGGCTGGAGCGGAGATCGCCGAGCAGCTGCGCGTCGCCGGGCGCAGACGCGCGGCGTTGATGTGCTGCGCGGATCGACCCCTCACGGCGCCGGGTGTGCGCCGAGATGGCGACTTCGCTCGCTTCGGCCACCCCGAGCAGCTGATGAGCTACCTCGGCGTGTGCCCTCAGAGCACTCCTCGGGCACGCGGCGCCGGAGGGATCGATCACCAAGTCCGGCAGCCAGCACGCGCGCGGCTGTTGGTCGAGCCGCCTGGCACTACCGCCAGCCGCACGCACAGCGAGCGCTGCGCCGCCGCCAGGCCGGCGCCGACCCGAGTCGTCGCGCTGTCGTGGAGACGCAGCGCCGGCGCATCGCGTCTGGTCGCAGATGGAGCGCGCGGCAAGCGCCGCACGATCATGCGTGCCGCCGCCGCGACTGCCGGTTCTGCTGGCGTCCTACCCGACCAGCACACACCTGGTTAGCAGCGCGGCACCCCCTTCGCGCCAGAGCATCCGTGACACACCTATGGTACCGCCCCGCCGGTACGCCCGACTAGACGGCGACCTGAGACGAAACCCGCTGCTACCAACCGCCATTCAGAAAAAAGCTGTCCGTTTGCCCGCCCCCCGTTCGTCGTGATAGTGACAGCGGCGAACGGCGCCGCATCAAACACCGGAGGTTCTGCCATGAAGTACCTGCTCACGCTGTACCCGGACCCGTCGCAGGACGGCCCAAGGACACCCGAGGAGGGGCAGCAGGCGATGGCCGCGTGGGACGCCTACACGCAGGAGGTCAGGGACGCCGGGGCCTTCGAGGCCGGCGAGGGGCTCCAGTCCTCCGACACCGCCACCACCGTCGCCCTGCAGCCCAGTGGCGACCACATCGTCACCGACGGCCCGTTCGCCGAGACGCGCGAGCAGCTCGGCGGCTTCTACCTGATCGACTGCTCCGACCTCGACGAGGCGCTGGGCTGGGCCCGGAAGATCCCGATGCCCGGCGGCAAGGTCGAGGTGCGGCCGGTCATGGACTACGAGCAGGCCGGATCGGCCGAGCACACCAACGCGGGGGCCGCGCAGTAGGCGCCTCTCCGGAGGCCGTCGACCGCCTGTTCCGCCGGGAGTCGGGGCGGGCGGTCGCGGCCCTCATCCGCGTGCTCGGCGACTTCGACCTCGCCGAGGAGGCGGTCCAGGACGCCTTCGTGCGCGCGCTGGAGGTCTGGCCCGAGCACGGGCTGCCCGACAACCCGGGCGCCTGGGTGACGGCCGTCGCGCGCAACAAGGCGCTGGACCGCATCCGGCGCGCTCGCGTGCTCGAGGACAAGGTGCGCGAGCTCGAGCAGCTGGTGCCGCAGGCCCACGAGGACGACGTGCTCCCTCCCGACAGCTCCATCCCCGACGAGCGGCTGCGGCTGATCTTCACCTGCTGCCATCCGGCGCTCGCGCCCGAGGCGCGGGTGGCGCTCACGCTGCGCACGCTCGGCGGGCTTCAGACGCACGAGATCGCGCGCGCCTTCCTGGTCAGCGAGGGGACGATGCAGCGCCGGCTCAGCCGGGCGAAGAACAAGATCCGGGACGCCCGCATTCCCTACGTCGTCCCGCCCGACCACGAGCTGCCCGACCGCCTGCCCGGCGTGCTCGCCGCGCTCTACCTCGTGTTCAGCGAGGGCTACGCGGCCACCTCGGCCGAGGCGCTCGTGCGCCGGGAGCTGTGCGCCGAGGCGATCCGGCTGGCGCGCGTGCTCCGCGCCCTGATGCCCGACGAGCCCGAGGTCGCCGGCCTGCTGGCGCTGATGCTGCTGCACGACTCGCGCAAGGCGGCGCGCACGGGAACGGAGGGCGAGGTGGTGCTGCTCGACGACCAGGACCGCTCGCTGTGGGACCGGGCGGAGATCGAGGAGGGGGTCGAGCTGGCCCGGCCGCTGCCGCCCGGCCCCTACGCGCTGCAGGCGGCGATCGCCGCCCATCACGCGCGGGCCGAGAGCCCGCGGGAGACCGAGTGGGGGCGGATTGCCGCGCTCTACGACCTGCTGGCGCAGGTGGCGCCCGGCCCGGTGGTCGAGCTCAACCGCGCGGCGGCCGTGGCGATGGCCGACGGCCCCAAAGCCGGCTTGGAGTTGATCGACGCGATCGAGGGGCTGGATGAATACCACCTCATGCACTCGGCGCGGGCCGACCTGCTGCGACGTGCGGGCCGCGACGACGAGGCCGCCGACGCCTACCGCCGCGCCCTCGAGCTCGCCGGCCAGCCGGCCGAGCGGCGCTTCCTGGAGGGCCGTCTGGCCGAGCTCGGCGGTTAGATGGCGCACAAGGGGATCACCGAGGAGGACATCCAGAAGGAGATGCAGCGCAGCTAGCCGGCCAGAGCGCTTGCGCCGCTCGCGGGGCGGCGGTGAAAATCGGCGCATGACGCGGGCGGTGGTCTGCGGGGCGGGGGCGGCCGGGCTGGCCTCGGCCGCGTGCCTGAAGACGGGCCGGGCTCGAGCCGGTGGTGCTGGAGCGCGGGAACGGCGTGGGCGCGAGCTGGCGCGCCCGCTACGAGGGCCTGCGGCTCAACACGCTCGGCTGGATGTCGACGATGCCCGGCTACCGCGCGACGCGGCGGCGCTACGGCGAGTTCCCCACCCGCGACGAGTGGGTCCGCTACCTGGAGGACTATTCCCGCCACCACGGCCTCGACGTCCGCTTCGAGATCGACGTCGAGCGTGTCGACAGCGCGAACGGCGCGTGGTCGGTGGCCACCTCGGACGGGGCGTACGAGGCGCCGCTCGCCGTGGTGGCCACCGGGCAGGACCGCGAGCCCTACACACCGGAGTGGCCGGGCCGGGGCGGGTTCACCGGCGAGCTCCTACACGCCGCCCGTTTTCAGAATGCCGAGCCCTTCCGCGACCGCGAGGTGCTCGTGGTGGGGCCGGGCAACACCGGCAGCGAGCTTGCGGCGCTCCTGGTCGAGGGCGGCGCCCGCCGGGTGGTGGCCTCGATGCGCACGCCGCCGAGCATCTTCCCGCGCAAGTGGCTCCGGATCCCGCTCAACCTCTCGGCGGTGCCGATGGAGCTGATGCCCACCCGGATGGCCGACGCGCATGGGCCGGGCCAGCCAGCGGATCATCTACGGAGACCTGAGCAAGTACGGGCTCCCGTTCCCCGAGATGGGGGTCAAGTCGACCGTGGAAGAGAAGCTGGTGGCCCCGGCGATCGACGCCGGGTTCGTCGAGGCGGTCAAGCGGGGGCGCATCGAGTTGGTCACCACCATCGACCGCTTCGACGGCGCCGAGGTCGTGCTCAGCGACGGGTCGCGTCTGCGTCCCGACGTCGTGCTCTGCGCTACCGGCTACCGGCGCGGCCTCGACCCGCTCGTAGGCCACCTCGGGGTCCTCGACGAGCGGGGGCTGCCCAAGAACCGCCCGGATGTCGAGGTCGACGGCGCGCCCAACCTCCTCTTCGCCGGATACACCCCCCGGTTCGCGGGCTCGCTGCGGCAGATCCGCTTCGACGCCCGCCGGATCGGGCGGTTGGCCAAGCGGCGCGTCGCCCGCGCCTAGGGCCGGGGCGACACGGCCTCGTAGCCCACCAGCGCGGCCGCCACCGCGCACACGCAGGCGAGCGCCACGAGGGCCGGCGCGGTCAGCGCGATCGGCAGCACGAGCAGGGCGGCGCCCGCCGCCACCAGGCGCTGGGTGTCGAGCAGCCTCAGGCAGCGGCGCCTGAAGGCCACGTCGGCGGCGAGGTAGAGCGCGACCCCGCCGCACAGGCCGACTGCCGCGATGGTCTCGAGCGGGTCGTCCACGTGCTCGAGCGTCTTCTTGACACCCAGCGCAAGCAACACGATGCCCGCCACGAGCGGCAGGTGGAGGAAGCTGAACGAGTCCCGCGCCGTGGTGTTGCGCACGCGCCCGCTCATCGCCTGCAGGCGCTGCTCGACCTGCTCCAGGGCACCGTCGAAGTAGGTCCACCACAGCGCGGCGGCCAGCAGGATGCCGAGCGTCGCGGCCAGCAGCGCGCCTGCGTCGAGGTCGATGGCCTCCGCCCCCACGCCGATGGCCACGATCGACTCGCCCAGGGCGATGATCACGATCAGCCCGTGGCGCTCGGCGAAGTGCCCCGGCGACAGCCGCCACCCCTCGATCCCGCGCAGGGCCCCGCCCACGTAGTCGATCGCCAGTGCGACGATCCAGATCGCCACCTGGGCCGCGCCATCGAAGGCGCTCGCCAGGATCAGGAGCGCGGGCGCGGTGACGGCCGGCACGGCCAGCGCCCGCGCGGCCTGGCGCACGGTCGCGTCGTCGGTGCCCGCGGCGAACAGCCCGATGTGGGCCAGCCGCACGCCCATGTAGGCGAGCGCGAACAGCAGCGCGTCGCCCTCGAAGGCGCCGGGGATGGCCAGCGAGGCCAGCAGCATCGCCGCCATCGCCGCGAAGATCACCAGCCGCACGCTGCGCTTGCGCGTGTCGACTTCGTTGGTCAGCCACGCGTACGCCGCCCAGGCCCACCAGATGGCGGCGAGCACGAGCAGCCCGCGCAGCAGTCCCCCCCACGACAAGTCGTCGGACAGCCGCGCCGTGACCTGGGTCAGCGCGAAGACGAAGACCAGGTCGAAGAACAGCTCGAGCGGCTCGACCGACTTCTCGGACTGCTCCCTCACGGCGCTCACTTGCGTCGAAGCTAGAGCGTGATACAGTGAACCAAATGGTTCAGTATTCCTCCCTGAACGGCACCTTCTCCGCGCTGTCGGACCCGACCCGCCGGGCGATCCTCGAGCGGCTCGGGCAGGGCAGCGCAACGATCAGCGAGCTGGCCGAGCCCACCGGCATGTCGCTGACCGGGCTCAAGAAGCACGTGCGGATCCTGGAGGACGCTGAGCTGGTGACCACCGAGAAGAAGGGCCGCACCCGGCACTGCCGGCTGGGCCCTCGACGGCTCGACGACGCGAGCCAGTGGATCGACGCCTATCGCCGCACGCAGGAAGAGCGCTTCGATCGCCTGGACGCCGTCCTCGAGCGACGAAAGAAGGAGACGCAATGAGCAACGAAGTCCGGAACCCCACCTCGATCACCACGCCGAGCGACACGCAGATCCGCGTCGAGCGGGAGTTCGACGCGCCGCGCGACCTGGTGTGGGAGGCCTACACCGACCCCGTGCTGCTGTCCGAGTGGCTCGGGCCCAAGGACCGCGAGCTGAAGGTGACCGAGATGGACCTGCGGGTCGGCGGGTCGTACCGCTGGACCACGCCCGGCGACGACGGCGAGGAGCTGTCGTTCACCGGCGAGTACCGCGAGATCAGCGAGCCGGAGGTGCTGGAAGCCACCTTCGAGTTCAGCGGCGCGCCCGGCCACGTGTCGGTGGACCGGTTCGAGCTCCAGGAGCTCGAGGGCGACCGCACGCGGCTCGTGTCCATCACGACGTTCGACTCGAAGGACGACCGCGACGCCATGCTCCAGTCCGGCATGGAGAAGGGCGTGGTCGAGGGGCACGAGAAGCTCGACGCCGTGCTCGAGCGCCTGAGCAACCGCTGACCCGCCGCCCGGGCGGCGCCGCGTGCGTCGCCCGGGCCCTCTCGCCGGAGTACCTTGGAAGGCATGCCCCTCCTCGGCTATGTCCGAGCGCCCGAGGCCGGCGATCGCCCCCAGTGGGAGCCGCGCTGGCGAGTCTGGCGGTGGGTTCTCGTCGCGGTTCCGCTGGCCTACGCCGCCGCCCGCTCGGACGGTGCGGTCGGGACTCTCCTCGTGCTGGTCGTGTTCGGGCTCGTCTGCCAGGCCCTCGCCGAGGCGCTCCCCTACGGACGCGGGCTGACGGAGTGGCGCCAGTAGTCAGGCCAGGGCCCTGTTGGTCAGCGCGATCGTGGTGTCGTAGTCCGTGTAGCTGTTGAAGCGGCCGTGCATGAAGAGCACCTGCGCCTCGTCGGTGCCCGCGTGGTTTCGCGGCACCACGGGGCGCATGTGGTGCTGGGCGCTGGAGGTGATCGGCGTGATGTCCCAGCTGGCGCCTTGTCGTCGGTCCGCCACACCTCGACCTGGAACCAATCGCCCTTCTTGCGGCGCGAGGTGCAGGATCTCGGGGTTCTCGTGGTCGAGCGCCATGCCCGCGGAGTACATGACCTCGCCGTCGGGGTCGATCGAGGGGCCGGCCCGGGCGATCTGGCGCTTGCGCCACTGGCTCCCGTCCCAGCGGGCGTACCAGTAGCGGTGATCGGTGTAGCCCGTCGAGCGCGAGAAGCTGGCGAAGACGATGCGCGGGTGCCCGTCGGCCGCCACCGCGACGTCGTGCACCCAGCCGCGCATCTCGTAGTCCCAGGCGTTGAACACCCGGTCGCCGTCGGTGGGCACCAGCGGCAGCGCGCCGACGTCGGTGCCGTCGGCGCGCTGCCAGCCCACCCCGGGCGTGAAGCGCAGGTAGAAGATGCTCGTCGCGCGGTTGCGCGGGTGCGACTGGGTGTAGGCGAGGTGGATCACCCCGTCGCGTGAGGCGTACTTGACGTAGGGCCGCTGGGAGGACTGCGGCTCGTCGTCGTCCATGACCTTGCGGGCGTCGGACCAGGTCTCGCCCTCGTCCTCGCTGGTCGCCAGCGTCGGGAGGAAGTTCCCGCCCCGCCAGAACAGGTACAGCCGCTGGTCGAGCGGCGACCAGATCGGGTTGGGATAGGTGTAGCCGTAGCCCCCGGGGGTGTTGGTCGGCACCGTCTTCTCGGGGCCCCAGTCGGCGATCCGGGCCGGCTCGACGGTGGTGCGGTGGTAGAGCGGCTTACCGGCGTGCCGCGAGTAGAAGGCGGTGATCCGGCCGTCGCGGCGCAGGTAGAAGGCGGGGTTGGCGTGGTCGTCGACCTGGAGCGACTCGTGCAGGGTCCGCTTGACCACCGCGCCGGTCTCGTTGTTGTAGGAGGCCACGCGGATATCGCCGTCGCGCCCGACCCAGCCGAGGATGGTCACGTCCTCCGTTGTGAGTGCCCGCGGCTCGTTGAACCAGCACCAGGCTCCGTCGCCGATGTCCATGACGACCGGCAGCCTATTTGGCGGCGCGTCGCGCGTCAAGTGGGCCGCCGGCCGGCGCGATCAGCGGCGCTGGTCCGACGCCCTAGTTGTGCACACCCTCTGCACCCTTGAAATCGCGGACAGGGGGTGCTGGCGTCGCGCCTGCGGCAGGAGAGTCACATCGGCGACCCAAGAAAGGAGACAGGCATGGAACACCAGATCACCCTTCCCAACGGCGCGGTGAAGGGAATGGGATGGTTGCGGGACTACCCGAGCATCCGCGACTTCACGGCGGAGACCGACGGAGGACCACCGGCGGCTGGAGGTCGAGGTCCCCGCGCCGGCGAAGCTGCTGCAGGGCACCGATGTTCCCGCAGGCGGTCACCGCTCCGCCGCCGGGCCCGATCGACCTCCGCCAATGGTGCTCGCCGATCAGAGACCAGAGGTCGCTCGGCTCGTGCACGGCGTTCGCGAGCATGGGCATGCTGGAGTACTTCCAGCGCAAGGCGTTCGGCAAGCACATCGACGGCTCGCACCGGTTTCTCTACAAGGTCACGCGGAAGCTGGGCGGGTTCAAGGGCGACTCCGGCGCCTTCCTGCGCACCGCGATGGGCGCCATGACCCTGTTCGGAGTCCCGCCGGCCCAGTACTGGCGCTACGACGAGGAGAAGTTCGACGTCGAGCCGCCCGCGTTCTGTTACGCGTTCGCACAGAGCTACCAGGCGCTGACCTACTACCGGCTGGATCCGCCGGGAACCGACCCCGCGACCGTCGTCGACCAGATCAAGGGCCACCTGGCCTCCCAGCTGCCCGCGATGTTCGGCTTCACCTGCTTCAGCTCACTCGACCTCGACAGCACCGCCCAGACCGGAGAGATCCCCTACCCCAAACCCCACGAAGAGGTCGTCGGCGGCCACGCGATCCTGGCGGTGGGCTACGACAACGGCAAGAAGATCAAGCAGGCGGGCGGTCCGGAGACAACGGGGGCGTTCCTGATTCGCAACTCCTGGAGCACCGAGTGGGGCATGGACGGCTACGGCTGGCTCCCCTACCGCTACGTCGAGGACGAGCTCGCCGACGACTGGTGGGTCCTGCTCAAGCAGGAGTGGGTGGACACGGGGCAGTTCAAGACCTGACCCGCCGCGCCGGGGCCGGCCGGCTGCTTACCTCAGTCGGCCGTGCCCTCCCGCTCCGACCTGCGCAACGTGGCGATCATCGCCCACGTCGACCATGGCAAGACCACGCTGGTCGACGCCATGCTCGGCGAGTCCAACCGGGTCATGGACTCCATGGACCAGGAGCGCGAGCGGGGCATCACGATCCTGGCCAAGAACGCGGCCGTGCACTACGGCGAGGTGAAGATCAACCTCGTCGACACCCCCGGCCACGCGGACTTCGGCGGCGAGGTCGAGCGCGGGCTGACCATGGTCGACGGGGTGATGCTGCTGGTCGACGCCTCGGAGGGGCCCGCTGCCCCAGACCCGCTTCGTGCTGCGCAAGGCGCTCGAGGCGCGGCTGCCGGTGGTGCTGTGCGTGAACAAGGTGGACCGCCCCGACGCCCGCATCGCCGAGGTGGTGGACGAGGTCTACGAGCTGTTCCTCGACCTCGGCGCCGACGAGGAGCAGATCGAGTTCCCCATCGCCTACACCAACGCCAAGGCCGGGTGGGCATCGCCGACCGAGGGCGAGGAGGGCACCGACCTGAAGCCGCTGTTCGAGCTGCTGCTCGAGTCGATCCCCGCCCGCGAGTACGAGGAGGGACACCCGCTCCAGGCGCGCGTGACCAACCTCGACGCCGACTCCTACGTCGGCCGCCTGGCCCTCGCGCGAGTCCACCAGGGCACGATCCGCAAGGGCGAGCAGGTGGCCTGGTGCCGCCGCGACGGCACCACCGAGCCGGCGCGCGTGGCCGAGCTGTACGTGACCGAAGGGCTGCGCCGAGTGGACGCCGCGCGAAGCCGGGCCCGGCGAGGTGATCGCCCTGGCCGGCATCCCCGAGATCACCATCGGCGAGACGGTCGCCGACCCCGCCGACCCGCGGCCGCTGCCGGTGATCGCGGTCGAGGAGCCCGCACTGGGCATGACGATCGGCATCAACACCTCACCGCTGGCGGGCCAGGCCGGGAACCGGCTCACCGCGCGGGTGGTCAAGGAGCGCCTGGACGCCGAGCTGGTGGGCAACGTGGCGATCCGCGTGCTCGACACCGAGCGCCCGGACACCTGGGAGGTGCAGGGGCGCGGCGAGCTCCAGCTCGCGGTGCTGGTGGAGTCGATGCGGCGCGAGGGCTTCGAGCTGACCGTGGGCAAGCCGCAGGTGGTCACGCGCGAGATCGACGGCAGGCTGCACGAGCCGATCGAGCGGCTGTCGATCGACGTGCCCGAGGAGTTCCTCGGCGTCGTCATCCAGATGCTGGCGCTGCGCAAGGGCCGCCAGGACAAGCTGGTCAACCACGGCACGGGCTGGGTGCGGATCGACTTCCTCATCCCCACCCGCGGCCTGATCGGCTTTCGCACCGAGTTCATGACCGAGACGCGCGGCTCGGGCATCCTGCACTCGGTCTTCGAGGGCTACGAGCCCTGGCAGGGCGACATCCGCACCCGCCCCACCGGATCGCTGGTGGCCGACCGCCGCGGCGAGACCGGCACCTTCGCCCTGGTCAAGCTGCAGGAGCGCGGCCAGCTGTTCGTGGGGCCGGGCGAGCAGGTGTACGAGGGGATGGTGATCGGGGAGAACGGCCGCCCCGACGACCTGGACGTGAACGCCGTGCGCGAGAAGAAGCAGACCAACGTGCGTGCCGCCGGATCGGATGACACCGTCAAGCTCGTGCCCGCCCACAAGCCCTCGCTCGACCAGGCGCTGGAGCACGTGACCGACGACGAGTGCGTCGAGGTCACGCCGGACGCGGTGCGCCTGCGCAAGGTCGTGCTCGACGCCGGCGAGCGCGGGCGCCGCGCGCGGCAGCGCAAGTACGCGGGGGCCACGGCCGAGTAGAGGTGAGCCGGCGCGGACGGGTCCTGCTTGGCGGCCTCGGCGCTGGGAGCGGTCGCGCTCGTGGCGCTGAACGTGTTCGGGGTCGAAGGACCCGGCCGAGCGGACGTGCGGGCGGGACGTCGGCTGCCTCGAGGCGCGCTACGTCGCGCTCGTCGGCAGCGACGGGCCGCAGCGGGCGCTGCAGGCCTTCGAGGCCGACTACCGCCGCAGCGCGGTGGTTCGCGCCGAGTGCCACGGCCTGACCCACGCGATCGGCCACGCCGCCGGCGCGCGCCTGCGCGACGTGGGCGAGAGCTTTCGCCGCGGTGACCGCTTCTGCGGCTCGGGCTACTACCACGGCGTGGTCGAGGCGATCGTGAGCGGCCCCGAGCGCGCGGAGGCGCTGGCACGGCCCGACGAGATCTGCCGCGGCCTGCGCTCGCGGCGAGTCGGTCGACCGGCTCAACTGCGCGCACGGGATCGGCCACGGCTTCATGACCCTCCGCGGCAACGACCTGCGCGCCGCGCTGAAGCTGTGCGACCGCCTGCGCGACGCAAGGGACCGCGGCAACTGCTACGCCGGGGCGTTCATGCAGAACGTCATGGCCGAGGACGACCCGCGCCACCCCTCGCAGGTACCTCGACGCCGCGCGGCCCCTGTACCCGTGCACCGAGCTGGCGGGCCGCTACCGCGAGCGCTGCTTCGAGCGCCAGATCCTCTACGCGCTCGAGCGCAGCCGCGGGGACTTCCGCACCGTGTTCGGGCTCTGCTCGGGGCTGGCGGCCGCTACCAGGCCGGAGTGCTTCCGCAAGCTCGGAGGCGCGGCGGCGGAGCTCAGCGTGTCCAGCCAGCCGAGCGTTCCCGCGCAGGCCCAGGGCGACCGCCCAGATCTGCGCGCTGGCCCCGGCGAGCAGCGCGCAGCGCCGGTGCGCCGAGGGCGCGACAGGGCACTTCGTCTTCTACTACGACGGGACCGCCGAGGCGAAGGTGTTCTGCCGCACTCTGGGCGTCGCTGGCCGGCGAGTGCTCCCGCGCCGCCGAGGAGCTGTTCCAGCGATGAGCGAGCTGTCCGGCCGACTGCGCTCGGGGGTGTGGGCGGCCTTCGCCGGCATCTGCCTGCAGCTGGTGGGCGCCGGGTGGGACACCCTGCAGCACCACAACGACCCGGGGCTGGCCGCGCGCGAGAGCGTCGTCAGCCTCACCAACCCGAGCCACCTGCTGATGGCGCTGGGCGTAAGCATCGCCGCGTCTGGGGATCGGCTGGTGCCTCTATTGGCTGGGCGACAAGCGCACCGGCCCGCGGCCCTCGCTCGCGGCGGCCGTGGCGGTGATCGTGCTGGTGACGCTGTGGCTCGGCACCGCCACCGTCTCCCTGCGCACGGGTGGCGTGTCGGGGCGCCACGACCACCAGACGGACGCGCGGCGCCCGCGGGCCCGTAGGCTCGCCCGCATGGCCGAGCTCACCGGAGGCTGTGGCTGCGGCGCCGTGAGGTTCGAGATATCCGAGCCGCTGACCGCCGCCGCCTACTGCCACTGCACCCGCTGCCAGGTCCGCACCGGCACGCGCCGCCTCGGCCACCGCGGTCGTGCCGAAGGGCTCGCTGACCCTGCTCAGCGGCGAGGACAAGCTGGGCGGATGGACGCCCGGAGGGCGGCATGGAGAAGATGTTCTGCCGCGAGTGCGGCTCGCACCTCTTCGGCCGCCGGCCCGGCGGGCGAGATCATCGCTGGTCCGCCTGGGCGCCTTCGACGGCGACCCCGGCGTCCGCCCGCAGGCGCGCCAGTACGTCGCCTACGCGGCGAGCTGGGAGGACATCCCCGACGACGGGCTGCCCCGCTTCGACGAGGCCATACCCCGGCGGTGAGGGTCAGCGCCTCCTACGAGGAGCGCTACTGGTACCCCGACGACGGAGGCATCGTGTGGCTGGCGGGCTACACGCTGGTGGACCCCGAGACCGGCGCCTTCCTGGCCCGCGACGCACCGCAGCTCGCCGAGCGAGGGCTGCGCGTGGCCGCCGTGGCCGGGGCCCGCTTCAACCCCGAGGCGCTGCAGTCCGACGAAGCCGCGCCGGGCCGCCGGCTCGTGCTGCGGCCCGACCCCGAGCAACCCGCACGACCCCAACGCGGTCGCCGTCGACACCGAGTCGGGCGTTCAGCTGGGCTGGGTGCCGAGGGAGATCGCGCCGGAGGTCGGCGCGGAGGTGGTCGGCGGTGGCGCTGCGCGAGTCGCGCGCATCCCCGCGCGACCCGCGCACCGGGCTGACCATGCTGCTGGCGCCCGCGCCGGAGATACGGCTGGGCTAGCCGTTCGCCTCCGCGTAGCGCTCGGCGATGTGGTCCCAGTCGATCGTGTTGAACCAGGCGTCGATGTAGTCGGGGCGCTTGTTCTGGTACTTGAGGTAGTAGGCGTGCTCCCAGACGTCGACGCCGAGCAGCGGCGTCTGGCCGTCGGACACGGGGTTGTCCTGGTTCGGAGTGCCGACGATCGCCAGCCCCGAGCCGTCGTGCACGAGCCAGGCCCAGCCCGAGCCGAACTGGCCCACGCCGGTCTCCTTCATCTTCGTCTTGAAGTCGTCGTAGGAGCCGAAGGCGTCGTTGATCGCGTCGGCCAGGTCGCCGCTGGGCTCCCCGCCGCCGTCGGCCTTCATGCTGCGCCAGAACATCGCGTGGTTGACGTGCCCGCCGAGGTTGTTGCGCACGGCGGTGCGCTTGTCGTCGGGCAGGTCGTCGAGGCTCTTGAGGATCTCCTTGGGGTCCTTGTCCTCCCACTCCGTGCCCTCCAGGGCCCCGTTGGCCTTGTCCACGTAGGCCTGGTGGTGCTTGTCGTGGTGGACGCGCATCGTCTCCTCGTCGATGTGGGGCTCGAGCGCGTCGTAGCTGTACGGCAGGTCAGGAACTTCGAAAGCCACTCTCTTCTCCTTATTCGCGTTCCAAGCACAACTACAGGAATCTCGCGGTCGGTCCGCTCCTGGTAGTCGTCGTAGTCGGGCCATACCTCGGTCATCGCCCGCCACATGCGGGGCTTTTCGTCGGGCTTCGCGGTGCGGGCGCGGGCGGTGAACCTGTCGTCCTTGATCTGCACCTCGACCGTTTGGTCCTCCTGGATGTTGAGGTACCACGCCGGGGGCTTCGGGAAGCCGCCCTGGGACCCGACGATGATGTGAGCGCCGTCGTGGGGCTGGTAGATGAGCGGCGTCGGTGCGCTCCTCGCCGCTGCGACGGCCCGTGGTGGTGAGGAGCAGGATGGGCGCCCCTTGCCAGTCGTGGCCCACGCGCCCGTCGGTCTCCCTGTAGCGGTCAACGTGCTCCTGGCCGAACAGCTCGTGGGGGTTCTCGGTCATGCCTCCGTGCTACCCGCCACGGCGCCCGCCATACCGGCGAACTCCCCGGCGATCAGCTCGTAGGAGCGCCGGCGCGCCTCGTGGGAGTGGGTGATGGTCAGGAGCAGGATCTCGTCGACGCCGTACTCCTCGGCCGCCTGCTCGAGGCCCGCCCGGACGGTCGCCGGCGACCCGACCACGAACCGGCGGCTGCTCTGGCGCTTGGGGCGGCTCGCCGCCCAGCGCTCGGCCTGCTCGACGGCGGGCACCGCGATCAGCCGGCCCTGGCGCAGCAGCGAGAAGGCCATCCGGTGCTGACAGCGACAGCCGCTCGGCCTCCTCGTCGGTCTCGGCGCACACCGCGACGACGCCGATGGACGCCCGCGTCCCGCCGCGGTGGCGGTAGTCCCCGACGATGGCGGGCCCCTGCGGGTTGATGAAGTCGGCGAACGAGTAGGGCAGGCCGAGCTCGGCGGCCCAGACCGCGCTCTGCGGGCTCGAGCCCAGCAGCCACGGCTCGGGGCGGTGCGGGCGACCCGGGCATGAGCTTGGCCAGGCGGGCGAAGGGATGGTCGGCGGGCAGCTCGCCGTCGAGGTAGCCGAGCAGCTCGGCCAGGTGCTCGCGGAAGTCGTCGGCGGCGATCTGGCGGCGGTCGCGCTGCAGGGCGAGCATCGTGAGCTGGTCGGTGCCGGGCGCGCGGCCGAGGCCGAGGTCGATGCGGCCCGGGTGCAGCCCGCTCAGCATGCTGAAGGTCTCCGCGA
The DNA here is from genome assembly GCA_963844805.1 of uncultured Thermoleophilaceae bacterium. Lineage (GTDB taxonomy): Bacteria > Actinomycetota > Thermoleophilia > Solirubrobacterales > Thermoleophilaceae > JACCZR01. The sequence goes on from CAWJPU010000009.1 coordinate 44,131, forward strand.
CCTTCAGCGGGCTGTAGTGGGGCAGCATCACGCCGCCGCTGCCGACGCGGATGCTCTCGGTGGCGTCGGCGATGGCGCCGATCAGCACCTCGGGCGCGTTGCAGGCGAGCATCGGCGTGCCGTGGTGCTCGGCGACCCAGTAGCGGTGGTAGCCCGAGCCGCTCGGCGTGCTGGGCGAGGTCGACCGTGTTGTGCAGCGCGTCGACGGGCTCCATCCCCTCGGAGATGGGCGACTGGTCGAGGACGCTCAGGCGGAGCATGGTCGGTCGAGGCTATTCCGGGGCGGTGCGCGGGTGAAGGATTGTGCGGACCAGGGCCCGCACAATCCGTCAGCGGCGGCGGGCCTCCGGCTCGAGCGCCGGGTTGGTCCAGCCCCCGTCGGCGGGGTTGATGGTTCGTGCCGGGCGGGACGATCTCGTCGATCCGGTCGAGCACGTCGTCGGAGAGCTCGACGTCGGCGGCGCTGAGCTGGCCCTCCAGGTGCTCCATCGTGCGCGGGCCGATGATCGCCGAGGTCGACCGCGGGGTGGCGGATCACGAACGCCAGCGCCATCTCGACCAGCGTGATGCCCGCCTCGTCGGCGAGCCTGCCCAGGGCGTCGGCGGCGTCGAGCTTGCGCTGATTCTCGGGCAGCGACATGTCCCAGCGCGCGGGCATCATCGCCGCGCGGCGGGACTCGGGCGCGTCGTCCTTGCGGTACTTGCCCGACAGCCAGCCCATCGCCAGCGGGCTCCAGGGGATGGTGGCCATCCCGTGGCGGCGGCACGTGGGCAGGACGTCGGCCTCGACGCCGCGCACCAGCAGCGAGTAGGGCGGCTGCTCGCAGACGAAGCGCTCGCGCCCGCGGCGCTCGGCCGTCCACTGGGCCTCCACGATCTGGCTGGCCGGGAAGGTCGACGAGCCGATGTAGCGCACCTTGCCGGCGCGGACGAGGTCGGTCAGCGCGCCGAGCGTCTCGTCGATGTCGGTGTCCTCCTCGGGGCGGTGGATCTGGTAGAGGTCGATCCAGTCCGTGCCCAGGCGGCGCAGGCTGTCCTCGACCTCGCGCACGAGCCACCGGCGGGAGTTGCCGAACTGATTGGGGTCGTCGCCCATCTTGCCGTGGACCTTGGTGGCGAGCACCACGTCGTCCCGGCGGCCGCCGGCCAGCGCCTTGCCGACGATCTCCTCGGACTCGCCGCGCGAGTAGACATCGGCGGTGTCGACGAAGTTGATGCCCGCGTCGAGCGCCCGGTGGATGATCCGGACCGACTCGTCGTGGTCGGTCTCGCCCCAGGCCCCGAACATCATGGTGCCCAGGCACAGCGGGCTGACCTTCACTCCGGTGCGGGCGAGGGGACGTAGCTCCACTCCGCGAGCGTACTGAGCAATACTTCCCGGCCGTGCCCTGCCTAGTCGCCCTTCTGGCGCTCCTCTCGCCGCGGCTCGCGCTGTTCGCGATCTGGCTGTTCAGCGACCTCCTCGACCGCGCCTACGACGGCTGGGTGGTGCCCGTGCTGGGCTTCTTCCTGCTGCCGTGGACCACGCTCGCCTATGCCGTGATGTGGGACGCGGGGGCCAACAGCGTCGAGGGGATCGAGTGGCTGTTCGTGATCCTCGCGTTCGTGATCGACCTCGGGTCCTACGGCGCAGGGCGCCGCGGGCGCCGGTCGCGCGACCGGCGCGAGCCCGTCTACGACAGCTGATCGATCGCCCAGCGGGTCTGGGCCATGAGCCGGTCCACCGGATAGCGCCCTGCGTCGCGCAGGTGCAGGCGGGCCGCCTCGTCGGCGAAGGCCGACAGCATCCGCGCGGTCAGCTCGGGGTCGGGCGGGTCCATGCCCGGCCGCACCGCGCCGGCGAGCTGCCCGATGATCGCGTCGCGGCCCTCGTCGATCTGGCGGTGCAGCGAGGCGGGCGCGCCCTCGGTGGGCATGAGCACCAGCCGCCAGGTGTCGGGGTCGGCGCTCACCGCCTCGATGTAGGCGCGCATGCGCCTCCACCATCCGCTCGCGCGGGTCCGGCAGGTCGAGCGCCGGGGTGAGCACGTCGGCGAGCTGGCCGAGGGCGCGGACGCTCTCGCGCTCGACCAGCGCCTCGAGCAGCTTGCTCAGGTCGCGGAAGTGCCCGTAGACGATCGGTCGCGTGATGCCCGCCTCGCGCGCCACCGCCTCGATCGAGACGGCGTGGAAGCCCCTCTGCGCGGCAAGGGACTTCGTCGCGTCCAGCAGCTGCTCGCGCCGCTCGTCGGCGGTTAGCCGAGAGGCCATGGCGGGTATGTTACAGTGACGTAAGTTACGCCAGTGTAAGTACGAGGAGGGGCATGAAGGAAGAAGTCGAGATCTGCATCGTGGGCAGCGGGTTCTCCGGGCTGGGGATGGCCATCAAGCTGCTCCAGGAGGGGGAGCGCGACTTCGTCGTGCTCGAGCGCGGCGACGACGTCGGCGGCACCTGGCACTTCAACACCTACCCGGGCTGCGGCTGCGACGTGCCCTCCCACCTCTACTCGTTCTCGTTCGCCCCCAACCCCGAGTGGTCGCAGACCTACTCGCTCCAGCCCGAGATCCGCGCCTACCTGCAGCGGGTGGCCGACGACCACGGCGTCCGGCCCCACATCGAGCTGAACACCACCATGACCGACGCCTCCTGGGACGAGGAGACCCAGCGCTGGGTGGTGGAGACCGACCGCGGCGACGCTGCGCGCCCGCGTGCTGGTCACCGGCATGGGCCCGCTGGCCGAGCCGCGGATGCCCGACGTGCCCGGCCTCGACTCCTTCGAGGGCGCGATCATGCACTCCGCCCGCTGGGACGACTCGGTCGAGCTCGAGGGCAAGCGCGTCGCCTCGATCGGCACCGGCGCCTCGGCGATCCAGTACGTGCCCGAGGTGCGCGAGGTGGCCGAGAAGCTGCACGTCTTCCAGCGCACCGCGCCGTGGGTCCTCCCCCACACCAACCGCGAGATCAAGGGCTGGGAGCAGCGGCTGTACAAGCTCTTCCCGCCCGCGCAGCGGCTGAACCGGGCGAGCATCTACGCCATCCGCGAGGCGGCCGTGCTGGGCATGGTCAAGAACCCGAAGCTGCTCAAGCTGCTCGAGCGGGTCGCCCGCCGGCACATCGCCAAGCAGGTCAAGGACCCCGAGCTGCGCGAGAAGGTCACGCCGGACTACGACATCGGCTGCAAGCGGATCCTGCCCTCGAACAAGTGGTACCCCGCGCTTGGCGGCCGACAACGTCGAGCTGGTGACGTCGGGCGTGGCGGAGGTCAAGCCGAACGCGATCGTCGACGACGGCGGCGTCGAGCGCGAGGCCGACGTGATCCTGCTCGGCACCGGGTTCCAAGTCGCCGACATGCCGCTCGGCAAGATCGTGACCGGGCGCTCGGGCCAGACGCTCGACCAGACCTGGAACGGCAGCCCGCGGGCGATGCTGGGCGCGACCACGCCCGACTTCCCCAACCTGTTCATGCTGCTCGGCCCCAACACCGGCCTGGGGCACAACTCGATGGTCTACATGATCGAGTCGCAGATCGCCTACGTGATGGACGCGCTGCGCGCGATGCGCGACCACGGCGCCGCGACCGTCGAGGTCCGCGCCGAAGCGGCCGAGTCGTTCAACGACGAGGTCGACCAGCGCCACGAGGGCACGGTGTGGAGCAGCGGGTGCGCCAGCTGGTACCTCGATGACACGGGGCGCAACGCCACGCTGTGGCCCGACTGGACGTTCATGTTCCGCAGGCGAACGTCGGCGTTCAACCCGGCGCACTACCGGCTGGCGTCGTGAAGCGCGTACTGCTGACCGGGGCCGCGAGCGGCATCGGGCGAGGCGACGGCCACCGAGCTGGAGCGACGGGGCGCCCGTGTGGTTGGGCTCGACCTGGCCGAGCGCGAGGGCCTGATCGGCTGCGACGTCTCCGACCAGGAGTCGGTGGACCGCGCGGTGGCGGAGGCGATCGAGCGCCTCGGCGGCCTCGACGTCGTGGTCAACTGCGCCGGCATCGGCTTCCCGCAGAGCGCCGGCCTGCGACCCGACGAGGGCGCGCACAAGGTGATCGAGGTGAACCTGATGGGGACCTGGCGGGTGACCGCGGCGGCACTGGATGCGCTGCTGGAGAGCCGCGGCCGCGTGGTCAACGTGGCCTCGGGCCTGGCCTTCGTCACCACCCCGCTGGCCACCGCCTACACGATGTCCAAGCGCGGGGTCACCGCCTACTCGGACTCGCTGCGCCTGGAGTACGGCGACCGCCTGACGGTGACCACCGTCTACCCCGGCTACATCAAGACGCCGATCCACGACGCCGGGGCCGGCGAGGGCATCAGCCTGGACGGCGCGGTGCCGGAGGAGAGGCTCGAGGACGCGGTGGAGACGATGGTCCGCGCGGCGCTGGGCCCGCCGGCCCGCGACCTGGCCACCACCCGCCGCGGAGCGCTTTCCTACGCGCTCGTGCGGCGGCTCCCCCGGCGGCTGTTCGACCGCCTGACCGAGCTCCAGCTGCGCGCGCTGGCCAAGCGCGGCCACTTCGACGACTCCGAGATGGCGAGGGAGATGACCGAGCGGCTGAAGCGGGCGTAGGCTGCCGGTATGGGACTAATGGACAAGATCACCGGGCGCGCCAAGAAGGCCGCCGGTGACATCACCGGAGACAAGGGGCTGCACCGCCAGGGCGAGCGCGAGGAGCGCAAGGGCGAGGCCCGCGAGGAGCTCGAGCGCGAGCAGGAGCGCATGGAGGCACAGGCGGCGCGCACGCGCGCGAAGGCCGACGAGGTCGACGACCTAGAGCGCGGCACATAGCCACCGAAGAGGAGCTTCGCCCGCTCCTCTTCTCGGTCGCCTACCGGATGGTGGGCACGGTGGCGGAGTCGGAGGACCTGGTGCAGGACGCCTACCTCCGTCTGCACCGCGCGACGAGGAGGCGGTCGTCGAGTCGCCGCGCGCGTTCCTCACCACGGTGGTCACCCGGCTGGCCATCGACCACCTGCGAAGCGCGCCGCAGGCGGCGCGAGTCGTACGTCGGGCCCTGGCTGCCCGAGCCGCTGCTCGACGACGCGCCCGGGCCCGAGGAGCACGCCGAGCAGCGCGAGACGCTGTCGCTGGCCTTCCTCGTCCTGCTGGAGCGGCTGACCCCGGTCGAGCGCGCCGCCTTCCTGCTGCACGACGTGTTCGGCTTCTCCTTCTCCGAGGTGGCGGAGATGATCGACAAGAGCGAGGACAACTGCCGCCAGCTGGCCTCGCGCGCCCGGCGCAAGGTCGACGCGGGCCGCCCGCGCGTGCCCCCCTCGCCCGAGCAGCACCGCGAGATCACCGAGCGCTTCATGCGTGCGCTGGACGCCGGCGACGTCGAGGGTCTTGCGGGCCTGCTGGCCGCCGACGCCGTCTCCTACTCCGACGGCGGCGGGCGTGGTGCAGGCGGCGCGCAAGCCGGTCGAGGGCGCGCCCAAGATCGCCCGCTTCCTGACCAAGGTCACGGCGCCCGACCGCCGGCCCGCGGGGGTGGAGATCGAGCCCGCCCGCGTGAACGGCCTGCCGGGCTACATCGTCCGGCTGGAGGGCCAGGTCGTGTGGGTGCTCTCGCTGGAGATCGACGACGGCCGGGTGCGCACGGTCCGGATCGTGCTCAACCCGGAGAAGCTCCGGCACCTAGCTCCCTGAAGCCCTCCCGCCACGAGGGCCGCGACGGGCTCCAGCCCAGCTCGCGCTTCGCCTTCGCGTTCGAGGCGCCGCGGATGTCGGTGAGCATGACCACCATGGCCTCGCCGGCGAACAGGCGGACGAGCCACGCCGGCAGGCGGCGGGGTGGCTTCGCGCCCAGCGCATCGGCGAGCACCGGGAGGAAGTCGCGTACGGGCGCGGGCTCGTCGTCGACCACGTTGTAGAGACCGGGCTTGCCCCGCTCGATGGCCGCCACGGTGGCCGACGCCGCGTCCTCGATGTGGATCAGCGACCACACCCCGCCTCCGTCTCCGACGATGGGGAACTGGCGCTTCAGCACCGCCTTGGTCTGGGCGCCGTCGGGGGCGAAGCCGGTGCCCGGCCCGTAGAAGCCGCCGTAGCGGAGCACGATGCCGTCGGCGGCCACCACGGCGCTCTCAAGGTGCCTGATGGCGCCGAGGATGTCGCGCATCGCAGCCGGCGGATCGGTGTCCAGCGGGGCGTCCTCGTCCTTGACCGGCCCGCCCTTGCGGGCGAACGGCCAGCCGGCGAAGCTCTGGGCGACCATGCGCGCGCCCACGGCCTGGGCCGCTTCCAGCAGATAGTCGGTGCCCTCGGTCCGCAGCCGGTTGGTCGGCCCGAACTCGTCGGCCATCTTGCGCGGGTTGCCGATGCCGGCCAGGCCCGTGGCCTCGTGCACGACGACGTCCGGCTCGGCCGCCCTGACCGTCGCCAGCACGGCATCGCGGTCCAGCGCGTCCAGCACGACGCCCTCGGCGCCCGCGTCGCGCAGCTGGGCGAGCTTGGCCTGGGTGGTGGTGGTGCCGGTCACCTCGTGGCCGTTGGCGACCAGCATGGGGACGAGGCTCTTGCCTATGGCGCCCGTGGCGCCCGTGATGAAGACTCTCATGCCCTCTTGGACGAGACGGCCCCGGGAAACGTGACAGGGGTCAGGGCAGGCGGCGGAGCACGAGCACCGCGACGTCGTCGCGCTGCTCGGTGCCCTGGAACTCCAGCAGCGCCCGGTCGAGTCGCTCGACCAGCTCCGCGGCGTCGACCACCGGCGCCGAGCCCAGGACCTCGAGCAGCCCCTGCTCGCCGAAGTGGCGGCGGTCGTCGCTCATCGTGTCCAGCACGCCGTCGCTGAACAGGACCACGCACTCGCCGGGCTCGACCTCGGCGGTGGCGTCGGGCCAGCCGCGGGCCGTCGACGAAGCCCAGCAGCGGGCCGGTGGTGCCGAGCGGCGTGACGCCCCGATCGGCGGTCACCAGGTAGGGCAGCGGGTGGCCGGCCGAGAGGACCTCGACCCGCGCCGCCGGGCTCGATGCCCGGCATGCGAACCGCGGCCAGCGTGCACAGCGGCGAGCCGTCCATGCTGCAGGAACGCGTCGTTGACCTGGTCCACCGCCTTCTCGGCGCTGCCGGTCAGCTGGGCGACCGAGATCATCGTGTAGCGCGCGCGGGCCGTGAGGGCCGCGGCGCGCGCGCCCTTGCCGGCCACGTCGCCGACGAAGGACAGCCACGCATCGCCGAGCTGGATGGTGTCGTAGAAGTCGCCGCCCACCTCGTTGGCGGTGCCCGCGGCGCGGAACAGCACGGCGGTCTCCCAGCCCGGCGGTGCCTCCAGCGAGGCGGCAGCAGGCCTTCCTGCAGCGTGCGGGCGATGCGCGCGCGGTCGGTGAACAGGCGCGAGTTCTCGATGGCGATCACCGCGCGGGCGGCGAGCTCCTCGGCCAGCCGGATGTCGGAGTGCGAGAACGTGCGGTCGGCAAGCACGAAGGAGATCGCGCCGATCACCTTGTCGCCGAAGCGCAGGGGCGCGATCACGGCCGAGCGCAGGCCGACCGAGCGCAGCAGCTCGAGGTGCTCCTCGTCCTGGGCCGACTCCACCAGCAGCTCGTCGGTGATCTCCGGCCAGAACTCGGTCTCGCCGGTGCGAAGCACGCGCTCCGAGGCCCCTCTCCTCCTCCAGGTCCGGCGGGTAGCGCTCGCGCGAGCGCCGGGCCAGCTCGACCATCTCGGGGTCGGCGTGCGCCACGGCCACCTGAGCCACGTCGCCGTCGGGGGTGACGAGGTCCACCCCGGCCCAGTCGGCGAAGTCCGGGACGGCGAGGCGGGCCACCTCCTGCAGGGTGCTGCTCGTAGTCGAGCGAGGTGGCGAGGGTCCGGCTGGCCTCGGCCAGCAGGCGCTGGGCCAGCTCGGCCTCCTTGACCTCCGTCACCTCCTCGGTGACGTTGACCGCGGCGGCGACGTTGCCGTCCTCGTCGAGCAGCGGCGCGGCCTTGATGCGGACCCACTGCCAGTTGCCGGTGTCGCTGTCGACGCTCCTCAACAGCAGCGGCTCGGGCTGCTCGCCCTGGAACACCCGGCGGCCCGGGAGGCGCTCCAGCGGCAGCTCGTTGCCGTGCTCGTCGTACATCGTGAAGCGCTCGGTCCAGGCGCCGGCGGGCGCGCCGAGCACCTCGTCGAGCTCCATGCCCATCATCCGGGCGGTCGCCTCGTTGGCGTACAGCAACTTGCCGGTGGCGTCGTGGATCGTCACCGCGTCGGCGAGATTGTCCAGCGCCAGGCGCATGAGATCCGCGCTGAGCACGGAGGGCGAATGCACGCGCCCACCGTACCCGTGAAATGCTGTGGAGCGGGAAATGGGAACCGAAGTGGAGGCGCATCCGGAGACCGGGCGGCCCGAGACGCACGATGAGCGGACCGACCGCAACCTGACCGAGCTGCTCGCCGAGCTGCGCGTGGCGCTGCCGGGCGTCCAGGTGCTGTTCGCCTTTCTGCTGGTGGTGCCGTTCAACCAGGGCTTCGACGGCGTCTCCGACTTCGACAAGGGCGTCTACTTCTTCACCCTGCTGGCGACCGCGGTGGCCACCGTCCTGCTCATCGCGCCAACCGTGCACCACCGGCTGTACTTCCGCCGGCAGGACAAGGAGTTCCTCGTCGTGACCGCCAACCGGCTGATGCTGGCCGGACTGGCCGTCCTTGCCCTGGCCATCGTGGGCGCGATGGTCTTGGTCACGGACTTCCTCTTCGACACCGCCGCCGCGGTGGCGGCGAGCGCGGGGGTCGGCGCTGGTCTTCCTGGTGGTGTGGCTGGTGATCCCGCTCGCGCGGCGGCGTCAGCGCGTCAAGACCACGGCGTAGTCCGGGCTCGAGTAGAGGTCGGACTCGAAGTCGCCGCTGCCGCCGGGGAACACGACGCGCCCCTCGCGGAAGCCGGCGAAGCGGGCGAGCGACAGGGTCACCTCGGGGAACAGCGGGTGGTGGTGGGTCGGGTCGACCCAGAAGGCCTTCAGCGCCGAGGGCAGGTGCGGGTTCACCGTCTCCAGCACGGCGGTCCCGCCGGGCCGCAGCTTGGCGGCCAGCAGCCGCAGGAAGTCGTTGAGCACCGGCGCGGGCAGGTGCTCGATCACCTGCGCGGCGAAGGCGCCGGGCAGGCTGTCGTCGTCCAGGCCCCGGAGGTAGTCGAGCGCGTCGGCGTGCTCGACCTCGTGGCCCTTGTCGCGGCAGCGGGCCACCATCGCCTCGTCGAGGTCCACCCCGCGGGCCGCCTGGCCGCGGTCGCGCAGCAGGTCGAGGAACTCGCCCCGGCCGCAGCCCATGTCGAGCACCCAGTCGGCGCCCTCGAACAGCGCCGCGTACTGCTCCTGGCGGACGCGGACCAGCTCCTCGTCGCCGCGGAAGACGTCCTCGAAGCCGCGGTAGGCCTCGTCGGGCTCGGCCTCGCCCGGCTCGGCCGTGAAGGCCAGCACGCGCTGGCCGCCCTCGCGGCGGCTGATCAGCGGGTGGTCGGGCGCCGGGCGGGCGCGGGCCGCCTCGATCAGCCGGCGCGCGTGGGCGCGCCCGTCGGCGCCGAGGCCGGACTCCCACACCAGCGTCTCGAACCGCTCGGCCAGGTCGCTCACCGCCTGCACCAGGGCCTTGTTGAGCTCCTCCTGGTGGTGGGTGTAGGGGCGCATGGCCCGCAGCGCGGCCTGGCGGGCCGCGCCCTTGGCCCCGCCCGTCTTCTGGGCGTCGGCCAGCGGGTCGAAGTCGAGCTTGCCGCGCGCCAGCCGCAGCGGGCCCCAGGTGATGTGGGCGGGCGGCGGAGGGGGCGGCTCGGTGCGCGGCGGCTCGGCGGCGATCGCCAGGTGCTCGAGCCGGTCGCGCGCCAGCGCGCCCACGTTGGCGGGCGACAGCTGCTCGAGCACGTCGCGGCGCCCGCGCTCGGCCCGCTCGGCCGCCGCGTCGGGGTTCTCCCACACCTCGCGCATGAGCTGGGCGGCGTGCGTCCACGTCGGGCTCGGCCCAGTGCCCGTCGCTGGGGTAGTTCTCGCCCTCGCGCCCGACCTCGGTCATCGTGCTGCGCACCAGCCAGGAGTTCTCCGGCGTCATGAAGTCGACGTTGCCGGAGTAGCCGGTGGCGATCACCGGGCGCCCGAGCGCCATCGCCTCGGCCAGGCCGAGGCCGAAGCCCTCGGCGCGGTGCAGGGAGACGAAGCAGCCGCAGTCGGCCACCAGCGCGTCGCGCTCGGCGGCGGTCACGTAGCGGTCGACCACGTGGATGTCGGGGTGGTCGGACGCCGCTTCGAGCACCTGCGCCAGGCGCTCGGGCTTGAGGTCGCCGTTGAAGCTCTTGAGCACCAGCTGCGGCCCCTCCCCCGGGCGGAAGGCGCGCCGGAAGGCCTCGATCAGGCCCAGCGGGTTCTTGCGCTGGACCGTCGAGTAGAAGTCGAACAGGAACAGGAAGGTGAACTTGTCGGGCAGGCCGAGGTCCGGCGGCGGGCCCGGGCGCGGGCGGCGCCGAGCACCGGCAGCGGCACGCGCGCCACCGGCACGTTGGAGGCCGGGCGCAGCACGTCCACCACGTACTGCGAATAGGTCCAGATCTCGTCGACCACGCCGAAGGCCCAGGACCAGTCCTCGGGCACGCGGTCGACCTCCCAGGCCCACACGCCGATGGTGCGCTTGCCCGCGAAGAAGTCCGGGCCCGACCTCGCTGTAGAAGCGCGGCAGCTCGGGCGCGTTGACGCACACGAGGTTGAACGGGACGTCGTCGTCGGTGCCCAGGTGCTCGAACTCGGCGAGCTTGCGGCGGTCCTGCTGGTCCTCGGGCAGGAAGACGTCGACCGCGGTGGTGCGCACGGGGACGCCGGCCGCTTCCAGCGCGGTCACGTAGCGCCGGGCGGCTTCGCCGAGGCCCAGGCCTCCGCGCAGGAAGCCGGCCACGTCCACTCCGATGTTCGTGGCGCTCACCGGTCCAGCCGGCGCTTGATGTCCTCGAGCTCGGCGCGTAACGAGGTCTGGCCCTTGGCCAGCCCCTCCACGCGCTCGTCGAGGGTCTGCACGAGGCGCACCAGCTCCTCGTCGACCAGCCGCTGGTGGGTGGCCTGCGGGCGGCTCAGGCGAAGCAGCGCTCGCCGCAGCGGCATGCGCAGCGGGCGCAGGGGGGCGTCGGGCCCGGGCTCGGGCGGCTCGCCGCGCACGCGGCGCAGCGCCTCGCCGACGTCGAGCGCGGAGGTGGCGCCGTTGCCGCCGATGCGGCAGCCCGGCCACCCGGGCCAGGCGGGCGGCCATCGCGCTCCCGGCCGCCTCGGCGGAGAACGCGCCGCTGCACGTCCTCGCGCCCGCGCTCGCCCCGCCGGCGCGCCTCGTCGGGCTCGTCGACCACGCGGCGCAGCTGCGCCGCGGCGTCGTCGAGGTCGGGGTCGGCCCAGCGTGCCCTCGGCGGGGTAGGGCTCGTTGCCGGGGCCGATCGGCACCTCGCGCCAGTCGACCTCGAACGAGTTGCGCTCGCTCAGCCAGTCGCGCGGGCCCGAGTAGGCGGTGGCCACCACCGGCTTGCCGCGCAGCATGGCCTCGGCGATCGTCAGCCCGAAGCCCTCGGAGCGGTGCAGCGAGAGGTAGGCGTCGCAGGCCTCGGTCAGGGCGGCCATGTCGGCCGGCGGCAGCGGTTGGTCGACGCACGTGCACGTGGTCGTGGACGGCGGCCGCGTCGAGCAGCCGCCGGTGGGCCTCGGGGCGCTCCTCGGCCCCTATGCACTTGACGACGAGCCGGGGGCCGTCGTCAGGCCCGAACGCGCGCGTGAAGGCCTCGATCGCTCCCAGCGGGTTCTTGCGCTCGAAGCCGCCGCCGTGGTCGAAGGCGAACAGGAACAGCGGGCCGCCGGCGGGCAGGCCGAGCTGCTCGCGCCCGGCGCCCGAGGAGGGCTCGGCCTCGACCGGCACCGGCATGCGGACCACCGGCACGGGCGAGACCGCCGCCAGCGCGTCGGCCACGTGGTGCGAGCCCACCCAGACCTCGTCGACGAGGTCGAAGGCCCGGCGGTAGGCGTCGGGGAAGGCGCTCGACCTCCCACCACCACAGCCCGATCGTGTGGCGGTCGCGGAAGAAGTCCTCGCCCAGCGAGTCGTGCGCGCCCTCCAGGCCGTCGGGGTTCACGCACACCAGGTTCACGGGGTGCAGGGGGCCGCTCGCGCGCTCGGGCTCGCCGCCGCGGATGCGCGGCGCGGAGTCGGCCACGACCGTGAACGGGGCGACGGCCACCCCCGCGCGCGTGAGCGCGTCGCGCACCTGCCGGGCGACCTGCCCGACCCCGAGGACGGAGTCGAGATAGCCCGCGAGGTTCACGCCCAGGGGCAGCCCGCCGGGGGCGGTTTGCGAGGGCTCCTGCATGGCGTATCGGCAGGCTATCGGGCGTCTCGCTCTCTACGCTCGCGGTGTGAGCGCCCCTCCGGAGTCAGGCGTGGCGTTGGCGGTCCGGGACGTCTCCAAGGCCTTCCGCCTTCCCCACGAGCAGGTGCACACGCTCAAGGAGCGTGCGCTGCATCCGTTCCGCACCCGCTCGGAGGAGACGCTCAACGCGCTGAGCGCCGTGTCGATCGACATCCGCGCGGGCGAGTTCTTCGGGATCGTCGGCCGCAACGGCAGCGGCAAGACCACGCTCATGAAGTGCGTGGCCGGCATCTACCGGCCCGACACGGGCGAGATCTGGGCCCGCGGCCGGGTCGCGCCCTTCATCGAGCTGGGCGTCGGCTTCAACCCCGACCTCACCGCGCGCGACAACGTGCTCATCAACGCGGTGATGCTCGGGCTCTCGCCCGCGCAGGCGCGCGAGCGCTACGACTCGATCATCGAGTTCGCCGAGCTCGAGCGCTTCACCGAGCTGAAGCTCAAGAACTACTCGTCGGGCATGCAGGTGCGCCTGGCCTTCGCGGTCATGGTCCACGTGGACGCCGACCTGCTGCTGATCGACGAGGTGCTCGCCGTGGGCGACAGCGCGTTCCAGCGCAAGTGCCTCGACTCGCTGCGCAAGGCGCGCTCGGAGGGCCGCACGATCCTGCTCGTCACGCACGACATGAACGCCGTCCAGCGCTTCTGCGACCGGGCGATGCTGCTCGACGGCGGCGACCTCATCGCCGTCGGCGATCCCCGCGACGTCTCGCGCCGCTACGAGGAGGTCAACATGGCGCGCTACGGGCGCTCGGAGGGCCCGGTCCTCCACGCCGGCGACGGCTCGGCGGCGATCGTCGACTGCTGGACCGAGGACGAGAGCGGCGAGCGCGCGGAGCAACATCCAGCACGGCCGCCCCGCCCGGATCCGCATGGACGTGGAGCTGCGCGCGGACGCCGAGAACCCCAACTTCGGCTTCATGGTCACCGACGAGCAGGGCCGCGGCGTGCTGGCCATCGCCTCCGAGGTCAAGCAGCCGCAGACGGGCAGCTACCGCGCGGGCGAGATCGTGCACGTGGACGTCGCCTTCGACTGCGTGCTCGCCGCCGGCGAGTACCAGATCTCGCCCGAGGTGCGCCACCCCGGCGTGGAGCGGCGGCTGATGGACCACCGCGAGAACGCCGCCTCGTTCGAGGTGATCGGGCGCGCCGCCACCGGCGGCATGGTCGACCTGCCGCACTCGCTGTCGGTCTCGCGCGCGGAGACCGTGGAGAAGACCGGCTCGTGAGCGTCGCACGCCGAGGCACCCGCGCGCCGCGTTCCCGGGCCCGCCGCGCTCAGCGGCGACTGGCGCCGCTTCTTCAACCTGACGATGACGCTGGCCCTGACCGACTGGAAGCTGCGCTTCTTCGGCTCGGCGCTGGGCTACGTGTGGTCGCTGCTGCGGCCGCTGCTGCTGTTCGGGATCCTCTACCTGGTCTTCAGCCAGATCGTGAAGATCGGCGAGGCGGTACCCAACTACCCGCTGGTCCTGCTGATCGGCGTGGTGCTGTTCGCCTACTTCGCCGAGGTGACCGGCGACTGCGTCTCCTGCGTGGTCGACCGCGAGTCGCTGGTGCGCAAGGTCTCGTTCCCGCGCATGGTCGTGCCGCTGTCGGTGGCGGTGTCGAGCTCGTTCAACCTCGGGCTCAACCTGATCGTGGTCGCGGTGTTCGTGGTGATCTCGGGCGTCGAGCCGCGGCTCAGCTGGCTGCTGCTGCCGATCCCGATCCTGCTGCTGGTGGTCCTCGCCACCGGGGTCGGGATGCTGCTCGTCGGCGCTGTACGTGACCCTGCGCGACATCGGGCCGATCTGGGACGTGATCGCCCAGGGGCTCTTCTACGCCACGCCGGTCTTCTTCCCGATCGAGTTCGTGCTGGACAACTTCAGCGAGACCGCGGGCCGGGTGGCGATGGCCAACCCCCTGGCGGCGATCATCACCGAGACCCGCCACCTGCTGATCGGCCCCGACCTGGTGAGCGCCGCCGATGCCATCGGCGGCGCCGCGCGGCTGCTGGTCCCCACCGGGCTGGTGTTCGTGCTCGCGGTGCTGGGCTTCTGGGTCTTCAACCGCAGCGCGCCGCGGGTGGCCGAGGCGCTCTAGCGCGCTCGCCGGCGCCCAGCGCAGCGCCCCCTGCCGAGAGGTCGTCAGCCCGCTGAGCGTTCTTGCGCGGGGGTGGCCGGCTTCACGACCTCGATCCAGTCGAGGCGCTTCGAGCACAGGGCGCGGTAGCCGCTCGGGTCGGTGCGGTGCACGGTCCGGCGCTCGGCCTCGCCGGGGCTCAGGACCACCGGGCCCAGGTACAGCGAGGTTCGAGCGGTAGCCGCCGCCGTTGCCGGGCCGCAGGTTGCCGCCGCCGCGGGCGACCACCAGGCGGTGGGTGCCTTCGTCAGCCGGATCTGGCCGAGCAGCATGTAGGCGCCCGAGTTGGCGATCTCGTAGGAGACCGCACCGGCCGGGCGTCCATCGATGCGCGACGGTGGTCTCGCGACCGAAGGAGCCCATCACCCAGACCTCGTAGCGGCCGGTCTTCGGGACCTTGACTCCTGCGCCTCGGCCGCGCCCGGCACCGCCCACCGTCACCGAGTTCGGGTAGAGCTGGTAGTTCACCGCGCTGGGAGAAGCCGAAGCCCTGCGTTGTTCGACGAGGCGTCGCTCGGGGTCGTAGAGCTCGACCGGCGCGCGCTCCACGCCAGGCCAGCTTGCCGCCCGGCCGCTCGCGCGGTGCGGGCGACGCTCTTGACCAGCGAGCAGCGCTGGGCGCGAGCCGCGGGCTGGAACACGCGTCGTGCCGAACGGCTCGTGGCGCAGCTACTCGCTCGGAGCGCGTATCGCGCTGCCAGACCTCGTAGTAGCGCCCGCGTCCGGATCAGCCGGTAGTTGGCCGGCGGCCGCGAGGCCGTAGGCGAGCGGCGGATGACGATGAAGCTTGCGCCTTCTGCAGGCTCGACGGGAGTGATCCCGTCAGGGTCCAACGGCGCCTTGAAGCTGGGGTGCAGCCCGTCGCGGTTCTCCTCGACGTGGGTGGCGGCGCCCTTCACGTTGAGCGGGCCGATCGGGAACTCGAACGGCCACTCGGGCTGGCTGAGCACCTGGGTGCGGCGCATGAAGTGCTTGGCGAACTCGTCGTACTCGGCGAACACCACCGGGCCCGCGGCCCTCCAGCTGCTTGGAGATCGACAGCTGCTCCTGGTAGCGGTCGTAGGGCGCGAGCTGGACGTCGTGGTAGGCCAGCACGTTGCCGGCGAGGACCAGCCCGCCCACCAGCAGCGCCAGCGCTCCCCCGAGAAGCCGCCGCCTTCGCTCCTCCGAGGCGAGCAGCCAGGCGGCCGCGAGCATCGCCAGCAGCGGCACCACGATCGAGGCCAGCACGAGCACCTTGGCGTCGGCGTAAGGGTTGCCGCGGAGCAGCAGCAGCGCCGGAGAGCGGCGACCAGGACCCCGGCCAGCAGCAGCGGCCCCAGGGCGCGCCGGCGGATCGCCATGACCAGACCGAGCACCGCCGACCGCGACCACCACGAGCGCCACCGCGGCGGTGGCCGTGGGCTGCGTGCGGCTCGTAGCGGTAGTCGCCGACCACCCAGGCGCCCGATGGCCTGCAGCAGGTCGAGCGGCCGGGCCAGGTTGCCCAGCTGCGTTGCCGGTGGAGAGGGTCTTGTCGTTGGCCTTGAAGGCCGTGGAGGCGCCGCTGACCAGCGGCAGGGCGAGCAGCACGGTGGCCAGGACCACCCCGCCCGCCGCCAAGAGCGTGGTCCGCAGCGGCGACCTTGCGCAGCCGCAGCGCCCACGCCCCCGCAGCGATCAGCAGCAGCGGGCCCACGTACGCCAGCCCGGCGGGCCCGAGCGCGCCGACGGTGGCCAGCGCCGACAGCGCGAGCGTCAGGAACGCGCGTGCCTGCCAGCGCTCGACCAGCACCAGCACCGCGAGCGCGAAGGTGAGCGAGACCGTGGCCAGCGCCGTGATCTCCTTGATCGAGCCCTGCAGGGCGAAGGCGACCACCAGCGCCGGCTGGGCGGCGACGAAGGTGACCAGCGCCCGCAGCCGGCGCGACTCCAGCGCGCGGGCGAGCAACGCCGTTGAGCGACAGCGCGGTCGCGGCCAAGAAAATGGCCAGGAAGGGCTGGTAGAGCCAGGCCAGGTCGAGCAGGCCCAGCGGCGACAGCAGGCCCAGGGCGGCCTGGGGGCCCATCGGGTAGGCGGTGACGAAGTACTTGCGGACGCTCAGCTCGTAGGACGAGTTGGGCAGCGGCTGGGAGTGCGTGCCGGCCTCGCCGAGGCGGTCGGCGAGCGTCAGCTGGTGGGCGGTGTCGCCCAGCACCAGCGAGCCGGTGAACGTGGGCTCGCCGGAGAAGCAGCGCCGGCGCGGCGACCATGAACGCCACCCCGACCGCCGCGGCCGCGGCCCAGGCCGGTCGAAGCGCATCGCCCGCAGCCGGTCCCGCGACGAGGAGCAGCCCGACCAGCGGCGACCACCGCGATCAGCGGCAGCGCGAGGTCGACCGGTCAGCTCCGAGACCACCAGCACGCGCGAGACCACGAGCACCGCCGCCAGCCCCACGGGCAGCAGAAGCACTCCGGGCAGCTCCCTGCCGGAGAGTCGCTCCACGAGCAGCCCCCATCCGAGGAAGATCAGGCCGAGGAGGAGCGGAAACAGCAGCCAGGCGGCAAGCAGATCCACGACCGCGGGAGGCTAGTGGGCGCCTGCCTCTCGCTAGGGTGCCCCCGCCATGGCCAGACGAGCGCTGATCACCGGAATCACCGGCCAAGACGGCTCCCACCTCGCCGACCTCCTGCTCGAGAAGGGCTACGAGGTCCACGGGATGGTGCGCCGCTCCTCCACCGAGGCCTTCGGCCGCCTGGAGCACATCCGCGACGACCTGACGCTCCACACCGGCGACCTGCTCGACCAGCGCTCGCTGGGCGACGTGATGCGCGCGTGCGAGCCGGACGAGATCTACAACCTCGCCGCCATGTCGTTCGTGGCGGCCTCGTGGAGCCAGCCCGTGCTGACGGCGGAGTTCACCGGCACCGGCGTGACCCGGATGCTCGAGGCGATGCGCGAGGTGGTGCCCGAGGCGCGCTTCTACCAGGCCTCCTCCTCGGAGATGTACGGCATGGTGCGCGAGGTCCCCCAGCGCGAGACCACGCCCTTCTACCCGCGCTCGCCCTACGGCGTGGCCAAGGCCTACGGCCACTTCATCACCGTCAACTACCGCGAGTCCTACGGGCTGCACGCATCCTCGGGGATCCTGTTCAACCACGAGGGCGAGCGGCGCGGGCTGGAGTTCGTGACCCGCAAGGTCACCCACGAGGCGGCGGCGATAAAGCTCGGGCTCAAGAGCGAGCTGGCGCTGGGCAACCTCGACGCCGAGCGCGACTGGGGCTACGCCAAGGACTACGTCGAGGCGATGTGGCTGATGCTCCAGCAGGACGAGCCCGACGACTACGTGATCGCCACCGGCGAGAAGCACAGCGTCCGCGACCTGGTTGACATCGCGTTCGACCAGGTGGGCCTCGTCCCCGACGACTACGTGCGCCTCGACCCCAAGTTCCTCCGCCCGGCCGAGGTGGAGCACCTCGTGGGCGACTACAGCAAGGCCGAGGAGAAGCTCGGCTGGACCCCGGCCACCAGCTTCGACCAGCTGGTTCGCCTGATGGTCGACCACGACCTCGAGCTACTGGCCAGTGGGGTGCCGCACAAGCAGGTCGGATGACCCGCTCCTGAGGCCGGAGGCCGCCTAGCCGCGGCGGCGCAGGCCCAGAATGGAGATGAGGAACGACGAGAAGACGATCTGCACGCCCACGATGGCGAGGGTCGCGGCGAGCACGGCCAGCCGCAGCTCGGCCAGCTCGCCGAAGCCGCGCTGAGCCCAGGTCCCGAAAATGACTGCGCCCACCACGAGGCCTGCGAGCAGCACAAGGGCTCCGAGCATGAGGCCGTGCTCGAGCCGGAAGCGGGCGCGCATGCGGTCGAACCAGGGGTCGCGCTCGCCCATGAAGTAGGTGCCGTAGGCGTGGGCGCACAGCCCGAGTCCCACGATCTGCACGCCCACGATCGGTGAGCAGCGCGCCTCCTACGAGGCTGTGCAACTGCCACTGGCGCCCGAAGACGTCGATCTGTCCGACGACTGCCAGGGAGATCAGGGCCCCGACGAGGGTCAGCAGCGCCCCCGGGACAATGAACAGGTGGGTGGGGCTGTGGACGAGCAGGAACCGCAGGTGCCGCCAGCCGTCCCGAAAGCTCGAGAGCTTGGACTCGCCGCCGCGTGGGTGGTACTCGATCGGCACCTCATCGATGGCGAGGCCCTCCTTGGAGGCGCGGATGACCATCTCCGACGCGAACTCCATGCCGGTGGTGCGCAGATCGAGGCGGGGCAGGACGTCGCGGCGCAGGGCCCGCATCCCGCAGTGGGCGTCCTTGACGCCGGTGCGGAAGAAGAGGTTCAGCACGCCGGTGAGCACCGGGTTGCCCACGTAGCGGTGCAGCCACGGCATCGCGCCCGGGTGGATGTTGTCCATCCGGTCGCCCATGACCATCTCGGCGCCGCCGTGCAGCCGCTCGATGAACCCGGGGATGTCCTCGAAGTCGTAGGTGAGGTCGGCGTCGAGCATCACGATGTACTCGCCCTGGGCCGCGGCGAACCCGGCCAGGTAGGCGCTGCCGTAGCCGCGGCGCGGTTCGTGGATCACGCGGGCGCCGGCCGCCTCGGCGAGCGCGGGACTGCCGTCCTCGGAGCCGTTGTCGGCAACGACCACCTCGCCGCGGAGGTCGTGCTCCTCGAGCACGGCTCGGGCGCGGGTGACGCACTGCTCGATGTTCGCCGCCTCGTTCAGACACGGGATCACCACCGACACGAGCACGTCGGACTCGATCGGAGACGTGGCCTGCCGCACGTCTCTCCGGGTGACTTCGGGAGTGCTCATCACAAAAGAGAGCAGCCGGCGCGGTCAATAGTTGCGCACCGGCGCGCTGCCATGGTAGTCGCCGCATGAGGGTCTGCCTCGTCTACGACTGTCTGTTCCCCCACACGGTGGGCGGCGCCGAGCGCTGGTATCGCAACCTCGCCGAGCGCCTGGCGCGCGACGGCCACGAGGTCACCTACCTGACCCTGCGCCAGTGGGACCGGGGCCAGAATCCGGAAGTGTCCGGCGTGGACGTGCGCGCGGTGGGCCCACGAATGGAGCTGTACACGGGCGGCCGGCGGCGCATCCTCCCCCCGCTGGTGTTCGGGGCGGGCGTGCTTGCGCACCTGCTCGCGCACGGGCGCCGCTACGACGTCGTGCACACCGCCTCGTTCCCCTACTTCTCGCTGCTGGCCGCGGCGCTGGCCCGCCCGCTGGGGCGCTACGCGGTGGTGGTGGACTGGCACGAGGTCTGGACGCGCTCCTACTGGCGCGAGTACCTGGGCCGGGCGGGGGCGGTGGGCGGTTTCGTGCAGCGCCTGTGCGCCCGGGTGCGCCAGCGCGCGTTCTGCTTCTCCCGCCTGCACGCGCGGCGGCTGCGCGACGAGGGCCTGCGGGGAGAGGTCACGGTGCTGGAGGGCGAGTACGAGGGCGAGCTCCGCCGACCGTCGCCCGAGCCCGCGGGGCCGGCCGTGGTGTTCGCCGGGCGCCACATCCCGGAGAAGCGAGTGCCGGCGCTGGTGGAGGCGGTGGCGCTGGCCCGCGAGCGGCTGCCCCAGCTGCGCTGCGACATCTACGGCGACGGACCGCAGCGCGCCGAGGTGGAACGGCGGATCGAGCGGCTGGGCCTCCAGGGAGCGGTGCGCTCGCACGGGTTCGTGGACGGTGATGAGGTGCAGGAGGCCCTGGCGCGCGCGCTCTGCGTGGTCCTCCCTTCGGTGCGCGAGGGCTACGGGATGGTCGTGGTCGAGGCGTCGTCGAAGGGAGTCCCCAGCGTGGTGGCTCAGGCGCCGGACAACGCCGCGATGGAGCTGGTCGAGGAGGGCGCGAACGGCTTCTTGGCCGATTCCCCCGAGCCTGCGGACCTGGCCGCCGCAATCGAGCGGGTGCAGGCCGCCGGTCCGGAGCTGCGCGAGCGCACTGCGGACTGGTTCGAGGCCAACGGCCGCCGGCTGTCGCTGGAGGGCTCGCTCGAGACGGTGCTGGAGTCCTACCGGCGATGACCCGCTGCGCCTGCTGTGATGGCGCGCTCACCGCGGGGCGGCTCGTCTCCCCCGACCGGCTGCACGGCCTGCCCGGCCGCTTCGAGGTGGCGCGGTGCGCGATCTGCGGCACCGGGCGCACGCTGCCCCTGATCGGCGAGGAGGGCCTGGGGGCGCTGTATCCGGTCGCGTATGCGCCCCACGCCGTCGTCGGCGGCGGATGGTCGCCGGCGGCGCTGGCTTCGCGAGCAATCAACCGCTGGCAGGAGGCGCGCATGCTCAGCTCGCCCGCGCTGTCGGCGGCCCGCTCGGTGTCACCGGGCCGGGCGCTGGACGTGGGCTGCGGCCGGGGCGCTCTGGGCGCCGTGCTCATCGCGCGCGGTTGGCACGTCGATGGCGTGGAGCCCTCGCCGGAGGCCGTCGAGGCCGCGCGCCGGCGAGGCGTGGACGCCCGCGCCGGCACCCTGGGCTCGCAGGATCTGGAGACCTCCTCGTACGACCTCGTGACGTTCGTGCACTCGCTGGAGCACACGGTGGAGCCGGTGGTCGAACTGCAGCTGGCCGCCCGCGCCATGCGGCCCGGCGCGACACTCGCGGTGACCGTGCCCAACTTCGGCGGCGCTCAGGCCCGCCTGTTCGGAAGCCGCTGGTTCCACCTCGACGTCCCCCGGCATCGCCACCACTTCACCGACGAGGGCCTGCGGGCGGCGATGGAGTCGGCCGGGCTGCGCGTGGAGCGCGTCGCCACCTCCACCAGCGCCGTGGGGTTCGCGGGCAGCGTGCAGTACGCCCTGGCGGGACGTTGGCTCGCGCGCCGGGGCATCGGCCTGCATCTGCTCAACGCGGCAAGCCAGGCCACCTGGCCGCTGGCGCGGGCCTTCGACCTAGTTGTGGGCCGCGATGGCTTACTTGTGGGCCGCGATGGCCTACTTGTGGGCCGCGATGGCCTACTTGTGGGCCGTGATGGCCTACTTGTGGGCCGTGATGGCCTAGGCGCCCGAGGCGGTGACCTGCTGCACGCCGTCGCCCGCCGGCCCTGACATCACCCGCTGGTAGGCGGTCAGGTGCCGCCGCGCGCTGCGCTCCCAGCTGAACTGAGCCGCGCGCTCGGGGCCTGCCGAGCGCAGGCCCTCGGCCTCCTCGCCACCAGCGGTAAGCCGCCTCACCGCGCCGGCTATGTCTTGGACGCTGAGCGGGTCCATCAGTAGGGCCGCGTTGCCCGCGACCTCGCGCAGCGTCGGGATGTCCGAGCAGGCCACCGGGACGCCGCGGCGCATCGCCTCGATTACGGGCAACCCGAACCCCTCGGCCAGCGAGGGGAACACTAGGACGGCCGCGGCGGCGTACAGGCCCTCGAGCTCCTCGGGCTCGATCCAACCCAGGAACCGGACGTCGTCCCCTAGGCCCAGCCGCTCCACCTGGGCGCGCAGCTCCCCCTCGTGGGCGGTGCTGTAGCCCCCCACCACCAGCACGGGCCGCTCGTCGCGGGGGATCGTGGCCAGCGCCTCCAGCAGGCGCGGGAGGTTCTTGTGCGGGCGCAGCGCCGAGAGGGTGAGGGCGACCCTGCGGTCGCCCAGCGCGCGGCGGCGGCGCACCTCCTCCTCGCTCAGCCCCGCCGGCGGAGCGGTCGCGCCCACGCCGTGGGGAATCGCCTCGACGGCGTCCGGGTCCTTGCCCAGCAGCTCGACGATCTCGGCCCGGGAGGCCTCCGACGGCGTGATGACCAGCTGCGAGCGCTTGGCCGCCAGCGGCACAAGCGCCCTCATCCCCCAGCCCGCCAGCCCCAGGTGGGCCTGGGGATGGGTGCGGTAATGCAGGTCGTGGATCGGTGATCACGCGGTGGCGCGGCCCGCGCGCGGGCGCGGTGCCGCCGAGGCTGTGCAGCAGGTCGATGCCTGTCCGGCGCGCGAGCCTCGGCAGCAGCAACTGCTCCCCCCTCACCCACTCGCTGCGCCGCGTGGACCGCACCGGGACGGTCACGGTGGGCATCAGGTCGTTCCAAGGAGCGGGGCCGGCCTCGGCAGCCTCCTCGTTGATGAACGCGGTGAAGCGCGTCTGCGGGCTCGCGGCGACCATCGCCGTGATCAGCTCGCGAGCGTAGGTCTCCATCCCGCCCTGCTTGCCCGGCACCAGGTAGACGAGGTTGAGCCCGACGTGCCCGGCCATGCCCTTGACTGTAGGTCGCATGGCTCTCTCGATCGACGTCGTCGTCCCGGTCCACGGCGGCTGGGAGCTCACCCGCCGCTGCCTGGAGACGCTCGCCGCGCAGACGGCGCCGCACCGCGTGCTGGTGGTCGACAACGCCTCGCCCGACGACACGGCCCGCAGGGTGGCCGAGGACTGGCCGAATGCCGACCTGGTTCCGATGGGCGGCAACCGGGGCTACTCTGCGGCGGTCAACGCGGGCACAGCGGCCGGACGAGGTGACGTGGTCGTGGTGCTCAACAACGACGTGGAGGCCGACCCGGACCTGCTCGAGCGCCTGGTGGCGCCGCTCGAGTCCGAGCCGCAGCTGGGCATGACCACGCCGCTCCTCCTACGTCCTGGCCGCGAGAAGGTCGACGGTGCCGGACTGGTGGCCGATACCACGCTGGCTGCCTGGCCGCGCCTTCAGGGACGGCCCGCGGCAGATGCCGGCGCTCACGACGGCGTCCACGCCGGGCCCTCGGGCGCGGCTGGCGCCTTCCGGCGCGAGGCGCTGGAGGGCGTGGGCGGCTTCGACGAGCGGATCTTCCTGTACGGCGAAGACCTCGACGCGGTGCTGCGCCTGCGCGCGGCGGGGTGGGAGGCGGCGCTCGCCCCCGGCGCCGTGGCGGTGCACGTGGGCGGCGCCTCCACCGGGCGGCGCTCGCGCTGGCAGCGGCGGCAGTCCGGCTGGGGGCGCGGCTACCTGCTGCGCCGCTGGGGCATCCTGCGCACGCGGGCCGCGGCGCGCACGCTGTTCCTCGAGGCGGCGGTGGCGGTGGGCGACCTGGTCGCCTCGCGCGACCTCGCCGCGCTCTCCGGGCGCCTCGCCGGCTGGCGCGCCGCGCGGGGCCTGGAGCGGCGAGAGCTGCCGCGGCAGGCGCTCGACCCGATGGGCTGGCGCGAGAACATGCGCCGGCGCCGGGGCGATTACGCCGACGCGGCCGCCAGCTGATCGATCAGGTCGAGCACGCGCCGCGTGGCGCTCGGCTCCCCGACTACGCCAAGGGCCTCGGCCATGTCCTCCTGGGCGGGCTCGCCCTCCCGGTCGAATGGCTCGGGCAACTCGCCCCCGGTGACGTTCAGGAAGGTGGTGCGCAGCCCGGCCACGCCGGCCTGCAACGTTGCCGTGGACACGCCGCCCACGCAGTGGTCGCAGTGCTCCAGCAGCTCCCCCAGCGGCGTCTTCACGTCCACCCGCGCGTCGAGCGACGAGCCCTCGGGCACCAGCCGCAGGAAGGCTTCGGGGCTCGGCTCCAGCGGGTGCGGGCGCAGGACGATCTCGCTGCCCGGCCGCGCCTGCTCGACCGCGCGCAGCGACTCGGCCACGAACCGCTGGCTCACCCGCGCGTCCCAGCGCGCGGAGAAGAGGGTCGGGCTCTGCACCAGTGCCAGCGTCGGCCCGCTCCCCGCAGGCTTGGCGGGCGAGCGGACCGGCGGCGCGGCCGGGCTGCCGGTCACCGTGGCGTCGCGGCCGTGACGCTCGCGCACCTCGCGCGCGTCGCGCTCGGCCCAGGCCGCCGTGTGGTCGGCCTGGCCCTTGTCGGGGTCGTTCGGCTCGGGCGCGTAGCCGTGCTGGATCAGCAGCGACGGCACGCCCGCCGCCCGTGAGGCGCTGAGCAGCACGCGGACGCTGGCGAGGCTGTCGAAGGG
Source organism: uncultured Thermoleophilaceae bacterium (assembly GCA_963844805.1). Taxonomy (GTDB): domain Bacteria; phylum Actinomycetota; class Thermoleophilia; order Solirubrobacterales; family Thermoleophilaceae; genus JACCZR01. Next base: position 68,399 of record CAWJPU010000009.1, read on the forward strand.
GACCGCCACCACCTCGATCCGGCCCCTGGCCAGCGCCCGCGCGTTGCGGTCCACCAGCGCGAGCGTGCCCGGCGCGCGCCGCTGCAGCAGCTCCACGGCGCGGGCGTGGGCGAGCTGCGCGGCGGGCTCGTCGGCGGGAGCCACGTCGGCAGCGGCCTTCAGCGCCGCGTTCACCCTGCCCGCCGAGCGGCGGCGGCGCACGCCGCCCGGCACGCCCACCCACCCCCCGCGCCACAGCGCGCGCGCCAGCCCGGCGCGGCCGAGCGCGGGCAGCGAGGCGGGGTCGAGCACCGGGTCGCGCCCGCCCGGGGCGGCCAGCGCCTTCGCGACCGACAGCGAGGTGGGCGCGTTGACCACCAGCACGTTCCCACGCACGCGCTGCGGCGCGCCGATGCCCGAGGCGATCAGCGCCCGCTGGACGCCAGACAGCGAGGTGAGCGGCTCGGGCACCTCCAGCTCATCCCCACCAGCCGGGAAGACCTCGCAGCCCAGCGGCGCCAGCGCGTCGACCAGCGCGGAGACGGTCCGCGGGTCCAGGCCGTGCGGCTCCAGCCGCTCGGCTCCCAGGCCCCGCACCGCGGCGCGCACCGAAGCCAGCAGCCGCTCGACCGGCAGGAAGGCGTCGCGGTACAGCTCGACCTCCCAGATCCACCCGAGGTCCGCGCCGTCGGTGGTGAGCGCGCCGCGGCGCTCGTCCACCCAGGCGCGCGTCGCCGCGCGGGCGCGGTCCTCGACCTCCACCCGGGCGGGGAAGTCGAGCCAGTCGTCCAGCAGCACTCCCGCGGGGACCGACGCCGTGCGCGCGGCCGGGCAGCCGATGAGCAGGTGGCGGCCCTTCGCAAGCTCGGGCGGGGCCTCGTCGGGCCCCGGCCACAGGTGCAGGGGCGCGCTCACGCCAGGGAGTCGGCGGCGGCGATCAGCTCGTCCAGCGTCGGGCGGGCGCCCGTGGCCGCGACCACCGCGCGCAGCTGCTCGAGGTCCTCGGGCGTGTCCAGCGTCAGCCGCACGTCGGGCCGGGGCGGCTCGCGCGTGACCGCCGTCTGCGGGAACCGCTCGGGGCGCGAGCGCACGAACGGGGTTACGTGCTCGCGGTCGTAGGCGTCGGTCGCTTCGGCGTCGGCAGCCAGCAGCGCCTCCGCGCTCACCACCTCGGTGTCCATGCCCACCGGGTAGGTGCGCGGCTCGATCACGTTGGCCACGTAGGCCGCGTCACCGGTGCGCCATGCGCCCACCACCTCGTCCACCACGCCAGGGGCGATCAGCGGGCAGTCGGCCGTGACGCGCACCAGGCCGTCCGCGCCCAGCACGCGCGCGGCGATCACATAGCGGCGCCAGGACGTCGTCCAGCGGCCCACGCACCACGCGCGCGCCGAGCGCTCCGGCGGCCTCGGCCACCGCATCGTCGTCGGGGTCGCCGGAGGTGGCGACCGCCACGCCCGCGAGCTCACGACAGTCGCCAAGCCGGCTGAGGACCCACTCGAGCACGGGCCGGCCGTCGAGGTCGGCCAGCACCTTGCCCGGCAGCCGCGTGGAGCTCATGCGCGCCTGGACCACCGCCACGGGGGCCGGGCGCATAACTACCCGTAGGTGGGCAGGCCCTCGGCGAGCACGCGGATCTCGTCCTCGCCCAGCCACTGGTCGTTGGTATCGCTCGAGTAGCGAAAGCCGGGCGGGAGCTCGTCGCCGCGGGCGAAGTCATCGTCGCGCCAGAACGGGAACTGCGGATAGATCGCGAAGTGGTCGTCGAACGAGGACGCGTTGCGCGACTCGTCCTCGGTGATCAGCACCTCGTGGATCTTCTCGCCGGGCCGGATGCCGGTGATCTCTCGCTCGGCGTCGGGCGCCAGCGCACGGGCGATGTCCTCCACCCGCATGCTCGGGATCTTGGGCACGAAGGTCTCGCCGCCCTCCATCCACCCCAACGAGTCGACCACGAGCCGGACCGCCTGCTGCAGCGTGATCCAGAAGCGCGTCATCGCCGGGTCGGTGATCGTGAGCTTGCCCTCCTGGGCCTGCTTCTTGAAGATCGGGATGACGCTGCCGCGGCTGCCCATCACGTTGCCGTAGCGGACCGACGCGAAGCGGGCGGGCGAGTGGCCGGCGTAGGCGTTGCCCTGGGCGATGATCTTCTCCGCGCACAGCTTGGTGGCGCCGTACAGGTTGGCCGGGTTGACCGCCTTGTCGGTGCTCAGCGAGAGGCTGAGCGGCACGTCGCCGGCGATGGCCGCCGAAACCACGTTCTCGGCGCCGACCACGTTGGTCTGGACCGCCTCGAAAGGGTTGTACTCGCAGGCCGGGACCTGCTTGAGCGCGGCCGCGTGCACCAGCACGTCGACGCCGCGGCAGGCCATCGTGAGCCGCTCGGCGTTGCGCACGTCGCCGAGAAAGAAGCGCACGCGCGGGTCGTTCCAGCGGCGGTCGAGCTCCCACTGCTTGAGCTCGTCGCGCGAGTAGACGCGCACCGCGGCGGGCTCGTGGTGCTCGAGCATCTCCTCGACGAACGCGGTGCCGAACGAGCCGGTGCCGCCGGTGACCAGCACCACCTTGTCCTTGATCTGCGGGCTGGGGGCCATGCGGCGGCGACTATAGGCCCATCTCGCCTACCCCATAGGGTGCGCCGCGTGGACGTGATCCCCTACGGGCGGCAGTCGGTCGACCGCCAGGACGTCGACCGCGTCGAGGAGGTGCTCACCGGCGACTGGCTCACCCAGGGCCCGGCCGTGACCGCCTTCGAGGACGCCGTGGCCGAGCGGTGCGACGTGTCCCACGCGGTCGCCTTCTCGTCCGGAACGGCCGCCCTGCACGGGGCCGCGTTCGCCGCCGGGGTCGGCGAGGGCGACACGCTGCTCACCAGCGCGCTGACCTTCGCCGCCAGCGCCAACTGCGGCGTCTACCTGGGCGCCGAGCCGGCCTTCGCGGACATCGACCCGGCCACGCTGAACATGGGCGCGCAGACGGCGACCACCGTGCCCGCGCAAGGCCGTCGTGCCGGTCGACTTCGCCGGCCTGCCCGCGCCGGTGGAAGAGATCCGCGCCGCCGTCGGGGACGACGTGGCGCTGATTCAGGACGCCTCACACTCGCTCGGCGCCCGCCACGCCGACGGGCGGCCGGTGGGCTGCTGCGACCACGTCGACATGACCACTTTCTCGTTCCATCCCGTCAAGCCCGTCACGTCGGCGGAGGGCGGCATGGTCACCACCCGCTCCGAGCGATCTGGCCGCCCGCCTCCGGCGCTTTCGTTCCCATGGTTTCGAGCGCGACCGGCTGCGGCGCACGGACCAGGGTGCCTGGTACCACGAGCAGCACGACCTCGGCTTCAACTACCGGCTCAGCGACGTGCACAGCGCGCTGGGCCTGTCGCAGCTCAGCCGCCTCGACGAGTTCATCGGGCGCCGCAACGAGATCGCCGCGCGCTACCGCGAGGGCCTGGCCGAGCTGGACCTGGTCACGCTCCCGCCCGCGGCGCCCGAGGGCGGCCTGCACGGCTACCACCTGTTCGTGATCCGCCACCCCGAGCGCCGGCGCCTCTACGACGCGCTGCGCGAGCAGGGCATCCTGGTCGCAGGTGCACTACCTGCCGGTCTACTGGCACCCGTACTACATGGACCGCTGGGGCTTCGCCGAGGGCCTGTGCCCCGAGGCCGAGCGCTACTACCAGACGTGCCTGTCGCTGCCCTGCTTCCCCGATCTCGGCGAGGACGATCAGCAGCGGGTGATCGACGCCGTGCTCGAGCTGGCGTGAGCTTCCCGGGCGAGTTCGAGATCGGCGGGCGGCCGGTGGGCGGGCGGCATCCGACCTGGGTGATCGCCGAGATCGGCGCCAACCACAATCGCGACATGGGCGTGGCGCGGGAGCTGATCGACGCGGCGGCGGCGGCCGGCGCGGACGCGGTGAAGTTCCAGACCTACTCGGGCGAGCGCATCTACTCGCGCAAGACGCCGGCGTTCGACTACCTGCAGACGGACGAGCCGCCCGCCGAGCTGCTCGAGCGGATCTCGCTGCCGCGCGAGTGGCAGGCCCCGCTGGCCGACCACGCGGCCTCGCGGGGGGTGCAGTTCTTCTCCAGCCCGTTCGACCACGAGGCGGTGATCGAGCTGGCCGAGCTGGGTGTGCCCGCGCTGAAGATCGCCTCGTTCGAGATAGTGGACCTGCCGCTGATCGAGGTGGCCGCGGCCACGGGCATCCCGCTGATCATCTCCACGGGCATGGCGGTGCTGGGCGAGGTGGAGGACGCGCTCGAGGCGGCCCGCCGCGGCGGCGCGGAGGCCGTCGGCCTGATGCAGACCACGTCGGTCTACCCCGCTCCGGCGAAGCGGGCCAACCTGCAAGCGATGGCGACCATGCGCACCGCGTTCGGCGTGCCGGTGGGCCTGTCGGACCACACCGAGGGCACGGCGGTTCCGATCGCCGCCGCGGCCTTGGGAGCCGCCTTCGTGGAGAAGCACTTCACGCTCGACCGCTCGATGGAGGGGCCCGACCACCCGTTCGCGCTGGAGCCCGAGGAGCTGCGCGACATGGTCGACGGCATCCGCACCGCGCAGGTGGCGCTCGGCGACGGGCGCAAGGAGGGCCCGAGCGAGGAGGAGCGGCGCGAGATGTACACGCTGGCGCGCCGCAGCCTGATCCTCACCCGCGACCTGCCCGCGGGCACGGTGCTGGAGCGCGAAATGCTCACGGTCAAGCGGCCGGGCTTCGGGGTGCCGCCCAAGCACCTGGACCTGGTGCTGGGCCGCGCCCTGCGGGTGGACGTGGAGGCCGACGACATCCTCACCTGGGAGATGCTCTGAAGCAGATCACCATCGTGGCCGACGCCGCCGGCCGCGTGGGGATGGGCCACGTGGCGCGCTGCACGGCGGTTGCGTCGGCACTGCGCGAGCGCGGCGCCGAGGTGCGCTGCCTCGGGTTCGAGGCCGAGGAGCCGCGGGAGCTCGACGGCCTGGTGTGGGAGCCGATCGCGGAGGCGGTCGAGGCCGACGGCCTGCTGCTGCTCGACTCCTACTCCGACCGCCGGGGCGAGTTCGCACCGGACGCGGTGTTCCTGGACGAGGGCCGGCCCCCCGCCGGGGCGAGGCTGGTGATCGGGCCCAGCGGCCTGGCCCCGCCGGAGTACGCCTGCCTGCGCCGCCCCTACTGGACACCGCCTCGGCGCGAGGCTGGCGCCCAGGTGCGCCGCGTGCTGGTCAGTACCGGCGCCGCCACCCCCGCTGCCACCCTGGCCGGCGAGGTGGCCGCCGCGCTGCCCGACGCTGAGGTGCGAGTGACCGGCGATGAGGACGCCGTCGGCGCGGAGGCCATCGGCACCCCGCCCGCGCTGCGCGACGAGCTGGAGGCCTGCGACCTGGCCGTCACCGGCGCCGGCCAGACCATGCTCGAAGCGCTGGCCGTCGGCCGCCCCGTGGTAGCGGTGATCACCGCGGACAACCAGCTCGCCCAGGCCCGCTCGGTCGAGGACGTCGTGGTCCTGGCCGAGGACGACGCTTGGGCCAGGGTGGCCGAGCTCGCCGCCGACCGCGAGCGGCGCCTCGACCTGGCCCGGCGGGCGCGGGAGGCCGTCGACGGCCGGGGGGCGCACCGGGTGGCTGAGGCGCTACTGAGCCTTCTCGAATAGCCACCAGGTCACGTCGTCCCACGTACCCTCGGAGGCGGGGAGGAAGCCCTGGTCGGCCAGGCGCAGCTCTTGGTGCCTCTCGGCGTATAGGCGCCCGTAGTCGCGCTTGAACAGCGCGCCGTGGTGGCCACGGTAGGGCACCTCGACGTCCTGCTCTGAGAAGTACTCCCCGCACAGCACCCAGCGGCGCGCGCAGCGCACCACCTCGCTCATCATCGCGGGAAGCTGCTCGGTGGACTGGTGGATCAGGACGCCCATGGTGAAGACGAGATCGAAGGCGCCGTCGTCGAAGGGCAGGGCGGTTCCGCTGGTGTGGATCCCCCTCGCCTCCGGGACGCGCTCGGCGAGCTGCGCGAGCGCTTTCTCGTTCACATCGACCCCGGTCACCGAGTCCACCGACTCAGCCACCCAGCGCAGGTTGCCGCCCACGTTGCAGCCCACCTCGAGCGCGCTGTCCGGCTCGATACGGCCGAGCAGCTCGCGCCAGAAGCCCTCGCGGCCACGCTGGGCTTGCGCGTTGCGATCCACGTAGGCGTCGCCGAAGTCGCCGGCCCACAGCTTCTCCAGGCGGGTCTGCGTCGAGTGGTGTCCTTCCTCGGGCACCGGCCGAGACTAGGCGAGCAGGCGCTCCAGCACGACCTCACGGCCGTCGCGCGCGCGCTCGACGAACCCGGCCGCGGCGAAGGCGCGCAGCGAGCGCTCGTTGTCCGCCAGCACCCGCGCCACCAGGACGTCCGCGTCCGCCTCGTGCACGGCGAGGTCGAGCGCCGCGCGGCCCAGGCCCCGGCCGCGCGCGTCCGGCGCCAGCCCGATGTGCACCTCGACCTCTCCGGACGGCGTGGCGCTGCAGGCGGATCTGGCCCACCGGCTCGCCTTCGTCCTCAACCACGAAGAGGCGCTCGGCGGGGTCGGACAGGACCCGCTCCAGCCAGGCCTCGTGCTCAGTGGGCTCGACCCCTCGGCCGCTGAGCGAGGCCGCGACCGTCTCGGCATCGTTGCGCCACTCGTGCAGCCGCCCGGCGTCCTCGGCGGTGGCGGGGCGCAGCCGGATCACAGCCGGTACACCACCAGTGCTTGGTTGCGGAACACCACCCGACCCGGGATGCGTTTGCGCGGCGGCGGCGCGTTGGCGCGGTCGACGAGCACGTAGTCCACGCCGCGCCGCTTCAGCGCAGCGGCGGCGCCGGGGGCCTCGCCGGCGTAGACGGCGTCGTTGAGCGCCACGCGCCCGGCCAACGGATGCCGGCCGGCGCGGACGGCGGCGATGTCCAGGTTGACCACCGGGTCCGCGTACTCCCACGACTCGATGAACACGCGGCGCTCGGCCAGGCCCGAGTAGTAGAAGTAGCGGGACTCGCCCTCGCTCGGCCGGCGGATGTGGTTGTTGACCGCCAGCACCGCCTCCTCGCCGGTGTTGTTGCGCACCCACATCAGGCCGGCGAAGAGCGCCCGCGAAAGCCCCCGCTCGCTCCGCGGGTCGGCCTCGCGGTGGACGGGCCCGTCGCCTACCACGCGCGAGGCGAGGTCCGGCAGGCGGTCGGCGGGAGCGTCGACCAGGCCGGCAGTAAGCAGCGCGCTCGCTGCGAGGAGGCCTGGCCAGGCGGGCAACCGCCGGCGCCATAGCGCGTAGCCGGCGAGCGCGACGGCCAGGAGCGCCGCCACCGCCATGTAGCCGCGCATGAGACGGGTGTCGTCGGCCGGCGCCCCCAGCCCCAGCACGACCCCGATCGCCACGCCCGCGGCGAGCGCTAGCTGCCATCCCTGGCCGCGACCCCGCCTCAGGGCCTCGACAAGTCCCCCCGCCGAGAGCAGCGCCCCCGCGGTGAAGCCGTACCAGAGGAAGTAGAGCTGGCTGTAGCCATTCAGGTCCTGCACGAGAAAAGCGACGACCGACGTGACGAGAAGCCCGATGAGCAGCGGCTGAGCCCTTGCCCAGGCCAGCCCGGCCAGTGCGGCCATCAGCGCGACGCCGGTCACGCAGGTGGCGATCGGCCACGAGAGCGCACCCTTGATTCCGCCCCCGGCGCGCACGCCCACCAGCTGCTGGCCGGGCAGCGAGCGAAAGGCGCTCTCCAGCAGGTTGACGTCGCCGCCCCCGCGGCCGCCGCTGTAGAGCAGGACGTACGAGGCGACGAAGGCGAGCAGGACCAGGCCGAGGGCGACGCCCAGCTGCCGGTCCAGCCGGCGCGTCCACAGCGCATAGACAGCCAAGCCGCCGATGAGGACGGGGAGGATCGAGGCCTTCGCCCCCGCGCAACCGAAGAGCAGGATGGCCAGCAGCGCCAGAGTCCCCCGCCGCAGGCGCTCGGCCTCCAGTAGGTCGGCCACCACTACCACCGTCGGCAGGAACAGGATCATCCCCAGGAGCTGGGTCGGGCTGAGGAACAGCCCGGAGAAGTACTGGCCCAGCAACGGCTCGCCCCGCCCGGCGCCCATGTCGAGGTCGCCTACGAACAGGACCAGCCCGGCGGCCACCACGCCCGCCCAGGCGCTGCCGGTGAAGCGCCACCCGGCGTGCGCCAGCTGAGCCACCAGCAGCAGGAGCAGCGACACGGGAAACAGACGCAGCGAGACGACCGGCAGGTCGATGCCGGTCTGCTGGCTTGTGGCGGCCATCTCGTGGAAGGCGAAGACGTGATAGCGCAGCGGCTCGCCGAGGACGGCCGGAGTGGTCACCGGCCAGTGGTGGAGGGCCTCGGCGGCCATGCCGAGGTCCCACATCAGGTCTTGGTAGTACGCCGCGCTTGCCACCGTCCCGGGCAGCGGCGCCTGGGAGAACAGCGCGAACCCCAGGAGAGCCACCGCCAGGACCGCCACCCCGGCAAGCGCCACGGCCTGGCGGCCGGTCAACTCCGACAAGGGAGGCGTCCACGCTCCCCGGCGTGCCAGCGCGAGGCACCCCGCCAGCGCAACCGCTGGTAGCAGCCACAGCGCCCAGCGGGCGCCCACGGCGGCGGTGACGACGAACCAGACCAGGAGGATCGCGTGACCGGCCGCCGCGCCGATGCTCAGCCGCGAGAGCAACCCGCCGGGGCCCTGCACGAGCGCGGTGTGCGCGGTGAAGCCGGGGAGCAGGACGAAGGCGAGCTCAAACAGAGCGAACAGGGCCAGCTCCCCTGCGGACACCCCGGTGGCGAGCAGGATCACGCCGGTGGCCACGAGCACGGAAACCGCCGCGATGACCTTCATGCGCGCCGAGGGTAGTCAGCCCGCGCGGAGCATCCCGCGCACCACGTCGACCGCCAGGCGGCGCTCGGAGGCGTCCAGGAACAGCACCGCGAACACCACCCAGTAAGCGGCCAAGCCGCCCAGCCCGATGGCGAGTACCTCGCCCAGGCTGTCGAGGTCGAGCGCCAGCCGCGCCCCCACCAGGGCGAGCGCCAACAGCGCGGCCAGCGGGTACGCGGGCAGCCACGCCCGACGGGCCAGGTCGCCCAGCGTCGCCGGGAGCTTGCCCAGCGCGAAGCGCAGGAAGAACGGGAAGGACACCGCGTACGGGAGCGCGGTGCCCAGCACCAGGCCGTCGAGGCCGAGCAGCGGGGTGAGCGCCAGGGAGGCGGCCAGGCAGCCGAGCGCCACCGACCAGGCGTACCGCGCCAGCCACGCGGTCTCGCCGTGGGCGACGAGCATGCCCGCCGCCACCACCGTGTTCGCGTTGATCAGCCAGTAGCCGACGAAGATGGTCATCGCGGTGTCCGCGGTGGCGAACCGCGGCCCCAGCCACACCGCGAGGATGGGGCCGGCGAGCGCCATCACCACCACCACTCCGGGCACGACCAGGGCGAGGACGTAGCGCGTGCCGCGCACCAGGAGGTCGCGCGCGCGGGGGGTGTCCCCCTTGGCGAGGTAGTCCGAGGCCGCGGGCAGGACGCCGAAGGAAAGCGTCCCGGCGGTCAGGCGCACGAGGTTGTGCACGCGCAGCGGGCCCTCGTAGAGGCCGACCGCCGAGCTGCCTTTGAAGGCGGAGAGCACCACGCGGTCCAGCGAGTAGATGACGAAGTCGGCCACCCCGGTGGCCAGCAGCTGGGTGGACATGCGCGTGAAGCGCGCGGTGGTCTCGCGCTCCATCGTGCCCGGGGCGAGGCGCAGGCCGAGACCGCGCGCGAGCGCGAAGATCACCCCCGCGGCCAGGCCGATGAACAGCGGCACCGCGCCCCCGACGGCGATCAGCAGCCACAGCGGCGCACCGGCCACCGCGAGCGCTATGGACAGGGCGGCCATCGTGAAGTAGCCGAGGAAGTCCGACAGCGCGACGCGGCGAAACAGCTGCGCGGCGCGCAGCGCGTCGCGGCAGGACTTCAGCGGCCAGCCGACCACGGTCAGCGCGCCGGTCAGGACCCCGCCCAGCACGGCGTCGTCCTGCAGCCCCTCGGGCACGCCCAGCGGCCCGGGCAGGATCAGCGACGCCAGCGCGATCAGCAGCCCCGCGACCAGCCCCGCAAGCCCGTAGGCGATCACCGTCGTGCTGAACACGCGCGCCCGGGCGTCGTCGTCGCCGCCCGCTCCCGCGAGCATCGCCACCGCCGCTCCCTCGACGGCGGACTGGGCGAACAGCAGGTAGGTGGAAAAGGAGACGAACAGCGTGTAGACGCCGAAGCCGGCGAACGACAGCTCGCGGGCCAGCACGGTGATGACCACGAGGCTGGCGAGGGCGACCAGCAGCTGAGTGGCCTGCTGGGCGACGGAGCCGATGGCGAGCCGGCGCTCGTCGGCTCCGCTGCGAAAGCTCACGGCCCGGGCGAAGCCACGGCGACGACCTCCACGTTGGTGGCCAGCCGGTTGAGCAGCGGCACCCGCGCAAGCAGTCGGTTCGCCGCCCAGATCGGCCCCGTGAGCGCCGCGGCGAGGCGACCCGGGAGCGTGAGCGGCAGCATGTTCGACCGCCGCGCCTCCACCACGTCGAAGCCGTGGCGGGCGATCAGGGCCTTCGCGTCCTGGAGGTCGTAGAGGCGGTCGTTCGGGTAGGCCCCGTGGTAGTAGAGGCCGGCCTTTCGCGCGATCCACTCGAGGTAGGACCGCCGGTTGGGCAGCTTGTACACGTACAGCGTGCCCTCCGGGCGCAGCACCCGGCGCAGCTCGTCGAGGCTGCGCTCGGGCTGGCCCACGTGCTCCAGCACGCCGCAGCTGAGCACGGCGTCGAAGGTGTCGTCGGGCCACGGCAGGCCGACGGGGTCGGAGCTCAGGTAGGCCTCGTGCTCGGGGTAGCGCTCGAGCGGGCGCGGCCCGTCCCCCTCGAGGTCGGGCACGTAGTTGAAGGCGTCCACGCGCAGCCCTCGCTCGCTCATCAGGGCGGTCATCTGGCCGAACCCACAACCCCAGTCGAGCACCCGCTCCGGCCGGTCCCGCGCCACGCGGTCGGCGATCTCGGCGTACTCGCGCACCTGCGGGCCCGAGCGCAGGTTGACGTCGTGACCTCTCGGGTTCTCCAGCTCGGGCATGACCGGCGCAGGGTAATGATGAGCGGGTGGACGAATGCGACATCGCGGTCGTCGGCGCGGGCATCGTCGGACTGGCGGTGGCCCGGGAGCTCGCCCGCCGGCGGCCGGCTGAAGCATTGTGCGTACTGGAAGCCGACGAAGACATCAGCCGCCACCAGACCGCGCGCAACAGCGGCGTGGTGCACGCCGGCATTTACTACCGGCCGGGGTCGCTCAAGGCGCGGCTGTGCGTGGAAGGCGCGCGCGAGCTCTACGAGCTCTGCGAGCGCGCCGGCGTGCGCCACGAGCGCTGCGGCAAGCTGATCGTGGCCCGCGATGCGGGGGAGCTGGACCGCCTCTACGAGCTCGAGCGCCGCGGCCGCGAGAACGGCGTGCCCGGGCTGCGCCGGGTGAACGCGGCGGAGATCGAGGAGATCGAGCCGCACTGCCGGGGCGTCGCCGCGCTGCACTCGCCCAACACCGGCATCGTCGACTTCCCGGGCGTTGCGCGGGCGCTGGCCGCCGGGCTCGACGTTCGCACCGGCGCGGGCGTGAGCGGAGTGCACGCGGACGGCCGGCGGCTGGTGCTGAGCCACGCACGCGGCGAGACGCGAGCCCGCTTCGCCGTCTTCTGCGCGGGGCGGGAAGCAGCGCGGCTCGCGGTGGCTGCAGGCGCCCCGCCCCATCCGAGCATCGTCGGGTTCCGCGGGTCCTACCTGCGGCTCACCCGGCCGGAGCTGGTGCGGGCGCTGATCTATCCCGTGCCCGACCCCGCCCTCCCCTTCCTGGGCGTGCACCTAACCAGGCACATCGACGGCGACGTGCTCATCGGTCCCACCGCCCTTCCACTCGGCGTTCATCTGCCCCTGTTCGCCCGCCACTGGCGGACGGGGCTCGCCGAGTTGTTCCACGCGGCCCATCCGCGGTCGCTGGTGCGCGCGGCGGCGGAGTTCGTCCCGGAGCTGTCGGACGCCGAGCCCGCGTTCGCCGGTGTGCGCGCGCAGGCTGTCGCGCGCGACGGGCGCCTGCTCGACGACTTCGCCTTCTCGCGCACCGAGCGCGCCCTGCACGTGCGCAACGCGCCGTCGCCGGCGGCGACCTCGGCGCTGGCTATCGCCCGGCTGGTAGCCGGCGAAGCAGAGCGCGCTCTGCCGGCGTGAGGAACAGCACGGCGTAGGCCAGCCAGTACAGGGCCAACCCGCCGGCCGACACCACCAGCACCGAAGCCAGCGAGTCGAGGCCGAAGCCGGCGCGCGCGGCTACCAGCCCGAGGGCGAGCGCCAGGCCGAGCGCGTAAGCGGGCAGCCAGGCGCGGCGGGCCAGCTCGCCCACCCCCAGCTTGGCGGGCGCCAGCGCGTTGCGCAGCAGCGCCGGGAAGACCAGCACCAGGGGCAACGCCGTGCCGATCGCCACCCCCTCCAGCCCCAGCGAAGGGGTGAGCGCCAGCGACAGCACGATGTTGGCGCCCGCCGCCAGCCAGATCAGCCGCGCGTACTCGCGCGAGCGGCCCTCGCCCACCAGCGCCGCCACCACGAAGCCGAGTGCCGGGGCCAGCAGCCAGTACGACAGCAGGATGGTCATCGCCGGCGCGGCCTCGCGGAAGCGCGGGCCGAGCCACACGTCGAGGATCGGGGCCGCCAGCACCATCAGGGTGATCACCAGCGGCGCCACCAGCGCGGCCACGTAGCGCGACCCGCGCACGAGCAGCTCGCGCAGCCGCTCCAGGTCGCCCGCAGCCCGCAGCCGCGAGGCGGCCGGCACCACGGTCACCGCCACCGACAGGTTGAGCGCGCGCACCAGGTTGTGCGCGCGCACCGGCCCCTCGAACAGCCCCACCGCGCTGGCCGAGCGCATCACGCCGACGATCAGGCGGCTGAAGGCGTAGATGAAGAGGTTGGCCACCTCGACCGCGAACAGGTCGCCGGCCGTGGGCAGCAGGTCGCGCAGCCGCGCCCGCGCCGCCGCCAGGGAGGGCACCCCGGGCAGCGCGCCGGCCGTGCGCGCAGTCCCGAGGGCGATCAGGCCGCCGATGAGCGGCAGCAGCCCGCTGGCTCCGATCAGCACCGCGAGCGGGGCGTCGCCGAGCGCGAGCGCGAGCATCACCGCCGCGTACACCGCCACCGCGGCGATCTCCGTGGCCGCCGCACGCGTGTACAGGCCGGCGGCCCGCATGGCGTCGCGGCCCACCGTCAGCGGCAGCCCCACCGCCGTCACCAGCGCCAAGGCGAGCGCCCCGCGGCGCGCAGCGTCGGCCAGCGCCGGAGACAGGTCCACCACGGCAGCCATCACGAACCCGATCACCACGATCAGGGCGCCCGTGCCCACGCCGGCGGCCAGGTAGAGCAGGATGGCGCCACCGAACAGCTCCGAGCGCTCCTCCGTCTCGGCCATCCGCGCCGTGGCCGCCACCGAGACGCTGTTGTGCAGCACCAGCAGGTAGCCCGAGAGCGTCGACACCAGGCCGTAGACGCCGAGCTCGGCGAGCGTCAGCCGGCGCGCCAGGACCGTGACGATGGCCAGGAGCGCGAGGAGTCCCAGCGCCTGCGCGAGCGCCTGGGTGGCGGAGCCGGCGGCGAGCGCCCGGCCCTCGCCCTGCCTCTCGCGCCGAGAGTCCACGGGCCTCGCCGTGTTTATCAGGAACCTCGGTTGTGTTTACGCGTCCTCTGGACCCGGGATACCCTCCAAAGGGTCGCTGGGTTGCAGGGGCCGTTCAACCGCCGGCGCCACACATGTTCAGGATCGCCACATGAACGCCTCTCAGGCGCAGATAGTCCCTCATCCGCCGGTCACCGGCCCGAGTCTCCCCTGGCGCGACATCCTCGGCCTGCCGATCGCCCTCACCGACTACGACGAGGCGATGGACCGGATGGACGCGATGGTCGAGAAGCGCGAGCCCGGCTACGTCTGCGCGCTCGCGACGCACGCGGTGAGCCTCTCCCTGCACGACTCCGAGCTGCGCAGCGCGATCCGCTCCTCGACCCTTGCCCTCCCCGACGGCGTGCCGCTGGTGTGGGCGGCCAACACGCTCGGCGAGGACCTGCCCAGCCGCGTCTACGGCCCGGAGCTGATGCGCCGCTACAACGACCGCTCGGCCGAGAAGGGGCACCGCATCTGGCTCTACGGCGGCCGCGACCAGGGCTCGCTCGTCCAGCTCGCGCTCAACCTGCGCCGCATGCATCGCGGCCTGCGCATCGTCGGCGGCTACTCGCCTCCCTTCCGTGCCCTGTCGGCCGAGGAGGAGGACGCGATCGTCGAGCAGATCAACGACGCCCGCCCCGACGTGCTGTGGGTGGGGATCGGCGCTCCCAAGCAGGAGAAGTGGATGGCCCGCATGCGGGACCGGCTCGAGGTGCCCGTGATGGGCGGAGTCGGCGCCGCGTTCGACTTCCACGCGGGCCGCGTGTCGCAAGCGCCGAACTGGATGCAGGAGGCCGGCCTGGAGTGGATCTACCGCATCGCGCAGGAGCCGGGCCGGCTCCTGCCGCGCTACCTGATCCACAACCCGCGCTTCATGGCCGCGTTCCTCAGGCAGCTGGCGCGCGAGCGCCGACAGGCCGAGCGTCGCTCGTAGACTCCGCTTCGTGACCTCCGTAGCCGTCATCGGCCTCGGCCGAGTCGGCCTTCCGCTGGCGCTCTCCTTCGCCGACCGCGGCGTCGAGACCATCGGCGTCGAGCGCGACGCCTCGGTACTGCGCTCGCTGGAGTCCGGCGAGATGCCCTTCCACGAGACGGGCACCCAGGAGCTGCTCGAGCGGGTGATCGCCGGCGGCAAGTTCCGCTGGACCGACCGCATTCCCGAGGCCGCGGAGGCCGACCACGTCGTGCTCACGCTCGGCACCCCCGCGCTGGTGCACCTGGAGATCGACGTCTCCCAGATCCGCAGCGCGCTGGACGACCTGCTGCCGATCCTCCGCCCCGGCCAGTCGCTGGTACTGCGCTCCACAGTGGCGCCCGGCACCACCGAGTGGGTGGCCGGCTACCTCGAGCAGCGCCGCGGCTTCCGCGCCGGCGAGGACCTGTTCGTCTCCCACGTGCCCGAGCGCATCGCCGAGAACCACTTCCTCGAGGAGATCGCCAGCCTGCCGACGATCGTCGGCGGCGTCGGCGAGCATTCCGGCGAACATGCGGCCGCCCTGTTCGAGGTCTTCGGCACCGAGATCGTCCAAACCAGCCCGGTGGAAGCCGAGCTGGCCAAGATCTGGACCAACATCCTGCGCTACGCGCAGTTCGCCCTGCCCAACCTCCTGATGATGGAGTGCGAGCAGTTCGGCGCGAACGTGTTCGACGTCGTCGACCTGATCAACCACGACTACCCGCGCGGCGGCATGGCCGCGCCGGGCCTGACCGCGGGCACCTGCCTGCGCAAGGACTTCGCCTTCTCCGAGGAGCGCTCGCAGGCGCCGGGCATGTTGCTCGCCGTCTCGCGCGTGCACGAGACCGTGCCGCGCTTCCTCGTGGACGGCATACGCAAGCGACTCGGCTCGCTGCGCGACCGCAAGGTCGCCGTGCTCGGGCTCACCTTCAAGCGCGACTCCGACGACCTGCGCGACTCGCTGTCGGGCAAGCTCGTGCGCCTGCTGGAGCGCGACCTCGCACACGTCGCGCGCCACGACCCGCACGTGCCCGACCTGTCCGAACCGCTGGAGTCCGCGCTGGAGGGCGCCGACGCCGTCGTGATCGCCACCAACCACGCCGAGTTCGAGGGTCTGGCCGCGCGCATGCCCCAGGGCGCCGTGCTGGTGGACCCGTGGAACGTGGCCGGGACCGGGCAGGTCTTCGCCGCGGCCGAGGAGCTGGTGGCGCGGTGAGCCGCGTGCTGGTGACGGGCGGGGCGGGCACGATCGGCACCGCGGTGGTGCGCCGCCTCCTCGACGAGCCCGGCCTCGAGGTGCGGGTCTCCGACCAGCGGCCGACGCCGGACTGGATGCGCGAGGCGTGCGAGGTCCACGAGGGCGACCTGCGCGACCTCGACGAGGCGCGTAGGGCCACCGCCGGCTGCTCGCTGTCGGTGCACCTGGCCGCGATCGTGGGCGGCATCGGCAACTTCCACAAGCTGCCGCACACGCTGCTCGAGGTCAACAACGCGCTCTACAACGCGGTCATGCGCGCGGCGCTCGAGGAGCAGGTCGACCGCCTGGTGTACGTCTCGTCGTCGATGGTCTTCGAGCGCGCCACGACCTTCCCGACGCGCGAGTCGGCCCTCGTCGACACCGCGACGCCGCTGTCCGCCTACGGCTTCTCCAAGCTCTCGGGCGAGATCTACTGCCGCGCGCTGCACGACGAGCACGGGCTGCCCTTCACCATCTGCCGGCCGTTCAACGCCTACGGCCCCGGCGAGATGCCCGACGACGAGCCGGGCATCGCCCACGCCGTGCCCGACCTGATCAACAAGGTGCTCTCCGCCCAGCGCCCGCTGCCGATCTTCGGCTCGGGCGAGCAGACGCGCACGCTCACCCACGTCGACGACATCGCCGACGGGATCGTCACCGCCATGACCCACCCCGCCGGCGAGAACGAGGACTTCAACGTGTCCGCGTCGGAGGAGATGACCGTGACCGAGATCGCGCGCAAGGTGTGGATTGCCTGCGGCGAGGACCCGGACGAGTTCGAGCTCGAGCACCTGCCGAGCTTCGAGGTCGACGTGCAGCGGCGCTGGCCCTCGGTCGAGAAGGCGCGCGAGCTGCTGGGCTGGGAGGCCAGGATCGGCGTGGACGAGGGGATCGCGCAGACCGTGGAGTGGCTGCGCGTCCGGCAGACCGCCTGAACCGCGTACTGGTCACCGGCGGCGCCGGCTTCGCCGGGCGCCACCTGGTCGAGCACCTGCGCTCGCGGGGCGATGAGGTGACCGCGCCGCCGCGCGAGGTGCTCGAGCTGGAGAACCCGGACGCTCTGCGTGGCGCCGTGTCCGCCCTGCGCCCCGACGTCGTCTACCACCTGGCCGCGGAGGCCTCCGTGCCGGCGTCGTGGGAGGACCCGGGCGCCACCCTGACCGCCAACCTGACCACCACGCTCAACGTCCTCGAGGCCGTGCGCCACGAGGCTCCGGAGGCCAGGGTGCTGCTGGCGGGCTCGGGCGAGGTGTACGGCGAGCCCGACGCGCTGCCGGTGACCGAGGAGGCGCCGCTGCGCCCCCAGAACCCCTACGCGGTGTCCAAGGCGGCCTGCGACCTCCTGGGCGGCCAGTACGCGGTCGCCCACGGCCTGAACGTGGTCCGGAGCCGGGCGTTCAACCACGCCGGCCCGGGCCAGTCCGACCTGTACGTCGTGGGCGCGCTCACCCGCCAGGTGGCCGAAGCCGAGGCCGCGGGCCAGTCCGAGGTGACCATCCGGACCGGCAACGCCGACTCCCGGCGCGACTTCACCGACGTGCGCGACGTCGTCCGCGCGTACGCGCTGATCGAGGAGCCCGGGGTCTACAACGTCTGCTCGGGCCGCACCGCCAGCGTCCATGACCTGCTCTCGATACTCGACGCGGCGACGCCGCTGGCGCTCTCCCACGAGATCGACCCGGCGCGCGTGCGGGCCCACGACGTGCCCGAGATCCGCGGCGCGGCCGGCCGGCTCGACGGCTGGGAGCCGGAGATCCCGCTGGAGCTGACGGTGGCCGACGCCCTCGAGTGGTGGCGGACGGCGCTGTAGGCGACTGCCCGGCGTGCGGCGCGGCGGCCCTGGCGCCGTGGCGCTCGGTGCCCTCGGGGGAGCCGTCCGACCCCCGCCGGTTCGACCTGCGTCGCTGCTCCGCCTGCGGCAGCGCGGTCACCGGCGGGGCCCCACCCGGCCCCGAGGCGTACAGCACGGGCGTGTACGCGCCCCGCCCGCCCCGCGCCGCAGGCGCGCTGCGCGCGCTGCAGCGCCGGCTCGACCGCCAGCCCGCGCGCCTGCTGAGCCGGGCCGGCGTCCCACCGGGCGGCCGGGTGCTGGACGCGGGCGCCGGGCGCGGACGGCTGGTGGAGAGCCTGGGCGCCGCCGGGTTCGACGCCCGCGGCATCGACCCGGCGCCGCGCGCCACCAGCGCCCGCGTGAGCGAGGGGACCATCGGTGGACACGAGGACTCCGGACTGGACGCGGTGGTGCTGTGGCACGTGCTGGAGCACCTCGACAAGCCGCTGGCCGCGCTGCGCCGGGTGAAAGGGTGGCTGCGGCCCGGCGGCGCCGTGCTGGTGGGTGTGCCGAACCTGGGCTCGCTTCAGGCTTCGATCGCCGGCGAGGGCTGGCTGCACCTCGACGTACCGCGGCACCGCGTGCACCTGACCACCCGCGGACTCTCGGCTCTGCTGCGCCGGGCCGGGCTCGAGCCGGTGCTCGGCGAGCACATGGTCTGGGAGCACAACCCCGGTGCCATGTGGATGGCGCTGCTCACGCGGGCCGGGATGACGCCCGGCTTCCCGTTCCACCTGCTCAAGCGCAACGTGGCGGCGCGCCCGCGCGACCTGGCGCTGCTCGCCGCCGGCGTGCCCCTGGCGCCAGTGGCCGTCGCTCTCGAGGCGCTGGCCGCCCGTGCCGGCCGCGGCGGGACCGTGGCGGTGGTGGCGCACGGGCCCAGCTAGGGCGCAGAGCGCGCGCCGTCCAGCGCGCGCCGTCCAGCGCGCCCCAAGCCGCGGCCGCCCCGACGCAGCCCGCGCGCCCCTCCGCCATGGGCCCGGGCGCCCCGACGCAGCCGCGCGCCCCTGCGCCGCGGCCCCCTTGCGGGATTCGGCAAGCCGCTTGCAGGGGGTGGAACCGCTTGCACCGGGGGCAAGCCGTTGCCAGAAACGCCCTACGGGGTCTCGGAGGGTGTGCGCGCGTCGCTCTCGCCGGCCCGGTAGAGCGCGAGCAGGCGCTCGGTGAACAGCGCCTCCGAATGGTTGCGGCGCACGCGGGCGATCAGCTCGTCGCCCTCCTCGCGGCGACGCTCGGGGTCGGCCCACAGCTCGCGCAGGCGCTCGGTGAGCGCCGGGGTGTCGCCGCGGGGCAGCACGCGGTCGGCGCCAATCAGCTCCGGCACCCCACCCACCGCCGAGCCGAGCACCGGGACGCCGGCGGCCATCGCCTCCAGCACCCCGTAGGGCGAGAACTCGTGGTAGTTCGAGGGCAGGAGCACCGCGCCCGCACGGGCGAGCAGGGCGGCCACCGCGTCGCGGCCGACCCGGCCGAGGAAGTCGACCGGGGCGTGCAGCTCGGCCGCCCGGCTCTCCAGCGCCTCCCGCTCGGGGCCCTCGCCGGCGAGCTTCAGGCGCACGCCGGTCGCGGCCGCCGCCTCCACGGCCGCTCCGAGGCCCTTCTCGGGCGAGAGCCGCGCGGCCACCAGCGCGTACTCGCCGCCATCCGCCCGCGAGCGCTCGGCGACCGCGTCGGCGGGCAGGTAGTGCGGCAGCACGTCGATCCGCTCGGACGGCGCGCCCAGGCGCGCGAGCTGGCCGGCCGCCCAGCTGCTGGGCGCGACGAAGCGGTCGACCGCCCGGAAGACGGCCGGCTGCTGCGCCGACAGCGCGGCTGCGTATGCAGCCGCCTCGGGCAGCGAGCCGCGGCAGTTGAGCACCAGGCCCGGCAGCGTGTTGCGGCCATGGCAGCGAAAGCACGGGCCGCCGTCGCGAGCCGCCACGGCGATCGCACAGAACAGGCGCAGGTTGTGCAGGTGCAGTAAGACCCGCGCACCGGCCTCGCGGGCGGCGGCGAGGCCCCGGGGGCCCACCAGCGGCTGCATGTTGTGGACGTGCACGACGTCGGCCTCCAGCTCGCGCGCGGCGGCGGCGAGCTCGGCGGGGCGGTCGCCGCCGCGCAGCAGCGAGACCGCCGCCTTCGCCCTGCCCACCTCGCCCGAGCGGCGCTCCAGCAGCCGGTGTACGACGCCCGCGCGGCGCAGCGCGCGCAGCTGCAGCTCGACGGAGCGTTCCTCGCCTCCCTCGATCCGGTACCGGTTGTGCACGACGAGGACGCGCGCCACCGGCTCTAGGCTACGCCCACCTTGGCGCCGCCGGACCTGTCAGTAGTCGTCCCGACCGCGGGACGGCCGAGCTACCTGGCGGTGGCGCTGCGGTCGCTCACGCAGCAGAACACCAGGGCCACCTTCGAGGTCGTGGTGGTCGACGACGGCGACCTGTGGGCCACCGGCGCCACCGCGGAGCGGTTGGGCTTCCGGGTCGTCCGCCACGGCGAGCGCCGCGGGCTCAATGCCGGCCGCAACACCGGTCTGCGCGAGACCAGTGCCCCGCTGGTCGCCTTCCTCGACGACGACGTGCTCGCCCCGCGCGGATGGGTGGAGGCGATGGTGGCGGGCGCCCGGCGGTGGCCCGACGCGGAGGCCTTCGGCGGGCCCATCCGCGCTCGCCTGGAGGGCGGCGCCCTGCGCGGTTGTGGCGAGGAGGACCCGCCGATCACCACGCTCGACCTCGGCCCCGAGGACGAGGAGGCCGACGTCGTCTGGGGAGCCAACTTCGCCGTCCGCCGGTCGGCCGTGGAGCGCGTGGGCGAATTCGACGAGTCGATCGACTGGTCTCACGGCGACGAGGAGGAGTGGCTGGAACGGCTGCGCGGGCAGGGCGGCAAGGTCGTCTACCTGCCCGCGGCGGGCGTCGAGCACCGGCGCGAGCCGGCCGACAGCACGCTCCGCGCCCTGAGCCGCAACGAGTGGGTGCGCGGGCGCGGCGCCCGGCGCAGCGACAGCCGCCGCGGCACGGCGCCGAGCCTCGGTCACGAGGTGCGCGTGCTGGGCGGGTGCGTGTGGCACGCGGGGCGCAAGCGCTGCCCCCAGGGCCTGGTAATGGCCGCCCACTCCGCGGGCCGCCTGGCCGAGGCCCTGCGCGGGCATTGAGCGCGCACCTCGATCCCGAGACCTACCTCTCGGGCGATTCGGGGGAGGTCAGCGGCATCCGGCTGCCCGCGATCCGCGCCGTGCAGGACGCCGGGCTGAGCGCCCTGGCGGCGCTGACCGCCACCGGCCCGCGGCTGGACCTGATCGCCCGCCGGGCGCCCCCGCGCCGGGTGACCGTCCTCTCGGCCTACCGGCCCGGGCGCCGGCTGGCCGCGGCGCTGCCCGCCCTGGGCTCCGAGCGCCACCGGGTCAGCTTCGTCCTCGCCGCGGTGGAGGGCACCGGGCTCGGCAAGTTCCAGAACCTCAACCGCGCGCTGGAGCGCGCGCCCGACGCGGACTGGACCCTGGTCGTCGACGACGACGTCGTCCTCCCCCGCCGGTTCCTCGACCGCTTCATCGGCGTGTGCGAGGCCACGGGGCTGCAGCTGGCCCAGCCCGCCCAGACCCGGCGCAGCCACGCCGCGTGGCGGGTCACCCGCCGGCGGCCGCTGAGCATGGTGCGGCGGACCCGGTTCGTGGAGATCGGCCCGGTGACAGCCTTCGCCGCCGCCCCGGCGGCCGAGCTGCTCCCCTTCCCCGACGTTCGCTTCGGCTGGGGCCTAGACCTCCACTGGGCGGCACTGGCCGAGCGGCGCGGCTGGGTGGCCGGGGTGGTGGACGGCACGCCCGTGCGCCACGAGGACGCGCCGCCGGCGGCCGCCTACGGGCACGCCGAGGCCAAGGCCGAGGCCGCTCGCTTTCTGGAGGGGCGCGAGTACTTGCCCAGCGAGCGGGCGCAGGAGACGCTGCGGGTGCTGAGGCGCTAGTGGGACCGCTGTTCGTCTGCCCCGACGATGTTCACCGGCGGCGCCGAGCGGCAGTGGGTGGAGCTGATCACCGGCCTCGCCGAGCGAGGCCACAGTCCGGCCCTGCTCACCCTGAGCGGCGAGGGGCCGCTGTTCGCCGAGCTGGCCGGCGCGGGGGTGCCGGCCCTGTGCGCCGGCCTCAGCGGCCGCGCCGACCTCCGCGGGCTGCGGCGGGCGCTGCGCTTCGCGCGCGGCCGGGCCGGGGTGGTGGTCAGCCGCAACGTGAGCGCGGAGCTCGTCGGGCAGCTGCTGGCGCGGCGGGAGGGCGTGCGCCATGTGGTCAACGAGCACACGCCCTGTACGGCGGATGGAGGACTGCTCCCGCTGCGGCCCCACCAGCGGCGGCTGCGGCGGCTGGTGGCCCCGCGCGTGGACGGCGTGGTGGCCGTGGCCGGCGCGCAGGTGGGCCCGCTGGCGGCGAGCGGCTTTCGCCGCGAGCGCATCGAGGTGGTGGCCAACGGCGTGGCCCCGGGCGGCGAACCCTCGCCGCCGCCCGCGGACGGGTACGCGCTGGTGCTCGCCGGCCTGCGGCCCGAGAAGCGGGTGGACGCCTTCGTCGAGGCGGTGGCGCGGGTGCCCGGGCTGCGCGGGCTGGTGGCCGGCGAGGGTCGCGAGCGGGGGCGCCTGGAGCGCCTGATCGCCGACCGCGGCGCGAATGTCGAGCTGCTCGGTGAGCGCCACGACACCGCCGGCCTGATCCGCGGCGCCACGCTGGTGTGCCTGCCCAGCGAGGCCGAGGCGCTGCCGATGTCCGTGCTCGAAGCCATGGCGGCGGGCCGCGCGGTGGTGGCCACGCGCGTGGGCGGTGTGCCCGACGCCGTGGCCGACGGCGAGACCGGCCTGCTGGTGGCCTCCGGCGACGCGAATGGTCTCGTGTCCGCGCTGGAGGCCGCCCGGGCGGACGCCGCCGCGATGGGCGCTGCGGGCCGGCGCCGGGTGGAGGAGCGCTTCACCCTGGACGGGATGATCGCCGGCTACGAGAGGTCGCTGGGGCTGTGACCGATCTGCTGGTGGTCTCGCTGGGCACGACGCTGGGCTGGCGCGTCGCCGACCTGCTGTTCGCCCAGGGCGCCGAGGCCGCAGGCGCGACCACGTCCACGGTCGCAGTGGGACAGGGAGCGGCGGGCCGGCTGCGCCGCGGCTACCCGGTCAACGACCTGGTCGAGGCGCTCGCCGCCCGGCGCACCCTGGAGCAGGCGCTCGAGCGGGTCGAGCCGCAAGCCGGTGGTCTTCTCCAGCTCGACCACCGCCATGCTGGCGCGGCGGCTCGACGTCCCGTACGCGGTGCGCCTCGACGGGCCCGCCGCGCTGAACCGGACCGGACCGGCCAACGCGCCCGTGCGCGCGCTGGAGCGCCGGGCCCTCGCCCGGGCGCGGCTGGTGCTCCCCTGGAGCGAGCCCGCCCGCGAAGGGCTGCCGGCGGGCTCGGCGCCCTCGGTGGTGCTGCCGCCGCCGGTGGAGAGCTCGGGCCCCCACGAGGGAGAAAACCCGCTGGCGGTGGGCTACGTGCCCGACCCCAAGGCAAAGGGCCTCGACGTGGTGGTGGGGGCGTGGGCCGAGGCGGCGGTGCCCGGCGCTCGGCTGGAGGTCTTCGCCGTCGAGCCCGACCGCGCCGAACGCCACCTGCGCCGTCACGGCCTGACCCTGCCGGACTCCGCGACCGTCCGGGGAGTCGTGGCACCGAAGGAGTTCCGCGCGGCGCTGCGCCGGGCGCGCGATGCTGGTGGCCGGCGCGCGCTGGGAGGACTTCGGCCAGGCGCCGCTGGAAGCGCTCGCCGACGGCGCGCTGCTGGCCACCTTGCCCACGCCCGGCCCCTTCGCGGCCCTGCCGCTCGCGCGCGAGCTCGAGCCGCGGCTCGTGGCAAGCGAGCTCTCGGCGGGCGCTCTCGCCGAGAGCATCCGGGCCGCGTTCGCGCTCGAGGACCCCGCCTCCTACCGGGCCCGGGCGGCCGAGCTGCTCGCGCCCTTCCGCGCCGAGGCGCTGGTCAGCCGGCTGCGCGACGAGGTGCTGCCGCGGCTGCTTGGGTGATCGCCCGCACGAAGGCCGCGGCGTCGTCGGCCAGCGGGTGCTCGCGGGTCAGCGCCAGGCTCTCGGCGCCCATGCGCTCGCGCGCGCCCTCGTCGTTGACCACCAGCTCCAGCGCCGCGCGGATCGAGCTCTCCTCGAGGGGCTCCACCAGCACGGCGTTGCGGCCCTCCACCGCGAAGTCGCCCGCCGCCCCGGCGGTGCGCGAGCAGACGATCGGGAGCCCGGCGGCAGCGGCCTCGCGCACGGCCACGCCGAAGGGCTCGTAGAGGCTGGGCAGCACCAGCGCGTCCGCCGCGGCGAAGCGGGCGGGCAGGTCCTCAGGCGCGACGTACCCGCGGAAGTCGACGTCCAGCCCCTCGGCGAGCGAACGCAGCTCGGCCTCGAGCGGGCCCGTGCCGCACAGCTCCAGCCGCGCGTCGAGCCCCCGCAGAGCCTGCAGGAGGCGCCTCAGGTTCTTGTCCTCCACCAAGCGGCCCACGTAGAGGAGGCGCGCCGGCCCGCGTCCCCGCGGCCCCGGAGCGAAGCCCTCCAGGTCGGCGCTCTGCAGGCTCACCTCCACCCGCTCCGGCGGGGCGCCGAGCGCCTCCACCCTTCGCCGGGCGGCGCTGGAGGCGACCACGAAGCCGTCGGCCCGCCGGGCGAGCGCGCGGTGGAGCGCGCAGCTGCCACCCGGGCAGCTCGGAGTCGGCGTGCGGCGGCAGCTCGCTGAAGATCACCAGTCGCCGGCCGCGGCGCCGGCACCAGCCCAGCGAGCGCAGCGTGGTGGGCCCGTACTCCCACGAGACGACTACCTCGGGGTCGAACTCCGACAGGGCGCCCCCGACGCCGCGCGGCACCACGACCGGGGTCCTCCCGGCCCGGGCGCGCTGGCGGGAGCCGAGGGCGACGGCGTCGTAGGGGTGGTCCGAGGCGAACCAGCCGGCGGGCTGATCCCAGCCCGGTTGCCCCTCGGACTGGTAGATCACCCTGAGGGTGATGTCAGGGCTCTGCCCCATCAAGGTGAATAGGGGTTCGCGGTAGGGCACCGCGACGGGCGGCAGCACGGCGCAGCGCACGGGCACGAAGCGAACTCTAAGAGCGCAACTTCCGCTTGGAGACAGCGTTTCTGGGGAAGGACATGGCTGAACCCGGTGCTAGGGTTCCGCGGTCCGGGACTCCCGGTCCTGGTCACCTCAGCCTCCGTTCACCACGATGAGACTGCTCCGTAACAGCCTGCTCGTGGCGCTTGTTGTCGCGCTGTGCGCGCTCTTGCTGCCAGCCGCCTCCATGTCGGGGCCCATCGAAGACTGCGCCGACGACGGCCAGCTCCAGGGCAACTACTCCGACCAGCAGAAGCAGCAGGCGCTGAAGGACCTTCCCTCCGACCTGTCGGAGTACAGCGACTGCGGCGAGATCCTGAACACGCCCAACCCCAGCAAGCCGAACTCGTCGGGCGGCGCGGGCGCGGGCGGCGGCACGGGGTTTGGCGGCGGTGGGGGCTCCACCGGCTCGGGCCAGGAGACCACCGTCACCGACAAACCCTCGAAGGCCGAGCTCGCCCGCCAGCAGCGCGAGCGGGCCGCCATCGAGGCCCTGGCCAACGGCGGCGGCAGGCCGAACCTCAAGCTCGACGGCAGGTCGATCAGCCCCGGCGACGCGGGCATTTACAACCTGGCCGCCGCCACTCACGAGGTGCCGACCCCGATCAAGCTGTCGCTGATCGCGGTCGCCCTGCTCGCCATCGCCGGGATCGTGCTGGCGGCCCGGCGCCGCTTCCCCGAGCTGTTCGATCGCCTCGAAGGCTCCCTGGCCAACCTCGGTCATGCAGCGCGCCTACGTCGTTAGCGCAGCGGTAGCCGCCCTCCTCGCCGCCATGGCCTTCGTGGCCGCCGGTGGGACGGAGCTGGGCCGCACCACGATCGCCGAGCTGCTGGTCGTGGCCGTGTGCGCCACGCTGGTCGTGGCCGCGCTGGTCTCCCGTCGCCGCGGGCCGGTGTCGGGCTCGATCCCGCTGATCGCGCTCGCCGCTCTGGTCGCCTTCACGGCCCTGTCGGTGGGCTGGTCCGTGGTGCCCGACCTCTCGTTCATCGAGGCCGGACGCTCGTTCGCCTACCTCGCGGTCTTCGCCGGCGCCATCGCCGCCGCTCGCCTCGCGCCAACCGCCTCGCCGGTGCTGCTGCGCGGGATCCTGGCCGCCTGCGTCGTGGTCTGCCTCTACGGGCTGATCTCGCGCGTGTGGCCGGGCGCCCTCGCCCCGACCGAGCAGGCCGCCCGCCTAGGCCAGCCCTTCGGCTACTGGAACGCAGTCGGCTCGGTGGCGGCAATCGGCATCATCCCCGCGCTGTGGATGGGCGCCAAGCGCTCCAGCGGGCTGCTGGAGCGCGCGCTCGCCTTCCCCGCCGCCGGCGTGCTGATGCTGGCCATGCTGCTCACCCAGTCGCGCGGCGCGGTCGTCGCCCTGGCCATCGGCGCCATCGTGTGGTTCGCATTCGTGCCGCTGCGCCTTCGCAGCCTGGCCGTCCTCGCCCTGGGCGTCGCGGGCGCCGCGCCGGTCGCGGCCTGGGGCCTGTCCAAGGCCGCCTTCACCGTCGGCGGGACGCCGCTGCCCGAGCGCGAGGCGGTCGCCGGCACCTTCGGCCTGCTCGTGCTGCTGATGATCGCCGCGCTGCTGGTCGCCGGCCTCGCCGCCTCCTACGGGATGGCGCGGGTGGTGCCCACCATGCGCGTCCGCCGCCGCGTCGGCCTGGTCGTGGCGGCCGCGCTGCTGGCGCTCCCATTGGCGCTGTTCACCTCCGTCGCCTCCAGCGATCGCGGCGTGTCGGGCACGATCTCCGACCGCGTCGACGAGCTCACCAGCGAGACCGCCGCCGCGCCGCCCGAGGGCGCCGGCCGCCTCACCGTCTCCTCCTCCAGCCGAGCCCGCTACTGGCGCGAGGCTGGCGACGTCTTCGACGAGCGGCCGGGCAAGGGCACCGGCGCGGGCACCTTCTACGTGTCGCGGCTGCGCTACCGCAAGGACGAGCTGGTCGCCCAGCACGCGCACGGCTACGTGCCCCAGACCATGTCCGACCTGGGCGTCGTCGGCCTCGTCCTCAGCGCCCTCGCGCTGGTCACCTGGCTCGCCTGCGCCCTGCGCGCCGTGGCGCTCGTGCCCCGGCTGCGCCGCCGCCGCGAGCCGCGCGAGCCGATCGAGTGGACCGGCGAGCGCACCGCCCTGCTGGGCCTCGTGATCGTCGCGGTGGTGTTCGGCGTGCAGTCGGCGATCGACTGGACCTGGTTCGTGCCCGGCGTCACCGTGGTGGCGCTCGCCGCCGCCGGCTTCGTGGCCGGGCGCGGCGCCCTGAGGGGCAGCGCGGCCGGCGTGACCGCCGCGCTGGGGCCCGAGCCCACCGGTGAGGGCCGCGTCGAGCGCCCGCCATGGGCGCGCACCGTGGCGACCGTCGGCGTCGTGGCCACCGCCGCGCTGCTGGCCAGCGCGATCTGGCAACCCGAGCGCGCGAACCGCGCCTCCGCGCAGGCGCTGAGCGACATCGAGCAGGGCAAGCTGGGCAGCGCCGCGGACGCCGCCCGCACCGCCCGCGACGCCGATCCCCTGGCCGCCGAGCCCCGCTTCGCCGAGGCCTCGGTGGCCTCCGCCGCCGGCAAGGAGGGCCTGGCGCGCCGCATTCTCGAGCGCACCGTGCGCGAGTTCCCCGGCAACCCCCAGACCTGGCTGCGCCTGGCCGAGTTCGAGCTGCACCACAGCGAGCCGCTGCGGGCGCTCGAGGTCGTCCGCGGAGCCCTCTACCTCGACCCGTTCTCCAAGGCCGCGCGCCGCGTGCGCGACCAGGCCCGCGCCGCCGCGCTGGCCGACGTGACCAAGGGCACGCCCGAGGAGCGCCGCAAGCGCGAGGAGCTGCTGCGCCGCAACGGGCTGCTGCCCGGCGGCCCCCACCCCCGGCGGCGCCGCCGCTGCGGCCGCCGCGGGGGCCGGTGGAGCCGCGGGCGGCGCCGGAGGCGCTCCGGGTGCGCCCGTCGGCGGTGGCGGTGGCCTCGGCAACTCCAAGGGCAAGACCAAGGTCCCCGGGCTCAGCGAAGAGCCGATCGAGGAATACAGATGAGGCGACGCCACCGCGCGCTGCTCACGGCAGCCGCGGCGGCCGCGGCGCTGGCCGCACCCGTATCCAGCGCGTCCGCCTCGTCCTCGCAGGAGTCGATCTTCCAGGACGACAACCTGCTGGTCACCGGCAGCGACGCGCAGGTCGAGTCCACGATGTCCACGCTGCGATCGCTGGGCGTCGAGCGCATCCGCGTGTCGGTGATCTGGCGCTTCGTGGCGCCGGGCGCCACCAGCGCGAGCCGGCCCTCGTTCAATGCGAGCGACCCGGCGGCCTACGGCGCGAGCGCCTGGAACCGCTACGACCGCATCGTCGACGCGGCGCGCCGCTACGGGATCGGCCTGCTGTTCTCGGTCACCGGCCCGTCGCCGCGCTGGGCCACGGGCGACAAGTCCGAGCCGCGCGGGCTGGTGAACCCCAGCGCGGGCGAGTTCGGCCAGTTCGTGACCGCGGTCGGGCGCCGCTACTCGGGCACCTACGCCGACGAGCAGCCGCAGTCCTCGCCCCCGTCCGGCGGGGGCGGTGGCGGCGGCGTGCTGCCCCTCTCCCGCGAGCGGGCGAGCGCGACGGCCGCCGGCGGCGTCCTGCCGCGCGTGACGATGTGGTCGGTCTGGAACGAGCCGCAGCAGCCGGGCTGGCTGCGACCGCAGGTCTCCGGCGGGCGACCCGCCTCGCCGCACATCTACCGCCGCCTGCTCGACGCCGCCTGGGCCGGCCTGCGGGCCAGCGGGCACGGCTCGGACAACATCCTGATCGGCGAGCTCGCGCCGCGCGGCACGCGCCGCCTGACCACGGGCCCCATGACTCCGCTGCGCTTCCTGCGCGAGCTCTACTGCGTCAACAGCCGCATCCGCCCGCTGCGCGGCGGTGAGGCCGCCGCGCGCGGCTGCCCGACCGACTCCGCCGGCACCGCGCGCTTCCGCTCCCAGCACCCGGGGCTGTTCGACGCGCCCGGCTTCGCGCACCACCCGTACGCGCTCGAGGTCGCGCCGTCGAAGGTCGACCGCATCCGCGACCAGGTCACGATCGCGTCGCTGGGCCGGCTCACTCGCACGCTGGACCGCGTCCAGCGCCGCTACGGCTCACGCCGGCGGATGCCGATCTGGCTGACCGAGTACGGCTACCAGACCGACCCGCCCGACCCGACGATCGTGGGCCAGCCCTGGTCGCGCCAGGCGGCCTACATCAACGAGGCCGACCACATCGCCTCCCGCAACCGCCGCGTGCGCTCGGTGGCCCAGTTCCTGCTGGTCGATGACCAGCCCAACCGCGAGGTGCCCCCGTCGAACATCCGCTACTGGGGCAGCACCTTCCAGTCCGGCCTGATCACCATCGGCGGCCGCCGCAAGCCGTCGTTCTTCTCCTACATGCGCTCGATCGACGTCTACCCCAAGCGCGTTCGCCGGGGCCGCGCGGTGCGTGTCTACGGCCAGCTGCGCCCGGCGCCCAACGGCAGCGTCATCCGCGCCTCGCTGCAATTCCGCCGCACCGGCTCGCGCCGCTGGCGGACCGTCAAGCGGGTGCGGTCGCGCAGCTTCCGCAACATCGTGCGCCCGCGCGTGCGGGTCCGCAGCTCGGGCCGCTTCCGCTTCGTCTGGCGCGAGGGCTCGCGCCGCAACCCCACCCGCTCGTCACCCGTGCGGGTCGTGCGCCGCAGGCGCTAGAGCGCGCCCGGAGGTGGCCCGCTCGAGCTCCTCGAGGCGGTCCAGCGGCAGCGGGCCGTGGCCCGAGCCGCCGCATACCTCGAGCAGCAGCTGCTCGTAGGCCGAGGCCACCGCGTCCCAGGAGTAGCGCTCGGCGCGCCGCAATGCCTTGGCGCGGAAGTCCTGCACGGTCTCGGGCTCGTCCAGCAGGCGCTCGAGCTTGCGGGCCAGGTCCGGCACGCCGTCCTCGCCCGAGAAGTACACGCCGGCGTCGCCCACGGTCTCGGCGTTGGGGCGGTAGTCGTTGACCAGCACGCAGTTGCCCGCGGCGAGCGACTCCAGGATCACCGGGTGGGTGCCGCCCACCTCGGTCGGCGCGCAGAAGAGGTAGGCGTTGCGCTGCAGCTCCCAGTAGCCGGGGCCGAACACGTAGCCGGGGAAGATCACGCGCGGGTCGGCCGCGCGGCGCACACGGGTGATGTACTCCGAGGCGTAGGGCGCGCCGCCCACCACCACCAGCTTCATCCCCCGGGTCTTGGCCGAGGGGATGCGCGACCACGCCTCCACCAGCAGGTGCGGGTTGTTCTCGGGCTCCAGGCGGCCGACGAACAGGACGTAGCGGCGCGGCTCCAAGCCGAGCTTCTCCAGCACGCCGCCGTCGGTGTGCTCGGGCACCTCGGCGCCGTAGGGCACCACGCCGATCTCGCGCCCGTAGCGGCGCTGGTAGATCGCGGCGACCGCGTGCGAGTCGGTCATCGCCCGCGTGGCCATCGTCGGCGACATCCGCTCGGCCGCCCGCAGGTAGGCCTTGGCGAACCGGTTCCACTTGCGCCGGTCGGAGTCGAGGCCGTCGACGTTGATCACGGTCGGGATGCCGGCCGCCCGGGTGATCAGGCACAGCGGGCTGTTGCCGGCGATGAAGAACAGCGCCACGTCCGGGCGCCGGCGGCCGGCGTGGACGCTGGACAGCAGCGTGTGCACGAAGGTGTCCAGGTACTTGTTGCGCACGGTGGGCAGGTGCACCAGCCGCGCGCCCTTCCACTCCTGGATCTCGGGAGAGACCACGTGGGGGCGGCAGTAGACGGTGACCCGGTGCCCACGGGCGGTCAGGCGAGCGGTGATCTGCTCCACCGCCGTCTCGAATCCGCTGTAGGAAGCCGGGATGCCGCGGGTTCCGAGGATGGCGACGTCCATGCGGGCTCGCCAGGGTACTGGCCAGGCCCTGGCGTTCGGCCGCGGCCGGTGGTATTCAGGTCGCGTGCAACGCAGAGGAGCAGGAGCGGCCTGGGCGCTGGCCGGGGTCGTCTTGGTCCTACGTGGCCTGCCCCGCCGCGAGCCACGCCGTCGCGCTGGGCGACGGCAAGGTGGTCACCAAGAGCCCGCGTCCCGGGCTCGCGCTCTCCTGCGCCTCGCCCCGGGGCAGAGCCGAGGGCGGCCGGCCGTGGATCCTGGGGCACCGCTACAACCAGCGGGCCCGTCCGGTCGTGGACGGGCGCCGGCTGTGGCCCAACGCCCGCTTCGTGCTGCGCAACGGCCGGCGCAACCGCGCCTTCGTCGCCAACGGCCTGCCGCGGAGGACGAGGTCCGGCGTATTCCCGCCCGCGGCGGGCGACGACGCCCGCCCCTTCGCCGGCGGCGAGGCCGCCATCCGCTCCCGCACGCTGATCGGCACGACGCCCCTGCGGCCCCGTCGCCTGCGCCGCGCCCGCTGCCTGCGGGCCGGCCGGCCCGTGGCCATCGGGCTGGACGGCGTCCCGATCTACCGCGCCTTCTCCGCCGCGGGCCGCGACCTGGTCGCCCGCGAGGTCACCGACCGCTGCGGCGGCGCGACCGACTCCACCGGCCTGCTGCGCCGGCGCACCGGCTCACGCTGCCTGGACACCGAGCGCCGGCGCCATTCGCCGCTGGTGGCCTTCGCCCGCGACGGGATCAGGCTCTACGGCCGCCGCGGCGAGCGCGGCAAGCTGCTGCGCAGCAGGGACCTGGACGCCTGCCACGGGCACACCCACCGCCTGCGGATCAACGGCCGCCTGCGGCGCCGCTACCACTACCACGTCACCGGGGACTTCCCGTACACGGTCGGCTGCTTCCGCGCCCGCCCGTCGGGCGTCGTGGCGGACCGGCCGGCCCGGCGAGCGCCGTCGTGGCGCCCCAGGCCACCTCGATCACCGCCTCGCCGGGGCTCACCTCGATCACCGCCTCGCCGGGGCTCTTTCCCGTCCTTCCGCTCCGACGTGACCGACTACGTGACCCGCTGCACCGGAGCGCCGGTGAGCGTGATCGTCCGGGCCCGGAACGGAGACCGCGTGTCGGTGGACCGCGCGGCTGCCCGCAGCGGCGATTTCAGCGCCTCGGTCCCGCTGGCTTCCGGTCAGCGCTTCGAGCTCAACGTGAACGGCCGCGTGCACCACGTCCGCTGCCTGCCCGGCAACTTCCCGTCCTGGACGGCGCAGCGCCGCGGCACCCCGCAGGCCGAGGGATACGTGAGCACGCCGGCCTTCGGGGACCGCAAGTCGCCGTTCGTGGTGATCTTCGACAACCACGGCGTGCCGGTCTGGTGGCAAGACACCCACAGCGGCCCCTCCACCGCCCACCTGATGCCCAATGGCAACCTGGTCTGGTTCGAGCTGGCCTCCGGCCCGCTGGGCACCAACTCCAGCCTGGCCTTCACCGAGCGCCGCCTGGACGGCAGCGAGGTGCGGCGGATCAAAGCGGTGGGCCACGCCGACCGACTTCCACGAGCTGGTGAGGCTGCCCAACGGCAACTCGCTGGTGCTGGTCTACCGCCCGCGCGACGGCGTGGACCTCTCGGCTCACGGCGGCCCCGCCAACGCCACCGTGCTGGACGCCGAGGTGCAGGAGATCGCGCCGGACGGCAGCGTCGCCTGGTCCTGGAACTCGGCGGGGAGGATCGGCATCGACGAGGTGCAGCGCTGGTGGGACTACATCCTGGCCAACCCCGTCCACCTCGAGGACGGGCGCACGGCCTACGACGTCGCGCACCCGAACTCGATCGAGCCCGACGGCGACGGGCTGATCATCTCGCTCCGGCACATCAACGCGCGTGCTGCGGATCGACAAGGGCACGGGCAACATCACCTGGAAGCTCGGCGGCACCACGACCTCGAAGTCGCTGTCCATCGTCGGGCGACCCGCTGGGCGCCTCGAGCTTCGGCGGCCAGCACGATGCTCGCAAGCTGAGCGACGGCACGATCACGCTGCACGACAACCGCTCCACCTACGACCAGCCCCCGCGCTCGCTGCGCTACCGGCTCGACCTGGGCGCCAAGACCGCGCCGCTGCTCGAGAGCATCTCCGACCCGCTGGTGACCTCGTCGTTCTGCTGCGGCAGCTCGCGGCGGCTGCCCGGCGGCAACTGGGTCTCGGGCTGGGGCGGCAGCGAGTACACGAGCGAGCAGACCCCGTCCGGCGCCCCGGTCATGCGGCTGCGCCTGCCGGACATCTTCTCCTACCGCACCATCCCGCTGAGTCGCCGGCCAGCTCAGCCCGACGGCTCTACGGGCCGGGATGGACGCCATGCACCCGCGCTGAGACGAGGAACGAGCCCTCCTCGCGCTTCAGCGGCGCGACATCGAAGCCCAGGTCGTCGAGCAGCCGCTCCAGCGAGCGGGCGGTGAAGAAGCGCAGGTGGGGCGACAGCGGGTCGAAGACCTCCTCGAAGCCGTTCCACAGCGCGCGCAGCGCGGTCAGCCGGCCGTGAGCGGGCGTGGTGAGCGCCAGGGTGCCGTCCGGGCGCAGCACGCGCCGCGCCTCGGAGAGGAACAGCTGCACGTCCCGCACGTGCTCGATCGTCTCCACGCAGACCACGAGGTCGAAGCCGCCGTCGAGGAAGGGGAGCGGCTCGTCGGGCGCCAGCTGGACGAACTCCGTGTCGGGCATCCGCCCGCGGGCGCGCGAGAGCGCCAGCTCGGAGACGTCGGCCCCGACCACGCGGCTCGGCCTTCAGCTCCTTGGTCAGGCGGCCGTCGCCGCAGCCCAGGTCGAGCGCGTCCTGGGCGTCGGGCAGCCCGCGCACGAACCGCGCCAGGTGCCGCGGCGGCGGGCCGGCGTCGGGGACCAGCTCCCAGATGTCGTCGTCGAACCGGCTCACGGCTCATGTCCCGGCTGCCAGGCTACGCGCCAGCGATGGCCGACCTCGTCGTAGCGCAGGACCTCCGCGTGCTCGGGCGGCCCGGCCCCGCCGGCAGCGGCATCGGGCGCTACGTCGAGTGCCTGCACGAGGCGCTGCTCGAGCGCGCGGGCGAGCTCGGCCTCCGCATCGAGCCGATCACCGAGCCCCAGCGCTGGGAGCCGATGGAGCACCTGGTCCAGGCGCGCGCGGTCAAAGCGGCTGGGCGCCGACGTGCTGCACACGCCCTCGCTCGACTTCCTCAGCCTGCGCCCCGGCGCGCCACTGGTGGTGACGCTGCACGACCTGGCGCCGCTGAAGAAGCCCGACGTCTACCTGCGGACCGGCCTGCTGCACAAGCTGCGCTACCGGGCGGTGCGCCGCGCCCGCCGGGTGATGGTCCACTCGCGCGTCGTGGCCGCGGACGGCGAGCGGATGCTCGGGCTGGACCCCGAGCGCATCGTCGTCGTGCCTCTGGCCGTGCCGCCCGGCTTCGCGCCGGTGGACGAGCCGCGCGAGCTGCTGTCGCGGCTGGGCCTGCCCGCGCACTTCCTGCTGTGGGTGGGCTCGCTCGACCCGATCGACCCGCGCAAGGGGATCGAGCCGCTCGTGGACGCGGTGGCCGCGGGCGACGGCCCGCCGCTGGTGCTGGCGGGCGCGGCGTCGCCCGCGGCGGGCGACCGGCTGGCCCGCCCGGGCCGCGTGCTGGTGCTGGGCCGCGTCAGCGACCACGAGCTGAAGGCGCTCTACACCGCCGCCGAGGCGCTGATCTTCCCCTCCGAGGACGAGGGCTTCGGCTTCCCGCCGCTGGAGGCGCTGGCCTGCGGGACGCCGGTGGCCGCCTACGCGGCCGGCTCGCTGCCCGAGGTGCTCGAGGGCGTGGAGGAGGCGGTGCTGGTGGAGCCCGGGAACACCGCGGCGCTGCTCGAGGCCGCAGCCGGTCTCGCCGGGGACGCGGGCCCGGCCGCCGACGCGCGACTGGGGGCAGGTGGCCGCCGAGGCGGCGACGGTGTTCCGCGCCGCGGCCGCCTAGAGGGCCGCGACCGCGTCGTCGATGGCTGCGGCCACCCGGCCCGCGCCGTCGCCCAGGACGATCGTGTAGTGGTTGACCCCCTGGACCTCCTCGACCGTGGCGGCGGGCTGGGCCTCGCGGAAGGCCAGCAGGGCTTCGAGCGGGATGAAGGGGTCCTCGTCCAGCAGCCCGCGCGGGGCGCGCAGCAGCCACAGGGGGGCCTTGACCTGGGCGGCCGCCGCCGTGGCGGTCCCGTCCATCATCAGCTCCGCGCCGTCGGCCCGCACGGCGTCCTCGGAGACCACGCTGCGCCCGTCGGGGCCGAGGTCGTAGCGGACGTAGTCCTCGACGTCCTCGTTCCAGCGGTCGCCGTCGAGGGCCGGGTGCTGCTTCCAGAACTCGACGTAGGCGTCGGGGCCGTCGAAGGTCATGCGCAGCCGCTCGATGGCCGGGCCGAGGAAGGCCTCCAGCGCCGCATCGGGATCCACGCCCTCGGGAAGGATCACCGGCAGGCCGCCGTCCACCAGCACCACCGCGCCCGCCCGGCCGGGGTTGTCCACCGCGGTGCGGGCGGCCACGTAGGCGCCCATGGAGTGCCCGGCGAGGACCGCGCGGTCGACCCCCTGGTCGTCGAGCACGGCGATCAGGTCGGCGGCGTGGGCCTCGAGGCTGCCCCGCGGCGGCCCGACCGTGGCGCTCCTGCCGCGGCCGCGCAGGTCGGGCGCCAGCACGCACACCTCGGGGCGGCGCTCGAGCAGCTCGCGCACGACGGGCCGCCAGCCCAGGTGCGAGGCGGTGATGCCGTGGGCGGCCACCACCACTGCCTCGGCGTCGGCGCGGGCGGGGCCGGCCCGGGCGACGTTCAGGTCGCCGCCCTCGACGTCCACCGACAGCGTTTCGGCGAAGGGGTCCACCTGTCCGCAGGCTACCGCCGGGACGCAGCCCGATCGTCGTTCGGGCGAGTACCGCCGGTCGATCCAATTACGCTGCGCGCGTGCCCGCCCCCGACTGGCTCGAGCTCTGCCGCCGCGCGGCCGGCCGGGCCGCCGAGGCGCTCGACCGCCAGGCCGACCGCTCCGAGGCGGTGGGCAGCGGCGCCGGCGGCGACACCACCCTGGCGCTCGACCGCGCCTCCGAGGACGCGGTGTTCGCGCGAGCTGGAGGCGCTGGACGGCGGGCTGCTCGCCGTCTCCGAGGAGCGCGGCGAGGTGGAGGTCAACGGGGGCGGCGCCCTGCGCGTGGTGATCGACCCCGTGGACGGCTCGCGCAACGCCCGCCGCCCGGTCGCCCCCTACGCGCTGTCGGTGGCCGTGGCCGACGGCCCGTCGGTGGGCGACGTGATCTTCGGCTTCGTGCACGAGTTCGAGCTCGGCCAGGAGTGGTGGGCCGAGCGCGGCGGGGGCGCCTTCCGCGACGGCGAGCGCCTGAGCACCAGCGGCGCGGACCAGCCCGAGCTGCTCGGCCTGGAGAACACCCACCCGGCCCGGGTGGCGGCCGCCAGCGGGGCGCTGGAGGCCACCGGCGCCGAGCGCCTGCGGGCCCTGGGCGCCGTGGCGGTGTCGCTGTGCCTCGTGGGCTCCGGCGGGCTCGACGCCATGCTCACGCTCGGCGAGACCCGCTCGGTCGACCTGGCCGCCGGACAGCTCGTGGTGCGCGAGGCCGGCGGCGCGGTGGCCCTGCCCGAGGCCGGCGACCTCGCTGCCCCGCTGGGCCTCGACATGCGCTCGCGCGTGCTGGCCGCGGCCACGCCGGCAGGCCTGGACCGGCTGCGGGCCGCCTTCCCGTGAGCCGCCCCGCGGTGGACGTCGTGGTCCCCTTCGCGGGGCCGTCCGAGCGGCTGGCGGACCTGGCCGGGCGCCTGGGCGCGCTGGAGCTCGGTCCCGGCGACACGCTGCTGATCGTCGACAACAACGAGCGGCCCTGCCCGCCGCCCTCCGCGGGCGCGCCGGTGCTGTGGGCCGGGGAGCGCCCGACCCCGGCCCACGCGCGCAACCGGGGTACCGCGGCCGGGGCCAACGACTGGGTCGTCTTCCTCGACGCCGACGCGATCCCCCAGCCGGGGCTGCTGGACCGCCTGTTCGAGCCGCCGCCGGGCGAGCGAACCGCCCTGCTGGCGGGCGACATCGCCGACGCCGAGGTGCCGCCCGGCGGCCCGGCGATGGGCCGCTGGGCCTATATGCGCCGGCTGAGCGAGCAGGCCAACACCTATCGCCAGCGCTGGGGCTGGCCCCAGACCGCCAACGTCGCCTGCCGCCGCGCCGCGTTCGAGGAGGTGGGCGGCTTTCGCGCCGAGCTGCGGGCGGCCGAGGACGCCGACCTGACCTACCGCCTGGAGCGCGCCGGGTGGGAGGCCGAGCGCCGCGACCACGCGCTGGTGACCCACGTCAACCGCGACAGCGCGCTCGGCTTCGCCCGCCAGAAGCTGGTCCACGGGGCGGGTGGCGCCTGGCTGGAGCGCGAGTACCCGGGCGCCCTACCCGCGCAGCGGCTGCCCGGTCTGCTCTGGTGGGGCGTGCGCTACCTGGTGCGTGGACTGTGCGCCGCCGCCCGCCGGCGCAGCCGCGACCGGGCGCTGTGGGCGGTCTTCCGCCCGCTGGAGCTGATCGCCTACGAGCTCGGGCGGTCGCGCTCGAACCTCCGGCCTCCGCGCACCCGGCCCTAGGCTCGGCGGCGATGCCCCGCGTGCTGATAGTCGGCGCCGGCCTGACCGGCTGCACCCTCGCCTGGCGCCTGGCCCAGGAGGGGATCGCCGCGACCCTGCTCGAGCAGGCCGAGGTGCCGGGCGGGCTGATCCGCTCCGAGCACATGGGCGGCGTGCTCTACGAGCCGCACGGGTCGCACATCTTCCACACCGAGGACACCGAGGTCTGGGAGCTGGCCAACTCCATGACCCCGTTCAACTCCTACCGCCACCGCGTGGACATCGTCGTGGAGGGCAAGGTCCTCAACTGGCCGATCCTGCTGTCGGACATCGACGCCCAGTCGCGCTCTGAGGAGATCAAGGCCGAGCTGGAGGAACGCCGCGGCCTCGACGCCGAGCAGCGCGCCCAGGCCGCCGATTTCGAGGAGTGGTGCCTCGACCTCATGGGCCCGATCCTCTACGAGCGCTACATCAGGCCCTATACCGAGAAGCAGTGGGGCCGCCCGGCCCGAACCCTGTCGGCGCAGTGGGCGCCGCGGAGGGTGTCGGTGCGCTGGGACGACGACCCCTACCTCTTCCCGGATCCCCACCAGGGCTGGCCGGCGGGGCCCAACGGATACACGGACCTGATCGACGGCCTCCTCGACCACGAGCTGATCGAGGTGCGCTGCGGCACCGGGGTGAGCTTCGAGACGCTCGACCCCGGCGACGCCGACGCCGTGGTGCTCACCTGCCCGCTGGACGTGTTCTGCGGCCACCGCTTCGGCACGCTTGACTGGCGCGGTATCGCGGTGCGCTCGGTTCACATCCCGCACGTCGAGTACGCGCAGGGAGCGATGGTCGTCAACTATCCGGGCCTCGAGTACCCCTTCATCCGCATCCACGAGACCAAGCACGCCTCCGGGCAGGAGTGCGAGGGGACAGTGCTGGGCTTCGAGTTCACGAATGCACCGACGCGCTACTACCCCATCGAAATGCCGGAGAACAGGGCACTGAACGACCGCTACCAGGAGTTCCTGCGTGACCAGCTCGGTGCGTTCTTCGCCGGCCGGCTGGCCAACTACCTCTACATCGACATGGACGACTGCATGCGCCAGGCGCTGGACGCGGCCGAGCAGGAGCTGCTGCCCGCGCTGTGACGCGGCCGTCGGTGGACGTTGTCGTCCCGTTCAAGGGCGGCGCCGAGTCGCTGCGGGCGCTGCGCGAGCGGCTGGCCGCGATCGAGCTGGGGCCCGGCGACACCGTGCTGGTGGTCGACAACACGCCGCAGGCGCCGCCGGCGCCGGAGGGCGACGTCCCCGTCCTGCGCGCCGCCGGCATCCCGACGCCGGCCTTCGCGCGCAACCGCGGCGCGGAGCGGGGCGGGGCCGAGTGGCTGGTGTTCTGCGACGCCGACACGCGGCCCGAGCCAGGTGTGCTGGACCGCTACTTCGAGCCCGAGCCGACGGAGCGCACCGCGCTATTGGCCGGCGGCGTGATCGAGCAGGAGGCCCCGCCGGGCGCACCCGCTGTGGCGCGCTACTCGTACCTGCGCGGCGCGATGACCCAGGACGACACCTTCAGCTTCGGCGAGTGGGGCTATCCCAAGAGCGCGAACATCGCCTGCCGGCGGGCGGCCTTCGAGGAGGTCGGCGGCTTTCGCGAGGGGATCCGCGCGGCCGAGGACGCCGACCTGACCTAC
Organism: uncultured Thermoleophilaceae bacterium; assembly: GCA_963844805.1. GTDB lineage: Bacteria > Actinomycetota > Thermoleophilia > Solirubrobacterales > Thermoleophilaceae > JACCZR01. The sequence goes on from CAWJPU010000009.1 coordinate 107,272, forward strand.
CGCCTGCGCGCTGCCGGCTGGGAGGTCGAGCGCCGCGAGGCGGCCGCGGTGGTGCACGCGAGCCGCAAGACCGTGCGGGGCTTTCTGAAGCAGAAGGCGGTGTGGGGCGCGGGGGGCGAGTGGGTCAGCCGCGAGCACCCGGGGTCGGTGCCGCTGATCGCGCGCACCAGCTTCTGGCGCTGGGCGCTCGGCGCGACCGCCCGCGCGCTGGGGAAGGCCGCCCGCGGGGCCGACCGCGACACGGTGATCTTCGCCCTCTTCCGGCCGCTGGAGGCGATTGCATGGGAGCTGGGCCGGCTGCTGCCCAACGAACGGCCGGTGAAGCTGTGGCGCCGCCCGTAACCCTCCTGTTGCCCAACCGCAACAACGCGGGCATCCTCGACCTCGTGCTCGACCGGCTGGCGGCGAACACCGACTACCCCGACTTCGAGCTGCTGGTGGTCGACGACGGCTCCACCGACGGCAGCCAGGACCTGCTGCGCCGCCGGCGCGATTCGGGCCGCTTCGCCGAGCTGCGCCTGATCGAGCGCGAGCACAGCGGCGTGGTGGACACGCTGAACGCCGGACTGGAGGCGGCGCGCGGGGAGCTGGTGGTCCAGCTCGACGGCGACGCCTCGGTGGAGACCCCGGGCTGGCTGGACCGGATGGTCGCCTTCTTCGCCACCGATCGGCGCGTCGGCGTCGTCACGGGGAAGATCGTCTTCGACTGGGGCCGGATGCACACCTGCGGGGTCGACATGGTCGGCCCCGAGGGCTTCCACGACCGCGGAGCGCGCATCACCGAGCCGGTGGGCCGGCGCACGAACCACCAGCGGGTCGAGCGCCTGCGCGAAGAGGACTGCACGCTGTGCGAGTCGATCGCCGAGGTGGACGGCGGGATCGGCTGCTGCATGATGTTCCGCCGCGACGCGGCGCTGGAGATCGGCGGCTACGACACCAACTGGGCACCCGTCTGGTTCGACGACCTCGACCTGACGATGTGCATGCGACGCGAGGGGCTGAAGGTCTTCTACCTGCCCGAGGTGAGGGTGATCCACCACGTCGGGCGCCGGACGCAGGGCGTGGCCCGGGCCCGGACGAAGGTGCGGCGGCGGATCGGCGCCGCGCTGCCCGCCTCGCTGCGCTACCGCATCTCGCACGGCCTCGGGCTGGACCTGCCCCCTGAGCCGATCCAGGAGCGCCTGGGCCACCACTACGCGTACTGGCGCGAGAAGTGGGGCTTCGACATCCTCAACCCCGACATGGACGCGGTGCTCGACCGCTGGGGCGAGACCGAGGTCTGCTGGCGCTACAACGACGGGATGCGCGCGGCCGGGGAGCGCATCATCGAGGCCTACCGCTCGTGACCGTCGCCGTGCCGGTCATCTCCACCAACGAGGGCGACCTGCTGCGCGACGCGCTGCCCACGGCGCTCGCGCAGGAGGACGTGGAGGTGGTGGTGATCGACAACGCCTGCGACGATTCCACCTCCGCGGTGGCCGAGGACGCGGGCGTGCGCTGCGTTCGCCTGCCCGAGCGCCAGTCGTGGCCCCGAGCGGCGAACGCGGCGCTGCGCAGCGTGGACGGCGAGGCCGTGCTGTTCATGCAGCCCGACTGCTTCCTGGAGCCCGGCTTCGTCGCGGCGGCCCGGCGGCGGCTGGAGGAGCCGGGCGTGGGCTCGGTGGCGCCCAAGCTGGTGCGGACGCTCGGGCCCGGACCCAGGCCAGCGGCTCGACGCGATGGACGCGGCGGGAATGTCGCTGGACCGCCGGCGCAAGAACGGGCTGGTGGGCCACGGCCGCCCCGCGCTGGGCTTCAGCCGCCCGGCCGAGGCCTTCGGGGCCGATGGCGCCGTGGCGCTGTACCGGCGCGAGGCGCTGGACGACGCCGCGCTCGAGGGGCAGGTGATCGACGAGCAGCTCGAGGCCTGGGGCTCGGACGCCGACCTGGCATGGCGGCTGCGGCTGCTGGGCTGGCGCTGCGTCTACGAGCCGGGCGCGCGGGCATTCCACATGCGCACCTTCAGCCCCTCGACGCGCAGCCGGATGCCCGACTGGGACCGGATGGTCCAGTTCCGCAACCGGCTGCTGATGGTTGCCAAGAACGACCCGCTGGAGTCGCTGCTGCGCGACCTGCCGGTGATGGCGGCCTACGAGCTGGGCGCCCTCGGCTACGCGCTGCTGGTGGAGCGGGCGCTCCTGCGCGGCTACGTGGAGGCCGCGCGGCTGCTGCCGGACATGCTGCGCAAGCGCCGCGAGCTGCAGGCCCGTCGGAAGGCATTGCCCCCCTACGGGCTCGAGCCCCCGGTGTGACTACTCTGAGGCCCGTCATGGCGGCCTCGGCGCCCACGCGGCTCTTCGACATCGACGTCCAGACGGCCCCGCCGGCCGACCTCCTGCGCCGCATCCTCGACTTCGCGGCCGACGGGCGCAGCCACCACGTCTCCTACGTCAACGCCCACGTTCTCAACCAGGCCAACGGCGACCCCGAGCTGCGCAGGGCGCTCAGGGACTCCGACCTCGTCTACTGCGACGGATACGGCGTCCGGCTCGCGGCCCGGCTGATCGGCCTGCCCGTGCCCCACCGCATGACCGGGGCCGACTGGATCTGGGGCGCGGCCAGCCTGTGCCAGGAGCGCGGGCTGTCGCTGTACCTGCTCGGCTCGGACCCCGGCGCGGCCGCCGACGCCGGCGCGGCGCTGCGGCGCTGGTACCCGCGGCTGGACATCCGCGGCACCCACCACGGCTACTTCGAGCTCGGCAGCCCGCACTCCGAGCGCGTGCTCGAGGACATCGCCGAGAAGAAGCCCGACATCCTGCTGGTGGGCATGGGCACGCCGCTGCAGGAGCGGTGGGTGGAGCACTACGCGGACCGCCTGGAGGTGCCGGTGGTCTGGACCGTCGGCGCGCTGTTCGACTACCTCTCGCACCGGGTCCCGCGCGCGCCGCACTGGCTCGCCGACCACGGCCTGGAGTGGGTGTTCCGCCTGGCCCTGGAGCCGCGGCGGATGTGGCGGCGCTACCTGCTCGGCAACCCCGCCTTCCTCACGCGCGTCTGGCGCGAGCGAAACCTGACGCGATGAGCCGCGTCAGCGCCCCGCGACTGGGCGGGGTCGCGGCGGCGGGGGCGCTGGTGCTGGGGTGCGTGGCCGCCGCGATCATCGGCGCGATCGGCTCCGACCTCGTCGCGGGGCGCACCAGCGGCCCCGAGCTGTCGGAGGCGCTCGACGTCCTGCGCGCGTGCGCCGCCGCCGTGCTGCTGTTCGCGGTCTGCGGGCTGGCCCCGGCGCGGCTGCTGGCGCCGCCCGAGCTGCGCCGCTGGGCGCCGCTGCTGGCGATCCCGCTGGGGGCGTGCGTGGCCGGCCTGGCGCTGGCGCTGCTCGGCGCGCTCGAGGTCCCGCTGGAGGCCTCGCTGGTGGTGGTGCTGGCCGCCGGCGTGGGAGCGGCGCTGTGGACGGGCGGCTCCGACGTCGCGCTCGCCGCCCGTCTGCGGCAGCTCGCCGGGCCGGCCCTGATCGCGGCGCTGGTGGTGGCGGTGCTGGTTGCGCCGCTGATCCGCACGGGGTCGCTCGCCAGCGTGGTGGGCGGCAACGGAGACGCGCACCTCGCCACCGGCGTCGCGGAGCTGCTGCAGCAGGCGCCGCCGGGCGCCGAGCGCGTGCAGCTGCCGATCGACCACATGCCGTCGGTGTGGAACTCGCGCTACCCGATGATCTACGTGCTGGCGGCCACGTCCCAGCTGTCGGGTCTGGACCCGATCGTCGTGCTCACCCCGCTCAGCGCGGTGCTGATGGCGGGCGTGGCCATCGGGCTGTTCCTGATCGGGCTGCTCCTGCTCGGCGCGGGGCCGCGCGGGTCACTCTTGGTGATGGCGATGGGCGGGCTGGGGACCGGCGCGATGTCGGTCGTCTACGAGCCCTTCTACAACCTGCAGTGGGCGCTGCTGACGCTGCCGCTGGTGCTGCTGGCCGGCTGGTACCACCTGCGCGACCCGCGCCCGCGGACGCTCGCCCTGTTCGGCATCGCCGCGGTGAGCTCGGTGCTGGCCTACCCGCTCCTGTTCCCGTTCGTCGCCCTGTTTCTCGCGGCGGTGGCTTGGCGCGCCCGCGACCGGCGGCGCAAGTGGCTGCCCGTGCGGCGGCTGCCGCGGCGGCGCTGGGTGCGGGCGCTGCTCGTCCTGCCCGCCCTGTTCGTGGCGCTCGTGGCGCTGCTGCTGGTGGCCGCCGCGGCGCAGAAGATGATCTCCGCGCTGATCGCCCTGGCGCCGGGCGGCGACCTGAGCGAATGGCACACGCCGGGCGACCCGTTCCCGCCCCTGTACGACCGCTTCGGGCTGCCCGAGTCGCTGGCGGTGGCGGTGGTGCTGCTGTTCGGCCTCGCCGCCGTCGGCCTGTGGAAGGCGCCGAAGGCGGCGCGGGCCCCCTTCGGGGTGCTGTTCGGCGCCCTGCTGCTGACGGTGAGCTACATGCGGCTGCGCGACGGCACGCAGCTCTTCTACCTGCGCGCGGTGAGCATCCTCGGACCGCTCACGCTGGCGTTCGCCGGCGCGGGCATCGCCTGGCTGGTCCGCGCACGCAGCCGGCGGATGCTGCCCGGCTTGGCGGTGGCTGCGGTCGCGCTCGCCCTGGTGGGCTTCGCCTCCGCGCAGCGCGCGCACTACACCGTGCCGTCCGTGGATCGCGAGCTGTGGCAGGTGCGCGACTGGGGCAAGCGGCTCCCGCCCGGCTCGAGCGTGCGGGTGGACATCCGCCCCTACGGCGCCCAGCAGTGGGCGGGTTACATGCTCGCCCCGCACCCGCTGACGGCGCTCGACCCGCTGCGCAAGTTCTTCCCCTACCCGCCGGTGGGCCGACGGGCCGACTACCTGATCACCAACCGCTACTTCTCCTCGCGCGACGTCGAGGGCGCGCCGCTGTTCCGAGAACCGCGCGCTTCGCCCTCTATCGCCTGCGGCCCGACACCCCGGGGCCCGACCGCGCGTCGGTCGAGCTGGTGGACCCGCTCGAGGGCCCCAACGCCCAGAGCTCCGACTAGGCGCGCGCGAGCAGGAGCAGCGTGTGGCCGAAGCGCGCCGAGCGGCGGCGCGAGCCCAGCGGCGCGTCGAGACGGTGCAGTGCCCCCTGGGCGCCCGGCGGCAGCCGCCGCCACGAGTAGGTGACCGCGTGCAGCTCGGGCTCCAGGCCCGCCGCGCGGGCGTCGGCCTCCAGGCGCCGCGGGGACAGCGGGATGTCGTCCGGCGTGCCGTGCACGGCGGTGCCGAGGTTCAGCCGGTTGGCCACGCCGAGCGCCGCGCCCACCGGATGCCACGAGCCGGGCTCGACGGCCACCAGCGCGCCGCCGGGACGCAGCAACCGCTTGGCCTCGGCCAGCGGCGCGTCCAGCGAGCCCTGGTAGGCGATGTGGTGCAGCACGAGGCGGTAGAGCACGACGTCGAACGAGCCGTCCTCCAGCCGGTCGAGCTCCCCGCCGCGGCCGGCGAAGCCATCATCGAGGTCGCCGGCCTCCACCAGCAGGTCGATCCACGACTGCTCCAGCTCCACGCCTGTCATGTGCCAGGCCGGCTTGGGGAACAGATGCCGGCCGGGATGCCAGCCGCAGCCCACCGACAGCACCCGCCCGCCGTCCATCCCCAGCCGCGCGTCGAGCAGCGCCCGCTCGCGCTCGCGGATGCGGTCGTAGTGCAGCTCGAGCGTGTCCTCGTCGGAGAGGCGGTCGAGCAGGTTGTCCTCGAGGTAGGGCTCGCTCACCGGCCCAGCGCCCCCTCCACCGCCGCGACGATCTGCTCGCTCACCCGCTCGGGCGCGTAGTGCTCCAAGCGCGCGCGCCCGCGCCGGGCCAGCTCGGCCCGCAGCTCGGAGTCGCGCACCGCGGCGTCGACCAGCTCGGCGGCAACGGCCGCGTCAAAGGGCTCCTCGTCGGCCCACAGGACGGCATCGCCGCCCACCTCGGGCATGCCGCCGGCGGGCCGCGCCACCACCGGCAGCCCGAACTCGAAGGCCTCCAGCAGCGGGACGCAGAATCCCTCGTGCTCGGAGGTCGAGAGCAGCACCGCCGCCTCGGCGTAGGCGGCGTTCAGATCGGGCTGCGGCAGCCCGCCGGTGACCGCGCCGGGGGCCCAGCCCTCCACCAGCCGCCTGGTAGGCCGGCGTAAGCGGCTCGCCCACGAACAGCAGCCGCGCGCCCGGCTCGCACCCCCGCCGGTAGGCGTCGAAGACCTGCGCGGCCAGGTCGTGGCGCTTGTTGGGCACGAGCCGGCCCACCACGAGCACGAGCGGCCCGTCGCCGGCGGGCGGCGTGCCGCGCTCGCGCAGCCGGTCCGGGTCGCGCAGGATCGGCACCACAGTCACGTCGTCGCGGTCAGGTCGCCCGCATTGAACCCCGACACCGCTGCCACGGCGTCGGCCGCCCGCAGGTAGTCCGGCAGCTCGCGCAGCGCGAGCGCGCAGCTGGCCGCGACGTTCGGGGCGTGCTCCCACAGGTAGCGCGGCGGCGTGACGTTGTGGTGCACGATCAGCTTGCGCCCCGGGAGCTCCAGCGCGCGGCGCATGTGGGGGGCGTAGGCCGAGTAGTGCAGGACGGTCAGGTCGCCCGGCTCCGGGCGCAGGCGCGACAGAGGCTGGACGTCGTCCGCCCGCGGGTCGATGGCCCCTGCGTAGACGCCGCCTTCGTAGCCACGCGCGGCCAGCAGCGAGCGCCACCGCTGCGCCTGCACCGTCACGGCGTCGTAGGGCCCCGCGCCCGACAGAGCCTGGTGTACGGCGGTCACTACTCCGCGCCGCGGCGCTCGAGCTCGCGCAGCCGCTCGACGACGGCGACGTTGAAGCGGGTCTGCTTGGCCTCGAGCTCGACGTGGTACTGGCGCAACAGCCGCAGCAGCAGCCGCTTGACCGCGGTGATCGGCGCTCCGGCCCGGCGGGTGGAGTAGATCGCCTCGGGATCGACCTCGATCGCCGCCCAGCGCTCCAGGTCCCCCAGCGTCGGCACCTCGCCCGTCACCGACGCCGCCAGCGGCCCCGGCTCGGGCTCGCCGTAGACGCCCTCGGCACGCTTGCGCTCCGCCGCCGCCTGCGCGGCCGCGCGCGCTTCCTCGGGCGAGCTCACCGCAGCGCCTCCTCGGCCGTCCGCTCGCCGGCCACCGTCCACGCTCCGCGGAGGTCGGCGACGCCCTCGGCCTCCAGCGTCCGCATGACCGAGAAGCGCGCCAGGCGGTCGAGCGAGCCGGCGGGCGGCGCGTCCTGGTCGGCCACGCCCACGGCCAGGTCGTAGTCGCCGCCCAGCAGCGCCAGCCGCGGCACCTCGAAGCTCACCTCCACCTCGCCGCCGCCCTCCGCGGTCAGCGCGGTGTCGGTGCGGAAACACAGCCCGCCTTCGGCCTGGCGCACTTCGAGCACGAGCACCGCGCGCTCGGAGTCGGCCGGCGGGGTCACCGCCATGCTCACGCGCAGCGGCTCGCCCGGGCGGAAGGCGTGCCGCGGGCGGTCCTCGGAGTCGCGGATCTCGATCTCCACGACCGAGCCCGGCGCCGCCGGGCCGCCCCGGCGCGAGCCCGCGCCCTCCGCCCCCAGCAGGCGGTGGTAGAAGAGCAGCCCCTCGGCGACGCCGCCGTCGAACTGCACCTCGCCGCCGTCGAGCACCACAACGCGGCGGCACACCCGCTCGATGGCCGTCGGGTCGTGTGACACCAGCACCAGCGTCGCGCCCGCGTCCATGCGGTCGCCGATGCGCCGCAGGCACTTGCGCTGGAAGGCCTCGTCGCCCACCGCGAGCACCTCGTCGATGAGCATCACGTCGGCGTCCAGGAACGCGGCGATCGAGAAGCCGAGTCGCAGGAACATGCCCGCGCTATAGGTCTTCACCGGCACGTCGATGAACTCGCCGAGCTCGGAGAACTCGATGATGTCGTCCACGCGTGCCTCGATCTCCTCGCGCGTGAAGCCGTGCAGCGCCCCGTTGAGCAGGATGTTCTCCCGCCCCGAGAACTCGGGCCCGAAGCCCGCGCCCAGGTCCAGCAGCGAGACCACCGTTCCGCCGCACGCGGCGCGGCCGGAGTCCAGCGGCACGATCCCCGCCAGGCAGCGCAGGGTCGACGTCTTGCCCGCCCCGTTGCGACCGAGGAAGGCCACCGCCTCGCCCGGCTCGATGTGCAGCGACACGTCGCTGAGCGCGTTCACCCGGCCGTGGCCGGACTTGCGCCCGCGCCGGATGAAGACCTCCTTCAGCGTGCGGCTCCGCTCCTCGGGGCGCAACTCGAAGGAGCGCGTGGCGTGCTCGAGCGCGACTTCGCCCGGCTTCACAGCACCACCGCCAGCTCGGGTCCCAGGCGGCGGAAGAGCACCGTCCCCAGCGCCAACGCGCCGAGCCCCGCGACGCTCAGGTACACCAGCATCCCGAGCGACGGGGCCGCGCCCGCGTACAGCAGCTCGCGCACCGCGCTCACGAACGGCGCGACCGGGTTGCCCCACTCGAGCAGGTCGCCCAGCCACTCGCGGCTGGCCACCCCGGGCAGGTCCTCGACGCGCAGGAAGATCGGCGTGATGAAGAACCACGGCAGCAGCACCGCGCCGATCACCGGCTCGACGTCGCGGAAGTGCGCGTGCAGCACCGACACGGCCATCGACAGGCCGAGCACGAACGCGAACAGCAGCAGCACCACGACCGGCAGCCACAACAGCTCCACATCCAGCGTGCCCCTGATGGCCAGCGCCACCGGGGTCAGGATCACGAGCATCACGAGGAAGGTGGCCAGCTGCACCACCGCCGTCGCCGCCGGGATCGCCTCGCGCGGGAACTTGACCTTGCGCACCAACGGCGCGTTCTGCTCCATGCTCGGCGCGGCGGCCAGCATCGCTTGTGCGAAGAAGACCCACACGACCATCCCGGCCACCACGAACAGCGGGTAGTCGGGAATGTCCGCCACCCGCAGCAGGACGCTGAAGACGAGCAGGTAGGCGCCCATCAGGACGATCGGGTTGATCAGGTACCAGAAGACGCCGAGCACCGAGCCCTTGTACTTCTGGCGCAGCTCGCGGCGCACCATCTGCTCGAACAGGAAGCGGTAGCGCATCGCCCGAGCGCGAAGCCTAGAGCGGCTCCCCGCCGCCTCCGCTCCCTCGCGCAGCTCGACCAGGCTCGGCTTCCGCCCAGGACCGCGCGCTCGGCCTCCAGCGGCGCTCGCGGTATTCAGCAAAGCGCGTGTCCTCCGCGCAACCGCTTGCACCCCGTGCAACGCGCTTGCTGAAAACCCCCAGCGGGGCGCGCAAGGGTTCGCCCGCTAGAACCTCTGCCGTGACCGAGAGCTCCCAGCAGCCCGTCTACGGCCTGGCCCGCCAGGGCTGGCGGACGCGGTTCGCCGAGCGCGTCGCGCGCCGGTCGCGGCGGCGGCGGCGCGAGCTGTTCCGCCGGCTGATGGCTCCGCTGCCGAGCGAGCGCATCCTCGACGTCGGCTCGGGCGAGACCGGGCTCGCCGGCCTGGAGCCCGAGCTGGACGTGACGGGCACCGACCGCGTGGACCGCCCCGAGTACCCCGGGCCCTTCGTCCGCGCCGACGGCCGCGGCCTTCCGTTCGGCGATGGCGAGTTCGACGTGGCCTACTCCAACTCGGTGATCGAGCACGTGGTCGACCCCGCCGACCGGCGCGCGCTCGCTGCCGAGCTGAGCCGTGTCGGGGAGCGGTACTTCGTTCAGACCCCGAACCGCTGGTTCCCCGTCGAGCCGCACGCCCTGCTGCCGCTGGTCCACTGGCTACCGCGGCGGGTGGGCCGGCGGCTGTGGAACCTCGGCGTCTCGGACGACCCGTTCGACGAGACGCTGCTGCTCGACGCCAAGGAGCTGCAGGAGCTGTTTCCCGACGCGACCATCGTGCGCGAGCGGATGGGCCCGCTCACGAAGTCGCTCGTGGCCGCGGGGCCGGCTACCAGGCTCCCCGCGAGCGGATGACCGCGGGGATCGTCTTCAGCAGGATCGACAGGTCGAGGAACACCGACCAGCGCTCCAGGTAGAGGAAGTCGAGCCGCACCAGCTCGTCGGGGTCGAGCTCCGAGCGGCCGGAGACCTGCCACAGGCCGGTCATGCCCGGCAGCACCAGGTAGCGCTTGCGGTGCCAGTCCTCGAGGCGCTCGAAGTCGCGCTGGGGCAGCGGGCGCGGCCCGACGAGCGACATGTCCCCGCGCAGCACGTTCAGCAGCTGGGGCAGCTCGTCGAGCGAGAAGCGCCGCAGCACGCGGCCGACCTTGGTCACCCGCGGGTCGTTGCGGATCTTGAAGATCGCGCCGCCCAGCTCGTTCTGGTCCTCGAGCTCGCCCTGGCGGTGCTCAGCGTCCTGCTCCATCGTGCGGAACTTGAAGCAGGGGAAGAGGTCGCCGCCCAGGCCCGGGCGAATCGACCTGTAGATCACCGGGCCGCGCGAGGTCAGGCGCACGAGCAGCGCGATGCTGAGCAGCAGCGGCATCAGGAAGATCACGAGCAGGACGGCGCCGATCAGGTCGAAGGCGCGCTTGGCGACGAAGTCGACGCCCTCGAACACCGGCGCCTTGAGCTCGAACAGCGGCAGCGCCTGGCCGGGCACGAACTCGACCCGGTCCATGAGGATCTCCATGGTCGAGGGGGCGATGCGGACGGCCTTGCTCTGCGCGTGGCAGCGCTCGACCAGCTCGACCGCCTGCTCCTGCGGGAAGTCGGGGTCGGCGATGATCACCTCGTCGACCTCGTCGAGGTGCTTCTCGAGGTCGGACAGGCTGCCGAGGTCCCGCAGGCCGTCGACGGGCCGCGGCGTCAGCGAGACGAAGCCCACGGGCTGGATCTCCGAGCCGCGCAGCGCGGTGGCCACGCCGTCGATGTGCGCGCCCGAGCCCACCAGCACCGCGCGGCGCCGGTAGCCGGCGGCCTTCAGCAGCGCGAAGGAGAGCCACTCGAAGCCGAAGCGCAGCCCCGCGACGTAGAACAGCGCGAAGAACAGGCCGCCGTAGAAGATGTAGTACGACTGGAACTCGTAGCCCTCGACCACGGCGTAGATGAAGATCACCGCCGTCGTCTGGAACAGGCACGCGACGACGGCCGAGAAGCCGGGGCGCATCGTGCGGTCGGCGTACAGGTGCGAGCGCGCGAAGAGAAGGATCATCACGAGCGCGGCCAGCGGGGCGACGTCGAGCGCCTGGTCGAAGTAGAAGCCGAAGCCGGGGCCGCCGCGCACCGCCTGCTTGACCTCGAGCGCGGTCCAGATCCCGAGCAGGAGACCCGCGAAGTCGAGCGCTATGAGCGTGATCAGCCGCGCGACGTGACGCGCGACCTCCAGCCGCAGCAGTGCCCCGAGCATGAACGTGCGCGGGGCGCGCATGTCGCGAGGCGGCAGGTCCAGCGGCGACTTGGCCGGGGTCTGTGCCTCCCGCAGGTGTCGGACACGTCCGTCGGGCATGGAGGAGTCGTCAAGTAAACAGTCGAGGACGGCGATTGTCTCGCCGGTGACGGAAAGCTCGCAGGTTGCGGCTTTTCGCGTGGTGCGACCGGGGCGAACTCTGCACACTCGCGAGCTGTACGCGGTGCTGATGCGACCCAGGGCACGGAGGCGCGAGGAGAGCGCTCGGCCGGCGGCCGAGCTGAGCGCCGCCGCGCTCGAGCTCGTGGAGCGCCACGCGGGTCAGATCATGGCCACGGCCCGCCGCTACGCAGCCACGCCGGAGGACGCCGAGGACGCTTACCAGCGCGGGCTCGAGATCATGCTGACCAAGGCGCCGTCCACTGCCGAGGACCAGCTCGTGCCTTGGCTGAAGACCGTGGTCAAGCACGAGGCCTTGGCCCTGCGCCGCCAGCGCGACCGCCACACGCCCACCGGGGACGACGGCGACGCCCCCGAGCGCGCGGGCGGCCCGCCCGCTCCCGAGCAGGCGGAGCGGCTCGAGCGGCTGCAGGTGGGAGCGGAGGCCCTCAAGCGGCTGAAGCCGCAGGAGGTGCGCGCGCTGCTGCTGCGCGCCGAGGGCCACTCCTACGACGAGATCGCGCGGATCTGCGGCTGGACGTACACCAAGGTCAACCGCTGCCTGGCCGAAGGCCGGCGCGCCTTCCTCGCGCGCGTGGACGGCATCGAGGCCGGCGACGAGTGCGAGCGCCTGGCGCCGCACCTCTCCGCGCTGGCCGACGGCGAGGCGACGGCCGACGACATGAAGGCGCTTCGCCCCCACCTGCGCACCTGCCTGGCCTGCCGCGCGCGGCTGCGCGAGTTCCGCTCCGCCCCGGCCCGGGTGGCGGCGCTGATGCCGCCGGCGGCGCTGGTGATGTCGTCCGACGTCGGCAGCTCGCTGCGCGCCGGATTCGAGTCGCTGGCCGCGGGCCTCAGCGACCGGGTCGGCCAGGGAGTCGAGCTGGTGAGCGGCTCGAAGGTGGCCGCGATGGCCGCCTCGGCGGCGATCGTGGCGGGGGGCGGCGCGGCGACCGTCAGCGAGCTGAGCAATTCCGGGGAGGGTGCGCGCCCGCGCCTCGAGCGCCAGGAGGCGAAGGCGAAGAGCCCCTTGCTGCCGCCCGAGCTGACCGACCCGGCGGCCGGCGGCGCCGTCGCACCGACCACCCCGAAGCCCGGCGAGGCGGCCGCGCAGCCGGTGAACCCCGGAGCCGGGCTGGGCGGAGCGCCGACGGGCAGCCCGAGTGCCGCCCCAACGGCGCCGGCGCCCGCCCCGCGGCCGCCCGACCCGGCAAACGAGTTCTCCCCCGGCGGCGGTGGCGTGGCTTCGGCCGCAGGAGGCGGCTCGGCCGGCGGCGGAGGCGAGTTCGGCGGAGCCGGAGGGGGCGGCTCGGGCAGCGGGGAGTTCGGCCCCTAGACCTCGAACGACACCGCGTAGGCGACGAAGCCGACCGCCAAGCCCGCGACGCCGGCCCACTGCCACCGCCGCTCGAGGTCCTCGCGGCGGACGAACAGGAGCACGGCGAGCAGGGCGAAGGGGTCGAAGTACTTCTGGTACACGAGCCGAACCGGCAGCACGGACAGCAGGAACGACACGCCGAAGACCACGCCGAGTGAGCGCGGGCCGGCGCGGCGGCCCAGGACGTAGGCGGCCACCGTCCCCGCGGGGACCAGCACCCAGAACAGCAGCGGCAGCTTCTCCGATGCCCGCCACAGGTAGCCGGCGTCCCCGGGCACCCCGGGCGCCGGCGGCGAGAAGTCGAGCGGGAACGCGATCAGCAGCGCCACGGCCACCAGGAGCGCGACGGCAACGCCGGCCGGCGCCAGCAGCGCTCGCACCTGGCGCGCGACGCTCGGCCCCAGCACAGCCACGGCGTAGATCGCGAACACCGCGAAGGTGAAGCCCAGCGCCCGGGCCAGCAGGTCGTCCCCCGAGCCCGGGCACAACCCGCACGACGTGGGGTCCGAGCCCTTCGGCACGAGCCCGCCCCAGGCGATGATCAGCGCTCCCAGGGGCGCGAAGGACAGCCCGAGCAAGACCGCGCCGGGAACCCTTCGCGGCGCGTAGTACAGCCCCAGCGGCAGCAGCCACACGAACGCCTGACGGGTGAGCAGCGCCAGGGCTACGAAGACACAGCCGAGCGCGAACAGCCGCATCGACTGCTCCTCGCCGCGAGCGGTGGAACAGGATCACAGCGACCAGCGCGCACAGGATCGCCAGGTTGTCGGTGAGCAGGATGAAGGAGGCGCCGAAGAAGTACGGCGACAGCGCGAACAGCAGCGTCAAGGCGAACGCCTTCCACCGCTGCAGCCCGAGCCGCGAGCTGAGCAGGTGGAACAGGGCGAGGACGGCGAGGTACGAGATGACCACCCCGAGCGCCTGCAGCTTCCACAGGTCGAAGCCGACGACCTTTCCGTAGACCGCGAACAGCAGGTGGAACAGCGGCGCCTGGGCAGCCGGGTAGCGGACGAGGTCCGGGGTCGGCAGCCCGTCGGCGAACTGCATGATGGTGGGCAGGTGGTAGGAGCGGGCGTCGCTCCCGTGGAAGGTCGACAGCTCGACGGTGAGACCCTTTAGCGCCGCCGCCACCAAGAGGAAGGGCAGCGCCAGCGCCAGCGGGTAGAACCAACGGCGCCCCGTCATCGGTGCATCACCATGGCAGGCGCCCGCGAGCGCGGCGGGCACTACCCTCGCGCCGGGTGCAGGTCCTCTCCACCCCCGCGAAGCGCCCGCTGGTCGCCGCGCCGCTGGCGATCCTCGCGCTCGCCGCCCTGCTGCGCTTCGTCTTCCTCGACGCCCAGAGCTTCTGGCTCGACGAGGCAGTCGCGGTGCGCACGGTCGACCTCGATTTCTCGGGAATGCTCGACCGCGTCTACGACAACGAGTCGACTCCCCCGCTCTACTACGTCGTCGCCTGGCTGTGGGTAAAGCTGTTCGGGAGCGGCGAGGTGGGGCTGCGGTCGCTCTCGGCGATCGCGGGCACGGCCTTCGTGGGCGTCGCGTACCTGGCCGGGCGCCGGCTGGTGTCCGAGCGGGCCGGGCTGATCGTCGCGGCGCTGGCCGCGGTGAGCCCGCTGCTCGTCTACTACTCGCAGGAGTCGCGCTCCTACCCGCTGCTGATGCTGTTCGGCGGCCTGTCGCTGCTGGGCTTCGCGTACGCACGCGAGGAGCCGACCGGCAAGGCGCTGGCCGGCTGGGCCGTCGCGAGCGCCCTGGCCCTGGCCAGCCACTACTACGCGCTGTTCCTGGTGGCGGGCGAGGCGGTCTGGCTGATCGCGCTCCACCGCCGCCGTGCCGTGCCGGCGGTGGCCGGCGTCACGGTGGTGGGCCTCGCCCTGCTGCCGCTCGCTCTCCACCAGCGCGGGCTGGACCTGGCCAACTACCTGCGCGACACGTCCCTCGGGAGCCGCCTCGCGCGCGTGCCCAAGCAGTTCGTCATCGGCTACGAGGGGCCCGCCGAAGCCGTGCTGACGGGGGCGGCGGGGCTGCTTGCCGTGGTCGGCGTGGTGCTGGCACTGCGCCCCGGAGCCCGCGGACGCAGCGGCGCGGTCGCAGCCGGGGTGCTGGCGCTGCTGGCCCTGCTGTTGCCCCTCCCCGTGGACCCCGACACCTTCGGGGTGCGCAACTCGCTGGCCGCCTGGCTGCCGGCGGCGGTCGTCGTGGGCGCGGGCTTCGCGGCCGCGCGGCCGCGCGCGGTGGGCGTGGTGCTGACGGTGGCCCTCTGCGGGATCGGGCTGTTCACCACGCTCGTGGTGAACCTCGACGGCAAGTACGGCCGCGAGGACTGGCGTGGCGCGGCCGAGTCGGTCGGGCCGCCCCCGCCCGGCGGGCGCATCGTGATCGTCAACCCGAGCGAGGGCGAGATTCCGCTCGGCCTCTACCTCCGCGGCCTGCGACCGCTGCCGCCGAGGGGCGCCTCGGTCCGTGAGGTGGTAGCGATCGCGGTCGACCCGGGCGGCCCCGGCTCCGAGAAGCCGCCGCCCCGCCCCGACCCGCCGTTCCCGCTTCCGCCCCCGATGGGCCTGGTGCGGCTGGACTTCGCTCCCGGCTACTCCGTGGCCGTCTTCCGCTCGCCGCGGCCGGTGCGCCTGACGGAGAAGTCGCTGCCCCCTCTCGCTCCGTTCGAGCCGGCCGACCGCTTCCTGCAACGGCCCTAACCGGGACGGCGCGCCTCCATGGCGAGCATCGCCACGGCGCTCAGCGACTCGAAGTCCCAGGCGTAGCCGCGGTCGTGCTCGTACTCGACGAAGACCGCCCGCAGGATGTCGACGGCGTGCTCCATGCGGGTGCCCGCACCGCGGTGGGCTTCGAACTGCGCTTGGGCGAGCTCGCCACCCTCGAGGTAGATCTCGGCGCAGCGGCGGGCGTCGGGGGTGACGAAGCGGATGCGCCCTCCGGGCCGCAGCGCCCGTAGGGCGTGGCCGAACAGAGCACGGGCGCCCTCGAGGGGCACGTGCTCGATCATGTTGTCGCCGTACACGTGGCTCACCGTCCCGGGTGGGAAGGGCCACGGGCGGGTGGCGTCGAGGTGCAGGGGGGCGCGCGCCCAGACGTCGGTCGACACCCAGCCGTCGCGGCGTACGAGCCCCGAGCCGAGCTCCACCCGGTAGGGCGGCCGGGAAGTGGCCAGCAGCCGGCGCAGCCGGACGAACCCAGCGGCCTTGCGGCCGGCATTCGCCAAACGTCTCAAGCGGCGCCGGTCGGCTCCGAGCCCTCCACCCAGCGGCCCTCCTCGCCCTCGACCTCGCGCTTCCAGATCGGCGCCTCGGCCTTCGCCCGGTCGATGATCTCGCGCGCGCCCGCGAAGGCCTCGCCGCGGTGGGGCGCCGAGGCGGCCACCACCACGCTTGGCTCGCTCATCGGCACGTCACCCACTCGGTGCTCGACCGCCGCCGCGCACAGGCCGTGCTGCTCGACCGCGGCCTCGACTATCGACTCGAGCTTCTCCGCGGCCATCTCCGCGTAGGCCTCGTACTCGAGCTTCTCGACGTCGCGGGTCACGCCGCTGAACGTGACCACCGCGCCGGCCCGCGGGTCGCGCACCCGCTTGGCCACGGTCTCCAGGGACAGCGGCTCGCTGGTCACGCGCGCCCACCGCTCGCCCGCCCGTTCAGCCGGGGAGCCGCCGCTCACCGGCGGGATCAGGGCCAGCTCGTCTCCGGGGGCGAGGACCTGGTCCTCGGGCGCGTACTCGCGGTTGACGGCCATCACCAGCGGAAGGCCCTCGGCCAGCGGCCCGAGCTCGGCCAGGGCGTCGCCCACGCGGGCCCCGTCGGGCAGCTCGAGATCGACCGAGGCGGCCCCCGCGCGCTCGCGGAGCATCGCGAAGAGACGAACGGTCACGTGCACTCCGCGGATGCTACGACCACAGGGGTAGGCTCCCCAATCGATGCCCAGCGAGCAGCCCGGAAGTCAGCTACGGGACCTGCGGGCGGTCACCGACGCCGCGCTCTCCTATCTGCCGCTCGAACAGCTCCTCGACGAGCTGCTCACGCGTGCGACCGAGATCCTCGACGTGGACACCGCGGCGATCCTCCTCATCGACACGGACCGCCGGACGCTGGTGGCTCGCGCCGCGAAGGGGCTCGAGGAGGAGGTCGAAGCCGTGGTGCGGGTGCCGATGGGCCGCGGCTTCGCGGGCCGCGTGGCGGCCGAGGCCCACGCCGTGCACATCCCGGACGTGGCGACCGCGGACATCTTCAACCCCATCCTGCGCGAGAAGGGGCTGCGCTCGCTGCTGGGCGTGCCGCTGATCGCCGAGGGCCAGATCACCGGGGTCCTGCACGTCGGCAGCCTCGTCGACCGCCAGTTCACCGACGAGGATGCCGACCTGCTCCAGCGGGCCGCCGACCGCGCGGCGCTGGCTATCCACTCCCGGCTCGCCGAGCGGGAGCGTGGGCTCGCGGAAGAGCTGCAGCGCTCGCTGCTCCCCCAGACCCTGCCCTCCTTTCCCGGCATGCGCGTCGCCGCGCGCTACGCGCCGGCCGCGTCCGCCCTGCTGGGCGGCGATTGGTACGACGCGTTCGTGACCCGCAGCGGCACCCTCTGCCTGGCCATCGGCGACGTGGTCGGCCGCGGCTTCCGAGCGGCGGCGCTGATGGCCCAGCTGCGCTCCGCCCTACGCGCCTACGCGCTGGACGAGCGGCCCCCGCTCGAGGTCATCGAGCGCCTGAACACGCTGGTCCGGCAGCTCGAGCCCGGCCGGACGGCGACGCTCGTCTACATCGTCCTGGACCCTCGCAGCAGCAAGATGGAGGCCGTTGCCGCAGCGAACGCGCCGCCGGTCTTGGTCTCCCCCGAGGGGCACACTCGCCTGCTGGACCTGCCGCCCGCGCCCCCACTGGGCGCCACGGCCAGCGCCGCGTACGCCGCGATCGAGACCGAGCTGACCCCGGGCTCGCGCCTTCTCCTCTATACCGACGGGCTGATCGAGCGCTCGGGCGAGTCCATCGACATGGGACTCGACCGCTTGCTCGCAGCGAGCGGAGCCACGAACGGTTCGGTGGACTCGTTCTGCCAGAACATCTTCGACGAGCTGCTCCCCCCGGAGGGGATCGACGATGACGCCGCCCTGATCGCGATCGAGACCGAGATCCTGCCCGACCCGTTGCTGATCACGCTCCCCGCGGAGCGCGATTCCGCGCCCTTGCTCAGACGCCTGCTGTCGCGGTGGCTGGCCGACCGGGGGGCTTCGCAGTGGGACTCCGACGCCGTGCTGCTGGCCGCCGCCGAGGCCTGCTCCAACTCGATCGAGCACGCCTACCCCCCGGATGCGCGCTCCTTCGACGTCGAGGTGTCGGGGAGCGAGGGCGACGTGTCCGTGACGGTGCGCGACTACGGCAGCTGGCGGCCACCGCGCGGCACGAACAGGGGCCGCGGGATAAAGATGATGGAAGCATTGGTGGATTCGGTCGCGATCGACCGGGGCGACGAGGGGACCACCGTGACGATCCAACACCACCTGACACGGGAGCCGGCACGAGCGACGAGCTGAGCATCGAGCGCCAGGACGGCGTGGTCGTGGCGCGGCTGAACGAGGAGTTCGAGCTCTCGTCGGCGGTCGGGATCCGCGAGGGCCTGTTCGGGGCGCTGAGCAACCGCGACCACGGCATCGTGATCGACCTGCAGAACGTCACGTTCATGGACAGCGCGGGTATCAACGTGCTGTTCGAGCTGGCCGAACGGCTGGAGTCGCGCCAGCAACGCGTAGCGGTGGTGCTGCCCGAGCGGGCCGTGGTCCGCCGGGTAGCCGAGATCGTGGGCCTGGGCGCCAGGGTGGCGGTCTGCGAGACCGTGGACGACGCGGTCGAGTCGATCCCGCCCGCCGACCCCGCCTAGCGCACGACGCGCGTCCGTATCCTCCTCGCGTGGCCACCGAGCGCGAGTACAAGCCCACCATCGCCCCCATCGTCGGTCCCGACGACGAGCGGGTGTTCACCGACTCGGGCATCGAGATCAAGCCGCTGTACGACGAGGCCGACGTCGACAGCGGGCTCGAGGAGCGCCTCGGCGAGCCGGGCGAGTACCCGTTCACCCGCGGCATCCACCGCGAGATGTACCGCAAGCGCCGCTGGACGATGCGCCAGTACGCGGGCTACGCGAGCGCCAAGGAGACCAACGAGCGCTTCCACTATCTGATCGACCACGGCTCGACGGGCCTGTCGATGGCCTTCGACCTGCCCACCCAGCTCGGGCGCGACTCCGACGACCCGCTGTGCGAGGGCGAGGTCGGGCGCACCGGGGTCGCCATCGACTCCATCGACGACATGCGGCGCGTGTTCGACGGCATCCCCCTCAAGGACGTGTCCACGTCGATGACGATCAACGCGCCGGCGTCGGTGCTGCTCCTGCTCTACGAGCTGGTGGGCGAGGAGCAGGGCGTCGATTCCAAGGACCTGCGCGGCACGACCCAGAACGACGTGCTCAAGGAGTACATCGCCCGCGGGAACTTCATCTACCCGCCCGAGCCCGCGATGCGGCTGACCACCGACCTGTTCGCCTACTGCGCCGAGCGCGTCCCGAAGTGGAACACGATCTCCATCTCCGGCTACCACATGCGCGAGAAGGGCTGCTCGGCGGTGCAGGAGGTCGGCTTCACGCTGGCCAACGCGATCGCCTACGTCGAGGCCGCGCTCGAGGCCGGCCTCGACATCGACTCCTTCGGCCCGCGCTTGGCCTTCTTCTTCAACGGCCACAACAACGTCTTCCAGGAGGTCGCCAAGTTCCGCGCCGCCCGGCGCATGTGGGCGCGCATCGTGCGCGAGCGCTTCGGCTCCGAGAACGAGAAGGCCCAGACCATCCGCTTCCACACCCAGACCGGCGGCGTGACGCTGGCCGCCCAGCAGCCCGAGAACAACATCGTGCGCGTGGCGCTGCAGGGCTTCGCCGCGGTGTGCGGCGGCACCCAGTCGCTGCACACGAACGGCTTCGACGAGGCGCTCGCGCTGCCCACCGAGCGGGCGGCCCGCATCGCCCTGCGCACCCAGCAGATCCTCGCCCACGAGTCCGGCGCCACCGACACCGTCGACCCCTTCGCCGGCTCCTACTTCGTCGAGGCGCTCACCGACCAGATCGAGACCGGCGCCCAGGGCCTGATCGACAAGGTCGACGAGCTCGGCGGCTCGGTCCAGTGCATCCCCTTCATCCGCGCCGAGGTCGAGGAGTCGGCGTGGGGCTACGAGGAGCGCTACCGGATCAAGCAGGACATCGTGGTCGGGGTGAACGAGTACGTCACCGACCAGGTGGACGAGGTCGACATCCTGCGCGTGGACCCGGAGTCCGAGCGCGAGCAGGTCGAGCGGCTGCGGCAGTTCAAGGCCGAGCGCGACGAGGGCGCGCTGCGGAAGCGGCTGGAAGGCCTGCGCGAGACCGCGCGGGGCGACGGCAACCTGCTCGAGCCCATGCGCGCCGCCCTGAAGGAAAAGGCCACGATCGGCGAGGTCTGCGGCGTGCTGCGCGAGGAGTACGGGGAGTATTCCGAGGCCTGATCGGCCCCTTGCACCCGCCCGCGGCGCGGGCGTAGGCTCGCGCCGACTCGCGGTTTGGGCGGCCTCGCCCAGGCGGAAGGGAACCGGCGGGGCGTCGCCGAAACCCCGGCGCGATGCCCAAGTTCGAGGTCTCTCGCACCCTGGTCAAGTCACCGCCCGAGCTCTGGCCGGAGCTGAGTGAAGGGCGCCTGGCCGAGCTGATCGGCGAGGCCCAGGTGGAGGTCACCGAGGACGAGCGGAGCGTGCGCTGGGAGGCGCAAGGCGCACAGGGAAGTGCCTCGCTCGAGCCCTCCGGCTGGGGCACGAAGGTCACCCTCAACGCCGAGGTCGAGGAGCAGGTGGCCCGGTCGGGCCTCTGGAGCCGCTTCAGCAAGCGCCCTCCGGAGGCCTCCCCCTACGACGATCTACAGCAGCGGCTGGAGGGCCTGCTCGACGAGCTGGGCTCCGACCAGCGCCAACCCTTCACGCGCGAGTAGCACTCCGGCTCAGCGCACCACGCGCACGCGGCGGCGGGCGATGCTCGAGTAGCCGCCGCGGACCGAGGTCTTCGCCGACAGCCGCGCCCGGCCCCGGGCGTTCCGGCGCACCCGCATCCGCAGAACGGCCCGGCGGCCCTTGCGCAGCCTGAATGTGCGCGCGCCGAGCCGGCGGCCGCGCGGGGAGCGCAGCACGAGCCGCCCGCGGCACCCGGTGTCGCCGCGGCGCGGGCAGGCGATCCGGATCCGGACGGTGCCGCGGCGCACCACCAAGCGGCGCGACAGCAGCCGCACGCGCGGCGCGATCGGCGGGCGGACGACACCGAGGCCCTCCGTCGCCGGCGTGCCGTCGAGGGTGTCGCGGTTGCGCGTGGCGAGCTCCAGGCGCAGCTTGCCGCGCCGCTTCAGCGAAGCCCGTCGGCGCGCGGTGAGGCGGAAGCTGAACCGCTGCGCCTCGCCCGGCCCGATGTCGTAGCTGCGGCCCTGCGGGGCGCCCTCGAGAGTCGCGCGCCCGAAGCAGCGTCCGGCGGGGCCGCCGGGCCAGCGGCCGGGACAGGCCAGCCGCACCGCGACGAAGCCGCGCAGGCTGGCCCGGGGCCGGAGCAGGCGCATCTGCATCGCGCGCGCCCGGCGGGGGCCGGCCGGTGGCAGCGCGGGCTGGACGATCCCCGGCAGGTACTCGGACGGGTTGAACACGGCGGTCTGGAAGCCGCGGTCGGCGTCAGGCGTCTCGGGGTTGGGGTCGCCGGCGTCGCGCGGGCGTGGCACGCGCTGGTCGGTGATCGAGCCCAGCACCCGCTCGTACAGGCCTTGCTCCCAGCTCGAGCCACCCGACGGAGCCGGCGAGGACTCCTGGCCGGTCCGCACGACCATCACGTCCTGGCTCGGGAACACCGCCACGACCTGCCCGAACAGGCCCGAGAAGCGGTACAGGTCGGGCGGCAGGGTCGGGAACTCGCGGCTGCCGCTCACCGGACGGCTGCCGACCCTCGGGCTGACGCACGGCTTCTTGCTGTTGATCCAGATGAACCAGCCGTAGCACCCGTTGGTCCTGCTTGCCGACAGCGCTTGGCGGACGAACGTCGACGAGAGGAGGCGCCGGCCGCGCCACACCCCGTCGCGGCGCAGGAGATCCCCGAGTCGGCCGAAGTCGTCCGGCCGCATGTTCAGACCGAAGAAGCCCTGGGTGTGGCCGACCTGGTCGCGGCGCCAGAACCAGGAGTCGCGGCCGATCCCGAGCGGCCCGAACAGCTCCCGCTGGGCGTAGCTCTGGAAGTCCTCGCCCACCGCCCGGCCCACGGACTCCGCCGCCAGCGCGGGGCCGCTCTGCGAGTACTCGTAGTACGTGCCCGGCGTCTTGTCGAAGGGCACCGTCAGGCCGTCGCGCAAGCGGTCGCGCATGAAGATGTTGTAGTCGCGGAGGCCGTTCCAGCGCAGGCCGGAGGTCATGCGCAGCAGTTGCTCGATCGACACGGCGCCGTGCGGCCGGTCGGCCTCGGTGATCAGCCCGCCGATGCGGTCGTGGCGGCTGATCAGCTCCTGGGTCATCGCCCGCCCGAACACCATCGCGGTCACCGACTTGGCCAGCGACCAGCTCTCGAACCGGCCGGCGCGGCTCTCGGGGTTCACCGAGTCCTCGCCCACCAAGCAGCCGTGGCGGTAGACGCGCACGGCAAAGCCCGCGTTGACGGTGCCGTAGTCGATTGCCGCGCGCACCTTCGCCCCATCCATGCCGGCCTGCCGCGGCGTGGCGCGCTGCCAGCGCGCGCCGGGCTCGCCGCAGCGCTTCGCCGCCTGCGCGGCGGGCGCGACGACCAGCAGCGCGAGGAGCACCCCCGCGACCCACGCACCCCTCCGCAGCATCGACGGAGTGTAATCCCGCCGAGGGCCCGTGCGCCAGCGCGTAGGCTGCCGCCATCACGCAGGGCCCGGCGCAACATTTCCGAGAGTGGCTCGAGCGCGAGCCGCGGGGTGCCGGCGAGGTCCCGTTCGAGAACCTGCTCAGGGTCTGGGGGATCGAGAACCCGACCCCGCAGGACCGCGGCCGCATCGAGCACGACCTCCGCCAGGCAGGCATCTCCGCTCAGCCTCCGCTCCACCAGCTCGAGCGCTATTCGAACACGACGCTCTGGCTCAGCCACCCGGCCCCGGCCTGGCCGCAGGCGGCGCCGGCGGAAACGGCTCCGTCGCAGGCGGGTCCGGGCGCACGCACCGCTCCCCCCGCCAACCCGGTCGCGCTGGTGCTCATCGCGGTGGGAGCCCTGATCGGCGTCATATCCCTCTTCATGGACTGGACGCAGGGCGCCACGCTGTGGCAGCTCTACACCCTGCTCGACGTGGTCACCGTCCTGCTCGGGCTGGTGACGATCGCCCTGTGTGCCGCCGGATTCGCGGCACCCCGGATGCCGTACCTGCGCGCCGCGTTGATCCCGCCGGCGATGTTCTTCGCCCTGCCGGCGCTGGTGACCGCGATCGAGTTCCTCGTCACCCCCGGAGACGTCGAGGTCGGGGCCATCGTCGGCCTCGTCGCCGCCCTGATCGCCACCGCCGGCCTGGCGGTGCTGGTGGCGTCCGACCTGGTTGCGCGCCGAAGCGGGCGCCGCCTCGGGATGGCGACCGTGCTGGTCGGCCTCGGCGCCGCGGCTTTCGTCGCGCTGTTCGTCACGATCGCCCAGCTGCTGCCCACGGTGGAGGCGGTCGCCACTCCCGCCGGCGAGCCCGGGTTCGGCGACTCGCTGTCCGAATGGCAGGTGGCGAAGGTGACCGACTGGTTCGATCAGCTGCTGGTGCTGGCCCTCCTTGCGCTTGCCGTGGCCGCGGTCGCGCTGCGGCAGGTGCCCGCGGTGTCCCTGGCTCTGGGAGTCCTCCTCGCCTACTTCGCCCTCCCCGACCTCCTGCTCGCGCTCGACGACATGCTCAACGGCGGCACCTTCTACGCCGCCGACGTGATGAGCGTCATGAGCGGCGCGGTTGCGCTGGCCGGATCGCTGTTCCTGGCCACGAACGCGCTCGTCGCGGGCGAATAACCTCTCGCGGCCCATGCGCCAGAAGTCACCGGAGACCTACGAGGAGAAGCTCGCCCAGCTCCAGGAGCTGCGTGAGCAGGCCGCCCACACCAACCCCGAGGCCGAGGAGAAGCAGCACGCCAAGGGCAAGCTCACCGCGCGCGAGCGCGTGCTCAAGCTGCTCGACGAGGGCACCTTCCAGGAGCTCGACACCTTCGTGCGCCACCGCACCGCGGAGTTCGGGATGGAGAAGAACAAGCCGTGGGGCGACGCCGTGGTCACCGGCCACGGGCTGATCAACGGGCGGCCGGTGTGCGTCTTCTCCCAGGACTTCACCGTCTTCGGCGGCTCGCTCGGCGAGGTCATGGCGGAGAAGATGTGCAAGATCATGGACCTGGCGGCCAACATCGGCTGCCCGGTCATCGGCATCAACGACTCGGGCGGCGCGCGCATCCAGGAGGGCGTCGTCTCATTGGGCGCCTACGGCGACGTCTTCGTGCGCAACGTGCAGTGCTCGGGAGTCATCCCGCAGATCTCTCTGATCATGGGCCCCTGCGCGGGCGGCGCCGTCTACTCCCCGGCCATGACCGACTTCATCTTCATGGTCAAGGAGACCTCGCACATGTTCATCACGGGGCCCGACGTGATCAAGACGGTCACCGGCGAGGAGGTCGAGTTCGAGGAGCTCGGTGGGGCTATGACCCACAACACCAAGTCGGGCGTCGCGCACTTCGCCTCCGAGGACGAGGAGGCCTGCCTCGAGGACGCGCGCTTCCTCATGTCCTTCCTGCCCCAGAACAACCTCGAGCAGCCGCCGCGCATGGACTCCGGCGACCCGATCGACCGCATGGAGGAGGCGCTCGACACCGCGGTCCCCGACAACCCCAACAAGCCCTACGACATGCGCGACGTGGTCTCGCTGATCGTCGACGACGGCGAGTTCTTCGAGGTGCACGAGCACTTCGCCAGGAACATCATCGTGGGCTTCTCGCGCCTGGGCGGCAGGCCGGTGGGCATCGTGGGAAACCAGCCCGCGCAGCTGGCCGGCGTGCTCGACATCGAGTCGAGCGAGAAGGGCGCGCGCTTCGTGCGCTTCTGCGACGCGTTCAACATCCCGCTGGTGACCTTCACCGACGTGCCCGGCTTCCTGCCCGGCACCAGCCAGGAGTGGGGCGGGATCATCCGCCACGGCGCCAAGCTCCTGTACGCGTTCACCGAGGCGACGGTCCCCAAGCTGACCGTGGTCACGCGCAAGGCCTACGGCGGCGCGTACGACGTCATGAACTCCAAGCACATGCTGGCCGACTTCAACTTCGCCTGGCCGCAGGCGGAGGTCGCGGTGATGGGCCCGGAGGGCGCGGTGAACATCATCTACCGCCGCGACATCTCGAACTCGCCCACCCCCGACGAGCGGCGCCAGAAGCTGATGGACGACTACAAGGCGCGCTTCGCCAACCCCTACACGGCGGCCGAGCGCGGCTACATCGACGACGTGATCGTGCCCCACGAGACGCGCCCCAAGCTCATCCGGGCGCTGGAGACGCTGCAGACCAAACGCGTGCCCGGGCCGAAGCGCAAGCACGGAAATATTCCGCTGTAGCGGGATATGGTCACGCGATACGTGACGTCCAGCTCTTCATCAGATCGCGGGGCAGGATGCCCCGCGGCGGTAATCCCGCTGTAGGGCTTACGCGAGCAACTCGCAGTCGTTTGCCTTCGCCACGGCGGCCACGTGCTCCCAGTCGGGCTCCTCGTCGGACGGGGGCGGCAGGATGCGGTTCTGCGCGGGCTGTCCCATCCCGCGAACGAGGTTCTCGAAGCCCCCGGGCGTCATCACGAAGAGCATCCGGCACCCCTCGGGGCCGGTGCTGTAGCGGTGCGGAATGCCGTGCGGGCCGAAGGCGAAGTCGCCCGGGCCGACCTCGAAGCGCTCGCTGCCCACCTCGATGGTCGCCGAGCCCTCGAGGATGTAGAAGCCCTCGTCGTCGCGGTAGTGGACGTGCAGCGGCCCCTCCATGTTCGGCGGCTCGGTGATCTCCAGCAGGCTCAGCCGACCGCCGGTCTGCTCTGCCGTCGCCTTGACCTCGGCCAAGGCGCCGAACCACCAGATGGCCTCGCCCTCGCCCTTCCGCGTCGCAACGGCCTCGGGTGCCTGGGTGCTCATGTGTCCTCCTGTCGGTCGACGTGCAGGAGGCAGATGGCGATCCGCCAAGCCCCGTCAGGACCGCGACACGCCACGTGCGCGGCACCCGCCGAGCTGAGGAGCGCGAGACCCCGGGAGCGGAGCACCCGGCCGTCGCCGGCCACGTAGGTCCCTCCCTCCTCGAACAGCTCCACGGCAGCACGGCCGATTGCCTCACCGCCGCGGGACTCGCGAGGGCCCGACGCGAACACCGCGCCGTCGCAGAACAACGAGCGCAGCCTCGCCCGGTCGCGCACGACCAGGGCGTCCTCCAGCAGCGTGTCGAGCTCCTCCGGGGTCCGTCCTCCTGCGTTCACAACGGCGAAGCTACGGCTGCGCCCCGCTTGAGGCCATGCCAGAAATGTGGCATTTGCGCGCGCAGCGATCAGGCGTAAGGTCGGCCGATGAGCGCGTACTCCCGAGAGCGGGCGCAGGAGCGGCTCGGCGCACTGGCCGGCGAGAGCCGGGACCTCGTCACCTTCTGGCGCGAGGCCGACGAGATCATCTCGCCGCTGGTCCCTCACTACATGGGGTTCTGTTGGTACACGCTCGACCCCGCGTCGCTGCTCATCACCAGCCACTTCAACGACTTCATGCCGGAGATCCCGCCGGAGTCCCTCGCGCACGAGTACTACGAGGACGACGTCAACAAGCTCTCGGACGTGGTGCGCTCGGCCCGCGGCGCCTCCACGCTGCACGAGGCCACGGGCGGCGACCCGTCCTCTAGCCCACGTTGGCACGCCAACATGGAGCTCGGCGGCGACCAAGAGCTGGTCGTCGGGCTGAGGACCTCGTCTGGAGAAGCGTGGGGTGGTGTCGGCGTCTACCGCGAGCCCGGCGACCCGACGTTCAGCGAGGAGGAGATCGACTTCCTGCGCGCCGCGTCGCCCACGCTGGGCGAAGGCGCGCGCCGGGCGCTGCTGCTCGGCGAGGCAAGCGACCCGGAGGGCCCCGAGGCGCCGGGTCTTCTCGTGCTGTCCTCCCGCTGGGAGGTCGAGTCCGCCACGCCAGGCGTGGAACGCTGGATGTCGGACCTGCCGGAGGGCGACTGGCAGGCCGGCCGGCTTCCCTCCGCCGTGCTGGCGGTGGCCGGCCAGGCCCAGCGCTCCGCCGACGGTCGCGACGCTCCCGGCGAGGTGGCCGTGGCCCGCGTGCTCTCGCGCTCGGGGACCTGGGTGGTGCTCCACGGTGCGACGCTGGTCAGCGACGGGGGGACCCGCGTCGCGGTCATAGTGGAGCCGGCGCACCCCGCCCGGCTCGTGCCGCTCCTGATGTCGGCCTACTGCCTGACCGAGCGCGAGCAGGAGGTGACCCGGCTGGTCCTGCAGGGCGAGTCGACCGGAGGGATCGCGGAGCGTCTCGTGGTGTCACCGCACACCGTGCAGCAGCACCTCAAGAGCATCTTCGAGAAGACCGGCGTGAGGAGCCGCCGCGACCTGGTCGGCAAGGTCTTCTTCTCTCACTACGAGCCGCGACTGCGCGACAACGAGGATCGGGCGCAGAGGGAACAGCCGCTGCGAGGCGGTCCAATGGCCCCCTCCGGCGCTTGAGCGACCCCCGACCGCACCGAGGAGGCGCGGCGCAAGGAGCTGATGCGCGAGCTGATGTCCGGGCGCTCCGGCGAACGCGGACGAAGTGGTGGGAGCCTGGCTAGCGGCTAACGTGGCCCGCCTTGAGGGCGGCCATTCACACCGCGATCGTGGCGGGCGCCCTCGCGCTGCTCGCCGGGCCGGCACAGGCCCAGACCCCGCGCCTGAGCGACTCCCAGCTCGCCGGCCAGCGCGTGATCTTCTCCTACCTGGGCAAGACCCCGCCGCGTGAGCTCGTGCGCCGCGTGCAGCGCGGCGAGGCCGCGGGGGTGATGCTCTACACGCGCAACATCCGCTCGCGCGCGCACCTGCGGCGGACGCTCGCGTCGCTACAGCGCGCGGCGCACCGCTCGCCAATCCGGCTGCCGCTGCTGCTGCTGCTCGACCAGGAGGGCGGCTACGTCCAGCGCCTGCCCGGCGGGCCCACACTCTCTGCCGCCCGGGTCGGGAGCACCCGCGGCGCCTTCAACACCGGGCTGCAGGCGGGCCGGACGCTCCGCGGGGTGAACGTCAACGTCAACCTCGCGCCGGTGGCCGACGTCTGCCGCAGGCGCTCGGCGCTCGAGCGCGAGCTGCGCTGCTATGGGCGCAGTCCGTCGCTGGTGCGCGCGCGGGCGCGCGCCTTCGCGCGTGGGCTCCTGCGCCGGCGCATCCTGCCGGCGGCCAAGCACTTCCCCGGCCTCGGCGCCGCGCGCAGGAACACCGACGACGCCCCGGTCATCATCCGCGCCTCGCGCTCGACCCTGCGGCGTATCGACGAGCGCCCGTTCGCCGGCAACCTCACGCCGATGATCATGCTCAGCAACGCGGTCTACCCCGCCTTCGACCGCCACCGGGTCGCCTCGCTGTCGCGAGCGATCATCGTGGGCGAGCTTCGCCGCCGTCTGCGCTACCGCGGCGTCACGATCTCCGACGCCTACGACACCCCCACCGGCTTCGGCCTCGGCAGCCCGGCCCGCATCGCGCTCAACGCCGCGCGCGCCGACCTGGACCTGATCCTGTTCTCCCACACCTACGCGAGCTCCGCGACCGCTGCGCGGACGATCCAGTCGGCGCTGCGCTCGGGGCGGCTCTCGCGCCCGGCGGCGCTGCGGTCGGCGGAGCGGGTGCTCGCCCTGCGCAGGCGGGCGGCACGGCTGGCAAGGTACTCCACCCGCCCGAGCAGGCCCCGGCGCTGACGCGGCGCAACCTCATCGCCCTGGTCGTGGCGATCGTCGTGATCGACGTTGCCCTCGCCGCGTTTCTGCTCCTGCGTCGACGACTCCGGCGAGACCAGGGCGGCCGACGCCGGCGACTGCCCGATCCTGCCGGCGTCGAGCCACTGGAACCGGCCCGTCGACAACCTGCCGCTCGTCCCCAACTCCGACGCGATCGTCGCCTCCATCGGGGCCGACGAGGAGACCCACGCCGACTTCGGATCGGGCCGCACGGACGGGGCCCCGATCGGCATCCCCTACCGCACGGTCGACGGGGACGCGGAGAAGGTCCCGGTCTCCTTCGAGATCGCCGAGGAGTCCGATCCGGGTCCGTACCCGATCCCGCGCGACGCACCGATCGAGGGAGGCCCGAAGGGCAACGGCGACCGGCACGTGATCGTGCTCGACCGCTCGGACTGCCGGGTGTACGAGACGTTCAACTCCTTCCCGCAGGACGGTGGGAAGTCCTGGCGCGCGGACTCGGGCGCGGTGTGGGACCTGCGCAGCAACAAGCTGCGCAAGGAGGGCTTTACCTCCGCCGACGCCGCGGGCCTGCCGATCTTCCCCGGGCTGGCGCGGCCGGAGGAGGTCAAGGAGGGCGAGATCGACCACGCCCTGCGGATCACCGTTCCGACCTCGCGCCAGGAGTTCATCTACCCCGCGACCCACTACGCCTCCGAGGACACGTCCGAGGACCAGCCGGCCATGGGGCAGCGACTGCGGATCAAGCGGTCGGTGGACCCCAACCGCTTCCCGCCCCAGTCACGCGTGCTCGTGCGGGCGCTCCAGCGCTACGGCGCGATCGTGGCCGACAACGGGTCGCCGTGGTTCATAAGCGGCGTCCCCTCGCGCGACTGGAACGACGAGGACCTCGGCGCGCTCGGGCGCATCTCGGGCAGCGACTGGGAGGTCGTCGACGTCAGCGGCCTGAGCCGCCCCGGCGACTAGCCGGGGATCGTCAGCCTGAACTTCGACTCCAGCTGGCCCTCCCCGGCGGGCTTGGAGGCGCCGACGAGGGCGCCGAGCACCGTCAGGTATGGCTTGGCCCGCTGGTAGCCGGAGTCGCTATTCGCGCCGAGGCCCTCGGCCAGCAGCAGCGCCGCCGGCACGCTCGCGTAGGTGCTCACCTTGTACCCGCCGCCAAGTGACTGCTGGGCCTGCGTGAAGGCCTCCTCGTCGGACAGCGTCCCCTGGGGGTCGATCGCCGCGCTGGCGGCCTCGTTCCCGAAGGCCACGACGAACCGGTCGTCGGCCAGCAGCACGTTCACCGGCCGCGGCAGGTCGGCGATGTTCAGGGTGAAGCCGGCGTCGGCCCCGCGGACTCCGAGCTTCCCGATCCGGATGCCGGAGCCGGCCTGAGAGCGCAGGATGCGCTGGAAGCCGGCGATGGCACGGCGGGTAGCCGCCGTGTCGGTGCTCTCGACCACCAGCGCGCCGCCGAGGCTGCTCTGGTCCTGGCCGCGCACGAACAGGCCGTAGTCGCCCATCCAGCCGAGCACGTCGTCCTGCAGGTCCAGCCCGGTGCGGACGCGCAGGCCCTGCTCGAGGATGGCGCGGCCGCCCACGCTCGAAGCGGCCAGGTCCACGCCGGAGCTCAGCTGGCGGCCCAGGTCCGGGCCGCCGGTCGCAAGGATCGAGTCGCCGGGCAGCTGGCCGATCAGGTCGCTGCCCTGGGAGCCAAGGCCGGCGAGGCCGAGGGCCGACAGCGACGACGCGGGCGTCTTGCTCGTGACCTCGAGTGCGTCCGGCTGCGCGGTCGCAGTGGCCACGACCGGCTCGCGGAAGGCGCGCCGGAAGGGCGCGAGGAACTGCGCCTGCGAGGAGGGGACGGCGTCGAACGCGGCCCGGACGTCGACGTAGCTGAAGCCGAGCCGCTCCTTGGGCTGGCCCTCGAGCGCCTGCTTGAAGCGGTCGCTGGACTCGAGCGCGCGGTCGTTCCTCTGGGCGTCGACGATGGCCTTCAGGCCGCGCTCGTTGGACAGCACGAGGTAGTCGTCGATCACGGCGGCCACCTGGTCCGGGCCGCCGAAGCGCCGGTACTGGACGCCCTCGTACTCGGCCGCGGTGCCCTGGCCCTCGCTCTTCTGGACGGTCGCGAGGGCCGCATCCTCGTCCTCGGTCGCGACCAGCGCCGCGGCCGGGGTGTCCTCGCTCGGCCCCCCGCGGCCGGGATTGAGTGCGAAGAAGGCCGCCCGGTCGCCCAGCCAGGGCTTGATGTCGTTCTCGAAGGAGATCTTGGCGTCCTCCTCGCGCAGGCCGTCCTCGATCAGCCGGCTGAGCCGCTGGCCGGCGTCGCCGGAGCCGGGGAACTTGCGCGCGAGGGCATCGACCGCGGCCTTCTGGCCACCGTCGGGGTTCAGCTCCACCTCGCCGTAGAAGAGGGCCGAAGCGGGCGCGAGCGTCGCCGGCTGCTTGGTGCCCGAGCCGCACCCGGCGACGAGCGCGGCAGCGAGCAGGGACACGACGGCGAGGAGGGCGAGACGGCGCATGGCGCCCACCCTAGCTGCGGCGCCCGAGGGCTCTGCCGGCGGCCAGCAGCAGCGCGCCGGCCGCCAACAGGGCGAGCACGAGGAAGCCCGTGAAGGGCAGAGAGCCGGCCTCGCCGGAGGCCGTGGCGCTGCCGTTCGGCTCGTCGCGGCCGGTGCCGTCGTCCCCGTCGCCCGAGTCGCCGCCTCAGAGCTCTACCTCCGCCGCGCGCACCGCGCCCGCCTCGCGTGCCTCGAGCAGCGCGTGGCACAGCGCGAGGTCCTGAATCGCCAAGCCCGTCGAGTCGAACAAGGTCAGCTCATCCTCGTGCGTGCGCCCCGGCGCCGCGCCGGTCAGGACGTCGGCCAGCGAGGTCACCTGGGACCGCTCCACCAGGCCCGCCTCCACCGCGCCGGTGAGCTCACCGCCGTGGGAGGCCTGCTCCCATTCGTCGCAGAACAGGCTCGCGGCGGCGACCACCTCGATGTCGGCCTCCGCCTTGCCGGCGGCGTCCGCGCCCAGGAAGCTGAGGTGCAGCCCGGGCCGCAGGTCCGACGTGTGCACCACGGGCTCCGAGCCGGGCGTGACGCAGGTGACCACGTCCTGGGCGAGCGCGTCCTCGCGGGTGCCCGCCTCCCAGCCCAGCTCGCCGGCCAGGCTGCCGGCCCGCTCGGGGTCGGGGTCGTAGACGACGCCGGGCCCGTACTCGGCCGCCGCCAGGCAGCGCGCCGCCCAGGCTCCGTGCAGCCCGCAGCCGATCAGGCCGACGGTGCGCGCGTCCTCGCGGGCCAGCTCCTGCGCCGCGACCGCCGCCACCGCCCCGGTGCGCAGGGCGGTGACCGAGCGCACGTCCACCAGCGCGAGCGGCCGGCCGTCCCGCGACGAGGAGACGAGGATCGCCCCCAGCACCACCGGCAGCCCCGCGGCCGGGTTCTGGGTGAACGACGTGACCCACTTCAGGATCGCCAGGCCGCCGCCGCGAGCGGGCATCGCGCGGAAGTCCCCGCCCGGGGCGTCGGCGTCGAGGTAGGTCTTGGCCGGCATCTCCCAGCGGCCCGAGCCGTACTCGACGAAGCCGTCGCGCACCTGCTCGATCGCCTCCTGCGGCGAGATGGCCTCCAGCACCGCGTTCTGGTCGAAGACGAGCACCCCGCGAGGGTGGCACGTCACCTCCACCGCACGGGTGGGCCGTGGTAGCCGCTGTCGGCCCAGACCGCGGGCCCATCCCCCGGCCACAGGGGAACACCGTGGCGAGGGTCTCGGGGTCCTCGGCCGCGCCCCCGATACCGTCGGGGCGTGTCCGGCAACGGCCACCGCACCCCGCCCCGCCCGCGCATCGAGCTGAAGGGCTCGAGCGCCACGCCCGAGGAGGCGGCGGCCATCGCGGCCGCGATCGAGCAGTTCCTGCGCGACACCGCGCCGCCGCCGGCGCCGGCCGAGACGGAGATGAGCCCGTGGCTGCGCGCCGGCCTGCTGGAAGCAACCGGGAGAAGCGAGCACCCGTGGCGCAGCTAGAGGTAGATCCTCAGCGCGCTGACGAGTTGCGCAGACAGGGCGCCCGTGTCGTCGACGTCCGCCGCGACGACGAGTGGGCCACGGGCCACATCGAAGGAGCCGAGCACGTCCCATTGGACCAGCTGGGCGGCCGCGCAGACGAGCTGGGCGAAGGGCCGATACTCCTTTATTGCGCCGTGGGCGAGCGCTCGTTGATGGCGGCGCAGGCGCTGGCCGGCGCCGGCCGCGATGCCGTCAGCCTGGCCGGCGGCATCGGCGCCTGGGAGCAGGCGGGGCTGCCGGTCACCAAATAGCCTTAATTCCCGCCGAGCTTTGCTACATTCGGCGGTTCCCGAGTTAAGGAGCCTGGTGGAGCCGACGGCAGCACCGCGTAAGGGACGCGAGGGGTCGCTCAACAACCCCGAGGTGATCGAGAACGTGCCGGGTCATGTGATCCCGGTTCTCGAGCGAGAGTTCGACGACTTCGACACCGAGGCCGGCCGCTTCCTGGACGGCGACATCGAGGAGCTGGACTTCATCGGCTTCCGCCTCAAGCAGGGCGTCTACGGACAGCGCCAGGCCGACGTCCAGATGATCCGGGTGAAGCTCCCCTTCGGCGGCATCAACCCGGAGCAGATGGAGGCCTTCGCGGACGTCGTCGAGAAGTACGCGCCGCTCAACAAGGGCCACATCACCACCCGGCAGAACATCCAGATCCACCACGTCCCGCTGCCCGACGCCGCCCGCGCCATCCGCGAGCTCGGCGACTCCGGCCTGTCAAGCCGCGAGGGCTGCGGCAACACCGTCCGCAACGTGACCGGCGACCCCTGGGCCGGCATCTGCGAGAACGAGCTCTTCGACCCCACGCCCTACGTGGGCGCCTACGTGCGCTACTTCGTGCGCCACCCCGACTTCCAGCTGATGCCGCGGAAGATCAAGACCGCTTTCACGGCCACCGACGAGGACCGCGCTATCACCGGCATCCACGACATCGGCTTCCTCCCGCGCGTGAAGGAGGACGGCACCAAGGGCTTCGAGATCCGCGTGGGCGGAGGCACCTCGATCATGGCCCGCGTCGCGCCCACGCTGTACGACTTCGTGGGCGCCGACGACGGCGAGTACCTCAAGGTCACCGAGGCCTGCCTGCGCATCTTCGACCGCCAGGACTTCCTGCGTGTCAACCGCGCCCGCGCCCGCATCAAGGTGCTGATCGACAAGATCGGCATCGACGCCTTTCGCGACCTCGTCGAGGAGGAGCTGCAGGGCGACTGGGTCGACCAGCGCGACTACACGCTGGACCCCTTCGAGCACGACGAGGAGGCCGGCGCCCCGGCGCCGCCCGCGACCTACGGCTCGCCCAACGGGGACCTGAGCGAGTTCCAGGGCTGGGCGCGGGCGAACGTTGCGGAGCAGCGCCAGAAGGGCTTCTCCGCCGTGCAGATCAAGGTCACCCGCGGAGACCTGACCCCCGAGCAGTTCCGGGGCCTGGCCGACCTGATGCGCGAGTACTCCGGCGGCTACGCGCGCACCACCGTGTGGCAGAACCTGGTCCTGCGCTGGGTCCGCGACGAGTCGATCTACGACGTCTGGCAGGAGCTGAAGCGGCTCGGCCTGGGAGACCCCGGCGCCGAGGAGATCGCCGACGTCGTGTCCTGCCCGGGCACCGACTCCTGCAAGCTCGGCATCACCGCCTCCATGGGCCTCAACCAGGCCGTGCAGGAGCGCATCGAGTCGATCGGCTTCGACGACCCGCTGGTCGAGAAGCTGCACATCAAGATGTCCGGCTGCCCCAACGGCTGCAGCCAGCACCACATCGGCAACATCGGGTTCTACGGAGCCTCGATCAAGGCCGGCGACCGCACCATCCCCGCCTACATCGCCCACCTGGGCGGCGAGTACGACAAGGGCGAGGTGGTGTTCGGCTCACGGCTCAAGTCACGCCTGCCGGCCAAGCGCGTGCCCGATGCGGTGGAGCGGATCCTGCGCCACTACCAGGAGGGCCGCGAGGAGGGTGAGGAGTTCAACGACTTCGTCGCCCGCCAGGCCCCCGGCCACTTCGAGGAGCTGCTGAGCGACCTGTCGCTGCCGGTCGAGTTCAGCCTCGAGAACATGAACCACTTCATCGACTGGAACCGCGCCGAGCCCTACCAGGTGATCCGGGGTGAGGGCGAGTGCGCGGTCTAGCGGAGACCACCCTCGGCGAAGCTGTCGCGAAGCACCACCCGCGTCTCACCATGGCGTGCTCCTTCCAGAAGGAGGAGAGCGTCCTGCTCGACATGCTGATGGCGATCGAGCCCGGCGTGCGGGTGTTCACGATCGACACGGGCGTCCTGTTCCCCGAGACTTACTCCACGTGGCGCGAGATCGAGAAGCGCTACGGCAAGGAGATCGAGGTCGTCGACGCCACCGGCCCCTGGAGCGCGGAGAACTGCTGCGGCCAGGCCAAGGTCGAGGGGCTCGAGCGCGGCCTGGAGGGCGCCGAGGCCTGGATCACCGGCATCCGCCGCGAGCAGTCGCCCACCCGGGCCGACGCGGAGTTCGTCGAGCGCGACGAGCAGCGAGGCATGTGGAAGTACAACCCGCTCGCCGACTGGACCGAGCGCGACCTGTGGCGTTACATCCACGAGAACGACCTTCCCTACAACCCCCTGCACGACCGCGGCTACGCCTCGATCGGCTGCGCGCCCTGCACCCTCCCCGGCGACGGCCGCGAGGGTCGCTGGGCCGGCCAGGAGAAGACCGAGTGCGGGCTGCACGTCTAGTGAATAGCTCCGCGGGGCATCCGGCCCCGCGTCCCGATGGCAACCGTCGCCCTCCGGGCGCCGGACATAAGCACCACGCCACTCCTCACCTCCGCGCCCTCGAGGCGGAGGCCATCCACGTCTTCCGCGAGGTGGCCGCCGAGCCCGGCAAGGCGGTGCTGCTGTTCTCGGGCGGCAAGGACTCCGCCGTGCTGCTGCGGCTCGCCGAGAAGGCGTTCTGGCCGGCCAAGTTCCCCTTCCCGGTCATGCATGTGGACACCGGGCACAACTTCCCCGAGGCGATCGACTTCCGCGATCGCCGCGTGGAGGAGCTCGGCGCCGAGCTGATCGTGGCGTCGGTGCCGGAGGCGATCGAGGCGGGCAAGCTCACCGACGAAACCGGCCCCCGCGCCTCGCGCAACCGTCTTCAGACCCCGGTCCTGCTCGACGCCATGAACGAGCACGGCTTCAAGGCGGCCTTCGGCGGCGCCCGCCGCGACGAGGAGCGCGCCCGGGCCAAGGAGCGCGTGCTCTCCTTCCGCGACGACTTCGGCGGCTGGGACCCGAAGGCCCAGCGGCCCGAGCTGTGGGGCCAGCTGAACGGCCACGTCCGCCCCGGCGAGCACGTGCGCGCGTTCCCGCTGTCCAACTGGACCGAGCTCGACGTCTGGGAGTACGTGGCGATGGATGGCCTCGAGCTGCCGCCGCTGTACTTCGCCCACCGCCGCGAGGTCTTCTCGCGCGACAGGATGCTGTATGCCGCCTCGGACTTCGTCGAGCGCCTGCCCGGCGAGGACGTCTTCGAGGAGTCCGTGCGCTTCCGGACCGTGGGCGACATGAGCTGCACGGGCGCGGTGCGCTCGGAGGCCGCTGAGCTGCAGGAGGTCATCGCCGAGATCGCGGCCACCACGCTCACCGAACGCGGCGAGACGCGTGCGGACGACCGCGTGACCGAGGCTGCCATGGAGGACCGCAAGCGGGAGGGCTACTTCTAGTGGCTCCGCTCGAGGCGCCTCAGCGCACCTCGGAGCTCCTGCGCGTGGCCACCGCCGGCTCGGTCGACGACGGCAAGTCGACGCTGATCGGGCGCCTGCTGCTGGAGACCGAGCAGATCCTCGAGGACCAGTACGAGGCCGTCGAGCGGGCGAGCAAGGAGCGCGGCGACGGCTACGTGAACCTGGCCCTGCTCACCGACGGCCTGCGCGCCGAGCGCGAGCAGGGGATCACGATCGACGTCGCGTACCGCTACTTCCAGACCGACCGGCGCAAGTTCGTGCTGGCCGACACCCCGGGCCACGAGCAGTACACGCGCAACATGGTCACCGGCGCCTCCACCGCGGACGTCGCCCTGGTGCTCGTCGACGCACGCAAGGGCGTAGTCGAGCAGTCGCGCCGGCACGCTCACATCGCTGCCCTGCTGCGCACTCCGCACGTGGTGGTGTGCGTCAACAAGATGGATCTCGTGGACTTCGACGAGGCGGTGTTCGACGCGGTGGCCGCGGAGTTCCCCGAAGCCCACGCGATCCCGCTGTCGGCGCTCAACGGCGACAACGTCACGGAGCGCTCGGCGAACACGCCCTACTACGACGGCCCGCCGCTCCTCGAGCTGCTCGAGGAGCTCGAGCCCGCTCCCGACCGCGACGAGGCCGCTTTCCGCTTCCCCGTGCAGTGGGTGGTGCGCCCGATGAACGACGAGCACCACGACTACCGCGGCTACGCGGGGCAGGTGGCCGGCGGCACGGTGCACCCCGGTGACGAGGTGACGATCCTGCCCGGCGGCACGCGCACGCGCGTGGAGTCGATCGACACGATCGACGACGAGCTGGACGAGGCCTTCTACCCGCTCTCGGTCACGCTGCGCCTGGAGGGTGAGCAGGACGTCTCGCGCGGCTCCCTGATCGCGGCCGCCGACGCGCCGCCCGCGTCCGTTCGCGAGCTCGAGGCCGAGGTGTGCTGGATGGCCCAGGGCCCGCTGAAGCCCGGGGCGCGGCTGCGCATCAAGCACCTGAGCCAGACCGTGGCCGCCAAGGTCGACTCGATCGACGGCCGCCTCGACGTCAACAGCGGCGAGCACGGCCCGACCGACGAGCTGGTGCTCAACGACATCGGCCTGGTGCACCTGCGGCTGGCCGCCCCGATCGCCGCCGACCCCTATACCGAGAACCGCACGACGGGCAGCTTCATCCTCATCGACGACGCCACCAACGACACGGTGGGCGCCGGGATGGTGTCGCACCTGGACCCGCGGCTCGCGGCCCTGGGCCGCTGACCGTGGCTGCCGGCAGCCTGCCCCTGCGCCGTCGTTCCGAGGCGCGCAGGATCCGCTTTCCGGGCGCCGCGCCGGCGGGGGCGCTCAGCGTCGCCTACCTGTCCCTCGTCGTGCTCGTCCCGCTCGCCGCCGTCGCGGCCACTGGCCTCGAAGACGGCCTGGACGGCTTCTGGGAGGCGGTGACCAAGCCCCAGGCGCTGAGCGCCCTGAAGCTGACCCTGATCGTCTCGCTCGTGGTGGCCGCCATCAACGCGGTGGCCGGGACGCTGATCGCCTGGGTGCTCGTGCGCGACGACTTCCGGGGCAAGGGCGTCGTCAACGCCCTGATCGACCTCCCCTTCGCCCTGCCGACCATCGTCGCCGGCCTTACGCTGCTCGCCCTCTACGGCAAGGGCAGCCCCGTCGGCATCAACGTCGCCTTCACCCAGGCCGGCGTGGCCCTGGCCCTGCTGTTCGTGACGCTGCCCTTCGTGGTGCGCGCAGTGCAGCCGGTGCTGATCGAGCTCGACCGCGAGGTCGAGGACGCGGGGGCGTCGCTCGGCGCCAAGCCGTTCACGGTCTTCCGGCGCATCATCTTCCCGGCGATCCGGCCGGCGATGCTCGCCGGCGTGGCCCTGGCCTTCGGCCGCGCGCTGGGTGAGTTCGGCTCGGTGGTGCTGATCTCGGGCAACCTGCCCAACGAGACCGAGGTGGCCTCCGTCTACATCTTCGGCCAGATCGAAGTGGGCGACCAGCAGGCCGCGGCGGCGGTCTCCGTGGTCCTGCTCGTCGCGTCGCTGCTGCTGCTGACGGTGATCGCGGCGCTGTCGCGCCGGGGAGCGCGCACGTGAGCGCGCGCCTGGCCCTGCGGGGGACCGCGCTGTTCTACCTCGCCGCGCTGCTGGTGCTGCCGGTGGGGCTGATCCTGTTCAAGGCCTTCGAGAAGGGCCTGGCGCCGGTGGTCGAGTCACTCACGACCCCGCAGGCCATGCACGCCTTCTGGCTGACCATCGTCGTCGTCGCGGTCGCGGTCCCGCTGAACACGATCTTCGGCATAGCCACCTCGCTGCTGCTCGTGCGGACGAACCTCCCGGGCCGCAAGGTCATGGACGCGCTGATCGACCTGCCCTTCGCCGTCTCGCCGGTGGTGATCGGACTGTCGCTGGTGCTCGTCTACGGCAACGACGGCTGGCTCGGCGGACCGCTCTCGGACGCCGGCTTCAAGATCATCTTCTCCACCCCGGGGATCATCCTCGCGACCGTCTTCGTCTCGCTCCCGTTCGTGGTGCGGGAGGTCAGCCCGCTGCTTCGGGAGATCGGCACCGAGCAGGAGGAGGCCGCGGGCACGCTCGGGGCGAGCCCCTGGCAGACCTTCCGCCGCATCACCCTGCCGGCGATCCGTCCCGCCGTCGCCTACGGCGTGGTGCTGACCGCCGCGCGCGCCCTCGGCGAGTACGGCGCGGTCAGTGTCGTCTCGGGCAAGCTGGTGGGGCGCACGGAGACGGCGACGCTGCACGTGGAAGACCGCTTCCAGTCCTTCGATTTGACCGGCGCGTACGCAGCCGCGATCGTACTCGCCCTTATGGCGGTCGCCGTGCTCGTCGGCATGAACCTGCTGGACCGAAACAGGAGGCTGCGTCATGGCGATTGAGGCACAGGGCCTGAACAAGCGCTTCGGCGACTATCAGGCGCTCGACGACGTCACGTTCACCGCGCCCGACGGCGAGATCACCGCGCTTCTGGGCCCCAGCGGCGGCGGCAAGTCGACCCTCCTTCGCGTGATCTCGGGGCTGGAGGAGCCCGACTCGGGGTCGGTGCACCTCCTCGGCGAGGACGTGACCCACCTGACCCCGCAGGACCGCCAGGTCGGCTTCGTCTTCCAGCACTACGCCCCGTTCCGCCACATGGACGTGCGCGACAACGTGGCCTTCGGCCTGAGCGTCCGCAAGCGCCCCAAGCCCGAGATCAAGGCGAAGGTCGACGAGCTGCTGGAGCTCGTGCAGCTGTCGGGCCTGGGCGGCCGCTATCCCGACCAGCTCTCGGGCGGCCAGCGGCAGCGCATGGCCCTGGCCCGCGCGCTGGC
This sequence comes from uncultured Thermoleophilaceae bacterium, assembly GCA_963844805.1. Classification (GTDB taxonomy): domain Bacteria; phylum Actinomycetota; class Thermoleophilia; order Solirubrobacterales; family Thermoleophilaceae; genus JACCZR01. The sequence goes on from CAWJPU010000009.1 coordinate 147,107, forward strand.
GGTCGAGCCCAAGGTGCTGTTGCTCGACGAGCCGTTCGGGGCGCTGGACGCCCGCGTGCGCAAGGACCTGCGCCAGTGGCTGCGCCGCCTGCACGAGGAGGTCGACGTGACCACCCTGTTCGTTACCCACGACCAGGAGGAGGCAATGGAGCTCAGCCACCACGTGGTCGTGCTCAGCGAGGGCCGGGTCGAGCAGGAGGGGGCCCCCACCGACCTCTACGAGGATCCCGCCAACGAGTTCGTGATGGGCTTCGTCGGCCCGGTCACCAAGGTGGGCGAGGACCTGGTCCGCCCCCACGACCTCGAGATCCACATCGAGCCGCGAGCCGGTGCGATCGCGGCCAAGGTCGAGCGCGTGCTGCGACTGGGCTTCGAGGTCCGCGTGGAGCTGTGCGTGAACGAGGAGGAGCCCGCCTCGGTGCAGCTGAGCGCCTCCGAGGCGGAGCCGCTCGAGCTGCATCCCGGCCAGATGGTGCACCTCAGCGTGGCGCGCAAGCCCGCGCTCGCAGAGCCCTCGACGATGTAAATACCTAAACCCCGGGCGGGGTTCTGCTAATTTGCCCCGCCATGTTGACTCGCACACTTCTCCTTGGCCTGCTCACCCTCGTCGCCGCGGTGGCCGCCGCGTGCGGCGGCACCGGAGAGGAGAGCTCCGACAGCGGCGGCGGAAAGCTTTCGCTGGTCGCCTACTCCACCCCGAAGGAGGCGTACGGCGAGCTGGTGCCGGCCTTCAACAAGACGCCGGACGGCGAAGGCGTGACGGTGGACCAGTCCTACGGCTCCTCGGGCGAGCAGACCCGGGCCGTGCAGGGCGGGCTCCCGACGGACGTCGTGACCCTCTCCCTCGCCCCCGACATGGACAAGCTGGTCGAGACCGGCGAGGTGGCCAAGAGCTGGAGCCAGACCCCGACGAAGGGCTTCGTCACCAACTCCGTCGTGGTCTTCGTGACCCGCAAGGGCAACCCCAAGAACGTCAAGACATGGGACGACCTGCTCAAGAAGGACGTTGAGGTCATCACGCCCAACCCGGTCACCTCGGGCGGCGCCCGCTGGAACGTGATGGCGGCGTACGGCGCTCAGCTCGAGCAGGGCGGGTCCGACGCCGACGGCGTCAAGTACCTGGAGACCCTCCTGAACAAGGTGCCGGTCCAGGACAAGTCCGCGCGCGAGTCGCTGCAGACCTTCCAGGGCGGCAAGGGCGACGTGCTGCTGGCCTACGAGAACGAGGCCATCCTGGCCAAGAAGAAGGGCCTGGGCGTGGACTACGTGATCCCCGACCAGACCCTGCTGATCCAGAACCCGATCGCCGTCGCCGAGCAGGCGCCCAACAAGGCCAAGGCCGAGGCGTTCGTGAAGTTCCTCACCGGTGACGAGGGTCAGAAGATCTTCGCCTCCCAGGGCTACCGCCCTGTGGTGAAGTCGGCCGACGACCCCAAGCAGTTCCCCACGCCGAAGCAGCTGTTCACGATCGAGAAGCTGGGCGGATGGCCCGCCGTCGTGAAGAAGTTCTTCGACGAGGAGAACGGCGTGGTGACCAAGATCAACGAGAAGGCTGGCCAGAAGACGGAGTAGCGGCGCTCCGCCGCCGCGCGCAGTCTGCGCGGCGCGCCGGGGCTCGCGCGGGCCCGCCCACCCCCTGGAAACGCTCAGCCCGCCTGAGCGTTTTCCGAGGGGGGTGTGCGGCGTTCGCCGCCTCGGCGCGGGCCTCGTGCTGATCGGCGCGATCGCCCCCTCGGCCTCCGCGACTGAATAACCTCCTGCGCCGTGTTCGAGAAGGTTCTCGTCGCCAACCGGGGCGAGATCGCCATTCGGGTCATGCGCACGCTCGAGGAGCTGGGCGTGGGCTCGGTGGGGGTCTACTCCGAGCCCGACCGTGACGCGCCGCACGCCCGGCGCGCCACCGAGGCCTACCTGCTCGGCCCCGGCCCGGCCGCCGAGAGCTACCTGAACGTCGAGAAGCTGCTGGAGGTCGCCGAGCAGTCCGGCGCCCAGGCCGTCCACCCCGGCTACGGCTTCCTGGCCGAGAACGCGCCGTTCGCGCGCGCCGTGGAGGAGGCGGGGCTGGTCTGGATCGGCCCGCCCGCCGACGCGATCGACGCGATGGGCTCCAAGACCCGCGCGCGCGAGCTGATGAAGGCGGCCGGCGTGCCGATCGTGCCCGGCACCACCGAGCCCGTCGAGGACGTCGAGGCCGCACGCAAGATCATCGACGAGTCGATCGGCTACCCCGTCGCCATCAAGGCCGCGGGCGGCGGCGGCGGAAAGGGCTTCCGCGTCGCCCAGACCGAGGACGAGCTCGAGAAGGCCTTCGAGGGCGCCGCCCGCGAGGGGGAGAAGTTCTTCTCCGACGCCACCGTGTACGTGGAGCGCTACCTGCCCGACCCCCGCCACGTGGAGGTGCAGGTGCTCGCCGACTCGCACGGCAACGTGATCCACCTCTTCGAGCGCGACTGCTCGGTCCAGCGCCGCCACCAGAAGGTGATCGAGGAGTCGCCGGCCCCGGCGGTCGACCCCGACCTGCGCGAGAAGATCGGCAAGATCGGCGTCGACGCCGCCAAGGCCGTGGACTACCGCTCGGCGGGGACGATGGAGGGCCTGCTCCAGGACGGCGAGTACTTCTTCCTGGAGATGAACACCCGCGTGCAGGTGGAGCACTGCGTGACCGAGATGGTCACCGGGATCGACATCGTGCGCGAGCAGATCAAGGTCGCGGCCGGCGAGGAGCTGGCCTTCGGCCAGGACGACGTGGAGATCCGCGGCCACGCCATCGAGTGCCGCATAAACGCCGAGGACGCCTCCAAGAACTTCGCCCCTGCGCCGGGCAAGATCGGCGGCTACCGCGAACCCAGCGGCCCGTTCGTGCGCGTGGACTCGGGGGCCGAGCCCGGCTACGAGGTGCTGCCGCTGTACGACCCGATGATCGCCAAGCTGATCGTCTGGGACATCGACCGCGACGCGTCCACCAGGCGCATGCTGCGCGCACTGGACGAGTACGAGATCGGCGGCCTGAAGACCCTGATCCCCTTCCACAAGGCGCTGCTGGCCACCGACCAGTGGGGGGCGGGCGAGACCTGCCGCGACCTGATGGAGGACAAGAAGTGGCTCAAGGGGATCGAGTACCCCGCGGCCGAGGCCCCGGCGGGCGATGACGAGGAGCCCAAGACCGAGCGCGACTACGCGGTGGAGGTCTCGGGCCGCAAGTTCGAGGTCAAGGTCATCGGCGCGGCCGGGGTCAACGGAGCCGCTCCCGCCGCGGGCGCCGCGGCCAAGGGGCCGCCGAAGCGCTCCGAGCGCGCGAAGAGCTCGGGTGGCGGACCGGACGAGATCACCTCGCCGCTCCAGGGCAACATGTGGAAGGTCCACGTGAAGAAGGGCGACACCGTCGAGGAGGGCCAACTCCTCTGCGTGATCGAGGCGATGAAGATGGAGAACGAGATCACCGCCCACAAGGCGGGCACCATCGAGGAACTGCCCATCGAGGAGGGCAAGCCGATCTCCTCGGGCGATCCCATCGCAACCATCAAGTAGGCCCTCCCGCACGCGGCGGCTGGTGCCGCTCGTGCTCGCCACCGTCTGCACCCAGTCGTCGATCGTGGTGCTGGCGCCGCTCATCGTCGCCATCGGGCGCGACCTGGGCGCCTCGGTCAGCGCGGTCGGCGTGGCGCGCGCGGTGCTCGCGGGCGTGGCGGTTGCCGTCTCGCTGCTGATCGGGCCGTTGATCGACCGCGTCGGCGTGCGGCCGCTGCTGATCGCCGGCGCCGCGCTGGCGATGGCCGGCGCCGGGGCCACCGCGGCGGCGCCGTCGCTGCCGCTCTTCTACCTCGCCCACGCGATCACGGGCGCGGGCGTGGCCTGCCTGCTGTCGGCGGGCTTCGCCGGGGTGGCGGCCACCTTCGGCGACGACGAGGCGCCCGTGGGCGATGGGCTACGTGGTGGGAGCGCAGTCGCTGGCCTGGATCGTCGGCAACCCGTTGATCGGGCTGCTGGCCGACGCGGGCGGCTGGCGGCTGGGCTACCTCGTCCCGGGCACGGTGGCCCTGGTCGCGCTCGTGGCGGGCCTGTGCGCCCCGCGGGTGCGGCCTCGGGCCGAGCACGTGGGCGGCCCGCGGGAGGGGCTGGCCACGGTGATGCGCGAGCCCTCGGCGCGGCGCTGGGTGGTGGCGGAGCTCGTGGCCTACTCGGCCTGGACGGCCGAGCTGACCTTCGCCGGCGCGTTCTACATCGAGATGTACGACGTGGACGAGGCGGTGGTGGGCTCGTTGCTGGCGGTCGGGTCGGTGGTGTTCCTGGCGTCCTCGCTGAGCACCGAGCGGCTGGTGAACCGGCTGCCGCGACGCGCCAGTGCTCGTCTCCGCCGGGCTGGCAATGGGCGTGCTGTTCGTGCCCGTGCTGGGCCTGTCTCCGTCGGTGGGCTTCACACTCGGATTGTTCTGCCTGCTGGCCCTGTGCGCCGGCGTGCGCTCCACCGGCTCGAGCGCGCTCGGCCTGCTGCAGCTGCCCAAGCGGCCGGGGGCGATGATGGGCGCCCGCACCGCGAGCGCCCAGCTCGGCTACCTGATCGGCGCGCTGGTGGGCGGCGCGGTGCTGGCGGTGTCGAGCTTCCGCACGCTCGGGCTCGTGCTGTTCGCGGGGATGGCGCTGTCGGCGGCGCTGCTGTCGCGGGTCAGCGACCCGCAGGCTTCAGCGTCACGCGCTTGACGTCGTGGGCCTGACGTCCCTTCGGGTCGGTCGCGCGCAGCTCCAGCCGCACGCGCACGCCGCGCGGATGGCGCGCCAGCACGTGGCGGCCGCAGCGGTAGAGCTTGACCCGCACCCTCACGCTGCGCTTGCGCACCACTCCCTGCCCGTAGGCGATCGTGCGCTTGCGCCCGCAGGCCTTGGCGACGGCCCGGATCCGGCACCTCCGGCGGCCGCTCCCGCGCGCGCGGCACCGCATGAGAAAGCTCCCGCGGCTCGCGCGGCTGGGGCCGTGGGAGCCGAACCCGGCCGCGAACTTGCCCGCCGACCCGGTCGCCTCGTCCGAGCTGATGCCGCCGCCGGAGCCCCCGGACGGGGTGCCCGCCGATCCGCTCACATAGATCGGGCTTGACACCCCGACGGTCTGGGTTCCCTGCATCAACTGGAGGCGGTAGCGGCCCGGCCCGTTCGACGCAAAGGCTGTGGAAAAGCTGCCGCTTGTCACGGGCCGAGTCGCGAACAGCGTGCCGTTCTTGATGATCTGCAGCTGGTTGGCGGCGCTGCCGCCGAGCACGCGAGCTGTGAAGTCCACCGGCACCTCGGAGGAGACGCTGTCGCCGAAGATCTTGGCCGCCGAGCCCGAGCCGCGCGGTCGTGCCTCGAGCCGAAGGTCCGGTGCGCCCGGTCCGGTGACCTTCACGAAGGTGTGGCCGGCCTCCACCGCCCGCCGGATGCCCTGTTCGGAGAGCTCGTCGGCATAGACCATCGTCGTCGGGGTCCCCAGCGGCGCGTCAGTGGCGCTGGGCGTGTTGCCCGCCCGGTGCGAGTCGCTCCCGCCCACCGCGGCGATCTTGTGGCCCTGGGCCAGCTTCGACTCCCAGAACTCGATCGCCGTAGCGTTGAAGGGACTGTTGGGAATGCCTGTCGACACCTCGATCGCGTCGACCTTTGAATAGTCGGTCTGAGCGTCGGTGTGCCGCCATGCGCAGCCGCGGCACAGCCCGGGCTGGAAGGGCGGCGACGGGAAGATCGTGGGGTGGTTGACTTGGGTGATGCCGTTTCCGCCGTTCACCTCGTCGAAGACCTGTGACACCGGCCGGGCCGCGCGCATCGGGGTCGAGCGAGCCGTCGGACTGGCGTTCGAACAGCGGCGCCACCCGGTAGTCGGGCTGCACGCCGCTCGCCTGGTTGTTGGTGTGGCCCCGGTAGGTGGTGACCTCCTCGCCGCGGACCAACAGCTTCCCGGCCGGGACGCCGCCATTCGCCCGGCGACGGTCGTACTCGGGCCAGCCGCTCCCGGTGTTGTGGTCGGTCAGGGTGATGAAGTCGAGGCCCGCCGGGCCGAAGCCGTAGTCGATCGTCTCGGTGAGCGTGGCGTTTCCGTCACCGGAGTGCTCGGCGTGGGCGTGGAAGTCGCCCGCGTACCAGCCGGGCTGGTCGACCACGGGCTCGGGGTCGTGGGGAGGAGCGGAGTAGGCCGGGCCGCCCGGGGCCGGCGTGGACAGGTCCACCTCGACCCGCCAGCCAACTCCGTCGGGGTCGGGCGCCCCGGCGATGTTGGCCAGCCCGAGCTCCACGGCCCACTGGCCGGTGGGGATCGGGCCGGGCATGAACGAGCGGGTGGTCAAGCCGTCCACCGGGTCCTTGCGGGTCGCCGGGTTGGCGTACTGGGCATCGTCGGGGAAGCCCTGCGGCGTGATGTTCACCGCGTCGTAGCCCGACCCGCCCCAGCCGCGGAACTCGTCCGGGCCCCAGGGGCCGGTATCAGCGGACGGCGCGCGGCTCGTACACACCGAGGTCGAGCGTGTGGTCGTCGGTGGCGCCGGCGTCCGGGTCGTCCCAGCAGTAGTTGACGCGGACCTGGGTGATGCCCTCCGGGACGTTGAAGGGCACGAACACGAAGCTGTCCTGCCGCGCAGCCGGCGAACTGGCCGGTCGCGGTGAACTCGGGCGAGGCGAGCCCACAGCTGGACGGAGCAGCCGCCGAGGCGCCCGCAGCGGGCAGCAGGAACAGCAGCCCCACCGCGATCGCCACTGCTCTCCTCACCATCGGGGCGAGTGTAGGGTGGCGCGCCATGGATTACGAGCAGGTACGGGCGGGCTACGAGCAGGCCATTCCCTTCAACCGGCACGTCGGGCTCGAGATGGTCGAGGTCGGCGACGGAGTGGGCGTCGTGCGCCTGCCCGAGGGCGACCACCTGCTCAACCACGTCGGCTCTCAGCACGCAGGCGCGCTGTTCGCCGCCGGCGAGGCCGCCTCGGGCGGAGCGTTCATCGGGGCGTTCGCCGAGCGCATGGGCGACATCACGCCGCTGGCCAAGTCGGCCGAGATCGACTACCGCAAGCTCGCCAAGGGGCCCATCACCGCGACCGGCCGCCTCAGCCGGGCCAAGGACGAGCTGACCGGGACGCTGGACTCCGACGGCCGCGTCGAGTTCCCGATCGAGGTGGAGCTGGCGGACGCCGAGGGCACGGTCGTGGCGGGCATGACCGTGCACTGGCACGTGCGCGCGAAGGCCTAGCGCAGCACCGCCTGGGCGATGCGGGTCGTGAACGGCACGCACCAGATCACCACGGTCGGGTAGCGGTCCAGGTTCAGGCTGGGCGGCAGCCGGTACTGCTGGTTGCCCTTGGTTCCCTTGAGCGGGGCGAGCTCGACGAAGTCCTTCACGTCGCCGTCCGACTTCGGCACCCCTGCGGTCATGTAGATCCGCAGCCCGCCGGCGCCCGGGTCGACGTCGAAGTTCCGGAAGGTCAGCACCCGGCCGCCCTCGGCCAGCCGGATCACCGACGCCCGGCCCTCGCCGCTGTGCCCGCTCTCGCCCGTGAACCGGCCCGCCGCGAGCTGCTCGTTGCGCGGCTTGTCGGGCGTGGTCGTGGCCATCCGCTCCGGCGTCACCTCGGCCACCACCTCGTCGACCTCGCTGGGCTTGGGCGCGATCAGGAAGCCGCCCACGGCCGCCACCAGGAACGCCGCGCCGAGCACCAGCCCGAGCAGGACCCGGTCGCGCCGGGCCATCCACGCCGCCACGGCGCCCGCCACCACCACCCAGGCCACCCCGGCGCCGATCGCGACCAGACCGCCGGTGGGCACGTTGCGCGAGATCAGGTAGAAGCCGCCCGCGAGCACGACAACCACCGCAGGCACTGCGAGGACACGCGCCATGGCGTTACCTTCTCACTGTGGGCTCGCCCACGCCACAGGTCACGGCAGCGTCCCTCGATCAGGTGATCGGCGAGCTGGGCCAGACCGGGCTGGCGGCCACCGTGTTCGACCACGAGTGGCGGATGCGGTGGATCTCCGACGAGCAGAAGGTGCTGCTCGACGAGTGGGACGAGGAGGCGCTCGGCTACGGGCAGACGCTCCCCGAGACGCTGGGCGCCGACGTGTGGCGACGTGCGCTCGTGCCCGACGACGTCGTTCGGTGGTCCGCCGACATGCTGAGGTGGGTGATCGCCGACGCCGAGGGCGGCGTGCAGGAGGTGATCGAGCGCCTGTCCCCCCTTCTCGACACCGAGGAGCGGGCGATGCTCTCCGAAGCGCTGCCCCACATCGAGCCCGGCGGTGCGCAGCCGCTGTGGGTGTCCTCGGTGCGCTTCGTGCAGGGCGAGCTCCCTCCAGTCGAGATCGGCTACGTGGGCGTCCGGCTCCGCGATCCCGAAGGCCGCCTGCTCGGCACTGCCGTGCTATATGCCCCCGACCTGCCCGCCTCCATCCTGGTGATGGTCACGCGCGGGGACCGGGACATGTTCGCGCGCATGGCGCGGCTGGCTGATGCCGGCCGCCGGCGCGCGGCGATCCTGTTCGCGGACCTCCAGTCGTCCACCGCCCTCTCGCGCCGCCTGCCCAGCGCGGCCTACTTCCGCCTGGTGCGCGCCGCCACCACGGCCATCGACGACGTGATCATCCGGCGGCTCGGGATCGTGGGCAAGCACGCCGGCGACGGCGTGACCGCGTTCTTCCTCGAGGACGACCTCGGCAGCGTCTCCGCGGCGGCCCGGGCGGCGGTCGAGGCGGCGCGCGAGCTGCCCCGCGCCGCCTACGAGGCCGCGGCCGCACTGGCCGACGACGCGGACCTGTTCGACCTCTCCGGCTACCGGATCAACGTGGGCCTGCACTGGGGCGGCGCGCTCTACATGGGCCAGGTGGTCACGGGCGGGCGGCTGGAGGTCACCGCGCTCGGCGACGCGGTCAACGACTGCGCCCGCATCCAGCAGACAGCGCGAAACGGCCAGCTGCTGGCCTCGAAGGACCTGGTCGAGCGGCTCGCGCACGACGACGCGACGGCGCTCGGGGTCGACCCCGACGGCCTGCTCTACGAGCTGGTCGGCGAGATCGAGGGGGTTCCAGAGAAGGCCCTCCGCGACGCCGCCGCCATCCCCGTCACATCTCTGGCTGCAGGCGACCGCGGGGGACGCTGAGCGGCCGCCGCAGCGCCGCCAACCCGGCCAGGCCGAACACGACGGGCCCCAGCCCCGCGATCACGAGCGCAGCGCTCGGGCCGACGCCCGTGACCAGCAGGCCGCCGGCGGCGATGGCGCTGAGCTCGGCAGCATTGCGCGCGGCGTTGTAGGCCGCGAACGCGCGGCCGTGCATCCGCTCGGGCACCCGGCGCGCCACCAACGTGCGGATGAGCGCGTTCTTGGCGCCGTGCCCGACCCCGCCGATCAGGAAGCCGACCAGCGCGACCGGGACCACCGCGAGCGCGGCCTGGCCGGCGATCGCGGCGCCCTGTATCGACCAGGCCGGCCAGCGCCGCGGCGGCGATCGCCCCCGATGGCACTCTTGGCGCCACCCGGCTCGCGCCCGCGACCATGCCCAGCATCCACGCGCCCGTGAGCAGCGCGTAGACCGCGTCGCCGGCGTGGAGCACGTCCTTCGCGTAGAAGACCTCGGCGGTGAGGGTCACCGAGACGAACGCGAGCGCGGCGACCGCCGCGCCCACCACCACGCGCAGGACGCCGTCGTCCAGTAGACGCCGCGCTCCGGCGACGGCGTCGGCCCTGCCCGCTCGGCTGTCGCGGTCCGCCTCGGCCGGCGGCGGGTCCTCAGCGAAGCCGCCGCGAGAGCGATCGCCAGGAAGCTCAGCGCGTTGACGATCAGCGCCGAGGCCGTCCCGGCCGCTGCGGTCAGGCCCGCCGCGACCACCGGGCCCGCGGCGAAGCCCACGTAGCGCGCGGTCTCCATCAGCCCGTTGGCCTCGGTCAGCCGCTCGTCGCCGGCGATGGCCGGGACCAGCGCCGCCTCGGCGGGCTGGCTCACCGCCGAGCCCGCCGACAACACCGTGGACAGGACCAGGATCACCGCCAGGTCCGTGCCGGCGAACGCCAGCACGGCCGCACCCGCGGCCTGCGCCAGCGAGGCCACCACCAGCACGCGGACGTTCTCCACCCGGTCGACGAGCATCCCCGCGAGCGGCGCCAGGGCCACCACCGGGATCAGGGTGGTCGCGAACAGCCCCGACACCGCGAGGCCGCTGCCGGTGGTCCGCTCGACCACCAACACGAGCGTGATCAGCGCGAGGATGTCCCCCGCCGCGGACAGGCCGACGGCCGCCGCGAGGCGGCGCAAGTCACGCCGCGCGGGATCCACCGGCCGGCTGGATGTTGTGGTTGCCGTGGAAGGCGTTGCCCGCGTCCCAACGGGCCTTGACCTGGGCCAGCCGCGCGGGCGTTGTACTCGCCGAAGCCCGCCTCGACCCGGTCGCGGCCCTCGTCCCCGATGAAGTTCGGGTAGGTCTGGCCGCTGCCGTACCTGCGTACCTCATCGCGGAAGCGCGTGGCCGAAGTCGAACAGCCGAGCATCGTCGCGGGCGTGGTTCCACATCAGCAGCGGGTGCACGACCAAGGCCGCGTCGCGGCCGGCCAGCGGGCTGTCGGCCGCGCCCCGAGCGCACCTGCGCCGCCCCAGGGCACGATGAACACCTGGGAGTTCTCGCCGGGCATCTGCTCGGACAGCGAGGTAACCGCCTCGATGGCGGCGTCGGACAGCTCGGGCAGCTGCTCGGCCGACCACCAGTTGCGGTAGCCGGGCGGATCGTCGATCGAGCGCTGGAAGTCCGCGTAGGACGTGGGCTCGAAGAAGTCCGCCGCAGGCGGCCCGTACATCGCGGATGGCACGGAGCGCCTCCTCGCCCTCCGCAGACCGGGCCGCTGTACATCCCCGCGATGGCGACCACCGGCTCGCCGCGAAGCTCCTCGGGGATCTCCGGCTCGTCGGGCGCGGCAGCGAGGCGTAGCAGCCCGAGGCCCAGCTCCTCCGGGGCGTCGCGATAGACGTCGCGGAACAGCGTCCAGCACCTCGCGCGTGCGCGCGGCCGGGTGCAGGACCAGGCCGGCCAACACCTCGGGGCCCACGGGGTGGAGCCGAAACTCCATCGCGGTGACTACGCCGAAGTTGCCGCCGCCGCCCTTCAGTGCCCACAGCAGCTCGGGGTTCTCGTCGGCCGAGGCGCGGACCAGCTCGCCGTAGGCGGTGACGAGCTCGGCCGCCAGCAGGTTGTCGGCGGCCAGGCCGTGCTTTCGCTCCAGCCAGCCCTGAGCCGCCGCCCATGGTCAGGCCGGCCACGCCGGTGGTGGACACGCGCCCGCCGGTGGTGGCCAGGCCATGCTCCTGCGTGGCGCGGTCCACCTGCGACCAGGTGCGCGCCGCCGCCCACGCGGGCGACGCGGCGGTCGGGGTCGACCTCGACGTCGCTCATGTCGCGCATGTCGAACACCAGGCCGTCGTCCACCAGCGACACGCCGGTGACCGAGTGACCGCCGCCGCGCACGGCCACCGGGATGCCCTCCTCGCGCGCCGATGGCCAGCCCGGCCACAACGTCGTCGGGGGCGGCGACACGGGCCACGGCGCGCGGCCGGCGGTCGATCGCCGAGTTGAACAGCTCGCGGGTGTCCTCGTAGCCGTCGCTGCCCGGCTCGTAGAGGGCGCCGCGCAGGCGGAAGCGGAGCTCTTCGGTTGCAGATGGCTGTGCTCATGGTTTGGCTCCGATCAGGGTTGCGGTGGCTTCGCCGAGCGCCTCAGGAGCGGGACTGGACCTCGCTCCAGAGGGCATCCACACGAGCGTTGAACTCGTCCGGGATCCTGTGGTCGACGAGGCCAGCTACGCCGCGCTCGAGGCGGCGATTCTTCGCCCGGATCGGCCATCTCGGCGCGGATGGCCGGAACCGGCCATGGTGATCGGGCGGCTCAGATCAGGCTCGTTGCGGGCGGCGTAGGCGACCGCGGCGGCGCGCGAGGAGAGCCCGAGCTTGGTCCGGATGTTGGCCACGTGCCGGTGCACGGTGTGGGGGCTGACGACCAGCTCGCTCGGCCACCTCGGCGTCGCTCTTGCCCGGGGCCACCAGGCTGGAGCACCTCCAGCTCGCGGGCGGTCAGGTCGCCGTGGCCGGCGGTCGCTCGACCGCTTCGACGCTCACGATGGGCGCCCAGCCGCTCGAAGGTGCGCTGCGCGGCCAGCCGTCTCGGCGTCGGCGGCCTCGGTGCGCCCGAGCGAGCGGAGCGCTCGAGCCAGCACGGCCCGGGCGAGCGCCTCCTCGTACGGGGCGGAGGTCTCGTCGAAGAAGTCGATGGCGTCCTCGCAGGCGCGGCGCGACTCCTCGTGGTCGCCGCGAGCGTTGGTCACCTCCGCCTCGGTCAGGCGGGCGCGGGCCCGCAGGTAGGTGGTGCCGAGCAGGGAGGCAAGTTCGCACATCTCAGAGCACGCAGGCCGCGAGCCTCGTCGTGACGGCCCAAGCCGGCCTTGGACGCGAGGGCGAGCAGCTCCAGCGCCGGGAAGCGGTCGAGCAGAGAGCTCGTCGGGAACGCGGCGGAGTACGCGCTCGGCGGCATCGGCGGCGGCGTGGGAATCGCCTTCCTTCCAGGCCATGGTCCCGAAGCCGAGCACGGCGCCCGGGTGGGCGCCCGGCCTGCGCGAACAGCTCGCTGGCCTCCTCGGCGCGGCCCTGGCGGGCCCGCAACTCGCCGAGCTTGACCAGCGCGCCGCTTGACGAGCCGGGCGGGTGGGGACGATGTCGGCGACAGCGGCCATGAGCTGGCTGTCGGCGGCAGGCCAGTCGCCCCGAGTGGCGAGCACCTTGCCGTAGGAGCTGCGGCACATGGCCGTTCATGTGCCGCCCCTGCCAGCGCTCGCCGGTCTTGAACATGGTCCCGGCCCATTGGGCCGCGCGCGCGAAGTCGCCCACTCCTTCGCAGCCGGAGATGGTGCAGCACAGCGTCCAGCCGGGTGAGAGGGCCAGCTGGAAGTCTTCCGTGGCAGCTATGGCGGATGGCCTGGTCGAGCAGCCGCAGGCCTTCCTGGACCCGGCCCTGGTCGAGCGCCGCATGCCCCCAGGTGCGCCAAGCCGACGGCCTCGAGGTCGGGCACGCCGAGCGCGCGCCCGATACGCACCGCGTCTCGAGCCAGAGCTCTCGATCTCGACGGGTGAGCCGCCCGTCCGGCGCAGAAGGTCGGTCTCGACAGCTAGAGGTAGCCGTGGTCGGCGGACTCCGGAGCACGTCGGTGAGCAGTTGGCGGGCACGTTGGAGCCAGCCGACGGCGATGGCGTCCTCGCCGCGGAAGTCGAGATAGGCGGAGGCCAGCCAGGTGGCGGCGCGGGCGGCGCCGCAGATGTCGTCGGCGGACGCGATGGGCGTGGAAGGCACGCTCGTAGGCCTCGAAGGTCGTGAGCTCTTGGTCGCACAGCCACCAGCTGGCCCAGCCAAGGCCCTCCCACGCAGCTGGCCCGAGTCGCTGATCGGACCTCGAGCGCGCGCCTGAAGGCTGTCGCGGGCTGCGCTCCAGTCACCGCTGCGCTGAGAGCGTCGTCACCCGCCGCGACCGGGTCGTCGACGTCTGGGCCATGAGCCTATAGTGCCCCGCCCTCGACCACGGGCGACGCGCCGGCTCAGCCTAAGTGCTTCGCCGCGTTGTCGCGATGGATCTCGCGCTGGCGCGAGGTGTCGCGGCCGGGCGGCAGCTCGTCGCGGCCGGCCTCCAGCGCGTCCAGGTACTCCACGTCGGCCTCCAGCAGGCCGAGCGCGCCCTCCCGGGTCTGCGGCGAGCCGTGCCCCGGGACCACCGACTCGGCGCGGCGCACCAGCGGCTCCAGGCGCTCCAGCGTGGCGCGGTAGGCAGGCAGCGAGCCGGCCCCGGCGATCAGCGGGATCTCGACGTCGGACAGGTAGTCGCCGCACACCAGCACAGCGGCCGAGGGCATGAACACCGCCGTCCCGTCGGGGGCGTGCCCCTCGGCCGGGTGCAACTCCAGCTCCTCCCCGCCCGAGCCCAGCTCCAGCGTTCCGGGCACCGGCAGCGAGCGCACGCCGCCCAGCCCGAGCGGCCGGTCGCGCTCGACGTAGTTGCGCGCGTCCTCCTCGCGCAGCTCGCGCTGCGCCTCGCCCGGGTTCGCGCGGATGCGCTCCATCGTGGTCTCGCCCACCCCGAGCGGCAGGTCGGGGAACGGCAGTCGCGCCAGCAGGTGGTCGTAGTCGGCGTGGGTGGCCAGCAAGGCGTCGGGGCGGAAGCCGGCCTGCCCCAGGACCCCGGGGAGCATCTCCAGCTCGTCGGGGAAGTAGGGCGCGTCCACCAGCATGGCCTCCCCGCCCGTCCGCAGGGCCGTGGCGTTGGTCTGCCACAGCCGCGAGCTGAGGACCAGCACGTCCTCGTGCAGCGCCATCGCGCGCATCGCGCGGCGAGCCCGGCCTAGGCCGCGCCGAGCAGCTTGCCGGCCTCGCGGAAGGTCTTGACCTCCGCGGTCGGCTTCTTCTGGCCGCTCTGCAGCGACTCGCCGCTGCGGTTGACCCAGATCACGGGGATCTTCTGCTTGAGGCAGGGCTCCACGTCGGTCGGGTAGCCGCTGGCGATGTGCACCCAGCGTTTCCTCCGGTCCTCGATCCGCCGCGCGCACTCCTTGAAGTGGGCGGGGTCGGGCTTGTAGGAGCGCACTTGCTGGGCGGTGACGACGAGGTCGAAGTCCGATCGGAAGTGACGCCGCGTCGCGCCCAGGAGCTTGTCGTCGATATTGGCCAGGATGCCCGTCTCGAAGGCCTTGGCGAAGCGCTCGAGCTGGGCGTTGGTCTCCCGAAAGGGCAGCCACCTCGGCACGGCGTCGGGCAGGAAGTTCGAGCGCGACGGCTCCAGCTCCCAGCCGAGCTCGCCGGCCACCCGCACCGCGGCCCGGCGCAGCACCTCGGCGTAGAGCTCGTAGGACCCGCGCTGGATGTCGCGCTGGATCTCGATGAAGCGGGGGATCAGCTCATCGCGGTCGATCGTGAATCCGTCGCGGCTGGCCTCCTTCTGGAAGGCCTCGAAGACGCCGGTCTCCCAGTCGATCAGCGTGCCGTAGCAGTCGAAGGTGACGAATTCGATCTTCTTCGGAAGGGCCATGGGAAGCGGGAAGATTAGACGCGGCGATCCGTCGATAGCCTCCCCCGCCGCAAATGGACCTGCTCGAGTACCAGGGCAAGCAGCTGTTCGCCCGTCACGGCGTGCCGATTCCCGAGGGGCAGGCCGCCACCAGCGTGGAGGACGCCGTCTCGGCGGCCGACAAGCTGGGCTACCCCGTCGTGATCAAGGCCCAGGTGATGATCGGGGGCCGCGGCAAAGCCGGCGGCATCAAGCTCGCCAACGACCGCGCCGAGGCCGAGCGCCACGCCGCGGACATCATCGGGATGGACATCCGCGGCTTGACCGTCCACGAGCTCTACGTGGAGAAGGCCTCGGACATCGCCGAGGAGTACTACGCCGCAGTGATCTTCGACCGGGGCGCCAAGAAGCCCATGGTGATGCTCTCGCGCATGGGCGGGATGGACGTGGAGGAGATCGCCGAGAAGGACCCCACCGCAATGGCCCGCCTGCACGTGGACCCGCTTGTGGGCTTCCAGGCGTTCCACGGCCGCCGGCTGGCCTTCGAGTCAGGCATCGCCGAGGACGTGATCCGCCCGGTGGGCGCGATGCTCGAGCGCCTGTACGAGGCCTTCATCGAGGAGGACGCGATGCTGCTGGAGGTCAACCCGCTGCTGGTGACGGGCGACCGCGAGGTCGTCGCGCTCGACGCCAAGGTCACCGTGGACGGCAACGCGCTCTACCGCCACCCCGAGACCGCCGAGCTGCGCAACGCCGGCGCCGAGGACCCCCAGGAGCGGATGGCCCGAGAGCGCGGCCTGACCTACGTGAAGCTGGACGGCAACGTCGGCATCCTCGGCAACGGCGCCGGCCTGGTCATGAGCACGCTGGACGTGGTGGCCCAGGCCGGCGGCAGGCCGGCCAACTTCCTGGACGCCGGCGGCGGCTCCAAGGCAGAGGAGATCACCAACGCGGTGGAGGTCATCCTCTCCGACCCCAAGGTCACCGCGGTGCTGTTCAACATCTTCGGCGGCATCACCCGCTGCGACGAGGTGGCCAACGGGCTCATCACCGCGTTCGGCTCCCTCGACATCTCCGTGCCCTTCGTCGTGCGCCTGGACGGCACCAACGACGAGGAGGGCCGCAAGCTGCTGGCCGACGCCGACCTGCCCAACGTGCACGTCGAGAAGACGATGCTCGACGCCGCCTCGCGCGCGGTGGAGCTCGCAGGCGACCCGCCGCCCGAGGGCGCGGACCAGCCCGGCCCCCCCGCCGGCGCGGGCGCCAGCGCCGACCCCGAGGCGGGGACCGAGTAGTGGCGATCCTGGTCAACAGCGACACCAAGCTCGTAGTCGCCGGCCTCACCGGCCGTGAGGGCTCCTTCCACGGCCTGAACAACCGCCGCTACGGCACCGACCTGGTGGCCGGGGTGACGCCGGGCAAGGGCGGCCAGGACGTCGAGGGCGTGCCGGTGTTCGACACCGTCCACGACGCCGTGACCGAGGCCGGCGCGAACACCGCGATGGTCTTCGTCCCGCCGCGCTTCGCCGCCGACTCCGATTCTCGAGGCCGCCGACGCCGGCATCGAGCTCGTCGTGTGCATCACCGAGGGCATCCCCGCCCACGACATGCTGCGCGTGTACACCCACCTCAAGCGCACCGACGCGACGCGGCTGGTGGGCCCCAACTGCCCCGGCATCCTGTCGCCGGGCAGGGCCAACGTGGGGATCATCCCCGCCCACTTCTTCTCCGAGGGCGGCGTCGGCCTGGTCTCACGCAGCGGCACGCTGACCTACCAGATCGGCAACGAGCTGGCCCAGCGCGGGTTCGGCAACTCGACCATCGTCGGCATCGGCGGAGACCCCGTGGTCGGATCCTCGTTCATCGACGTGATCGCGGAGTTCGAGGAGGACCCCGAGACCGAGCTGATCGTCATGTGCGGCGAGATCGGCGGCGACGAGGAGGAGCGCACCGCCGAGTACATCGCCGACAACGTCTCCAAGCCGGTGATCGCCTACATCGCCGGCTTCACCGCGCCGCCGGGCAAGACCATGGGCCACGCGGGCGCGATCGTCAGCGGCTCCAAGGGCACCGCGGCCGCCAAGGCCGAGGCCCTGGAGGCCAAGGGAGTGCGCGTCGGGCGCAATCCCACGGAGGTCGCCGACGTGGCCTCCGAGGCGCTGGCGCGTAGCGCGTAGCTGTTAGGGTGCCGCGCCCCCGGATTGGCCGGGGCCTACTCGACAGGGGGACTCAGCCCATGAAGAAGCTCGCGCTCTGCGCGTTCGTCATCCTGCTCGCCTCCGCGGTCGCAGCCGGCTGCGGGAGCAGCAAGAAAAAGAAGAAGAAGAGCAGCACCCAGACCACGCAGTCCGTGACGATCGAGCGCTCGGACACGGGCCTGAAGGCCCCGGCGTCGGTCGAGGCGGGCCTGGCGGAGATCACCGTCAAGAACACCGGTAAGAAGCCCGGCGGCGCCCAGCTGGTGCGCGTCACGGGCAACCAGACCGCCGAAGAGGTCGCCAAGGCCGGCGCGGCGTGGGGTGACAAGGGCAAGCCGCTCCCCGACTGGTTGAAGCTGCAGGGCGGCGTGGGCAACACCAAGCCGGGCCAGACCGGCAAGGTCACCCAGAACCTGGCCCCCGGCAAGTACTACGCGCTCGACATCGAGTCGAACAAGAGCGCCCCACTACAGGTGACGGGCAGCGCAGGCGGCTCCCAGCCCTCGGCCGGCCCGCGCGTCGTGGCCGTCGACTACTCCTTCAAGGCCACGGGCCTGAAGACCGGCAAGCAGACGGTGCTGTTCGACAACCAAGGCAACCAGCCGCACTTCATGGTCGCGCTGCCCATCAACCCGGGCAAGACCATCGCCGACGTCCGCAAGGTCGCCGCGTCCGAGGGTGAGCCCAAGGGGCCGCCGCCGTTCGACGAGAAGGCGGGGGTCGACACCGCGGTGCTCGACGGCGACGGCAAGCAGGCCGTTCAGCTCGACCTCAAGAAGAAGGGCAAGTACGCCCTCATGTGCTTCATCCCCGACCGCCAGGGCGGCCCGCCCCACGTGGCGAAGGGGATGGTTTCGGAGGCGACCGTCGAGTAGCTAGAAGGGAAGCTCGGGCGCCACGTCCGCGAGGCGTGGCGCCCGGCTGATCGCGTACACCGCAGGCTTCACCGCGCCGCCGGGCAAGACGATGGGCCACGCCGGCGCCATCGTGAGCGGCTCGAACGGCCGGGCGCAAGCCGGGGCGTTGGAGGCCAAGGGCTTCCGCGTGGGGCGCAACCCCACCGAAGTATCCGAACTGGCGTCCGAAGCGCTGGCGCATACTCCATAACGGCGTTAGGGTGCCGCATGAAAAAGCTCGCAGTACCTGTTTTCGTGATCCCCCTCGCTTCTGTCGTGGCCGTCGGCTGCGGCAGTAGCGACGACGAAGAGACGGCCAAGCCCCCGCCGCCGACATCCGTCGTGGTGGAGCAGACCGGGGGCAAGAAGGACGCCAAGCTGAAGGCACCGGCCTCCGTCAAGGCCGGGCTGGCCACGATCACCTTCAAGAACTCCTCCCAGGCCGACGGCGGGGCGCAGCTGGTAAGAGTCGAGGGCAACCATCCCACGGCCGAGGTCCTCAAGACCGGCAACTCGTGGGGGGACAAGGGCACGCCGCTGCCCGACTACATCAAGCTCCAGGGCGGCATCGGCGCGGCCAAGCCCGGCGAATCCAAGACCGTCACTCAAGTCCTCGAGCCCGGGAACTACCTCGTGCTGAACGTCGAGTCGGGCTCCTACGCCGAGATGAAGGTGACCGGCACCGCTTCGGGCTCGGCGCCCAACGAGGCGGCGAAGATCACCGCAGCCGAGTACAGCTTCACGGGTACCGGGCTGAAGACCGGCAAGCAGAAGGTGGTCTTCGAGAACAAGGGCAAGCAACCCCACTTCATCGTCAGCGGCCCGATCAGCCCCGGCAAGACGATCGAGGACGTGAAGAAGGCGGTCTCGTCGGAGGGAGTCCTCCGGCCCGCCCGGGTTCGAGGAGAAGTCGTCCTTCGACACCGCGATCATCGAGGGGAGGCTCAAAGCAGGTGGTGGACGTCGACTTAACGAAGTCGGGCAAGTACGCAGCCCTCTGCTTCATCCCCGACCGCCAGGGCGGACCGCCGCACGTGGCCAAGGGGATGGTTTCCGAGCTGACGGTCAAGTAGCTAGAACGGGAGCTCGGGCGCCACGTCCTCGAGGCGTGGCGCCTGGCTGTCCCGCTCGGACACCCGCAGCTCCAGCCCGGCCGGCCACTCGATGCCGACGTCGGGGTCGTCGTAGGCGATCGCCCGCTCGACCTCGGGGTCGTAGTAGGTAGAGCACTTGTAGGCCACGTCGGCCACCTCGCTGGTCACGCAGAAGCCGTGCGCGAAGCCGACCGGCACGTAGAGCTGACGGTGCTCGACGTCGTCGAGCTCGAAGCCCTCCCACTGGGCGTACGTGGGCGACTCCCGGCGCAGGTCCACCACCACGTCGTAGATCGAGCCGCGCGCGCAGCGCACGAGCTTCGCCTGGCCCTCGCCGACCGCGAAGTGCATGCCGCGCACCACCCCCTGCGCGGAGCGGGATTGGTTGTCCTGGACGAACTCGTGCGTAACGCCCACCTCGGCCAGGCGGGAGCGGCGGAAGCTCTCCAGGAAGAAGCCGCGGTGGTCGCCGTGGACGGTGGGCTCGATCAGGATCGGTCCCTTCACGACGCCGGCGCCTCGTAGGCCTCGCTCATGCCCTCCGACAGCGAGCCGACCTCCTCGCGCAGCCCGCGCAGGTCCGCGGCCAGCGCTCGCTGGCGCTCGGTGTCGGTCGACGCCGACGCGGACACCAGGCTTCCCCGCACGGTGTCGAGCTCCACGAGCACGCGCTCCATCTCGTCGTAGTACCGCGCGAGCTGCTTCTCCATGCGCCGCAGCACCGTCAGCTGGTGGCTGAGCGCGTCCACCAGCTCGGCGCGGTACTCGCGCCCCGGGCCCGGGGCCCGCTGCTCGGCCTCCATCCGCTGCTCGACCAAGTCGGGCGGGTTCTCGGCCAGCGCCTCGTACAGCAGCTGCGCGCGGCCGGCGGAGCCCTCCATCACTTCCAGGAAGGCGTCGACCTCACCCTCCACCTCCTCGAAGGGCAGCTGCGCGCGGCTGATCGCCTCGCGGATGCGGAACTCGCGGCGGCGCGCACCGTGCATCAGGTCGCGGATCGGCGGCGCGAACGTGTTGGGGTCGGGGCGGACGCGCTCCAGCGTGTGGCGTCGCTTGCCGCGCTCGCGCTCGAGCACCTTCTTCGCCTCGTCCTCGTCGAAGTACGTGCGCCCCGCCGCCAGCCCGTAGGCCACCACCGCGACCGGGAGCAGGGGCAGCGTCAGGCCGAGCACGATTCCGGCGATGAGGATCGCCGCCAGCAGCAGCACGGCGAACGGGTCCAGCAGGGCGTTGCGCAGGAGCGCCCGGTTGTACTCCGAGCGGCTGTAGGGGCGCTTGGATCCGGCCATCAGAAGAAGCTCGAGATGCTCCGGTAGACGGTCTCGATGTCCTCGGTGTTGCCCTCGTAGTCCTGGCCCCCGCTGGCCTTCGCGATCCCCGTCAGCGCCTCGCGCGCGCCTTCGGCCTCCGCGCTGTAGGCGATGGTGAACACGCGCACCTGGTCGCGCGAGTCACCCTGGGCGCGGGCGCGGTTGATCACGTCCTGGGCGGTCAGCGTCGAGTCGGTGTCCTCGCCGTCGGTCAGCACCACCACCGCGTTGATGCGCTCGCGGTCGCGCAGGGCGCGCACCGTGTCGAGGCTCTTCGCGGTGGCGTCGTAGACCGCCGTGCCGCCGTCGGCGATCAGGTCGCGCACGAGCGCGCGCATGCGGCCGCGGTTCTGCGAGAAGGGCCCGATCGGTACCACCTGCCTGATCTGGTCGGAGAAGATCGTCAGGCCGATGCGGTCCTCCGGCGAGACCTCGCGAAAGAACGCCTCCAGTCCCAGCTTGGCCCGCTCCAGGCGGTTCTCCTGGCTCATCGAGCCCGACACGTCCAGCACCAGCTCCACGTTCGCCGGCTTGCGGTCGCGGCGCCAGGTCTCCTTGATGCTGTTGAGCACCCGCGGCTCGGGCAGCCCCAGCACGCGCTGGGGCTGGGCCGGGTCGGCCCCGTTCGCCTTCGTCACGCGGCCGGCGGGCTTGTCCTTCAGGCCCGCGGGGCGAAAGCCCTCGGCCCCGGCGCGCTCCGGCGTCGCCTGGTCGGACAGCCAGCGCTGGAAGACCTCGGCGGCGGCGCGCTGCTGGGGCCTGACCCACGGCGCGTCGAGGGCGATGTAGGGGTTGTCGGAGTAGAAGGTCCCCTCCGGCGGATACAGCGCCACCAGCGGCGGGTGGCCGCCGCGATTTCGGTTGAAATCGAGGAGGGTGACCTCCTCCATCGCCACCGCGGAGGCGTAGCCCGGACCCCTCTGGCGCATCTGATCGGCGATGAACAGGGTCGTGTCCCCGTAGTGCACGATCGAGCGCTCGATGTCGCGCACGAACGCGCGCGCCTTGGAGGAGGTGACCTGGCGCTCGGTCAGGCCTTCGCGGCGGCCGGTCGCCGCGTAGTACTCGGCGACCACCGCGGACAGGCCGGAGGTGGAGAAGTCGGGGTTGGTGTGAACGAGCTTGAAGTCGCCGAACTGCGGCTTCCCGAAGGCGGCGAAGCCGCGCTTCTCGCGCGCGAGCTTCAGCACCTCCTCGAAGCCGATCTTCTTCTTCGGCCAGCCCAGCGCCCGGGCGAACGGCTCCCACATCGCGATCACCAGCGGCGTGCGCACGATCGACGGGCTCTCCCTCGGGGCCAACGGCCGGTCGGCGTCGTAGTTGAGCAGCCGGCCCCACAGCGACGAGGCGGGCGACCAGGCCACCGGGCGCAGCGTGCCGCGGGCGATCTTGGTCTCGGCCTCGCCCGAGGCGACCACCTTGCCTTCCACGAACACGGGCTTGCCGCCGCTCTTGCGGCCCTCCTCGTTGAAGCGCTCGATCAGCGGCTTGAGCAGCCGCTCCTTCTCGGGCGAGTAGGCAAACGGGACCCTCACCGCGCCGGCGGCGGGCTTGGCACCGCCCCCGCCTCCGCCTCCGCCGTCGTCGCCAAGGGTCGACACCACGGCAACCGCGATCACCGCCCACGCGGCGACCACGGCGATCAGGATCTGGCCCCGCTTCACGGCCTCAGGCGCGCGAGCGGCACGCGCAGGTAGCTGTCGCCGCTGTGGTTGTCCCTGCCGTCGTCGGGCTCGAGCGAGCGCAGCTCGAGGCGGTCACGGCCGTCCCGCTGCACCGCCGCCCGTGGCCGCGCCTGGCGTCCCGCAGCGGCGCCCGCCAGCCGCCACGCCGTGACTCGGCGCTCAGCCCCTCGAGAACCTGGTCCATTTGATCGGTCGTCACGCTCAGTATCCCGCCCATATGAGCCGGCGGACCTTTGTCCGGAGGGGTGTGGCGGGCACCATTCTCGCTGCCACGATGCTAGTGGCAAGCGGGGCCGCGGACGCCCATGCGGCCCAGGTTCGGCTGGTCTTCGCCCGGGCCGCCTAGCCCTTCCAGCACTTCGGCGGCAGGTCCGGCAGGGTGGCGCGCAGCTCGTCGCGCTCCTCGCGTGTCTCCAGCCCGAGGTCCGCGGCCATGCGCTCGAGGATCTTCTCCCGCCGGGTGGCGACCTCGTCGGCGTCGACGCTCAGCACCTCGGCGATCTCCTCTTCCTCCATGCCGCGGCGCAGGTTGAGGTCCAGCAGGGCGCGACTGGTCGGATCCAGCTTCGCCAGCTCCTCCCCGAGCTTCTCGATCGTGACGGCGACCACGGGCGCGGCACGTTATCGTCGCGAGCCGTGGCCGGTCAGGAAGACATCTCCCTCGCGCGCGGCGCGCCGTCGCTCGACATCGTCGCGGTCGACGACCTGAAGGCGGCCGCCGATCGCGCCTTCACGTCGGACCCGAAGGGGGCGTTCTCCTACGGCACCGCGGCGGGCTACGGGCCGCTGATCGAGTGGATCGCGGGGCGTCACGGGCTGCCCAAGGAGCAGGTGGTGGCGACCAACGGCTCCATGCAGGCCGACGCCTTCCTCTTCCAGCAGCTGGTGGGCGCCGGCGACACCGTCGTGATCGAGGCGCCGACCTACGACCGCACGCTGCTGTCACTCCAGAAGCTGGGGGCCGACCTGCTGCCGATCCCGGTCGAGGCGGACGGCGTGGACGTCGAGGCGCTGGAGCGGGCGCTGGAGGCCGGCGCCCGGCCCAAGCTCGCCCACATCATCCCCAACTTCCACAACCCGGCCGGCGCCACGCTGTCGCTGGACAAGCGCCGCCGTCTGGTGGAGCTGGCGGAGCGATTCGACTTCCACGTGTTCGAGGACGATCCCTACGTGGAGCTGCGCTTCGAGGGCGAGTCGCTGCCGACGATGCTGTCGCTGGACGAGTCGGAGCACGTGGTCTACGCCTCGTCGTTCTCCAAGACCGTCTGCCCCGGCATCCGGGTGGGCTACCTGGCCGGCCCGGAGGGTCTGATCAAGGACATCCGCAAGACCGCCACCGAGACCTACATCTCGCCGAGCATGGTCTCCCAGGCGATCGTCAGCGAGTTCTGCCACTCGGGGGCGATCGACACGTCCATCGCCACGGTCAAGGCGGCGCTGCAGGAGCGCCGCGACCGCACGGCGGACGCGCTCGAGCGCGACTTCGGTGACCAGGCCGGCTTCGTCAAGCCGGAGGGCGGCTACTTCCTGTGGGTCGACCTTCCCGAGGGCACCGACGGCGCCGCGCTCGACCAGGCGGCGCGCGAGCGCGGGGTGATCTTCGTCAAGGGCACCGACTTCTTGCTGGAGGGCGGCGAGAACTCCCTGCGCATCGCCTACTCGGGCGTCAAGCCCGACCAGATCGACGAAGGCGTCAGCCGGCTGGCCGAAGCGTACGAAGAGCTGGCGGGCGCCCGCACGTGAGCGCGGGCGGGGGCCCCGAGCTCGACCGCCCCCGCGACCTCGGCGAGCTTCTCCGGGACTCCTTTGCGCTGATGGCGGGCCGGCCGCTGGCGTTCCTGGCGATCGGGCTGGTGTTCGTGGTCCCGATCGAGCTGGTGGTCTCGGGGGTCGGGCTGGAGCAGCTCACCGCGCCCTACGAGGAGAAGATCCAGCCGGTCGAGGCCGCGGTGGGGACGCTCAGCAGCTACGTGCTGACCACTCCGCTGGTCACGGTCGCCTGCGCGCTCCTGATCGCGGGGGCCGCCCCCACGGCCGGGCGGGCGGCGATCCGTGCTGTCGAGACCTCGACGCCGGTGATCGTGGCGGCGATCGTGGCCGCCGCCGGTGTGGCGGTCGGGCTGTTCCTGCTGGTCCTGCCCGGCCTCTACCTGATCGTCCGGTGGTTCCTGTTCCCGCAGGCGGTGGCGCTCGAGGACAGGCGCGGCATCGAGCCCCTGCGCCGCAGCGGCGAGCTGACCGAGGGCCGCTGGTTTCGCGCCGCCGGCGTGATCCTGCTCGCCAACCTGCTCGCGCTGCTGCCGGGTGGCCTGATCACCATCCCCTTCGCCGCGCTGGCGATGAGCACCGAGCGCGAGTGGCCCGTGCTGGCGGGCGAGATCATCGGCCAGTCGATCACCGCGCCGATCGTGGCGGTCATCGCGACGGTGCTGTTCTTCGACCTGCGGGCCCGGCGGGCCCAGCCGTTCGGCTAGCGCCGGAGCGCAGGCCGGGCGTTGGCCGGCCCTGAGCACCGCCGCTCGATCGTTACCGGCCGTAGCGCTCGCGCGCGAACACGAGCTGATCCGGCAGCGCCACCCTGGGCGGCGGTGAGGGGTCGGCGGTCACCGAGACCGTCTCGGCGACGCTGCGGCTGACCGCCAGGCGCTCGCCGTCCACCTCGACGGCGACCTCGTCGGCGGAGGAAGAGTCCAGCAGGCCCTTCATGCCGGGCTTGAGCCCGCTGTCCATCAGATAGTGCAGGAGGTCCTCCGCCTCGTTCTCGAAGCGCAGCACCTGCACCTTGGCGCCCACCTCCACGTCGGCCAGCGGCACGCCCTCGATGCGGGCGCCCTCGTAGATGGGGTGCCCGTGGGGGCAGGTCTTGGCGTCGCCGATCGCGTTGAGCATCCGCTCCTCCACCACCGGCGACATCCAGTGCTCGAGGCGCTCGGCCTCCTCGTGGACCTGATCCCAGGGGATGTCGAACACGTCGGTGAGGAAGCGCTCGATCAGCCGGTGGCGACGGACGATGTTCGCGGCGTGCTCGTGGCCGCGCTCGGTGAAGGCCAGGGACTTGTCGGCGGCGCGGGTGACGAGGCCGTCGCCCTCCAGCCGGCCGATCATCTCGTGGACGGTCGGAGCGGACACCTGCATCGCCCGCGCGATGTTGGCGCCGGTCATCTGCAGCCCCGCCTCTTGGAGCCAGTACATGGTCTGGAGGTACTCCTCCTCGGCGACTGTCGCCTGCTCGGTGGCCACCGGTCCAGAGTACCGTCCCCCTTCGTGGCTCTTCCGCTGTCGCCCCCGGTCCTGCCCCAGCTGGCGCGCTCGAAGTCCGACCTGCCCGAGGGCGAGGAATGGCGCTACGAGCCGAAGTACGACGGCTTCCGCACGCTCGTGTTCCGCGACGGCGACGACGTGCACCTGCAGAGCCGCAACGGGCGCCCGATGAACCGCTACTTCCCCGAAGTCGTCGCCCAGGTGCAGGCCTCCTCGGCACAGCGCGTGGTCTTCGACGGCGAGCTGATCGTGGTCGTGGACGGCATCCAGGAGTTCGACCTGCTCTCCCAGCGCATCCACCCCGCGAAGTCGCGCGTGGAGATGCTGGCCGAGAAGTATCCCTGCGCCTACGTGGCCTTCGACCTGCTCGCCGAGGAGGACGAGACGTTGCTCGAGCTGCCCTACAGCGAGCGGCGCGAGCGCCTGGAGAAGGTGGTCTCGGACCCGATCCAGCTGTCGCCGATGACCGACGACCGCGAGGCCGCCGGCCAGTGGCTGACCGGGCACTCCGAGGGCGTCGTGGCCAAGCAGGCGGGGTCGGCCTACCTGCCCGGCGAGCGCAAGGGGATGACGAAGATCAAGCGGCTGCGCACCGCGGACTGCGTGGTCGCCGCCTTCCGCTTCGGCAAGGAGCCGAACACCGTCGGCTCGCTGATCCTCGGCCTGTACGACGGCGACGAGCTGCGCATCGTCGGCCACACCTCGAGCTTCAAGGCCAAGCAGAAGCGCGAGTTCCTGGAGCTGCTCGAGCCCTACCGCACCGGCGAGCAGGGCCACGGCGAGCCCTCGCGCTGGAAGAGCGAGGAGGAGCTCGTCTGGGAGGGCCTGCGACCCGAGCTCGTGGTGGAGATCGGCTTCGACCACATCACGGGCGACCGCATCCGCCACGGGGCGAAGTTCAAGCGCTGGCGCGACGACAAGGACCCGGGCGAGTGCACCCTGGACCAGCTGCGCTGTTAGCGTTTGGCCCGTAAGGGCCGGGTCAAAGGGACCCGGCCGAGTAGTGCCAGCGCTCGCAGGTCGTTGCAATCGCATCCTCCGCGTGTAGGCAGCACACATAGGAGGACATATGCCGGAAGGCACAGTGAAGTGGTTCAGCGACGAGAAGGGGTACGGCTTCATCACCCCCGACGACGGCGGCAAGGACCTCTTCGTTCATCACCAGGGAATCGCCAGTGAGGGCTTTCGCTCCCTGGCCGAGGGCGCCAAGGTGTCCTACGACTCCGAGGCCGGGGACAAGGGTCCCAAGGCCGTGAACGTCCAGGCGCTCTAGGAGGCGCCGGCGGGCGCCCCGCCCGGTCGGCTGCCAAGCTGACCGCGTGGGGCGCACGCCTTGACGGCTACGACGGTCGACGCCGGTGGACGCGATCTGCGCGTGACCAGCGGCGACCGGGTGATCTTCCCCGCCACCGACCGCACGCGGGAGGTCAGCAAGGCGGAGGTGGTCGACTACTTCCTCGCCGTCGACGAGGGCATCATGCGCGCGCTGCGCAAGCGGCCGACCACGCTGGAGCGCTGGCCCAAGGGCGTGCACGAGGGGATGACCCTCTCCACGCGCGAGGGCCACAAGGGGGAGGCCTTCTACCAGAAGCGGGTGCCGAAGGGCGCTCCTGACTACGTGGACACGGCGCGCATCGAGTTCCCCTCCGGCCGCCACGCCGACGAGGTGTGCCCGACCGAGATCGCAGTCGTCGGCTGGTGCGCCCAGATGGGCACGCTGACCTTCCATCCCTGGCCGGTGCGCAAGGCAGACGTCGACCACCCGGACGAGCTGCGCCTGGACCTGGACCCCCAGGAGGGAACCGACTTCGCCGACGCCCAGGCCGTGGCCGCGGAGGCGCGCAACCTGCTCGGGGAGCTCGGCTACCGCGGCTTCCCGAAGACCTCGGGCGGGCGCGGCATCCACATCTACGTGAGGATCGAGCCGCGCTGGACCTTCACCGACGTGCGCCATGCGGCGATCGCGTTCGGGCGCGAGCTGTCCCGCCGCATGCCCGACCAGGTGACCACCAAGTGGTGGAAGGAGGAGCGGGGCGAGAAGGTGTTCATCGACTACAACCAGAACGCCCGCGACCGCACGATCGCCTCGCCGTACTCGATCCGCGCCAAGCCGGGCGCGCCCGTGTCCGCCCCGCTCCTGTGGGAGGAGGTCCCCGACGTCGCGCCCGAGGACTTCACCGTGGCGACCATGCCCGCGCGCTTCGCCGAGGTCGGCGACCGGTTCGCGGGGATCGACGACGTGGCCCACTCGCTCGAGCCGCTGCTGGAGATGTACGAGCGCGACGAGGAGGGCGACATGCCCTACCCGCCCGACTACCCCAAGATGCCGGGCGAGCCCAAGCGCGTGCAGCCCTCGCGCGATACCGACCGAAAGCAGGACGCCTGACCGCGCCCGCCGCCCGCGCGACGGCGCCCACTCCGTGCGAAAAAGGCGCTCAGCGCGCTGAGCGTTTCTTCTCGGCGTGTGCGCGCTTCGATCCGAGAGGGAAGATGACGCCTACGTGGAGCTCGAGGTCCTGCAGACCGACGTCACGCAGCTCGAGGTCGACGCCATCACCAACGCGGCCAACACCGACCTCGCTCACGGCGGCGGGGTGGCCGCGGCGATAAGCCGGGCCGGCGGCCCCGATGTCCAGCGCGAGTCCAACGACAAGGCCCCGATCGGCCTGGGCGAGGCCGTCGAGACCACCGCCGGCGACATGCCCGCGAAGTGGGTCATCCACGCGGCGACGATGGAGCTCGGCGGGCCGACCTCGGCCGAGATCATCGAGCAGGCGACCCGCTCGACCCTCGCCAAGGCCGAGGAGCTGGGCTGCCGCTCGCTGGCGCTGGTCGCGTTCGGCGCCGGGGTCGGCCGCTTTCCGCTGAGCGAGGTGGCCGAGCTGATGGTGGGCGCCGCCCGCGAGCACTCGGGCAACCTGGAGCGCGTCGTGTTCGCGGTGCGCGGCGACGAGGCGGAGCAGGCCTTCCGCGCCGCGCTGTGAGCCCCGCCCCGGTCCTCGTCGCGCCGGACTCCTTCAAGGGCACCATGTCAGCCACCGAGGTGGCCGCGGCGGTGGCCGCCGGCCTGCGCTCGGCCGGGCGCGAGGCCGTGGAGCTGCCGGTGGCGGACGGTGGCGAGGGCAGCATGGACGCTCTCTTCACGGCGCTCGGGGGCCAGCGCCGCACGGCCACCGTCAGCGATCCCCTCGGCAGGCCGGTCGAGGCCGCCTTCGTCCTGCTGCCGGACGGCGCCACGGGGGTGGTCGAGGCGGCGCAGGCGAGCGGGTTGAGCCTGGTCGCGGAGCCCGAGCGCGACGCGTTCGCCGCCTCGTCGGAGGGCACCGGCGAGCTGATCGTCGCGGCCGCGGCGGCCGGGGCCGACACCGTCCTGGTGACCGTCGGCGGGGTGGCGACCACCGACGGCGGCGCCGGGGCCGTGCGCGCGCTGGAGGAGGCCGGGGTGTCCCCGCGGCTCGAGGTGCTCTGCGACGTGAGCACTCCGTTCGAGGACGCGCCGCGGGTCTTCGCGCCCCAGAAGGGGGCAGATCCCGCGACGGTCGAGCAGCTCGAGAAGCGCCAGCAGGCCCTCGCCGAGCACGCTCCGCGGGACCCGCGCGGGGTGCCCATGACCGGCGCGGCGGGCGGCCTGTCGGGCGGACTGTGGGCCCACCGAGGCGCCGAGCTGCGCCCGGGGGCCGCCTACGTGCTGGACGTGATCGGGTTCGAAGCCGCAATGCGCGAGGCCGCATTCGTGGTCACCGGCGAAGGGCGGCTGGACGAGCAGACCCTGGCGGGCAAGATCGTGGGCGAGGTGGCTACGCGCTGCCGCCAGCGCGGGGTGACCTGTCACGTGGTCTGCGGCCAGGACTCCCTGTCCCTGTTCGACCACCGCCTGCTCGACCTGGCCAGCGTCACCGAGGCCGGCACGCCCGAGGCGCTCGAGCGCGCGGGCGCGGCGCTGGTCACGCCATCAGCGAGCTGACCACCGCCTCGTAGAAGCCGTCGCCGTACGAGGCCTCGGTGACGGTCGCGCCCTCGATCGCCCCGTCGCCGTTGGCGACCATGAAGAAGCGGCCGACCACCTCCGCGACGTCGGCGTCCTCGCGCGAGTCGCCCACCGCTATGCACTCCTCGCGCGCGAACCCGCGCGCGCGCATGTGCGCGGCCACGGCGTTCGCCTTTGAGATCCCCTGCCGGCACGAGGTGGTAGACCCGCCGGCCGTCCTCGATCCCGCCGTTGTCCACCAGCCGCAGCCCGGCGAGCTCGTCGTTCACCGCGGCCAGGTCCACTGTTCCGCGGAACAGATGCGAGACCTCGCGGCCGGTGTGCCACGGCGAGTGGGGCTCCAGGCCGTGCTCGGCGATCAGGCGCTCGGGGACGCCGGAGGCGGCGATGTCGTCGTGGCGCTCGTCGGTCAGCCAGGTGACCTCGCCGTCGATCACCAGGCCGGCGCCCAGCTCGAAGATGTACGCGGTCTGCCCCATCAGCCGGGCGTCCTCCATCACCTGAGCGCGACGGCGGCCGGACTTGATGACCACCTCCACGCCCGCGCGGTGGCAGGCCTCCAGCGCCCGGGCAGCAAGGAGCGTGAAGCCCCCCTCGTCGTCGCGGAACAGCGACGCGCCGGGCCCGAGCAGGGTCCCGTCGAGATCGGTGTAGACGCAGCGCAGGCTCATGAGAAGGTTCTCGTGTGACCGGAGGGCAAGGCTGGCAGGAGATGTTCGGCTACGCGTTCCGGCAGTCGCGGAACGCGATGGTGCTGCTCGACGCGCGCCGGGTCCCGCTAGAGGTCAACGGCGCGTTCCTGAAGCTGCTCGGGTACGGACGAGACGAAGTCCTCGGGCGGCCTATCTACGAGCTCTCGCCGGATGGCCCGACCTTCACCGCCCGCGAGTGGGCCTCCAGGATCGCGGACGGCGACTTCACCGGCGAACGGGAGCTGATCCGGTACGACGGCAGCAGGATCGCCGTGCAGTGGGGCGCGCACCCGGAGACGATCAGCGGCCGGCGACTCGTGCTGCTCGTCGCGTTCCGCACCGAGCGCTGGGGCGGGCGCTTCCGGCGTGACCCGCCGCCCGCGGATCCCGAGGCCTCTCTGTCCGACCGCGAGCGCGAGATCGTCCGGCTCGTCGCCCTGGGCAGGAGCGGGCCGGAGGTGGCGGACGAACTGAGCATCGCGCACGACACCGTGCGCACGCATGTGCGCAACGCGATGGAGAAGGTCGGCGCGCGCTCGCGCGCGCACCTCGTCGCCAAGGCGCTGGGCGACGGCCACGTGGTCGACTGAGGCGACCGGATACCGCAGCTGCGGTATCGACCCGAGGCCCTGTGTCGCGGACCATCGAGGCATGCCCGACGACACCCGGTTGGCGGCCATCGTCGAAGACATCGACGGGCGAGACCTCGAGGAGTTCGACGAACTGCTGGTCGATCTCCTGCGCACCTGCTGGCCGACGATCAGCGCTCAGGCCCAGTGACCCCGCGCCGGCTCCACTTCCACTTCGCCGCGGACACCATGAGAGAGGCGACCGAGCTCGCGCGGGCGCTTCGCCTCCGCGGCGGGGACAACATCGTCCGGGTTCGCTCCCTGCCCTCGTTGCGCGGCGACTGGGAAACCTGGGGCGTAGCCGTGGAGACCCCTCCCACTCGCGTTACCGCCGAGGCCGTCCTCCAGCTGCACCAGGAGATGGCCGTCGTGGCTCGGGACGGCACCAGCTGGCGCTACCTCGGCTGGCGAGCGGTGCCTAGGTAAGCCTGCCCTCGGCGCGTAGCCGGTCGAGGACCACGCCCAGCACGGCCTCCGCCATCGGGCCGAGCCGCTCCAGCGGCTGGTGGTAGTTGCGCCGCTCGCCGAGATCCACCTGCGCCATCCGCCCGATCCCGACCTCGTCCCAGGCCGCCAGCAGCATCGCCGTCTCCACCGCGTACCCGCTCGCGAAGGGAAGCCGCTCGAAGACCGACCGGGGCGCCGCCACCTCGCCCGCGAGGGGCTGGTCGAAGGCGGCGAGCTCGGGGTAGAAGGCCCGCAGGAGCGGCCGGGCCGTGAGCTCGGTCACGCGGCCGCCGCCGAGAGCGCCGTCGGCGGGGCGGCAGTAACGGCCCTTGAGGAACTCCACGCCGTCCTCGAGCAGCAGCGGGCCCAGCAGCCCGCAGGCGAGTGCCGCCTCGAAGTCGCGCGTGTCGGAGTCCATGAACACGACCAGCTCCCCGCGCGCGGCCGACAGGCCACGCCGCATGGCGTCGCCCTTGCCCTGCACCGGGCCGCGCTCGGGCATCAGCTCGGCCTCCTGGTGGACCTCCGCGCCGGCGGCGCGCGCCACGTCCGCGGTCCCGTCCTGCGAGGCGGCGTCCACCACCAGGACCTGATCGAACAGGTCGAGGCCGGCGACGGTCTCCACGACCGGCCCGATCGTGTCCGCCACCTCGCGCGCGGGAAGCACCGCGGAGGCGGTGCGGTCCTTGCGCTCGCGCAGCAGCTCGGGCGGATAGGAGGAGTGGTGGAAGGAGCGGATCACCGGCGGCCTACTATGGCCGCTCGTGCCCACCACGCCGACGGCCAGCCCCTGGGACGCCCTGCTCGAGCAGGGACAGGAGGACGGGCGCCTGGCGGCGACGGGCCGCGAGAAGGCGCTCCCGGGCCGCACGGCGGACCTTCCGGACGACCTGCACCCGGCCGTGCTGGAGGGCGTCCAGCGGGCCGGCGTCGACCAGCTGTGGCTCCACCAGGCCGAGGCCTACGAGGCCGCGCGCAGCGGCCCGGTGATCGTCACCACCGGGACGGCCAGCGGCAAGTCGCTGTCCTTCAACCTCCCGGTGCTGCAGACCCTCGCGCAGGACCCGCGGGCGCGGGCGCTGTACCTCTACCCGACCAAGGCGCTCGCCCAGGATCAGGCCCGCAAGCTGAGCGCGCTGCGCACGCCGTTCCTGCGCCACGCCATCTACGACGGCGACACGCCGCGCGAGGAACGCCGGGCCATCCGCGGCCGCTCCAACCTCATCCTCACCAACCCCGACATGCTGCACGTGGGCGTCCTGCCCAACCACCGCCACTGGGGCGACGTGCTGGCCAACCTCGCCTGGATCGTCGTGGACGAGGCGCACGTGTACCGCGGCGTGTTCGGCTCGCACGTGGCCAACGTGCTGCGCCGCCTGCGGCGCCTGGCGCGCGCCTACGGCACCGAGCCGCGAACGATGCTCACCAGCGCGACGATCGCCAACCCCGCGGAGCTCGCCGACCGCCTCACCGGCCAGGAGCACACGCTGGTCGACAACGACGGCGCGCCACGACACGACCGCAAGATCGCCATGTGGAACCCGCCCCTGCTCGACGAGAAGCTCGGCACGCGCGGGTCGCCGCTCAGCGAGGCCGCGGAGCTGCTGGCCGAGCTCGTGCAGCAGGGCGCGCGGACCATCTGCTTCCTGAAGTCCCGCCGCGGTGTGGAGCTCGTCCAGCGCTTCACCCGCGACCGGCTGCCCGACGAGCTGGCCGACCGCGTCGCGCCCTACCGCGCCGGCTACACGAGCGCCCAGCGCCGCGAGATCGAGCAGCGGCTCGTCGAGGGCGACCTGCTGGCGGTGGTGGCCACCAACGCGCTCGAGCTCGGGATCGACATCGGCGAGCTGGACGCCGCCGTGTGCGTGACCTTCCCCGGCACGGTCGCCAGCCTGCGCCAGATGTGGGGGCGCGCCGGTCGCCGGGGCACAGGCCTCGCCCTCTACATCGCCGGCGACGACGCGCTCGACCAGTTCTTCTGCCGCCACCCCGACGAGTTCCTCGAGCGCCCGGTCGAGGCGGCGATCCTCGACCACACCTCGGAGGAGATCCACCTCGCGCACCTGGCCGCGGCCGCCTACGAGCTGCCGCTCAGCGGCGAGGACGCCGACCTGTTCGGCCCGGAGTGGGAGCGGTTCGCGAAGCGGCTGGTCTCGTTCGGCGAGCTGCGCGAGAAGGGCGGGCGCTACCTGGTCCGCGGCGAGGGATACCCGGCGGGCAAGATCGCGCTGCGCTCGGCCTCGGCCGACAGCGTGGCGATCGTGGAGGCCGAGGCCGGAGAGGTGATCGGCACCGTGGAGGCGAGCCGCTCCCACGGCGCGGTGCACCAGGGCGCCGCCTACCTGCACATGGGCCTGGCCTACGAGGTCGAGGAGCTCGACCTGCGCGCGCGCCGCGCGCTCGTGCGCCGCTTCTCCGGCGACTGGTACACGCAGCCCAAGAAGGAGACCGACACCTGGATCGAGCGCGTCCTCGATGCGCGGGCGATCGGCGACATCGGGCTGTCCTTCGGCGAGGTGTCCGTCACCGAGCAGACCGTCGCCTTCCAGAAGAAGCGGGTGAGCGACCACGAGGTGCTCGACCTGGTCACGCTCGACCTGCCGGAGCAGACCTTCTCCACCCAGGCGCTCTGGTACGAGCTGCCCGAGGGCGTCCTCGGCGACTTCCCGATGGACCTCCTGCTGGGCTCGCTGCACGCCGCCGAGCACTCGCAGATCGCGGTGCTCCCGCTGCTGGCCATGTGCGACCGCTGGGACATCGGCGGCCTGTCGACCAACTACCACGCGCAGACGGGCAAGCCGACGGTGTTCATCTACGACGGCCACCCCGGCGGGATCGGCATCACACGACAGGGCTACGAGCGCTTCGAGGCGCTGACCCGGGACGCCATCCGGCTGATCGCCGAGTGCCCGTGCGCGAAGGGCTGCCCCTCCTGCGTACAGTCGCCGAAGTGCGGAAACCTCAACGAGCCGCTGGCCAAGAACGGCGCCCGTGAGCTGCTGACGCGCATAGACGCCGCCTAAAGCCCGTGCAAGTCCTCGTTCTCCGCTTGCACGCGAGGAGGAGAACGCCGACCGTGCTCGAAGGCATGCGCCGCGCCGCCCCCGTCGCCGTCCTCTTCCTGAGCCTCCTCCTGGCCGCGCCCGCGAGCGGGGCGACCAGCGGGGGCGCCTCGCTGCCCACGGCCGGCGGGGGAACGACGGTCGGCCAGGTGACGCCCCCGGCGGCGCCGCAGCGCCCCGCGGCTCCGGTGCTGCGGGTGTTCAGGCTCTCCGGGACGCGCCTGCGCTTCCGTATCGACGCCACCGCGCGCCTCATTCGCGTCGGCGCGGTGCTCAAGCGAGTGGGGTCGCGCCGTACCGCGGCACGCATCTCGCTCGGGCCCAAGCGCACCCGCCGGACGCAGGTGGTGAGGCTGCGCACCTCCGGCCTCGCGCCGGGCCGCTACGTGCTCTCGCTCACCGCGCGGGACCGGCGGGGCCAGAAGCTGCGCCGCTCACGGCGGGTCCCCGCGAGCCGTCGGCTGACCGTGCGGCGCCCGCCGCCCCGGCCGCGCGCGTTCGCCTTTCCCCTCGTGGGCCCGTTCAGCTACGGCGGCCCCGGCGCGCGCTTCGGCGCCGGGCGCCCCGGCCACCGCCACCAGGGCCAGGACATCATCGCGGCCGCGGGCACCCCCATCGTGGCCCCGCACGCCGGGGTCATCCGGGTCGTCGCCTACCAGGCCGGCGGCGCGGGCCACTACATCGTCCTGCGCAGCGACGGCGAGAACCGCGACTACGTCTTCATGCACCTGGCCACCGGCTCGACCCGCGTCCGAGCCGGCCAGCGGGTGCGCACCGGCCAGCGGCTCGGCGACGTCGGCAGCACGGGCGCCTCGACCGGCCCCCACCTGCACTTCGAGGTCTGGATCGGGGGCTGGTTCGACGGCGGCAGCCCGATCGACCCGCTGCCGATTCTCGAGTCCTGGGACTGACGGTCAGTCGAACCGCTGGATGAGGCGGCCGGTCAGGCCGTCCCGGTCGGCCTGCATCGACCCGTCCAGCCGGCCCAGGGGGCGCAGGAAGACCGACGGCGCGACGAGATCGCCCAGCGCGCCGGCGGGGGCGAACTCACGGACGAACGCGCTGCGTAGCTGCTCGGGCCGGGCCGACAGCACCAGCGCGCCCCTCGCGCCGGGGACCCTGCGGGCCGGCGCCGTCGCGATCGCCCGCGCGAGACGTGGGCCGTCGGCGAACACCAGCCGGTCGCCGAACAGCCCGAAGGCCATGTCGTCGCCGACCCGGTCCAGCAGGTACACGCCGCCCCCGTCGCGCGGCGGAGTGATCGAGATGACGTCGTTCTCGTACTTGCGGGCGGCGTCGGCCGCTCGGCGGGTGATGTTGTCGAGCGTGCGCTTCATCGCCACGGGGTCGCGCACCTGGGCGCGCATCGCCCAGGTGCCGCCGGGAACGAAGCTGACGGCTGCGTCGCCGCGCAGCTGCTTGACGAAGTCGCGCGTGAACTCGATGCCCACGCGCTCCTCGAACTGCGAGGTGCCGAAGCCGGCGCCGGCGCTGCGCAGGAATCGCAGGGTCTGCCCGGGGTCGCGGATCCCGATCCCCACCTCGCCCTTCCTGACGACGGCGGGCGGTGACGCGCTTCCCTCGGCGAGCGGGAGGTCGGCCGCGTCGACCGAGTCCTTGGTGCGCATCCGGAAGCGGGCCTCCAGCGAGCCGGAGTGGACCGTCAGCTTCGCGGCGAGCGTGCGCGCCTCGGACAGGAACGGCGTGCCCTGGGCGCGCGGGCCGAGGGGGCTCGCGGCGGCCAGCGCCTCCGCGTTCAGGCGCACCCCCACCAGCGCGTGCCCGGGAAGGTCCTCGAACGCCTCGCGGAACGTGTCGCCGTCGATCCCCTCCTCCTCGGTGCCGCGGCGCAGGGCGTTCGAGAGCAGCGGCCGCGAGCCCGACAGGACGAGTGTCTCGCCGTCGAAGGCGTTGAGCCCGCCGGTGCTGTCCTCCAGGACGCGGAACCCCGCTTCGTGGCCGGCCGGCCGGAAGCGTCCGGTCTCGACCCAGCGGCGGCGCAGCTCGGACAGCTTTTCCGGGTGGCGGGGCCGGATCGCCACCACGAGCTGGCGGCGGTCGGACAGCCCGCGCGGATCCTGGGCTCCGATCACGGCAGGGTTGCCCAGCACCGGCGCGAGCTCGGGGTCCTGCAGCTGGGGAACCAGCTGTGAGCTGAACGGGAAGCGTTTGGTGATCCTCCTCAGGGCGCGCTGCTGGTCCCCGTCCGCGTCGGTGTCGACCACCGCCAGCACGGGGGCCGTCTCGGGGAAGAAGGTCAGCGTCTGCTCGAGCGGATCGTCGCGCACGCCGCCGCAGCCGGCGAGGGCCACGATCAGGACGACGAGCAGTTGGCGCACGCCGCGGAAGTTAGCCCGCGAGGAAGCGCGCCACGTCAGCCGCCTCGGCGGAGAGATCCACCTCGGGGCCGAACCAGTCGACCTCCAGCTCACCCTGCGGCAGCCGCCACGTGCCGACGGCCTCGCCGCCCGCGAGCACCACCGGGCGCAGCATCCCCCCGCCGGCGCAGGATGCTGCGGTCGTGCTCGGGGGGGACGAGCCATCCGCGCGAGCGGTAGCCGAGCATCGTGGTGTCGAACGCGGCCAGGAGCGAAGCCTCGCGGCTCGGCGGCGGGTCGTCCGCCGCCTCCACGGGCCCGGCGGCCTCCAGCGCCCGCCGCGCCACACCGAGCGGCTGTCCCGACCACTGCGCCAGGTCCTCGGCGCCGGCCGGTCCGTAGCCCTCGAGGTAGCGGCGGGCGAGGGTGGCGAGCGCCTCGTCGCGGTCGACCGCCTCGGGCGGGTCCGCCGCGCACAGGCGGCCGTCGGCCAGGCCGGTCACCACACCCTGCTGGCTGGCCCAGGGCACCAGCACGTTCACCGCGTAGGGCCCGAGGTCAGGGTGTCCGCGGGCCGCGAGCGCGGTGAGGAGCGAGGCGCGGTCGCGCGGCTCCTCCGCCAGCAGGTCGACCATGTCGCCGAGCATCCCCCGCGCGGTCGTCCAGCCCTCCGCGGCGCTCCAGCATCGCCTCGAACCGCGGGCCCCAGCGCGGGGCGCAGAGCGCGTGCAGCCAAGGGCGGTCGTCGGCCGCGATCAGGTGCACGGTGCCGCGCACCGTCCATGTGCGCACCAGCGGCGCGGCGTCGACGTCCGCCCGGGTCAGTCCCGGCACCCGGCTGCGCAGGGCCAGCGCCGCCGCGCGCAAGTCCTGGGCCTGGACGCCGCACACCGCCCGCGCCGCCTCGACGGCCGAGCCCGCCTGCGCGCCGGGCGACAGCCGCTGCGCGGCCAGCCGCGCCCGCCGCTCGCTCAGCGGACCCCGTTGAGCTCGTCCACCGTGCCGAACAGGTCCCCGCTGGCGTAGAAGTCCACCGCAACCAGGTTCGCCTTCAGCCCCCGCTCGCGCCCGCAGGCCTGCGCGCGCTCGAGCAGCCGCTTGCGCGAGTTGACGATCTCGGCGTTGGCGGGCTTGGGAGCCGGCTCGGTCTGGACCCAGTTGTTGAGCAGGAACAGCGGGTTGTCCTTCCGCCCCCGCATCGGGGTGCAGCTCGGCGGCGGGAGCAGGGCGCCGGGGTTCTTGAACTCATACTGGGTCTCCTGCACGTAGCCGAACTGCTGGTGATACCAGGGGTACTCGGGGTCGGTGTCGTTCTCGGCGAACACCACCACCGGCGTGCCCTGCTCGATCAGCTGCCGCATGGTGGGCGGGCGCGGCCCGACCGGGCCCTTGTAGACGTAGTCGAGCAGGCCGGACTGCTTGAACACCTCTGCGGTGTCCTCGGGCGTCACGTCGTCCTCGATCGACAGCACGAGCACCTCGTTGGGGTTCTCCACCACGAAGTCCCGGATCCAGGTGAGGGCCTCCTTGGCCTTCGTAGCGCCGAGCTCGCAGTAGCCGTGGCAGAGGAAGACCTCCTTCTTTCCGCCGCCGCTGTAGCCGATTCGCTTGCGCAGGCGCTCGGCCGTTTGGACGAACTTCTCGCCTGCCTCGTCGACGATCTTCGCGCGGCTCTTGCTGCCCTCCTGCAGCTCGGTGGCCACCCCCTTCTTGGTCTGGACCCCGTAGTGGGTGTCGATGAGGAGGCTGCGCACGCCTGCTTCGAGCTGCTGGCGAATGCCTTTCTCCTGGCCGGCGAACAGCCATCCCGGCTCGTTCGCCGCCGACATGGAGTTGTGCGTCGCGGCAAACGTCACGTCGTCCAGGTGGTTGTCGCACAGCTTGCGGTGGCCGTTGCACGAGCTGATCTCCTGCGCCTCGGGCTCGCCCGCCCCGCGGCTCAGCAAGAACCCGGCCACCAGGGCGACCGCCACGAGGCTGCCTGCCACCGCCCGGGCGGGAAAGCGACGGCGCCCGCGGCGGGCGTGCGGCACCTCGACCGGGGCTCCCGGCGGCGGGGCCAGCAGGCGCATCAGCTCGGCCACCCCCACATAGATCAGCCCGATGCCGGCCGTTACGACGACGATGCGCAGCACGGCGTCGCGGGCGGCGATCACCAGCCCGCCGGCGGCGATCAGGGCGAACGCCCTCAGGACGCGCACCAGCCCGCGCTCGGGGGTCGCGCCGAGCCGGCCCCAGAGCCGGCGCACCGCCGGCTCGAGCTCGAGAGGGCGCAGCAGCGAGGTCGACGCGGCAGCGGTCACGCCGCCCACCGCGGCCACCACCAGCCCCCAGCTGCGCAGGCCGCCCAGGAAGGCGTCCCACACCGACCGCGCCGCCGCCTGGCCCTGATCGTCCGTCGCCATGCCCGTGACCACCAGCCGGACGACCTCGTAGATCAGGACGGCGGTCAGCCCTGTGGCGAGCGCGCCGAAGCCGACCCAGCGGAAGGCCACCCGTCGGTCGGGCGCCAGCAGGACGCCCGCGGTGAGGCAGAGCGCCGCCGCGATCAGGAGGAAGATGGTCATCGAGCGCACCGCCTCGCCCAGTTGCAGGCCGTCGGCCAGGACTCCCTCGGTGCCGTCGGAGATCCGGACGAGCTCGGCCTCCACACCCGACGGGATGCGCTCGGCCGCGGAGGGCTGCAGCCGCTGGAGCGCCTGTATGACGAGCACGCCCACGTCGCTCACCGCCAGCGACACCGAGTCGCGATTGCTGTCGAAGACCGACCGG
Source organism: uncultured Thermoleophilaceae bacterium (assembly GCA_963844805.1). GTDB lineage: Bacteria > Actinomycetota > Thermoleophilia > Solirubrobacterales > Thermoleophilaceae > JACCZR01. Next base: position 186,483 of record CAWJPU010000009.1, read on the forward strand.
TGCAGATCGAACACGCCCGCGCGGAACAGCGCCCCGAAGGCCGGCGAGCGCACGATGCCATCGGTCACCGCTCCGATCACCGGCCGCACGGCCACGAGGTCCGGACGCTTCTTGACGACCTCGTCGCTCACCTTCTCCGAGATGACCGCGCGGACGCTTTCGTCCTGCAGCGTGCTCGCCGCGCGGTCGGCGAAGCCGCCCGAGCTGAAGACCGCCCGGTTGAGGTAGAGCCCGGTCCCGCCCACCAACAGGAGGACGGCGCCCACAGCGACCAGCCACTTGGCGAGTCGGGGTCGCCGCTTCATCTGCGTAGCTCTAACAGAGGGGACGGCGCCCCACGCCGCTCAGAGCCAAGTGATCTCGTACTTCTGCGAGATGCGCGCGTAGGCCTCGTCGTCGGCCACCCCCTCGCGATCCGCCGCGGCCAGCTCGCGGAAGAAGCCCTCGAGGCCCGCCGGCGAGATCAGGACCAGCAGCCGCCCGGTGCGCGGAACCACCCGCCGCTGGGCGTGCGGGACGCACCGAGGCGCGAAGACCAGGTCGCCCGGTCCCCGGGGAACTCCTCCTCGCCCACCTGGAATACGTGCTCGCCCTCCAGCACGAAGAACAGCTCGTCCTCGTTCTGGTGCACGTGCAGCGGCGTGTCGAGCGGGTCGATCTCCTCGACGATCGAGAACGACCCGCCCGTGGTCTCGGCCGAGGCCTTGATGAGGAAGTCGGCGCCGCCGAAGCGCAGCGGCTCGCCGTCCCCCGCATTGACGGCGAAGGCGGGGGGCGGCTCGGCCATCCGGGCGGGCTCGGCCATGCCAACATCGTCGCACGCGCGCGTCGGGCGCACACGGCTCGAAAAAGCCGTCAGCGGGCTGACGAATTCCCAGGAGGAGTGCCCGCCGTCACCCTCCTCGGGAGCTCCGGGCACCGCTACCATCGCGGGCCGCGGCGAGGTAGCTCAGTTGGTAGAGCACACGACTGAAAATCGTGGTGTCCCCGGTTCGATTCCGGGCCTCGCCATCTGAGGCGGCTGCGAGTTTTGCCTGCTAATGCCGGACTTCGGCCAGCGGCTCTGGGCTAGGCTGAGTCCTCCGCATCGGCCTCGGCGTGAACGGTTTGCAAACTTGCGCTCCGCGCAGGCCTCCTCGTGGGGCCTCCGGCGGGCACGAGTCCGGCGAGTACGTCGGCATCGCCTAGGCCCTCGTCCATCAGGTGGACGTAGCTCTTCAAGGTGAACGCCGGGTCCTCATGCCCGAGCCACCCGGCCAGGTGTAGACCTTCGTTTGCGGGACCAACCGCTTCGGCGGGTCAACGGCAGATCCTGGCGAGGGCCCGCTCAGACCGGCCGCCCGGTCTGACTGCACCCGGGCCGCAGGTTCGGCTGGATACCTCCCATCATCACCAGAGTTTGGTGCATTGCAGTCGGGCGGATGCCACCGGTATGCCGTTGATATGGGTGGTCGAGGAAGTAGACGATCAACAGGCCCGCGGCTATGACGCTGGCAACTCCGGCCACCAGCAGGCCGTGGACCCGGAGCCGCTCGCTTGGGTCCGCCATCCCGAGCTGGAGCGCCACCGCTACGCAGCCGCCGAACACGAGCGCGAGCCACAACGGGGTCGGCACCGATGAGGTGCCCTCGCTCAGTCGCTGCTGGCGTCCGGCTGTGCGGGTGGCACCCTGGTCGAGAAGCTCCTTAAAGGCAAGCTGCTCACGGGGCGAGCGCAGGTCCAGTCGTCCGTACACCGCACGGTACTCCTCGATCCAGTGGTCCACGAGCGGGCTCGAGTGCCCGTTCTCCATCGCGGGCCACTCCTGGGCTACGACCGCACGTCCGTAGCAAGCGAGAGCAGCGCGTAGCTGGTCGCGCTGGGCAGGCGGAAAAAGAGCAGCGGTGCGCGCCATGTCGAGCACCGCTCCGGCTTCGGACTGCGCAGCCGTCTTGGCGCCGTTGTAGGTCTGAAAGGCGGCCAGAATCACAAAAGCCAGCACGACCGCGAACAGCGTCCCCGTCACTTGGATCATCGGCGTAGCCCGACCCGAGTCGGCCAGGAGCGGCCCCCCCGCTCTACGGCGAACCAACGCGAGCGCGAGTGCCGCCACCGCTGCAGCGCCCAGCACGATCAAGATGGCGACCGGAAGGTTCACGGCCGGCGCCTATCTACCCCGGGCTGCGCCGGGCCGAAACTGCTTGCCGAAGGGGCGGACGGCGCCGGCAAAGCCCATCATTGAGCGCGGGTTCGAGGGAAACCTCCAGCGGAGGCAGCGCCACGACGCTCTCCAAACCCGAGCGGCTGACCTTGGTGTACGTCCAGCCGCCGATCCGGGCGATCTCGTACAAGAATGAGGAGCGGGAGGCCAGGGCGGCGAGGCATCGCGCCAAGCTACCCCCGATCCCTGCAACTCGCGGCAGGCCACCGCTCCACCCCAGCGGCGTCGCGGAGCCGCTGGAGGTCCATCACGTCGTCACGGTGGCCGAGGGCGGCGGGAGCACGCTGGACAACCTCACCGTCGGCTTTCGCCACGGGCTTGCGCGTGGACCGCCCAGCCGTTTGCTCGGCGCGGTGAAACAGGCTGTCCGCGCCCTCGCCCTGCAAGAACCCACGGCGGGAAGGCGGCGGGCGGACCTGCTTGGTTCGATGCCCGCCCGCGCCCTCTGCCAAGCCGTTTCCGCTTGGCTTCGAGGTGTCCTTAGCGCACTACGGTGGGCAGGGCGCCGAAGCGAACACTCCCACCGGAGTGCCCGTGGCCATGTGGGCCCGGTGCGACGGGAACGCGAAGTTCCCCGAATGCTGATTGATGTGACAGTGGGGGCCGCCGAAGAATGCTTGGTCGGCGCGATTCTCGGACGGGTGGCCCGACGCGGCCGGTGTGAAGGCGAACACCGACACGGCAGCCAGACCGACGATGAGCTTGCGCATTTGCGCCTCCTCCCTCTGATGCCCGGTTGATGCGGAGCATACGCTCCGATTCGCGCCGGTGTTCACTGGCTGAGGCCGGCGGACGGACAGCTGACGGACCTCGGCCAGGCCCCCGTCGACTACGCCCCACCCCCGGCGGTGCGTCGCCGCATAGCCGTCCCCAGGGCGAGCATCGCCAAACCGAGCCCCGCGAGGATCCCGGCGTCCGCCCCGGTCGCGGGAAGGCGCGCTCCCTTGGGGCCGCCCGCCCCTTCGGACCCGCTCTGAGCGTCCGAGCCTGCCGCACCGGCCGAGCCGCCCTCCGCGGCGCCCGAGCGATGCGCCTGCCTCGGCATCGGAGTCGGCGCCGCCCCCGCCACCCGCGCTCGCGCCCCGCACGGTGACCGAGCCCTTCATGGACGGGTGCGGCCGGCAGTAGTAGGTGAAGGTCCCGGCCTCTTCGAAGCGGTGGGAGCGGCTCCGCCCTCGCCGAACACGCCGGTGTCGAAGCTCCCGTCGTTGGCCGTAGCGGAGTGGGGGGAGGGCCCGTTGTTGGCCCACGTCACGGTGTCCCCTGCGTTGACCGTGATCGACCTCGGGGCGAACTCGAAGTCGCGGATGACCACCGTGCCGGAGGCGGCGGCGCGCGCCAGCGACCGCGTCTGCGAACCGGCGGGCTGCTCGGCGGGTGTGCCGGCGCCCGGCGACGAACCGCTCGGCGGCGGCTCACCAGCAGCCCGCGGCGCCTCGGGGGTCGCCTCGCCTGCCCCGTCCGCCGGCTGCCCGTTCGACGCCGCCCCTTGCGCGTCTCCCTGGGCCTTCTGCGGCTCCTTCCTCGGCCGCGAGGAGCGACCCGGGCATCACGAGCGCCGCGATAAGCACGTAAACGACGCCCAGCAGCAGGAGCGGGCGACTCACGCGGTCAGCCTAGCGCGCTGGCGCCCCCCCGCGGGAGCGCCGACCACTCCTCTGACCCCCGCGCACCCCTAGGGGCGCAGTTCCTGGCGGCGCAATTCAGGTGAGGTGAACGCGAAAGAAGCTGCTTATCCGGCGTCGGGCATCTCGCGCGGACGGCTCGTGGAACTCGGCGGCCGCGAGTTTGGCCACGGCCTTGATCCAGAGCGGCAGTTCGGCGGGTTCGTGGTCGTTGAGGAATCCATGCCCAGCCTCGGGATAGCGCTTGATGTCGTGCTCGACCCCGGCGGCGCTCAGGACCGGCTCAATGCGATCGGGCACGCCGCGCACGCCCGGCCAGCGGTCCCTGCCGCCATAGCTGGCGACAATCGGGCAGGCCCCGGGCAGAGCGCGCTCCGAGTCCTCGGTGAGCCCGCCGTAGTTGACGCTGGCGGCGGCAAGCCGTGGTCGGGAGCCAGCATCGGGCGAACCCGCCGCCGATGGACAAGCCGATTACGCCGGCAGATCCCCGTGCATCGCTCCTGGTCGACCAGCCGAGCGCGGGCAGCGTCAAGGTCATGGTAGGGGGCGCGTCCCATCGCGCGATGAAGGCGACCGATGCACCGCATCTCGCCCGACCCCGATAAGAACGAGGTTCGGGCCACGGCGAGAGAACCCCTCGCCAGCCAGCCAGTCGACCTGACCACGCAGGGCCGTGCTCATGCCGAGGCGTCGTGGATGACCACGACCCCGGCCAAGGCCCGTCGCCATTTGGCGACGCCAAGTACGCAACGGCATTTCGCCGGCGAGGCTGTGGATCGTCCACGTCGCTCATTCAGGTCATGACTTCGCTACTCCGGCGCTCCGTCGAGGCCGATCTCGTTCCGGGTCGAGGGGTTTCGCGCACGAAGAGCGCGAGCACCGCGTGCCCGGCGCCGGGGAGTCCTCCACCAACGAGTCCCGTTCGGCGGCGAATTCGACGGGGATCCCGGCGAACAGGTCCATTTGCGGGCAAGGCTAGCCCGGCGCTTGGCTGGTCATAGGCTGGAGCGATGCAGCCATGAGCATCGCATCCGGGATGCAGGGGGAGCCACCAGAGGTTCGTCAACCCTCATGGATCGCCACCTGCCACGCCTGCCGGACGCGCCCGCCGACGCCGCGCCGACAGTCTCGCGCTCAAGGTAAAGAGCGAGAGCGTGCCGGCGCGGGTGGTCGACGTGCGCTAGGCGCGAGCAGGCTCGCCGGCGCTCCGGGGCAGCCGGCGCAGCGAGCGAGGCGGCGACGATCACCGAGAGCACCGCCCTGCTCGCCCGCGGGCTGGGCGACTACGGCGTCAGGCGCCGAGCCACTCGCGCAGCTGCTCGTAGACCCGCGGGTGGTTGAGCAGGGCGATGTGCCCCGCCCCGCCGAGGTGGAAGCCGTACTCCTCCTCGAACGGGATGCGTCGCGTGCGCCCACGGCCCGAGGCGCTGGGCTGAAGCACCAGCCAGTCGCCCACGAGGCGGCCGAGCGGGTGCGAGGGGCTACGGGTGACGGTGGCCGAGACGAAGCAGTGGGTCACGTCGGGAAGCAGCGGCACCTCCCTGCACGGCGCGGGCCCGCAGCGCGTCGCGGTCCTGGTCGCGCCAGTCCTCGTCGACAAGCGAGCCGCGGCGCAGGTCACGGATACCCGAGGAGCGCCGGCGCAGGAAGTTGGCCAGCGGGCCGGGTCTCGGGCAGCTTGTGCAGGTGCGCGCTGCCGCGGTGCACCAGCTGCTCCAGCGGCGCGCCCATGTGGGGCGAGCCCAGCGTGACCGTCTGGCGCACGAGCCGGGTCCAGCGGTCGCCGCGCACGGCGCCGAGGTGGCAGGCGCTGCGGGCGACGAGGCCGCCCATCGAGTGGCCGACGAGCGCGATCTCCTCCAGCTCGACCGGCCAGCGGTCCACGAGGTCCTCGAGCAGGTCCGGCGAGCGACAGGCCGTTCTCGGAGATGTGGCGGCCGGTGTTGTAGCGGACGTAGACGGGGGTGACGCCGAGGTCCTCGCGCGAGCAGCGCGCCGTAGCTCTCGCGCCCGCCGAGGCACCAGCAGTGCTCGGTGCCCATCAGCCCGTGGGTGAACACGACCATCCGCGGCCCGGGGTCGGAGGGCAGGTCGACGGCCTGCCCGTCCTCGCGGATCGACATCGGCTCGACCAGGTCGCTGCCCTTCTCCTCGAGCACGTCGCCGCGCAGGCCCGCCAGCGCGGCCAGCGCCTGGCGCCGCCGACGGGATCGTGACGGAGACGGGCCGGCCCTCCTCGAAGCGGCGGCGGGCGAGCATCGCGTCGCCGCCCACGCCGACGGCGCGGAAGCCCAGGCCCGACGGTCTTGTAGGCGCCGGTCGAGATCGCGTCGTGAGCCACCCGGGCCGGGCGTGCCCAAGGGGCCCACGAAGGAGAACACGCGTCTCGAGATGCCGCGATGAATGCCGGCGATCCCGCCGACGGTGAGCGCGAGCTCTTCGAAGGCCAGCTTGCTGAGCGCCCGGACCTCGTCCGGGCCCCTCTCGACCAGCTCCGTCCCCGCTATGCCCGCCCCTCCGCCTCGTACTCGCGCAGGAAGCCCTCGAACAGGCGGCGGTGGCCCTGCTCGTCGTGCAGGATCGCGATCACCATGTCCTGGGTCACCGGATCGCGGCCCTCGCAGAACTCGATGATGCGTCTCGTAGTGCGCGATCGCGCCGGACTCGGCCTCGATCACGCCCTTGATGACGTGGACGATGTCGGTCTGGTGGTCGGGCGGCTGGAGGTAGGTCTGCTCGGCGGCGAAGTCCATCGAGCCCGGCACCACGCCGTAGAGCTCCTTGATCCGCTGGCCGAACTGCTGCGCGTGGCCGAGCTCCTCCTGGATGTCCTCCTCGAGCGACTCGATGATCTCCTGCGCGCGCACGCCGTCGGGGTTGATGGAGTTCGCCGTGTAGCTGAGCACGGTCTCCATCTCCATCCAGTAGGCCTTGCGAAGCATCTCGAGCAGCCGCTCGCGGTCCTCGGAGGCCGCCTCGTCCAGGATCCCCTGGTTACCGCTGACTTCGGTCGACATGATCTCTCTTTCGATTCGCGGTCCTGGGGAGTATTACCGGGGCTGTGAGGCCCTGAAACTGAGGCGCCCCTAAGCTGATGCGCGTGGAAGCCTCCACCGATATCGAGAAGGTCGAGCACCTTCCCGGCACGATCTGGGAGCGCCTGAGGGCCGAGCCCGACCGCGCACCGGAGATCATCTCGCTGGCGGCGGCGGAGCGCTTCGGCCCGCACGCGGCGAAGTGGGCCGCCACCCACAGCGCTCACCGCCAACCCGCCGACCTGGCCCGGCTGGCGGTCAAGCGCCACGTGCGCATGGCGCGCCTGGAGGGCGGGGCGCTGGGCATCGGCGGGATCGTCACCACCGCGCCCGACCTCGTGGCCCTGGTCACCCTCCAGGCCCGCATGGTCTTCTTCATCGCGGCGGCGATGGGTTACGACCCCAACCACCCCATGCGCCCGGCCGAGCTGCTGGCCCTGCAGGGCGTCTATCAGACCCCCGCCGACGCTCGCCGCGGGCTGGACGGCGTGGGCCAGTCGATGGCGGTGGCGCTCGTGCAGACCAAGTTCACGCGCAAGCAGGACGAGAGGATCGCCGCGCGGCTGGTCAAGTTCGCCAGCAAGCGGATGGCCAGGAAGTACGCGGGGCGCTGGGTCCCGTTCATCGGAGCGCCCCTGGGCGCGATCGAGAACGGCGGCGCGACGAAAGAGCTCGGCCAGCGCACCCTGGCCTTCTACGGCGCGGGCCCCTCTACACCGGAAGGGCCGCTCCACGCACCGTCTGTGCCTCGCTGGAGATCAGAAACCTGATCACCTCGCCGATCTGCTTCGGCGAGCTCCAGCCGCTGCGATCGGAGTCCGGCATGGCCTCGCGGTTGGCGGGCGTGTCGATCATCGACGGCAGGATCGCGTTGGCCCGGATGCCCTCCTTGCCGTAGTCGGCGTCGAGGGCGCGCACGAACGCGAGCACCGCCGCCTTGGCGCTCAGGTAGCCGGCGGCCCCGGGGAAGGGCCGCTGCACGGCCTGGGCCGACACGGCCACGAACGATCCCCCGCCCCGTTCGAGCAGCGCCGGAATCGCCGCGTGCGCGACGTTGAAGGTGGTGGTCACGTTGAGGGCGATCATGCGGGCGAAGTCCTCCGGCTCGGTCTCGTGGACCTTCGGGCCCGACGCGAAACCGCCCACTAGATGCACCACCGCGGCCAGCCCGTCCACCTCGTCGATCGCCCGCTGGGCGTCGGCCGCGTCGAGCAGATCGGCCTCTGCCTGGTCCAGGCCCCCGACCGTCCAGCCGGCCCCCTCCAGCACCTCGACGACCCCGCCTCCGAGGCCTCCGGCGTAGCCCGTGACGAGCACCGTGTCAGGCATGGCGGGCGGGGGGCGACTTCACCTGCATGCAGGCTAAACCGTCCGAGTCCCGACCTACCTTGCAAAGCCCGATGGATCAGCCCTCGCTCATCTCCACGAAGCAGTTCATCCGCGAGCTCTCCGACGGCCAGGCGGTCGACTCGGTGTTCGTGGTGCGCGAGCAGGCGCGCCGCCAGCGCAAGAACGGCGAGGCCTTCCTCAAGCTCAAGCTGGCCGACCGCTCGGGCGAGCTCGAGGCCGTCATCTGGGACGGCATCGACGACTGCCTCGAGTGCACGAGGGCAGGCGAGGTCGTGCGCGTGTCGGGCCCTTACTCGGTCGACCAGCGCTATGGAGCCACCCTCACCGTTCGCGCCGTGCGCTCCGCCGCGCCCGAGGAGTACGACGCAGCCGACCTGCGCGAGGCCTCGCCGATCCCGCTGGAGCAGATGCTCTCCGACCTCGACGACCTGATCGCCACGGTGCAGCAGCCGCACCTGCGCGAGCTGCTCGAGCGCCTGCTTGGCCCTGACTCGCGGACCGGCCGCAGCTGGCGGCTGGCGCCGGCTGCCAAGCGCTACCACCAGGCCTACCGCCACGGGCTGCTCGAGCACTGCCTCTCGGTCGCCCAGGGCGTGAGCGCGATGGCCGCGCTGTTCCCCGGCATCGACCGCGACGTCGCGGTCACCGGCGCGCTGCTCCACGACATCGGGAAGATCGAGGCCTACGCGCTGGTGGGCGAGAGCTACGACCTCACCGACGCCGGCCGGCTGGAGGGCGAGATCCCGCTCGGCTACTACCGCGTGCGGCGCGCGATCGAGTCCATCGACGGCTTCCCGGCCGGCACCGCCCAGGCGGTGGTGCACATCATCCTGGCCCACCACGGCAAGCTCGAGCACGGCAGCCCGGTCACGCCGTGCACCCGCGAGGCCACGCTGGTCCACATGATCGACAACCTGGGCGGGACGCTCGGGAGCTTCGACCGGATCGAGAAGACGCTGGCCGAGGGCGAGCGCTGGTCGGGCTTCGACCGCGCCCTGTCCGGCTCCGCCTACTTCGGCCCGCGCGAGCAGGACCCCGCGCGGACGCAGGCCGCCTAGGGCGCGAGCTCCCGGGCCACGGCCTGGGCCAGAAGGGTCGCCGCCTCCACCGTGCCGTAGTCGAGGTTCTCCGGCGTGTCGCTGGGCAGGTGGTAGTTGGCCAGCGCGCGCCACTGCGTGAGCGAGGTCAGCGCCGCGGTGGGGTAGCCCGCGCGGCTGGGGATGATCGCGTCGGTGGACGCCCGCGCGCGCAGCCCGCGCTCGAGCTCCACGCCGGCCTCGCGCGCGCACGCGACGATGCGATCGCGGTACTCGGGACCGGCGTAGTCCTCCATCCACATCGGCCCCTCCGCCTCCAGCAGCCCCAGGTTCGGGGAGCCCACGGTGTCGGGGACCAGGAAGAAGGTGCTGTCGCGCGGCAGCTCGCCGGCGTGGCGGGCGACGAAGCCGCGCACGCCGTCCTGCAGGGTCTCCTCGGCGCCGCAGGACACCAGCCACACGTTCAGCCCCGACACCGGCTCGTCGCGCAGCATCTCGGCGAGCGCGACGATCAGCGCGCAGGCCGACAGGTTGTCGTTGGCGCCGGGGACGGTCTCGTTGCGCGCGATGTCGGCCATCAGGGCGGCGCCCAGCGCGACGATCCCCAGCCCCGCCGCCTGCAGCCCGCGCCGGCCGGTCGCCGATCCCACCAGCGAAAGCGCCACCGAGCCCGGCGCCAGCCACCACTGGGCCGGGGGCGTCTTGCGTCCCTCGATCAGCCACGGCGCGACCTGCCAGGCCTTCTTCTGCAGCGACTGGTCGAAGACGGCGCCCGTCTGTGCGGCGTCGTGGTGGGCGAGCACCACCAGCGTTTGCTCGGCGGCGGGGTCGCCCGCGCGCGCGACGACGTTGACCGTGCGTCGCTCCCGGCGCACCAGGCGGCGGACGATCCGCGGCCCGTTCTGGGCCTCGTCCACGATGCCGGCCACCGACGCGAGCGACAGCAGCGCCCCCAGGCGCCTGCCGCCCGCGAGTCCCAAAGCCCACCGGCGGCCCCCAGCGCGGCCAGCCCCGCCGAGGTGGGCGCGAAGGTGCCCCAGCTCGGCTCGTCCTCCAGCTCGACGTGGCGGCACCCCGCCGTTCGCAGGCGGTCGGCCAGCCACTCCGCCGCGCGGCGCTCACCGGGCGAGCAGGGCGTGCGGTCCAGCGGCGCCAGCGCCTCGACCACCTCGCGCAGCGTTGCGGCGGGGACCTCCGTCACACCTAGCGCCTGAGGCGGAGCTTCTTCTTCTCGACCCGCCGCGTGCCGAGCGAGTCAGCGGCCGTGACGCGCACCTCGATGACGGTGCCGCGGGTGAGCCGGCGCAGCTTGCGGGCCGTGCGGCGCGAGAAGCGGAAGCGGATGCGGCGGCCCCGGCCGCCCGCCGCGTCGCGCGAGCGCACCCGCGAGACGATCGCCGGGCGGCGCCGAATGCGCGCCTTGCGCGCCGAGCGCCGCGGCAGCACGAGCTCGGCGCGGAAGCCGCAGTCGGCGTTGCAGGAGATCCGGCCCGCAAGGCCGCGGCGCAGCACCCGCCGCAGGCTCGTGCGCCGGCCGGGGAAGCCGCCGAACCCGATGTCGGTGAGCAGCCTCGGCTGCGTGCCGGTGATCCCGCCGCCGGTGGTCCCGCCGCCGGTGGTCCCGCCACCAGTGCCCCGCCGCCCGGCGGGGTGCCGCTGAAGGCGCAGCCCGTGGTGCTGAAGTTCTCAGTCGGAGTGGTGTCGAAGCCGCCGTCGCTCTGCGCACACCCGCCCATCCCGCGAGCGGCGAACACCTGGCGGATCAGCGCGCGGTTGCTCCCGCCCTGGAGCTGGGAGTCGGTCGCCAGGATGGCGTCGCGCATGTCGAGGAAGTCGGGCTCGCCGGGCGAGCGGCGCATGGCGCCTGTGATCAGCCGGCGCGCCCGCGCGATGCCGTCGGCGCGGCCGTGGGTGGCGATCAGGCGCGTCCGCAGGTCCCACAGCGTCTGGGTCCAGATCTCACCGTCGGCGTGCACCTCCGGACCGATGCCGGAGATGTCGCCGAAGTCGCCGTAGGTGTAGCCGCCGTTCGGGCAGTTCGCCGAGGCCTGGCCGACGGGGCAGTCGGTGGCTTCGCTGACGAACTCGACGTTCTCGTAGCCGCCCTGCACGAGCTGGCCCGGGGTCGGCGTGTCGCCCTGGAATCCGCCGGCCTCGACGTAGTCGAACATGTACCAGTCGCTCCACGCCTCGCCCATGGCGCCGGACTGGTCGCTGAGGAGCTGGCCGAAGCCCTGCGCGTCGCAACAGACGAGGCGGTTCGACAACCCGTGCGTGTACTCGTGCAGCACGACCTGGGCATCGTCGGCGCCGTTCACGTCGTGCGCGCCGTCGCCGCTGAACAGGAACATCTCCATGATCGGCGGCTGGCCGTCGGGCGGAGTGAACATGCTCGCGTTGTTCCTGAACGCAGGCAGCGGACCGGTGTTGGCTCCGTCGTTGATCTGCCCATGAACCCGGTCGCCCACCTCGAAGTTGCCTGAGGCGGCGTCGAACGAGATCGGTGCGGCCAGGAGGTGATCGTGGAAGCGACTCACGAAGAAGTGGGTCTGGGTCCCCACCTGGTTGCGGTTGGTCTGGTGGCTGTTGGGCCCGAACACCGAGCCGGGCAGGATCGGCGGCGCGTTCCAGGTGCAGCCGCTGGTGGGACAGCTGCGCCCGTTCTCGCCGTTGTCGTCTTCGGTGACCGACGTGTAGGTCCAGTCGGCCGCCGGGGTGCCGGAGCCGCTCGAGGGCGGGATCTGCTGGCCGCCTGCGGGGTTGGGGGTCTCCGAGGTGTCGTCCGTAGCGTTCTCGTCGGCGTAGGTCCACGCGAAGTTGCCCCGCAGGCGGGTGTTGGAGAGCGCCCCGCTGTTGTCGACGTAAGTGCTGAAGTTCTTGTTCTGATAGGTGGAGCCGGAGGCCGCCGCCGGGTGGTAGTCGAGCGCCCTGCCCGTGTCGGCCCGGCGCACCAGGTTCGCGCGGCGCAGGATGCGCCCCGAGCTCGCGTCGACCACCGTGCTGAGCACTCGCTCGCGGTCGGCGAACACGATCAGCGACCACGCGAGGCGCGTGCCCTCCGGTGCGTCGAACAGGACCAGCTTCGGGCGGCGGGCGCCGCGCCGCACGCCGGCGTCGCGCTGGGCGAGGTCGCGGGCGCGCGCCGCGCTCAGGCGCGGCTTCACCGAGCGCACCGCGAGGTCCGGCTGCGGCGCGCCGGCGACGCTCAGCAGCCGCCCGTCGCGCACTGCCGCGGTCAGCGAGCCGTCGAAGGCGGGCACGCCGCGGTGCGTCTGGCGCAGCCGGACGTAGGTGATCCCCTCGCGCGAGCGGTACTCGTGCTCGGGCTCAAGCGCCCCGACCTCGGTGGCGGTCAGGCCGTAGGCGCCGTGCTGGTCGCGCACGAAGCGCTGCGCCAGGGCGGCCGGCCGCAGCGAGCTGCGGCGGGTCAGCGTGCCGCCCAGGTCGGTAACGAGCCGCGGGGTCCCCGTCGTGGGCGCCACGCGCAGGACGCCGCCCCGGCCCAGCCGGCGGAGCAGCCGGCGCTGCGCCGAGCGGGTGGCCCCGGAGACGGGAGCCCGTGCGCCATCGCGCACGTCGAGCAGGCGGTCGCCGCGACTGCCCGGGCGCTCCCGGCGCTCGGCGCCGAGCGCGACAGACGAAAGCGCGAGCAGGGCGGCCAGCGCCAACAACAGGGGGCGAGTTCTTCCTCCCATGGGCTACACCAAGCAAAGCAGTACGGGCGCGCAAGTTGCGCAACCGGACGGCTGTATCGCAAATAGCGGCGTGTCCGCACGGGCCCGGTGGCCGCCTTTGCCCCCGTACGTATGCTCGACCCCAATGGCCAAGGACACCGAGAAGCTCATCCGCCAGCTGTCGCTGATCTCGTTCCTCATGGCCGAGCGGCGCCCTGTCTCGGCCCTCGAGATCAAGCAGGACGTGGAGGGCTACTCGAACATGAACGACGAGGCTTTCGCGCGCCGCTTCTATGCCGACCGCGCCGAGCTGGACTCGCTGGGCATCGAGCTGAAGGTCGACAAGCCGAGCGAGGGGTTCTACGAGGCCGAGAACTACTCGCTGCCGCCCGAGAACTTCTACCTGTCGGCGATCGAGTTCACCGACAGCGAGCTCGGCGCGCTGCGGACCGCGCTCTCGCTGCTCGACGGCGAGTTCGCCTACGCCGAACCGCTGCGGCTGGCGCTGCAGCAGCTCTCCTGGGGCAAGCCGTCGCCGCTCAACGCGCCCGAGACCAGCTCCGTCGCGCTGGCGGTCACCGCCAGCCCGGGTGGCCGCGAGCTCTCGCAGCGCCTGTCGAAGATCGAGACGGCCATCTTCCGCCGCAAGACGATCCTGTTCGACTACTACACGATCGGCCGCGACGCCGAAGAGGCGCGCAAGGTGGACCCCTACCACCTGCTCTTCCGCGGCGGGCAGTTCTACCTGATCGGCCACTCGCACGAGCGCGGCGCCGAGCGCGTGTTCCGTATCTCGCGCATCCGCGGCAAGGTCGGCTACTCGAGCAAGGCCGAGCACGACTTCTCGCGCCCCGCGGACTTCGACCCCCGCATCTACGCCACCCGCACCGACTGGCAGCTGGGCGACACCGTGGGCAACGCGCGGGTTTGGATCTCCGACCGCATCGACTGGCTGGTGCTGCGCCACTTCGGCCACGCCGGGGAGATCGAGGAGACCGACGACGGCGTGATCTTCGAGACCCCCTACGGCGACTCGCGCCAGCTGATCTCCTGGGTGCTCGGCCTGGGCGGCCGCGCCCGCGTGCTGGACCCGCCGGAGCTCGCCGAGGAGGCAGAGCTGCGCCTGCGCTCGGTGGTGGAGGGCCACGAGGAGACACCGGAGCTCGCCAAGCCGGTGCGACGCCGCAGGGACGCGGTCGAGGAGGAGCCGGTCGACGTGCGGGGCGAGGCCAACATCCGGCCGGAGCGCTTCGCGCGGCTCGTCACGCTCGCCGGGCTGCTGATCGAGGCCGCGCGCGCGGGCGAGAAGCTCGACCTGCGCGAGCTGTGCTCGAACCTGCAGCTGACCGAGTCCGAGCTGAAGCAGGACATCGACGTGCTGAACGTCGTCAACTTCGGCGGCGGCTCGTACGTGCTGTATGCCGAGGTGCAGGGCGGCGACGTCGAGGTCGACCCCGAGCCCTACGGCGACAACTTCGCACGGCCGGCGCGGCTGCTGCCGCTCGAGGCCAAGGCGCTGGTGGCCGCGATCGACCTGATCGGCGAGCACCTGCCCGAGGGCTCGCTGTCCAGCGCGCGTCAGAAGGTGGTCGACGCCCTTGGCGAGGACCCGGCCGCCGAGGGCCTGCAGATCACCACCGCCCGCGGCGACGACTCCGACGTCGCACGGGTGATGAGCGGTGCGATCGAGGCCCGCAGGCTGGTGGAGATCGACTACTACAAGGAGAACGAGGACCAGTTCACCTCGCGCACCATCGAGCCCTACTTCCTGCTCAACGGGCAGGAGGGCTGGTACGTGCACTGCTACGACCTCGAGCGCGACGCCCCCCGGTCCTTCCGCCTGGACCGCATCCGCGAGGTGACGGCACTGGACGACACCTTCGAGCCGCGCGAGGGCATCGAGCCGGACGTCAGCGGCTGGCCGAGCACCGGCGAGGTGCCCGAGTCGCGCCCCGCGCGCGTGTGGATCTCTCCCGAACGCGCCCGCTGGGCGCGGGAGGACCGCCGCGTGGTGGAGGAGCTCGCCGACGGCGCCGTGGTGGTGGAGCTGCAGTACGCCGGCGGCGAGTGGCTCGCACGCGAGATCCTCAAGGAGGCCGGCGACGCCGTGGTGCTCGAGCCCGAGGAGGCCCGGCAGGCCGTGCTGGAGGCCGCGGGAGACCTGGTCGGTGCCCGAAGCTGAGTTCCAGGGCGCCGCCGGGGTGCTGAAGGGCATCACCGGGTAGCGGCTGCTGGGTTGACCCGCCGCGACGAGATCAAGATGACCGACGAGGAGGCGGCCTCCTTCCTCGCCGAGCAGAAGACGGTGGTCTGCGCCACGGTCGGGCCCAACGGACGCCCGCACCTGATGCCGCTCTGGTACGTGAGCGACGGGCTCGTGCTGCGGAGCTGGACGTTCGCCAAGTCGCAGAAGGCCAAGAACCTGGAGCGCGACCCCCACGCCACCCTCGAGGTGGAGGACGGGGTCGAATACCACGAGCTTCGGGGGGTCATGCTGGAGTGCGACGTGCACGTCGAGCGTGAGGCCGAGCGTGTGGCCGAGGACTACGGGTTCCCGCTGCTGGAGCGTTACGCGGGCACCTCCGAGGAGGCCCGGGCCGCCTTCCGCGAGCAGGCCAAGAAGCGGATCGGGATGCGGTTCACGCCGACCCGGGTCGTCTCCTGGGACCATGCCAAGCTCGGTGGCGTTTATTAACCGAGACATGATGTCGAGGAATCCTTCGGAACCGCGGGGCAGGATGCCCCGCGGCGGTAACTCCTGATGAAGGGATTGATCCTCAGCGGCGGCAAGGGCACGCGCCTGCGCCCGCTCACCCACACCAGCGCGAAGCAGCTCGTGCCCGTGGCCAACAAGCCCGTGCTGTTCTACGGGCTGGAGGCGATGGCCGCCGCGGGCATTCGCGAGGTGGGGATCATCGTCGCGCCGGAGACCGGCGACGATATCCGCGACGCCGCCGGCGACGGAGGACGGTTCGGACTGGAGATCACCTACATCGACCAGGCCGAGCCGCTGGGGCTGGCGCACGCGGTGCTGACCGCAGAGCCGTTCCTGGGCGGCTCGCCGTTCGTCATGTACCTGGGCGACAACCTGCTGCGCGACGGCATCACCGACCTGGTGGACACCTTCCGCACCGACTCGCCCGACGCCCTGATCCTGCTCACGCCGGTGCCCGACCCCGAGAACTACGGCGTCGCGCACCTCAACGGCGACGGGCAGGTGGCGCGGCTGGTGGAGAAGCCCCCGCAGCCCGAGTCCGACCTCGCGCTGGTCGGCGTCTACATGTTCACGCCGAGCGTGTTCGAGGCCGCCCGGGCGATCGAGCCCAGCGCCCGGGGCGAGTTGGAGATCACCGACGCGATCCAGTCGCTGGTGGACTCCGGGCGCCGCGTGGACCCGCACGTGGTCCACGGGTGGTGGAAGGACACCGGGCAGGTGCAGGACATGCTGGAGGCCAACCGGCTGATCCTCGACGACATATCCGAGCGCCAGGAGGGCGAGCTGACCGACTCGCGGGTGGAGGGCCGGGTGGCGATCGAGGCGGGCGCAAAGCTGGTCCGCAGCACCGTGCGCGGGCCGGCGATCATCGGCGCCGGGTCGAAGCTCACCGACGCCTACATCGGCCCCTACACCGCCATCGGCGAAGACGTGACGATCGAGGGCGCCGAGCTCGAGCACTCGATCGTGCTGTCGGGCTCGGAGGTGCGCGACCTCGACTACCGCATCGAAGCGAGCCTGATCGGCAAGAACGTGAAGATCGCCCGCGGCCCGGCGCTGCCCAAGGCCTACCGCTTCGTCGTGGGCGACAACGCGGAGATACAGATCCTCTGAGGTCGGCCCCGTGCTGGAGGTAGACGCCGGCTCCTTCCTCGCGATCGTCGCTGCGGCGCTCGTCGCGGCGGCGCTCGCGGGCCTGGTCTCCTCCCGGATAGCCCTGCCGGTGGTGGTCCTGGAGCTGGTGCTGGGGATCGTCATCGGCCCCCAGGTGCTCAACCTGGCCGACCCCGACCCGTTCATCGAGTTCTTCTCGAGCCTCGGGCTGGGCATGCTGTTCTTCTTCGCCGGCTACGAGATCGACTTCGCAAGCATCCGCGGTCGCCCTCTGACGCTGGCGGCGATCGGCTGGGTCGTCTCGCTCGCCCTGGCCTACGCGCTGGGGGGCCTGCTGGCGGTCACCGGGGTGGTCGTCAGCGGGATCTTCGTGGGCACGGCGATGGCCACGACGGCGATCGGGACGCTGATCCCGATCCTCAGCGACGCGGGCGAGCTGCGCACCCATTTCGGGAGCTACCTGCTGGCCGCCGGAGCGGCCGCCGAGTTCCTGCCCATCGTGCTCACGACCGTGTTGTTCTCCACGAAGGGAGCGCTGTCCAACGCGTTGCTGCTGCTGGCCTTCGTGGCGCTGGCGGTGATCGCGGCGGTGATCGCCGTCCGCGGCTCCGACCGCGGCTACGACCTGTTCGAGCGCGGCCTGGAGACCAGCGGCCAGCTCCCGGTGCGGGCGGCCGTGCTGGCGGTGTTCGGCCTGGGCGCGCTCGCGGCCGAGCTCGGCCTGGAGCTGCTGCTGGGCGGCTTCGTGGCCGGCGTGATCACACGGCTGGCGCTCCGGGGCCAGGAGGTCCCTGTCTTCGAGTCCAAGCTGAAAGCCGTGGCCTACGGGTTCTTCATCCCGTTCTTCTTCGTGGTCAGCGGGGTGAAGTTCAACCTGGACGCGCTGCTGAGCTCCACCCGCGGGCTCCTGCTGCTGCCCATCTTCCTCGGGCTGTTCCTGATCGTGCGCGGCGTGCCGGCGATGGTGCTCTACCGCGACCTCGACTTCGCGACCGCTCCTCGCTCGCGCTGTTCTTCGCCACCCAGCTGCCGCTGGTGGTGGCCATAACCACCCTGGCCGCCGAGAAGGGCCACATGCGCACCTCAACGGCCGCCGCGCTGGTGGGGGCGGCGATCCTGTCCACGACGATCTTCCCGCTCGCGGCACTGCGACTGCGAGGCGAGGGCTCGAACTCGGTTAGCCTCGCCAGGTCATGAGGGCGCTGCGATGGGGGGTGGCGGCGGGACTGCTCGGCGTGGCGCTCATGCCTGCGGCCGCGCAGGCCGAGCTGCGCGCCGGCGTCGGGAAGGCCGACGTGACGCCACGCACCGGCTACTACCTCGGCGGCTGGACGCGCGCCGACCGTGTGTCGAAGGGACAGCACACGCGGCTGCACTCGCGGGCACTGGTGCTGCGCAACGGCGATCGCAAGGTCGCGCTGGTGCAGGTGGACCTGTTCATGATCCCGAGCGGGATGGTGCGCCACATCGGCGAGGCGCTGGCCTCGCGCGGCTTCTCGGAGCGCAACATCCTCATCTCGGCCTCGCACACCCACTCGGGGCCCGGCGGCTACGGCAACTACCCCACCTTCAACACCGCGGCGCCGGCACTCAGCACCGCCCAGGACCCGTCCACGATCGTCGGCCTGCTCGACCCGCCGCCGGCCGACCGCCAGCTGTACACCTTCATCACCCGGCAGATCTCCAAGGCGATCATCCGCGCCGACCGTGACCTGGGCCCCGCCATCGCGGGCTGGGGCCACGGAGAGCTGCGCAACCTCACGCGCAACCGCAGCGTCGAGGCGCACCTGAACAACCACGGCATCGTGCGCGAGTACGGCCAGGGCAGCCCTCCGAGGACCCCGAGGGCCCGGGGCACACGATCGACCCGAGCGTCGACGTGCTGCGCGTGGACAAACTGGTCCGGCGGCGGGGCAGCCGCCGCAAGCGGCGCGTGCCGATCGGCGGCTGGTCGAACTTCGCCGATCACGGAACCGTCACCAAGTCCTCGTTCCCGTACTACAACCAGGACCACCACGCCTCGGCGATGAAGGTGTTCGAGGACGGGGTGCGCGACGAGGGCCGGGTCCCGCGCCGCCAGCAGGTGCTGAACGTGTACGGCAACAGCAACGAGGGCGACATGTCGGCCGGCCTCGACTACACCGGGCCGGCGGGATCGGACACGGTCGGGCGCATCGAGGCGCGGCACATGCTCGCCGCCTGGCGCCGCGCAGGGCGGAGGCTGGGCCACCGCTTCCCGCTCGACCTGCGCTGGACGCGCACCTGCTTCTGCGGCCGCCAGACCAAGACGGGCCCGGCGGCCGCGAAGCCCGAGGTCGGGCTTCCCTTCTTCACCGGCTCCGAGGAGGAGCGAGGGCCGCTGTTCGACATCACCCACGAGCACTTCGAGGGCCGCCGCAGCCCGGTCTCGTCGGGCCCGCACGGCCACAAGCTGGGCGTGCAGGGCATCCCCGGCGAGGTGCCGCAGGCGGTGCCGCTGCTGGCGGTCCGGATCGGCAGCCGGATGCTCGTCTCATACCCGGGGGAGGCCACGAAGGAGGTCGGGGCGCGGTTGCGGGCGGAGGTCGGCGCCGCGGTCGCGGGGTCGGGCATCAGCCGGATCGTCGTCTCCGGCCTGGCCAACGAGTTCATCCTCTACTTCACCACCCCCGAAGAGCACGACCGCCAGCACTACGAGGGCGGGCAGACCCTGTTCGGCCGCTCGGCCTCGACGCTGATCAACGAGGACTCCGCCGCTCTGGCGGGCCGGCTGGTGCGCGGGCTGCCGGCGCCGGACGCGTTCCCGCTCGATCCCACCAACGGCGTGCGGCCCGACGGCCCGCCCTACTCCTCGGGCGCGGCCTCGGGCTCGGTGCTCGAGCAGCCCGCCTCGGTGGTGCGGCGCTTCGGCCGGGCGGCATTCGGCTGGCAGGGCGGCGTGCAGGGGCTGGACCGCCCTGTGGACCGCGCCTTCGTGCTCGTGCAGCGCCGGATACCCCGGCGCCGTCGGCGGCCCGCGCTCTGGCGGACCGTGCGCGACGACCTCGGCCTGGAGATGCTGTGGACGGTCGACGCCGAGGGCCGCTACCGGGTGGTGTGGGAGAGCTCGTACTACGCCAAGCGCGGGCTCTACCGCTTCGTGGTCACCGCCAAGCGCTACAAGCTGGCCTCGAGAGCCTTCCGGCTGGGCACCAGCGACGCCCTGTCGGCCCGGCTCGAGACCCCCTCGCCGGGCACCCGGGCCGTCCGTGTTCTATACCCGAAGGCCGTGAAGGACCGCGACATAACCTCCCGGCCCCCCGCGCCCGACGGCGGAGCCGTGCGCGTGAGGGTCGGCTCGCGTGTGGTGCGGGTCGCCCAGCGCCACGGGTCCCTGTTCCGCTTCTCGGCCCCCGCCGGCGCGCCCGTGTCGCTCATCGCGGCGCGCGACCGCCACCACAACACCGCGCGTACGCCGTGAGGCTGCTCGTACTGGGCGCAAGCGGCATGCTCGGCCGCGCTCTCGTCGTGGCCGGCGACCGCGGCGGGCACGACGTCTCGGGGCTCGCACGCGCGGACCTGGACGTGACCGACGGCGAGGCGGTCGAGGACGCCGTGCGGCACACCGCTCCCGACTGGGTCGCTAACTGCGCCGCCTACACGCGCGTGGACGACGCCGAGGCCGAGGCCGACGAGGCCCTGCGGGTGAACGGCGACGGGGCGGCCGCGGTGGCCCGGGCGGCGGAGGCGGCGGGCGCCACGGTGCTGCTGCCTTCGACCGACTACGTCTTCGACGGCCGCAAGAGCGAGGGCTACGCCGAGTCCGACCCGGTCGCGCCGCTGTCCAGCTACGGCCGCTCCAAGCTGGCGGGCGAGCGGGCCTGCGAGGGACACCTGGTGGTGCGCACTTCGTGGCTGTTCGGCCTCGGCGGCCGCAACTTCGTGGAGACCATGCTCGGCCTGGCCGAGCGCCGCGACCAGGTTCGGGTCGTCGACGACCAGGTGGGGGCGCCCACCTTCACCGCGCATCTGGCCGAGCGGCCTGCTCGCGCTGATCGAGGCCGACGCGCGCGGCGTGCGCCACCTGACCGCGGCGGGCTCGTGCTCGTGGCGCGAGTTCGCCGAGGCGATCTTCGAACGCAGCGGGGCGAGCGTGCGGGTGGACGGCTGCACCACCGAGGAGTTCGGAGCGCCCGCCCCGCGCCCGCACCACTCGGTGCTGGTCAGCGAGCACGCGGACACCCCCGCCCTGCCGCACTGGACCGAGGGCCTGGACGCCTACCTCGCCGCGAGGGTGCCGGCGTGAGGCTGCTCGTCACCGGCGGCTGCGGCTTCATCGGCTCGGCCTACGTGCGGCTGGCACTCGCCGAGGGCCACGACGTGCGGGTGCTGGACAAGCTCACCTACGCCGGCCGCGAGGAGAACATCGAAGGCACCGGTGCGGAGCTGGTGGTCGGCGCGATCGAGGACCCGGCCGCCGCCGGCGAGGCCATGGCGGGCTGCGACGCGGTGGTCAACTTTGCCGCCGAGTCCCACGTCGACCGCTCCATCGCCGACCCGGAGGCCTTCGCGCGCACCCACGTGATCGGGACCGGCGTGTTGCTCGACGCGGTGCGCGAGCGCGGCGTGCCGCGCTTCCTGCAGGTATCCACCGACGAGGTCTACGGCTCGATCGAGTCGGGCTCTTTCACCGAGAGCTCGCCGATCCAGCCCTCGTCGCCCTACTCGGCGACCAAGGCGGCGGGCGACCTGCTCGTCTCCGCCCACGTGCACACCTACGGCGTCGAGGCCGTGATCTGCCGCGGCTCGAACAACTACGGCCCCCGCCAGTACCCGGAGAAGCTGATCCCGCTGATGGTCCTCAACGCCCTGCACGGCGACCCGCTGCCCGTCTACGGCGATGGCCGCCAGGTGCGCAACTGGCTATACGTGGAGGACTTCGCGCGCGCCATCCACACCGTGCTGGAATCCGGGCGCCCCGGCGAGGCCTACAACGCGGGAGGGCCCGACGAGATGGAGAACATCGACGTGGTCAAGCGGATCCTCGAGCTCACCGGCCGCGACGAGTCGCTGATCGAGCACGTGACCGACCGCCCCGGCCACGACCGCCGCTACTCGCTGGGCTCGGAGAAGATCCGCGAGGAGCTCGGCTGGCAGGCGGCGGTGCGCTTCGCCGAGGGCCTGGAGCAGACCGTCGGCTGGTACCGCGACAACGAGCGGTGGTGGGAGCCGATCCGCAGCGGCGAGTACCGCGACTACTACGAGCGTCAGTACGGCCGCGCGCTGGGCTAGGAGTCCACTGCGACGAACACCACCAGGGCAGCGAACAGCGCCGCCCAGGCCACCACGGCCGGAGGCCCGATGCGGCCGACCCGGAGCCGCCACATAGCGAGCGCGCCGCCGAGCAGCCCGAGGACGCCCGCAATTACCGCGGCCGGCTCGAGGTCCCACTCGGTCACGGCCAGGCCGAAGGCGATCGGCACCGTCGCCTGAAAGGCCATCGCGCCGGTCACGTTGCCCACCGCGAGCGAGTCCTTGCCGCTGCGGATCCAGATCACGCTGTTGAGCTTCTCGGGCAGCTCGGTGGCCAGCGGCGCCAGCACGCAGCGACAGGGCCAGCGGCGGGAGGCCGACGCTCTCGGCCAGCTTCTGGAGCTCCTCGACGAACAGCTCGGCGCCGCCGACGATCAGCAGAAGGCCGGCGACCAGCTGCCCGACGAGCTGGAGGGCGTTCGGCGGGTCGCCCTTGGAGGTGTCGAAGTACAGCGGCTTGGGCTCCTCCTCCTCGGCGTCCGCCCCTTTCTTGACCGTGCGGGCCGCGTATACGCCGTAGACCACGAGCAGGACCGCGGCCCCGGCGTAGTGCAGCGGCTTGGAGTCCACCAGCCCGAGCGCGATCCCGGCGCCGAAGCACGGCAGGAAGAAGCCGAGGTCGCGACGCACGGCGCGCTTGTCCGCGTCGATCGCGCGGCCGCTGTCGCGGCTCTTGGAGTACGCGAGCGCCGCGCCGGCGATGAGCATCATCGCGACGGTGCCGAGCATGAACGGCGCGCCGATTATCGCGCCTATCGCGACCTCCTCGCCCTCAGCGCCGGCCAGCACCGCGACGATCGGGATCAGCGACTCCGGCAGGGCGGTTCCCACCGCGGCCAGGAGGCTGCCCACCGGGCCCTCGCCCAGGTTGAGCCTGCGCCCCGCCCACTCCACGGCGTTGGTGAACAGGATCGCCCCGCCGATGATCAGGACAAAGCTCGCAAGGAGGAGCAGGACGGTCACGGCCTGCTAGCCCTACCCGTTTGAGCGCGTTTGCCATGCTCGTCGGATGCGCGCGCGTCTCCTCGCCGGGCTGGGGGTAGTGCTGATCGCGCTCGCCGCGGCCGCGACCGTGTCCGCGCAGGACACCCCTCCCGAGCCCGACCCGCCGATCGTGGTGGCGCCGCCGCTGTTCCCGCCCGCTCCGGGCGAGCTGGTCGTCTGGCGGCGCTCGAAGGCCGTCGGCAAGCCGTGGCGTGGCCGCCTCGTCCGCGGCGTGAAGCTGCCGTCCTACGGCGCGGACTGGTTCACCTACGACTGGGGCACCCACGGCGTCCCCAACCGCATCTGGCGCCGCTACGGGCACGACCGGCTGGTGCGCACGCTCCTGCGGGTGGCGGGCGAGTTCAGGCGCGACCACCCCGAGGCGCCGCGCGTGGGCATCGCGGACATCTCGCGCCCGCGCGGCGGGTCGTTCGGGCGCCGCTTCGGCGGGCTCGGACACGCGTCGCACCAGAACGGCCTCGACGTGGACGTGCTCTACCCGCGCCTGGACCGCCAGGAGACCCGCCCCGAGCGGGTGCGCCAGATCGACCGCGCGCTGGCGCAGGACCTCGTCACCCGCTTCGTGCGGTCGCGCGCCCAGAGGGTGTTCGTGGGCCTCAACACGCGCTTGCGCGGCAGGCGCGGCGTGGTCACCAAGCTGGGCAACCACGACGACCACATGCACGTCCGGATCAGGCCACGCCGCAACGGGCGCTAGCGCCGGCCGCAACACCAGAGGCGTGCTCGACCTGCCCGCACTGGACTTGCGTTGCTGACGGCGCGAGCCGATTGCGAAGTGGTCGACACCGGCGCGACCACCACCCCGCCCCCCAGCGCCGCCCCGGCTCCCGGCGGCGTCTCGACCACGGGCCGCGATCTCACCAAGCCCCGCCTGGCGGAGCGCCCGGCGGTGTTCGGCCTGCGGCGCGGCCGCCGCGTAGTGCTGAGGCTCGCCTGCCCCAACGAGGCCAACGGCTGCCGCGGCACGTTCGCGCTACGGACCCGCCGCCGGTTCCGCCTGGGCCGCAGGCGCGCGCAGCGGGTGACCCTCGCGCGTGTGAAATTCCGCACCACCAACCGGCGGTCCACGCGACTGAGCATCAAGCTCTCGCGCCGGGTGCTGAGGCTGGTGCGGCGGGGCCGCTCCTTGCGCCTGCTCGGCGCCGCGACGATCAAGGACTCGAGCGGCAACCGCACCAAGACCAGCATCAGGCTGAGGCTCCGCCGCCGCTAGCTAGCCTCGCCTGGGTGTTCCGGGACGACGCGCCAGCACTCGAGACGCGCGGCCTGACCAAGCGCTACGACGACGGCACCCTGGCCCTCGAGGGCTTCGACCTGAACGTGCCCGCGGGCGCGTTCTTCGGCCTCCTGGGCCCCAACGGAGCGGGCAAGACCACCTTGATCAGCGCGGTCTGCAATCTCATCCGCGTCACCAGCGGCGAGGTCCTGGTGTTCGGCGAGCCGGCCACCTCGCTGGAGGCCCGCGCCCAGGTGGGGCTGGCCGAGCAGGACATCAATCTGGACCGCTTCCTGTCGGTGCGCGAGACGCTCGTCTACCACGGCGGCTACTTCGGGATGGGCCGCGCCGAGGCCGAGCAGCGCGCCGACGAGATGATCGAGGTCTTCGACCTGCGGGCCAAGGAGCGGACGCGGGCGCCGAAGCTGTCGGGTGGCCAGCGCCGCCGGCTGCTGCTGGCGCGCGCGCTCATGCACCGGCCCCGGCTGGTGATCCTCGACGAGCCCACGGCCGGCGTCGACTTCGAGCTGCGCCAGGAGCTGTGGCGCTACATCCGGCGGCTGCACCAGGAGGGCACCACCATCCTCCTCACCACGCACTACCTCGAGGAGGCCGAGGAGCTGTGCGAGGAGATCGCGCTCATCCGCGACGGCCACCTGATCGCCCGCGACTCCGCCGAGAACCTGCGCGCGAACTTCGATGCCGCCACGCTGGCCGATGTCTACGTCAAGGCGATGGCGCGGTGATGACCGGGAACCAGGGACTCATCTGGCTCGCCCGGCGCGAGACGCTGCGGGTGTCGAAGCTGTGGACGCAGACGGTGCTGGCCCCGGTGGTCAGCTCGCTGCTGTTCATCCTCGTCTTCGGCCTCTCCCTGGGCGGCCGCATCCGCCAGGTCAGCGACGTGGACTACGAGGTGTTCATCGTCCCGGGCCTCGTCGCGATGGCGATGGTGCAGGCCGCCTTCGCCAACAACGCCTCGACGATCTTCCAGGCCCGCTTCGACCGCTACGTCAACGACGTGCTGAGCGCGCCGATGCACCCGTGGCAGATCACCCTGGGCTACCTGGTCGGCGGCGTGGTGCGCGCGCTGGCCATCGGGGTCTCGCTGGCGGTGTGCGCGATCGTGCTGGTCGACGTTCCGGTGCGCGAGCCGCTCGCGCTCGCGGCCGCAGTGGCGCTCGTGCTGGTGCTGTTCAGTGCGCTGGGCACGGTGGTCGGGATCTACGCCGAGACCTGGGACCACACCACCTTCATCGCCAACATCGTGATCCTGCCGCTGGCTTTCGTGGGTGGCACGTTCTACTCCGTCGAGCTGCTCCCCTCGCCGTGGGAGGAGCTGTCGCACTTCAACCCGATCTTCTATCTGGTGAGCGCGGTGCGCTACGGCTTCCTCGGTGAAGCGGACGTCTCCATCTGGCTCGCCCTCGGCGGTGACCGCCGCCTTCGCGCTGCCCGCCTACCTGTGGGCGCAGTACCTCTTCACCACGGGCAAGAAGCTCAAGGCCTGATGACGGCCACGCTGGGCGACGTCGTCCACGACGTCATCACCACGGCGGGATACCCGGGGCTGGCTCTGCTGGTCTGCGTCGAGCAGGTGTTCCCGCCGATCCCCTCGGAGGTCATCCTGCCGCTGGCCGGCTACTACGTGAACGAGGGCGACTTCAACTTCTTCGCCGCGCTTGCCGCCGCGACCGTCGGCGCGGCTGCCGGCTCCTTCGTCCTCTACGAGATCACGCGCCGCGGCGGGCGCCCCATGCTGCTGCGCCACGGTCACATCTTCCGGCTTCGTGAGAAGGACCTCGACCGCGCCGACACCTGGTTCGCCCGCTACGGCGCGTGGCTGGTGCTGCTCGGCCGCCTCGTCCCGGGCGCCCGCAGCCTGGTCTCGGTGTCGGCGGGCCTCTCGGGCATGCCGCGGCTCGAGTTCGCCGCCCTGACCGTCGTCGGGTCGGCCCTCTGGAACGCCGCGCTCATCGGGGCGGGCTGGGCACTGGGGAGCAGCTACGACGAGGTCGGCGAGGCGCTGGGGCCGGTGGGCACGGCGGTCGTCGTGGCGCTGCTGGTGGGCGCCGTGGCTGCCGCCATCTGGCGGTTCCGCCGCGGCGCCCTGCTCGACGACCAATGAGTCTGGCCGACGTGGAAGCGCGCATCGTCGAGTGCCGGCGCTGCCCGCGGCTGGTCGAGTGGCGCGAGCGGGTGGCGGCCGAGAAGCGGGCCGCGTTCCGGGACGAGGAGTACTGGGGCCGCCCGATCCCGGGCTTCGGCGATCCCGAGGCTGCCGTGTACGTGCTGGGCCTGGCGCCGGCCGCCCACGGCGCCAACCGCACCGGACGCGTGTTCACCGGCGACCGCTCGGGCGACTGGCTGTTCGCCGCCATGCACCGCACCGGCTTCGCCAACCAGCCAACCGCGTTACACCGCGGTGACGGCCTGCGGCTCACCGGGCTGTGGATCGCCGCCGCGGTGCGCTGTGCGCCGCCCGCCAACAAGCCCACTCCGCAGGAGCGCGAGAACTGCCTGCCCTACGCGCGCGCGGAACTGGACCTGCTGCGGCCCGCCGTGATCCTGTGCCTGGGCTCGTTCGCCTGGAACGCGGCCATGACCATGTTGCCCGAGGCTCCCCGGCCGAGGCCGCGCTTCGGCCACGGCGCCGAGCACCGGCCGGCCTCGGGGCCCGTGTTCTCCTGGCCTCCTTCCATCCCAGCCAGCAGAACACCTTCACCGGCAAGCTGACCGAGGCGATGACCGACTCCGTGCTGCTGCGCGCGCGGGAGCTGGCGGGCCTGCCCTAGTAGCCCGGGATCTGCTTCTGGGCGTCCTTCTGGAGCTGCTCGCCCTTCTTCTGCAGGTCCTGGCCCTTCTGATTGGCCTTGTTCTGGAGGTCCTGCGCCTCCTTCGTCGGGTCGGCGCCCTTCCGCACGTCCTTGCGGACGTCCTCCGCCTCCTTGCGCAGGTCCTCTCCGGTCTTCTTCGCGTCGTTGCGGAGCTGCTCCGCCTGGTTCTGGGCGTCGTCAGTGCCCCCGCAGGCCGGCAACGCGACGGCTATGGCGGCGGTCGAGGCCAGGGCTAGCAGGCGGGTGCGAGTGCGAGTGGAGTCCATGGGACCAGCCTAAGGGAGCTCGATGACTTCGCCTAGCTGCCGGTAGCCGGCGACCGTGGGGTGGATCTGGTCGTCGCTGACGTACCCGTCGCGCATCAGCCCCGGCTTGGCCGGGTCGGCCAGCGCCTCGTTGAACGCGATCAGCGGCACGTCCTCCTCCTCGCCGATCTGTGCGATCAGCTCGTTGAGGCGGCGCACCTTCGGCGTGTACTGGGGGTGGCCACCCGGCCACGGAACGAGGTCGGTGATCGCCACCTGCAGGCCGCGTTCCTTGCCGCGCCGGACCATCTTCCGCAGGTTGGCCGCGGCGCTCTCCGGGCTGCTGCCCTGGTTGAGGTCGTTGGCGCCCCCCTGCACGATCAGGACCTCCGCCCCCTTGGTGCACTCGTCGAAGCGCTGGGCGATCTCGTCGGTGCGCTGGCCGGAGACGCCGCAGTTGCGGAAGGACGCGTCGCCGAGCTTGCGTTCGGCCCAGTACTCGTATTGGCTCTTCTCGTCGGCACCGGTGCCGAGCGACTCGCGTGTCGCGGGATCCGGGTCCCACAACGGGGCGCCCGCGGTGATCGAGTCGCCGAGCGCGGTCACGCGCGTGCCGCCGTCGCCGCCCCCACCGGAATCGCCCCCGCCGCAGGCCGCCAGCGTGATCGCCAGCAGCCCCGCCACAGTACGTTTGTAGACCGCATGACGCCCGATCCTCTCGCATCGTTCACTCCTTCGGTACGCGAGTGGTTTCGGCGTTCCTTCGAAGCGCCGACGCCCGCGCAGGCCGAGGCCTGGCCGGCCATCGCCAGCGGCCAGAACGTGCTGGTCTCCGCGCCCACGGGCTCGGGCAAGACGCTGGCCGCGTTCCTCTGGGGCCTGGACCGGCTGGTGGCCGATCCGGCCGAGGGCGAGAGGCGCACGCGGCTGGTCTACGTCTCGCCCCTGAAGGCCCTGTCGTACGACGTGGAGAAGAACCTGCGCGCGCCGCTCAAGGGCATCGGCCTGCAGGGTGACGTCACGGGGCACCCTTCGGCCGGGCATCGAGGTGGCCATCCGCACCGGGGACACGCCGCAGAAGGAACGCCAGCAGATGCTGCGCCACCCGCCCGACGTGCTGATCACCACGCCGGAGTCGCTGTACCTCATGCTCACCTCCCGGGCGCGTGAGACGCTGTCGGAGGTCGAGGCGGTGATCGTGGACGAGATCCACGCCGTGGCCCAAACCAAGCGCGGCGCCCACCTCTCCCTTTCGCTCGAGCGCTTGGAGCATCAGTGCGGTGGCGGGCTGCAGCGCATCGGGCTGTCGGCCACGCAGCGCCCGCTGGAGGAGGTCGGGCGGTTCCTGGTCGGCGTGGGGCGTGCCTGCCGGATCGTCGACTCCGGCCGGCGCAAGCCGCTCGACGTGGAGATCCAGGTGCCGGTGGAGGACATGCGCGAGCCCGGCGCGCCACGACGTGACCGACCCCGCGCTACGGGGGCCAGGGCACCGCGGCCGGCGGCGGCGACCTGATCGGCATGGGGCCCGGGGAGGCCCAGGAGAGCGCCACCCGCCGCTCCATCTGGCCGGCGATCTATCCGCAGCTGCTCGAGCTGGTGCAGGATCACCGCTCGACGATCATCTTCGTCAACAACCGCCGTGGCGCCGAGCGCCTGGCGGTGCGCTTGAACGAGCTCGCGGGCGAGGACGGCGTCCCCGCGGAGATCGCTCGTGCGCACCACGGCTCGCTGGCCCGCGAGGAGCGCCTGGTGGTCGAGGACCTGCTCAAGTCGGGCGACCTGCCCTGCCTGGTGGCCACGAGCTCGCTGGAGCTGGGCATCGACATGGGCGCGGTGGACCTGGTGCTTCAGGTCGAGTCGCCCAAATCGGTGACCGCTGGGCTGCAGCGCATCGGCCGCGCCGGCCACGGCGTGGGCGAGGTGTCGAAGGGGCGCATCTTCCCCAAGTTCCGCGCCGACCTGCTCGAGTGCGCGGTGGTCACCCGCCGCATGCGCGACGGGGAGATCGAGCACACGGTCGTGCCGCGCAACCCGCTCGACGTGCTCGCGCAGCACGTGGTGGCCATGACCGCCGGCGGCGACGAGTGGCGCGCCGGCGAGCTGCACGAGCTGGTGCGCAAGGCCTACCCGTTCGCCGAGCTGAGCCGCGAGCTGCTGGACCAGGTGCTGGACATGCTCGATGGCCGCTACCCCTCCGAGGAGTTCTCCGAGCTGCGGCCACGGATCGTCTGGGACCGCGTGCACGACACCATCCGCGCTCGCAAGGGCGCGCTCCAGCTGGCGGTGACCAACGCCGGCACCATCCCCGACCGCGGCCTGTACGGCGTGCACCTGCCCGACGGCCGGCGCGTGGGCGAGCTGGACGAGGAGATGGTCTACGAGGCCCGCCCGGGCCAGACCTTCCTGCTGGGCGCGTCGACCTGGCGGATCGAGGAGATCACCCGAGACCGGGTGATGGTCTCGC
This sequence comes from uncultured Thermoleophilaceae bacterium, assembly GCA_963844805.1. Taxonomy (GTDB): domain Bacteria; phylum Actinomycetota; class Thermoleophilia; order Solirubrobacterales; family Thermoleophilaceae; genus JACCZR01. The sequence goes on from CAWJPU010000009.1 coordinate 216,271, forward strand.
CCGCCCCCGGCGCCCCGGGCGCCGTGCCGTTCTGGAAGCGGCGACGGCGTGGGCCGCCCCGCCGAGCTGGGCCGTGCCATCGGCGCCTTCGCCCGCGAGGCGGTGGACAAGAGCCCCGAGCAGCTGGCCGCCGAGAACGACCTGGACGAGCGCGCGGCCAAGAACCTCCTCACCTACCTGCGCGAGCAGCAGGAGGCCACGCGGGTGCTGCCCAGCGACCGCACCGTGGTGATCGAGCGCTTCCGCGACGAGATCGGCGACTGGCGGCTGTGCGTCCTCTCGCCGCTGGGCGGCCGGGTCCACGCCGCCTGGGCGCTGGCGCTGAGCGCCCGCGTCCGCGACGAGTTCGGCCTCGAGTCCGACGCCATCTGGTCGGACGACGGGATCATCGTCCACCTGCCCGACGCCGACGAGGCGCCCAGCTCGGACCTGGTGATGGTCGAGCCCGACGCCGTCGAGGACCTGGTGGTGCGCGAGCTGTCGTCCTCTGCCCTGTTCGGCGCGCGCTTCCGTGAGAACGCCGCCCGGGCTCTGCTCCTGCCGCGGGCCCGGCCCGGCAAGCGGACGCCGCTGTGGCAGCAGCGGCTCAAGGCGCAGTCGCTGCTGGAGGTGGCCAAGCGCTACGGCCAGTTCCCGATCGTGCTCGAGACCTACCGCGAGTGCCTGCGCGACGTGTTCGACCTGCCGGGCCTGCAGGAGCTGCTCCGCGGGCTGCACACGCGCGAGCTGTCGCTGGTCGAGGTGGAGACCCAGCGCGCCTCGCCGTTCGCCTCCTCGCTGCTGTTCGACTACGTCGCGACCTACATGTACGAGGGCGACACGCCGAACGCGGAGCGCCGCGCGGCCGCCCTCTCGCTGGACCGCGATCTGCTGCGCGAGCTGCTGGGCCAGGAGGAGCTGCGCGAGCTGATCGACCCCGCCGCATTGGAGGAGGTCGAGGCCGACCTCCAGCGCCTGAGCGAGCGCACCCAGGCCGCCAACGCCGACTCGCTGCACGACGTGCTGCGCGCCGTCGGCGACCTGACCGCCGAGGAGGCCGCGGCGCGCTGCCTGCCGGCGGTCTCCGCCGAGCGGATGCTGGAGGAGCTGGTGGGCGACCGCCGCGCCGCCCGCATGCGCATCGGCGGCGAGGAGCGCTACATGGCCTCCGAGGACGCCGGCCTGTACCGCGACGCCTTGGGTGCCGTGCCGCCGGGCGGCCTGCCCGAGGCCTTCCTCGCGGAGGTCGAGGAGCCCCTGACGCGCCTGGCGCGCCGATACGCGCGGACCCACGGTCCCTTCACCACCCGCGAGATCGGCGACCGCTACGGCGTGGACTTCGGCCCGGTGCTGCGCGAGCTCGAGCAGGCGGGGGACCTGGTGCGCGGAGAGCTGCGCCCGGGCGGCAGCCAGCGCGAGTGGTGCGACGCCGAGGTGCTGCGGCGCCTGCGCCGCGCCTCCCTGGCCAGCCTGCGCCGGGAGGTCGAGCCCGCCGAGCAGAAGGCGCTGGCCCGCTTCCTGCCCGCCTGGCAGGGCGTGGACGCCGCGCCGCCCGGCGGCGCCGGCGTGGACCGCCTGCGCGAGCAGCTGGTGCCGCTGCAGGGACTGGCGCTGTCGCCGGAGACCTGGGAGCGCGACGTGCTGCCGCGCCGCCTGGGGGCCTACTCACAGGCCTGGCTGGACAGCCTGTGCGCGAGCGGCGAGCTGGTGTGGGTCGGCGCGGGCTCGCTCGGGCGCTCCAGCGGCAAGGTCGCGCTGCTGTTCCGCGAGGACGCCCCGCTGCTGGGCCCGCCGCCGGTCAAGGGCGACGCTCCCGACGAGCCGCTTCACCACAGGCTGCGCGAGCGCCTGACCAGCGGGCGCCGCGTTCTGGACCGACCTGCTGGCCGACGTCGAGGCCGAGCCCGCCGAGCTACAGGAGGCGCTGTGGGACCTGGTGTGGGCCGGCGAGGTGACCAACGACGCCTTCGCTCCGCTGCGCGCGCCGCGGCTGTCGCTCGCACGCCAGAACCGCAACGCGGGGCGGCGCTTCTCGCGCCGGCGGCGGCCCGGGCGCCCCTCAGCTCCAGGGCCGCTGGTCGCTGACCGAGCCGCTGTTCCGCGGCGCCCCCGGCCACAGCGCCCAGACCCGGGCCGTGGCCGAGGTGATGCTCGAGCGCTACGGAATCGTCACGCGCGAGGCCGTGCTGGCCGAGGGCATCCCCGGCGGGTTCGCATCGCTCTACGGCGAGCTGGCCAACCTGGAGACGCTCGGCACCGCCCGCCGGGGCTACTTCGTGGAGGGGCTGGGCGGCGCCCAGTTCGCCCTGCCCGCTGCGGTGGAGCGGCTGCGCGGCCTGCGCAGCGACGAGCCGGCCGGCCCGCTGGTGCTCGCCGCCACCGACCCCGCCAACCCCTACGGCGCGACGCTGCCCTGGCCCAAGCGCGAGGACTCCTCCCGCCGGCCCTCGCGGGTGCCGGGTGCGTACGTGGTGACGCGTCGACTCCGAGCCCGTGCTGTACGTGGAGCGGGGCGGCAAGGGGCTGCTGCCGCTGGGCGAGCCCGGACGAGCCTGCTGCGCGAGGCTCTGGAGGCGCTGGCCGACGCCGTGCGCCGCGGGCGTGTCCCGCGGCTGGGAATCGAGCGCTACGACGGCGAGCCGGTGGTGGGGTCGCCCGTGGGCGAGCTGCTGATGGAGCTCGGCTTCCGCCAGAGCCCGCGGAAACTGACTCTGAGCGCGTAACCCATTTGCGGTAGCCCGCGTTCGGGGTTAGCTTCGGTGCTCCCCTGGCGCGCGCGTCTCTACAAGCTCGGTGGGCTCTCCGCCCGCCACCACTGGGTGGTCATCGCCATCTGGCTGGTGCTCGCCGCCGGCCTGACCGTGGTGTCGCACTCGATCGGGCGGGACACCAGCGACAACCTGAGCATCCCGGGCTCCGGCGCCAACGCGGCGAAGAACGTGCTCAACGACTCGCTGCCCCAGCAGGCCAACGGCACCAACCCGGTGGTGTTCAAGGCCAACAAGGGGACGCTCGACAGCGGAGCCAACAAGCAGGCGGTGGACCAGACGGTCGACTCGCTGAAGAAGGCGCCGCACGTGACCAAGGTCGTCAGCCCCTACGACGACAACGACGAGGCGCTGAGCAAGGACAAGACGATCGGCTACGCGTCGGTGACGATCGACCTCTCGGCGGCCGACCTCACCGAGGACGAGGCGAACGAGATCATCGACGCCACCGAGCCCGCGAAGAAGGCCGGGCTGGAGGTGGAGGAGGCCGGCTACCTCGGCCAGGCCGTCTCCAAGCCCCAGACCGAGAGCAGCGAGGCGATCGGCCTCGTGGCTGCGGTGATCATCCTCATGTTCGCCTTCGGCTCGGTCACGGCGGCGCTGCTGCCGATCGCCACGGCGATCATCGGCCTCGCCACCGGCCTGTCCCTCATCGGGTTCCTCGGCAAGCTGGTCGAGGTGCCGACCGTGGGCCCGACGCTGGCCACGATGATCGGGCTCGGCGTAGGGATCGACTACGCGCTGTTCATCGTCACGCGCCACAAGCAGGAGCTGCAGAAGGGCGTGGAGGTCCAGGAGTCGGTGGCGCGGGCGGTGGCCACCTCGGGCAGCGCCGTGCTGTTCGCCGGCGGCACGGTGGTGATCGCGCTCCTGTCCATGGCGGCCGCCCATATCCCGCTGGTCACGGCGCTCGGCTACACCGCCGCCGTGACGGTGTTGGTCGCGGTCACCGCCGCGCTCACGCTGCTGCCCGCGCTGCTCAGCGCGCTGGGCCCGCGGATCAACTCGCTGCCCGTGCACCTCGGAAAGGAGCACCCCGACGACAAGCAGCCCCACGGCTGGCGCCGCTGGGCCCGCGGCGTGTGCAACCACCCGTGGCCCGCCGCGATCGCCTCCACGGCCATCCTGCTCGTGCTGGCCATCCCCCTGCTGGACCTGCAGCTGGGTCAGACCGACGCGGGCACCGACCCCAAGGACCAGACCACCCGCAAGGCCTACGACCTCCTGACCGACGGCTTCGGCCCGGGCGTCAACGGCCCGTTCCTGATCGCCGTGAAGCTCAACCCGCCGGCCAAGGCCGACCAGAGCAACATCGACAAGGTCAACGACCAGCAGCAGAAGCTCGATCAACAGCAGCAGCAGGCGACCGAGCAGGCGGAGGCCCAGGGAGCGTCGCCCGCAGCAGGCCCAGCAGCAGGCCGAGCAGGAGACCGCCTCGCAGCAGCAGCAGCTCGACCACCAGAAGCAGCAGGCCGAGAACCCGGCCAGCGACCCGCGGCTGACGACGCTGACCAACGACCTCAAGAAGACAAGCGGAGTCAAGGAGGTCTCGGGCACCCAGCTGGACAGCAAGGGCGACGCCGGGGTGATCACGCTCATCCCGACCACGTCGCCCTCCGACGAGAAGACCGCCGACCTGGTCAACACCCTGCGCGACAAGACGATCCCGCCCGCCGAGAAGGGCGGCCTGACCGCCGACGTGGGCGGCCAGACGGCCGGCTACGTGGACCTGGCCGACCGCATCTCCTCGAAGCTGCCGCTGGTGATCCTGATCATCATCGGGCTCAGCTTCGTCCTGCTGCTGATCGCCTTCCGCTCGATCCTCCTGCCGCTCAAGGCCGCCTTCGTGAACCTGCTGTCGGTGGCCGCGGCCTACGGCGTGTTGACCGCCGTGTTCCAGAAGGGCTGGGGCGCGGAGCTGATCGGCCTGGACGGCGCCGGTGCCGATCCAGAGCTTCGTGCCGCTGTTCATGTTCGCGATCCTGTTCGGGCTCTCGATGGACTACGAGGTGTTCCTGCTCAGCCAGGTCAAGGAGCACTACGAGGAGGACGGCAACACCCACGACGCGGTGGTCGACGGGCTGGCCAACACCGGCCGGGTCATCACCTCCGCGGCGCTGATCATGGTGTTCGTCTTCTCCAGCTTCGTGCTCAACGGGGACCCCCAGGTCAAGCAGTTCGGGCTGGGAATGGCGGTGGCCATCGCGGTGGACTCGACCATCGTGCGCTGCCTGCTCGTGCCGGCGCTGATGGTGCTGATAGGCCGGGCGATCTGGTGGCTGCCGCACTGGCTCGACCGCGCGCTGCCGAAGATCAGCATCGAGGGCGAGGAGTTCCTGCGTGAGCGCCCCGATCCCGCTCAGCCGTGAGGACCGCGACATCCTCGCGCTGGAGAGCGCGACGGTGGCCGGTCACACCTGCAAGGTCATCGTGCTCGGCGAGGACCCTCCTGCGCTCGCCGAGCTGCGCGGCTCGATAGAGGCGCGCCTGCCGGACATGCTCCGCCGCCGGCTGGGCGGCACGCGCCGAGGAGCCGGTCTGGGAGGAGGACGAGGACTTCAGCATCGAGCGTCACGTGGACGAGGGCCCCGCCGGGGGCGCGCTGTCCGAGGTGACCGCGCAGCTGTTCGAGCAGCGCCTCGACCGCTCGCGGCCGCTGTGGCGGATCGACGTCGCGATCCTCGACGACGGGCGCTCGGCGCTGGTGTGGCGGATCCACCACGCGCTCGCCGACGGGCAGACCTGCATGCGCCTGGCCGACGAGATGCTGTGGGACTCGGCCCCGGCGCCCGCGCCGGCGAGCGCGCCGGCCGACGAGGAGCGCCGGCGCGCGCACCTGGCCGGCTTCGTGCGGCGCGAGTTCGTCCCGGGCCGCGCGCGCTCTCCCTTCGACGGCGAAGGTCGGCGCCCAACGGCGGGTGGCCTTCGCTTCGGTGCCGCTGCGCGAGCTGCACGACGCGGCCAAGCGGCTCGCGGGCGCGACGCTCAACGACGCCGTGCTGGCCGTCACCGCCGGCGCGCTGCGCCGCTGGACCGAGGACCACCACGGTCGGCTGGCGCCGCTGCGGGCGCGCGTGCCGGTGAGCCTCCATCACCAGGGCGAGGACGCCGGAAACCGCGACTCCTACTTCTGCGTGGCGCTGCCGCTCACCGAAGCCGACCCCGCGGCCCGCCTGCGCGCCGCCCACGAGGAGGCCGAGAAGCGCAAGGCCGAGCACGACGCGGAGGAGATGGACCGGTTGCTGCGCGAGCTGGCGGGCGTGTCCCCGAGCCTGGAGCGCATGTGCGAGCGCTTCGAGGCGGGCCCGCGGCAGTTCGCCCTGAGCGTGTCGAACGTACGCGGGCCGGCCAAGCCGGTGAGCGTGCTCGGCTCGCCGGTGGAGCACCTCCACTTCGTGGCGGAGATCGGCGAGCGCCACGCGCTGCGGATCTCGGTCAACTCCTTCGCCGGCCGGCTCAGCTTCGGCCTGTGCGCCGACCCCGCCATCGTCGACGGCCTGGACGCGATGGCCGCGGGCGTGGAGGCCGAGGCTCAGTCGCTGAGCGAGGCCAGCAGGGGCGCGTGATCTGAGGGCTTCGGGCCCTTCCTGAAGCCGCGGTCGATGCCGCAGCTCTCCAGCCGCGCCGCCAGCGGCGGGGTGAGCAGGAAGGCGTCGATGCGCAGGCCCATCTTGCGGTGGAAGTGGCCCTGCCGGTAGTCCCACCAGGTGAAGCCCTGCTCACCTGTGCCCTCTGGGGTATCGGGGTGCAGCTCGCGGAAGGCGTCCACCACGCCCGCCTCCAGCAGCGCGGCGAAGCGCTCACGCTCGGGCGGCGTGACGTGCGTCTCGCCCACGAAGGCCGCCGGGTCGTAGACGTCGAGGTCGGTCGGGCACACGTTGAAGTCGCCCGCCACCACCAGGTCGCGGTCGGACAGCTCGCGGATGCGCGCGGCCGCCGCCTCCAGGAAGCGCAGCTTGTCCTCGTAGTGCGGCGAGTCCGGCGTGCGGCCGTTGGGCACGTAGACCGACACCACCCGCATCCCGTCCGCGTCGGCCTCGATCCAGCGCGCCTCGTCGGTGGCCACCTCGCCCTCGAGGCCCGTCTTGGCCTCCGACAGCTCGCGGTCGACCGGCACCGCGACGGCGACCCCGGCCCAGCGCCCGGCGCTGTGGTGCTCGGCCTTGTAGCCCGCGGCCTCGAGCTCCATGTGGGGAAAGGCGTCGGGCTCGGTCTTGGTCTCCTGGAGCATCAGCACGTCGGGCTGATGTGCCTCCAGCAGCTCCAGGACGCGCGGCATGCGCGCCTTGAGCGAGTTCACGTTCCACGTGACGAGCTTCATCGCAGGCCACCCTAGAGTCGGCTGCGTGCCCGAAGGCGACACGCTGCACCACGCCGCCAAGCGGGTGGGCGCGGCCCTGGTGGGGAACGAGATCCTCTCGATCGAGACCCCCCATCCGCGTCACCGCATGGACCGCTGGCCCGAGCGGCTGGCCGGTCGCGGCGTGCGCCGGGTCGACGCCCGCGGCAAGCACCTGTTCGTGCGCTTCGACGGGGACCTCACCCTCCACTCGCACCTGCGGATGACCGGGAAGTGGGGCGTCTACCGGTCCGGGCAGCGCTGGACGCGCTCGCCCCGGCGGGCGTGGCTGGTGGTGCGCACCGCCGAGCACGAGGTGGTGCAGTTCGACGGGCCGGTGCTCGAGCTGATGACCGACTCGCGCACGCGCTTCGACCTGCGGCTGGCCGCGCTCGGCCCCGACATCGTGGCCGAGGACTTCGACGAGGCCGCCGCCCTGCGCCGCCTGCGCGAGGACGACCCCACCCGCGGGATCGGCGACGCGCTGCTCGACCAGCGCATCGTGGCCGGCATCGGGAACCTGTGGAAGAGCGAGGCCTGCTTCCTCGCCGAGGTCGACCCGTGGCGTCCCTCCGGGCGAGGTCAGCGACGAGGAGGTGCTCGCGACCCTGCGCGGCGTGCGCCCGCTCATGCAGCACTCGGCGCGGGACGGCTTCCAGGCGCGCGAGCCGCAGGTCTTCGAGCGCACGGGCCGCCCTTGCCCCCGCTGCGGCACGCTCGTCCGCTCCCGCGGGCAGGGCGACGACAACCGCACCACCTACTGGTGCCCCGGGTGCCAGTCGTGAAGCGGATCGGGCACAAGGGCGCCGACCACGTGGCGCCGGGCAACACGCTCGCCAGCTTCGAGGCCGCCCTGGAGCACGGCGTGGACATGATCGAGTTCGACGTCCTGCGCATGCGCGACGGCGCGCTGGTCCTGGCCCACGATCTGACCGACGCCGCCTCGCGCGAGCCGCTCACGCTGGACGAGGGGCTGGACATCTTCGCCGGCGAGGCCTACGCCGACGTCGAGCTGGACGTGGACATGAAGATCCCCGGTTACGAGCGCGAGGTGGTCGACGGGCTCCGCCGGCGAGACCTGACCGCTCGCTCGATGGTCTCCACCATGTACCGCGACAGCCTGGCGCTGGTCGGCGAGCTCGACCCCGAGGTCAAGCGCGGCTGGTCGTACCCCAACGTGCGCCGCGACTACACGCGCACGGTCTTCGCCCCGGCGGCCCTGCCGCTGCTCAAGTACCTCAAGGCGCGCCTGCCCGAGCGGGCCGCGCGCATGATCCGCGATGGCCGGTGCGAGGCGCTGATGTCGCACTTCCGGCTGGTCACCCCGCGGCTGGCGCGCGCGGTGCGCGAGGCCGGCGGCGAGCTGTACGTGTGGACGGTGGACGACGGCGACCACATCAGGCGCCTGGAGGCGCTGGGCGTGGCAGGGGTCATCTCCAACGACCCGCGGCTGTTCGAGGATCCCGTCCCTACCTGAGGGTGCAGGTGCCGAGCGTGTGATGAATCCGGTCCTGCGTCGTAGAAGGGGCGTGAACGAGGCCCTGGCGCAACCGTTGCCCGCAGCCACCGCCCACCACGAAGCCGACAGCTTCGAGGCCCTCTACCGCACAGCCGACGCGCTGACGACGCTGTCGCTCCCTGCAGGGCTCGCTGAACTTCCTGCTGCGCGCGCTGGGCGCGCTGCTTCCCGTGGGACTGGTGCTCTCGGCCCTGTGGTTCGGGGGCCGGACGCTGACGCGCCGGCGCCGAGAGTCCGCGCTCGCCTAGGGTCACCCCACCGGTGAGCGGTGGTGAGGAGACACTGCGCCTGCTGTCGAAGGTCGAGGTGTTCGCCGACCTCGACGAGGGCGAGCTGCAGGAGCTGGGACGGGTGGCCGTCCCGCGGGCCTACGAGCGGGGCGAAGTGATCTTCCGCGAGGGCGACGGCGGCGACACGTGCTACGTGATCCGCACGGGCGCCGTGGTGCTCACGCGCGGCCACGACGACGGGCGTGAGGTGGCCCTGGCCGAGCTGCGCGCCGGGGCGATGTTCGGCGAGCTGGCGCTGTTCGGCGGCGAGCGACGGTCCGCCACCGCCCAGGCCGTGGAGCCCACCGAGGCGGTGGCGCTGCTGGGCTCCGACGTCGAGCGGCTTGTGCGCTCCCACCCCGACATGGCGCTGGCGATGCTCTCCAGCATGGCCGCACGGGTGCGATTTACCAACGAGCGGCTGCTCACCCAGTCATTCCAGACGGTGCCGGGCCGCGTGGCCGGGGCGGTGCTGTCCCAGGTCGTCGCCCGCCAGGCCGAGGGCGCGCCCGACCAGGACGTGCTGGTCAAGGCGACCCAGGCCGAGATCGCCTCCCTGGCCGGCACCTCGCGCGAGAGCGCGAGCCGCTTCCTCGCCACGCTCGAGCGGGAGGGAGTCGTCTCGCTGGGCCGGGGCAAGGTGACGGTGCATGAGCCCGCCAGGCTTCGGAACTTCATCCACTGAGCAGCGCGAGCGCATGGTCGAGCGCCAGCTGCGCCGGCGCGGGATCGCCGACGAGCGCGTGCTGGAGGCGATGCGCACCGTGCCGCGGGAGGAGTTCGTGCCCGAGGACATGCGCCGGCACGCCTATCGCGACGGCGCGCTGCGCATCGACGAGGGCCAGACCATCTCCCAACCCTGGATCGTCGCCCGCATGGCCGAGCTGCTCGAGCTCGAGGGGCCCGAACGGGTCCTGGAGGTGGGGACGGGCTCCGGCTACGCGGCGGCGGTGCTGTCGCGGCTGTGCTCGCACGTGGTGACGGTGGAGCGCCACGCCTCGCTGGCCGCCACGGCCTCGGCGACGCTGGAGCGGCTGGGCTACCGCAACGTCGAGGTCCGCCACGGGGACGGGTCCAAGGGCGCCCCCGACCGCGCGCCGTTCGACGGGATCTCGGTGACCGCCACCGCGGCCAGCGAGCCGCCTCGCGCGCTGCGCGAACAAGCCGCTCCCGACGCCGCGATCGTGATGCCGCTGGAGCGCCGCGGCCGTGAGCTGCTGGTGCGGATCCGCGGCACCTCCGTGGAGGCCGTCACTCCGGTGCGCTTCGTGCCGCTGCTCGAGGGGACCGAGGACTGAGGCGAGAGTTCTCCAGCGGCGGCCTGGCCATCCGCCGGTTTCGCGGCCGGCCTTTCCTCGCGGTGATCGAGCTGACCCGGCGCAAGAAGGTCCTGGCGCTGCCCAAGGGGCACATCGACCCGGGTGAGACTCCCGCCCAGGCCGCGGTGCGCGAGGTGCGCGAGGAGGCCGGCGTGGTCAGCGAGGTCGAGCAGAAGCTCGGCGACGTCAAGTACGTCTACACCTGGGACGGCGAGCGGCGCTTCAAGGTCGTGAGCTTCTTCCTCTGCCGCTACCGCTCGGGCAGCGTGCGCGACCACGACCACGAGGTGGACGGCGCCCGCTGGCTGCCGCTGGCCGACGCGCCGAAGCGGCTGGAGTACGGCGGCGAACGCGACATGGCACGAAAGGCCATCGAGGCGCTCGATGGCCGATAGGCTGGCGCGCCTCCCGTGTACGTACTGAACTTCTATTCGCCGGTCTTCGTCGACCAGCTCAAGAAGGGCCGCAAGACGGCCACCATCCGGCTGGGCGACAAGAGCCGGAAGTACGCCAAGGGCAGCGTCGTCCTGGTGACCGTGGGGTTCCAGCACGCCCCCCGGGAGCGCATTTTCGAGGCGGTGATCGACACCGTCGAGGTCAAGCGCGTGTCGGACCTGTCACCGCGGGACGTCGAGCACGACAACCCGGAGTTCCGTCGCTTGGACGAGACGGTCCACTTCCTGGAGCAGATCTACGGCCGCAAGATCGCCTCGGATGACACCGTCACCGTCGTCCGCTTCTCCCAGATCTCAGAGCGCCCGAAGGAGATCTCCGAGCGCCTGCGGCCGGGGCCGAGCCAGAACTAGGGGCCGAGCCCGCACTAGGGCCCGAGCCGCGCTACCCGTCTAGCTCGTCCAGCCAGACGTTCGGGATCTCGCCCTTCTTGCGGGCGATGAAGATCCGGTAGTCGAGCGGCTCGCCGGCAGTCGACAGGCGGTGCTGGTAGGTCATGCCCGCCTTCATGTCCATCGCGCCCTCGTGGGTCATGTGGCCGATCAGCCGTGAGAAGCCGGTGCTCTCGCCGGGCTGGAGGAACTGCTCCTTGATGTTGAAGGCGATCCAGCCGTCGTCGAGGACCAGGTTGAAGGCCTCGGCGAAAGCGCGGCACGGAATGTCCCCGAAGCCCAGGGCGGCCACGCTGACCATGCAGTTGAACTCGCGCTCGTCGAGCTCGGCGCGGGCTGCGGGAGGGATGTCCGTCAGGTCGAGCACGTGGTAGTTGTCGTACACGTGCGGGCGGTCGCGTTCGGCGGCGCGGGCGGCCTCCTCGATGATGTCCACGCCGACGATGGCGTCGGCGCCGAGCTTGGCCAGCTCCTCGCCCACCATGCCGTTGCCGGCGCCCACGTCGAAGACGCGCAGGTCGCCGGGGTCGAGGCTCTCGGAGGCGAGCACCTCGCCCAGCAGGCCGGTGACGACCTGCGGCGACTGGCACTCCAGCTCCTCGTAGAAGATCTGCTCGTACAGGCCGGGCTGCTCGTAGAGCTTGTCGTAGTCGTGGAAGCGGAACCTGGTGAGCTTGCCGTTGCCGTTCAGGCCGATCTCAGCCCACTCCTGATCCTGGTCGACACCTCTGCCGTCCGAGGGGAAGCGAATGTCGTACTTCGGACGTACGTCGGCAGTTTTGGTGTCGGCCACGTTCGGTTCAGCCTCCTTGGTCGGGGTCAGACGCCCGGACGGTCCAGGACTGTTCGCTCACGGCCGTCATGGCGGCCTGACCCGTCCAGATGGGGATCATACCCGGATTCGGTTGTTCTCAACTTTCGGCCGTCCGCCCAGCCCGCGGCCAGGCGTCCCCAGCGGGGCTTTGGCACTCTCGGTGCTAGAGTGCCAAGCCTCTGAACGGCCAACCAGGACCGGAGGTCTAGTCCATGAAGTTGAAGCCTCTCGGCGATCGTCTGATCGTCCAGGCTCTCGAGGAGGAGGAGACGACTGCCAGCGGCATCGTGCTCCCCGACACTGCCAAGGAAAAGCCGCAGCGGGGCAAGGTCCTCGCCGTAGGCGACGGTAAGTGGGACGACGAGGGAGACAACCGGATCCCTCTCGACGTGGAGGAGGGCGACGAGGTCCTCTACTCCAAATACGGCGGCACCGAGGTCACCGTGGAGGGCGAGGATCTCCTCGTCCTGCGCGAGTCCGACGTGCTGGCCAAGGTCGCCTAACCAAGCACTTCCTAGGAGGAACGCGAACACATGGCTCACAAGGAGCTCAAGTACGACCAGGAGGCGCGCGCGGCGCTCCAGGCCGGCGTCGACGCCGTGGCCAACGCGGTCAAGGTGACGCTCGGGCCCAAGGGCCGCTACGTAGTCCTGGACAAGAAGTTCGGTGCCCCGACCATCACGAACGACGGCGTGACGATCGCGCGTGAGATCGAGGTCGAGGACGTCTTCGAGAATCAAGGCGCGCAGCTCGTCCGCGAGGTGGCCACCGCCACCAACGACGTCGCGGGCGACGGCACCACCACCGCGACCCTGCTGGCGCAGATCATCGTGCGGCGGGGCCTGCAGAACGTGGCCGCCGGGGCCAACCCCCTCGGCCTGCGCCGCGGCATCGAGCACGCCGTGCAGCAGGTGACCGACAACATCGCCGAGCAGTCGACGGAGGTGTCGGGCAAGGAGCAGATCTCGCGCGTGGCGGCCATCTCGGCGGCCGACGACGAGATCGGCGAGGTCATCGCCGACGCCATCGACAAGGTGGGCAAGGACGGCGTGGTCAACGTCGAGGAGGGCCAGACCTTCGGGATGGACCTCGAGTTCACCGAGGGCATGCAGTTCGACAAGGGCTACATCTCGCCCTACATGGTCACCGACCAGGACCGCATGGAGGCGACGCTCGAGGACCCCTACATCCTCATCGCCAACTCCAAGATCGGCTCGGTGCGCGACGTGCTGCCGGTACTCGAGCAGGTGATCCAGTCGGGCAAGCCGATCCTGGTCATCGCCGAGGACGTGGAGGGCGAGTCGCTGGCCACGTTCGTGGTCAACAAGCTCCGCGGCACATTCACCGGCGTCGCGGTCAAGGCCCCCGGCTTCGGCGACCGCCGCAAGCGGATGCTGGAGGACATCTCGATCCTCACCGGCGGCGAGGTGATCACCGAGGAGATGGGCCTCAAGCTGGAGAACACCCAGCTGAGCCAGCTCGGCCGTGCCCGCCGTGTCGTGGTGACCAAGGACACCACCACGATCGTCGACGGCGCGGGTGACCCGGAGGGCATCAAGGGCCGGATCAACCAGATCAAGAACGAGATCGAGAACACCGACTCGGACTTCGACCGCGAGAAGCTCCAGGAGCGCCTGGCCAAGCTCGCGGGCGGCGTCGCCGTCGTGAAGGTCGGCGCCGCGACCGAGACGGAGATGAAGGAGAAGAAGCACCGCGTCGAGGACGCGCTGCAGGCCACCCGCGCCGCCCTCGAGGAGGGCATCGTGCCGGGCGGCGGCGTGGCGCTCCTGCGGGCCTCGGAGGCCGTTCAGCCCGAGGCACTCGGACCCGACGAGCAGACGGGGGCGAAGATCATCCTCCGCGCGCTCGAGGAGCCCGTCCGCCAGCTGGCCGACAACGCCGGCCTGGAGGGCTCGGTCGTGGTCAACGAGGTGCGCAACTCGGCGAAGGGCCACGGGCTCAACGCGGACTCGGGCGAGGTCGTCGACCTCGTCGAGGCCGGCGTGATCGACCCCGCCATGGTCACCCGCTCGGCGCTGCAGAACGCCGCGTCGATCGCCAAGAACATCCTCACCACCGAGGCGATCGTGGCCGAGATCCCGGAGAAGGAGCCCGCCGGCATGGGCGGCGGCGGCATGCCGGGCGGCATGGACGGGATGATGTAAGTCCCCAGTCTCCAGTCCCCAGGGGCTCAGTCCCCAGGAACTGCTCTCGAAGGGCCCGGCCATGCGCCGGGCCCTTCGTCGTTCTGGGCCCTTTCGGATCCGCTAAAGTTCCACAGACTGTGGAGAAAAATCTAAACACTCCTAGCGGATTCGACGCGTCCTTCGAGGAGCTTCGTCCGCTTGCCGTTGCAGCCGCCCAGCGGGTCTTGCGCGACCAGGCCGCCGCCGAGGACGTGGCCCAGGACGTGTTCATCGCCCTCTGGCGCAATCCCAAGGCGTACGACCCCAAGAGGGGCTCGCTGCGCTCCTACGTCTCCCTCATGGCCCGCAGCCGGGCCCTGGACCGCTGGCGCACGCGCCAGGCCCGCGAGGCCGCGGTGGACCGTTCGGCCGCCGAGCAGCGCGTCCGCCGCGTGGACGAGGAGAGCGCGGCGGAGCCGGTCCTGCGCCGCGACCGCTCGCGCCGCGTCCTGCACGCGCTCGACGCCCTCCCCGGTGAGCAGCGCGATGCCGTGCTGCTGGCCTACGGCCGCGGCTTGACCGCGCAGGAGATCGCCAGCGCGGTGGGCGTGCCTCTGGGCACCGCCAAGAGCCGGGTCCGCCTGGGCCTGCAGAAGGCCCGCATGGAGCTCCAGGCCGCGTAGCCCCGCGCGCTCGCAACCATCCGGTCGGCCCGTCGCGACCGTAGTGTCCTCTGACATGGAGGGACCCGCGGACGAAGCGTGGCATACGCCGCGCGAGGTGGCGCGCCGGACCGGACTGTCGCCCGCGACCTTGAGGATCTGGGAGGAGCGGTACGGCTTTCCGCGTCCGGAGCGACTGCCCAGCGGCCACCGGCGATACGGCGACCGGGAGGTCGAGCTGCTCATGGAGGTCGTGCGCGAGCGCGACGAGGGCCGCTCCCTGTCCGCGGCCGTCGACCGGGTCCTCAGCAGCGAGCCGGTCCGCGACGAGTCCCTCTATGCCGGGCTGCGCCGCCGGCGGCCCGACCTGGTCCCCTACCTGCTTGCCAAGCGCACGCTGATCGCCCTCTCGCACGCGATCGAGGACGAGTCCTGCGCCCACGGAGACCGGGGGCTGATCCTCGGCGCCTTCCAGCGCGAGCGCTTCTACCGCCAGGCCGAGGAGCGCTGGCGCGAGCTCGCGCGCACAGCCGACACCGCCGTCGCGCTCGCCGACTTCGACGAGCTGACCGAGATCGAGGGCGGGCCCGTCGAGGTCCCGATCGACCGCTCCGGCCCGGTGGCTCGGGAGTGGAGCGTGGTGTGCGATGGCCCCGAGTACTCGGCTGCGCTGTCTGCCTGGGAGCGCCCGGGCCAGGATGCCGTGAAGGACGGCGACCGGCTGTTCGAGACCATCTGGACGGTGGAGCCCGAGCTGGTGCGCGAGGCCACCCGGATCGGGACCGGCCTCACCGCCCAGACCGCACCGGGCCTCGCCAAGGCGCTCACCGACGACCTCAGCGCCCGGCCGCTGTCATCGCACGAGGACCGCGTGGGGCGGGTCACCGCCCTGACCGGCCGCATGGTTGCTTACCTCTCAGGCGACTCCGAGCCTAAGCAGCTGCGAGCACCGCACGCATAGCCCGCGGGCGAACGCCGAGTAGCTCGGCGTCGGCCGTCCCCCGGGTGCTGGTCATCGGCTCCTCCATCAGCTCCACCTCCTCCGGCGTCGCGAAGGCGTTGGGGCCCGACACCCGCACCACCGCCCGCAGGCCGGCCCGCACGGCGGGCATCGGCACGTGCACCAGCGGCCGGGGGCCGAGGGCGGTGCGCACGATGTCGTCGTAGGAGAGGGTGTCGGGACCCACGAGCTCGTAGCGGCGCGAGCCGCCGCCGTTGGTCAGCGCCGCCGCGACGCAGTCGGCCACGTCCTCCGCCCAGATGGGCTGGAACAGCGCGCGGCCGCGGCCGGCTACCGGCACCAGCGGCAGCAGGCCCAAGCGGTGCAGGAGGGTCATCCAGGGGTCGTCGGGGGCGTACACGATCGAGGGCTCGAAGACGTAGGTCTCCAGGCTCGAGCGCTCCACCGCCTCGCGGGCCAGGGCCTTGGCGCGGAAGAAGCGGGTGCGCGAGGCCGGCCCGGCCCCCAGCGCGGAGAAGTACAGGAAGCGCGAGGCGCCCTGCTGCTCGGCCGCCCGCACCAGCCGCAGCGTGGCCACGGCCGAGAGCTCCTCGATCGAGCCGCGCGGCTGGTCGCGGATCGAGGCCGCCAGGTGGATCACGGTGTCCACGCCGCGCAGGACGTTGCGGAAGGAGGCGGGGTCGCCCAGGTCGCCCAGGGCCAGCTGAACGCGGACCCGCTCGCCGCCCAGCCGCTTGGGGTCGCGGACCAGGCAGCGCACGCTCTCGCCCGAGGCGACCAGGCGCCGGAGCAGGGCCGAGCCCACGGTGCCGGTCGCGCCGGTGAGGAGGATCACGCGGGCAAGATAGCCCGCGCGGGGCCCTGGATAGAATGCCGCGCTCCATGGCCTACGTGATCGCCGAACCCTGCATCGGCCAGAAGGACAACTCGTGCGTCGAGGTGTGCCCGGTCGATTGCATCCACCCCACACCGGACGAGCCCGACTACGACCAGGTCGAGCAGCTGTACATCGATCCCGAGGAGTGCATCGACTGCGATGCCTGCGTGGAGGCCTGTCCCGTCGACGCCTGCTTCGCCGAGGACCAGCTTCCCGACGAGTGGACGAAGTTCACCGAGCTCAACGCGCAGTACTTCCAGTCGGCGTCCTAGGCCCTGATGGCCGGCGCCTCGCGGCGTCATCGGCCGGCTCACCTGCCAGGGCAGGCTTCGCCGGCCTCTTCCTTGCGACGCTTGCCCCCAGGGCCTAGTCCGCATCCGTAGCCAAGGGCGCGACGGCGCCCCCTCCGCGGAATTCGTCAGCCGCCTGACGGCTTTCCAGAGGTGTGCGCGGGCCGCGGCGGCGCTCGAGGCGCGGCCGGCCGCTATGGCGCCATCGGCAGCGCGGTTCCCGTGACTTCGGGAACGGGCGGGCCGATCGGCGCCTGGAGGGTGGCGAGCTGCTGGGGGGTCGCGGCGATCAGGCCGCGGGCCGCGTGGAAGATGGCCTGGGCGGCCGGCGCGTCGGGGTCGTCCAGCACCAGCGGGCGGCCCTCGTCGGAGGCCACGCGCAGCTCCTCCTGCAGCGGGACCTTGCCCAGCAGGGGGACGTCGAGCTCGTCGGCCAGCTTCTGGCCACCGCCCTCGCCGAAGATCGTGAAGCGATCGCCGTCGGGGGTGGTGAAGCCCGACATGTTCTCCACCACGCCCGCAACCTCGAGCTCGTAGCGCTCGGCGGTATCGGCGGCGCGGCGGGCCACGTTCTGCGCGGCCGGCTGCGGGGTTGTGACGATCACGAAGCGCGACTGCGGCAGCAGCTGGGCGAGCGTCATGGAGACGTCGCCGGTGCCGGGCGGCAGGTCGATCAGGAGGTAGTCGAGCTCGCCCCAGTCCACGTCCTCGAGGAACTGGCGGATCGCCTTGTGGAGCATCGGGCCGCGCCAGGTGATGGCCTGATCCGGCTTGTCCAGGAAGAACTCGATCGAGATGGCCTTGACCCCGCCGGCGGCGTCCAGCGGCAGGATCTTGCGCTGGGCGGAGACCATCGGGCGGCCGTGCACCCCGAGCATGCGGGGGATCGAATAGCCCCAGACGTCGGCGTCCAGCGCCGCGGCGGCCTTGCCCTCCATCTGCAGGGCGGCCGCCAGGTTGGCGGTGAGGGTGGACTTGCCGACCCCGCCCTTCCCGGAGCCGACGCAGATGACGTTCTTGACCGCGGCGAGCGCTCCCTCCGGCAGTCCGTCCTTGCGGCCGAGCCGCTGCTGGAGGCTCTGCTTCTCCTCCGGGGAGAGGACGTCGAAGCCGACGTTGACCTGCTTCACGCCCTCCAGCTCCATCACGTTCTGGCGCACGGCAGTCTCGAAGTGAGAGCGAATGGGGCAGCCGGCGGTGGTCAACGAGACCACGACGTCGACGGCTCCCGGGGCGGGCTGCTGGATGGACCGGACCATCCCCAGCGAGACGATGTCCTTGTGGAGCTCGGGGTCTACGACGCCCCGAAGGGCCTCCCGGATCTGGTCCTCGGTGGGCACGCCCAGAGTCTAGAAAGCGCGACAAAAAAGAAACCGGCCGGGCCCCGAAGGACCCGGCCGGCTGAGGGAGGAGAGATACTGCATCACTGCCGACGAGGTATGAGGTCGGCAGTCTCGCCCCACCCGCTCTCTCCGAGACGGGCGGGGATAAGTCCGGAGGGCCGGAAACTAGGCGAGGCTCGCGACCTGGTCCGAGACCTTCTGGACCTGGTTCTGCACCTCGCGACGTGTGGTCTGCACCTGACGCTCGACGTCACGCCGGGTGGTCTTCACCTGACGCTCGGCCTCGCGACGGTTGCGACGCAGCGTGCGCTCGACCTGCGTGCGAGTGCGCTTGACGCGACGCTGCACGCGGTTGCGAGCGGTAGTGCCGCGACGCTCCGCCTTGCGGAGGTCGGTCGAGACACGGCGAACGAGCTTGTTGATCTCGCGCTGACGGGTCGTGGGGCTCTTGACGTAGGGCTCCACGGCCTCGACGACGTTGTCCCGCGCGAGGAGGGTGGCCCCCACCGGGATCAGGACAGCACGCTCGGCCTGGCTGCCCGCGGCCTTGGCACGCTGCACGGCGTACGACAGACCGGACTCCGCCGTCTTCTCGGCGGTGGCCGCCGTGGTGGTGGCCGAACGGGCAGTCGCCTTGGCGTTGCCCTTGGTCTGACGCGCACCGGCACGGGCGGTGTTACGCGCCGTGGTCTGGGTGCGGCGAGCGTTGGACCGGGTGGTCCGAGCGCTGGAGCGAGTGGCGGCGCCACCGCTCTTCGTCTGGTTGCGCTTGCGGGTCGCGGCGGCCTTGCGGGCCGCGGCGCGACGCTGCTGTGGGGTTTGCTGAGCCATTGGGGTGTTTCCTTCCTCTCCCCCTTCTCGAGGGGTCTGGTTCATAAGCTTATTAGTTCTAAGCTCAATAGGACTATACCACCGAACACACGTACGTAAACCCCTTCTTGGAAGGAGTTACGGAATCCCTGGAAAAGGCCTCTAGGCCGGCGCGAAAGTGGCGGCTGCAACGCGCGCCGACCAGGCCTCGGGCCGCCTCAGCTCGGCCAGGTTGGGCAGGGCCTCCGGCCCATCCCAGACGTGGTTGAGGCCCTCGATGCCGTGCTCGGCGACCACCGAGTCGCAGAAGAGCCGGCCCTCCTCGTACTGACGCAGCTTCATGTCCAGGCCCAGTAGCCGGCTCAGCACGCGCTCCGGGGCCGAGCGGCTCCCGCGGCGGCGCTCCATCGCATCGCGGAGGCCCTCGTGCTCGCTCACGAGGTTGGGTGCGACCGCGTCCATCACGTGCTCGGAGTAGCCCTCGATCACCGCCATCGTGGCCTGGAGGCGGCTCATCAGGCGCCGTTGGGTGCGCGTCTGCACCAGCCCGGCCAGGCCGCCCTCGGTGAACCGCTCGACCAGCTTGCGCGGGTTGGGCAGCCGCGGCAGGGCGCCGGCGTCGCCGTGCCCGATGCGGACGTCGACCGTGTCCATGTACTCGCGCACGAGCCGGGCCAGGTGCTCGCGGAGCCAGGGCACGGCGCCGAACTGCACCACGTGCGTGACCTCGTGAGCCGCCACCCAGCCCTCGAAGCTCTCGCGGTCGACGCCCATGTCGGCGGCGGCCTTCTCCACGTTCGGCGTCACGAACAGCAGCCGTGGCGGCACGTCCGGGGCCAGCAGGGCGAGCTCGTACTGGCCCAGCACGCGCTGGGAGAGGTAGCCCATCACCAGCCCCGCCTCGGCGGCGAGCGTTGCGTCCGCGCCCAGCCGCAGCGCTCCCGCGAGCGGGCCGGCGGCGGCGAGGCGGCGGTCGAGACGGCCGGCCACCGGCTCCAGCAGTCGCGCGAGCGAGTCGAGGTTGATCTCCGCCCAGCCGGCGCGGTCGACGATCTCCGGCGCCGGCGGCTGCCCGGTCAGCGTGAGGCCCGTGTAGCGGCTGACCTCGCTGAGGGCGTCGTCCACCTGCACCGACAGGGAACCGGCCGTGGTCCCCGGCCCCTCCGAGCCCGCCGCCAGCCTTGCTATCTGCCGGGCGAGCGACCAGTCGACCATCGCCCCGAGCAGGCTACAGCTCGGGCAGGGGCTGCTCGAGCTCTGCCACCTGCGCGAACAGGTCGCCGCGCGCGGCACAGCGCTCGAGCACGTCGGGGGCCTCGAAGGTCAGGTCGGACGGGTCGGACGCGCCCTCGACCTCGTCCCAGGTCAGCGGCGTCGAGACGGTCGGGGTCTCGCGCGCGCGCAGGGAATAGACGCACACCGTGGTCTTGTGCTCGTCGTTCTGGCTCCAGTCGACCAGCACCTTGCCCTTGCG
Organism: uncultured Thermoleophilaceae bacterium; assembly: GCA_963844805.1. GTDB lineage: Bacteria > Actinomycetota > Thermoleophilia > Solirubrobacterales > Thermoleophilaceae > JACCZR01. The sequence goes on from CAWJPU010000009.1 coordinate 236,666, forward strand.
CAGCTCCTTCTTCTGGGTGGAGACGACCAGCTTGGGGTGCCGGGCCTCGAGGTGGCGGGCGAGCGCCTGCGAGAGCGGCTTGGTCTGGTCGTAGGCGGCCTCGCCGTCCAGCGGCGCATAGACCTGCATGCCCTTGGAGCCGGAAGTCTTGGGAAAGCACTCCAGGCCTAGCCGGCCCAGGAGGTCGCGCAACAGGAGCGCCACCTCGCAGCACTCCATGATCCCCGCCGGCTCGCCGGGGTCGAGGTCGAACGCCAGGGTGGTCGGGTGCTCGATCGCCTCGGCCTTCGACAACGAGGGGTGCAGCTCCAGGTCGGCCAGGTTTGCGAGCCACACGAGCGTCGGGAGGTCGTCGCAGAGGCAGAAGTCGATCGTCTTGCGGCTTACCGGTATCGCGGCGGACATCACCCAGTCGGGCCGGTGTGAGGGGCACTGCTTCTCGTAGAAGTGCCCGCCGTCCACGCCGTTCGGGTAGCGCTTGAGCGTCAGCGGGCGCCCCCGCAGGTGCGGCAGCACGTAGGGCGCCACGCGCGTGTAGTAGTCGATCACCTGGCCCTTGGTGAACCCGGGCACCGGGTAGAGCACCTTGTCCAGGTTGGTCAGGCGAAGCTGGCGGCCCTCGACCTCGACGTGCGTCGCGGCCAAGCGGAGCTACTTCTTGGCTGCGGTCTTCTTCTTCGCCGAGCCCGAGCCGTTCTTGCTGCTCGCGGCCTTCTTCTTCTTGGCGCCGCCGCCGCTCTGCTTCTTCGACGAGGCGATGCTCGCCTCGAGCGCCGCCATCAGGTCCGGCACAGCCTCGGGCTCCTCGGCGGGGCTCTCGATCGTGATCTCCTGGCCCTCGGCCTTGCGCTCGATCATCTCCAGCACGCGGTCGCGGTACTCGTCGCGGTACTTGTCGGGCTGGAAGTCCGAGGAGAGCGAGTCGATGAGCTGGCGCGCCATGTCGACCTCGCGCTTGGTCGTCTTCTGGCCCTTGCCGTCGGAGACGTCGTCCAGCGAGTCGGGCGGCACCACCTCGTCGGAGAACAGCATGGTCTCCATCACGAGCACGCCGTCGCGCGGGCGGATGACCACGAGGTTCTCCTTCGAGCGGATCACCACGCGAGCGATCGCCACCTTCCCGGTCTCCTCCATCGCCTTCAGCAGCAGCGCATAGGCCTTCTCGGCGCCGGGCCCGGGAGCGAGGTAGTAGGTGTGGTCGAAGTACATCGGGTCGATCTGCTCGAGATCGACGAAGTCCTCGATGTCGATCGTGCGCGACTTCTCCGGCTGGACGGAGTCGAGCTCGTCGGGCGTGATCACGACGTAGCGGTCGGGGCCGATCTCGTAGCCCTTCACGAGATTCTCGTAGGGCACCTCCTCGCCCGTGCTCTCGTTGATGCGCTTCTGGCGCACGCGCGAGTTGTCGGACCCGTCCAGCTGGTTGAAGCGCACGGTCTTGCGGTTCACGGCGCTGTGCAGCTTCACGGGGATGTTGACCAGCCCGAAGCTGATCGCACCGCTCCAGATTGCTCTAGGCATCGCCCAACGAAGATACCCGTCCGGCCAAGTTCAACCTCCTCAGCGGGCGGGAACTTGCGGCTCGCGGACCACGTCGGCGGGGTCGACGTCGTCGCGCAGGCCCTTGAACGAAGGCGCGCGCAGGGTCCCCGCCTGCGTCCACTCGCGGAACTCCACCGAGGCCACCAGCCGCGGCTCCACGAACACCGTGCCCGTGGGCGGCCGGCGGCCGGCGAAGGGGCTCTTGTCGGTGCGCAACGGCTCCAGCTCGCGCTTGAGCAGTGCGAGCGTGGACTCGGTGAAGCCGGTGCCTACCTTGCCGGCGTAGACGAGCCGCCCGTCGTCGTCGTGGACGCCCACGCAGAGGGCGCCCAGGTGCTTGCTGCGGCCGCCCTCGCCGGGGGTCCAGCCGCCGATCACCAACTCCTGGCTGCAGACGTTCTTGACCTTGACCCAGCCCGAGCTGCGCCGGCCCGGCTCGTACGGGCAGTCGAGCCGCTTGGCCATGATCCCCTCGATCCCCTGGCCCTTCGTGGCCTCCAGCAGCGCCTCGCCGTCGCCCGCCCGGTACGCCGGGGTCCGCCAGCGACGGGCCCTCCAGCTCCAGCGACTCCAGCAGCCGGCGGCGGTCCTCGTAGCCGAGAGCGAGCGTCGAGTGCCCGTCGAGCCACAGCAGGTCGAAGATCACGTACGTGACGGGGACCTCGCGCATCTTGCGCCGGACGGCCGAGTCCGAGGCCAGGTGCATGCGCGACTGCAGGCCCTGGAAGCTCGGCCGGCCCTGCTTGTCGAAGGCGACGATCTCGCCGTCGAGGATCATCCGCTGGGAGCCCACGGCGCGGCCGAGCTCTCGCAGCTCCGGATAGCGGGCGGTGAAGTCGGCCCCCGAGCGGCCGAAGGCCTCCACGTGCCCGCCGTCGAGGTGGACCACCGTGCGCACGCCGTCCCACTTGACCTCGTAGCCCCAAGCGTCGTCGTCGCGCGGCAGCTTGCCCGGGCGGGCCTGCATCGGCTCGATGCGCTTGGGCATGGGCTCGGCGCCCGGGTCGCTCGGCGGGTCCATGCGGTGGATCAGCCAGTCCTTGCCCTTGGTGTGGATGAGCGCGTAGCGGCCCTGGACCCGCTCGCCCTCCAGCACCACGATCACCTCGTTGTCGCGGAACTTCTCGGGCACGTAGGTGCCCCGGTCCCAGATCTCCATCGTGCCGGCGCCGTACGAGCCCTTGGGGATGTCGCCGTGGAACTCCAGGTACTCGAGCGGGTGGTCCTCGGTGCGCACGGCCAGGCGGTTCTCGTCGGGGTGGATGGGGACGCCCCGCGGCAGGGCCCAGGAGGCGAGTACCCCGTCGCGCTCGAGGCGCAGGTCCCAGTGCAGCCGAGTGGCGTCGTGCTCCTGGATGACGAAGCGCGCGCCCTCCCCGTCGGCCTCGCGCCCCGGCGGGCTCCGGGGTCTGGCCGAAGTCGCGCTTCTGCTTGTAGGTCCCGAGCTTCTCGGCCATGTCCGCGATGCTACGGGCCTTGCCGCGCCTGGCCGTCATCTGTGCGCCGCTCGCCGCGGCGCTTCTTGCCGGCTGTGGGGCCGACCTCTCCCGGCCCGGGCCCTTCGAGGCCCACCGCTTGGCCGTGCGCCCCGATGGGGGCGTGGTGGTCGCGGGCGTCAACGGCCGCTGCGGCGAGCTGGCCTTGCGGCGCGTGGGCAGCGGCGAGCGGGGCGAGGCCGTCGGCGCCGAGGGCCTCGGCGGTGACTGCGTGCGCGCCGTGGAGCGTGTGACCGTCACCCGGCGCGGCGTGGACGTGGTGGCCGAGGTGAAGCACGACACCGGCGGCCCGTACCAGGCCGACGTGTCGACTCCCAAGGGGGTGGCCCGCTTTCGCCCCGACGGGGGAGCTCGACGGCGACTTCGGCGACGACGGCGTGATCGAAGGCGTCGACGGGTCGATCATCACGCGTCCCGACGGCAGCCTCGCGAGCCCGAGCAGCCGCTACAGCCCATCCGGCGAGCTCGTCTCCGAGCCCTCGCCGCCGGTCAGGTTCGCTTCTGACGAGGTGCTCGCGGCCGCGCCCGCGGGCACGCTGGTGATGGCCGGCCCGCCGAGAGGGGCCGCGAGCACGGGGGTGACGGTCGTGGCCCGCGTGACAGCGCGCGACCAGACCGACCCGAGCTTCGGGGGGGAAGGAGCGGTCGAGGTCGCCGAGCCGTCCCCGGTCGACCTGGCGGTCCTCCGCGGCGGTGAGACGCTGGCGCTGTTCTACGGCGGCGCGCTGGTCAAGCTCGACGCCGCCGGCCGGCCCGAGCGCTCGTTCGGCCGGGACGGGACCGTGTCCCTGTTCGAACGGGCCGTGCCGGGCGCCAATCCCCGGATGGCGATCGGTCCGCGGGGAGAGATTGCCGTCATCCGGGTGCGCGGCGGCCGAGCCAAGATCCTGCGCGTCGGGACGGACGGGACCGTCCTGCCCCGCTTTCGGCCGGAGCCGCTACCCGCCCGGGAGGGCGCCGACCTTGCCTTCGACCGCTCGGGCCGGCTGCTGGTCCTCGTCGACACGCAGCGGCTGGTCGCGCTCGACGCGCGCGGGCGGCGGGTGCCGCCGCTCGGGTCCGGGGCCCTGACGGTCCCAGCCCGCTAGGCCAGCGGCGAGGAGTCCAGCTCCCGGCGCAGGGCCTCGATCGACTCGTAGACCTGCACGGCGCCGGTCCGGCGCAGCTCGTCCTCGCCGAAGCCGCCGGTCAGCACAGCGACGGTCTCGATGCCCGCGCGCTTGGCCGATTCGATGTCCCACGTCGAGTCGCCCACCAGCACGCCGTCGTCGGTGCCGGCCTTCTCCAGCGCGGCGTTGACCAGGTCGGGCTCGGGCTTGGTCGCCTCGACGTCGCCGGCGCTCGTCCAGTCGTCGGTCAGGTCGCGGGCGTCGAGCAGGTCGAGGTAGTGCTCGATCTCGTCGGGCTTGGCCGAGCTGGCGAGCACCACCGGCTTGCCGCGCTCCTTCAGGTCCTCGATCAGCTCGCGCGAGCCTTCCAGCGGCTCCACCTCGTCGATCAGCGCCATGTACTGCGCCTTCTCGGCGGAGCGGATGTCCTCGCCCTTCTCGCGCTCGGCGTCCTCTCCCGCGAGCTCCTTGACGATGTGGTCGCCGCCCATTCCGATCGCGCGGTGGATGCGCCAGACCGGCAACGTGATCTCGTGCTGGCGAAAGGCCCGGTACCAGGCGATCGCATGGTGGAAGTTGGTGTCGACGAGGGTTCCGTCGACGTCGAGGATCGCTGCGCCGCCCATCGTCTGCGACCTGCCCGGCAACCCCGGACGACAAACGACACGTCAACACCTTGGCTACCCCCGGTAGCGGGGGTTCCCCCCCGGTAGCGGGGGTTTCGCCCCGGTGGGCCCGGGGCAAGCCGGACCCATGAGCGTCACACCCGTTCTCGAGGTCCCCGGCGCGCCCGCGCCCGACGCGCCGCTGCCCGACGCGCCCACCGGCCCGGAGGTGCCGCCCGACGGCCCGGCCGCACCGCCGGTCGAGGACCCGCCGGACGGCCCCGCGGTCCCCGAGCCCGCGCCGCCGACCGAGCCCCAGCCCGGCGCGCCCGACGTGCCGACGCCGGACCCCACCGGGCCCGAGACGCGCGCCTAGCGCCGGTCGTCAGGCGACCTTGGCGAGGGCCGGCGTGTCCTCGATGAGGTGGATGGTGGCCTCCTCGACGGTGGGCTGGATCTCGGGCCAATGGCCGTCGACCTCCTCCAGCAGCTCAGTGGCGCCTTCGATCGTGACCCCGCCGTCGTGGCGGTCGAACACACGCGGGTCGATGTAGGACGAGCGGCAGACCGCAGGGGTGTTGCCCATGTGCTTGGCGACCTCCTTGACCACCCGTGCCTGGACGCGCTTGCGGGCGGTCTTCGCCGACGTGTCCGGCCCGGCGAGCGCGAGGAACCAGGCAGCCAGCACCGTCGCGCTCCAGGTGCGGAAGTCCTTGGCGCTGAAGTCCGCGCCGGTGACCTCCTTCAGGTAGTCGTTGATGTCCTGTGACTTGACGTCCTGCCAGCGGCGCCCGTCCTTGTAGGCGAGCAGCTCGTCGATCCCGCCTCGGCGTCGCTTGAGCCGGGCGACCACCGCCGCCACCTCCGAGTCCACGAACGACTGGACCCGCCGCTGCTTGCCCTTGGCGTCGTACTCGAACCTCACCAGCTCGCCCTCGACGGTCACGTGCTCCTTCCTCATCGTCGCCAGTCCGTAGGTGTCGTTCTCCTCCGCGTAGCTCTCCGAGCCGATCCGGAAGAACCCCCGGTCGAGCAGCCGGAGGGCGCAGGCCAGCACGCGCTCCCGGTCCATCTCCTCGCGCTGGAGATCGACGGCGACGCGGGCTCGGACACCGGGCAACGCCCGAGCGAAGCCGAGCATCTCGTCGAACTTCGCCGCGTCCTGGCGGCGGCGCCAGCGGTCGTGGTAGCGGTACTGCTTGCGGCCCGCCACGTCGACCCCGGTGGCCTGGATGTGGCCCATGGGGAAGGGACAGATCCAGACGTCCTCCCAGGCCGGCGGGATCACCAGCTCGTCGATGCGCCGCCTGACCTCCGGATCGCGCACGGGGCGGCCGTCCTCGTCGAGGTACTGGAAGCCGTTGCCCCGGCGACGGCGGGTGATGCCGGGGCCCGAGCAGTCGGAGCGTCTGAGCCTGGGCACGGCTGGCGAACATACCCACGCTGAGGCCGGTCCATTCACGGTTACCCTGCCCTTTGTGCCCCCGGCGTCCGACGGCCTGAACCGCGCGCAGCGGGCGGCCGTCACCCATCCGGGCGGGCCGCTCGTGATCGTCGCGGGTGCGGGCACGGGCAAGACTCGCGTGCTGACGCGGCGCTTCGCCTGGCTGGTGGAGCGGGGCACGCCCGCCGACGAGGTGCTGGCGCTCACCTTCTCCAGCGCCGCCGCGGCCGAGATGCGCGAGCGGCTGGAGTCGCTGATCCAGGTGCCCTACGAGGAGCTGCACGTGGGCACGTTCCACTCGTTCTGCTCGCGGCTGCTGGCCGACGAGGCGCTGGAAGCCGGGCTCGACCCCTTCTTCACCGCGGTCACGCCCGCCGACCGCCTGGCGCTGCTGCTCGACCGCCAGGGCGAGCTCTCCCTGCGCAGGCACGAGATCCGGGGCAACCCGGCCCCGCTGCTGGCCAGCTTCGTCTCGCGCATCGACCGGCTCAAAGACGAGATGGTGGGCTGCGAGGCATTCCGCGCCTACGCCGAGCGGATGGTCGAGCGGTGCGCGGAGGCCGACGACGCAGCCCGGGGCCACGCGGCACGCGAGCTGGAGTTCGCCGGCGTCTACGCCGACCACGACCGGCTGCTGGCCGAGCAGGGCGCGCTCGACTTCGGCGAGTTGATCTGCCGCGCCTACGCGCTGCTGCACGAGCACCCGCACGTACGGCGGCGGGTGGCCGACCGCTTCAAGCACGTGCTGGTGGACGAGTACCAGGACACGAACTTCGCCCAGGGGATGCTGATGGGCCTGCTCGCCGAGGAGCACCGCAACATCACGGTGGTCGGCGACGACGACCAGGCGATCTACCGCTTCCGCGGCGCCTCGCGCAAGAACCTCGAGGCCTTCCGGGAGGAGTTCGCCGAGGCCGAGACCGTGCGGCTGGAGCGCAACTACCGCTCGGGGCAGCGGATCCTGGACGCCGCCCGCGCCGTGGTCGAGCCCACCGAGCGGCTGGAGAAGAAGCTCAAGGGCAAGGCAGGCGGGGACGTCCGCTTCTGGCGCTGCGAGTCCGAGCGCGCCCAGGCCCAGGCCGTCGCGGCCGATGCCGAGCGGCTGGTGACCGGTGAGGGCGTCTCGCCCGATCGCGTGGCGGTGCTGGTGCGGTCGGTGCGCCACGAGGGCGCCACCGTCGGCGCGGCCCTGGAGGAGCGCGCGCTGCCGTTTCGCCTCAGCGGCTCGGCGGCCTACTTCCAGCGCGCCGAGGTGCGCGACGTGCTGGCCTGGCTGCGCCTGCTGGCCGACCCGACCGACTCCGGTGCGGTGGTGCGGGCGCTGTCGCGGCCGCCGATCGAGCTGCGCTCGGTGGATGTCGCACGGCTGACCCAGCTCGCGCGCCGGCGAAAGCTCGACATGCCCAGCGCCGTGGCGGCGGGGCTGGACGGTCCGCAGCTCTCACCCGAGGGCCGCGAGCGCGCCACCGCCTTCCTCAAGCTCTACCGCTCGGCCTCCAACGCCTTCGAGGACCGCCGCCCCGACGCCTTCGTGATGCGGCTGATCGAGCGCATCGGGCTGCGCCGCCAGCAGGTGTTCGCCCGCCGCGCCGACACCGCCGAGCGGCTGCGCAACATCGCCAAGCTGCCCGAGCTGGCCGCCGCCTACATGCGCCGCGAGCCCGGCGCCACGCCACGTGAGTTCACCCGCTACCTCGACGCGGTGGCGGAGTCGGGCCTGCGCGAGGAGGAGGCGCCGGACCCGGCCGCCGAGCCCGCGGTGCGCGTGATGACCATGCACGCGGCCAAGGGCTTGGAGTTCGACCACGTCTTCGTCCTCGGCCTGAGCGCCGGGCGGATGCCGGGGCCGTGGCGCAAGCGCGCCGATGGCGTGCCCGACGAGCTGGTGCCCGAGACGGTGCGCTCGAGCGAGGACCGCAAGGCCCACGAGGACGAGATGCGCCGGTTGCTGCACGTGGCCATGACGCGCGCCCGCGCGAGCCTGGTGCTGTCCTACGCCGAGCGCGGCGACGGCACGGTGCGCTCCTCCCCCTTCGTCGACGAGGCGCGCGCCGCGCTGGACGTCGAGGAGGAGGTGAAGGAGGAGGAGCTGTTCGGACCCGCCGAGGGCCTGCACTCGACCTTCCGCCTCATGCGCGACGAGCTGCTGGACACGGTCGCCGAGGTCGGTGGGCGGCTGGCGGAGCTGCGCCTGGACACCTACCAGGACGTGGCCGCCGGCGTGGCTCGCTACCTGGAGCTGCTCAAGGTCGCCGCGCTCATCTCCCGCGCGCGAGAGGGCCAGGAGCTGGCCGACGCCCTGCCGGAGATCAACGAAGTGCTCGCCCAGGGGGCGACGCCGGAGACGCGGGAGCTGCTGGCCACCTCGGCGCTCGACGACTGGCTGCGCGACGCGGCGCGCGAGGCCGAGCGGCGGCCGGTGGCCGCGCCCGAGGGGTCCGAGCCCTCGCTGGACCCCTTCATCCCCCGCCGCGGCGAGGGCCTGATGCTGTCGGCCTCCGACATCGACACGTACCGGCTGTGCCCGCTGAAGTACAAGTTCGCGCGGGTCTTCCGCATCCCGCAGGAGCCGACGATCCACCAGCGCTTCGGCATCGCGATCCACCAGGTGCTGGAGCGCTGGCACCAGTCCGGCGGAGACCTCATGGAGCTGTTCGAGGGCGCGTGGCGGCGCAACGGCTTCGGCGACTCCGACGACGAGCGCCAGTTCCGCGAGCGCGCGATAGCCGCGCTCCAGCGCTACGAGCAGGTCGAGGGGGCGAGCGAGGCCGAGCCGGTGTGGTTCGAGCGCTCGTTCTCGTTTCGGATGGGGCCGCACCTGCTGCGCGGGCGCGTGGACCGCGTCGACCGCCACCCCGACGGCACCTACGAGCTGATCGACTACAAGACCGGGAAGGCCAAGACCGAGGCCGACCTGCGCGAGGACGTGCAGCTGTCGCTGTACCAGATGGGCGCCCGCGAGTCGTGGCGGCTGGAGACCTCCGCGCAGTCCTACATGTACGTGCTCACGGGCGAGAAGGTGCCCGTCGAGCACTCCGAGGAGGAGCTGTCGCGCGTGCGCGACACCGTGGGAGAGATCGCGGAGGGCATCCAGTCACAGGACTTCGAGCCGAAGCCCTCGCGCGAGATCTGCTCCTTCTGCGACTACCGGATCATCTGCCCGGCGGCCGAGCGCTAGCGGGCCTCGGGCCTCCGGGCCGGCTCGGCCGCGGGCTGGGCCTGTGGCGCCTCCTGAGGCGAGCCGAGGGCCGCCCCGCCGCCGGCCTGCGCCTGCAGGACGTTGTTCATGCTCGACTGCGTCAGGTAGATCGCCACGAACCCCAGGAAGATCCAGAGCACGAACATGATCACCGGCTCCAGCTTCTGCGGGGCGCCGGTCAGCCGCTCGCCTGCCTCCAGCCGCTTCGTGAAGTTCCAGATGGAAACGAACGGCGGGACGATGATGAACGCGCCGAGCGTCACCGCCAGCACCGAGGTGACCGGGTTGTCGCCGAGCTCGTCGGTGTTGTTGGCCTGGCCGATCTCGGCCAGCTCCTTGTTGACCATGTAGTACCAGACCACCCCGTAGATCCCGAGGGTGATGATCGACAGCCCGACCACTCCGAGCGGGTGGCGAATCTTGCCGGGGCTGGCCGAGCCCCGGATCTGAATCTCTTCTGCCATTGCGAGTCCCTCTTCCCTTTGGTTGAAGCGACGCTAACCGCAATGGCTTCGCAGCGCCAGGGCGGGCGCGCTCGCGGCGATCTGCGACGCCAGGAACCGGCGAGCGCCTGACGATTAGCCGGGCGACTCGGGCCCGCGCTGGCGCAGGAAGCGCTGGAAGTCTCGTGCGATGGTGTCCGCGGAGGGGATCTTCTCCTCGCTGTCTTCCTCCTGGTCCGCCTCGTCGGCGGCCGACTCCAGGCGCTCGACGAAGGCCTTGACCTCCGGATCGCTGGCCACGGCGGCGCTGACCTGGCGCTCGTAGTCCTCGGCGGCGGTCTCCAGCTCGGTGGCCTCCACGGCCACGCCGGCGGCGCCCTCGAACGCGCGCACCAGCGCGAGCGCCACCTTGGGGTTGGGAGCGGCCGCGACGTAGTGCGGCACGGAGGCCCACAGGCTCACCGACGGCAGCCCGGCGTCCGAGCAGGCGCGGTGCAGCACGCCGACGATCCCTGTCGGGCCCTCGTAGGTGGTGGGCTCGAAGCCGAGCTCGGTGACCAGGTGCTGGTCGGAGGCCAGGCCGGTCAGGGAGACGGGGCGGCTGTGGGGCACGTCGGCCAGCAGCGCGCCCAGCGTGATCACCCTGCGCGCGCCGGTCTGGCGGGCGACGTCTATCACGGTCTCGCAGAAGCGCTTCCAGCGCAGCGAGGGCTCGACCCCGCGCAGCATCACCAGGTCCCCCTCGGCGCCGGGCACGCGCGCGGCGGAGAAGGCATTCGCCGGCCACTCGATCTTGCGGACCGAGTTCTGGTCGAGCTCCACCGTCGGCCGCACGGCCGTGAAGTCGAAGTACTCCTCGGGGTCCACGCTCGCCAGCTCGAAGGACTCGAAGTGGTCGTGCATGTAGGAGACGGCGGCCGTGGCGGCGTCTCCGGCGTCGTTCCAGCCCTTGAAGGCACAGACGAGGACCGGAGCGCGGAGGTCGGGAGCCGCTGACCATCGAAGATCGGTCATGCCCTCTCACCGTACCCACCTGTCCGAGGCGCGACCGAACATTGTTGTGTGAACACCACCGCCGAGGACCGCCAGACGCTGGCCGAGCTGCGGCCCGGCGCCGAGCTGCGCGGGGTGTTCGCGTGCACGCGCAAGGACCGGCTGACCGCCCGCACGGGCTCGCCCTACCTGGCGCTGGAGCTGCGCGACCGCACCGGGTCCGTCCCGGCCCGCGCGTTCCGCGAGGCGGACTTCCTCGCCGCCCAGTTCGAGCAGGGCGACCTCGTGGAGGTGGAGGGCCGCGCCGAGCGCTTCCGCGACGAGCTGGTGGTGGACCTGCGCTCGGTCAAGCGAGCCGACCCCGGCGGCGTCGACCCCGCCGACTTCCTGCCGGTGGCCTACCGCGACCTCGACGAGCTGGACGGCTTCCTCGAGCACCTGGGCCGCGAGGTCTACGACCGCCGCCTACGCGGGCTGCTCGACGGGTTCTTGGAGGACGGTGGCTTCCGCGCCGAGCTGCGCCGGGCGCCCTGCACGCGCAACGGCCACCACGCCTACCTGGGCGGGCTGCTCGAGCACACGGTGGCGGTTGCCACCCTGGCGCAGGAGACGTGCGTGCTGCACCCGCGGCTGGACTCCGACCTGCTGATCTGCGCGGCGCTGCTGCACGACATCGGCAAGACCCGCGAGTTCAGCCTCGGGGCCGAGATCGCGTTGAGCGAGGAGGGGGCGCTCATGGGGCACCTGGCGCTCGGCCAGCAGATGATCCTGGAGCGCGGCGCGGGCGTGCCGCGCGACCGGCTTCTCGCGCTCGTGCACTGCGTGCTGGGCCACCACGGCCCGGACAACCTGCCCGGGAGGCGCTTCCGCTCGCCCGAGGCGATGGCGCTGGCCCGGCTGAACTCGCTCGACGCCCAGGTCAAGGGCGCGCTCGAGCACGGCCTGCCGGGGTGAGGGTCCGGCCCGCGGAGGCCGGCGACTTCGAGCGGGTCACCGCCCTGCTCGAGGAGCTGGGACGCGCGCGGGTGACCGACGAGACCAGCGACGCGGTGCGGGCGCTGTACGACCGCCACTTGCAGGACGACGCCGCCGCCCACCTGGTGGCCGAGGACGACGACGGGGTGATCGCGTTCTGCTCGCTGCACTTCCGCGACCGGCTCAACCACCCCACACCCGACGCCTGGATCCCGGACCTGATCGTCACCGAGTCCGCGCGCCGGCGGGGGGCGGCGCGGTCGCTGCTGGAGGAGGCCGAGCGGATCGCGCGCGAGCGCGGCTGCTGGCAGCTGACGCTCGAGTCCGGCTACGCCCGCCGGCTGGCGCACCGCCTGTACGTGAGCCACGGCATGACCGACGCCGGGAAGTACTTCACGAAGTCCCTGGGCCCCAGTTGAGCTCGTAGAAGAGCATCGACGGGCCGTCCGGCCGGCCCTCGAGGTTGGTGAAGCCCAGGCTCTCGTACAAGCCGCGAGCGGCCTCGTCGTCGACGCTGGTGTTCAGGTCCATGCCGTCGGCGCCGCGCTCCTTGGCGAGCTCGAGCGCGCGCTCCATCAGGGCGCGGCCGAGGCCCTGGCCACGCTTGGGCGGCGTCACGTACAGCTCGGCCAGATAGCACTCGCGGCCGGGTGTCCAGATCGACCGGCGGTAGCGCAGCACGGCGATGCCGTCCGGCCCCTCGCCGGCCAGCAGCACGTCGGTGTCCTCTGCCAGCAGCAGCCGGAAGCGCTCGGCTATCGCCTCGGGCCCGGGAGTGGGGTCGTCGTACTCGCGGTTGAATGCATCCAGCAGGCGTCCGATGTCGTCGGCGTCGCCGGCGCCGGCGGGCCGGACCAGGGTCACCCGTTCAGCCGCCTCCGAGGGCGACGATCATGTCGGTGGTCACGCCGAGCATGAAGCCGCCCGCCACCATCCACAGGCCCAGCTGCTTGTAGCCGAGGCGGCGGACCCCGGTCCACACCTCGCCGATCACGTAGAGGACGGCTCCACCGGCGAGCCCGTAGAAGAGCAGCTCGAGCGGCTCGGACTCGACGGAGTAGCCGACGATGGTGCCCAGCAGCACCGGGCCGCCGCCCACGAGCCCGGCCAGCCCCAGCCAGGCCCACGAAGGCCGCACATCCCCCAGGGGGCCGACGATGCCGAATCCCTCGGTGGCGTTGTGCAGGGCGAAGCCGATGATCAGGACGGTGGCCAGGCCGATCTCGCCCGCGTTGGCCGAGACGCCTATGGCCAGGCCCTCGGCGAAGTTGTGCACGCCGATCGCGGCCGCCACGGTCATCCCCACCCGCAGCGCATGGGAGCGGACCGCGTCCTCGTGGCGCGACACCAGCCCGGCGTCCTCGGCCGACAGCACGTCCACCGAGCCGCCGGCGACCGGAGGCGGGTCGGGGTCCGGCGGCCGCATGCGGCGCTCAAGGAACGCGAGGCCGCCCGTGCCGGCCGCGAACCCGCCGGTCACGAGGAGCAGGTAGCCGATGGCCTCGCCCGCCTCGCCGCCCCCGTCGCCCCACTCCTCCCAGGGCTCCTCGAGAATCCCGAGCCCGTGCTCGAAGATGTCGGCGAACAGGAAGGCCAGGATCCCCACCGCGAACATGGCGAGGGCCACCCGGCTGCGCCGGCTGAGGTTGCCCAGCCGCCCGATGGGGAGGCCGAGGTAGATGGTGAATCCCGCCAGGGCGCCGAGTAGGACCGTCTCTGCGAACGTCATGGTTAGGGCACCCTAATACATCCTCGCGGCGTAGGCTGCCCGGTCACAACGACCAGGGGAGGAGCCGTTGGACACCAGCCGCCTGAAGAAGATCGACCTGTTCTCGGACCTGGACGACGATGCGCTCGGGCGCATCGCCGACATGGCGCGGGAGACCACCGCCGACGAGGGGGAGAAGCTGGTCCAGCAGGACGCGGCCTCCGACCAGCTGATCGCGATCGAGGAGGGGACGGTCGAGGTGCGCAGCCACGACGAGAAGATCGCGACGCTCGGGCAGGGCGACGTGGTGGGCGAGGCGGGGCTGCTCAAACGCGGGCTGCGCAACGCCGACGTGGTGGCAACCGAGCCGGTCAAGGCGATCTTCTTCACTCAGGACCAGGTGCGGGCGCTCCGGCGCGACCTGCCGGACTTCGACGACCGCCTCCAGAAGGCCATGGAGGCTCACGGGGGTTAGCTGTGGCGCCCGGGGTTCGCGCCCGCTCGGCGCGTGCTGGAGGCCAGCGGCAGCCTGTCGGGCTTCAGCGTCTCCTGCTAGGCAGCGGCCGCCGGGCGCATCTCGAGCCAGACGCGGGTGCCGTTCGAGGCGTCCACGCCCCAGCTGTCGGCGAGGCTGTCGACGAGGAAGAGCCCCCAGCCGCCCGGCACGTCGGGGCGGCCCGGCGAGGGATCGGGGCGGAAGCCCGGCCCGCTGTCGACGATCTCCAGCCGGAGACCCTCGCGGCCGGTCTCGACCTTGACCTCGACGCAGCCGTCCGCGCCGGTCTGGCCGTGGCGGATGCTGTTCGTCATGACCTCGCTGACGACCAACCGCAGCGAGTCGGTCAGGTCCGCGTCGGAAAAGGCCGCTTCGGCCACCGAGCAGACGAAATCCCGCGCGGCGCCGGGCGCCTCAGGGCCGCCCAGGCGCAGGTGTCGTACCTCTGCCATAGGTCTCGTGTTCCCAGCCCCGCCCCGCGCGTAACGGGCAATGGGCGGCTCGACAGGGGTAATAGCCTGCTCGCCCGTGTTTTCCGACCAGGCCGTGACCCCGTTTCTCGACCGTTTGCGCGAGGACCTGCCCGGCCTGGAGATCCTCGACGCCCACACCCACATCGGGTTCAACGACCCCGACGGGGTGCGCTGCTCACCCGAGCAGCTGCTGGAGGCGCTGGACGTGGCCGGCAACCGGAGCGTGGTCTTCGCCATGCACGAGCCGGACGGCTATCCGCCGGCCAACGACTGGGTGCGCGAAGAGGCCGAGCGCGCCGGCGGGCGGCTGATCCCCTTCGCGCGGCTGGACCCGCGGGACGACCCGGTGGCCGAGGGCGAGCGGTCACTGGACGCCGGAGCCAAGGGCCTCAAGCTGCACCCGCGAGCGGAGGCCTTCGCCATGGACGAGCCCGGCGTGGAGCGGATCGTGGCCCTGGCCCAGGAGCGCAGGGTGCCGCTGATCGTGCACGCCGGGCGCGGCATCCCCGCCTTGGGGCGCCACGTGGTCGACCTGTGCCGTTCCCATCCCGCCGCGAACGTGATCCTGGCCCACGCGGGCATCTGCGACCTGGCCTGGATCTGGCGCGAGGCGCGCGAGCTCCCGAACCTGATGTTCGACACCTCGTGGTGGAGCGCGGGCGACCTGCTCGCGCTGCTGTCGCTGGTGCCCCCCGGCCAGGTGCTTCTGGCCTCCGACGCCCCCTACGGCAGCCCGTCCCTCGGCGCGGTGCTGTGCCTGCGCTCGGCGCTGCAGGCGGGGCTGGACGAGCGACGCGGTGCGCACGGTGGCCGGCGGCCAGATGGAGCGGCTGCTGGCCCAGGAGGAGCCGGTCGACCTCGGCCCCGCGCTCGACAAGGCCCCCGGCCGCGACCTGCTCCTGGACCGTGTCTGGACCTTCCTCACCTACGCCACGGGCCAGGCGCTGCAGGGCGTGCACCCCACCGAGGCGATCGACCTGGCCTGCCTGGCGTGCGAGGTGGGCGACGACGCCCCCGAGGCGCCGGTGTGCGCGGCCGTGCTGGCACTGCTGGAGGACACGGAGAACCTCCCGCCGGACCCCGACCGCCCATCACGCTTCATGCCCGTGCTGCCGCGGCTCGTGCTCGCCGGGCTGCTGGTCCGGACGCCCGACGTCCCGCTCCCCGACGTCAGGGCGTCGGTGGACGTGGCCGCGCGCCCCAGGGGCTCCGGCTAGGACTCGACGACGATGTGGCGGACGGGCTGGGAGAAGCGCTCCTGGGCCTGCTCCACGATGCCGTCCTCGAGGAAGCTGCGGTCGCCGTCGGGGTGGGTGAAGAGCACGATCTCGTCGGCGTCGTAGGTCGCCAGGGTGTCCTGCAGCGCGAGCAGGGGGTCGGACTCGCCGGTCTCGCCGGCGGCGTCGATGCCCTCCTCCTCCATGCGCTCGACGGTCTCCTCCTGGACCTCCTCGGCCCGCCCGATGGCGGGATCGGGGTCCGACAGCCAGAAGCGGTAGCTCTTGTCCAGCGCGGGGGCGACGACGAACACCTCGGCCTGCTCGGCCACGGTCTTGCCGATCGCGGACTTGAGCGCCTCGCCCGAGACCGGCTCGCTGACCAGGGCCAGGATCTTCTTCACGCAACCTCCCTCAGCGCCGAGATCTCGCGCCGGGCGGCGAGGTGCTCCAGGGCGCGGGACTCCAACTGGCGCACGCGCTCGGCGGACAGCCCGAGGCGGCGGCCGGTCTCGCGCAGCGGCTTGGGGTCCTCGCCGTCGATGCCGTAGCGCAGGCGGATCACACCCTGCTCGGGCTCGGGCAGGTCGCCGATCGTGTCGCGCAGGGTGGCCTGGGCGAGGCTGACCGACACCTCCTCCTCCGGCTCGGGCTCCCCGCTGGGCAGCAGGTCGCCGAGCGCGGTGTCCTCCTCCTCGCCGACCCCGCGGTCGAGCGAGGTGACCGTGCGCGCGGCCTCGCGCACCTCGTGCAGCTCCTCGATCGGCAGCTCGGCCTTCGCGGCGACCTCCTCGTCGGTGGGGTCGCGGCCCAGCTCCGCCGCCAGCTCGCGCTCGGCGCGCACGAGCTTGCGCTCACGCTGGCCGATGTGGACGGGGATGCGGATCGTGCGCGCCTTGTTCGCCAGGCCGCGCTGGATCGCCTGGCGGATCCAGAAGGTCGCGTAGGTCGAGAACTTGAAGCCCTTGCGGTGGTCGAACTTCTCGGCGGCGCGGATGAGGCCGAAGATGCCCTCCTGGATCAGGTCGAGCAGCGACAGCTCCTGGCCCTGGTACTTCTTCGCTATCGAGACCACCAGGCGCAGGTTCGAGTTGATCATGCGCTCCTTGGCCTCGAGGTCGCCGGACTCGATGCGCTTGGCCAGCGCCACCTCCTCGTCGGCGGTCAGCAGCTCGTACCGGCGCACCTCGTTGAGGAACAGCTGCAGGGCGTCCGTGGTGGCCCCCGCGACGTCGTCGTTGCGGTAGCTCGTGGGTTGGACGTTCGCGCGGCCGCAGTCGTCGGTCAGGTCAACTCCGAGTTGGTCGAGCTCCCCCTGCAGCGCCTCCACCTCATCGTCGGGCAGCTCCAGCGCGCGGACGAGCTCGTCGAACTCCGAGAGGTTGACGCAGCCAACCTCTTCGCCCCGCGCCACCAGAGCGGTTATCTCGGTTCGGCTCACCCTTCGGGGCTACCCGCGGACTCGACCGCCGACACGTCGTCGACCATGTCGAGATGCTCGTCCAGACGGGTGATGGCGAAGACCCTCTGGACGCTGTCCGGACCGCGCACCACGGCGAGGCGGCGCTCCTCCGCGCGGGCCCGCTGATCAGCGGTCACCACCATGCGCAGGCCGGTCGAGTCGAGGAACGTGACGCCCGCCAGATCGAGCACGATCACGGGCGGGCGCGCGGCCTCGATGCGCTTCAGCGCCTCGTCGACCTTGGGGACGGTGGACAGGTCGAGCTCACCGCGCAGCGCGATGTGCGCGATGCCTTCATCCACCCCCTCTTCGACGTCGAGGATCGTCACGGGCGCAAGACTACCCGCGCGCGGGCGCTTCCTCGCGCCCGCCGGCCGCGCGGCGCCCGAGGCGGTACGCGAAGAACAGCTGGACCACCGCGAACGCGATCTGCAGGGCGCGCTCGGGCAGCTCGTTGGCCACCACCGTGCCGACCACCACGCCCACCGGGCTGAGGAGCCCGACGATGACCCCGTCGCGCAGCCGCAGGTTGCCGTAGCCGTGCTGGCGGTAGGCCCCCACCGCGGCCACCACGATCACCGCGAACAGGGAGGTGGCCTCCGCCTTCACCTGGACCTCGTCCAGGAAGACGACCAAGCCAGGCACGAACAGGACACCGCCGCCCACGCCCACAAGCCCGCTGACCACACCGGCGGCGAAGCCGATGCTCAGCAGGCCGATCAGGTCTGTCGCGTCCATCAGAAGATCAGCACCGCGGCCGAGACCACCAGCAGCACGGCGAACGCCCCCGACACGAACCGGTCGGGCAGCTTCTGCTGGAGGGCGGTGCCCGCCAGGACGCCGCCGACGGCCGGCGCGCCGATCAGCGCGCCCGCGAGCGGGTCGACGTTGCCGTACAGGGCGTGCGCCCCTGCGCCCAGCGCCGCGATCACCACGATCGCGGCGAGCGACGTTCCGGTGGCCTCGCGGTCCTCGTAGGCGAGCCACAGGATCAGCAGCGGGACGATGACCGTGCCACCCCCGACCCCGAAAAGCGCGCTGAACGCCCCCGCCGTGGTGCCGATCGCCGCGAGACGGAGATGGCGGGGTGACATCGCGAGGCATACTACGGCCGGTGTCCGCTCCCACGGCAGACAGGCTCGCGCCGCTCTCCGAGCACCCGGATCGGGGCGCGATCCTGCTGGACATCGACGGCACGCTCGCGCCGATCGTCGAGCGGGCCGAGAACGCCCACGTGCGCGAGGAGTCCTCGAAGCTGCTGGGCCGCCTGGCGCGCCGCTACCGGCTGGTCGCGTGCATCTCGGGGCGGTCGGCCGCCGAGGCGCGCCGGCTCGTCGGCGTGGGCAGCATCGCCTACGTGGGGTCCCACGGCGCGGAGCTGCTCGAGCCCGGCGCGGCCAAGCCCACCACCCTCCCGGCGTTCGCCAGCTGGGAGGGCCGCGTCCGCGACTTCGCCGCCGAGCAGGACACGCCCGAGCTGCGGGTGCTGCGGGTGCGCATGGAGGACAAGGGCCCGATCGTGGCCTTCCACTGGCGCGCCACGCCCGACGAGGACGCCTCCCGCACCCGCCTGGAGGGCCTCGCCGCCGAGGCGGAGTCGGCGGGCTTCGCCACCCACTGGGGCCGCAAGGTGCTGGAGGTCCGCCCGCCCGTGGCCGTCGACAAGGGACAGGCCGTGCGCACGCTGTGCGAGCGGGCGAGCCCTGCGGCGGCGCTCTATGCGGGCGACGACGCCACTGACCTGGACGCCTTCGCGGCCCTGCGGGCGATGCAGGACGAGGGCGTGCTCGAGGCGACGATCTGCGTGGGAGTGCGCTCCGACGAGGGGCCTGCGGCCATCATCGACCAGGCCGACCTCGCGGTGGACGGGGTCGAGGGCGTCACCGCGGTGCTGGAGGCCCTCTGATGCGCTTCCGCGAGTTCCTGCGCGTCTCGGTGCTGCTGTGCGGCGGCGCGGCCACGGCGCTGGCTTTGGTCACGATCATCGGCGCCAACCAGAACCGCGACTACGTGCTGGCCCTGCTGGCCGCTGGCTGGTGGCTCGCCGCATTGGGGATCGGCCTCTTCCTCGGTCGCGGGACGCGCGTGAGCGACGGGATCCGGCGGCTGCTCAGCTCCGCGCGCACGGCGACCAGCCTCCCCGAGCTCGAGCCCGGCGCGGTGCTGTTCAACCGCATGTGGCCGCTGGCGGTGTTCACCATCGCCGCGGGGATCATCGGGTTCTTCCTCCCCCAGGTGCCGGGGGTCGCCACCGGATACGCGATCCTGCTCGCGCTGACCGCGCGCAACCAGCACCGGGCCGTCCAGGCCATCGAGGAGCGCGACGGGATCCAGTACTGGTTCGACCGCACGCCGCCCCTGTCGGCGCCCCGCCTCGTGCGCACGCCGGGCCTGCGCCGGATCGAGCCGACCCAGAGCTACGACGAGGCCGAGCTGTCGCGCTTGCGGAGCCGGTCGAGCTCCGGCCACGAGCGCGTATTCGCCACCTGCTCGGGAGTCAGCCATGCGCGCCGCGCGGTGGCGATGCCGAACCAGATCTTGTGGAGCGTGTCCACGCCGTGCGCGTCGGAGTCGACGGTGAGGGTCACGCCCCCCTCGGCGGCCCCGCGGGCCAGCGGGTCGGACAGGTCGCGCCGGTTGGGGTTGGCGTTGATCTCCAGGAAGGTGCCCGTGCGCGCGGCCACCTCCACCACGCGGTCCACGTCCAGGGCGTAGGGCTCGCGACGGCCGATCAGCCGCCCGGTCGGGTGGCCGATCACGTCCACCAGCGGGTGCTCCATCGCCGCCACCACGCGGGCGGTCATCTCCTCCTCCTTCATGCGGAAGGAGGTGTGCAGGCTGGCCACGATCCAGTCGAGCTGCTCCAGCACGTCGTCGGCGTAGTCCAGCGCGCCGTCCGTGAGCACGTTGACCTCGGTGCCCGCCAGCAGCGTGATGCCGTCGAGCTTCTCGTTGGCCTGCGCCACGCGCTCGACCTGGCGCAGCAGCTCGTCGGGCTGCACGTCGTCGCCGAAGCCGTGTGACGCCGAGTGGTCGGTGATCGCCAGGTACTCGTAGCCGCGCTCCAGCGCGGCCTGGCCCATCTCGAGGATGGAGTTGCGCCCGTCGGAGGCGGTGGTGTGGCAGTGCAGGTCGCCCTTGAGGTCGCTCTGCTCGATCAGCGCCGGCAGCGAGCCGTTGCGCGCGGCCTCCAACTCACCGCGGTCCTCGCGCAGCTCGGGCTCGATGAAGCTCATCCCCAGCAGCGCGTAGACCTCCTTCTCGTCGGCGAATGCGTGGGTGGTCTCGCTCTCGTCGTCGAGCACCCCGTACTCGCTCACGTGCAGGCCCTTGCGCACCGCGGCGGTGCGCAGCGCCTCGTTGTGGCGGCCCGAGCCGGTGAAGTGCTGGAGCAGGTTGCCGAAGCTCTCCTCGGGCACGATCCGCAGGTCCACGGGAAGGCCGTTGTGGGTGATGCCCTTGGCCCCGGCCTCTCCCGCCACGCTCGATGACTCGAGCGCCGGCAGCTTGGTGAACGCCTCCGTCACGCCCTTGGGGTCGGAGGCAGCCACGACGATGTCGAGGTCCTTGACCGTGTCCGCGAGGCGACGGGCGCTGCCCGCGAGCTCCACCCGCAGGGCCTCGGGGCAGTCGCGCAGGCCCTCGACGAGCTCGTCGCCCACCGACAGCGCCTGGTCCAGCAGCAGGCGGGGGTTCTCCGGCCCCTTCTCCAGCGCGGCGAGCACGTTGTCGCGGGCCTTGGGCCCGAAGCCGGGCACGTCATCCAGCCCGCCCGCCGCGGCGGCCTCCTTGAGCTCGTCCAGCGACCCGATGCCCAGGTGGTCGTGCAGCTGCTTCACGCGCTTGGGCCCCAGCCCCGGGATGCGGGTCACCTCCACCAGGCCGGGCGGGATGCGCTCCTTGAGCTTGTCGGCCGAGGGGATCGTGCCCTGCTCGAGCAGCGAGCCGATCTTGTCCGCGATCGCCTTGCCGATGCCCGGCAGGGACTCGGCTTTGCCCTGTCGCGCCATCTCGGCCACCGAGGCGCCGGAGTCGCGGATGTTCTTGGCCGCCGTGCGGTAGGCCACCACGCGGTAGGACGAGGCGCCGTCCAGCTCGTAGAGGCTGGCCAGCTCGTCGAAGTGGGAGGCGATCTCGGCGTTGCGCACTGGGCGCCTAGGGTAGGCCGCTGCCCGTGCCCGGCACCTGGCTCATCCTCCCCACCTTCAACGAGGCCGACAACCTCGAGAACATGGTGCGCGCGGCGCTCCCGCGGCTCGCCGAGGCCTCGCCTGAGCACCACATCCTCGTGGTCGACGACAACTCCCCGGACGGCACGGGGGGAATCGCCGACCGGCTCGCCGAGGAGCTGCCCGAGGTCGAGGTCATGCACCGCCCGGGCAAGCAGGGCCTGGGGCGCGCGTACCTGGCGGGCTTCGGGCGCGCGCTGGAGAACGGGGCCGAGCTGCTGATGGAGATGGACTGCGACTTCTCGCACGACCCGGCCGACCTGCCGCGCCTGATCCGGGCCGCCGATGAAGCCGACCTGGTGCTCGGCTCGCGCTACGTGCCGGGCGGCGGCGTGGAGCGCTGGGGGCTGGTGCGCCGCGCGCTCAGCCGCGGGGGGTCGCTGTACGCGCAGATCCTCCTAGGGCTGCCCGTCCGCGACCTGACCGGTGGCTTCAAGTGCTTCCGCCGCTCGGTGCTGGAGGGGCTGGACCTGGACGGCATCGCCGCGGACGGCTACGGCTTCCAGATCGAGATGACCTATCGCGCCGCGCAGGCGGGCTTCCGCGTGGTAGAGGTTCCGATCGTCTTTCGCGACCGCCGGGTAGGACAGTCCAAGATGTCGGCGCGAATCGCGCTCGAAGCGGTCTGGAAGGTACCTGCGCTTCGTGTGAGAGGCCGAAGCTATACTTTCTGAAGTAACGAATCGAGAGGAGCGCAGGTGGCAGCAGTTGACGAGGTGACTGACAACAATTTCCAGGCGGAAGTGCTCGAGTCACCCGAGCCTGTCCTGGTCGACTTCTGGGCGCCTTGGTGTGGCCCCTGCCGCGTGATCTCCCCGCACCTCGAGCAGCTCAACAACGATCGCGACGACGTCCGCGTGGTGAAGCTCAACGTGGACGACAACCCCAACACCGCCGCTCGCTACAACATCATGGCCATCCCGACGATCCTGCTCTTCAAGGGCGGGAACGTGGCCCACACGATCCAGGGCGCGATGCCGAAGAACCGCATCATGTCCGAGATCGAGCCGGCGCTGGCCTAGCGGGATGCCCTACATCACGGTCGAGTGGTTCGAGGGCCGCTCGGCCGAGCAGAAGGCCGAGTTGGCCCGCCGGATCACCGAGGCGATGACCGAGGTCGCGGGGACCCCCGCCGAGGAGGTCTGGATCCGCTTCGAGGACGCAGCCCGTGGGGACTGGGCCATGGGCGGCGAGCTCAAGGGCTAGACCCGGGTCAGCCCCCCGGTCCCTCCCGCCTCCCGACCGCTCCCCGGCGCCTCCACGCGCTCCGGGGGCCGCTGGCGGGATTCGGCAACTCACTTGCGCCCCGGGCAAACGCGTGCACCCCGCACAACTCGCGTGCTGAAAACCCCAAGCGAGCGCTGGACGGGGGCCACATCGGCAGAGGGACTCTCCAGGGACGGGACCGCGACGGTCACAGGTGAATTGCCGGCCACAAGCGGCCGGCCCCGGACCCCTACCCTGCGCGGGCATGGAAGCCAGTAATGCTCCGGGGGCCAGCAGCCCCCACATCACCGTCGAGCGCCGCGAAGGCGGCTACACCGACCGCGCCCGCTCGAGCCCGGCGGGCACAGCGCACCTGTTCACCTACCCGAACGCCAGGCCGGTCACACGCACGGGTACAGTCACCTTCGGGCGCAAGAAGTACCTCGCGCTCGAGCGCAAGCCCGGCTAGCAACGCCCACTCGCCGGGCTGTGGGGTGGCTACGAATCAGCCCCGCGCGCTGACCGCGGCGCCGGGCGTCCCGTTGGCTCCCGGCTGCCCAGCGCCCTCGAGCAGAGGCTTCACGAGGTCCATGGGCAGCGGGAAGACGATCGTCGAGTTCTGGTCGGCGCCCAGCTCCAGCAGCGTCTGCAGGTAGCGCAGCTGGAGCGCGGCCGGGCTGCGGCTCATTATCTCCGCCGCCCCCGCGAGCTTCTCGGCGGCCTGATACTCGCCCTCGGCGTTGATGATCTTGGCCCGGCGCTCGCGCTCGGCCTCGGCCTGGCGGGCCATGGCTCGCTGCATGGCCTCAGGGATCTCGACGTCCTTGATTTCGACCGTCGAGACCTTGATGCCCCACGGCTCGGTGTGCTCGTCGATGATCTTCTGGAGGTCTTCGTTGAGGCGGACGCGCTCGGAGAGCAGCTCGTCGAGGTCGGCCCTGCCCAGCACCGAGCGCAGGGTCGTCTGCGATACCTGCGACGTAGCGGTGCCGAAGCTCTCGACCTCCACGATCGCCCGAGCGGGGTCCACGACACGGAAGTAGGCGACCGCGTTGACCCGCGCAGGCACGTTGTCGCGAGTGATCACCTCCTGGGGAGGGATCGTGAGCGTGACGGTGCGCAGGTCCACCCTGACCATGCGGTCGACGATCGGCACGAGAACCACCAAGCCGGGGCCCTTGGCACCGGAGAGCCGGCCGAGCCGGAAGACGACCGCCCGCTCGTACTCGCGCAGCACCCGCACCGACAGGCAGAGCACCAGCAAGATCAGGACGGCAACGGCGACGGCAGCGAAGATCACTTGTCCCACCCCCAGGTGGTTCGGGTCTCACGTTGGAGGCGCAGGCCGTGTGACGGGCTCGGCGCCGGGAAATTGGCGGGCGAGGCGCGAAAGGCGCCGCTCAGACGCCACGCGCTCAAAACGGTGAGCACGGCGAGCACGAGCAGTGCGGCCAGCTCGGCGGTCACTGGGTGGCGCACCGCCGCCACCACGATGATCAGCCCGGCGAGGACGACCGGTATCAGCGCCAGGCCGCGGTGAAAACGCCCGGCCTCGGAGTGCGGCCACGGGTCGACCGCCCGGACTATCTCCCGACCGCGGTCGGAGTCGGTGCAGCGCTCCTTGACAGGACAGCCGTTGCACACGTGGGCCTTGGCTCGGTAGCGGACGAGCCGCTGCTCGTGGTCGTACTCGTGGGGCCACAGGTGCTCCCCCTCGGGGCACACCCAGTGGTCGTGCTCGGCGTGGTAGGCAAAGCCCGCGGTCCGGTATGCCTGCGCGCGCCGGTGGGTGAGCCGGGCCAGCGCGTCGAGGCCCCAAGCGGCCGCGAGCAGCATGAGCACGTAGGCGCCGGCCAGCAGGACCTCCGTGTCCAGCGAGCTCACGCGTCGATCCGCCCCGCGGCAGCCGCCTCTTCGGCTCCCGGCCGGGCGACTCCGGCGGGCTCGGTGATCTCGGTGAACAGGATGTCCTCGGGCTCTTCGCGTGTCACGCGCTTGACCGTGTGACGGATGCCCAGGTAGGCGATGTAGAGCACGGGCAGCGCCCCTCCGACGATGAAGATGATGTCGCCGGGCAGGCGCAGCCACTCGATCACCGTGTTGGTGGAGTTGCTCAGGAACTTGAGCTCGCGCGCCTCGAAGTAGCCGTCGTTGACCGACTTGTAGAGCTGGAGGATCCCCAGCGGGAGCAGCGTGGCGAAGCACATCCACGCGAGCCCGATGTTGGTGGACCAGAAGCTGATGCGCGCCCATTTCTCCGGCCACTTGTCAGCCGGGATCAGGTAGCGCAGACAGAACATCGCCAGCCCGATGGCCAGCATGCCGTAGACGCCCATCATCGCGGCATGCCCGTGGTTGGCCGTCAGCGCCGTGCCGATCTCGTAGTAGGAGACGACAGGCAGGTTGATGAGGAACCCGAAGACCCCGGCGCCCAAGAAGTTCCAGAAGCCGACGGCGACGAGGAACATGACCGCCCAGCGATGCGGGAACGGGGTCCTCGAACGCGACTGCTGCGCCGCGCCGAGCTGGAGGAAGCTCCACGCCTCGACCGTCAGGAAGGTCAGCGGAATCACCTCCATGGCGCTGAAGAATGCGCCCAGGGCCATGTGCTCGGCCGGCTCGCCGGAGAAGTAGAGGTGGTGCATCGTGCCGATCACCCCTCCTGCCGAGTAGAGAAGGATGTCCAGGAAGACGACGGTGAGCGCGACCTTCTCGCGCACCACCCCGAGCAGCACGAACATGTAGGCCACCATCACCGTGGTGAACAGCTCGAGGAAGTCCTCGACCCACAGGTGCACAACCCAGAAGCGCCAGAACTCGGTGACGGTGAAGTGGTCCCCGGTGCGCGCGATCAGGCCGACCGCGTAGAAGGCCGGGATGGCCAAAGCAGCCAGGAAGAACAGCCATGGCATGTTGCCGCGGTGCTCACCCCGCAGGCGTCCGCGCAGGACGCGGAAGAGCATGAACACCCACACGAACAGCCCCACGCTCAGCAGCACCTGGAAGATGCGGGCCAGGTCGAGGTACTCGAAGCCCTGAAGGCCGAACCAGTTGCTCGCGCCGTCGGACAGCACGCCGTGGACCCCGAGGAACGAGCCGATCAGCGTGCCGAACACCACCACGGCCAGCGCCCCGAGCAGGGCGAAGGCGAGCTTGCCCTGGTGCTTCGGCTCGCGCTTGGCGATCATCGGCGCCAGGAAGATCCCCGCGGCGACGAACGACGTCGCCACCCAGAACAGCGCCAGCTGCACGTGCCAGGTGCGCATGAGGTTGTAGGGGAAGATCTCGGCCAGGTCGAAGCCGAAGAAGCTGTCGATCTCCGCGCGGTAGTGCTGGCTGGCGGCGCCCACGAAGGTCTGAATCAGGAACAGGGCAGCCATGACGAAGAAGAACCACGCGCACGCGCGCTGGGCGGGCGTAAGAGCCACGTTGCCGGGCTTGCGGAACGAGAGGGTGGCCTGCTCGCGGCCGTGCCAGCCCAGGAAGCGCCAACGACCGAAGACGCCGAACAGGATCCCGATCCCACCGAGCAGAGCGATCAGGGAAAGAACGCTCCACACCACCACGTTCGCCGTGGGCCGGTTGTCCACGCGGGGCTCGGGCGGCCAGTTGTTGGTGTACGAGTAGTTGTGGCCCGGTCGGTCGGTTGCCGCCGCCCAGGCGGTCCACCCGAAGAACGCCGTCAGGCGGCGCAGGTCTTCGCGGTCGGTGATCGCGTCAGGCCGCAGACCGCGCTTGGACGTGGGCTCCGCGAAGTAGCGGCTGTAGTAGCCCACGAGCCTTCGGTGCGCATCGACGCGCGCCGTGCTGAGTGTCAGCACACCGGAGTCCTTGTCGTAGGTGTTGGCGCGAAAGTCCTCGACCGTGCGGCGGGTGGCGCGGTCGGAATCGGACCTGCCGTAGCTGCGCTTGACCAGATCGGAGGAGCGGCGCAGATAGTCGGCGGTGAAGTCCGGCCCCAGGTAGGCGCCGTGGCCGAACACCGAGCCGTACTCCATGAGCCCGTTGTGCAGGAAGGTCTGCTGCCCTCCTTGGATGTCCTTCGCGGTGAAGAGGACCCGCCCCTTGGTGTCGACTACGCGCTCGGGGATCGGGGGCTTGGCGTCGTAGGTGCGGTAGGCCAGCAGGCCCAGCACGAAGAAGCCGAACAGGACGACCAGGAGGACGGCCTGCACCCAGCCCTTGGAGACCAGTAGCTCTCGTGGCTTCAACGCACCGCTCCGGGATGCTCGGCGGAGCCGCCTTGCAGGTCGTGCATCGCTGGGGGGTTCGGCGAGTAGCTAGCAAAGCCCTGCAAGCGGACACGTTCCGAACGGGATGAGGTAGGTCCGAGCCCGCCGAGAGGCGGTGGGTGTCAAAGCTCACGACCCCTCGGAGGCTCGAAATGCTGGCGAGAACCGACTACCTGTGGCACCTTGGCTCGGCTGTTGGACAGGCGGCGGCGCGGGAGCGTTTGATGGGCGTGGAAACAAAGGGACATCGACTGCGAGCGCGCTCGGGGGCGGCGAAGGGCCTTTGGCTCGCAGTCCTGGCCGTATGTGCCGCGGCCACCTTCGCATCCGCGGCGAGCGCAGCCGGGCGGCCTGACCTCGCGGTCTCGGCCCTGTCGGCCGGGGGCTACGCATCGCCGCAGGGGCCGCTGCCCGTCAGCTTCACGCTGGCCAACCGGGGCCGGGCACGGGCCGGAAAGGCCACCACCGTCGCCTTCCTGCTCTCCAGGGATCGCCGCCGCAGCCGGGGCGACATCCGGCTCAGGAGCTCGCGGGCGAGAGGCCTTCGCGCTCGCGCTCGGCGCAGAGCGACCCCTCCCTCCCCCAGGACGGGTTCTGAAGGCCGCACCGGACCCCGAGCTGCGCAGCAGCCGCCGCCGGCTGTGCCCGCTACAAGGGCACCGCCTCCGGGACCGCCACGAAGGACGACGGCACGTTCTCTCGAACGAGACCTGGAACGTCAGCGACGCCGTCTTCGAGCGCCAGCCCGGGTCCGATCCGCCGCACTTCATACTGCGATCGGGCAAGGTCAGCTGGCGCATGACCGGCAGAGAGCGGGGACTGCACCAGAGAGCACCGGCCCGGTGACCTTCTCGCTGGGCGCGGGCGACGGGTACGACACCTTCGGGCCCCCGACCGGATGGATCGAGTTCTACCCCGGCGCCCCCACCGGGCGCTACCGCATCGGCGGTGGCTACTCGAAGCGGGTGGAAGCCCGGGTGACCTGTCCGGAGGACAACAGCTACACGCGGCCGTACTACCCATTCCCGATCTGGCTCGACTCGGGGGGCAACCGCCTCAGCGGTGCGAAGCCAGGCGGCGAGTGACGGGAGCCTTTCCGGACAGATCGAAGGCACTCAGCGAGTGGGTGCAGCTGAGAGGGCCTCTCGCCCCTGGGGGAGCTAGCCGCGCGGTTCACGCCGATGCGAAGCTCGCGCCCGTCGATGGTCGCGCGCTCGCCGGCGTCGGCGCTGTCGTAGGACAGCGAGGTGGCCAGCGTCTCGCCGCTGACGTAGCACTCGTGGGCGCGGGCGGCCTCGACCAGCTCGGCGTCGCCTCCCAGGGTCAGCGCGATCCGGTCCTCGACCTTCAGGCCCGGCCTCCTTGCGCGCCGCCTGGACCGCGTGAACGATTTCCCGTGCGAGGCCCTCGCGGCGGAGGTCCTCGTCGAGCTCCAGGTTCAGCGCCACCGCGTGGGTGCCGGCGCGCTCGAGCTGGTAGCCCTCCAGCGGCTGCAAGGCCATCTGCACGTCGCCGGGCTCGAGGGTGTGCTCGCGGCCGTCGACCGAGATGCCGATCGGCGCGCCGCTGCGGACCCGGGCAGGATCGAGTCCCGCCACGGCCGCGGCCACCTGGGGCATGTGCTTGCCGAAGCGCGGTCCGAGCGCGCGGTAGTTTGGCTTGAGCTCCCAGCGGCCCAGCTCGTCAGCGTCGGACACGAAGCGGACCTCGCGCACGTTGAGCTCGTCGAGCACCAGCTCGCGGAAGCGCTCGATCGCCTCGCGCTCGTCCGGCCCGCGCGACGATCACCGCCTCGGCCAGCGGCTGGCGCACCTTGATCTTGGCCTGGGCGCGCGCCGAGCGGCCCAGCTCCACGGCGTCGCGCGCCACGTCCATCTGCCACTCCAGCCGCTCGTCACGCTCGCCCGGCTCCGGCCAGTCGCATAGGTGCACCGAGGGCTCGCTGCCGTCGAGGTTGTCGTAGATCTCGTCGGTGGCGAACGGGATCAGCGGGGCGAGCAGCTTGGACACGCCCACCAGGCAGGTGTGCAGCGTCCAGAAAGCGGCCGGGTCGCCGTCCCAGAAGCGCCGCCGCGAACGGCGCACGTACCAGTTCGACAGCTCGTCCACGAACGCGGCCACCGCCCGGCCGGCGGTGGTGGTGTCGTAGTCGTCCAGGCGCTCGGTCGCGATCTCGGTGGTCGCCGCGAAACGCGACAGCGCCCAGCGGTCGAGGTCGGTCAGGCCCTCGGGCGAGGGGTCGACGTCGTTGACGTTCGCGTACAGGACGTAGAAGCCGTAGGTGTTCCAGAGCGTGAGCATGAACTGGCGCACCGACTCGCCGACCGTCTCCAGCGAGAAGCGGTAGCCGTCCCACGGCTGCTTCGAGGTGAAGTAGTACCAGCGGAAGGCATCGGCTCCGTGGGTGTCCAAGACTTCCCAGGGCCCCACCACGTTGCCCTTGCTCTTGCTCATCTTCTGACCCTCGGAATCGAGGATCAGGCCGAGGCACAGCACGGTCTCGTACGAGGAGCGCCCGAACAGCAGCGTGGAGACGGCCAGCAGCGAGTAGAACCAGCCGCGCGTCTGGTCCAGCGCCTCGCAGATGTAGTCGGCGGGGAAGCGCTCCTCGAACAGGTCCTGGTTCTCGAACGGGGCGTGGAACTGGGCGAAGGGCATGCAGCCCGAGTCCCACCACACGTCGATCAGCTCGGGCACGCGGCGGAAGGTCTTGCCGTCGCGCTCGAAGGTCGCCTCGTCGATGAAGGGGCGGTGCAGGTCGTCGGGGACGTCGGCGCCGAGGTCGCGCAGCTCCTCGATGCTGCCCACGCAGATCGTCTCGCCGTCGTCCGCCCGCCAGATGGGCAGTGGCGTGCCCCAGTAGCGCTCGCGCGACAGCGCCCAGTCGACGTTGTTCTCGAGCCACTTGCCGAAGCGCCCGTGCTTGATGTGCTCGGGGTGCCAGGTGACCTCCTCGTTGGCGGCCAGCAGCTGCTCGCGGCGCTCGGTGGTGCGCACGTACCACGAGGACTTCGCGTAGTAGATGAGCGGCGTCCCGCAGCGCCAGCAGTGCGGATAGGAGTGCTCGTATTCCTCGGCCCGCAGCAGCCGGCCCGACTCGCGCAGCGCCTCCACGATGTCCGGGCCCGCCTCGCGCACGCCGCGGCCGGCGAAGGGCTCGATGCGCTCGTCGAACGTCCCGTTCGGCTTCACCGGATTCTGCAGCGTCATGCCGAAGCGCTCGCCGAGCGCGAAGTCGTCCTCGCCGAAGGCCAGCGCGGTGTGCACCACGCCCGTGCCGTCGTCGGTGGTGACGAAGTCGGCCGGCAGCACCGTGTGGCTGCGCTCGCCGAAGTCGGTCACGTAGGGGAAGGGCGGCTCGTACGACAGGCCCACGATCTCGCCGCCGGGCTCGGTCTCGATCCCCTCGCCGAGCACCCGCTCGACCAGCGCCGCGGCCATGATCAGCGTCTCCCCGCCGACGTGTGCGCGCGCGTACTCGACCTCGGGGTTGACCGCGAGCGCCGCGTTGGACAGCAGCGTCCAGGGCGTGGTGGTCCAGGCCAGGAAGGAGACGCCTGGCTCGTCCTTCACCGGGAAGCGCACGTAGACGCTGGGGTCGACCACGTCCTCGTAGCCGAGGGCCACCTCGTGGGAGGACAGCGCCGTGCCGTCGCGGGGGCAATAGGGCACGACCTTGTAGCCCTCGTAGAGGAGCCCCTGGTCCCAGACCTGCTTGAGCGACCACCAGACCGACTCGATGTAGGTGTTGTCGAGCGTGAAGTAGGCGTCGCCGGTGTCGATCCAGAAGCCGATCCGCTCGGTCAGCCGGTTCCACTCGTCGACGTAGGCGAGCACCGACTCGCGGCACTTGGCGTTGAACTCGGCCACGCCATAGCGCTCGATGTCCTCCTTCTCTGTGAAGCCCAGCTCCTGCTCGACCTGCAGCTCCACCGGCAGGCCGTGGCAGTCCCAGCCGGCCTTGCGGTGCACGAGATGGCCGCGCATCGTCCGGTAGCGCGGGAAGACGTCCTTGAACACGCGCGAGAGCACGTGGTGGGCGCCGGGGCGCCCGTTCGCGGTGGGCGGGCCCTCGTAGAACACGAACGGCTCGGCGCCCTCGCGGCGGCGTACCGACTCGCGGAAGACGTCGCGCTCGCCCCAGCGCTCGAGCACCTGCTCCTCGAGGGCGGGGAAGGACTGCGAGGGATCGACCGGACGGTGCGGCGGAGGCACCGCCCGAGGTTATTTGCGGGGCGGGACGAGCGGTGCCGCTCAGGCGGCCAGACGTCTACACAGGTCGGCCAGATCCCGCTTCTCTGCCTCGTCCAGGCCCCCGAAGGCGCTGGACACCCGTTCGGTGTGGGCGGGGAACAGCCGCTCGGCCAGCGCGGCGCCCTGCGGGGTGATGTCCACGGCCGAGGCGCGCCGGTCGTGCTTCAGGCGGCGCCGCAGCACCAGCCCGCGCGCCTCCAGCGTGGCCACGATCTCGGTCGCGTTGGCCTTGGTCAGCCCAAGGCGGCGCCGCAGCGCACGCAGCTCGATCGAGCCTCCCGCGGTGGTCAGGACCACCAACACGGAGAAGCCCGCCGCCGTGACGCCCTCCCGCTCCAGCTCCACGGACAGGGAGCGGCGGAGCGAGGTCTCGGCGCGCAGGATTGCCTCCAGCGCGCGGTGAGCCAGCGGGTCACCGACCTCGAGTGCCCTCATCGGGCGAGAAACTAAGCCTGGCTGCGGACGTTCTCGGCTTTGGGGAGCGCGGCGCCCTGCGGGGCAGGCGCTCCACCGCCTCGGTGTACGCGTTGCCAGAGGATCGGCGCGGTCGCCACCCGCGGGGGCCGGGGTGCGGGATAGTGCAGCGAATCGGGGGACGAACTCTGCTCAAGTGTCTCGTCGCCGCTGCGCTGGTGGCCGGCTGTGGAGAGGACGATGCGCTGCCCGCCGCCTGCCGCGAGGGCGAGCAGGCGGTCACCGCGGCGCTGGCCTCCGCCCCGCGGCCGGTGCGGGTCCATACCCCGGGGGGCACAGGCGGGGTTGCGATCTCCGCCTGCATGACCGACGCCGCCGACGCAGCCGAGCTGCAGCAGTTCGGCGGGGCGATCAACGCGACCGCCGCCAGGCTCGCCGACGCGGCCGCCGAGCGGCCCGACTCGAGGGAGGCGGTGCGGCTCGGCTACCTGGACGGAGCGGTCGAGCGAGGCTCGCACCGGAGCCAGGGCCTCCACTACGAGCTGCAGCGCCGGCTGGAGCAGGAGATCGGCCGGGTGGATCGCTCGCGCCCGGCCTTCCGCCGCGGGCGGCGTGCGGGGCTCGCCAGCGGGTAGATCGGGCCGACCTGCGGTGACCAACGCTCGGCCAGCGCTCCTCGGTAGTTTGAGGTCATGGCCGTGACCGAGCAGCAGCTGTGGGGCGGGGAGACCGCCAAGGCCGTGGAGAACTTCCCCGTCTCGGGCGAGCGCGTGCCCGTGCCCGTCATCCGCTGGCTGGGGCGGATCAAGGGCACCGCCGCGGCGGTCAACGGCGAGCTGGGGCTGCTCGACACCGACGTGGCCGAGCGCATCGCCGAGGCGGGCTACGAGATCGCCGAGGGCAAGCACGACGACCAGTTCCCGATCGATGTCTTCCAGACCGGCTCGGGCACCTCGTCGAACATGAACGCCAACGAGGTGATCGCCGAGCTCGCCGGCGACGAGGCCCACGCCAACGACCACGTGAACATGGGCCAGTCCTCCAACGACGTCTTCCCCTCGGCCGTGCACCTGGCCGCCGTGGACGAGACCCAGAACAAGCTGCTGCCCGCGCTCGAGCGGCTGAGCGGCTCGCTGGGCGCCAAGTCGAAGGAGTTCGCAGACCTCGTCAAGGCCGGCCGCACCCACATGATGGACGCGGTCCCCGTGACCCTGGGCCAGGAGTTCGGCGGCTATGCCGCCCAGATCCGCCTGGGCCGCGAGCGCGTCCAGGCCGCGCTGCCACGCGCCGCCCAGATCCCCCTCGGCGGCACCGCCACGGGCACCGGGCTCAACACCCACCCCGAGTTCGCCGAGCGGGTGCGGGCCAAGATCGCCGAGGACACCGGCGTGGCCATCGAGGGGCCCGCCGACGCCTTCGAGGCCCAGGGCAACCGCGACGCTCTGGTGGAGCTCTCCGGCGCGCTGAAGGTCGTGGCGGTGTCGCTGACCAAGATCGCCAACGACCTCGTCATGATGGGCTCGGGCCCGCGCACCGGCCTGACCGAGCTCAAGCTCCCCGAGCTCCAGAAGGGCTCGTCGATCATGCCCGGCAAGGTCAACCCGGTCATCCCCGAGGTGGTGCTCCAGGTGGCCGCCCAGGTGATCGGAAACGACATGGCCATCACCGTCGCCGGCTCGCAGGGCGCGTTCGAGCTGAACGTGCGCGTGCCGGTGATCGCGCGAAACCTGCTCGAGTCGATCACCGTCCTCACCAGCGCGTCGCACATGCTGGCCGAGAAGTGCATCGACGGGCTGGAGCCCAACGAGGAGGTGCTGACCCGCCACGCGGAGTCGACCCCCGCGATCGCCACGGCGCTCAACCCGTTCATCGGATACGACAAGGGCACGGAGATCGTTCAGGAGGCGGTCGCCTCCAAACGCACCATCCGCGAGGTCGCCCTGGAGAAGGGCGTCGACGAGGAGACGCTGGACCGCGCGCTCGACCTCAAGGCGATGGCGGAGGGCAGCAAGCCGGGCTAGCCTCGAAACGTGGCGCCGCAGCCCAGGACCCAGTACGCGCGCCGCGGTGACGTCAACATCGCCTATCAGGTCCTCGGGGACGGGCCGGTCGACCTGCTCTGCGCGCCCGGCTTCATCTCCAACATCGACCTGTACTGGACCGAGCCGCGCGTCACCGCGTGGCTGCGCCGGCTCTCGTCGTTCAGCCGCCTGATCATCTTCGACAAGCCGGGCACGGGCGCCTCGGACCCGGTCGCGAGCGTCCCCACCCTGGAGGAGCGCGTGCAGGACATGCGCGCCGTCCTCGACGCCGTGGGCTCTGAGCGCGCGGTGTTGTTCGGGATCTCCGAGGGCGGCCCGATGAGCGTCCTGTTTGCGGCCACCTACCCGGAGCGCATCAAGAGCCTGATCCTCTACG
The DNA here is from genome assembly GCA_963844805.1 of uncultured Thermoleophilaceae bacterium. Taxonomy (GTDB): domain Bacteria; phylum Actinomycetota; class Thermoleophilia; order Solirubrobacterales; family Thermoleophilaceae; genus JACCZR01. Next base: position 270,581 of record CAWJPU010000009.1, read on the forward strand.
GCTCGTTCGCCAAGTGGCAGGCGGACGCGGGCTACGTACCCGAAGCCCAGGAGGCCGACGAGCTCCTGAGGAAGAGGTTCGAGGAGATGCTCGACGCCTGGGGCGAAGGCACGATGATCGACATCTTCGCGCCCAGCCTCGCCGGCAGCCCGGTGCTGCGCAGCGCCTGGGCGCTGTTCGAACGGGCCGCGGCCAGCCCCGGGATGGTGCGGGGAGTGTGGGAGGCGGCGCGCGCGGTCGACGCGCGGGCGGTCCTGCCGACGATCGACGTGCCCACGCTGGTCCTGCACCGCGCCGGCGACCGCGTGGTCCCCGCGCCGCTCGGGCGCTACATGGGCGAGACGATCCCCGGCGCCCGCTACGTGGAGCTGCCAGGCGACGACCACACGCCCTGGTTCGGAGACAGCGACCAGCTGCTCGGACAGATCGAGGAGTTCGTGACCGGGACCCGGCAGGGCGGCGCGCCCGACCGGGTGCTCGCCACCGTCCTGTTCACGGACATCGTGGGCTCCACCGAGCGGGCGGCCGAGCTCGGAGACCGGCGTTGGCGCGAGCTGCTGGAGGGTCACGACCAGCTCGTGCGCGCCCAGCTCGAGCGCTTCGGCGGGCGCGAGGTCAACACGACCGGCGACGGCTTCCTGGCGGCCTTCGAGGGACCGGCCCGCGCGATCGACTGCGCCCGCGGCGATCAACGAGGAGCTGGAGGGGCTCGGCGTCGAAGTGCGCGCCGGGATCCACACCGGGGAGTGCGAGCGGCGGGGCGAGGATCTCGGCGGGCTGGCCGTTCACATCGGAGCGCGGGTGGGTGCGAAGGCTCGGGCCGGCGAGGTGCTGGTCTCCAGCACCGTGAAGGAGCTGGTGGTCGGCTCTGGCATCGCCTTCGAGGACCGCGGCACCGAGATGCTGAAGGGCGTGCCGGGCGAGTGGCACCTGTTCGCGGTGCGGGGGCAGGGGGAGCGAGCCGTGGTGCAGGCGGTCGACGGCCAAGGCGAGGGCCTGCCCGAGCCGGAGGGACACCTGACGCGCACCGACCGGGTGCGCATCGGGATCGCCAAGCGCTCGCCGGGCCTTTCGCGGGCGGCCGCGCGCCTGGCGATGCGGCGGCGCGCGACCTAGCCGCCGTTGAAGGATCCGGCGGCCTGTGGCCGGCACGATCCTTCAGCCGTGAGCCCTAAGAAGCGATAACCGCCGGGTCGGGCAGCGTGAACAGCCCGAAGAAGCGGGCGACGGCCTCGCGGTCGCCTTCGACCGAGACGTCCCCGGCGGCCTCGGCGTCGTCCAGCGCTACCCGGCGGTGGGCCAGCGCCAGCAGCGTCTCGTGGTCGGTGGTCACGACGGCGTCAGGCTGATCGACCTGGCCGCGCTCCAGCGTGAGGTCGCCCGCCACCACCGCGCGGAAGCGCTCCTCGCCGAGGCGTAGCTCCAGCGCCGTCTCGAAGCCATGCGCCAACTCGGGGTCGAAGAGCGTCATCAGCGACAGGATGTGCGCGTCGCGGCTCATGCCGCAGCCCTCGGGGGCCGCGGGCGCTCGGGCGCCCCAGCGGCCCAGGGCGATCAGGATGGGCTCGAGCTCCCGGCCCCAGTCCGTGAGCTCGTAGACCTGGGACGCGGCGGGCGGCGGCAGCCTGCGCCGCTCCAGCACGCCGGCCTCCTCCAGGTCGCGCAACCGCTGAGACAGGACATCGGGACCGACGTGCGGCAGGCCGGTCCGGAGGTCGGTGAAGCGCTTGGGGCCGAGCATCAGCTCCCGGGTGATCAGGAGTGACCAGCGCTCGCCCACGCGGTCCAGCGCGCGGGGGATGCCGCAGGCCTCTTGGTAGGTGCGCTTCGTCGACATAGGGAAATACTACCTCAAAATCGGATTTCTAAATCTTAAGATTGGTTTTTCCAACTTTGTGGTAGGAATTCAGGTATGCCGACCACAGCACACCCCACCGCCACCCGCGAGGAGTGGCTCGTCGCCCGCCGAGAGCTGCTCGAGAAGGAGAAGGAGCTCACGCGCCGCAGCGACGAGCTGGCCCGCGAGCGCCTGGAGCTGCCGTGGGTCCCGGTCGAGAAGGAGTACCGCTTCGAGACCCCCGAGGGGACGAAGTCGCTCGCCGACCTGTTCGAGGGCCGCTCGCAGCTGCTCGTCTACCACTTCATGTACTCGCCGGAGATCGACGGCGAATTCTGCCCGAGCTGCTCGCTGGCGGCCGACCACTTCGACGGCCCGGCTCCCCATCTGGCCGCACGCGGGGTGGGCTTCACCGCGATCTCGCGCGCGCCGCTGGACAAGATCGAGGCCTACAAGGCCCGCATGGGCTGGGAGTTCCCCTGGGCCTCGTCGCTGGGGAGCGACTTCAACTTCGACTTCAACGTCTCCTTCACCGAGGAGCAGCGGGCCGGCGAGGCCGAGGCGGAGTACAACTTCGCGCCGATCCCGGAGCCCTTCGTCGAGCTGCCGGGAACGAGCGTCTTCGCGCTCGAGGACGGCGTCGTCCACCACACCTACTCGTCCTTCGCCCGCGGCGGGGACGTGCTCATGGGCGTCTACCAGCTGCTCGACCGCGCGCCCTACGGCCGCAACGAGGACGGCCTCGGCCACCCGATGTCCTGGGTGCGGCGGCACGACGAGTACGAGGGGACGGGCGCGTGATCGCGCACATCGCCGGCGTCCCCGCCGAAGAGCTCTTGCTTCTGTTGATCAACGGAACGGCCGGTCTGACCTGGGCCGCCCTCCGGGAGAGGAGACGAACCCGATGACCGACCGAAACCGCTGGATCGCGCTCTACGTCCTGTGCACCGGGATGCTGATGATCGTTCTCGACGTCACCGTCGTGAACGTCGCGCTTCCCACGATCCAGGACGACCTGGGCTTCTCCCAGGCGAGCCTCGCCTGGGTGGTCAACGCCTACCTGATCTCCTTCGGTGGCCTGTTGCTGCTGGCCGGGAGGCTCGGCGACCTGCTGGGCCGCAGCCGGATGTTCCTGGCCGGCCTCGCCGTGTTCACGGTGGCATCGCTGCTGTGCGGCCTGGCGCAGAGCCAGGAGGTGCTCGTGGGCGCCCGCTTCCTGCAGGGCGTGGGCGGCGCGATGACCTCCGCCGTGATCCTGGGCATGATCGTGACGATGTTCCCGGAGCCCCGGGAGCAGGCGAAGGCGATCGGCGTGTTCGCCTTCGTCGCGTCGGCCGGCGGCTCGATCGGCCTGCTGGCCGGCGGGATCCTGACCCAGTCGCTGAACTGGCATTGGATCTTCTTCATCAACGTCCCGATCGCCGTGATCACAGCCCTGCTGGCCCGCCGGCTGCTGGAGCGGGACAAGGGCATCGGGCTCGGCGAGGGCGCGGACGTGCCCGGCGCCGTGCTGATCACCGGCGCGCTGATGCTGGGCGTGTACACGATCGTCAAGCCCGCGGCCGACCTCGGCTGGGGCGACCCCCAGACGCTCGCCCTGGGCGCCGGCTCGCTGGCGCTGCTGGCGGCCTTCGCGGCCCGCGAGGCGCGCGCCGCCACCCCTCTGATGCCACTGCGGATGTTCCGCTCGCGCAACGTGTCGGGGGCCAACATCATCCAGGCGCTGTCGGTGGCGGGGATGTTCGGGATGTTCTTCCTGGGTTCCCTCTACCTGGAGCGCGTGCGCGGCTACGACGCGCTGGAGATCGGTCTCGCCTTCCTGCCGGTGACGCTGGTCATGGGCACGCTGTCGGTGCGCTACTCGGAGCGACTGGTGATGCGCTTCGGCACCCGCCAGACGCTGCTGCCGGGCATGGTGCTGATCGTGATCGGCCTGCTGCTGTTCACGCAGGCGCCGGTCGACGGCGAGTACCTCACGCACGTTCTGCCGCCGATGATCCTGTTCGGGTTCGGCGCCGGCCTGTCGTTCCCGGCGCTGATGAACATCGCCATGTCGGGCGCCACGCAGGAGGACGCGGGCCTGGCCTCCGGGCTGGTCAACACCTCCGCCCAGGTGGGCGGCGCCCTCGGGCTGGCGGTGCTGGCCACCCTGTCGGGCTCGCGCACCGAGGAGCTGGCCAAGGCGGGCGAGAACGTGGCCTCGGCGCTGACCGAGGGCTACCACCTGGCCTTCCTGGTCGGCGCCATCCTGGTGGCCGTGGCCGCCGTCGTGGCGCTGGTGGTGCTGGAGCCCGAGGACAAGGCGGCGCTGAACGCCGCCTCGGCCGAGCACGAGGGGCACCGCCGTCCCGAGCCCGCCTACGCCGAGGGCGGCTAGGAAGGGTGGCGACCTACGCGCTGATCCACGGCGCGGGCGACTCGGGCTCGGCCTGGGGCCGTGTCGCCTCCGAGCTGGAGGCGCGCGGCCACCGGGCGGTGGCGCCCGACCTGCCCTGCGACGACGAGTCGGCGAGCTGGGAGGAGCACGCCGCCGCCGTCCTGGACGTCGTGAACGGAGCGAGCGACCTGCGGGTCGTGGCCCATTCGCTCGGCGGCTTCACGGCGGCGCTGGTGTGCTCCCGCACCCAGGCCGAGTCGCTGACCTACGTCGCCGGGATGGTCCCCGAGCCGGGCGAGACCCTCGAGGAGTTCTTCGCGAACACCGGCACCCCCGCGGGGCCGGATGACCCGATCGAGGCCTTCCTGGCCGACCTCCCGCGCGAGGAGGCCGAGCGTGCGCTGGCCGCGGCGCGGCCGCAGGTGGCGCGCGCCACCGGTGATCCGCTGCCGATCGAGCGCCGGCCCGATCTGCCCACCCGCTACCTGCTCTGCCGCGACGACCGCACCTTCCCGCCCGCCTGGGCGCGCGCGATGGCCGCCGAGCGGCTCGGCATCGTCCCCGACGAGATCGACGGCGCCCACTGCCCGTTCCTCAGCCGTCCGGCCGAGCTGGCTTCATACCTCGCGTGAGGGCGCTCGTCTACTCCATGCTCGTCTCCCTCGACGGCTACGTGGCCACGCCCGACGGCTCGCTCGACTGGGCGCGGCCGGACGAGGAGCTGCATCGCGTGGCCAACGACGACATGCGCGAGGCCTCGGTCGAGCTCTACGGGCGGCACATGTGGGAGGTGATGTCCGCCCACTGGCCGACCGCCGACCAGGACCTGGAGAGCCCCGAGGAGGAGCGCGAGTTCGCGCGGCTGTGGCAGGCGTCCGAGAAGGTGGTCTTCTCTCGCACGCTGACCGAGGTAGAGCACGGCGCCCGGCTGGTGCGCGACGACGCGGTCGAGGAGATCCGCCGGCTCAAGGACGGGGACGGCGGCCCGCTGGCGATCTCCGGGCCGACGCTGGCCGCGGAAGCGATCCGCGCCGGCCTGGTCGACGAGTACCGGCTCTTCCTCCACCCGGTTGCCCTCGGCGGCGGCCTCCCCTACCTCCCGCCGCTCGACGCGCCGCTGGAGCTGGAGCTCGCCGAGCAGCGGCGCCTGGCCTCCGGGGTCACCTACCTCCGCTACTTGGCTTAGTCTCGGCGCCCGTGCGCGCGCGGGCGGAGCCAGGGACGAACCGCAGGGCCGCCCCGGCGATCTACGGGCAGATACTCGCCACGGCGGTGGTGGCCACCCTCTCCGAGGACCCCGACTACGCCGTGTCCGACGTGCTTATCGCGGTGGTCGTGACCACGATCGTCTTCTGGCTGGCACACGTGTACGCCGAGTCCACGGCGCGCCGGCTGACCATGGACCGCAACATCCGTCCGAGCGAGATCCTCGTGGTGGCACGCGAGGAGGGGACCATGGTGCTCGCGGCGATACCGACCGTGCTCGTGCTCTCGCTGGCCGCCTTCGAGGCCTTCGGCCGCACCCTCGCGCTGGACCTGGCCCTGGCTGTCGGCATAGCCGAGCTGGTCGGCCTGGGGTACGTCATCGCCCGACGCTCCAGCTTCCGCTTCTGGGCCACGGTGGGCTCGGTGCTGCTGACGGCTTCCTTCGGCTTGATCATCGTGACCCTGAAGGTCGCCGTCCACTAGCTACTTCCACTTCACGCTGCAGCCCACCGGGTCGGTCTCCGCGGGCTCGGGCGCGCGACCCTCGAGGGTGGCGTCCAGGGCGTCGCGCAGCCAGCGGGCGTCCTGCGAGGGATCCGAATGGTCGGCGTCGGGCGCGCCGCGGTAGACGACGTTGCGCTCGGCGTCGAGCACGAACAGGTCGGGCGTGGTCTTCGCGCCGTACCCGCGGGCCACGTCCTGCGACTCGTCGCGCAGGTAGGGCGCCGGCCACGGGCCCTCGGCGCCCACGCGCTCGCGCATGGCGTCGAACGAGTCCCGCGGATGACTTTCGGCGTTGTTGGGATTGACCAGCAGCATGCGCACATCGCGGTCGGCGTAGTCCTCGGCGACCGACAGCAGCCGGTCGTGCCAGGCCAGCGCGTAGGGACAGTGGTTGCACGTGAAGGCGACCACGGTGATCCCCTCCGGGCCGTGCTCGTCGCCGTCGGTGTCGGGAAGGCTGAAGTCAGGCGCTGGGCTCAAAGGTCCTCCTCAGTGCGTCTCGCAGGTCCTCGGGGTCGGGTACGGGGGACACCCGGCCGTCGCGCAAGGTGTAAACGCGGCAGCTGAGCCCGTTCGGCTCACCGGTGGGCGGCTGGGCGACGTCGCGCCCGTCCACCCGGATCGTCGGCGATCCCACGAAGCCCTCGCGGGCGGCGTCCTCCTCGGTCGGCACCTCACGCACGTCGACGCTCTCGGGGTCGAGCCCGAGCTCGTCCATGGCTGCGCGCAGGTCGGCCAGGGCCTGGGGGTACGAGGGACAGCCCTCCCACCACAGCAGCTCGACGCTGGGCCCGGTCACGTACCGGTGACGGCCCGGATGAAGCGCATCGTGTCGGCCAGCACCTCTTCCCGGTTGGTCTCGTTGAAGATCTCGTGCCGCGCGCCCGGGTAGTGATGCGACGAGACCTCGGCGCGCTCCAGCCGGTCGATCAGCCGCCGGCTTCCCTCCAGCGGGACGAGCTCGTCGTCTTCGCCGTGCTGCCACAGCACGGGCCCGCGCACGAGATGGGCGTCCAGCGCCGAGTCCAGCAGGCTCACCGCCATCGCCGCCAGCGTGACCCGCTTGAACCCGCCGTGGTAGACCAGCGGGTCGTCCGCGTAGGCCCGCTGGACGGCCTCGTCGCGCGACAGCACCGCCAGGTCGATCGGGATCTCCGGAAGCGGGTCCAGCGCCAGCAGGTCGGAGGTGCCGGGGTTTCCGACCAGCGGCGCGGACAGCACCATCCCGGCCAGGACGTCGCCGTACCGCTGGGCGTACCGAGTGGCGATCAGGCCCCCCATCGAGTGGCCGACCAGCACGAGCGGCAGGCCGGGGTTCTCGGCCCGCACCTCCTCGACGAGACGATGGAGGTCGTCGGCCACGAGGTCGAAGTCGGCGATCGCGGCCCGGGGGCCCTCCGAGTGCCCGTGCCCCACGTGATCGACGCCATGGACCGCCGCTCCCTGCTCGCCGAAGGCGACGGCGACGTGCTCGTAGCGGCCGATGTGCTCGCCGTAGCCGTGCGCGATGACGACCACATGGCTGGGGTCGTGGTGCTCCCACGACCGGGCGTACAGCGAGCCGCCGTGCCCCGTGAGCGTGCGTTCGGACATCAGGCGTTACAGGCTAGGCGGCTCAGGCACGCCGGCTCGGCCGCCTCGCGCTCGCGCTCCTCGGCTAGAGGTTGACCGCTACGTACTTCGTCTCGAGGTACTCGGCGATGCCCTCGTTGCCGCCCTCGCGGCCGATGCCGGACTGCTTCCAGCCACCGAAGGGGGCCCCGGCGTTTGACACCAGGCCCTGGTTGAGGCCGATCATGCCGGTCTCCAGGCGCTCGCAGACGCGGAATGCCCGCTTGAGGTCGTTCGTGTACACGTAGGCCACCAGGCCGAACTCGGTGTCGTTGGCCCAGGCGACGGCCTCGTCCTCGTCGGAGAAGCCCTTCACGGGCGCCACCGGACCGAAGATCTCCTCCTTGAGCAGGCGGGCGTCGTCGGGGACGTCGGTGAGCACCGTCGGGGCGTAGAAGTAGCCGCTGCCGTCCACGCGCCGGCCTCCCACCACGGTGGAAGCGCCGTGGCTGGTGGCGTCCTCGACCAGCTCCGCGACCTTGCTGCGCTGGTCGTCGTCGATCAGCGGGCCGACGTCGACGTCGTCCTCGGTGCCGCGCCCGACCTTCATCGCGCCCATGCGCTCGGCCAGCTTGGTGGCGAACTCGTCGGCCACCGCGTCGGCCACGTGGAAGCGGTTGGCCGAGGTGCAGGCCTCGCCCACGTTGCGCATCTTGGCGATCATCGCGCCCTCGACCGCGGCGTCCACGTCGGCGTCGTCGAAGACGAGGAAGGGCGCGTTGCCGCCCAGCTCCATCGAGGTCTTGAGGATGTTCTGCGCGGCCTGCTCCATGAGGCTGCGCCCCACCTCGGTGGAGCCGGTGAAGGTGAGCTTGCGCAGCCGCGGGTCCTCGATCAGCGGCCCCATGGTCGACCCCGACGAGGAGCTGGTGATCACGTTCAGGACGCCCTTCGGAAGGCCGCACTCGTCCAGGATCTCGGCCAGGGCGAGCATCGAGAGCGGCGTCTGCTGCGCGGGCTTCATGACCATCGTGCAGCCCGCGGCGATAGCCGGCCCGATCTTGCGCGTGCCCATCGCGGTGGGGAAGTTCCAGGGCGTGATCATCAGGCACGGCCCGATCGGCTGGCGCATTACCAGCACGCGGCCCGAGGCGTTGCCGGCCGTCTTGTAGTAGCCGTCCAGGCGCAGCGCCTCGCCGGCGAACCAGCGGAAGAACTCGGCCGCGTAGGCGATCTCGCCCTTGGACTCGGCGACGGTCTTGCCCATCTCGAGCGTCATCAGCAGCGCCAGGTCCTCGGCGCGCTCGTTGAGCGTCTCGAACGCCTGCTGGAGGATCTTCGCCCGGTCGTTGGGCGGGCTGGCGGCCCACTCCTCCTGCGCTTCGGTGGCGGCGGTCAGGGCAGCCTTGGCGTCATCGGCCGTGCCGTCGGCGACCTCGGTGAGCGTCGTCGCCCGTCGAGGGATCCTCGACGGCCAGCTTCTCCCCGCCGGAGGCGTCGCGCCACTCGCCCCCGATCCACAGCTGCTTGGGGACGCGCTCGACGACTTCCTGTTCCTTGGTTGCGACGCTCATGGCCTCCGCTTACCCGCGCCCGGCCGGGCCTAGTCCGCCCCGGCCCGGTCGCGATTGGCTTTGAGGTAGTCGAGCACACCGGGGCTGGCATGGCCCTGCTTCTTCTCCTCCGAGAGGCGCGCGTCGGTAGCCGCCAACACCAGGGTCCAGCGCCCACCGTCCGGCAGCTCGATCGCGTAGAGCGCGGTCCGCTCGGTCTTGCCAAGGGGCCTCGGCCTCACGTCCCCCGCGCGGCGCAGGCGGGCCGGAAGGCCGTAGTCGATGCGCTGGGCGGATCGCAGCCGCTTGCAGTAGGTCGCGCGGTCCAGCCGGCCCTGCTGGAGCTGGGGGCTGTCGGGATTCGTGAGGCGGAAGGTGGCTTCGCAGTCACCCTGCTTCAGCGCGGCCAGGTATTCCTCGGCGTTGCGGTCGGCGCGCGCGGCATCATTCGGCTGGGTGCCCAGCTCATGCTTCGCGGGTGGACTGGTGGTGACGAACTGGACCCAGGTGCCGTCGATGTCCTGCACGAACACGGAGCTCGTCGGCTTGCCCTTCACCTCGGCATCCGCCACCCCGCCGGTGCCGTACCGCCTGGCGGCGCCTGCGCGGTAGCCCTCGAAGCTCTTCCGGAACGCTCCGAGCTCGCGACACTCCTGGGCGGAGGGCGGCTTCTGGGTGTTGACCAAGCCCGGGGGACGGCGGCTGGAGTGAATCGTGACGTCGGCCAAGGCCTTGCAGTCACCACTGCGCATGGCCCGCTCGAATTTTGTCGCGGCTTCGGCGACGGGGCCCGTCCTGGTGGAGCTGCCACCGTTGCTCTCGCCCTCGCCGCAACCTGCGGCAACCGCTGCCGCGGACAGCAGGAGAGGCGCGAGCGCCGTCTTCAGGTGGCCACCGTCTCGGTTCCCAGCTCCTCGGAGATGGCCACGTCGATCGAGTAGTCGATCGGCAGCACCACGAGCGTTGGTCCGTCGTGGGCCATCGCCTCCTTCAGTCGGCGCGGGAAGTCCTCGGCCGACTCGCAGCGCCAGGCCGGCAGCCCGAACGACTGGGCGAGCTGGACGAAGTCCGGGTTGGTGAAGTCGACGCCGAAGTGGTCGCCGAACTTCTTGTCCTGCTTCCACACGATCGAGCCGAACTGCTCGTTCTCCCAGATCACGTTCACGAACGAGGTCCGCATCCGCTTGGCGGTCTCGAGCTCCTGGAAGTTCATGAGGAAGCCGCCGTCGCCGTTGACGGTGATCACGTTGCGGTCGGGGTGCACGAGCTTGGCCGCGATGGCCGCCGGCAGCGCAAAGCCCATTCCCGCCAGGCCGTTGGCGATCAGGCACGTGTTGGGCTGGTAGGCCGGGTACATGCGCCCGATCCACAGCTTGTGCAGGCCGACGTCGGAGATCAGGATGTCCTCGTCGCCCAGCGCCTGGCGGATCTCGTACAGCGCGCGCGGGGGCTGCATTGGGAACGAATCGTCGTCGCGCGCGGCCTCCAGCCGGCCCATGACCACGTCACGCAGGCGCGAGGAGCCGCCGCCCGGGCCCAGGCCGGTGCACTCGTCGCTGAGCCGGGTGAGGATCCGGTTGATGTCTCCCACCAGGTCGACCGCGGTGACGAAGTACTCGTCGACCTCGACCGGCACGGTGTCGATGTAGACGATGGTCTTGTCGCGCTTGTCGTTCCAGTGGTCCGGCGAGTGCTCGACCAGGTCGAAGCCGACGGCGATCACCACGTCGGCCTCGTCGAAACCGGCCATCTCGTAGTCGCCCGCCTGCAGTCCCACGGCGCCCAGGGCGTTGTCGCCGCGGGCGTCGACCAGGCCCTTGCCCATGAAGGTCTCGGCCACGGGGATGCCCGTGACCTCGGAGAAGCGCCGCAGCGCCTCGCTGGCCCCGACGCGCACGGCGCCGTTGCCGGCCAGCACGATCGGCGCGTTGGCGTTGCGGATGATCTCGGCCGCCCGGGCGATCTCCTCGCCCGAGGGCTCGGGGTGGCGGAGCCGCTCGCTGACGGGGATCGGCTCGGTGTCGACCTCCTCCTCCATCACGTCCTCGGGGATCTCGATGTGGGTGGGGCCGGGCTTCTGCTGCTGGGCGACCTTGAAGGCCTTGCGCACGACCTCGGGGATGATCCGCGGGTTGTTCAGCCGCGCGTTCCACTTCGTGATCGGCCGCAGCACGCTGAGGATGTCGATGTACTGGTGCGACTCCTTGTGCATCCGCTCGAGGTCGCCCTGGCCGGTGAGGGCGACGAGCGGCGCGGAGTCGAGGTAGGCGTCGGCGACCGAGGTGGTGAGGTTCATCGCCCCGGGGCCGAGCGTCCCCAGGCAGACGCCGGCGCGGCCGGTCAGCCGCCCGTAGACGTCGGCCATGTAGGCCCCGCCCTGCTCGTGGCGCACCGGCACGAACTCGATCTCCGACCGCGACAGGGACTCGTTGAGGTCGACCGTCTCCTCACCCGGGATCCCGAAGACGTGGCGGACGCCCTCGTTCTCCAGGCACTGGACGAACAGGTCGGAGGCCTTCTGCTTCGGCACGGCGCGGCACACTACTGGCTCTATGCCCGTAGCCCGTTACGCGAAAAGCGGAGACGTGAACATCGCCTACGTCACCGTGGGCGACGGCCCGGTCAACCTGATCTGGGTCCCCACGTGGATCTCGCAGTGCGAGTACCTGTTCGAGGAGCCCTCGGTGGCCGCCGCCTTCGAGCGGCTGGGCGAGTTCGCCACGGTGGCGGTGTTCGACCGCCGCGGCAGCGGGCTGTCGGACCCGATGGTGGAGGCGCCGACGCTCGAGGAGCAGATGGACGACGTGCTGGCGGTGATGGACGCCGCCGGCTTCGACGCGCGCAGCCGTCTCGGCCACGATCGAGGGCGGCCCGATGGGGGCGCTGTTCGCGGCCACGCACCCCGACCGCTGCGAGCGACTGGTCCTGTACTCGGCCTTCTCCCGCTCCCAGTGGGCGCCCGACTACGACTGGACATGGAAGCCGGCCGAGCGCGACGAGCGCACACGCGAGATGGTCGAGCACTGGGGCGAGGGGTGGATGGCGAGCGGGGTGGCGCTGAGCCGCCAGGGCGACCCGGAGTTCATGGAGTGGGCCGGGCGCCTGGAGCGCCTGGCCGCCAGTCCGGCGACCGCGGCGCGCATCCTCGAGCTGATCGGCCAGTTCGACGTGCGCCACGTGCTGCCGTCGATCCGGGTCCCGACGCTTGTGCTCCACCGTCCCGAGGACGGCTTCCTGGACGTGCGCCATTCGCGCTACTTCGCCGAGCACATCCCCGACGCCCGGCTGGTGGAGCTGGAGGGCAAGGATCACCTCTTCTCCATGGGAGACGTGGACACGCTGATCGGGGAGATCGAGGAGTTCCTGACCGGCCGCCGGCGGGAGCGCGAGCCCGACCGGATGCTCGCCACGGTGCTGTTCACCGACATCTGCCGCTCCACCGAGCTGGCCGCACAGATGGGTGACAGCGCCTGGCGCAACCTGCTCACCCGCCACGACGAGCTGGTCCGGCGTGAGCTGGCCCGCCACCGCGGCCGCGAGGTCAAGCACACCGGCGACGGCTTCCTGGCCACCTTCGACGGCCCCGCCCGCGGGGTGCGCTGCGCCTCGGCCATCAGCGAGGGGATGAAGGGGCTGGGGATCGGCGTTCGCGCGGGCGTGCACACCGGTGAGCTGGAGATCCGCGACAGCGACGTCGGCGGGCTCGCGGTGCACATCGGCGCCCGGGTGATGGCCCAGGCGCAGGAGCACGAGGTGCTGGCCTCGAGCACGGTGAAGGACCTGGTCGTGGGCTCGGGGCTGGACTTCGACGACCGCGGAACCCACGAATTGCGGGGGGTTCCCGGCGAGTGGCGACTCTTCGCGGTCGCTTAGCGCGGTCGCTCAGGTCACCGCCACTTTTCGTCGAAGGAGGGGTTGTGACAGCGATGCGGCGCCCCACGCTCGCCCTGGTGCTCTGCCTTGCCTTCGCGGCCGCCCCGGCGGCCGCCGACGCCGCGACCGTGCACATCGTGCGCGGCGGCGGCTTCGGCCACGGCGTGGGCATGAGCCAGTACGGCGCCTACGGCTACGCCCAGCACGGCCGCGGCTACGAGACGATCGTCAAGCACTACTACCAGGGGGCCGAGCTGTCGCGGGCCTCCCGGCGCCCCACGCGCGTGCTGCTGGCCGCCAGCCGCTCCACGATCCGGTTCCGCGGCGTCTCGCGCATCGGCCCGCGCGCCGCGCGTCCGAGGGCCACCTACACGGCCAAGCGCCGCGGCTCGAAGGTCGCCGTCTTCTCGGGCCGCCGCCGGGTGGGCACCTTCTCGCGCGTCAGCGTGTTTCGGCCGCGCAACGTCAGCCGGCTGCTGGGTCGGGCGATGACCGGTGTCACCAGCGGCCGCTACCGCGGCAAGCTCGTGCTGCGGCCGGGCTCGCGGGGCGGCGTGACGGTCGTCAACGAGCTCGACCTCGACTCCTACGTGAAGGGCGTGGTGGCCGCCGAGATGCCGTCGTCCTGGCACCCCGAGGCGCTGAAGGCCCAGGCGGTGACCGCGCGCTCATACGCGCGTGCCTCCTCACCGCGCTCACGGGTGTTCGACCACTACCCCGACACGCGCTCGCAGGTCTACCGCGGCGTGGCCGGCGAACGGCGGAGCACGAGCCGCGCGGTGAAGGCCACCGCGCGCCAGGTCCTTACCCACAACGGCGACGTGATCACCGCGTACTTCTTCTCCGCCTCGGGCGGCCACACCGAGAACGTGGAGAACATCTTCGGCGGCGACCCCCAGCCCTACCTGGTCGGAGTCGAGGACCGCTACGACAGCATCTCTCCGCGCCACCGGTGGAGCCGGCGCTTCTCCAGCTCGTCGCTGGACTCGCGGCTCGGCGCGCCAGGCGGCTACCGCGGCCTGCGCGTGCTCCGGCGCGGCGCCTCGCCGCGAATCATTCGCGCGGAGGTGGTGGGCTCGAGCGGCACGCGCCGCGTCACCGGGCCGCAGCTGCACGCCCGGCTCGGGCTGTACGACGTCCCCTCGAGCTTCACCACCGCCACCAGCTCCCAGGCCCGCCTGGCGCGGGTCGCCGGGCCCGGGCCGACGGCCCGCAGGCCCCAGCTGGTCGGCCGCTTCTCGCCCGCCCCGTCGTCGCGGCTGCTGGTGGTGGAGCGCCGCGCGCGCCGACGCTGGAAGCGGGTCGCGCGCGGCCGCATGTCGCGGGCCGGCGCCTTCCGGGTGGTGCTGAGGCGGGGCGGCGTGTACCGCGTCCGCGCCGCGGGACTGACGGGTCCCGCCACCCGCGTCCGGTGAGTCATCGAGCGAGCGGTGCTCGCCCGGCCGGCGCCCGGGCTGCGCTCCTTCGCCTGAGTCATCGAGCGAGCGGTGCTCGCCCGGCCGGCGCCCGGGCTGCGCTCCTTCGCTAGACCGAGACGAGAGATGCTCCGCCCGCTGCTGGTCCTGGCGCCGCTTGCCGTGCCCGCCGCCCCTCCGCCCGACGCGCAGGCCGTCCACGTGATCCGCGCCGCGGGCTTCGGGCACGGCGTCGGCCTGAGCCAGTTCGGGGCCTACGGCTTCGCCCGGCGCGGGCGCGACTACCGCCGCATCCTGCGCCACTACTACCGCGGCACGGAGTCTGACGCGCATCGCCCCTCGGGAGACCAGCGTGCTGGTGCGGCGTGGCTACTCCACCGCCCGCTTGCGCGGCGCGGGCCGCATCGGGGACCGCCGCGCGCGCCCCAACGTCACCTACACGGCCCGGCCCGGCGGGCCGGGGGTGCTGCTGTTTCGCGGCCGCAAGCGCGTGGGCAGCTTCACCGCCCCGCTGCGGATCTCACGGCGCGGCGCGCCGGTGCAGTTGCTGGGCAAGGCCGGCACCGGCGTGGCCGACGGCTCCTACCGCGGCTCGCTGGTCCTCCACCGCGCCAGGGGCGGGCTGATGGTGGTCAACTCGCTGCCGCTGGACGACTACGTCCAGGGCGTGGTCCCCGGGGAGATGCCCGCCAACTGGCACCCGGAGGCGCTCAAGAGCCAGGCCGTGGCGGCCCGCTCCTACGCGCTGGCCTCGCCACCGCGGTCCAAGCTGTACGACCACCTGCCCGACACCCGCTCGCAGGTCTACCTGGGCGTGTCGGGCGAGCGGCCGGAGTCGAGCGCCGCCGTGCGGGCCACCCGACGGCAGGTACTGACCTACCGCGGCCGGCCGATCGTCGCGTTCTTCTTCTCCACCTCGGGCGGCCGGACGGAGAACGCCGAGAACTCATTCGTGGACTCGGGCCCACAGCCCTACCTCGTCAGCGTGCGCGACCCCTACGACCGGATCTCGCCCCGCCACCGCTCGGAGCTCCGGCTCTCCGGCCGCGCGATGGCCCGCCGCCTGCGCGGGCGCTTCGAAGGCCACCTCGTCGGCGTGCGCGTGACCAAACGCGGAGTGTCGCCCCGCATCGTGCGGGCCCGGATCGTGGGGACGAGGGGCTCCGGCCCGATCGACGGCGGCAAGCTGCGCACCCTGCTGGGGCTGCCCGACACCTGGGCGTTCTTCCACAAGGTCGTGACTTGGAGCGGCCGGCGCCGCGTGGCCGGCTGGTTCGAGCCGCGCGGCTCGGGCCGCGTGACCGTCGAGCGCCGGGTGCGCGGGAAGTGGCGGCGGGCGCGGCGCGGCGTCGAGACCTTCACCGGCGACTTCTCGGTGCGGGTGAAGCCGGGGGTCTACCGCGCTCGCTCGGGCGCGATCACCGGCCCGCCGGTCAGCGTGGGCCGCTAGCGCAGAAGGGCCAGCAGGCTCGCGTGGTCCTCCGCGCACGCCGGGCAGCCCTGCAGGTGGGCGCGCATGCCGGGGACCTCCCGGTCGGCGGGAGCTCCGGCCAGCTCGAGCTCCACGTAGCGGTCGAGCTGCTCGAAGCACTCCTCGCAGGTGAGCTCGGGGCCGTCGGGCCCGAACAGCCGCGACAGGGTGCGGCGGGAATCGTGTGGGTCTGCGGTCGTCATCGGTCCTCCAGCACTGCCCGCAGCTTGGCGCGGGCGTCGTGAATCGTCTTGTAGAGCGCTCCGCGGGTGGTGCCGAGGCGCTCGGCGAGGACGTCGATCGGCACCCCGTTCACCGCAACGGCCAGCAGCACCCGGCGCTGGTGCGGGCTCAGGTCTCGCCTCATCGCCTCCGTGATCGCGCCGAGCAGCTCCGCGGTCTCCGCGTCCCGGTCGGGGGCCGAGCTCAGGTCGGCGATCGCCCCCCACCCCTCGTCCTCCAGCGGGATCTCGCGTCCCTGCCACGCGCGGCGGCGCACCTTGACCGCGGCCTCGAGCAGGGCGAACTTGTACGCCCAGGTGGTGAAGCGGCTGTCGCCGCGGAAGTCCTCCAGCTTTGCGAGCACGGCCACGAGCGCGTCGTCCGCGCTCTGCTGGGCGAGGTCCTCCTGATCGCCGCCCCGGAGCATCGGGAACGCCGCGCCGCGGCGGCCGACCTCGAACCGCGCGGCCTTCAGCAGCAGGGCATGCAGGCTCTCGATAGCCGACTCGCGCTCGGGGCTGGGACCGGTCAGACGGTCGATCCAGTCCTGGGAGTCGGGGTCTCGCGTGATCTCAGCGGGGTCCCGCGTGATCTCAGGGACGCTAATGGCGACGGCCGGCATCACCCCTTTGCGACGCGAGCCAGAGGTTTCTTACCGGCCGGGTAAGAACGACCGCCGCGGCGACGCTCACCGCCCGCAACCGACCGCAAAGGAGACACCATGAGCAGTGCCGTCGCGGCCGCCCTGCGGCCAATCCCCCTCCCTCGCTTCGAGGCGCTTCGCAACGATCCCGCCGCGCAGGCCTTCCTGCTGCTTCGGGTCGTGTTCACCGTGGCGCCGATCCTGTTCGGGCTCGACAAGTTCGCCCACGTCATGAACGACCACTGGGCCATGTACCTGGCGCCGGAGTTCAACGACCTCATCCCCGGGAGCGCCGCCGACGCGATGCACCTGGTGGGCGTCGTGGAGATCGCTGCGGGCCTGGTCGTGGCCGTGGTTCCGCGCTTCGGCGGGCTGCTCGTGGCGGCCTGGCTCGGCGGCATCATCGTGAGCCTGCTGCTGGCCGGCGGCTACGGGGACATCGCGCTGCGCGACCTCGGCCTGCTGGCGGGCGCGGTGGCGCTGGCGCGGCTGGCCAGCGCTCAGCCGGACACGACTCGCCCGGGCTGAGCGGTTGCACCGAGCCGCGGGGTGGCTTAGGTTCGTCCCGACCCCACCTCGACTTGCGGGAGGGACCTGTGGGCCGGTCAAAGTCTGTCTTCGTCGTCGCAGCAGTGATGGGACTGCTGGCAGCCGGCCTCTTGGCGGCCGGCTGCGGCGGAGGCTCCGCGGACGAGGTCCATTTCCAGAACGCCTCGGAGCCAGGGCCCAAGCCCTTCACGCCGCCGACCGACGTCCCCAAGGAAGTGTCGAGCACCACGGTGAACGAGTCCTCCTCGGCGGGCTCGTCGGACTCGGGTTCCGGGGGCTCGTCCTCGGTCCGGGTCGTCGTCCTCGGGATCCGGTGGGTCGGACTCCGAAGGCCAGAAGCCGGGCGCGTTCACCAAGCGCAACACCGTCTGCGACCGAGAGAAGCTGATCGCAGAGCTCAACCTCGACCCCGACAAGCGCGCTGCCTGGGCCGACGCGGTGGGAATCGACTCCGACCAGCAGAGCGTGGCCGAGTTCATCCGCAAGCTGCGCCCCTCGACGCTGACCCGCGACACGCAGGTCACCACTCACTCGTACGAGGGCGGCGAGGCCAAGGCGTACCAGGCGATCCTGCGCAAGGGGACGGCCGTCCTGGTCGACGAGAGCGGGAAGCCGGTGGCGCGCTGCGTCTGCGGCAACCCACTCTCCGAGCCCGAAGACCTCGCGGAGAACACCAAGTGCTTCAACTGCCCGCGGGGCTACCAGCCACCTCCGGAATGCGGGGACAACTGCTTCCGAGAGGAGCGCAACCCGCCGCCGGTGGTGGGTGGCGGCGGAGGCAAGCCCCCTGTCATCCCGCCCAAGCCGGGAGACCCGATCGTCGACGCCAAGACGGCACTGGAGAAATGCAAGAAGGACAAGGGCAGCCTGGAGCAGTGCAAGCTCGAGTACGAAAAGGTGCGAAAGCAGTGCGCAGCGAATCCGCTGAGCGCAGCCTGTGACTCGAGCATCTGCTTCGACGGAGTGGTGACCGTCGGCGGCGCCTCGGACGGCTGCTCGTCCTACCTCGACCGCGGCGACATCCTGGGCGTCTGCCTCAAGTTCGAGACCGCCCAGAAGCAGGCGTGCCTGAAGAACCTGGACGACCTGCAGAAGAGATGCGCGGCCAACCCGACGACGGCAGACTGCAAGGTCGATCCGAACATCAAGATCTTCCACTCGCGCCGGCAGTGCACGGTCAACCCCGGGCGGCCCGAGTGCGGAGCCGTGCTGGGGGCGTGCCAGAAGAACCCGCAGTTCGGGTGCGATCAGCTGCAGGTCAAGGTCAACGACCTCAAGCAGAAGTGCGCCGCGAACCCCGCCCTGCCCGACTGCAAGAGCATCCCGGTGATACCGAAGACGCTCGCACAGGAGCTGCAGAAACAGGGCGTGGCTCCTGAGCAGCAAGGCGAGCAGGGCACCGGCACCGACCAACAGGGGACCGGCGGCGAGGACACCGGCGGAGGCACGACCGGCGGCGGCACCGGCACGGAGACCCAGCCGCAGCCGACCACTCCGGAGACCGACCCCGCAGGAGCCCTGAGGGCCAGCAGCCTCAGCTCGGCGTGAACCGGAACGTGACGACGTCGCCGTCGCGCATCTCGTAGTCGCGCCCCTCGACGCGGAGCAGCGCCTGCTCGCGCGCGGGCGCGTATCCGCCGGCCTTCACCAGGTCGTTCCAAGCCACCACCTCGGCGGCTACGAATCCGCGCTCCATGTCGGTGTGCACGGCGCCCGCGGCAGGGCGCGCGCGGGTGCCGGCGGGGATGGCCCGAGCGCGCGCCTCCTTGTCCTGGTCGGCGGTGAAGTAGGTGATCAGCGACAGCAGAGCGAACGCCTCCCGGACCACGGTGGTCAGGCCGGACTCGGTGACCCCCAGGTCTTCGCGCATGGCCGCGGCGTCCTCGTCTGAGAGCTCGGCCAGCTCGGCCTCCAGGCGAGCGCTCACCGCCGTGGCGCGGGCCTCCCCTCCGCCGGCGTGCTCCACCAGCGCGGGTGGCGGCTCGAGCGGCTCGCCCTCGCCGACATTGGCCACGTAGAGCACCGGCTTGGCCGTCAGCGCGCTGAGCTGGCGCGGCCCGGCGGGGGCGTCCTCGGGGTCGGGCACCGAGCGCGCCGGCCGGCCCTCCCGCAGCGCCTCGACGACCTGCTCCAGCCAGGCCGCCTCGGCCTGCAGCTCCTTGTCCAGCGAGCGCGCCTGGCGCGACACCCGCTCCAGCCGCCGCTCGGCGGTGTCGAGGTCGGCCATCAGCAGCTCGGTCTCAACCGCCTCGACGTCGGAGATCGGGTCGATCGCGCCCTCCGGGTGCACCACCTGGGCGTCGTCGTGGGCGCGAACCACGTGCAGCAGCGCGTCGGTCTCGCGGATGTTGCCCAGGAAGCGGTTGCCCAGTCCCTCGCCCTGGTGAGCGCCGCGCACCAGGCCGGCGATGTCGTGGAACTCGATCGCCTCGTGCACCACGGGCCGCGCGCGCACCGTCTCGGCCACGGCGTCCAGGCGGTCATCGGGCACGGGCACCACTGCGACGTTCGGCTCCACCGTGGTGAAGGGGTAGTTGGCCGCCTGCGCGCCGGCGGCTGTGAGGGCGTTGAACAGCGAGGACTTGCCCGCGTTGGGCAGCCCGACGATCCCGACCTTCACGGCGTCAGGCGCGCCAGCGCGTAGCCGAGGGCCGCGCCGGCCAGCGTGTCGGACGGGTAATGCAGGCCGAGGTAGGGGCGGCTGAGCGCGGTCACCAGCGCGAGGGCGTACACCGGCCCCCCGCCCATGCCGCGCGCGGCCGCGAAGGAGGTCGAGGCGTGCGCCGAGGGGTACGAGAGCTCGGACACCGTGGGCATCAACGCTGGCAGGTCCTCGAACACCGGGCGCGCACGGCGCAGGGTGACCTTGATCGACGAGGTCACGAACTGGCTGACGGCCACCGCGCGGATCGTGTGCAGGTAGCGCTTTCGGCCGAGCGGTGCAGGACGGCCCCGGTCAGCGCCAGCGCGTGCCACAGCGCGGCGTGCTCGGCCGCCCGGCCCATGGCGATCGCCGCGGCCTCGGCCTGCGGCGAGTGCGCGCGCGTGCGCAGCACCCTGAGGAGGGCCAGGTCCAGCGCGCCCAGGGAATAGCCCCCGCGCCGTCCGGGCGCAGCCTTGACGGCGCAGGTCGCCATCCCGGCGACCATTCCAGGGCTAGAAGCCGACGCGGTGCTCTTCGGTCTCGACCCTGACGTATACGACTTGCGACAGGTCGAGCGAGACGTCGGAGTCCTCGGTCTGGAGCTCGTGCCAGCGGTCCGAGCTCTCGTTGGCCAGCGCGTCGCGCAGGGCCTTCAGCGGCTCGTCGGCCACCCTGACGGCCAGCGACCCGCCGCCCTGGAAGCCGACATCGACGCGATTGGGGCGCTCGGCCATCAGTGATCCTCCGCCGGTTGCACTATCTCGGTGAGCACGCCGCCCGTGGCCTTCGGGTGCAGGAACGCCACCCGGCTGCCGCGGATCCCCTTGCGTGGCTGCTCGTCGATGAGGCGCAGGCCCGCCTCGCGCAGCTCCTCGAGGCGGGAGTCGATGTCGTCGGTCTGGTAGGCGACGTGGTGCAGGCCGGGGCCGTTGCGCTCCAGGAACTTGCCCACGGCGGTGTCGGCGCCCAGCGGGCTGAGCAGCTCCACGTGGCCCTCGCCGATCTCCAGCAGGACGGCGTTCACGCCCTGCTCCTCGACGGTCTCGCGGTGCTGCTCGCGCATGCCGAACCGGTCGCTGTACAGGGTCACGGCCTCGTCGATGTCCTCGACGGCCACCCCGATGTGATCGATACGCCCAAACAAGAGGGCGCTGAGACTACTGATCCTTCTTTGGTCCCTCGGAGGCCACTGTTGCCGCCGGTCCGGGCTCCTTCGCCGGCTCCGTGTCGGGCGGTCAGGTCACCGGCTGAAGCCGGGGATTCGGATGTAGCCGCCTGCCCACCTTGGCGCAGGGGCGGCCCTCCACCTGGACGATGTCGGCGGTGAAGTCGTTGGATCCGCGCACCAGCGAGGACCCCACGCCGTAGGAGTCCACCGGGGCGTCGACGGCCTCGAATTCCCGGATCCGCTGGGCGTCGAAGCCGCCGCTGGCCACGATCCTCACGCGCTCGTGGCCGGCCTCGTCCAGGGCCTCGCGGACCCGCTCCACCAAGCGGACGTTGACGCCCCTGGGGTCGAACTCGCCCATCTCGGTCCACAGCGCGCGGTCGACCAGCGTCGACGAGGTGTCCAGGCGCACGCCCCAGAGGTCGTCGCCGATGGCGTCGGCCACCTCGAGCGAGGTGCGGACCGAGTCGTTCTCGAAGTCCACGAGCACCACGACGTTCATCTGGTCGGCGAAGCGGCCGGCGAACGCCCTGGCGGCGGCGGCGGTGTCGCCCCCGTAGGCGGCGATCAGCCCGTGCGGCACCGTGCCGACGCCGCGGCCGCCCCACCAGGAGGCCTGGGCGTCGGTGGAGACGCCGATCGCCCCCGCCACGTGGGCCGCCCACCCGTCGCCGGTCTGGACGAGCCAGTGGTCGTGGCGCGCGGGGAAATAGAGGATCGGCTTCTTGTTGGCCGCCTCCACCACCTCCCTGACGTTGCGCATGATCAGCGTGCGACGGGCGAGCGAGCCGAGGTAGACCGTCTCCAGGTGGGCGAACAGCGCGTAGTCGCCCTCGATGGTCATGACCGTCTCCCAGGGGGAGATCTCGTCGCCCTCGTGCAGGGCGTGCACCTCGAGCGCCTCCCAGCCGTTGCCGTCGCGGCCGGCGCACTGCTTGAGGATCGCGATCGCCTCGTCGATCCCGCCCAGCACCGACTCCTTGCGCTGGAAGACCTGCATCAGCACCCGCGGGTGGTGGCTCTCGGCCTCCAGCAGGTCGCGGGCGTAGCTGAAATAGGCGTCGGAGTAGTAGCCCTCGCGGATGCGCTCGACGGGCAGGCGAAAGACCTCGGGGGCCAGCCGCTCCCGCGTGGCGCTCACGGCGCGGTCTCGACCCGCAGGATCTCCGCGAGCGCGGCGCGGCCCACCTCCAGCTGCTCGTCGCTGGGCTCGCGCGTCCCCACCAGCCGCTGGATCTCGTGGCCGGGCTTGCGCAGCGCGCGCGACAGGCTCGTGCCCTCGTGGCGCTCGGACCAGGCGAACACCTCCACCGCCACGGCGGCGCTGCCGAGGGCGACGGTGGCCTCGGCCGCGGGGCCCTTCAGCCCGGCCTTGCGCGCGGCGACGTTGCCCACCGCCGCGCTCACCAGCATCGGCGCTACGAGGTTGGAGCCGCAGCGGTCGTGCTCCTTGTCGGCGTCGGCGGCCTCGCCGTCCTGCTCGTAGGCGGCGATCGCCTTGTGCTCGACGCCGTGGTAGGCGGCCAGGTCGCCGCCACGAAGGGCCAGCAGCGCCGGGGCGAGGCTCACCAGGCTCACGGCGGCCTCGCGGCCCACGGTGCGCGCGCCGGTGGAGCGGATGGCCTGGCCGAGCAGCGCGGCGCCCGCCATCGTGCCCAGCGTCTTGACGTCCTGCATCGGCAGCTTGGCCTCGGGCAGCCCGCGCTTGACCATCGGGATGACCGCCATGGCCTCGGCGAGCTTGGTGATGCCCCGGACGCCGGGGATGCGCTCGCTGGCCCTGCCGCCCAGGTCGGGCTTGGGGCCCGAGCCCACCTTGACCTCGCCGTCGCGGGTGCGCACCGCGGCGGCCCAGTGCGTGGGGCCGTGCACCAGCAGGCCGTTGCGCAGCGCCATGCCGCCCAGGCGCAGCTTGTCCTCGGGGGTGCTCACCTCAGCGTCTCCTCGATCAGCCCGGCGTAGAAGCGGGCGGCCATCCCGACGTCCTCGACGGGGATGCGCTCGTCGGCGCCGTGGATCAGCGGCGCTGCCTCGAACAGCCCCATCCTGCGCTGGGGGAAGAAGCCGTAGGCCACGCAGTCGGGGAAAGCGTCGCGGAACCAGCGCGAGTCGCTGAAGCCGGGCAGCACGACGGGCGCCACCTCGGCGCCCGGCTCCTCGTCGGCGATGAAGCTCCTGATGTGGTCCATCAGCGGGGTGTCGACCGGCGAGCGGTTGCCGCTCACGGTCTCGGCGAATTCGACGCCGAAGCCGTTCTCCCCCACCACCTCTCGGATGCGCTTGAGCGCGTGGTCCTCGCCCAGCTCGGGCGGGACGCGGCAGTCCACCCTCAGGTCCGCGCGCGCGGGGATCACGTTGATCTTCTCCGAGGCGCTGATCATGGTGGGGGTCAGCGTCACGCCCAGCATGGGCTCGAGCAGCACCGCCACGCGCGGGTCGGTCGCCTCGATCTGCCGGAGCGTCGCCTCCAGGTCGTCGGTGCCCAGCCCCAGCGCCTCGATCAGGCCCTGGGGCTCCGGCGACAGCTCGTACTCGGGATGGCCGTCCTTCATCGCCTCGAGCACCGGCGCCATCTTGGCCAGCGCGTTGTCGCCGATCCTCGGGATCGACGCGTGCCCCGCGCGCCCGCGCGTGGTGAGGGTGAAGCGGAAGACGCCCTTCTCGGCCGCGCATACGCCGTACACGCGCCGGCCGTCGTAGTCGATCACCGGGCCGGCGCCCTCGTTGACCACGAGGTCGCACCGCACCTTGTCGCGTGCTGCGCGCACAGCCACTGGGCGCCGTGCTCGCCCCCGGCCTCCTCGTCGGCGGTGACGATGATCTTCAGCTCGCCCGCCTCGGGCCGCCAGCCCTCCTCGGCCAGCGCGAGCGCCGCGGCGATCTCGGCGGCCACCTGGCTCTTCATGTCCAGCGCTCCGCGGCCCCAGATCTCCTCGTTCCTGATCTCGCCTGACCACGGGTCGGTGCTCCAGTCGGCGGGGTCGGCGAGCACCGTGTCGACATGGCCCAGCAGCACGAGGCCGGGCCCGTCGGCGTCCGCCTTCAGCGTGGCGATCAGGTTCGGCCGGCCCTCGACGCTGGCCAGCAGCTCGGTCTCGAAGCCCGCGTCGCCCAGCAGCCCGGCGAGGAACTGCTGCGCCTCCTCCTCGTTGCCGGGGGGGTTCACGGTGTTGAAGCGGATGAGCTTCTGAAGCAGCTCCGTGGCGCGCCGCTCGAGGTCCTCGCGGTCCGGCAAAGTCCTTCGGAGACTAGCCTCCCGGCGTGCTCAGCTACCGCGAGGAGGGTCCTGCCGACGGGCCCGTGGCGCTCATGCTCCACGGCTACCCGCAGTCGTCCTACATGTGGCGGCACGCGCTGCCCGCCGTGGCGGCGAGAGGCTGGCGCGGCGTCGCGCCCGACCTCGCGGGCTTCGGCGACTCCCCGCCCGACCCGCCGGGCACCTGGGAGCGGCAGATCGAGGCGGTCGAGGAGCTGCACCAGGAGCTGGGGCTGGGCCCGGTCGCGCTGGTGGTGCACGACTGGGGCGGCCTGATCGGGCTGCGCTGGGCCTGCGACCACCCCGACGCGGTCAGCGCGCTGGTCATCTCCGACACCGGCTTCTTTCCCGACGGCAGGTGGCATGGCATGGCCGAGGGCCTGCGCACCGAGGGACAGGGCGAGGAGATCGTGGAGAACATCGACCGCGACGCGTTCGCCCAGGTGCTGCAGGGCTCCTCGAGCGGCATGGACGACAGAGCGATCGACGAGTACTTCAAGTGCTTCGCCGACGAGGAGCGGCGGCGCGGGCAGCTCGAGCTCTACCGCTCGGGCGACTTCGAGAAGCTGGAGCCGTACGAGGGCCGCCTGGGCGAGCTGGACGTCCCCTCGTTGCTGCTGTGGGGAGCCGACGATCCCTTCGCCCCGATCGGGGGCGCCAAGCGGTTCGAGCGCCAGCTGAAAGACTCCCGCCTCGTCGTGATGGAGGGGACCGGGCACTTCGTGTGGGACGACGCCGGCGAGCGCGCCGCGCGCGAGCTGGCCGAGTGGCTGCCGTGAGGAAGCGGGCGCTGCTGGGCGCCACCTTCATCGGCACCGGCCTCAACCACTTCCGGATCCCGAGGACCTACGAGTCGATCATGCCCGAATACGTGCCGGCCCACCGCGAGATGGTGATAGCCAGCGGGGTGGCCGAGGCGCTGGGTGGAGCGGGCGTGCTGAGCGAGCGCACCAGCAAGGCGGCGGGCTGGTGGCTGATCGCCACGCTGGTGGCGATCTTCCCCGCCAACGTGCACATGGCGGTGCACCCCGAGCGCTACAAGCAGATCCCGAAGGCCGCGCTGTACGTGCGCCTGCCCGTGCAGGCACTGTTCATCCTCTGGGTCTGGCGCGTCGCGATCAGGCGCTTAGCGGGCACGACCCGGCCCGCCGCATTCCAGTCGCGGAACGTGCCGCGGAGCATCAGCCGTCGGCGCTGATCTTGGCGGGCAGCTCGCCGGAGAGCACGAACAGTTCTTGATGGAACACTTCAGCTGTGGAGCAGCTCTTCTCGACGGGCGAGGGCCCGCGCACGCGGACGCAGGTCGCTGCTTCCGAGCAGCCGCTGGCCGCCAGGATGCGCCCCTCCTCCCTGGGCGAGTTCGTGGGGCAGGAGCACCTGCTGGGCCGCGGCTCGGCGCTGCGAGCGGCCATCGAGGAGGGCCGGCCCCACTCGATGATCCTTTACGGGCCGCCGGGTACCGGCAAGACGACGCTGGCCCGGCTGATGGCCACGAACGCCCGTGCGGCGTTCGAGGAGGCCTCTGCGGTGAACGCCGGCCGCCAGGAGGTCCGCGACGTGCTGGAGCGGGCCGAGCACCGCCGGTCCACCAGCTCCGAGCCCACGATCTTCTTCCTCGACGAGATCCACCGGTTCAACAAGGCCCAGCAGGACACCTTGCTTCCGGCGGTGGAGGAGGGGCTGGTGATCCTGGTCGGAGCCACGACGGAGAATCCCTACTTCGAGGTCAACAACGCACTGCTTTCCCGCACGCAGGTCTACGAGCTGCGCCAGCTCAAGCCCGAGCAGGTGCTCGCCGCTGCTGCAGCGCTCGCTTGGTGACGAGCGCGGGCTGGGCGGGAAGTGCGCCGCGGCCGACGACGCACTCGAGTTCCTCGCCGCCCGCAGCGGCGGCGACGCCCGTACCGCGCTGGCCGCGCTGGAGCTGGCCTGCGAGACGGTGGGCGACCGGCCGGTGTCCCTGCGCCACGCCGAGGACGCCCTGCAGCGCCGGGCCCTGCGCTACGACAAGGAGGGCGACCAGCACTACGACACGATCTCCGCCTGGATCAAGGCCACGCGCGGCTCGGACCCCGACGCCTCGCTGCTGTACCTGGCCACGATGCTCGAGGGGGGCGAGGACCCGCGCTTCATCGCCCGGCGGATGGTGATCCTGGCCAGCGAGGACATCGGCAACGCCGACCCGCGCGCGCTGGAGGTCGCGGTCGCCGCCGCCCACGCCGTCGAGCACGTGGGGCTGCCCGAGTGCGCCCACAACCTCGCGCAGGCATGCGTGTACCTGGCGCTGGCGCCCAAGTCGAACGCGTCCAACAAGGCCCTCGGCGCCGCGCGGGCGTGGGTGCGCGAGAACGGCGTGCCCGACATCCCGCACTACCTGCGCTCGGGCGCCTACCCCGGCGCCGAGAGCCTGGGCCGCGGCCAGGGCTACGAGTACCCGCACGACGAGCCCGAGGCCCTCACCGGCCAGGAGCTCATGCCGCCCGAGGCCGAGGGCGTGCGCTTCCTCGAGCTGAGCGAGCACGGCGAGGAGGCCGAGCTGCGCGCGCGCGACGAGGAGCTGCGGCGCCGAAGGGGCGGCTCCTGAGCCTGGTCGCGGACGCCCGCAGCGTCCAGCCCTACTGGAACGCGCTGCCGCTCGCCGACCGCGCGCGCTACCTGCGCCGCAGCGCGCAGGTGATCCTCGACAGCCTCGACCCGCTGGCCGCGCACATCGCGCGCCACACCGGCCTCCCCCGGGCCGAGGTCCTCTCGACCCAGCTGCTGACCTCGGTGGACGCGCTGCACCGGACCGCCCGCCAGGGCCCAAGGTCCTGGCCGACCGCGGCGGTCGGCCTTCCCCTGCTGACCCGGCCCAAGCGCGCGCACCTGGTGTGCGAGCCGCTCGGCGTGATCGGGGTCGAGGGGTCGGACGACGAGCCCTGGACGCTTCCCCTCCAGGAGACGGCGCTGGCGCTGATGTGCGGCAACAGCGTCGTGATCGACGCCGCGCTGGGCGACCGGATCCGCTGGGTGTTCGAGCGGGCCGGGGTGCCGGAGGGCGTGGTCTCGTGCGCCGAGCTCGAGGGCCTCGAGGTGGACCGCGTGCTCGGGACCGCCCCGCGCGGGCAAGGGGCCGATGCTGGTGCTCGCCGACGCACCCGCGCCACACGGTGTCCGGGGCGCTGTGGGGGGCCTTCGCCACCGGCGGGCGCTCGCCGTCGGGAGTCGGGCGCGCCTACGTGGTGCGGGAGGTCGCCGAGCGGTTCGTCGAGCGAGCTGGTGGACCGGGCGGAGCGAGCTGTCCGAGGACGAGGTCGGCGCCCGCCCCGACGCCGGACGCGCTGCGCGGGCTGATCGACGAGGCCGTCGCGCAGGGCGCGGAGCTGCGCTGCGCAGAGCCCGGCGGTTCGCTGCACCGGCGTGACCGACGAGATGCGCATCGCCCGCGAGCAGCCGCGCGGGCCGGTGCTGCCGATCACGGTGGTCGAGGACGAGGAGGCGGGGATCGCCGCCGCCACGTCCGGGCCGTGGGCGGTCAGCGCCTCGGTGTGGACCTCCGACCGCGCGCGCGGCACGCGCATCGCGCGGCTGCTGCCCGCCGAGCGGGTGTGGGTCAACGACCACATGCACTGGGGCTCGGGGCGCCTGCGCTCGCGCGCGGGCTTCCACGAGTGCGTGCAGGTGCGGCTGGTCGGCTGGGAGCCCTCGCACACCGGCGACGCGTGGTGGTTCCCCTACGACGAGCACCTCGCTCGCGCGCTGGAGGCGGCGTCGCGGATCGTCTACGGGCGCGACGACGACAAGCCGGCCGCGCTGCGCCGCGGCCTGGGGCCGCTGCTGCGGGTGGGCACGCGGATGCTCAGGAGGTGAGCGGCGGCTTGAGGTTCGCGAGCCCCGTCAACAGCGGAAGAGCAGCGAGGGCGCACAGGGCCACCTCGCCGTTGCCGTGCTCGATCGCGGCGCCGAGCACGGGAAGGACGGCGAGCGGCAGGACGTTGGCCCCCACGCTCAGCAGCCCCACGGCCGCCACGCGGGCATCGGGGTACAGCCGCTGGGCCTCGTCGTACATGAGCGCGTAGGGGATCGCGAACCCGGCGCCGGCCAGCAGCGCCCCGGCCACCAGCACCGGCACGGCGCCGTCCAACGCCAGCAGGAGCAGCCCGCCCGCGGCGACCAGCGGCGCCAGGCCTCCGATCGCCCCCGCCGGCATCCCCCGGGCCTCCAGGCGGGCCCCCTCGGGGCGCACGAAGGCGAGCAGCACGTAGAGCGCCACGCCCAGCAGTCCGGCCAGCCCACTCGACACGCCGGCGTCCCGGGTGAGGTACGGCACCAGCCACACGCCGAGGATGTACGGGACGCCCAGGGCGGTGGTGAAGAGCAGCTCGATCCGCCAGGCGCTCCAGCTGGTGGCCGAGCGCCGCACGAGGGCGAGGATGCTTCCGCTCGGGATCTCGGCCGTCTCCTCGCTCCTGGGCGCCAGGCGCTAGCGCGAGCAGGGCGAGGAGGGCCGTCGCCGCGGCGACCGCGAAGTCCACCCGCCAGTCGACCCCGGCGCCCCGCATCACGCTGCCGGCCCCCAGGGCCCCGGCGACACCCAGCGTGACCGCAGCGCCGAACAGCCCGACGAGGCGGACGCCGCCGGCCTGCTTGGCCAGCACGGGCCCCGCGACGATCGCCAGCCCCAGGCCCAGGCCGGAGAGCGCGCGGCCCGCGGCGAGCACCCAGTATTCGGGGGCCAGGGCCGCCACCACGCTGCCCGCCAGGGCGAGGAGGCACGCCAGCTGGCACGCGCGCGAGGTGCCGATGCGGCGCGTGACGGTCGCGGAGCCGAGCTTCGCGACCAGCAGCCCGGCGAAGAACACCGTGCCGCCGACCACGCCGACCGAGGCGAGCGACACGTCGAACTCGCGGGCCAGCGCGCCTGCGACGGGTCCGATGTCAGCCGAGCCCCAGGAGGTCGCCCCCGCGAGAAGGGCGAGCCCCAGCCCGGCTCGCGTCACGCGGCGCGAGCGGCAGGCACGTAGCGCAGGCGCTCGGGCAGGAACGGGATCACTGCCCGCTTAACGTACTCCGCCCCGCCGGCCACCAGGGCCTTGCGCACCGGCGCCGGCGGCAGCGGCGCGAAGCCGTACTCGCGCCGGACGCGGCCCGGCAGCAGGCGCGATGGTGATGAAGTTGGCGGTCTCCAGCAGCGGCCGGGCCACCCACGGCACGGGCGGCTCCATCACGATCTCCTTGGCCCGCCTGCGCGCCCAGTCGGTGACCAGCAGCGTGTCGCCCTCGAGCATCTCGCGCTTGTAGTCGTGGAGGTCGTCGAGCGTCTCGGGCATGTCGGCGTCGTCGAGGCCGAAGAGGTTGCCCACCAGCTTGTAGTCCTCCCAGTAGGCCTCCTCCTCCGCGCGCGACATCGAGCGCACGTACTTGCGGTAGACGACCACGCCGGAGTCGACCAGCGTGAACAGCACCCACAGCAGGAGGTCGGGCTGGTCGGCGCGGTAGGGCGTGCCGGCGGGGTAGCGGCCGGTGGGCTCGCGCAGCCGGCCCTTGACCTTCGCGTGCATCGCGCGCACGTGCGCGGTGATCCGCTCGGCCTCCTCGGCCTCGCCGAAGCCGATCGTGCTCATCACCTCGGCGGTGCGGGCCAGGCGGTCGTAGGGCTCGTCCATCGCGGTGGAGTGCGCGAGCAGGCCGGAGACGGCCAGCGGATGGGCCGCCTGCATGAGCAGCGCGCGCGGCCCCGAGAGCGCGATCGCGCGCTCGCGGTGCACCACGCGCAGCATGGAGGAGTCGTCGAACAGGCCGGGCACGTCTACCCAAGGTACGGGGCCTAGAATCGCTGGGACCATGCCTGCCCAAGCATTCGCCGGCAAGGAGTGCGTGTGCCAGTTCAAGCGCGGCATCTGCGACCAGAGCTGCGTGCAGGGCATGCTCGACACTCCCTTCTACATCGCCTGCCTCAAGCTGACCGGCCGGCGCTGCCTGGTCGTCGGCGGCGGCGAGGTCGCGCTCGAGAAGGTCGAGGGCCTGCTGGCCTGCGACGGCGACGTGACGGTGGTCGCGCCCGACGCCAACGAGGCGATACGGAGCTCGCCCGCGAGGGCTCGATCACGCTGGGAGCGGCGCGAGTACGCCGGCCCCGAGGACCTCGAGGGCGTGTTCATGGTCATCGCCTCCACCGACGACACCGACGTGAACATCGGCATCTACGAGGACGCCGAGAAGCGGGCGATGCTCGTGAACGTGGTCGACGTGCCGCCGCTGTGCAACTTCATCCTGCCCGCCATCGTGCGCACCGGCCCGCTGGCCATCGCGATCTCCACCGCGGGCGCCTCGCCCGCGCTGGCCAAGCGCATCAAGGCCGAGATCGCCGACGAGTACGGCGAGCCCTACGCCCGCCTGGCCGAGCTGCTCAACGAGGTGCGCGGCTGGGCCAAGGGCAACCTCCCGACCTACCAGGACCGCAAGGTCTTCTTCGAGTCGATCGTCAACGGCGAGCCCGACCCCGTCGAGCTGCTGCGCACAGGGCGACGAGCAGGCCGTGCGCGACCTGATCGCCGCCGCGCAGAGCACCGCCCAGCCCGCCTAGCGAGCGCGTGCACGCCGGCGACGTCATCTGGAATCCGCTCACCGGCGAGAAGGCGATGCTCGTGGAGTCGGCCGAGGAGACCGGCGGCGAGCGCATCGTCGCGGACTTCGTGGTGGAGGAGGGCGGCTTCGTGCCCGGCGGCGAGCACGTCCACGACCACTGCGACGAGCACTTCGAAGTCCGCGGCGGCCAGATCACCTTCGTGGCCGACGGCGAGGAGCGCACGCTCGGCGCCGGCCAGGAGCTGACCGTGCCGGCCGGCACCTGGCACCGCTGGTGGAACCCCGGGCGGGAGGAGGTGCGGGTGCGCACGCGCGTCGAGCCGGCGCTGGACTTCGAACGGGCGATCATGGTCCTGTGGGGCCTGTGCGCCGACGGGCACGTGGACGAGCAGGGGCGGCCGTCCCCGCTGCTCGGCTCGCTGCTGGCCACGCGCTTCCGCCGTGAGGTGCGCTTCCGCCAGCCTCCCGACCTCGTTCAGAGGGTGCTGTTCCCCGCTCTGGCCTGGGTGGCGCGCCGGCGCGGCCTGGAGCGGACGATCGAGCGCTATCTGGACCCCGAGACGCACCCCTCGGCGCAGCTCGGGCTCGGCCGGCTGCCCGAGAGCGTGATGCGCAAGGACTAGCCCAGCCTCAGTGCCAGCACGGTTGCCCCAGCCGGCCATTGGGGTGATGATCGGCTGCCGTGATGCGATCGAGCACGCTCGCGTGGTCTGCCGGCGCGCTGGTCGGCGGCGCTGGGCGTGGCCGTTGTCGTGCTCGAGGCCGGCGCCGGCGAATACGCCGACCCGTGGGGCGACGCGGCGTCCGTGATGGCGGTGGTCACCACCACCGGTGTCGGGCTCGCGATCGTCCTGCGCCGGCCGGGCAACGTCGTCGGGTGGTTGCTGATCCTCAACGGCTTCCTGCTCGCGGTGTCCGGAGTCATCACGAGCTGGGCCGCCTACGCGCTCGAGAACCCGGGCAGCCTCCCGGGCGGGCGGCTCGCGGCGATCCTGGAGACCCACTCCTGGCCCCTCATCTTCGCGGCGATAGTTGCCCTGGGCTTCGTCTTCCCTGACGGGCGCCTTCCGTCGCGCCGCTGGCGAGCCGCCGTGGTGCTGGCGGTCGCCTCGTTCGCGGCCGCGCTCGTGGGCGGGACGTTCTCCGGCGAGCGCCTCGACGATCCGTTCGAGCACATTCCCCCGCCCGGCGCCCTGCCGGACGCGGTGAGCAACGTCCTGAGGGGGATTGGCCTGCTGGGGATGATCGTGACCTTCGTCCTGGCGATGGCGGCACTGGTGGTCCGCTTCAGGAGGTCTGAGGGGGAGGAGCGAGCGCAGCTCAAGTGGATCGCCTACGCGGGCGCCTTCATCCCGGTGTCGATCATCCTGGGGTCGATCGAGCCCAATGAGGACGGCCCGGGCGACCTGACCTTCCTCGGGCTGATGCTCGTCGAGATCGGCATCCCGGTCGCGGTGGGTATCGCGGTGCTGCGCTACCGCCTCTACGACATCGACCGCCTGATCAGCGCCACGCTGGTCTATGCAGTGCTCACGCTCACCCTGGGTGCCGCGTTCGTGGGCGTGGTTCTTCTCCTCGGCGTGGGACTCGGCGGCGGCTCCGCCGTCGCCACCGCCGTGGCCACCTTGGCGGTGACACTGGCCTTCCGGCCGCTCCGCGACCGAGTCCAGGGAGTGGTCGACCGCCGCTTCAACCGTCGCCGCTACGACGCCCGGCGACGAGTGGACGACTTCCTCACGGAGCTCCGCGACGAGCGCGCCCAACCGGAGGCCGTCGGCTCTGTTCTGTCCGAGGCGCTGTCGGATCCGCGCTTGCGCGTCTTCTTCTGGCTGCCCTCGCAGAGCTCGCACGCCGACGACGCCGGCCGCTTGGTGCCGGAGCTGCCCTCCGAGCCCGCCGGGAAGGACCCCCGTCCGGCGGGGCGATCTGCAGCTGGCCACCGTGCTGCACACTCCCAAGAACCCGCGGGAGGCGCAGCTCCTCGACGATCTGCTGCTGCGCGCCGGACTGGCCATAGAGATCGCCCGCCTGCGGGTCGAGGTCAGGCGCCAGCTGGCCGAGGTGGAGGCCTCACGCGCCCGCATCGTGTCCGCCGGCCTCGAGGAGCGCCGCCGGCTGGAGCGTGACCTCCACGACGGCGCCCAGCAGCGGCTGGTGTCGCTGGGCCTGGAGCTGCGACACGCCCAGCATCAGCTCGGCCCCGGCGACGCCAGCAGCGCCCTCGATCCGGTCGTGGCGGGGCTCGCCGACGCGATCACCGAGCTTCGCGAGCTGGCCCGGGGCGTGCGGCCGGCGGCGCTCGACGATGGCCTGGCGCCCGCCCTGGAGGAGCTCGCCGCCCGAGCGGCGGTCCCCACCGACGTCCAGGCGACGCCCGAGCGCTTCCCGGCCGACCTGGAGGCCGCCGCGTACTTCGTCGCCAGCGAGGGCCTCACGAACGCCGTGAAGCATGCGGGCGGGACGCGGGTGACGGCTGAGCGCCGCCCACGAGGCGCGCGCTTGGTGCTCCGCGTGGAGGACGACGGGCAGGGAGGGGCCTCGCCGGGCGGCGGCTCGGGGCTGGTCGGCCTGGCCGACCGAGTCGCGGCGCTGGGCGGGAAGCTGGACCTCGCGCAGCGACGACGGCCGCGGCACGGCGCTGGTGGCGGAGTTCCCGTGCGCGTAGTGATCGCCGAGGACCAGGCGCTCCTGCGCGAGGGCCTCGCCCGTCTGTTCGGCGACGGGGGCCACGAGGTGGTGGCCGCAGTGGACGACGCCGACCGCCTGCGGGGCGCCGTCAGCGAGCACACGCCGGACCTGGCCGTTGTGGACGTCCGGATGCCGCCGAGCTTCACCGACGAGGGGATCCGCGCGGCGCACTGGATCCGCGACGCACACCCCGACGTCGGCGTGCTGGTCCTCTCCCAGCACGTCGAGGCGGCCGGCGCGAGCGACCTCGTCACGCAGAGCGGCTTCGGCTACCTCCTGAAGGACCGGGTGCTCGAGGTGGACGACTTCATGGAGGCCGCCGAGCGGGTCGCGCGGGGAGGCTCCGCGCTGGACCCGAAGGTCGTCGAGCGGCTGGTCTCGGGCGACTCGGGCATGAGCGAGCTGTCCGAGCGCGAGCGCGAGGTGCTGTCGCTGATGGCCGAGGGCCTGACCAACGCAGGCATCGCCCGGCGGCTTTTCCTGACCGAGCGGACCGTCGAGAGCCACGTGCGCAACGTCTTCATGAAGCTGGACCTGCAGGGAGCGGAGGACAGCCACCGGCGGGTAGTCGCCGTCCTGTCCTTTTTGAACCGAACTCAGTAAGTGGAGGCACGGAGCGAGGTCCGGTGCTCGCCCCGATGACTTGAGCCCCGCGACAACGGAGCATCTGGCCATGGAAACCACAGCAAGCCGTTCACCCGTTGACCTCGACCGACGGACCGCCCGTCCCGGCCTCGCGCTGCTGCTCGCTCTGCTGTCGGTGCCGGGCTCGGTCCTGACCTGGGACGTCCTGCCCGGAGGCGGCTTCGTCTTCGGCCTGCCGGTCGCGATCGTGGCTGTCGTCCTGGGCGTTCACGCCCGCAGACACTCGAGCGAGGGCCGGGGCATGGCCCTCGCCGCGATCCTCGTCGGCGCAACCATGCTGGCGATGATGGTGCTCTGGACGATCGCCTCCTCGGTCTGAGAAGAGACGCCTTTTGATCGTCGCGCTGTCGCTCGGGGTGCTGCTTGCGGCGCCCCGAGCGCCGACGCGCTCAGCCGGGGCCAGCGCAGCCGCGCCGACAAGCTGATCAGCAACTTCGAGAACAGCACCTCGGTGATCCAGTACTGCTACGTCGAGGTGCTGGGCGACGGTCGCGGCTGCACACCCACAACGAAGAGACCCGGGCCGAGCGGCGCGAGTCGGTGGGCCGGGTGGACGCCTTCAGCTATCTGGCCCGCACCCGCCAGTGGCGCTTCGGCTCACCAGTGGCGGGTGAACGCCCGCCAGTACCGCATCTACGGCGACGCTGAGCTTCAGTGGCAGCACGGGGGCGAGTCGGGTGGCTGCCCCGATGCACCGCAGCCGCGGCGAAAGGAGCATGGCCCCATGAACATCAACCGCCGTCACATAGTCATCGCCACTGCACTCGCGCTCCTCGTGGGCGCGGCTCCCGCCGGCGCCCGCGATCGCACGCTCGTGGTCCAGGGCAAGTCGATCGGAGGCGTCAAGCTCGGGCAGACCCGGGCGAAGGTCGAGCGGCTGCGTCCGCTCGGCGCTCGCCGGCCAGTCCTGAGGGCACGCTCTGGCCGGCGCGTGGCCCACACGTACGCCAGCCGAGACCGCGCTTCGCGGATGCTGATCATGTACTCCGGCCGCAGCCGCCGGTCGAAGGTCGTCTACGTCGGCAGCGGGGCGGGGCCCTGGAACACCACCGACGGCATCCGCTACGGCGATCCGTCGGCGGCGGCCATCGCTCGCGGACAGTGCACCCCGTACGCCAACTTCGGTGGCGAGCGCGACTACTCCGACGACGAGGCCTTCGACTTCACCCAGTGCGAACGCCACGTCGGGCGAAACCGGTGGTACTACGTCACCTTCAACGCCGGCGACAGCGGCGAGGTCCTCCCGGCCGTCGCGGGGTTCTCGCTGTCCTCGCGGCAGGTCCCGTGAGGTGATGACCATGAGGGAGAATCTCGCTTCTCCTCTTCGGCGCGCTGCTCGCGATCGCACTGGGTGTGCCGTCCGGAGCCACCGCGGGCACCGCGGAGTGAACGGCGACCCTCACAGCTGACCGGGGGCAGGCTCGCGATGTCATCGCGGGTGGCGGAGGCAACGACGTGCTGGAGGGCGTAAATCTCGCGGACACCCGCGGCCCCTGCCGGGCGACCGTTTCAGTGGCGGCCGGGGCAACGACCGCATCATCGGCACGAAGGGGAACGACTTCCTCGACGGCGGCGGCGGCCGAGACCGAATCCGGGCAGGACTTGGCCGGGACCGGGTCCGGGCCCGAGACCGCTCCCCGGATCGCGTCGACTGCGGCGGCGGTTCGACCGCGCTTCGGCCAACGTTTTCGACCGCCTGCGCGGCTGCGAGCGGGTGCGCCGGCGGCGATAGAAGCCCACCGCAGACACGGTGCGGCAGACTTGAGCCCGTGGGCGAGCTCTCGCACCTCGACGACTCCGGGCGGGCCCGCATGGTGGACGTGGGCGGAAAGGCGGCGACCAACCGCCGGGCCGTGGTGCGCGCCGAGGTGCGCATGAGCCCGGAGACCGCCTCCGCGGTCGCGCGCGGCGACGGGCCCAAGGGCGACGTGATCGCCACCGCGCGCATCGCCGGCATCCAGGCCGCCAAGCGCACCGCCGAGCTGATCCCGCTGTGCCACCCGCTGCCGCTGTCGTACGTCGACGTGGCGATCGAGGTCGGCGAGTCCGAGCGTGACGCTCACCGCCGAGGCCCGCACCACCGGCCGAGACCGGCGTGGAGATGGAGGCGATGACCGCGGCCTCGGTGGCGGCGCTGACGGTCTACGACATGGTCAAGGGCATCGAGCGCGGCGTGGAGGTCGGGCCCGGTGACCCTGCTGGAGAAGACCGGCGGCAAGGAGGACTGGCGGCGGTGAGGGCCGGGGTGATCACCGTGTCCAGCTCGCTCGCCCGCGACGGCGGGGACGACCGCTCGGGCGACCAGCTGGTCGGAGCTGTGCACGGCGGCCGGGCTGGAGGTCAGCCACGAGCTGCTGCCCGACGACCGCGACGCAGATCGCCGCGGCGCTGCGGCGGCTCGCCGACGAGGAGGGCGCCCGCTTCGTGTTCACCACCGGCGGCACCGGGCTGACGCCCGACGACGTGACGCCCGAGGCCACGCGCGACGTGATCGACCGCGAGGCGCCCGGCTGGGCGGAGGCGATCCGGGCCGACTCGCGCGATCACACGCCGCTGGGCATCCTCACGCGCGGGATCTCCGGGGTGCGCGGCCGCACCCTGATCGTGAACTTCCCCGGCAACCCCAAGGCGATCGGCCAGTCGTGGCCGGTGGTCGAGCCGACCATCAAGCACGCGGCCGAGACATTGGAGCGCTAGCCGGCCATCGCCTCGGCGGCCCGCTTCCCCATCTCCTCCGGCGGTACGTCCTCCACATGCGTCGCGACGCTCCAGTGGTGCCCGAACGGATCCTCGAACTGACCGAGGCGGTCGCCGTAGAACTGGTCCTCGACCGCCCGCAGCTCGGTCGCGCCCGAGTCGAGGGCGGCACGGAACACGGCGTCGACGTCGTCGACGTAGACATGGATGCTGACCGGCGTGCCGCCCACGGTCTTCGGGCCGAGCGCGCCGAAGTCGGGGTTCTCGTCGGCGAGCATGATCACCGAGCCGCCGAGCTCGAGCTCGGCGTGCCCGACCTTTCCGTCGGGGGCCGTCATGCTGTCTCCCCGCTGGGTCGCGCCGAGCACGCCTGCAGTAGAAGTCGATCGCCTCCGCGGCGCCGTCGACGTGCAGGTAGGGCGTGACCCGGGGATAGTTGTCCGGGATGGGCTTGACGTCGGCCATGGGGCGACTCCTTCGTTCGATCGGGTCTTGAGAGGCACTTATAGCGTGCCTGTGATCGAGCTGAAGGACGTCGAGCGCCGCTACGGCGAGCGCGTGGCCCTGGCGGGGGTGAGCGTGAGCGTGCAGGAGGGCGAGACCCTCACCGTGCTGGGCCCCAACGGCGCCGGCAAGACCACGCTGCTGAAGGTGCTGTCCACGCTGCTGCGGCCCCACGGGGGCAGCGCGCGGGTGCTCGGCGCCGAGCTTCCGGGTGAGGCGTGGAAGGTGCGAGGCCGGGTGGGCCTGCTCGGCCACGAGCCGCTGCTCTACCGCGATCTCAGCGCGCGCGAGAACCTGCTCTACCACGCCCGGCTGCACCAGGTCCCCCTCGCGCGCGTGGACGAGGTGCTCGCCGCCGTCGGGATGGAGGGGCGAGCGGACGAGCCGGTGCGCGAGCTCTCGCGCGGGATGGTGCAGCGCGTAGCCAGCGCCCGGGCCGTGCTGCACGACCCACCGCTGCTGCTGCTCGACGAGCCGCGGGCCGGGCTGGACGCGACGGCCGCCGAGCTGCTCGAGCCGCTGGTGGGCAAGGCGTCGGGCCGCACCCGGGTGCTGGTCACCCACGACGCCGAGCTGGGCCGCGCGGAGGCCGACCAGGGTTCTGGTGCTCGAGGACGGGCGGCCCGCGTGATCCGCTCGGCCTCGGCGATCCTGCGCAAGGACCTGCGCCTCGAGGCGCGGACCAAGGAGTCCGTGCCGGCGATGCTGCTGTTCAGCGTCACCGCCTTCGTGCTGTTCCACTTCGGCCTGGACCGCGACTCGCTCGACGGCGAGCTGGCCGGCGGCGTGCTCTGGGTCACGCTGCTGCTGGCGAGCGTGATCGGCGTCACCCGGCTGTTCGCCGCCGAGCGCGAGCAGGGCGGCATCGAGGGCCTCCTGCTCTCCCCCGCCGACCGCACGGGGCTGTGGCTGGCCAAGGCGGCGGCGCTGTTCGTCTACCTGACGCTGGTGGAGCTGGTGGCGATCCCGGCCTTCACGCTGCTGCTTCTGGGCCCCGGCTTGCAGCCGGAGCTGCTGCCGGTGCTATTGCTGGCCAACCTCGGCCTGGCCGGAGTGGGCGCGCTGGTCTCCGCCCTGGCCAGCGAGGGACGGGCGCGAGAGCTGGTGGTGCCGCTGATGCTGCTCCCCCTGCTGGCGCCGCTGCTGATCGCCGCGTCCGGGGCGACAGAGCCGCTGTTCAGCGGGGACGGCTCGCCGGAGGACCTCGGCCGCTGGCTGGCGCTGCTCAGCCTCTACGATCTGGTGTTCGTACTGCTGTCAGTGGCCGTGTTCGACTACCTCCTCGACGATTGACGTACGCAAGGGGCCTCAAGCCGCTCTCCATCGCCACCGTGGTGGCGATCGTCGTCGCGTTCGCGCTCGTCTTCTTCTACGCGCCGGTCGACGCCGACCAGGGGTTCATCCAGAAGATCTTCTACGTGCACGTGCCCATGGCCATCGTGGCCCTCGGCGGCTTCGTGGCCGGCGGCGTGATGGCGATCAAGCACCTGCGCTCGCGCGACCCCTCGTGGGACATGCGCTCGTACGTCGCCATCCACATGTCGATCATCCTCGGACTGGGCGTGCTGGTCACCGGCGCCATCTGGGCCAAGGCGTCGTGGGGCCACTGGTGGGTCTGGGACGAGCCGGTGCTGGTCTCGTTCCTGGTCGTCTTCCTCCTGTACTGCGTCTACTACCCGCTGCGGTTCTCGATCGAGGACCCCGAGCGCCAGGCTCGCGCCTCGTCGGTCTTCGCGATCGCGGCCGGCGCGTTCGTGCCGATCAACTTCGCGGCGGTGCGGCTGGCGGAGAGCTTCACCCACCCGCGGGTGCTGTCCCAGACCGGCGGCGACCT
Source organism: uncultured Thermoleophilaceae bacterium (assembly GCA_963844805.1). GTDB lineage: Bacteria > Actinomycetota > Thermoleophilia > Solirubrobacterales > Thermoleophilaceae > JACCZR01. The sequence goes on from CAWJPU010000009.1 coordinate 309,785, forward strand.
GCCCGGGGAGATGCGCCTGACCTTCCTCGTCGCGATCGTGGCGATGACCCTGCTGTTCGTCACGCTCTGGAAGCTCGAGCTGACCTCGAAGCACGCGGCCATGAGCCTCAAGCGGCTGCGCGCGCGGCTGGCGGCCTGATGCCCGCGCTTCCGCTCGACGAGGCGGGCAAGTACGTGGCCGGCGCCTACATCGTGTTCGTGGCGCTGATCCTCATCTACGTGGCGATCCTCGGGGCCAAGATCTCGCGCATCGCGCGCGAGCTCGAGGAGCTGGCAGAAGAACCGACCGACCGGCCGAGGACCACGACCTCGGCCGGCAGCACGGCGTGAGCGCCCAGCTGCTCACCCTCGGCGCCTCGCACAAGACCGCGCCGCTGGCGCTGCGCGAGCGCCTGGCGCTGCCGGAAGGCCGCGCGGCTCGGGTGCTGGCCGAGCTCGTGTCACACGATGCCGTGCACGAGGCGGTGGCCATCTCCACCTGCAACCGCACGGAGATCGTGCTGGTGGCGGCCGACGTGGTCGAGGCCGAGTCCACCACCCTCGCGATCCTCGCGCGCGAGGCGGAGATCCGGCCGACCGAGCTGCTCGGCCACCTCTACTCCTGGTTTGGGCGCGACGTGGTCTCCCACCTGTTCGAGGTGGCCTCGGGACTGGACTCGATGATCGTCGGCGAGGCCGAGGTCCAGGGCCAGGTCAAGCGGGCCTACGAGCTGGCGCTGGTCGAGGGCGCCACGGGGCCGATCGCGAACCGGCTGTTCCGGGAGGCGCTGGCCACGGGCAAGCGCGTGCGCACCGACACCGGCGTGAGCCGCTCGCGGGTGTCGGTCTCCAGCGTGGCGGTGGAGCTGGCCGCGGACATGCTCGGCGACCTGTCCCAGAAGCGCGTGCTGGTGGTGGGCGCAGGCGAGAATGGCGAGCTGACCGCCCGAGCGCTGCGCGAGCGCGGCGTGGAGACCGTGTTCGTGGCCAACCGCCACTACGACCGGGCGATCGGCCTGGCCTCGCGCTTCGGGGGCGGCGCGGTGCGCTTCGAGCAGCTTCCGGCCGAGCTCGAGCAGGCGGACATCGTGGTGAGCAGCACCGGCTCCCCGCACCAGATCATCGGCCGCGAGGAGCTCGAGCTGGTGGCCGAGGCCCGCGCCGGGCGACCGCTGGTGCTGATCGACATCGCGGTCCCGCGCGACATCGACCCGAGCGTGCGCGAGCTGCCCGGCATCGCCTTGTACGACATGGACGACCTGCAGCGCGCCGTGGACCGGAACGTCTCCGCGCGTGAGGCCGAGGCCACCCGCGCCCGCACCCTGGTCGAGGCCGACGTGGAGCGCTTCGAGGAGTTCCTCGCCCGGCTCGAACGTGCTGCCGACGGTGGCCGCCCTGCGCGAGCGCGGCGAGGCGATCGTGCAGCAGGTGCTGCGCGAGAACGAGCCGCGGTGGGAGTCGATGTCCGACGCCGACCGCGCCCGCATGGAGGCGATGGCCCGCTCGATCGTGAGCCGGCTGCTGCACGAGCCGACGCTGCGCCTGAAGGGCGGAGCGGGCGAGGAGGGCTCGTACCTCCACGTCCAGGCGCTGCGCGAGCTGTTCGCGCTCGAGGCCCCCGCGGACGAGCGCGCCGGCGCGCCGGTGACCGACCTGGGCTCGCGGCGGCGACACAGCGGGTGAGGCTCGGCACCCGCGGCAGCGCCCTGGCGCTGGCTCAGGCGCTGCTGGTGGCCGACCTGCTGGGGGGCGCGGAGATCGTCGAGGTGGAGACCTCGGGTGACCGCGGCGTGACCGGGGACAAGGCGCGCTTCGTGAAGGAGCTGGAGGAGGCCCTGCTGGCGGGCGAGGTGGACCTGGCCGTGCATTCGGCCAAGGACGTGCCCGCCTCGCTGCCCGAGGGCCTGGCGCTGGTGGGTGTGCCCGACCGCGCGGACGCCCGCGACGCGCTGTGCGGCGCGCCATCGCTGTCCGAGCTGCCCGAGGGCGCCTCGGTGGGCACGGCGAGCGTTCGGCGCCGCTCGCAACTGCTGGCGCTGCGGCCCGACGTCGAGGTTGCCGAGCTGCGCGGCAACGTGGACACGCGCCTGCGCAAGCTCGCCGACGGCGAGCACGCGGCGATCGTGCTGGCCTGCGCCGGCCTCGCCCGGCTGGGCCGCTCGGACGAGGGGAACGCGATGACCGAGCTGGTCCCAGCCGCGGGGCAGGGCTGCATCGCGCTCGAGGCCCGCGCGGACGACGCGGCGGCGGCCGAGGCGGGCGCCGCCGTGACCGATCCCGACTCGCTGGTGCGCCTGACAGCCGAGCGCGCGCTGGTCACGGCCCTGGATGCGACCTGCGACACGCCGGTAGGCGCGCTGGCCCGCCTGGACGGCCAGACCCTGCGCCTGACGGCCTACGCCGGCCTGCCCGACGGCAGCGCCTGGGTGCGCGACGAGCACGAAGGGCCCGCCGCGGAGCCCGCCGCGCTGGGCGGCGAGGTGGCCCAGCGGCTGGTGGCCGCGGGGGCCGGCGACATCCTCGACGAGGCCGAGGGAGCCGGGTGAGCGAGGGCATCGTGCACCTGGTCGGGGCGGGGCCCGGCGACCCCGGCCTGATGACCGCCCGCTCGCTGGAGCTGATCGCCGAGGCCGACGCGATCCTCTACGACCGCCTCATCCCCGAAGGGGCGCTCGCGGGGGCGCGCGAGGGGTGCGAGCTGGTGTACGTGGGCAAGGCACCGGGCTCGGTGGCCATGGCCCAGGAGCAGATCGACGCCCGGCTGGTCGAGCTCGGCCGCGAGGGCAAGCGCGTCGTGCGCCTCAAGGGCGGGGACCCGTTCGTGTTCGGCCGCGGTGGCGAGGAGGCCGCCGCGCTGAAGGATGCGGGCGTGCCCTTCGAGGTGGTGCCCGGCGTGACCGCGGGCGTCGCCGCGCCCGCCTACGCCGGGGTGCCCGTGACCCAACGCGACGCGGCCTCGGCGGTCGCCTTCGTGACCGGCCACGAGGACCCCGAGAAGCCCGAGACGGCGATCGACTGGGCGGCGCTGGCCGCCTTCCCCGGGACGCTGGTCTTCTACATGGGGGTGAAGAACCTGCCCAAGATCGCCGAGCGGCTGATCGAGCACGGCCGCCCGACGACCGAGCCCGCGGCGGTGGTCGCGCAGGGCACGCTGCCCGGCCAGCGCTCCGTGCGGGCGCCTCTGTCCGAGCTGCCGGCCCGGGTCGACGAGGCGCAAGTCGCGCCCCCGGCGATCACCGTGGTGGGCGCGGTGGCGGAGCTCGATCTGAGCTGGCTGGAGCAGCGCCCGCTGCACGGCAGGACGGTTGCGGTCACGCGCGCGCGGGCGCAGGCCAGCGAGCTGGCGCGGCGGCTGCAGGCGCTCGGCGCCGAGGTGGTCGAGACCCCCGCGATACGCATCGTCCCCAAGCCACCGCCCGCGGCGCTGGCGGACATCGAGGGCTACTCGCTCGTGTGCCTGACCAGCCCCAACGGGGCCCAGCTACTGCTCGACGGCCTGGCCGCGCACGCCAAGGACGCGCGCTCGCTGGCCGGCGCCGTGCTCGCGGCGATCGGCCCCGGCACCGCCGCGGCGCTGGCCGAGCGGGGCCTGCGGGCCGACGTCGTGCCGCCACGGTCGATCGCGGAGTCGCTGGCCGAGGCGCTGGAGGGCGTGGAGGTCGCGGGCCGGCGCGTGCTGGTGGCTCGGGCCGAGGAGGCCCGCGACGTGCTGCCCGATGCCCTGCGCGAGCGCGGCGCGGAGGTGGACGTGGTGCCGCTGTACGAGACGGTGGCCGAGCCACTGGGCCACGACGAGCGGGCCGCGCTGGCACGCGCCACCGACGTCACCTTCACCGCGTCCTCCACCGTGCGCTTCCTCATGCAGGCGCTGGACGGCGAGCTCCCGCCCGGGCCGCGCGTGGTCTCGATCGGGCCGGTGACCAGCGCGACCGCGCGCGAGCACGGCCTCACGGTCGACGTCGAGGCGACGCGGCACGACCTCGACGGCCTGGTGGAGGCGCTGCTGCGGTGATCGTCTCCCTGCTGACCGACTACGGCCACGAGGACGACTTCGTCGGCGTCGTGCACGGCGTGATCGCGCGGATCGCGCCCGAGGCCCGGGTGATCGACATCAGCCACGGCATGCCGCACTACGGCGTGCAGCGCGGTGCGCTGGTGCTGGCCCGGTCGCTGCCCTACCTGCCGGCGGGCGTGCACGTGGCGGTGGTGGACCCGCAGGTGGGGACAGAGCGCCGCGCGCTCGCGGTCCGCTGCGCGGAGGAGGGCCGCCTGCTCGTCGGTCCCGACAACGGCCTGCTGAGCCTGGCCTGGGACCGCTTCGGCGGAGTGGTCGAGGCGGTGGACGTGACGCGCTCCCCGCACCGCCTGGAGCCGGTGAGCGCCACCTTCCACGGCCGCGACCTGTTCGCCCCGGTGGCCGCGCATCTGGCCGCGGGCGCCGAGCTGGCCGACGCCGGCGAGGCGGTCGAGCCCGACGACCTGCAGCGGCTCGGGCTCCCGGAGGCCCGCCGCGAGGACGGCGCCCTGGTGGCCCACGTGCTGAGCCTCGACCGCTTCGGCAACGCGTCCCTGAACGTGGGCCACGAGGATCTGGCCGGGACGGGCCTGACCCTGGGGCGCACCGTGGAGCTGGAGATCCGCGGCGAGACCCGCCCGGCCACGTTCACGCAGACGTTCGCCGACGTGGAGGGCGGCGGGATCCTGGTCTACGAGGACGCCTACCGCTCGCTCGCGGTCGCGGTGAACCGCGGCGACGCGGCCGCCGAGCTGGGCATGGGGCCGGGCGACGAGATCCGGCTGCGGCCGGGAGGCTGAGGGTGCTCGGCCGGCCCCGCCTGCACCACCGGCTGATCGGCTCGACGAACGAACGGGCCAAGGAGCTGGCGGCGGGCGGCGCCCCGCACGGGACGCTGGTGACCGCCGACGAGCAGAGCGCCGGCCGGGGCCGCCAGGGCCGGGCGTGGAGCGCCCCGGCCGGCTCGTCGATCCTCGCGTCGCTCGTGCTGCGCGAGTTCGACGAGCTGCTGCCGCTGGTCGCCTCGGTGGCGGTGGCCGAGGCCTGCGAGGCCGCAGGCGTCAACTGCTCGATCAAATGGCCCAACGACGTCTGGATCGACGGCCGCAAGGTCGCCGGCATCCTCGTCGAGAGCCGTCCCCAGGAGGGCTGGGCGGTGCTCGGGGTGGGCCTCAACGTCTCCACCACCGCCGATCAGCTGCCCGAGGAGCTGCGCGAGATCGCCACCTCGTTGGAGATCGCCGCCCGCCGCTCGCCGTCGCGCGAGGCCATGCTGGAGACCGTGCTCGCGACGCTCGAGTCCCGGCTGGCCGACCCCCGCGAGACGGCGCTCGCCGCGTGGGCCGAGCGCGACGCGCTCGCGGGCCGCCCGGTTGCCTGGGACGGCGGGCAGGGCACCGCGGCGGGGGTCGACGGCTCGGGTGCCCTTTTGGTGGACACCGAGGGGGGACGCGTCGCGCTGGACTCAGGTGAGGTACACCTAGGGCGCTGAGATGGTCGCCAACGCCGTACAACCCAGTGATCCCGGATGGGACGAGGCCCGCCAGGCCTGGAACCTGGCGGTCGACCAGCAGCCCGAGCTCGTGGTGGTCCCCGAAAGCGCCGAGGAGGTGGCCGAGGCCGTCCGGTACGCCGCCCACAACGGCCTGGCCGTCGCGGCGCAGGGTCCCGGCCACGCCGCCGGCGCGCACGGGTCCCTGGAGGGGGTGATGCTGCTGAGAACCACGAAGCTGACCGGGGTCGAGGTGGACGCCGAGGCGCGCACCGCCCGCGTGCAGGGGGGCTCGTTGTCCGCCGAGCTGGCCGAGGCCGCCGGCGAGCACGGGCTGTCCGGCCTGGGTGGCTCGTCGCCCGACGTGGGTGTAGCCGGCTACACACTGGGCGGCGGGATCGGCTGGCTGGCGAGGCTGCACGGGCTGGCCTGCAACCGGATCACCGCCGCCGAGGTGGTCACCGCCGACGGCGAGCTGCGCCGAGTCGACGCCTCCTCGGATTCCGACCTCCTCTGGGCATTGAAGGGTGGCGGCGGGGCCTTCGCGGTGGTGTGCTCGCTGGAGCTGTCGCTCGTCCCCGCCGGAGAGCTGTACGGCGGGATGGTCGCCTTCCCGATCGAGGCTGCCCCCGACCTCCTGGCCGCCTTCCGGGAGTGGACCGCCTCGGCGCCCGACGAGCTGACGTCGTCGCTGCGCTTCCTCCACCTTCCGCCGTTCCCCGAGGTGCCCGAGCCGCTGCGGGGCAACCCGGTGATGGCGTTCACCGCTGTGCACGTGGGCGGCGAGGACGAGGGCCGCGAGGCGCTGGCGCCGATGATGGACGTGGCCGCGCCCGTGCTCGACGGCACCGGGCCCGTGCCGCCCGCCGCGCTGTGCCGCATCCACGGCGATCCCGAGCAGCCCACCCCCGGCATCGCCGACTCCGTGGTGCTGGAGGCGCTGGAGGCGGACACCGCCCAGGCGCTGCTGGACATCGCCGGGCCGGGCTCCAACAGCCCGCTGCTGGCGGTGGAGCTGCGACAGCTGGGTGGCGCCCTGGCCGAGGCGCCGCCGGACGCCGGCGCGCTGGCGACGGTCCGAGGCGCCTACGCGCTGGGCTTCGTCGGCGTGCCCATGGACGTGCAGGCGGCCCAGGCCGTCCACGCCCACCAGGCGGGGCTGCGCGAGGCGGTCGCACCCTGGACCAGCGAGCGCTCCTACCTGAACTTCGCCGAGTCCGTGGTCGACACCGCGGCCGGCTTCGAGCCGGACGCGTACCGACGGCTGCAGGAGATCAAGGCCAGGGTCGACCCGGGCGACGTGATCCGCTCGGACCACCCCATCCCGCCGGCCGGCTAGGCGCGCGGGGCGGCTAGGCCGCGTCGCGCTCGGGCCCGGCGGCGTCCTCGCCCCCGGTGTCCTGGGTGTCCAGCACCTTCGGCTGCTTGGCGGGGTCCACCTTGCCGTTGCCCCCGTCTCCTCCGCCGCCCTTGCGTCGGCGACGGCGGCCGCCGCGGCGGCGGCGGCCCTTGGGGAAGTTGCGCAGCAGCTCACGGGCCAGCGCGGAGGGCTTGCGGGCCATGCGGGTGCGGGCGCCGTCGATCAGCTGCCGAGCCTCGGGGGTGTGGGTCCGCGCGGCGGCGAGCAGGGCGGCGGCCAAGCGCCGGTCCTGCTTGCGCGCGGCCTGCACGATGCGGCGCGCGTTGCGGGCGTGGGCAGCGCCGGAGGAGTTGACGAGCAGGCCGAGCAGCCGCTTGGTCTCCGGCCACCGCTGTACGGCGTACTCCTCATGCACGTCCTGCGTGTACTCCGCCAGGTCCCAGGTCCAGCGCGAGGCCTGGTCGCGGCGGCCGATCTGGCGCTCGGCCAGGGCCTGGAGCATGATCTTCACGCCCTCGCGGCGCTCGTCGCGCGACCAGGTGCCCACCAGCTCGACGGCCTCGGCGAAGGCCTCGGGGTCGCGCAGGTTGCCGACCTCGGTGAGCGCCCGCTGGCGCAGCTGCGAGTTGCGGTTGCGCTGCAGGCAGGTGAGCAGGAAACGGCGGCGCAGCTCCCCGGTCTGGTCGAAGTGGAGCATGGCGCGGGCGCGGCGCCAGTTGTTGGAGGCCACGCGGGCGCCGGCCAGGGCGGCCCACACGTGCTGCTCGTTCCAGGTCAGGTGCTCGACGGCGATCCGCCACAGCTCGCGCTCGAACACCTGCGCGCGGCGATCGGGATCGGCGGTCACGGGCAGCACGCGGCGCTCGACGCGCAGGCGGCGGCCGCGGCCGCGGCGCACGGGCCCGACCACGATGGCGCCGCCGCGGTAGACGTCGCGGTCGAGCAGCGAGTGCAGCGTCACCACCGGGTCGTCGTTGGTGGTCGCCGGGTGGACGAAGTCCACCACGATGCCCGCCTCCTTGCCCGGAGTGCGGCGGGTCACGCGTCCGACGCGCTGCTGGTAGACACGCCGCGAGGCGGTGGGGGCGAGGTGCATGCAGACCGTCGCGCGCGGCGAGTTCCAGCCCTCGGCAAGCAGCTGGGCGTTGACCAGCACGTCGATGTCGCCCCGCTCGTAGGAGGCCAGGATGCGCGTGAGCTCGCGCTTGGGCGTCTCCCCCGAGACGGCCTTGGCCTTGATGCCGGCGGCCTGCATGGCGTCGGCGACGTTGTGGGCGTGGCGCACGCCGGCGGCGTAGACCACCCCGGGCACGTCGCGGAAGCGCACCTTGTAGAGGTCGGCCACAGCGATGTTGAACGGCGCCTGGTCGAGCAGCTCGGCCAGCTCTTCCTGGTCGAAGTCCTGGTCCACCTCGCCGCGGCGCAGGGGCACGTTGGCGATCGAGCGCACTCCCACCCCGGGCGGGATGCGCACGCAGCGCAGCGGCGAGATGACGCCGCGGCGCGCGGCCTGGGCCAGGTCGAAGCGCGAGGTCTGGGTGGGAAACAGGTCGGTGACGTGCCGGGCGATCAGCGCGCCCGTCGCGGTCATGCCGACGAAGACCGGGCCGGTCCACTGGCGGATGGCGGCGCTGGTCTTCTCGCCCAGCGCGGTGTGGGCCTCGTCGCAGATGATGACCGTGTAGGCGTCGGAGACCTTCCCGGCGTTGCGCACGAACCACTGGTAGGTCTCGACGGTGACGGGGCCGCCGGCCGGGGGCTCGTCCCCGTTGCGGCCCAGCAGCGAGGCGCTGGCGCGGTCGCGGTAGCCGCGCGTGCGCAGCTCCTCCTGGAACTGCTCGACGAGGTTGCGGCGGTGGGTGAGGATCAGGACGCCGCCGGTGCGCGAGGCCTCGACGAAGCCCATGGCGGCGACGGTCTTTCCGGCGCCCGTGGCGTGCTCGAACCAGAAGCGGCGGTTGGCGCCCGGGTCCTCCGCAAGGGGGGCGACCTCCTCGTCGACGTCGGCCTCCGCCGCGGGATCCCAGTCCACCGGCTCCTCGTCCTCTTCCTCCTCCTCGTCGACGTCCTCCTCGTCGTCGATGTCCTCGTCGTCGTCGATGTCCTCGTCGTCGAGCTCGAGCTCCGGCTCTGGGTCGGTGGCCGGCAGCGGCTCGGGGTCGGGCTCGGATGCCTTGGAGCCGTTGCGCTCGGCGGACTCCTGGATGTCCGAAGTCAGCGCGATCAGCGTGCCCGAGAGGGCGTCCACCTGGTGCGCCGAGAGCGTGGTGCCGTCGGCCAGATGGGGCTCCTCCTCGGCCAGCAGGCGCTCGAGGCCGAGCATGAGCGAGTACTCGCGCCGCCAGGCGAGCGAGGGGTCGTCGCGGCCCTGCTCGATCTCGGCCAGAGCGGCGTCCAACGCGCGCCGGCGGGCGGTCCCTGGGGCCAGCGCGACCTCGGGATCCTCTCCTTCGAGCACGAAGGACTCGCGAGCGAATCGCTCGGCGCGTTTGAGCTCGGCGCCGGAAAACGGCACCTCTGCGGTCTGCTGATGGCTTTCAGCCACTTGAGCCTGTTCTTCGAGTGAGGAGTCGGGCCGAGCCGCCACTGCGCTCCGGAATGGACCGACGCGAGAGAGCGGCGAGGTCCGGCCTTCAGAGTCGTCGCGACCGTTCTCCGGGGCGACGCTTGCACCGCCCTTCCGCGGGCGGCGTTGGTCCCTATTAAAGCAGCGAAAGGCTTGATTCGGGTCTGTCACCCTTCCGAGCGATGGTCCGGGTGCTTGCCGTTCTCGCCTGTGCGGCCGCGGTGGCGGGTTGCGGCGCCGACTCCGGCGACAGCAAGGCCCAGGCGCCCGCCGCCTCGGTCCAGCTGCGGAGCGGCGGCAAGCCCGCATTCGAGCGCGAGTTGCGGGGGCTGAAGGGCACCCCGGTGGTGGTCAACAAGTGGGCCTCGTGGTGCACGCCGTGCCGCGCCGAGTTCCCGTTCCTCGCGAGCCAGGCCAAGCAGCGCAAGGGCAGGGTCGCCTTCCTCGGGGTCGACGCCCAGGACGTCGAGTCCGACGCCCGCGACTTCCTGCGGGAGGAGCCCATCCCCTATCCCAGCTACAGCGATCCCGAGCAGGAGATCGCGGGCCTGTTCAACGGCAAGGTCGCCTTCCCGGCCACGGCGTTCTACGACCGCAACGGCAAGCTCGTGTATCTCAAGCAGGGTGGGTACGCGAGCGAGAGCAAGCTCTCCGAGGACATCGGCCGCTACGCGCGCTGAGGTCCGGCCCACCCGCAGCGACGCCGAGGTGAGCGCCGCGCTGGAGCTCCGCGAGCGCGTGTTCGCGGTCGAGCAGGGCGTCGACCCCGCGGCCGACCGCGACGGCCGCGACCGCGAGGCACTGCATCTAGTGGCCGTGGAGGGAGACCAGGTGGTCGGCACGTGCCGGCTGGTGGTCCACGGCTCGCGAGCGCGGCTGGGGCGCCTGGCCGTGCTGCGCCCGCGCCGCCGCGAGGGGCTCGGCGCCGCGCTGCTGGCGGAGGCCGACCGCCAGGCCCGTGCCGCCGGCGCCCGCTCCATCGACCTCCACGCTCAGCTCCCCGCCCGCGAGCTCTACCTGCGGGACGGGTACACCGAGCGCGGCGAGGTGTTCGTCGAGGAGGGCATCGAGCACGTGGCCATGGACAAGCGCCTTGCCTGAGCTGCGCACCGACCCCCTCTCGGGGCTGCGCGTGATCGTCGCCTGGGAGCGCGCCGACCGGCCGGGCGCCTTCCTCCCCCCGTCGAGCGCCCGCCGATCGACGTGGAGACCGATCCGTTCGCCCCGGGGCACGAGGACCGCACCCCTCCCGAGCTGGACCGCGACGGCGACCCGTGGTCGGTGCGGGTGGTCCCCAACCTGTTCCCGGCGCTCACCGAGGTGGCCGCCGGGGTCGGCGAGGATCCGCTGGCCGCGGGGCGCGGGGAGCCGGAGCTGTTCGTGGCGCGGCCGGCGGCCGGTGGCCACGAGGTGGTGATCAACGCGCCCGAGTCGGTGTGGTCGCTGGGCGAGGTCTCGCCGGAGCAGGTGGAGCGCGCGATGGCCATGTGGCGCCGCCGGATGAACGCCCACCCGGACGCCTCCTACGTGCACGTGATCGTCAACGAGGGGCGCGAGGCCGGCGCCTCGCTGCCGCACACCCACTCGCAGCTGTACGGGCTGCCGCTGGTACCCGCCGAGATCGCGCGCGAGCGCGAGCGGTTCACCGCCTACTCCGAGCGCACCCAGGGCCGCAACCTGCTCGAGGACGTGGTCCAGGAGGAGGTGCGTCGGCGCGAGCGGCTTGTCGCGGTCGACCCCGAGGCGGTTCTCCTGTGCCCGTTCGCCTCGCGCGTGCCCTTCCACATGCAGCTCGTCCCGCGCCGCCCCGCCGCGCGCTTCGAGGACGAGGGCCCGCTGGGCGCCGCGCTGCTGCACGCGGCGCTGGGGCGCCTGCGCGACGCGCTCGGCGGCCTGCCGCCGCTGAACATGTGGGTGCGCACGGCGCCGCGGGGCGCCGAGCACTTCTGCTGGCGGATCGAGATCCTGCCCCGCCTGGCGCATCTCGCCGGGCTCGAGCTGGGGACGGGGATGCACCTGAACGTGCTTGCCCCGGAATCGGCCGCCGAGCGCCTGCGCGGCGCCTCTTGATCGTCCTGGCCCTCGTGGTCGTGGTGGCCACGGCCACGGTGCGGACTGGAAAAACGGGTGTGCGCAGAGCGGTGGCGTGGAGCACGACCGTGGTGCGCGCGGTCGGGCTCGTGGTGTCCCTGTTGTAGGTTCCGCCGCTCGTGCCGCCCGCCGAGCGCCCCGTCCCGATGTACGCCGCCGAGCCGCCGCGGGAGCCGCTGCCCTACGGCCGCTGGGCCGAGACCCTGCTGGGCCACTTCCGCGAGAAGTGCAAGGAGGTGGGCGAGGAGCCGGCCGAGGGGGCCGAGCCGGTGTGGTTCCCGGACCGCAGCTGGAACGGGCGCACCTACCTGCCTCTGACCATCGCGGCAGCCGGCGGAGGGGAGCTGTTCGGCTACGTCTCCTGGAGCCGCGAGCACGAGGGCGCGCAGGCGGCCGACTTCGACGCGCAGGCCAACTACACCGAGGACACCGCGCAGGAGAACCCCGACTGGGAGCTCGACCTCTCCGACGAGGAGATCGGCCACTGGCGGGCGACCGAGGGGCGCCGCGGCACGGTGACCCTGGTGTGGGGCGTGGCGATGGTGCCCAACGGCGCGGTGGCCACCGCCGAGCTCGGGCCTACCACCACCGATCAGTGCGAGCTCGTCGCCGACCGCTTCACGCTCGTCTCGCTCGACCGCTTCACCGGCGACTACGTCGAGGTGCGGCTGTACGGCGCCAAGGGCGCGGAGCTGGCGGCCGAGCCGCTCTACGAGGACGAGTAGCCGGGGCGTCCATGCCCTGGAGGTACGCTGCCTCCCGGCCCCGATAGCTCAGCTGGATAGAGCGACTCCCTCCTAAGGAGTAGGCCCCAGGTTCGAATCCTGGTCGGGGCGTCCCAGGGCTTGCGGGGCTCGCACGGAGGACTAGACTCTGAGGGCAGATCCTATGCCGGGGCGGGGCCGTGAGGGACTGACTCGGCAGGGGACGAGAGGACGTGCGAATGGACGACCAGCTCCCCGCCGACGGGGAAGGTCGGGACAACGCCGAGCAGGATCTCAGCGACGCCGATCAGACCCTTTCCGATCGCGAGCAGACGCTCAGACGAGAGCGAGACCAGACGCTCAGCGAGCGAGACCAGCAGGCCTCGGACGAAGACCAGGCCGCCTCAGACTTCCAGGGCGATGACGCGAGGGCAACGGTGGCGGCCGGCTGAAGAGCCACCGCAGCGCGCCTGGAGACCGACGCGCAGAGCGCGACGCCGTCTCCGCGCTGCGCGAGACCAGGCCGGCGACGAGCGGGACTTCTCGGCCAGGCGCCGCGACGAGCTCTCGGTCGCTGCGCGACGAGCTCGCCCAGACGGCGCGACCAGGAGGCCGCGCACATCGACGCGCAGGACGATGTCTCGGACCGCCACACGCTGCGGCTCGCGGAGCTGCGCGCCGCGCGCGTGCCACCCGCGTCCGTGCCGCCAGCGATCGCGACAGGGCGGCCCGGGACCGGGCCCAGGCGGCCAAGGACCGGTCCCAAGCGGCGCGGGACCGCGAGCAGGCGGCGCGTGACCGCGAGCGCGCGGGCACCGACGAGCTCACAGGAGCCCGTCGCGTGGCGTCGGGCTGGAGGAGCTCGAGAACGAGATGAAACGCGCCCGGCGCGAGGGCACCCGCCTGGTCGCCGCCTACGTGGACGTGGACGGGCTCAAAGCCTTGAACGACAGCCGCGGCCACGCCGTGGGCGACGCTGTCCTGCGCGCGTGTCGCCCAGGCCCTGCGCAGCCACATGCGCTCCTACGACCTGCTGATCCGAATGGGCGGCGACGAGTTCCTCTGTGTGCTTCCGAAGATCGGTCCGGACGAGGCTCGGGCGCGGTTCGGCGACCTCAGCGAGGAGCTCAACGGCTCGGCGGGCACCTCGGTCAGCATCGGCTTCGGCGAGCTACTGGATGACGACACGCCGGAGCTGCTGGTCGGCCGCGCCGACGACGACCTGCTGGCCTCCCGCGCCGGCTACAGCCGCTCTACGAGGACGAGTAGCCGGGGCGCCCATGCCCTGGAGGTACGCTGCCTCCCGGCCCCGATAGCTCAGCTGGATAGAGCGACTCCCTCCTAAGGAGTAGGCCCCAGGTTCGAATCCTGGTCGGGGCGTCCAGCGAGGGTTGCATGGTCGGCAGGCAACACCGTCGGCATCGGCTTCGGCGAGCTGCGGGAGAACGGCTCGCGGGAGCTGCTGGTCAGCCGCGCCGACGCCGACCTGGTGGCCGCCCGCGGGAGCTAGCCCGCGAGCAGATCCAGCGCTCGCCCGTAGGGCGGGGAGGCGCTGCCCGGGGGGCGGCGGGGATGCTCGAGGCGGTCCTCCAGGTCGGCCCGCTTCACCGCGCGCGCCAGCGTCCCGGCGCCACCCGAGGACCCGAGGATCCGCTTGATGTGCGCGATGTAGCCCTGCTCTTCCTGGTGGTAGTCGACCGGGCGGGTGAGGAGGCGCAGGGCACGGAGCTCGTCCTCGGACAGGCCCGCCTCCAGCAACTCCTCCTCCGGGATCGTCGTCCGCTCGAGGATCTCGTGCAGCCACCCCACGTTGCGTGCGAAGGGCGGCGACGCGTAGGCGACCCGGCGGACGTGCGCGATGAGCGGGGCCCCCGTCGGCTCGACCTGGCCGGCGTGCGCCGCTTCGGCGAGCGCGCGCGCCTGATCCGGGCTCACAGGAGTCCCAGCGCGGTCATCAGCCGCAATCCTCCCACCTGCGGGTGGTCGAGAGCAACCGTGTACGTACACCCCCGGGGACACGTCCCTGCACCATTGCCCGGGCGGGGCTTCGCCAAGAGCCTCTGAGCGTGTTCCGGTTCCGATCCCGCCCCGCCGACAGCACTCTGGAGCAGCTCGATGTGTGCCTGCGGTGCGGGCGCGACCTGGTACACCCCGTGCGCTGGCACGAGGCCGACCAGCACCACTGGTGGGTGGAGCTGCGTTGCGGCGAGTGCGGCACTTCGCGCCGCGGGTGCTTTGCCGACGAGACCCTGGAGAGGTTCGACCGGCGGCTGGACACGCGCCAACACGAGATCGAGCTGGAGGCCGACCGCCTGCACGAGAGCTGGCGCTCCGACGAGGCCGACGCCTTCGCCGCCGCGCTCGAGCGCGGCCTCATCGAGGCAAACGACTTCGACGATCGGGCGCCGTGGAGATAGTCGCGCTGTCGTTCGTGATGGTCGCGGGGCCGCAGATCCTGAGCTCGATCTTCTTCGCCACCAGCGAGCGCTGGCGGGCGACGACCGCCGCCTACATCGCCGGCGCCGCGATCTCGATCAGCCTCATCGTCGGGGGCGCGTTCTTGCTCAGCAGCGGCGCCAAGAGCGGGGGAGCGTCGAACAAGGCCATCTACTGGGTGATCCTCGCCCTGCTGCTGTTCGGCATGGTCCACACCTTCCTCACGCGGAAGACGGCGGAGCCGCCCAAGTGGATGGGCAAGCTGCAGACCGCGAGCACCCGGTTCGCCTTCACGCTCGGCTTCCTGCTGTTGGGGGTGTTCCCGAGCGACCTCGTGACCTCGATCACGGTGGGCTCCTTCCTGGAGGCAAAGGGCGACCCGTTCCTCTACTACCTGGCCTTCCTGGGCCTCACGCTGCTGTTCCTGGGCCTGCCCGCCCTGATGCTCCTCATACTGGGCTCGCGCGGCGAGGCCCTCCTGCCGAAGATGCGCGACTGGATGAACAACAACTCCTGGATCATCAACGAGCTGGTGCTCGCGCTCTTCGTCGGGCTCGTGATCAGCAACATCGCGGGCTGATCGACGGCTACGTCACCTGGGCCGGCCATGCCACGGCGCTGATCGAGACCGGCGGGCAGCGCCTGCTCACCGACCCGCTGCTCTCCGAGCGCATCGCACACATCCGCCGCAAGGTCCCCGTCCCGCCACGAGACGTGCTGTCCCCCCTCAGTGCCGTGCTCGTCTCGCACGCCCACCGCGACCACCTGGACCTGCCCTCCCTGAAGGCGCTCGACGTCGATGGCCCCGTGCTGGTGCCTCGCGGCTGCGGACGGCTCGTAGCGCGGGCGCTGCCGGCCGCTGCGATCCACGAGCTCGACGCGGGCGACCGGGTGGCTCTTGGGGACGTCGACGTGCTGGCCACCCACGCCGCCCACGACGGGCGCCGGGTCCCGCTGGGCCGGGCCATGCCTGCCCTGGGCTTCGTGATCGAGGGGCGGACCCGGCTCTACTTCGCGGGCGACACGGACGTCTTCCCGGGGATGGCGGAGCTCGGAGCGATCGACCTCGCGCTGCTCCCCGTGTGGGGATGGGGCAAGCGGATACCGCCCGGGCACCTCGACCCCGAGCGCGCGGCGCAGGCGGCGGCGATGATCCGCCCGCACAGCGCGGTGCCGATCCACTGGGGCACCTACGCCTCGCCCGGCGCCTGGCTGCCCGACCCCGAGCGGCCGGCCCGCGAGTTCGAGCGGCTGGTGGCCGAGGGCGGCTCAGGCGTCGCGGTGCGCGTCCTGCAGCCCGGAGAGCGGCTGGCCCTCCCGCACTGAGGCCTCTGCGTAGCTGCGGTGGCCCAGCCCGGCGAGCCAGCGCCTGAAGTGACGGTGCATCGCCTCGGCCCCGACCACCGGCTCCGTGGGTGCGGACCACTCCGACGGGACCATCGCGAAGGGCTGGGACTGGCCTCCGCCCATCCCGCCGTGTGAGCCCACCAGCTCCTCGAACGCCGCCACCTCGTCCGTCTCGGTCCAATAGGTGCTGTTCACGACGATGTCCGGGCAGTGCGGGAACCCGTCGGTGCGCCTGACGTGCTGCGCCGCGTTGGGCGGGAAGGCGGCCAGCGGGTCCTCGCCCTCCACGCGGTCTCCGTCCAGGAAGTGGATGCCGTCACGACCGAGCACCACCGGCCCGTCGCGCTCGGAGCGCACGAGCAGGAAGCCGATGCCCGGGTGGTCGCGCAGAGCGGGGATCAGCTCGCGGCCACTTGCCTCGATCCGCTCGAGCGTCACCCGCCCCGGCTCGCGCGGGAAGGACACGATGCCCAGGCAGCCGGAGGCCATCACCGACAGCTCGGGCAGCTCGCCGTCGTCTTTCTCGGCGACCTTCTCGTCCTTCTCCCGGGAGCGCCCGAGCCCCTCGGTGAGCGATGCGCTGAGGTAGGCCGACGCCTCGTTGGTGCCCGCGGCCGACGCCTCCATGTCGCCGCCGTCGCAGGCCTCCTGCACCAGGTCCTCGAGCGAGACCCCATAGCGGTCGAGGAAGGTCTCGCCCTGGGACTGCCCGTGGTCGGAGAGGACGACGAAGCAGTAAGGCCGCGGCGCGTCGCGCGCGGCGGCGACGATGCGGCCGATCCGGCGGTCGACCTTGCGCAGCACCGACAGCGCGTCGGCGCGCTCCACCCCGGAGTGGTGGGCCACCTCGTCGTAGGCCAGGAAGGTCGAGTAGCCGACCGGGCGCCCGGCGTAGAGGTCGGAGATCACGGCCTGCACCTGGAGATCGGTCTGGATCACCGTTCCCCACGCGCGGACCAGCGCGTACTTGCGGTCGCGCTCGATCCGCGGGCGGACGTCGCGCCGCTTCTGCTGGGCGGCGAACCAGCGCTCCTGGATCACGTCGGCGATCACCAGCGAGATCGTGCGCGTGACGTTGTAGGGGTTGGCGAAGTACGCGAAGTAGTCCTCGCCGATGCGGCCCGGGCGGTGGCGGTCGAGCACCGTGCTCATGGTGAGCAGCGTGTGCGCGGCGTCGCCCGACACGATGTTGGCCCGGCTGGCGCCGTCCTCGTGCAGGAGGCCGCGGCCGTCGGAGTGGCGCCGCTCGATCTCGGCGGCGTCGCGCGGGTGATTGGTCACGATCGCGGCGCCGCGGTCCTTCTCCCACCACCGGAAGGCCGGCATGTCGTCGTTGTCGCCGTGCAGCAGGCCGGCCTGGCACGCGCCGGTCTGGGACGACCAGTCGGTCTCCCAGGCCATCATCCGGTGGCTGCCCTCGCGCAGCCAGCCGGCCAGGTTCGGCGCATTGCCGTCGCGGATGGCGCGCTTGAGGACGTCGTGCGCGAGCCCGTCGATCTCCAGGAAGTAGACCCCGGGCACGTCGAAGTCGCCCTCCGCGCGATGCCGCGCGGCCTGGCGGCGCACCACGTTGCGGTACCAGAAGTCATCGTCGTCGATGGCCAGCAGCGAGGTCACCGCCGTGTTGACCACGGTGAGCCCGAACGCCACGACCACGCCCACCCCGGGGCGGGTCACCTCGACGCCCGGCTCGATGGCCGCGATTCCCGCCACGACCAGGCCGTTGAGCACCAGCACTCCCAGCCCCAGCGTCAGGACGGTGAAGGGCAGAGCCACCCGGATGACCAGCGGCCATACGAGCGCGTTGATGAGACCGATGACCACGGCGGTCACCAGCGCCGCGCCGAGATCCTTGACGTCGAACCCCGCCAGCACGTCGCTGAGCAGCATGAGCGTCAGCGTGGTGATCACCAGGACCACGAGGGTCCGCCACACCTGCGACAGGCCCGGCCGCCTGTGGATCACGCGGACACCCGCACGACCACGCTGCCCGCCGCTAGTGGACCGCAGGTCCCCGGTCTTGGCCCCGGGGGCGATGGGCATACCCGCCGTATGCGGCGAGCCCGTAGATGATCAGGACGTCGACGAAGAAGACGCAGACCGACCACAGGGGGAACCCGGGGATCGACAGGAGTGCGCCGATCGCGCTGATGCTCGCCCCGAAGATGCCCATCCAGCGCCCGAACTCGCCGCCGGCCCAGATCGAGAAGGCCGCGACGATCTGCACCAGCGCGATGATCAGCAGGACCCAACCCATGGTGTTGAGGTCGCCGATCACGTAGCGCTCGTCCTCGAGGAAGAAGTTCGCGCCGTCGATCGCCGCGAAGCCCCAGAGTCCGTTCAGGACTGCCGCGATCAGCGTCATCGTCCCGGCGAAGAAGATCCAGCCTCCGCCCTTGACGTCGCCCTCCATGTCGTGGCTCCTCTCTGCTCCGGATCACCGCCATGGTCCGCGGCGCGGCGGGGAGGCGCAATGGTGCTCGCATCCCCGTCGCCGGCCGGGACGGCCTCAGCTCAGACCGGCTCCTCCTCCTTGCCGTAGACCACGATGCCGTGGACGACGATCACGCACAGGGCGAAGATCGCGAGCGACCAGAACGGGTACCTGCCGCCGATGGACAGCAGCGCGCCGATCGCGCCCAGGCTGCCGGCGATGATTCCGATGACGCGACCGAATTCGTTGTTGGCCGCGAGCGAGAACCCGCCGGCGAGCTGGATCACGCCGAGAATGATCAGAACCCAGCCGAGCGTGTTCAGATTGTCGAGGATGTACCGCGTGTCGTTGGCGAACAGGTTCGCGTCATCGAGTGCGCCGATGCCGTAGATGATGTTGAGCGTCCCGATGATCACCAGCACGATGGCCGCGAACGCGACCCGACCTGCACCTCTCATTTGAGTCCTCCTCCGGGGGTGGGTTCAGCCAAATCCGCGCGAACCTAACCCCGGCCACCGAGGGCCGACAATGGTGCAGGCACCCTGCTCGCGTGCCGGACGACACCATTGCGGTGAGCCGGGGCTGGGGGGACCCTCCGAAGGTCGTGGCCACCGTGTCCGCTCACCCCGCGCCCCATGAGCGCAAGGCCAAGGGCAAGGCCGCCCGCGCCACCGTGCCGCGCTCCAGCCACGGCGACTGGACGGCTGCGGCCGACCGCCGCGACCCGGTGGAGATGCTCGAGGAGCAGGCTGCCGAGCGCGTCTCGAGCTTGGTGCCGCTGCGCTACGCGCGTATGTCGGCCTCGCCCTTCGCCTTCTTCCGCGGCGGCGCCTACCTGATGGCGGCCGATCTGGCCGGCGTGCCCAACTCGGGCCTCGAGGCGCAGCTCTGCGGCGACGCCCACCTGTCGAACTTCGGGGGCTTTGCGGCACCGGACCGCCGCTTGGTGTTCGACCTCAACGACTTCGACGAGACGCTCGCGGGCCCGTTCGAGTGGGACGTCAAGCGCCTGGCCGCCAGCCTGGCGGTGGCCGGCCGCCAGCAGGGCTTCTCGGCCAAGGCCCGCCGGCGGATCGTCACCCGCGCGGTGCGGTCCTACCGGGAGGCGATGCGCCGCCTTGCCGGAATGGGCAACCTCGACGTCTGGTACGCGCGCGTCGAGTTCGACACGGCGCTCGGGCTGATCCAGAGGAGGCTGGACCCCAAGACCCTGCAACGGCTCGAGAAGAACCGCCGGAAAGCGCAGGCCAAGAACAGCATGCGCGCTCTGTCCAAGCTGACGCGGCTCGTGGACGGGGAGCGCCGGATCGTCAGCGATCCCCCGCTGATCGTCCCCGCCTCCGAGCTGTTCGCCCAGAACGGAGCATCGGTCGACGAGGTGACCAAGCGGGCGCACGAGCTGCTCTCCGCCTACCGGCGCACGCTGCCGGGGGAGCTGCGCCAGCTCCTGAACGACTTCCGCTTCGTGGACGTGGCGCGCAAGGTCGTGGGCGTGGGAAGCGTGGGCACCCGAGCCTGGGTCATCCTGATGATGGGCCGCGACGACGAAGACCCGCTCTTCCTCCAGGCCAAGGAGGCCCAGCGCTCCGTGCTGGAGCCGTTCGCCAAGCGCAGCCCGTACCGAAACCAGGGCCAGCGCGTCGTGGAGGGCCAGAAGCTGATGCAGGCGGCCGGCGACACGCTGCTCGGCTGGATCCGGGCGGCGGGGCCCGACGGCCGCGAGCGCGACTTCTACGTCCGCCAGCTCTGGGACGCCAAGGGCTCGGCCGACGTCGAGGCCATGAACGCGGCCGCGTGCGACCTCTACGGGCAGCTGTGCGGAGGGACCCTGGCGCGCGCTCACGCGCGCGGAGGCGACCGGGTCGCAATCGCCTCCTACCTCGGCGGCGGAGAGACCTTCGACCACGCCCTGGCCGACTTCGCCGAGGCCTACGCCGATCAGAGCGAGAGCGACTACGCGGCTCTGGTGGCGGCCGTCGCCGACGGGCGGGTGGCGGCCCGGCAGGAGGAGTGACGTAGGACTGCCGGCCGACCCCCGGGGAGACGGTCCCTGCGTGGGCGTCCTCACGGTGGACGACCAGGAGGTCTTCCTCTCGGCTGCTCTCGACGTGATCGAGGCCACCCCGGGCTTTCGCAGCGTGGGCCAGGCCACCTCGGGCGCAGCCGCGCTCGAGCTGCTGGCCCAGGCCCCCGGGGCGCAGCTCGCGTTGGTCGACGTGCGCATGCCGGGGATGGGCGGCGTCGAGTGCGCCAAGCTCATGAAGGCCGCCCAGCCCGATCTGGTGATCGTGCTCATCTCCATGGAGGACGGCTCGATCGTGCCGCCCTGGGCTCATGAGCCCGTGACGGCCGGGTTCGTCCGAAAGCAGGACTTTGGGCCCTCGCTGCTGCGCTCCCTCTGGAGCCGGCACGGCGCCGCTGCATAGGCGCCGGCTCCGATCTATGGTCTCTCCGACGTGGCCGTCCGGGTGGTGATCGCGGAGGACAGCCTGATCGTGCGCGAGGGCATCCAGGAGCTGCTCTCGACCTCCCCGGCCGCGGAGGTGGTCGCCACGTGCGAGGACGCCGACTCGCTGCGGAGGGCCGTGGAGGACTTCGAGCCCGACGTGGTCCTCACCGACATCCGCATGCCCCCCACCCGGACCGACGAGGGCATCCGGTTCGCGGCGCAGCTACGCGAGAGCCACCCCGAGGTGGGCGTGGTGGTCCTGAGCCAGTTCTCGGAGCCGACCTACGTGCTCGGCCTGCTCGAGTCGGGCTCCGACGGCCGGGGCTACCTGCTCAAGGAGCGGGTCCACAACCGCGGCGAGCTGGTCTCGGCCATCGACGCCGTGGCCAACGGCGGCTCGGTGATCGACCCCAAGATCGTGGAGGTGCTCGTGGAGGCGAAGGCGCGGGCCGCGAACTCGCCGCTCGCCTCGCTGACCCCCCGCGAGCACGAGGTGCTCGCGGAGATCGCGAAGGGCAAGAGCAACACGGCGATCGCGGAGTCGCTCGTGCTCACCAAGCGGGCAGTCGAGAAGCACATCAACTCGATCTTCATGAAGCTCGGCCTGGCGGGCTCCGACGACGTCAGCAAGCGCGTGAAGGCCACGCTCCTCTTCCTGGCCGACGGCTAGCCCAACAGCTTCGCCTTCTGCGCGGCGAACTCCTCGTCGGTGAGGACGCCCTGGGCGTGCAGCTCGCCCAGTTCCTTGAGCTGGGCGATCGGATCCGCGCCGCCGCCCTGGGGGGCGGCCTGCTGCGGCGGGGCCTCCTGTGGCGGGGCATCCTGCTCGGCCCAGCGCTCGCCCTGGCGGCGGCGGACCCGCCCGGAGACAGCGGTTGCGGTGCCGGCGACGGCCGCGGTGCGGACGACGCCTCGAAGCAGTCCTGGCATGGGAATCCTCTCCTTCAGGCCGAGGCTTCGGCGGCGTCGAGTGCGGCGGCTACTTCGTCGATCGGGATCCGCTGCGTGGCGAGCAGCTGGCCTCCGTTGCGGCGCACGGCGTGGGCGAACGGGGCGGCCCAGCGGTTCTCGTACACGAGCATCACAGCGGCGGAGCCAGGGTCGAGCGCCTCGGCGGCGGTCACCATGTCGTCGTCGCCGAGGATGCCGGAGGAGGCGCCCTCGAAGGCCCGGAAGTCGCCGACGCCCTTGCTGTCGAGGTCGGTGGCGTCGAAGCCCCCTACCTTGCCGCTCTCGTCCTTGGTCACGAACATGACGTCGAGCACGCGCACGATGCCGCGGTCGATCAGGTCCACGAGGAGCGGCACGGCCTCTCCGGTCATCGGCGCCCCCGGCGGAAAGCCGATCACGACGATGTCGATCGGCCCCATTTCCTCTTCCTGCGCTGCCATTCCCACCTCCGTGGTCTCGGTCCCGGACGACTGAGTCTCAGGCGGGGCCGCGGCGGCGGCAAGGGTGCCCGCCGGGCCGCGCTGGTAGTGCCCGCACCATTGCGCCTCAGGTGCCGCCGGGTTTCGCTTGCCCGGTGGGTCCCCCGGCTAAGGAGAGGACGCGCCGGCGCACCGTGCTCGCGCTGGTCGTCGTCGCGTCGCTGATCGGCTTCCTGGCGATCCTCGGCCTGTGGGCCAACCGCCAGCTGCTCAACACCGACAACTGGACCAAGACGAGCAGCGCCCTGCTCGAGGACGAGGAGATCCGCACCCAGGTCGCGACCTTCCTCACCGACGAGCTGTACGCCAACGTCGACATTCAGGCGCGGCTGGAGCAGGTCCTGCCGCCGCAGGCCGCCCCGCTCGCCGGGCCCGCCGCGGGCGGCCTCAAGCAGCTCGCCGAACGAGGGACCAAGGCGCTGCTGGCCCGTCCGGTGCCCCAGCGGCTGTGGGAGGAGGCCAACCGCCGGGCACACCGCCGCCTGCTCCAGGTCCTGGAGGGCGGCACCGACGCCGTGTCGACCTCCGGGGGTGAGGTGACCCTCGACCTCAAGAGCCTGCTGGGGCAGGCCCAGTCCGAGGTCGGGATCGGCGGGCGGGCCCAGCAGGCGCTGCCGGAGGGCGCAGCGCAGATCAAGATCCTCAAGTCCGACCAGCTGTCCGCGGCCCAGGACGTCGTGAGGGCCTTGAAGGGGGTCGCGCTGGTGCTCGTCCTCCTCACCTTCGGCCTGTTCGCGCTCGCCGTCTACCTGGCCCGCGGATGGCGCCGCGAGGCCCTGAGGGCCTGCGGGGTCGGACTCATCGCGATGGGGGCCGGCGCCCTGGCGGCGCGGCAGCTCGCCGGGGGCGAGGTAGTGGACGCGCTGGCGACCACGGCTGCGGTCGAGCCGGCGGTCGAGTCCACCTGGTCGATCTCCACCTCTCTGCTGGTGCAGGCGTCCGTGGCCGCCATCATCTACGGGGTGGTCGTCGTGGCCGCGGCGTGGCTGGCCGGGCCCACCCACACCGCCGTGTCCGTCAGGAGCCGGCTGGCCCCCTGGCTGCGCGAGCCGCGGCTGGCGTACGGGGCGGTCGGCGTCGTGCTCCTCCTGCTGGTGGCCTGGGGCCCGACGCCCGCCTTCCGGCGGCCCATCGCGGTCGCGTTTCTCGCGCTGTTGCTCTTCCTGGGCATGAGGGCGCTCCGCCGCCAGACGGCGGAGGAGCACCCCGCGACCGCCTAGGCCTCAGCCAAGGGGAACGATGCCCGAGACAGCCGACCCCTCGCCCGGCGAAGAGCGGACGACGAGCCGGCCCCCGACCGCCTCGATCCGGTCGCGCATGTTCGTCAGCCCCGCGCCGTTGGTGTGCGCACGCACGTCGAAGCCCGCGCCGTTGTCGCGGACCTCGAAGCGGAGCCCGTCGTCCTCGTGCAGGTCGATCGTGACCTCCGTCGCGTCTCGCGCGTGCTTCGCCGTGTTCTGTAGGGCCTCCAAGCAGCAGAAGTAGACGGCGCTCTCCACCGGCTGCGGCAAGCGGCCGACTCCATTCGGGCTCACGTGGGCCTGCGTCGGGGCGCGCAGAGCAGCGGCATGGAGCGCGGCGGGCAGTCCCCGCTCCTCCAACAGCGAGGGATAGACGCCGTGTGAGATCGAGCGGATCTCACCCAGCGTCTCCGTGACGTCATCGCCGAGCTGATGGAGCCGCGACAACCCCTCCGCGGGATCCTCGCGCATGAGCTCTTCCGCAAGCTCGAGCTTTATCCGCAGCGCCACCAGGCGCTGCTGAGCGCCGTCGTGGAGGTCGCGCTCGATGCGCCGGCGCTCCTCGTCGGCCGCTGCCTGGATCCGGCCGCGGGAGCGGTCTATCTCGGCCAGCGACGACGTGACCTCGGCGGCCAGCCGCTCGTTCTCGAGCGTGATGCGCGTGAAGGACACCGCGGCTTCCAGGAGCTTGGGCTGGTGGAGGAGCGCGGGGTCGTGCACGATCAGGGCGACCCCTCTGTCGCCGCTCCTCACCTCGGTGACGTGCTGGCCCGGACCGAGCGGCAGGTAGCCGAGGTCGGGTCGCTGAATGAGCCGGAGCGTGGGGTCATCCAGCGCCGTGGCGAGAGCGTCGCCGAGCTCGCCGGGGCGGGGGCCGTCCTCGATTCGGTTGCCGAGCTCTCCGACCGCGTCCGCCACGTGCAGGCGCTGACGTATCAAGCCGATCCCGAAGCTCGCCGCCAGGGCCGGGAGAGCGAGCGCCGCGAGCCAGCCGAGCGTGGTGGCCGTGGAGCCTCCGGGGTCGACCGCGCGGGCCACGATCGCGGCTGCCAGCAGCGCCAGGCGGGCGATGGCGACGACCAACACCGGATTCAGTGTCTGGCGCAGCAGCGGGGAGGCCTGGCGGACCCGCTGGGCCAGGCGGAGCAGGACCGTCCCGAAGAGCAGCAGCGTCAGCGTCTCTCGCAACGGGCGCAGCCCTGCGTCGACCCATGCCGGCTCGGACCCCAGGACCATGAAGGCGTTGTCGGGACAGCCGCTCTCGCAGCTCGAGAACGGCGACGGCGACGGGTAGCTCTCGATCAGCAGCGCGGAGGGGAGGTACAGGAGGCCGAAGATCCCGACGGCGGCCCGCACCAGCGTGCGGTCGACCCGCTCGGTGATGCGTCCGGTGGGGAAGGACAGCACCAGGTAGATGAGGCTCACCTCGAGCGCCCACCCGGCGACCCTGCCGAAGCTGTACGGCAGCGCCTGTTGGGACTCCGCCAGCGTGGTGAGGAACCAGCCGAAGCCGGTGATCATCAGCAGCCGCCCGAAGCGCTCGGCCGGTCTGAGGTGCCAGGCAAAGGCCCCGACGGCGACCGGCGCCGCGACCGTCAACGCGCGCGCCACCGCCGCCCCGGCGGAGGCGGTCGAATCGTACGTGACCGCGGCGGAAACGCCGGCCAGCGCGAGTCCGGCGGTCACCGCGGCAGCGGTTATCGGCGACGGGGGCCGGTCCTCGGGCGAGTCCGCGACCTCGGCCACCCCTGGGAGACGCATTGTCTTTTGCCCTTACTGCTCTCGGGCCCTACCTCCGGGCGTCTGGGGACGTACCGGCGAGCGTACCTGAGCTTCGACCGGCCCGCACCCTTGTGACGGACTTGGCGCCCCGGGAGGCTGGACCCTCCGAAAGCCCGCAATCGAGGAGGCCTCGTGGCCGACAAACCCGTGTTCCTGTACGCCGCCGCATACGGCTCCGAGGAGGACGCCCGCGCCGACTACGACGTGATCGTGGCGGCGCACGACGAGGGGTGGATCGGCACCTACGACGCCGCGGTGCTGCACAAGACGCCGGACGGCAAGGTGCACGTCCACAAGCACGAGAAGCCCACCCAGCACGGAGCCTGGACCGGCGCCGCGGTGGGAGCGGTCGTGGGCCTCGTATTCCCACCGGCGATCATCGGCAGCGCGCTGGTGGGCGCCGCGGCAGGTGGGGTGATAGGGCACCTCGAGGGCGGGATGTCACGCTCCGACCTCAAGGAGATCGGCGACTTCCTTGACGAGAACGAGGCGGCGCTGATCGTGATCGCCGAGTCCCGGGTGCTCGAGCAGCTGGAGCGCGACCTCACGCGGGCCGAGAAGGTGCTGGAGAAGGAAGTGGACGCCGACGCGAAGGAGCTCGAGAAGCAGCTGGATCAGGCGGGCACGCAGGCCTGACCTGCGGGCCCTACTAGGGGCTTCAGAACGAAGGTCTCGACGGCGAGGTCGGGGTCGATGTGGTTGTTGCTCACGAACGCGACCACCTCGCGGTCGAGGGTGCTCTCCACGGCGTGCGACCAGGTCGTCGCGCATGACCAGCTGGAAGTCGTGGCGCAGCTGCAGCACCCGCTCTTCCTGACCCCTTTCGACGAGCCTGCGCTCGCCCTTGGTCAGGGTGTCGCCCAGGACGATGGTCACCAGGTCCTGGTCGATCGTGGTCTTGGCCTTGGTCGGCCCGCGGCCGGTGTACTCGGCCAGCAGCTTCACCGCGGTGTCGGCGAGGATGGCCTGGGCCCGTCCGGTGCCTGGTGGGTCATTGCATGGACTGCCTCCAGCAGCTTCCTCTGAGCGGGGCCGCGAGAAGGGAGAGAAAGCAGGGAGACCCAACCAGCAGTGGTCCTCCCAGCCTACTCCCTCTAGGCAGCAGGCGCACGGCGTGCAAGAATCGCGGTTTCCAGACGGGACGCATGCGGTCGTGAAGCGGCCGTGTGTCGGACCAAGGGAGGACGGACACATATGGCTACCCAGGGCCATCAGGAGCTCGGGGCTCCTGTCGAGCCGGGCAACTGCCTCAGAGCCCGGTTCCCATCCTCGCTGGAGACCGCCCGGCTCGCGCGTGTCGCCTGTCGGCCTCTCCTCGCCCCGGTCGGCGACCGGAGTGGGGACATCGAGCTGGTGGTGACCGAACTGGTGACCAACGGCGTGCGTCATGCCCGGGTCGACGGCGAGAACTCGGTCACCCTCGAGGTGGCGGTCACGGACACCCACGTCAGGGTCGAGGTGATCGACGAGGGGGTCGGGTTCGCGCCCCCTCCGCCCGCCGACCCCGCCTCGCCCTCCCCTGGCGGCTGGGGGCTGGTGATGGTGGACGAGCTGTGCGACGAGTGGGGGGTCTTCATGGACGGAGGCACTCACGTCTGGGGGCATATCCCCTACAACTGACCCCCGCCTACCCTTCGGGGCCTGCGCCACCGACTGCCCCTCGTGCTCGCCCTGGCGGCCTGCGTCGCTCCCCTCACCGCCTGCGGCGAGGATGACGAGCCCGCCCCGGCCGCCCAGCAGCCGCCGGACAAGCCGGCGAAGCCCCCGCGCGGCTGGAAGACGGTGTCCAACCCGAAGGCCGTCGTCTCGATCGCAGCGCCGCGGGGGTGGAGGGTCACCGAGCGCGAGCGGGCCACGCTCATCCGGTCGCTCGACCGCACCGTGGCGGTGACCCTGGTGGCCGACCGTTCACCCGCCGGCCGCGAGACCCCAGCGGCCGACTTCGCCAGCGACACCCTGACCCAGCTGCCCAACTTCGAGGGCAGCGTGAGCCCCGACCCTCGTCGGGTCCGCGGCTCCCCGTATCCCTCGGCCCAGGTGCAGGGCCGCGGCCGGCTGCCCCGCAGCCGGGCCGAGCAGCTCATCACCGTCGCCGCCTTCCACCGCGCCGGCAGGGTCACCTACGCGGTGGTGGCCTTCCGCCAGCGCCAGACGCCCGCGGCGACGCTGGAGCGGATGCTCGCCACCGTGCGCGGCGGCTGACGGCGCCCTTCCTCCGGGAGACCTCGCCCAGCGTCCGGCGGCCCCGCACCCCGGCGTCCGGAGGGGCCCGCCGGCGGCTACCGGCGGTCGGGGCGGTCCGGGTACACGTCGTCGATGGACGCCAGGGGCCGGTAGGGCGCACCCGCCGCCCGCTCGATCGCCTCGCCGCCCCCGGCCAGGCGGTCCAGCACCGAGACCACCCCCACGACCTCGAGCCCCTCTTCGCGGATGCGCTCGATCGCGGTGACGGTCGACCCGCCCGTGGTCACCACGTCCTCGACCACCAGGCAGCGCTCGCCCCGCTCCAGCGGGGGACCCTCGACCCAGCGCTGCAGGCCGTGCGACTTGCGCTCCTTACGCACGAAGAAAGCCTTCACGTCGGCTCCGGCGGCGAGGGCGGAACAGGCCACGGGGTCCGCGCCCATGGTCAGGCCGCCCACCGCGGTGGCGCCGCGCTCGGCAGCCTCCGCCGCCACCAGGCCGCCCAGGGCGGCGAAGCCGGCAGGCCGCAGGATCGCCCGCTTGGCGTCCACGTAGTACTGGGCCTTCGCCCCGCTGGTCAGCGTCACCTCGCCGATGACGAGCGCGTGCTCGCGCAGCTCGGCGACCAATTTGTCGCGTAGATCGGTCAAGGGAGCCACGGGGCGTGCCGATTCTAGGAAGGCATGGCCACGCTCCTGCGCATCGCCGCCGCCGTGATCTGCAACAGCGCAACTTCCCCTGCAAATCGTGTTGTAGTACCGTCTGTTGCGGTCAAACGCCGAATTCGTTCGTCCCTGGACGAGCGGAACGGGGGAACCACTGCGGTCTTGAGGGCCGCGGGGGCGAATCGCCATCCAGTGCGTTGGCGTAGCGCGACTTCCACGCGCGAGCCCGTCAGCTAACCCCGTAGGCATAACGGAAGAGGAGTCGGACTCGCATGAGCACGATTGAGCGTGACCTGGCGCTGCACGAGCCCTGGCAGAAGTCTTTGGAGCGTTCCCGGCGCCGCCGTGAGTTGGCGGCCCGTGCACGCAAGGAGGTGGCCCGCCGCAAGGGTGCCTCCGCTGCAATGGCCACCGCGATGCTGGCCGGCCCCGCCGCCCCGTTCGCGGCCGCGGCCCCCGGAGGCGGCTCGAAGCGCAGCAATGACGCAACCACGTCGTCGGACTCCGGCTCCGGCCGGCAGATCGAGATCCGCGCCGGCGGGCTCCCGCTGAGCTTTGGCTACGAGGGCGACCTGGTCGCCGCGCTCCAGAAGGGCGTGGGCGTCGAGTCCGACGGCATCTTCGGCCCGATCACCGAGAACGCCGTCAAGGCCTTCCAGCGCCGTGCCGGCCTGGCCGTGACGGGCATCGTCGACCCGGCGACCTGGCAGGCGCTGTTCTCCGGCTCCCCGGCACAGGGCAAGGCGTCCTCCTCTTCCGCGCCCGGCCCCGTCGCCGACCTCGAGGCCCCCAAGACCGTGGAGCGGGCCGCGCCTTCGGCCCAGACCGTTCCGGTCGCGGCCAAGGAGGCCTCTCAGCCCAAGCTCCGGACCGCTGAGGCCCGCCCGGCTCCGAAGCCCAAGGCGAAGGCCAAGCCGCGTCGAAAGGCCGTAGAGCGCAGCGAGCCGCGCCATGAGCGGCGTGCCGCTCCCAAGCGCCGCGCCGCCGCGCCCAAGCGCATCAAGACCAAGCCGGTCGTCGACCGTGGCGGCGACTCGCCGTCGCTGGGCGGCGGCGCGTGCGGCTCGCGCCTGGTCAAGCCGGTCAGGGGAATCCAGACCTCGCCCTACGGCCCGCGCGGCGGTCGCATGCACGAGGGCATGGACATCGCGGCGCCGACCGGCACCGCCATCCGTGCCGCGGCCTGCGGCGTGATCAGCTTCCGCGGCCAGCAGAGCGGCTACGGGAACATGATCTGCATCAAGCACTCGAGCCGGTTCTCCACCTGCTACGCGCACATGTCGCGGTTCGCCGGTGTGACCGGCCGCGTGCGGGCGGGCCAGGTGATCGGCTACGTCGGCTGCACCGGCAGCTGCACGGGGCCCCACCTGCACTTCGAGACCCGCATCGGCGGCTCGGCCCGCAACCCCGCGCCCTATCTGCGCGGCGCGCGGATCTCCAGCCAGCCGACCGTGAAGCGGTCCTCGGTGCGTCGCGCCCCGGTGCGCAGGGCCACGACCCGCACCGCGTCCACCCGGCGGAGCTACCAGACCACCTCGTCCTCGCGGTGGAGCGGTGGCAGCCAGTCGACGGCCACGACCGCAGCCGGCTCGGGCTCCGGCTGGCAGCAGCAGGCCCCCGCGCCTGCTCCGGCCCCGGCCCCGCAGTCGACGGTGACCCCGGCCCAGCCGGCCCCCGCGGCTCAGCCCGCTCCGGCCCCGGCCCCGCAGTCGACGGTGACCCCCGAGGCCGCTACGCAGCCCGCGGCTCCGACCCCGGTGCCGACGCCCGTGACGCCCAAGCCGGCTCCGCAGCCGGCGCCGGCCCCGGCGGAGGAGCCCCAGCCGGCCGCGACGACCCCCGCGCCCACCCCGGCCGCACCGGAGCCCGAGGCCCCGGCCGCGCCGGAGGAGCAGGCCCCGGAGGTCAAGGCGCCGGAGGTCAAGGCCCCGGAGACGCAGGCGCCCGAGGCCGCGCAGCCCGAGGCGCCCAAGGCGGAGGCCCCGGCCGCCGCCGCGCCGAGCGCTCCGCAGGCCGAGCAGCCGGCCGCCTCGCCGACGCCGGCCACTGCGTCCGCCCCCGCGGCCAAGCCGGCGGCTCCCGCCGCCCCCGCCACTCCAGCCACGCCGGCGGGCGACAGCACTCCGTAGGGAGAAGCGCGCAGCACATCACCGGCCCGGCGAGTTCGTCAGGCGACTGACGAGTTCGCCGGGCCGTGTGCCCGGTCCGCGGCCCGCGAGGCGCGAGCTATCGGGCCGCTCAGCGGTAGACGTAAATCGTCTCGCCGAGCCGAATGCGGCCGTTGACAGCCCTGGCGTTCGGGATCGGCACGCGGATGCAGCCGTGGCTCGCGGGATAGTTGGGCACGGACTTGTACCCGTGGATGGCGTAGCCACCGATGAAGTAGTTGGAGTGCACCATGCCGTGCGAGTTGGTGCCCGGCTGCTTGCGGTAGAAGCGGAAGGTTCCGAACACGGTCGGCGTCGACGGCTTGCCCGACGAGGCGTGGTAGACGGCCACGGCCCGGCCGCGGTTCACGAAGGCGAGCACCTGGCGCGACCAGTCGAACTCCACGTGGCGCCCGGCGCGCGGGTGGCGCGGGCGGAAGCGCCCGCGGCCGCGGAAGAGGCGCGAGTAGACCGCCGAGCTGGCGCGGTTGGTCCGCCGCATGTTGTTGGTCTTGCGGTAGGCGAGCACCGCGCGCGCGGTGCCGCCGCCGTAGCCGCCCCCGATCGGGACGGCGAACCCCAGCCGCCGTAGGCCGCGCTGCAGCAGGCGCACCTTGATCCCGCGTGAGCCGGGGCCGGCCGCGAAGCGGACGACCTTCAGCCGCTTCGACGCCGCCGAGAACGCCTTCTGCTGCGGGGTCGCCGCGTGGGTCACCACCGCGCGCAGGGTGCCGCGCCGGCGGACCCGGAAGCGGACGACGAAGCGCCCGCGGCCGCGGCTCGCCCGGCGGACCGCCACCCGCTTGGCCGCCGTCGCCCGCCGGCCGCGCCGCAGCGCGACGGTGACGACCTGGCCGCTGACGAACGGCGACACCGAGCCCACCACGGTCACGGTCTGACCGGGGACGAAGTAGTCCACGCGGCGGGTTCCCATTCCCCCGCGCAGCGAGAGGTCGCCCCTGCCGCCCTGGGCCGCGGGGGCCGGCGCAGGCTTGGGCTGCGGCTGGCCCGGGAGCAGCTGGGCGTTGGCGACAGAGGGCGCCGCGAGGGCGGCGAGGGACATCGCGGTGACGATCGCCGGCCGCCTCATGGGCGGATCACCTTACAACGGCCGGCTGCGGTCCTGGGGCCGGCAGCGCGCGGGGGCCGGGCGGGAGCAGCCGCGGGGCCACCATCGCGGCGGCGATCATCAGCGGCCCGACCACCACCGAGACCTGCCAGCCCCCATCCGCCTGGACGGCGTAGGCCACCGCGTTGTTGAAGGCGTGCATGCCCACCGCGGGCCACAGCGAGCCGGTCTTCTCGTAGACGAGGCACAGGATCACCCCCAGCACCATCAGCGGGGGCAGGATCAGCAGCTGGTCGACGCTCTCGAAGCCGAAGTGGACGAGCCCGAACACCACTCCGTTCACCAGCGCGGCCGCGGCGATGCCGAACTTGGTCCTCAGGGACGCGTAGAAGAAGCCGCGGAAGAAGACCTCTTCGGCGAGCGGGGCGAGGATCATCACCACGCAGCCGGCGACGATCAGCCCGAGGGTGCCCTGGTCGGCGCCCAGGCTCTCGGTGATCTCCTGCTCGGCGTCCGGCTGCACGATCGCGCCGTAGATCGCGGCGAAGAGATAGAAGGCCACCAGGCCCAGCGCCGCCCACCCCACCGCCGGCCAGAAGGCGGTGCGCCGCAGCCCGAAGTGCCACGCGCGCGGGCGCGCGACCATCGCGGCGAAGAACACCGCGGTGGCCACCAAGGCGGTGTCCTGGATTGCGGTGGCCGCCACCGTGAAGCTCGCCGGCTGCTTGCCGCCCGGGTCGACGTCGAGCGCGGCGGCCAGGATGCCCACCAGCAGGAAGGTGATCAGCAGCGCGACGATGAAGGCCGCGAAGCCGAAGCCCCAGGGCCAGCGCGGTGGCTCGTTCGACTGCTCCACCCCGCTCAGATTAGGCGGGGCAGCTCCTCGAGCGACCGAATGGCGCCTCCGCCCTCACGCGCGAGCAGCACGGCCTCCAGGCCCGCGGCGCGGGCGCCCTCCACGTCCTTGCCCGGCGAGTCGCCCACGTGCAGCGCCTGGTCGGGGCTCGCTCCCACCAGCTCGAGTCCGCGCCGGAACGGCGCCGGGTCGGGCTTGGCCGCGCCGGCCTCCGCCGAGGACACGACCCCGTCCACCAGCTCCAGCAGCCCCGCCTCCTCCAGCACCCCCGGCAGCGAGCAGTCCCAGTTGCTCACCACCACGAGCGCGAGCCCGCGCGCGCGCAGGGTGGCCAGCGCGGGTGCGGCGTCGGGGAAGGCCCGGAAGCGCAGCGCGGCGAGCATCGGCTCGCGCAGGCCCGGCACGCCCAGCTCGGCCTCCAGCACGCCGGCGCAGCGGTCGCGCAGGTCGTCCAGCGACCGCGCGTCGCGTCCGTCCAGGTGGTGCTCGAGGTAGTAGGCGATCTCGGCCGCGAAGGCCCGCTCGGCGTCCTCGCGCGACACTTCGATCGCCCGCTCGGCGAGCGCCGCCACCAGCTTCGGGGCGGGCGGCTCCAGCTCGACGAGGGTCCCCAGCGCATCCAGCGAAACAGCTCTTCTAGGGTGCGCGGGCATGCCAGATCTTCTCATCGGCGGGGTCATCGACGAGAACCGCGACACGATCACCGCGGCGGTCACGCTGCTGTTCGCTGCCGCGTTCGCGCAGGCCGTGGACTGGGGCATCCGCAAGCGGGCGAACGTGCTCAACCAGCGCGAGGGGCGCGGCCTCTCCGCCGAGGCCGAGACGCGGCTGCGGCTGCTGCGCCGCCTCACCTTCGGCGTGATCATCATGCTCGGCGTCGCGCTGGCCCTGGTCCAGTTCCCGGCGGTCAAGCGCGTGGCCACCACCATCCTCGCGTCCTCCGCGGTGCTCGGCCTGGTCATCGGCTTCGCCGCGCGCGCGACGCTGGCCAACGCGGTGGCCGGAGTGCTGCTGGCGATCACCCAGCCGGTGCGTGTCGGCGACCTCGTCACCTACGACGAGGAGACCGGCATCGTCGAGGACATGCGGCTGGCCTACACGACCATCCGCCTCGACAACGGCAGGCGGCTGGTGGTGCCCAACGAGAAGCTCGTGCAGAACCCCGTCGAGAACCATTCGGTGGTGGACCCGCGCGTTCAGGTGGAGGCCTCGGTGTGGGTAGCCCCCGGCGCCGACACCGATCGCGCAATCGAGCTGATCGAGGACTCCGAGCACGAGATCGAGGCGTCCGTCGCGGAGACCGACCGGTTCGGAATCAAGCTCAGCGCGTACCAGTGGTGCGACGACCCCCAGGAGCGGGGCCCGCTCGCCGCCCGGCTGCGCCGCGAGTGGTTGCGGAAGCTCCGCGCCGACGGGCTATCCTCATCCGTTGCCCTGCCCTTCGATCCCGACCCTGCACCGGAGCCCGAGGATGATCCGGTGAGCTAGGGAGAGCGCACGTAGGGAGGTGTAGAGCCGCAGGGGCAGCCCGCCGATGACCCACCGCCAGCGAAAGAGCCGCCGCCGCCGTAGGGGGCCCAAGAGCAAGCTCGGCCTTGCGCTGGTCGTCGTCGCCCTGACCGCCGCGGTGGCCGTGCTCTCGGTCACCGGCTACGTGCTCGCGGTGGCCGCCACCGCGCCCGCCCTCAGCGAGCTCAAGCCGATCGACAAGGGCGCCACCTCGGTGATCTTCGCCGCCGACGGCTCGCGGCTGGGCTACGTGCGCTCCGACGAGATCCGCGACCCCGCTCCGTGGTCCGACCTGCCCGAGAGCATCCGCGAGGCCGTGGTCGCCATCGAGGACGAGCGCTTCTACAAGCACAAGGGCGTCGACTACGGGGCGATCGTGCGCGCGGGCGTGCGCAACATCGAGTCCGGCAAGAACGTGCAGGGCGGCTCCACGATCACCCAGCAGCTCGTCCGCGCGCTGTACATCAAGGACCCGGGCCGCAACTACGAGCGCAAGATCCGTGAGGCCAAGCTGGCCAGCGAGCTGGAGAAGGAGCACTCCAAGCGCTGGATCCTGCACAACTACCTGAACTCGGTGCCGTTCGGGACGGTCGGCGGCCGCACCGCAGTGGGCACCGAGGCCGCGGCTCAGATCTTCTTCTCCAAGTCGGCCAAGAACCTGCGCCTGCACGAGTCGGCGATGCTGGCCGGCCTCCCCCAGGCGCCCTCGCAGTACAACCCGTTCCGCAACCCCAGCGCGGCCCTGCAGCGCCGCAACGAGGTGCTGCGCGGCATGGTCAAGAACCGCTTCATCACGCGCGCGGAGGCCACGGCGGCCGCGCGCAAGGGGCTCGGCGTCCGCCGCGGGCGCCGCTACACCGCGCGCCGCGAGCCGTACTTCTTCGACTACGTGGAGGAGAAGCTGATCGAGGAGTACGGCGTGGGCGTCTACCGCCGCGGCGGGCTCAAGATCCACACCACGATCAACCCCAAGCTCCAGGAGGCCGCGCGGAAGTCGATCACCGGCCAGCTGCCCTTCCCCGCGGACCCCTCGTCGGCGATCGTCTCGATCGACCCGAAGACGGGCTACATCAAGGCGATGGCGTCCAGCGGCACCTACAACGACCGCAGCTTCAACCTGGCGGCGCAGGGCCATCGCCAGCCGGGCTCGGCCTTCAAGACGATGGTGCTCACCGCCGCGGTCCGCAAGGGCTACAACCCGAAGACCACCCGCTACACGTCGCGGCCCCTGGATCTCAACGTGCCGGGCTACGGGCCGTGGAAGGTCAAGACCTACGACGGCTCCTACGGCGGGAACATGGACCTGGTCCGCGGCACGCTGAAGTCCGACAACACCGTCTACGCGCAGCTCATCCTGGACGTCGGCCCCAAGGCGGTGCGCGAGACCGCGCGGCTGATGGGCATCAAGACCAAGCTCGACGGGCTCCCCGCCGAGGGCCTGGGCGGCCTGCGCCTGGGCGTCTCGCCGCTGGAGATGAGCAACGCCTACGCCACGCTGGCCTCGGGCGGCATGCGCAACACCCCCCAGGCGATCAGAAGGGTGGAGTTCTCGGACGGCAAGTCGGACACGCTGGGCAAGCCCAAGCGCAAGCGCGTGTTCAGCGACGGCGTCGCGCTCGAGGTGACCAAGATCCTCGAGATGAACGTCAAGAGCGGCACCGGCACCAAGGCGAGCATCGGCTGCCCGGCGGCGGGCAAGACCGGGACCACCGACAACTTCAACGACGCCTGGTTCGTGGGCTACACGCCCAAGCTCTCCAGCTCCGTCTGGGTCGGCTACCCGAACGCGCTGCGCGAGATGCGCAGCGTGCACGGCGTGAGCGTGGCCGGAGGCACCTTCCCCGCCCAGATCTGGCACGACTACATGGCCGTCGCCGGCTCCGGCAGCTGTGAGTCGTTCCCCACCACGGCGAACGATCCGGTGAACTTCTCCCAGTTCTCCAGCTCCGGCGGCGGTTACGGCTCCGGGACCAGCTCGGGCACCGGCTCCGGCACCAGCTCGGGCGGCGGCTACACCGGCGACGGCTCCTACAGCTCGCCCTCCACGGGCGGCGGGACCGGCGGTGGCGGCGGCTACAGCCCGAAGCTCTACGAGGCCCCGCCGCAGGCCGCTCCCGCCCCGGCCCCGGCCCCGGCCCCGAGCCCCGAGCCCCGGCGGCGGAGGAGGCGGCGGAAAGGGCAAGAGCAAGGGCGGCGGGGGCGGTTCCCCGGGCGACTGAGCGAGCTCGCGCTCATCCGGGCCATCCGGGCGGAGCTGCCCGAGCCGCCGGCTCGCCTGCTGCGCGGACCGGGTGACGACGCGGCCGTGGTGGCCGCCCGCCCGATAGCCGTCTCCTCCATCGACACGGTCGCCGACGGCGTCCACTTCAGCCTCGCCACCAGCTCGCCCGCCGACGTCGGCCACAAGGCCCTGGCCACCTCGCTGTCGGATCTCGCGGCGATGGGGGCGGAGCCCGGCGAGGCGCTCGTCTCCTTCGTGCTGCCGCACGCCTTCTCCGAGGAGGACGCGGTGGAGCTGGCGCGCGGGGTCGCCGCGCTGGCGCGGCGGACCGGCACCGCGGTCGCGGGCGGGGACGTGGTGATCGGGCAGGCCCTGACGGTGACCGTGGCGGTGAACGGCTGGGCCGACAGCAAGGACGAGCTGTGCGGGCGCGACGGCGCCCGCCCCGGCGACCTGGTCGGCGTCACCGGCGAGCTCGGCGGCGCCGCCCGGCCGGACGAGGCCACCGAGCGCCACCGGCGCCCGGAGCCCCGGCTGGCGGAGGGTCGCGCGCTCGCCCGCGCGGGCGCGAGCGCCATGATCGACCTCAGCGACGGCCTGGCGACCGACGCTGCGCACGTGGCCGCCGCCAGCGGCGCGCGGCTGCGGATCGAGCTGGAGCGGCTGCCGCTGGCCCCCGGCGTGCCGGCGCGGCTGGCCGCCACCGGCGGCGACGACTACGAGCTGCTGGTGTGCGGGCCGCGCGAGCTGGAAGAGGCGGCTGCGCTCACCTGGATCGGCGAGGTGGGCGAGGGCGAGGGCCTGGAGCTGGTCGACGCCGGCGGGAGGCCCGTCGAGGGCCTCGCCGGCTGGGAGCACTGAGGCCGCTCAGCGCCTGGGCATGGCCGACTCGGTACCGCCCAGCGAGCCCGGGCCCGCGTAGCTGGGCACCGCGCGCAGCGGCTGCCGCTCGGGGCTCTCGTCCTCGGGGTCGGCCACCAGCACCGAGCGAACGACCGTGGAGAAGGCGGCCGCCAGGGCGACCCAGACCAGGAGCGTGGCCAGGCTCGGCGTCCCGCCCATGGCCGACATCAGCAGGTACCACGCCCCGTGCAGCGGGTTCATTCCGAGCGCGATCGAGTAGTAGAGCGCGACGATCGCGGGCGGCAGCAGGCCGCCGACCAGCGCGATGATCCGCACGCGCCGGGTGGGCCGGGGGTCGAGCAGCATGGCCAGCACCCACAGGTGGACCGCGGGCACGGCCAGCAGCGCCGCGTAGGGGTCGAGCACCCACAGCACGAGGGCCGCCCCGCACAGCACCAGCGCCGCGGCGCAGCCCGTCCCCGCCGCCGCCGGGTCGCCGGCGCCGAAGAAGCGGAACACGACGTAGAGCAGGCCGGCGGTCACCAGCACCACCGTGGCCAGCACGATCACCGCCGGGACGTCCAGGGGCAGCGCGCTGGGGTCCACCGCCGCCGCGGGCGCGCCCGGCGTGGCGCCCACCACCGTCAGGAACTTCGCCATCAGCAGGCCGCCCAGCAGCGCCGCGGCCACCAGCCCGATGTTGCGCAACGCCGGCAGGACCGGCTCACGCCGGCGGCGCGCGCGGGCGAAGGCGTCGATGGAGGCCACCACGGCGGGCAGCAGCAGCGCCATCGCCAGGATCGAGACCACCCAGCCGGGCAGCACCTGGCTGACCGCCGTCACGTACGTGCGGGGGCCGTGCTCGGGCGCCCCGGAGACGTCGAGGCTGCTGAGCGTGCGCAGGGCCGCGCGACCGAGCCCGCCGATCCGGTTGGGGTCGAGCCGCTGGTCGGCGGGCGGGTCGAGCTCGCCGCTACCCGAGAAGCGCAGCGAGTCGAGACCGGCGTCGAGGAACACCCCCTGGGCGCCCACGCCGATTGGGAAGGCCAGCCGGCTGAGCTGCCCGGACACCGACGAGGCCTCCACGCGCGTGTCGAGCTCCAGCCGCACGGCCTCGGCCGCGGTGCGCTCCAAGCCGATGCCCACGCGCGAGGTGTCGCCCGACCACGAGACCAGCGGCGGCTCATCCGACGGCGTGCCGAGTCCCGACACCACCAGCACCGCCACCACGCCGTCGCGCGAAGAGCGCAGGCGCTCCGCCAGCCGGCGCGCGCCCGCCTGGCCCAGGCGGGCGCCGTCGACCGAGGCCAGCACCAGGGTGCGCTCCGACGAGCGGCCCTCGAAGACGCGCGCCAGCTCGATCAGGGCCGCCGTGTCCGCCGCGCTGCCGGCGCGGTCGGGCGGACCGGGGGCGTCGCGCGCGGCCACCACGACCACCTGCTCGCGGCGGCGGCCGGGCCTGCGGCCGGAGACGTTGACGAGGTCGCGGCCCTGGCTGCGGAAGGCGTCGCGCTCCACGGTGAACCCGCGATCGCCGAACGTCTGGGCCACCAGCTCGGCCGTCGCGGCGTCGCCGAGGGTGCCCGCGCGGCGGTTGGGCGCGCGGTCGGCGATCACGTCCGCCTGGCCCGCCGCCTGCCGCCCGTCGAACAGCACATCGGCCGCCAGGCCCTGCGGCAACGGGGGCGGGCGGCTCTCCAGCGAGAACATCGCGAGGACCACCGCCAGCACGGCCGGGAGGAAGGCCGCCCGGTAGAGCCGCGGTTCGAGCATCCGGCCAACCTACAATCTGAGGGTGTCTCAGCAGGCACCTCGGATACTTCTTGTCGATGACGAGCAGTCGGTCCAGAAGCTGCTGTCCTTCCCTCTGAAGCGCGAGGGCTATGACGTCGTGGGCGCTCAGGACGGCCAGGAGGCGCTTGACCGCCTGAGCGAGAGCACCTTCGACCTCGTGGTGCTCGACCTGATGCTGCCCAAGGTGGACGGCTTCGAGGTCTGCCGCCGGCTGCGGGCCCGCAGCGGCGTGCCGATCATCATGCTCACCGCCAAGGCGGAGGAGATCGACAAGGTGCTCGGGCTCGAGCTGGGCGCCGACGACTACATCACCAAGCCCTTCTCGCTCCGCGAGTTCCGCAGCCGCGTGAAGGCGGTGCTGCGCCGGGCGAGCCTGGCCCGCGAGGACGACGCGCCCGAGGAGCCGCTGCAGCACGGCGACCTGCGCATCGACTTCGAGCGCCGCAGCGTCGAGACCTCGAAGGGCGACGTCCGCCTGACCTACGTGGAGTTCGAGATCCTCGCCGCGCTGGTTCGCAGCCCCGGCCGCGTGTACAGCCGCACCCAGCTGCTCGAGCGCGTCTGGGGCGACTCCGCCTACCGCGACCCGCGCACGGTCGACGTGCACATCCGCCACCTGCGGGAGAAGCTCGAGGCCGACCCCCGTGAGCCCGAGCTCATCCTCACGGTGAGGGGCGTGGGCTACCGGTGCGGGGAGCGATGAGGCGCGTCCTCGGCAGCTCGCTGCGCAACAAGATCGCGCTGCTGTTCGCCGCCGTCGTGGCCCTGGCCACCGCGGCCATCTACTTCCTCGCCGTTCCCCAGCTGCAGCAGAACCTCGAAGACCAGCGCACCGACGACCTGCTGCGCGCGGCGCGCGGCTCCAGCGCCCAGCTCGATCGGGTGACCAACGGCGACGTGCCCGCGCCGGAGGTCGACCGCACCGTCAGGTCGCTGGCCGACAACGCCGAGGCGCGCGTGACCCTGCTCGCCATCCAGCGCTCGGACGGGGGCGCGGTGAGCTTCTTCCCGCTGACCGACTCGCGCGAGCAGGTGAGCTATCCGCGCAACGACGAGCTGGCGCGGCGGGCCGTCGCCACGGGCAAGCTGCAGACCGGGACCGCGCACTTCGGAGGCGAGGAGCTCGCCCAGGTGGCCCAGCCGATCAAGAGCGGCGACGAGGTGGTGCGGGTCGCGCTGTACTCGGCCGGGCTCGAGGACACGGTGCAGACGGTCGGGTTCGTGCGCAACCGCATCCTCGTCGCCACCGCCGTCGCGCTCCTGCTCGCCCTGGCGGGCGGCACCCTGGTGGCCCAGTCGGTAGCGCGCCGCGTACGGCGGGTGGAACGGCGAGCCGGCGAGCTCGCCTCCCGCCACTTCGCCGAGCCGCTGCCGGTGGACTCCGACGACGAGCTCGGCCAGCTCACGCGCGCGTTCAACGAGATGGCGCAACAGCTGCGCCAGGTCGACGTCGCGCGCAAGGAGTTCGTGGCCACCGCCTCGCACGAGCTGCGCACGCCGATCTTCTCGCTGTCGGGCTTCGTCGAGCTGCTGCTCGACGAGGAGCTCGACGAGGAGACCCGGCGCGAGTTCCTGGAGACGATGGCCGAGCAGGTGCAGCGCCTGCAGAAGCTGTCCGTCGACCTGCTGGACCTCTCGCGGCTGGACGCCGGCTCGGTGGAGCTCCACCCCGAGAGCCTGGACCTCGCCGAGCTGGCGCGGTCGGTGGCCCAGGAGTTCCGCCCGGCCGTATCCAGGCATGGGACCGAGCTGTCGCTGGACCTTCCCGAGGAGGGCGTCAGCGCCCGCGCGGACCCGGAAAGAGTGGCCCAGATCATGCGTATCCTGCTCGACAACGCCCTCCGCCACACCCCCGAGGGCACTCCAGTCACCGTGAGCGCGGACCGCGACAACGGGGCCGCCGAGTTCACGGTGGCCGACTCTGGCCCGGGCATGACCCAGGGTGCCGACGGGCGCGTGTTCGAACGCTTCTGGACGGGCGACGCCACCACCGGCGCCGGCCTCGGGCTGGCGATCGCCAAGGAGCTGGCCGAGCACATGGAGGGCGGCATCTCGGTCAGCGCGGAGCCCGGCCGCACCGCGTTCACGCTCGAGCTCCCGCGCGAGGACCAGTGACGCTGCGCCGTCTCGCGCCTGCGGCGCTGGCGGCGCTCGCCCTCGGCGGCTGCGCGATCGGCGACGACGAGCCCGACCCCGGGCCGCAGCAGGTCGAGAGCCGCACCACCAAGGTCGAGGTGGTCAAGGGCCTGGGCGAGAACGGCGCCTTCGACCCCCAGGCGATCTACGACCGCCTGTCGCCCGGCGTGGTCACCATCACCTCGATCTTCGGCTCCGCGGGACGCGGCGCAACCCGCTGGAGGACGGCGGGGAGGGCGGCCAGGGCTCGGGCTTCGTCCTCGACTCCCAGGGCTTCGTGGCCACCAACGCCCACGTGGTCACCACCGGCACCCCGCGCACGCGCAAGGCGCGCCAGGTGTTCGTCGGCTTCTCCGACGGCAACCGGGTGCCTGCGCGGGTAGTGGGCACCGACCCGTTCGCCGACGTCGCCGTGCTCAAGATCGACCCGCGCGGCCTGAAGCTGACCCCGCTCACGCTCGGCAGCTCGCGGGACGTGAAGGTGGGCGAGCCCGTCGCGGCGATCGGCAGCCCCTTCGGCGAGGAGCAGTCGCTGTCGGTGGGCGTGATCTCCGCCGTGGACCGCAGCATCGAGTCGCTCACCCAGTTCCAGATCGGCGACGCGATCCAGACCGACGCCGCCATCAATCCCGGCAACTCGGGCGGCCCGCTGCTGTCCGAGCGTGGCCGCGTGCTGGGCATCAACGCCCAGATCCGCTCGCGCAGCGGCGGCGGCGAGGGCGTCGGCTTCGCCATCCCGGCCGACGCCGTGCGGCGCTCAATCCGCGAGCTGCGCGCCCGGGGCCGGGTTCCCTACGGCTTCCTCGGCGTCTCCGCACAGCCGCTGTTCCCACAGCTCGCCCGCTTCCTCGACGTGCCGGTGAACAGCGGCGCGGTGGTGGCCGAGGTCGAGGACGGCAGCCCCGCCGACGAGGCCGGCATCCGCGGCGGCAACAGCGAGCGCGACTTCCAGGGCACCCCGGATTTCCCGGTCGGCGGTGACGTGATCGTGTCGGTCGACGGCCAGAAGCTCACCCGGACCCAGGACCTCGCCGACGTGATCGCGCACAAGAACGAGGGCGACGAGGTCGAGCTCGAGGTCATCCGCGACGGCGACCGGCGCACAGTGAAGGTCGAGCTGACCCGCCGCCCGGTCCAGGCGCCACGGCGTCCGTAGCCGATGCAGCGGCGGGGGTCGCCCGACCAACGCTCGGGCCGCGCTCCGACATTGAGCCTGATCCGCGAGCTCTCGCTCGCGCTGCGCGAGCGGGTGCTGCCGCACCTCGGCGCGCACGCCGGACGGGCGCAGGGCGTGGCCGGCGCCGGCGGCGACCCGACCTTCGCGATCGACGCCGAGGCCGAGGCCGAGCTGGAGCGCTTCCTGGGCGAGCGGGCGCCCGAGCTGGCCTTCTACTCCGAGGACCGCGGCCTGGTGGAGCCCGCCGGGGGAGCCGAGCACGTGCTGGTGGTCGACCCGATCGACGGGACGCGCCCGGCCATGGCGGGGCTCGAGTCCTGCTGCGTGTCGGTGGCCGCCGCGCCGCTCCCGGACCCGACCATGGCCGACGTCTCGGCGGCCTGTGTGGTCGAGATCCCGTCGGGCGCGGTGTTCCTGGCCGAGCGCGGGCGACTCGTCGAGGCGCCCGGCGGGACCCCGTCGGCCAACGAGGACCTCTCGCGGCTGTTCTGGACCTACGGCTTTCGCGGCCGGCCGGCCCGGGCGCTGACCGAGGTGCTGGCCGAGCTGATCGACGGCTCGTCGGTCGGCGGCGGCACCTTCGAGCTGGGCTCCGCGGCCTTCGACATGACCCGGGTGGCCACCGGGCAGCTGGACGCCTACGTCGAGCCCGGGCCGCTGCTGGTCTCCGAGGTGCCGGGCATGCGCGAGGAGTTCGAGCGCGTCGGTGGCGGCGCCGTGCTCAACAACTCGCCGTACGACCTGGCCGCCGCCGCCCTGATCTGCGAGGAGGCGGGGGTGGTCGTGACCGACGCCCGCGGCGAGCCGCTCGGCGGCCGGCCGCTGCTCGGCTCGGGAGCCGAGTTCCAGATGTCAGTGGTGGCGAGCGCCAACGCGGCGCTCCACGAACGGATCCTCACGGCCGTCGAGGACGGGCTTCAGCGCCTGAGGGGATAGTCTCCCGCGCCGTGGAGGCTCAGGCGTCCGATCGCGATGTCGCTCTGACGATCCCTGCCAGGCCCGAGCACCTGGTGCTCGCGCGGCTGGCCCTCTCGGCGGTCTGCCGGCTGACACCGCTCACTCCCGAGGATGTCGCCGA
The DNA here is from genome assembly GCA_963844805.1 of uncultured Thermoleophilaceae bacterium. Taxonomy (GTDB): domain Bacteria; phylum Actinomycetota; class Thermoleophilia; order Solirubrobacterales; family Thermoleophilaceae; genus JACCZR01. The sequence goes on from CAWJPU010000009.1 coordinate 352,790, forward strand.
CCTGAAGCTGGCCATCACGGAGGCGGCCAACGACTTCGTCGACGATGACCCCGAGAACGAGAACCGGCTCAACGTGTCCTTCGCGCTCGAGGACCGGCGTCTGGTGATCAAGCTGGAGGGGCCCCAGGCGGGCGACCCGGCCGGCGAGCAGGAGCTCGGGCGGGCGATCATCGAGGCCACAGTGGACGAGACGAGCTTCGAAGAGGACCGCACGGAGCTCGTGAAGTACCTGCCGGAGACTGCTGGCTAGCCTCCGCGCGATGCTCCAGCCGATCGCCGTCGGGCAGAAGAGCCTGGGGGACTACACACACGTTGCAGGACGCCCGCTGATCGCCGAGATCCGGGAGCTGGCCGAGTCGCTTCAGGGCCTGAAGGTCCTCCACCTCAGCGCCACCGCGTTCGGCGGCGGCGTGGCGGAGATCCTCTACACGCTGGTCCCGCTCATGAACGACATCGGCATCGAGGCCGAGTGGCAGGTGATGCTGGGCCGCGAGGAGTTCTACAACGTGACCAAGCGCCTGCACAACGCGCTGCAGGGCAACCCCGACTCCCTCACCGACGAGGAGTGGGAGATCTTCGAGCGGTTCAACAAGTTGAACGCCGCCGAGCTCACCGAGGGGTGGGACGTGATCATCATCCACGACCCCCAGCCGCTCGCGATCCGCGACCACGTGCCCGACCACGGCCGCATGTGGATCTGGCGCTGCCACATCGACCTGTCGACCCCCAACCCGGACGCGATCGAGCACATCGTCCCCCATGTGCGGGGCTACGACGAGACGGTGTTCCACCTGCAGGACTACGTGCCGTCCGGCCTCGACGGGACGCCGGTGAACCTGTGCCCGCCGGCGATCGACCCGCTGTCGCCCAAGAACATGGCCTTCTCGCCCGAGGACGCCGCCTTCGTCTGCGAGCAGTTCGGGCTCGACGTCGACCGGCCGCTGATGTGCCAGGTCTCGCGCTTCGACCCCTGGAAGGACCCGATCGGCGTGATCGACGCCTACCGCCTGGTCAAGCAGGAGGTACCCGAGGTCCAGCTGGCGCTGGTGGGCTCCATGGCGACCGACGACCCCGAGGGGTGGGAGTTCTTCAACTCCACCATGGCCTACGCCGACGGCGACCCCGACGTCCACATCCTCAACAACCTCAACCAGGTCGGGGCGATCGAGGTCAACGCGTTCCAGTCGCAGGCCGATGTGGTGATCCAGAAGTCCACCAAGGAGGGCTTCGGCCTCACCGTCTCCGAGGCGCTGTGGAAGGCGCGGCCGTTCATCGGCGGTGACGTGGGCGGCATCCCGCTACAGGTCACCGACGGGCAGACGGGCTTTCTCGTGTCCTCGCCCGAGGAGTGCGCCGACCGGTCGCTGCGCATCCTGCGCGACCCCGACCTGGGCAAGCGCCTGGGGCGCAGCGGGAAGGAGCACGTGCGCCAGAACTTCCTCACGCCTCGCTTGCTGAGGGACTGGCTGCGTATCTTCTCCAGAGCGGCGTGACCAAAGACACCCCACTCGTCCTCGTCTCCAATCGCGGGCCGGCCACCTTCAGCCGGGAGGACGGTGAGTTGAAGGCCACGCGGGGCGGCGGCGGGCTGGTGACGGCTCTGACCGGGCTCGTGCACCACCGCGACGCGGTGTGGGTCGCCTCGGCGATGACCGAGGAGGACGCCGAGATCAGCCGCCGGCACGAGGGGCGCTCGTTCGACTGCGAGCTGGACGACGTCACCTACCGGATCAAGCTCGTCGAGTCCGACGAGGACGCCTACGACGCCTTCTACAACGTGGTGGCGAACCCGCTGTTGTGGTTCATCCAGCACTACCTCTGGGACCTCTCCAACGCGCCGGACATCCGCAGGCAGGAGATCGAGGCCTACGAGAACGGCTACGTCACGGTGAACAAGGACCTCGCGGACGCGGTGCTCGCGGAGGTCGGCGACGACGCCGTGGTGATGCTCCACGACTACCACCTCTACCTCGCGCCGAAGTTCATCCGCGAGGCGCGGCCGGACATCTTCCTGCACCACTTCGTGCACATCCCGTGGACCCAGCCCGACGCCTGGCGGGTGCTGCCCTCCGACATGCGCGAGGACCTCTACGAGGGGATCCTGTCCAACGACATCGTCTCCTTCCACACCCGCTCGTACCGGCGCAACTTCCTGCTGTGCTGCCGGGAGCTGTTCGACCTCGACGTCGACGAGGAAGCGGGCATCGTCCACTTCGACGGCCGCGAGGTGTGGGTACGGGCCTATCCGCTGCCCATCTCCGCGGACACCTTCCAGCGCAACGCCCAGCGGCCCGAGGTGCACGACTACGAGCGCGAGATCCTGCGCCGCCGGCGCGAGCACCTCATCCTGCGCGTGGACCGGGCGGACCTGTCCAAGAACGTCCTGCGCGGCTTCACCGCCTTCGACCTCTTCCTGGAGCAGCACCCCGAGTTCCTCGAGCAGGTCACCTTCATCGCCCACCTGATCCCCTCGCGCCAGGACGTGCCCGAGTACGCCGAGTACCTGGAGCGAATCGAGGCGCTGGTCGCCGTGGTCAACCACCGCCACGGGACCACGGACTGGATGCCCATCGAGCTGCGGCTGCGCGAGAACGTCCAGGAGGCGATCGCCGCCTACAAGCACTACGACCTGCTGATGGTCAACGCGATGTTCGACGGCATGAACCTGATCGCCAAGGAGGGCCCGCTGGTCAACGAGCGCAACGGGGTCTCCCTGCTGTCCGAGAACACCGGCGCGCACGAGGAGCTGGCGGACTTCTCGCTGTCGGTCAACCCCTTCGACGTGCAGGAGCAGGCGGACGCGATCCACCGGGCGCTGACCATGTCCGCGCGGGAGCGCTCGTGGCGGGCTCAGGGCCTCAAGCGGATCGTCACCGCGCGCGATCCGGGGCACTGGGTGGACGACCAGTTGGCCGATATCGAGCGCAAGCGGAACGCCCAGTCCGCAGCTACTCTGTCGCAGTAATGGAATACAGCGCGCAGCAGCCCTACGTTCAGCCCGCAGAGCGGGGGATCTCCACCGCCCGACTGCTGGGCCAGGTCATGTTCCTGGTCTCGGTCGCGATCGGCTTCCTGGCCCTCGGCATCTACATGGGCCGGAACCTGGCCCTCGGCACGGCCACGATCTGCTCCTTCGCGGGGCTGGGCATGCTGCTCGTGGCCTCCTTCGCACCCGGCAGGCTGTTCCGGGTCGGCCCGTTCGCGGTGGTGTGGCTCTACGCCCTCGCGGTGGTGCTCGGCCTCGGCCTCGGCCCGGTGATCCAGCACTACCTCTCGACCCAGCCGGAGGTCGTCTACCAGGCCGCCGGCCTGACCGGCCTGATCACCGTCGGCATGGGGGCCGCGGGCTTCGCGTGGGACCGCGACCTCGCCCGCTGGCTGCGGCCGCTCTCCTTCATCGTGCTGGGCCTGGTCGTGGTGTCGATCGTGACCGTGCTCCTGGGCAGCGGCGTGAACCCGATCCTGTCCGGGGCCATCGCCTTCATCTCGGCCGCGCTGATCCTGGTCGACTTCAACTTCCTGCGTAAACACGGCACCGAGGAGCACGCGGTCATGCTGGCCACGGGCATCTTCGTGTCGATCATCAACATCTTCATCTCGCTGCTCAACATCTTCAGCCGCTAGGGCCCCGGGTCGGGAGTGAACTCGCCGCTGCGGGGCGGCGGCGGGGCGGGGGCGGCCGGCACACGCGGCTGGGCCGCCACCCGCGGCTGGGCCGGCACACGCGGCGGCGCCGGAGGCGGCGCGACACGGCGCACCCCTCCAGAAAAACCCTCAGCGCGCTGACGAATTCTTCGAGCGGGTGCCGGCGCACGCGCCGGAGCGCTCGGCGCCCGACGAGCGCGGCGGCGGCGCGGAGGCCGCTTCCGCCGACTGGGCCGAGGCTGCGGCCGATCCCGGCTCCCTGGTTGCCCGTCGTCCGAGCGCCGAAGAGGAGGCGACGACGCCGGAACGGAGCGCCCCGGGCTCGGAGGCGGCGGGGCGGGGTCGCTACCCGGCGGCCCGACCACGACGAGCAGAACGGCGGCGACCACCGCGACCAGCCGCCCGACGTTGCCCCATCGCACCCGGCCCAACAAGCCGGAGGCCGCGCCTGGCCGCCGCCGTCCCATGCGGGCCTAAGCCGCGCAGACCCGGTCTCCGCCCCCGCTCCGTTGCTAGCCTTCCGCGGCCGTGAGCCACCTGTATGACCTGATGCTGCTCGTCGATCCGAACGTCGCGGAGGACCGCCAGTCCGCCGTGGTCGACGAGGTCGAGTCGATGATCTCGTCGGGCGGCGAGGTGGTCGCCTCGCAGGACTGGGGCTCCCGGCGACTGGCCTTCGAGATCGACCACCGGGCCGACGCCGGCTACCACCTGTTCCAGTTCAACGGCGACAACGCGCTGCTCGAGCGGCTGCGCCACTCACTGCGGATCATGGACGGCGTGCTCCGCTTCCGGATCATCCGCCTGAAGCCGGGCACCCCGCCCCCCGAGCCTCCCCGCGAGGCGGCGGCACGTCCGCGCCGCGAGGAGGAGGGCGACGGCCGCGTCGCCGCGCGCGCCGCGGCGGACGCTCCCGCCGACGCCGACGCCCCGGCGGACACAGAAGACACACCGGCGTAACAAACCCGCCCACGTTCCAGAGACTTCCTGCACGTGAGCGCCCGGACGCTCCGATCCCGCTTGTACATTCGACCGGACTAGCCCCGAGCCGTCCGCACAGCGAGAAGGAGCGCCGACAAAATGGCAGCCACGAACATCAACAGGGTCGTCCTCACGGGCAACCTGACCAGGGACCCCGAGCTACGCAGCACCAACAGCGGGACCTCCGTCTGCAGCCTCAGGCTGGCCTGCAACACCCGCCGCAAGGACGCCTCGGGCCAGTGGGTCGACAAGCCCAACTACTTCGACATCACCGTCTGGGGCGCCCAGGGCGAGAACTGCGCCCAGTACCTCTCGAAGGGCCGCCCGGTGGCCGTCGACGGCCGCCTGGAGTGGCGCGAGTGGGAGACCCCGGAGGGCCAGAAGCGCCAGGCGATCGACGTCGTCGCCGACTCCGTGCAGTTCCTCGGCGGCCGTGAGGGCGGCGAGAACGGCGGGCGGTTCACCCCCCAGAGCGACGTCCCGGCCGACACCGCCGATTTCGAGACGGCCGGCGCCACCAGCGGCTCCTCGGCCGCCGACGACGACATCCCCTTCTAGGGGCATCGGCGGGGGCGCCGGCGGCGGTTGACGCAATGCGCGCGTCGCTAGACTCGCCTGGCTCATGGCGAAGTCACGGGGCAACGTGCGGGACCGCCGCCGGCGCGACAAGCGCGGGCCGGCCACCGGTGCGCGACGTAAGTCGTGCCCGTTCTGCCGCGAGAAGATCGACGTCATCGACTACAAGGACGTCGGGGCCCTGCGCCGAGCCATCAGCGACAAGGGCAAGATCCGCTCGTCCCGGGTCACCGGAGCCTGCCGGCGCCATCAAGTGCAGCTTGCCCGCGCGGTCAAGCGCGCTCGCGAGCTCGGCTTCCTCCCCTACGTCTCGGACCGCTGATGGCGCAGGCCATCCTGCTCCAGCAGGTCGACACGCTCGGCGACCGCGGAGACGTGGTGGACGTTTCTCCGGGCTACCTGCGCAACTACCTGGCGCCCCGGAAGCTGGCTCAGCCGGCCACCCCGGCGTCGATCGCCGAGGCCCACGGCCGGCGCGAGCGCGAGGAGAAAGCCGCCGCCGAGGCAGCGGAGAAGGCACAGGAGACCGCCGCGCTGCTCAAGCGCACGGTGCTCACGATCGCCCACCAGGCGGGCGACGACGGGCGGCTGTTCGGCTCGGTAACGGCGCAGGACGTGGTCGACGCCGTGCGCCAGGCGCGCGACCTGCGGCTGGACCGCCGCAAGGTCATACTCCGCGAGCCCATCAAGTCGACGGGCACGCACATGGTCGAGGTCGAGATCTCCGAGGGAGTCACCGCGGAGATCAAGACCATCGTCACCGCGGAGTAGGCTCAGCAGCCCTGCGGGGCATCGCCTGCCGGCGTCATCGTGCTCTGTGCGGAGCACACTTCGCACCCTGCTTCCTTGGCAGGCGGGCCCCTCGGGCTCTGAGGCCTACTCGTAGCGTCGCGACAGGTCGAGGACAGCTGATGTCGGTCTCGGTCGCTCGCGAGGGCGCCAACGGGGCCGTCCCCCCGCAGAACGTCGAGGCCGAGGCCTCGGTCCTCGGCTCCATCCTGCTGACCGAGCAGGCGCTGGACGGGCTGCTGGTCGACGTCGGGCTGCGGCCCGAGCACTTCTACCGCCCGCGCCACGCCCTGATCTTCCGGGCGATGATGCGGCTCAAGGAGAAGGCCGAGCCGGAGGCCGTCGACGCGCTGACGGTCTGCGACGACCTCGAGCGAACCGGCGAGATCGAGGAGGCCGGCGGCGCCGACTACGTGCACTCGCTGCCCGCCGAGGTGATCGCCGCCGGCAACGTCCAGCACTACGCCCGCATCGTCAAGGAGCACGCGATGCGGCGGCGGCTGTTGACCACCGCGCGCGAGATCCAGGAGCAGGTCTTCACCCACTCCGGCGACGCCCAGGCGCTGGTCGAGGAGGCCGAGAAGGCGCTCTTCCAGGTCGGGCACGAGGAGGGCTCGGGCGAGATGAAGGCGCTCGAGGACGTGCTCGACGAGGAGGTCGACCGGCTCGAGAAGATCTCCCGCGAGGGCATCGAGTTCACCGGTACGCCGTCCGGGTTCCGCGAGCTGGACGAGATCACCGGAGGCTTCCAGCCCGGCAACCTGATCGTGGTCGCCGCCCGGCCGGCGATGGGCAAGTCCGCCTTCGTCACCAACATCGCCGAGAACGCCGCGCTCGACCATCGCAAGCCCGTGGCGCTGTTCTCACTCGAGATGGCCGAGGCCGAGTTGGCTCAACGCTTCCTCGCCTCCCAGGCCAAGCTCAACGGCAAGGACCTGCGCCGCGGCCAGGTGAAGGCGGACCGGTGGCCGAAGGTGATGCAGGCCAGCGACAGGCTCTCCAAGGCGCCGATCTACATCGACGACTCGAGCGACATCGGGGTGCTGGAGATCCGCGCGAAGGCGCGGCGCCTGCACGCCAAGCACGGCCTCGGGCTGCTGATCGTCGACTACCTGCAGCTGCTGCGGGCCGACCCCAGCGCCGACAGCCGCGTCGAGCAGGTCGGCCAGATGAGCCGCGGGCTGAAGATCCTGGCGCGCGAGCTGGAGATCCCGGTGATCGCGGTCTCGCAGCTGTCGCGCGCGGTGGAGTCGCGCAACCCGCCCAAGCCGATGCTCTCCGACCTGCGCGAGTCCGGCCAGATCGAGCAGGACTCCGACGTGGTCATGTTCCTGTACCGCGAGGAGTACTACGACGACGAGTCCGAGCGCCAGGGCGAGGCCGACGTGATCGTGGCCAAGCACCGCAACGGGCCCATCGGCGAGATGGCGCTGGCCTTCCTCAAGCAGCATCCGAAGTTCGTCAACCTGGCTCGCTCGGCTCCGGGCGGGCCGCCACCGCCCGGCTCGAACGGGTCCGACTGGTGAGCCTGCGGGCGCTGGAAGGCAACGGCTGTCCGCTCGGCGTCTGCGACGGGAGCGGCTGGGTCGTGGGCGAGGACGGCTACGCCACGCGCTGCGAGTGCGCCGAACGGCGGATCAAGGCGGCCGCGGGCCGGCGGATGGGCACCGGGGTACCAAAGCGCTACCGCGGCGTCTCCTTCGACCGCCGGCCGATCTGCGACCTGGACCCATCGATCGTCCGCTATCTGCGGGGGTACGTGCGGAACATCGAAGACAATCTCGACCGGGGGCGGGGGCTGTCCATCTCCGGCGACGTCGGCACCGGCAAGACCTCCGTGGCGATGCTGATCTCCAAGGCGGCGCTCGAGGCCGGGCGCTCGGTGGCGATCTACTCGACGCCGCACCTGCTCGCCGAGGTCCGGGAGACCTACGACCGCGACTCGGGCCTGTCCTACGCCGGCTTCTTCAAGCGCCTCTGCTCGGTGGACCTGCTCCACCTCGACGACCTGGGGGCCGAGCACCGCACCGACTGGGTGCTGGAGCAGCTGTACTCGATCGTCAACGAGCGGTGGCAGGACGAGCGGGCGATGGTGGTCACCACCAACGTGACACCTCGGAGAGTTGCGCGATCAGATCGGCGCGCGGACAGTCTCTCGGCTGGCGGAGATGTGCGAGGACTTCGCGATCTACGGTGCCGACCTCCGCATGACCGCCGGCGACTAGGCCGGGCCTAGACTCGAACAGCTATGCCGGGACTGGTGATAGTCGGCGCCCAGTGGGGCGACGAGGGCAAGGGCAAGGTGGTCGACCTGATCGCCGAGCAGGCCGACGCCGTCGTGCGCTTCCAGGGCGGCAACAACGCCGGGCACACCATCGTGCGCGACGGCGAGGTGTTCAAGTTCCACCTCGTCCCCTCCGGGATCCTGTATCCCGGCAAGGTCTGCGCGATCGGCAACGGAGTGGTCGTCGACCCGCAGGTGCTGACCGAGGAGCTGGACGCCCTGCGGCGGCGCGGGCTGGACATCGGCGGCCTGAAGGTCTCCGCCAACGCACACCTGATCATGCCCTACCACCTGCTGCTGGACCACGCGGGCGAGGCCAAGCTCGGCGAGCAGAAGATCGGCACCACCCGCCGGGGCATCGGGCCCTGCTACGCCGACAAGGCGGCGCGGCTGGGCATCCGTGTCCAGGACCTGCTCGACGAGAAGATCCTCAAGCAGAAGATCACGGCGGCGATGGAGCCCAAGAAGCTCTCGCTGCGGCCCTTTGCCAAGGACCCGATGATCGACCTGCACACGATGACCGAGCAGTACCGGACCTTCGGCGCTCGGCTGGAGCCCCACATCGCCGACACCGCCCCCATCGCCTGGCGCCTGCTGGAGCAGGACCGCCTGGTGGTCTTCGAGGGCGCCCAGGGGGCGATGCTCGACATCGACCACGGGACCTATCCGTTCGTCACCTCGTCGAACCCGGTCGCGGGCGCGGCGTGCGTCGGCGCCGGCGTGGGGCCGACGGACATCGACCACGTCTGGGGCATCGCCAAGGCCTACGCGACCCGCGTGGGCGCCGGCCCCTTCCCGACCGAGCTCGACAACGAGCTGGGCGACCAGATCCGGGCCGCCGGCGGGCGAGTTCGGCACCACCACGGGGCGGGCGCGGCGGACCGGCTGGCTCGACCTGGTGGCGCTTCGCTACGCCACCCGCGTCAACGGGCTGACGGGGCTGGTGGTCACCAAGCTCGACGTTCTCACCGGGATCTCCGAGCTGAAGGTCGCAACCCGCTACACCGCGCCGGACGAGGCCTCCTTCGAGGAGTTCCCGTACCACCAGTCGGTCCTGCACAAGGCGCACGGGGAGTACGACTCGCTGCCCGGCTGGGACGAGGACATCACCGGCGCTCGCTCACTGGAGGACCTGCCCGCCAACGCGCGCTCGTACCTCGAGTACATCAGCGACTACCTGGGGATCCCGATCGTGATGGTCGGGGTGGGCCCCGGCCGCGACGAGATCATCTGGACAGGGGCGGCCGAGCTCCTCAGCCCGGCCGCCGCCGACCTGTCGTCCTAGTACGTCGTGCTGCTGCCCGCCGCCGCGATGATGATGATCACCGCGATGATGATCCCGAGCACCAGCAGGGCGACGCCGACCATCCCGAGGATCTTCCCGTCGTGGCCATGCCCTTCCCGCCGTAGCGGCCCGGGTTGGCGGCGATGGCGTTCTCGGCGCTCTTGCCCTGCCACCACGCGAACGGAGCGGCGAGGCCGCAGAGGACCAGTCCGATGATCCCGAACACCAGCGCGGGCACCGCGCCGGGAGCGTTCGGCTGCGACGGGCCGCCCGGGCCGCCGTAGGCGGGCCCGGGAGGACCGCCGAACCCCGCCTGGGCTCGGGGGACCGCCGGGCGATGCGGACCGCCCGGAGCCTGCGGACCACCAGGCGACTGGGGCCGCCCGGAGACTGCGGACCAGCCGGCGGACCGCCGGGAGACTGCGGACCCGGAGGCGGCCCGGGAGGACCACCCGGCGACTGCGGGCCGGGGGGCGGGCCAGGAGGGCCACCCGGCGACTGCGGACCCGGAGGCGGTCCAGGAGGACCACCAGGCGACTGCGGGCCCGGAGGCGGTCCGGGAGGGCCACCCGGCGACTGCGGGCCTGGAGGCGGTCCGGGAGGCCACCCGGCGGAGCTGCGGACCGGGGGGGCCCACCGGGCGACTGCGGCCCCCGGGCGACTGCGGCCCTGGCTGCGGGCGACTGCGGCCCGCTCGGACCCTGCGGGTTCTCCGGGTCCTCCGGGTTCGGGCCGTCGGGGGGTGAGGGCTGTCATGGGGCTGCTCCTTGTGTGAGTTGAAAGGCCCAGGACAGGGCCAGGACCATCGTTCCGAGGGCCAGTACCGGTCGCGGCCAGCGCAATGGCGCGTGCTCGCTCGGACCGCCTCAGCACCGCCCAGCCGACCACCGCGGCGAACAAAGCCACGAGGGGTCCGATCGGCGAAGAGCGCACGCTTCCGTCGACGTCACCCTGCCCCAGGGCTAACAGGCTGTGCGTGAGCCCGCAGAAGGGGCACGGCAACCCGGTCACCAATCGGAAGGGGCAGAGGGTCAGGTCGTCGCTGGGCCGGGCGTCGGTGGCGGCGCCGAGCGCTACCGCGCCCAGCGACCCCGCACACAGGAAACCGACCGCCAGTTCCGATCCTCCGACGCGCTCGATGGCGCCACTCTAACGCCGCTAACTGTTGCTCGCGGCTGCCGCAATGATGATGATGATGATGAACAGGACGTAGAGCAGCAGCAGCGCCATCGCCGATGCCGACGACCACCTTCTCGGCGGTCACCACCGGGCGCACCGGTGCCGTTCCGCCCGCTCGGCGGTCCCAGAACTCGTTGAGCTTGCTCAGCACGAGCGTGTAGAAGATCGGCGCGCCGAGGCCCACGAAGGACAGGACGATCAGGCCCGCCAGATAGCCGCCGGGCGAGAACCCGCCCACGCCGGAACGCTCGCACAGCAGGCTGATGTCGCGCCACAGCCAGTAGATGACGAAGAAGTTGAGGATCGGCACCAGCAGGCCGAGGGTGTGCAGCAGCGCGTCGTCGCGGTAGCCGCCCAGCTCCTGGTCGATCTGCTTGCGGGTGGAGTAGAACCAGTAGAAGCCCCACAGGCCGAAGCTGAGGATGGTGAAGCCCCAGGCGCGGCCGATCGGGAACTTCTGGCCGTGGTAGGGGTCGGCCTCGGTGGTCCGGGCGGCCGGCGGCTGCTGGTACCCCGGAGGCTGGGGCGGACCGCCGGGCTGAGGCGGCGCGGCCGGCGGCTGCGCGGGCTGCTGCGCCGGCGGAAAGCCCTGTGGGCTCTGTGGGCTCTGCGGGCTCTGCGGACCGCCCGGTGGCTGCGGGCCCGGTCCGGGCGACTGCGGTCCGCTGGGGTTATTGCCTTGAGGGGGTCCGGAGCTCTCCATGGGCGCCACCCTATAGCCGAGATGGGCGGATTTCCTGTCAGTTGGACGAAGACAGGACCACGAAGGTGATCGCCAGCAGCGCGAAGAGCACCATGGAGAGGAAGAAGACCACCAGCCCAAGGGCGATGGCGACCTTCTCGCCGGTGGTCACGGGCGCATCCACCGCGTGGCCTTCGAAGCGGACGTCCCAGTACTCGTTGTAGCGGTTGAGGACGATCGCGAAGAACACCGGCGCCAGGAAGATCACCCCCACCATGTAGCCGCCGACCGGCATCTTCTTCATTCCCACCCGCCGGCGCAGCACGTCGAGATCGCGCCACAGCCAGTAGACGACGAAGAGGTTCGCGATGGGCACGAAGTAGAGGAGCGTGTGCTTCAGCGCGTCGTCGCGGCCGTCGCCGAGCTCGAAGTCGAAGCGCTGGCGGGTGGCGTACAGCCACCATGCCGCCCACACGCCCCAGGTGATGATCGACAGGCCCCACGCCCGCTTCTGGCTGAACTTGACCCCGTAGGTGTCGACCGCCCCGAGCGGGATGGGGCTCTCCCACCCGCCCGGCGGCTCCTGCGAGATGCTCATCCGGCCTCCAGCACCTCCTGCTCGCCCGCGCGCAGGAAGCGCAGCCCGAGCGCCAGCGCGCCCAGCAGGGCGGTGGTCACCAGGGCCACCTGGACGCTCAGGATCCCGCGCTCCGACCAGTAGACGTCCTCCAGCTCGAGCAGCAGGGCCGACTCGTCCAGCGTCAGGCCCATCCCCGCCCCGAAGGGGATGGCGAGCTTGGGCTCAAGCGCCTCGTTGCGGGTCACGATCGCCGCTCCGCCGGAGACGAACGCGAGCAGGATCCCGGGCACGTAGTGGTGGATGTGGCTGCGGCCCAGGACGAGGTCGCGGAACGGGCCGACCGAGCCGCGGGATCGCAGCAGCGTCGTGATACCCCGGGCGGCGATGAAGGTGGTGACGAACGAGGCCAGCAGGTTGAACAGAGCGTTCTCGCGGGTCGAGACCTCCCGGTAGCCCGCGACGACCACCTCGGCGGTCTCGGCGACCACCTCCTCCGCTGCGCCGACCAGGTCGTCGGTCTCCTTGGGCAGCGGGGCCGAGCCGCGGCGCCACACGCGCGCCACCTCGAAGCCCACGACCACGGCGGTGGTCAGGCCCGCGACCACGCCGAGGACGACCGTCCCGCGTCCCGCGCGCAACCCCCCGCGCGTCAAGCGAACCGCTCCAGCAGGTCCTCCTCGCCCACGTCGCGCACGTGGCGGGCGGGCACGCCCATCACCACCGCGCGCGGAGCGACGTCCGCGGTGACCACCGCTCCCGCGGCCACGAAGGCCTCCTCGCCGATCTCCACGCCCGGCACCAGGACCACGCCGCCGCCCACGCGGCACGCGCGGCGCAGCGTGGCGCCCCGAAGCTGGAAGTCCGGGCCGTGGCGGCCCATGGTGTCGTCGTTGGTGAGGGTCACGCCGGGGGCTACGAACACGTCGTCCTCGATCACCGAGAAGGCGGTCAGGTAGCAGCCGGTCTGCACCCGGACCCGCTCGCCCACGACGACGTCGTTGTCCACCGCCGAGCCGCGTCCGATCACCGTGCCGGCCCCGATCACGGCGCGTTCGCGCACGTGGGCCTGGTCGCCCACCACCGACCCCGCGCCGACCGAGGCCCCGGCGACCACCACGGCGCCCGCGCACACTGTCGCGCCCTCGGCCACGACGGTGTCCGACGGCGCCCCCGACGCCGTGGACCGCGGGCCGAGCGCCAGCGGCTTGCCGACGATCGCGCCGTCCTGAATCCGGACCCGGTCGGCCAGCCTCACGCCCGCGTGGATCACCACGTTGGCGCCGACCTCGACCGAGTCCGGCAGCTCCACCCCCTCGCCCAGCGCCAGTCCCAGGGCGCGGTCAGAGGGCTGCAGCACGCGAGCTCCGGTCGAGGCTCTCCTGGAGGGCCTCGAGCACCCGCACGACGCGCAACCCGCTGCGCGGGCCCGAGCGCGGCTCCTGCCCGTCGCGAACCCGTGTCGAGGAAGTGGCGGCACTCGATTCGGAGAGGCTCCTCGTTGGAGATGTGGGGGCTCATCACGTCACCGGAGCGGGCGACGTACTCGCCGTAGGACTCGAAGCTCTCGTCGAAGCCCTTGTCGTAGATCTTGACCTTCTCGTCCAGCTCCATGTCGTCAAAAGTGGCCATCTGCTCCGAGCCCACCACGGTGAACCGGCGCTCCTTGTGCGGGTCGAGCCACGACAGGTGCAGGTGAGCCGCCACGCCCGAGGGAAAGCGCAGATAGCCGAAGACCACGTCCTCCACGCCGGAGCGCATGTAGCTCTCACCCACCGCCCGACACTCGACCGGGTCCTCGTCGACCAACCGCAGCACGACGGAGACGTCGTGCGCCCCGAGCGACCAGAGCGCGTTCTCGTCCGCGCGCAGCTGGCCGAGGTTGAGCCGGTTGGAGTACAGGTAGCGCACGTCGCCCAGCCCGCCGCCGGCCACCAGCTCCCGCAGCTTCTCCACCCCGGGGTGGTACTCGAGCAGGTGCCCGACCATCAGCACGCGGCCGGCGGCCTCGGCGGCCTCGACCACCCGCTCGGCCTCGGCGGCCGACTGGGCCAGCGGCTTCTCCACGAAGCAGTGCTTGCCCGCCTCGAGCACCCGCACGGCCAGCTCAGCGTGGCTGGGAACGTGGGTCGCCAGCACGACGGCGTCCACCTCCGGATCGTCCAGCACCTCATCGAGCTCCGCGGTTGGCCGGGCGGTCGGCAGGTTGAGCGCCGACCGCGCACGCCGCTCCTCGGAGGCGTCGCAGATCCAGCGCAGGTCGGCGTCGGGCAGGCGGTCGAAGTTGCGCGCGAGGTTCGGGCCCCAGTACCCGAGGCCCACCACTCCCACTCCGACCGTGCTCACAGGCGCACGAGGTTGGGTGCTTCGCGACCGCGGGTGACGCCCCGGAAGTCGACGACCAGCGGCGCTTGGGCGAGGATCTGGTCGAGGTCCAGCCCCGGGTGCGCGGTAACGATCACGACGACGTCCGCTCCCTCGAGCGTCGCTTCGAGTGACTGGGAGCTCAGGCCGAAGTCGGGCAGCTCGGGCACGGTCTCGTCGTGGTAGACGAGGTCGGCGCCGTCCTCGTCCAACAGCCGCATGATCTTCAGCGCGGGCGACTCGCGCAGATCGCCCACGCCGGGCTTGTACGAGGCGCCGACGATCGCCACTCGCGAGCCGCGCACCGGCTTGGCGTGGCTGTTGAGGGCATGAGCCACCCGCTCGACGCAGAAGTAGGGCATCTTCTGGTTGACCTCGCCGGCGAGCTCGACGAACGCCGTGGGCATGTCGTACTCGCGGGCCTTCCAGGCGAGGTAGAAGGGGTCGACCGGCAGGCAGTGGCCACCCATGCCGGGTCCGGGGCGGAAGGACATGAAGCCGTAGGGCTTGGTGTTCGCCGCCTCGACCACCTCCCAGACGTCGATCCCCATCCGGTCGCACAGGATGGCCAGCTCGTTCACCAGCGCGATGTTCACCGAGCGGAAGACGTTCTCCAGCAGCTTGGTGAGCTCGGCCTCCTCGGGCTTGGAGACCTCGCACGATCTCGTCGCAGACCTGCGAGTAGAAGGCCACGGCGCGGTCGCGACAGGCGTCGGTGAGGCCGCCGACGACCTTGGGCGTGTTGCGCAGGGTCCAGTCCGTGCGCCCGGGGTCGATGCGCTCGGGCGAGTAGGCGACGTGGAAGTCCTGCCCGGCGGCCAGGCCGGACTCCTCGAGCAGCGGCACCAGCCGCTCCCGCGTGGTGCCGGGGTAGGTGGTGGACTCCAGCACCACCAGCTGGCCCTGCTGCAGCACGCCGGCGAGCGAGGTCGCGGCGCCGACCAGCGGACCCAGGTCGGGCTCGCGGTTCTCGGTCAGCGGCGTGGGGACGGCGATCACCACCACTTCGACCGTGGCGAGGTCGGCGTAGCGGCTGGTGGGATGCAGTAGATCGGCGACCGCCTGGAGGCGCTCAGGCGTGATGTCCTCGATGTAGCTCTCGCCGCGCTCGAGCGCCGCCAGCTTGCGCTGGTCGGTGTCGACGCAGACGACCTCGTGGCCCTCCTCCACGATCGCGACGGCGAGCGGCAGGCCCACGTAGCCGAGGCCGATGATTCCGGTCTTCATGGGCGCCCAGTGTAAGCCGCGACCAGGTCACGGACCGCCTCCGCGGCCCGCCCGCCCCCATAGAGCTCGGGCCGCGGCCCGGTCGGGCGCGTGCGCTGCACCGCCTCGCGCGCGGCCTCGGCGTCGAGGTCCACCAGCACGTTCCAGCCCGCCTCCACCGTCTCCACCCACTCGGTGTTGGCTCGCATGGTCACGCAGGGCACCTCCAGCAGGTAGGCCTCCTTCTGCACTCCGCCGGAGTCGGTCAGCATCGCCCGGGCGGACTCGGCCAGGCGGATGAAGTCGAGATAGCCCAGCGGGGCGGTCAGCGTGACCGCTTCCTCCAGCCGCTCCCACAGCCCGGCCGCCTCCAGGCGGGTCCGCGTGCGCGGATGCGCGGGCAGCACGACCGGCGGCTCGATCCCGGTCAGCACCTCCACCAGCGCCGCGAGCCGCTTCGGATCGTCGACGTTGCCCGGGCGGTGGGCGGTGGCGAGCACGTAGTCGCCGGGGGTCAGGCCCAGATCCTCCACCGCGGTGGAGCGCTCGCGGGCCGGGCCCCGGAAGGCGAGCAGCACATCGGCCATGACGTCGCCCACCAGGTGGCGCTCGCCGGCGGCGCTCTCGGCCTCCAGGTTGCGCATGGCGGTCTCGGTCGAGCACAGCAGCACGTCGCTGGCGTGGTCGCACAGCACCCGGTTGAGCTCCTCGGGCATGGAGCGGTCGAAGGAGCGCATGCCCGCCTCGACGTGCCCGACGGGAATCCCGGCCTGGGCGGCGGCCAGCGTCCCGGCCAGGGTCGAGTTGGTGTCGCCGTAGACCAGCGCCATGTCGGGTCGCAGCTCGCCCAGCACCGGCTCGAGCGCGGCGAGGATGCGCGCGGTCTGCTCGGTGTTGGTGCCCGAGCCGGCGCCCAGCTCGCGGTCCGGCGCGGGCACGCCGAGCTCCTCGAAGAACACCCCGGACAGTTCGTCGTCGTAGTGCTGTCCGGTGTGCACGATCAGCTCCTCGCCGACCTCGCGGAGTTGGCGCGAAACCGCAGCCGCCTTCACGAATTGCGGCCGATTGCCGATTATGGTCACGATTCGCATGGGCCTCGCCAAGAAGCTCGTCGGGGGAACACTGGGCGCACTCTCACTTGGTTTCGACGCGGTGCGCCACGTCGCCTGGTTGGTGAGCTACCACGTCGACCGAACCGCGCACGAGGCAGACGACGGCGAGGAGTCCTAGCGGCCGCCGAGCTCGTGCTCGATCTGCGCCCGCAGTGCCGACGCCGCCTTGTCGGTCACCTCGCCCCCCGCGGGGAACTCCACGTCCTCGATAGCGCCCACGGGCTGCACCTCACGGGTGGTCGAGGCCAGGAAGGCCTCGCGCGCGCTTTTGATCTCGTCGGCCGTCACCGCGGTCTCCTGCACCACGACCAGCTTCATCACGCGGTCGCGGGTGATCGAGGCGAGGATGTGGTCGTCGAGCGGGGGCGTGTGCACGGTGCCCTTCTGGTCGACCCAGAAGATCGAGGCCGTCGGGGCCTCCAGGACCCGCCCGTGCGGCGTGACCATCAGCGCCTCGTCGAAGCCGCGCTCGCGGGCAACGCGGGAGCACAGCATGTTGGCCGCATACGAGAGGGACTTCACGCCGTCCAGGACGCGCGTGGGGGCATAGGTCACGAAGCCCAGCCGCGGGCGGTCGGCGGCGGGCGGCAGCGGCTCGGTGATCAGCAGCCGGTGGCCGCCGCGGGTGAGGACGACGCGGAGCACTCCGTCGAACTCCTCGCCGCCACGCTCGCGCAGCAGCTGGACCGCCTCCTCCTCGAGCTCGAGGCGCGGCACCCCGTCGAGCCGCAGGTTGGCCGCCGAGCGCTCGATGCGGTCGAGGTGCTCCTCGAGGGCGAACGGCCGGCCGTCGTAGACCCGCACGACCTCGAAGGCGCCGTCCCCGCGCAGGAAGCCCTCGTCGGTGACCTCGATGCGGGTTTCGCTCGCCTGGGCGATGTGGCCGTCGAAGCAGGCGAGCTCGGGCATCGGCACGAGCCTATTCCAGGTAGCCGTGCTTGCCGGCGTCGAAAGAGCAGCGACGCCGCGGGTGTGCCTGAACGGGCCGCAGGCGTTCCCCTCGTAGGAAGCGGTGCCATGAGCGCGCTCCATCGTGGAGAAACTTGGATGCGACCCAGCTCCTCGGATAGGTTCGCCGTGCCAACGGCAAAGGAGTCCTCATGCACGCAGTCGTCGCCTCAGTCACCATCCACGACCGAGAGGCTGCCGAGAAGTATTTGCGCGAGCAAACAGTCCCTGGCGTGTCGCAGGTCCCCGGGTTCGTAAGCGGGGTTTGGGCACGGAAGGACGACTCGGGCCTGTCGATGGTCGTCTTCGAGTCCGAGGAAGCCGCCAATGGCGCGGCCGAAAGGATCCCCTCGATGATTACTGACGCCGTCACGCTCGAGAACGTCGAGGTGCGCGAGGTCGTGGCGCAGGCCTGACACGCCCGGAGGCGCTGCCCGCCTTCTAGATGCGGATTCTCATGGGCCGTGAAGGACTCGAACCTTCAACCTTGAGATTAAGAGTCTCCTGCTCTCCCAGTTGAGCTAACGGCCCCGCAAGAGGGCGAGTCTATTCCGCGCCCGAGGCCACCGACGAGAGCGCCTCGTCGCGTGTGGCGTGGATGGGGAAGACCCTGTCCAGGCCCGTGATCTCGAAGATCTTGGTGATGTTCTGGTCGCTGCATACCAGCGCCAGCGAGCCGCCCGCCGGGCGCAGCCGCTTCACGCCGCCCACGAGCACGCCGAGCGTGGTCGAGTCGATGAAGGTGGCGTCCGAGAGGTCCACCACGATCTTGGTCTTGCCGTTCTCGATCAACTCCACCAGGCGCTCCTTGAACTCGGGCGCGGTGTAGAGGTCGACCTCTCCGCCCAGCTGGATCACGTGGGTCTCGGAGTCGATCTCCTCGTCCTGGATGTCGAAGTTCACTGCTCTCCTCGCGTCCGCTGCTTGGCCGAGGCGGAGATTCTAAGCGGGGTCAGCCGCCCGGGGCGGGAACCGGGGCCTGACCCCCGCCCGAGCCGCCCTGCTGCTGGGGCTGCTGAGCCTGCTTGACGGCCTGCTCGGCCTGCTTGCGCTGGGACTTCGGAGCCAGCTCGACTACCTTCGCGCCCGCCAGGTCGGCGGTGCGCTTGTCGCCGGCCAGCGCGGCGTACTGGACCAGGCGCAGGTAGGCCTGCGGGCTCGGGTCCGCCTCGGCGATGATGCGCGCCGCCCCTTCGGCCTCCTTGGGCCGGTTGAGCGCCGTCGGGTCGTAGATCTGCAGCGCAACGGTGGCCAGCGAGGTGTCGAACTTCTCGGGCTCGAGCGCCACGTAGCGCTCCCACGCCCGCCCGGCGGCGTTCAGCGCCGGCTTGGCGGCCGGCGGGAAGCCCGACTGGCTCGGGGACCCCTGGCTGCCGGCCAGCTGGTAGTTGGCCCGCACCAGGTCCCTCAGCGCGGCCTCATCGCGCGGATTGCGCTTCAGTCTCTCGTTGTTGCTCTCGATCCGTTTCTCGATCTGCCCGTTGCCGCCGCCCCCACTGTTGTCACCCGAAAAGATGTCGGCGATCCCGCCGGAGACATCACTCCCGACGCCGAAGAACACCAATCCGCCGCCCATGAGGACGGCGAGCGTGAGGTAGGTGGCCTGCACCACCCGGCGGCGCTTGCCCTGGAGGTCGAACAGCATGGTCGGCGAAGGCTAGCTAGTCGTCTGGGACCGGCCGCGGCCCGCCGACGAACGAGGCCAGAACGATGGAGAACTCGTACAGCAGGTAGAGCGGCAGCGTCTCGAGCAGCATCGTCACCGGGTCGATCGTCGGCAGCAGAGCCGCCACCACCGCGCAGGCCAGGAAGGCGTAGCGGCGGTTCTTGCGCAGCTTGCGCGGAGTGGTCAGGCCCGCCCGCACGGCGATCACGATCCCCACGGGCAGCTGGAACCCCAGGCCCATCGCCGCCATGGTCAGCGTGACGAACGAGTAGTAGTCCCGGGCCCGAACCTGGGTGTTGAACTCGTCGGCGTTGAAACCCAGGAGGAAGTCGATCGCGGGCGGGAGCACGACGAAGTAGCAGAAGACCACTCCGGCGATGAACAGGAACGGCACCAGCAGGAGCATCGGCGTGGCGATGCGGCGCTCGTCGGGAGTGAAGGCCGGCAGCACGAACGCGTACAGCTCGTAGAGGATCACCGGCAACGCGATCAGAAGCGCCGCGTACGCGGAGTTGGTCAGCGTGGTCGTGAACGCCTCGGTGACACCGAAGGTGATCGGCTCGGGCAGGTTCTTCGGCAGCGGCTGGTTGACGATCTCCAGGATCCGATCGTTCTGCCAACCGGCGAACGCGAATGCCACGCCGAACGCGGCCAACGAGGCGAACAGGCGCGCGCGCAGCTCACCCAGGTGATCGACGACCGACATGCGGTCGTCGTGCTTGGCGACGGGGCGCCTACGCGGCACGCGCCGCGCCCCTGACGGACTAGCCAGAGCTGCGGTCGCCCGCCGCGGCGGGCTGCTCGCTCTCGGACCGGCTGACGTTCTCCGACGAGCCTTCCTCGAGCTCGTCGTGATCCTTGCTCTTGCCGGTCACGGAGTCCTTGAACTCGCGCATGCCCTTGCCCATCGAGCGGCCCAGGTCCGGCAGGCGCTTCGGGCCGAAGATGATCAGGACTATTACGAGGACGATGATGATCTCTAAGGGGCCGATGTTCGGCATACAGACTCCAAGGTTGAACTGCTTGTGACCATGGTAGCTGCGGTCGGGGCGCCCGGGTGGATCACCGGCGGTCGAAGTTGAGGTAGAAGCGGCTGGGGGTCGGCTCGGCCTGGCCCTGGTACTTCGAGCCCGTTTCGCTGCTGCCGTAGGGCCGCTCGACGGGCCCGTCCATGCGCATGAAGGAGATCTGCCCGATCGGCATCCCGTGGTAGATCGTGATCGGAAGGTTGGCCACGTTCGACAGCTCGAGCGTGAGGTTGCCCGAGAAGCCGCTGTCCACGAACCCGGCGGTGGAGTGGATCAGCAGGCCGAGGCGCCCCAGCGAGCTCTTGCCCTCCAGCCGGGCGACCAGATCGTCGGGGAGCGTGACCCGCTCCAGGGTCTGGCCGAGCACGAACTCGCCCGGGTGGAGGATGAACGGCTCGTCGCCGTCGACCTCGACTTTCTCGGTCAGGTCCTCCATCGGCTGGCGCACGTCGATGTATGGGTAGCGGGCGTTGTGGAAGACGCGGAAGCTGCGGTCCACCCGCACGTCGACCGAGGAAGGCTGGACCAGGTCCGGCTCGAACGGGTCGACCACGATCCGGCCCTGGTCGATCTCCTCCCGGATGGTGCGATCGCTGAGAACCACGCGCGCGGAGTCTATGACCCCCTCAAGTCGCTTCCCTCGTGCCGATATCGGAGTCAACATGGACGGAGAGGGACCTCACCGGGGCGCGGCCCGGCGCCGATGTCAGGCGTACCGCTCCACGACGCCGTCGGCCACCAGGTCGAGGGCGCGTCGCCGGGCCTCGGGCAGCTCCAAGCCGGTCAGGGCCGCCTTGGCCTCGGCCACGTGGCGCAGCGCCTCCTCGCGGACATCGCCCAGCGCGCCCGACGTGGCGATGTGGTCGCACACCGCCGCCGCGCGGGCGGGTCCGGTGATCGAGTTGCGCAGGTCGAGCGCGGCCAGCTCCGGGTCGCGCCGGCGAGCGAGGATCAGGGGCAGGGTGACGGTGCCGTCGAGCAGGTCGGCGCCGCGGGGCTTGCCGGTGCGCTCGGGCGGGCCGGAGACGTCGAGCACGTCATCCAGCAGCTGAAAGGCCAGCCCGATGCGGTCGCCGAAGCGGCCCAGCGCGTTGGCGACGTCGGGCTCGCCGCCCAGCAGCGCGCCCATGCGGCACGCGGCCTCGAACAGCGTGGCCGTCTTCAGCCGGCAACGCTCCATGTAGCGCTCGGGAGTCACGTCCGCCGACCATGCATCGGCGCGCTGCATCAGCTCGCCCCGCACCAGCCCGTCGGAGGCCTCGGACAGCACGCGCACAGCCTCCGCGCTGCCGGTGGTGGTCAGCTCGGCGAAGGCGCGCGAGAACAGCAGGTCGCCCGTCGCGGTGGCCGCCTCGCGCCCGCCGGAGCTGAACACCGTCGGGCGGCCGCGGCGCAGGTCGGCGCGATCGAGCACGTCGTCGTGCACCAGCGTCGCCATGTGCAGCAGCTCCACCGCGACCGCGGCGGGCAGCGCGGGCCCGCCGTCGGCGGCGCACAGGAACACCAGCAACGGGCGCAGGCGCTTGCCACCCGCCGACAGGGTTCCGGCGGCGTGGGCGCTGAGGTCGGCCCCGTGGCCCTCGGCCACCTCGGCCAGGCGGCTCTCGGCCCGGTGCATGTGGCGCGACAGCTCCACGCCGCCCGCCTCGAGCACCGGAGACAGCTCGGCGGGCGTGCTCACGCGACGGACTCCGGATCGACCGGGCGGTGCTCCCTACCTCCGGTAGGGCAGGCGGCCCGCCAACGCCCGGCCTGCGCTCCGACGGTACCCGAGTGCAGGGCGATGATCCCGCCCGCCGTCAGCACCCAGCGCACGTCGCGCAGGCCGACGGCATCGAGGTGGGCGGCCAGGCCCTCGGGGCCGGGGAAGCGGCGCACCGAGCTGGGCAGGTAGTCGTAGGCGTCGGGGTCGCCGGCCACGCGCCCGAGCTGCGGCACGATCCGGTCGAACCAGAGCCCGAAGAACCAGGACAGCGGCGGCCGCTGGGGCGTGGTGATCTCCAGCACCACCACGCGGCCGCCGGGACGCACCACGCGGGCCATCTCCCCAAGGCCGCGCGACAGGTCGTCGAAGTTGCGCGCGCCGAAGCCGACCGTCGCCGCGGCGAACTCGTCGTCGGCGAAGGGGAGCGCCAGGGCGTTGCCGGAACGCCAGTCGATCGCGGGCTCCTTTTCGCGCGCGAGGCTCAGCATCGCCTCGGAGAAGTCCAGCCCGGTCACCTGTGCTCCGCGGCCGCGGAGCTCGATCGCCAGGTCGCCGGTCCCGGTGGCGACGTCCAGGGCTCGGTCACCCTGGCTCACAGCAGCGAGGTCCGCGGCCCGGCGGCGCCAGCGCTGGTCGAGCCCGGCGGTCATCACCGAGTTCATGCGGTCGTAGACACGGGCGATGCGGTCGAACATCGCCTGCACCTGGTTCTCGGGGAGGGTCCCCGAGCTCACGCCAACAGCGCTACTGCTCGGACTTCAGCGAGGCCACGTACTGGACGAGCTTGTCGAACTGCTCGGGGTGCTCCTCGCGCAGCGTGTCGTACTTCGGCATGGGCGACGTCGGGTTGACCAGGGTGCGTGCGATCGCGTCCGGGCCGAGCCGGTCGCCGATGTTGGTGAGCGGCGGGCCGAGCGTGTTCCCGTTCTCGCCGATCTTGTGGCAGCCCAGGCAGCC
Source organism: uncultured Thermoleophilaceae bacterium (assembly GCA_963844805.1). Taxonomy (GTDB): domain Bacteria; phylum Actinomycetota; class Thermoleophilia; order Solirubrobacterales; family Thermoleophilaceae; genus JACCZR01. The sequence continues at coordinate 375,774 of CAWJPU010000009.1, forward strand.
GGACGAGGCCGTGATCTCCTTGCCCTCCTCGAACTGCGGCGAGGTGGCGAGCTCGATCTCGGTAGGGGCGCCGGCCAGCGCGCCGAGCACCGACAGGTAGGCCATGGCGCCGATCGTGGCCACGGCAGCGGTCATCGCGATCGGACGGCGCAGCGGATGGCGCTCCGGCCCCCGGTCGATGAAGGGCAGGATGATCAGCAGGATCAGGCAGATGGTGGGGATGCCGATCGTGGCCAGGAAGACCAGCGCCGGCGGCTTGACCACCCGCAGCAGCTCGAACAGGAAGAAGAAGTACCACTCGGGCCGCGGCGTGTAGGTGGTGGTGGTCGGGTCGGCGCGCGGACCCAGCTCCGCGCCGAACAGGATCGCCATGAGAATGATGACGGCGAGCACGATGCACGCCATCACCCCGTCCTTGTAGACCGCATAGGGGAAGAACGGCTTCCCCTCGCTCTTCAGGCTCGAGTACTCGCGGAGGTAGTGCTCCTTCTGGCGTGCGTCCACTAGCGGTCGCCCCCGAGATCACGGTTCGGCGCCGTCGCGCGAGCGGCCCGGGACGTGATTGAGGGGGTGGCCAACCTAGATGGCCTCTTCGTGGAGCTTCTTCTTGTCCGCCTTTATCCACGGCGGAGCTGTGGTGCCCAGCTTGGACACCAGGTACAGGTGCGCTCCGATCAGCGCAGCGATCAGCCCGGGTATCAGCAGCATGTGGATGGCGTAGAAGCGCGACAGCGTGGCCTGCCCGAACTCGGCGCCGCCTCTGAGGAAGTCGGCCAGGTAGGGCCCCATGATCGGGCCGGACGCGTTGATGTTGACGCCTACGACCGTGGCCCAGAAGGACCGCTGGTCGAAGGGCAGCAGGTACCCGGTGAAGCCCATCGCCAGCGTGAGCACCAGCAGCACGACGCCGATTACCCAGTTGATCTCGCGCGGGTACTTGTACGCGCCGAAGATGAACACCCGACCCATGTGCAGGAAGATCAGGATGATCATCACCGTCGAGCCCCAGCGGTGCATGCCGCGCACGAACTCGCCGAGGAATACCTCGTTGGTGATGTGCGACGCCGAGTCGTAGGCGCGCGAGGGGTCGGGCTCGTAGTACATCGCCAGGAAGACGCCCGTCACCGCCTGGGAGATGAAGGCGAACATCGTGGCCGAGCCCAGCGTGTAGAACCAGGTGTTTCCGCGCGGCGTCTTGCGGTACAGAAAGCCCCGCAGGAACGGGCTCATGCCGGTGCGCTCGTCGACGTATCCGACCGCCGCGGCGGCGCCTTCGACCGTCACGTCCTTGGCCTTCTCGGCCACCCCCGGCTTCTCGGTGGTCGTACCGCCGCCGTTGCGCCCCGGCGTGGCGCCGTTGCCGTTGCCTCCGGGGCGGGGCGGAGTGGGGCGCAGGAACTTCGGAAGCGGCGGGGAGGGAAGCTTCATGTGGTCGGCCTCGAGGGGTAGAGATACTGCCAGAGGCCGTCCAGGTGATTCGACGGGTCACGCGGCTTGAACCGCTCCAGCTTGCCGTTGAGGGAAAACCGGTCGCCGATCTCGACGCGGCCGTCGCGAACGCGGTTGTAGAAGCGATCGAGCGGGCGCACGGGCGGCCCTCCGGCCACGGCGCCCTGACTGTCGTAGATCCCTCCGTGACAAGGACAGACGAAGCGCTGCGAGGCCTGGATGTAGCGCACCGGGCAACCGAGGTGGGCGCAGCGGGTGGAGATGGCCACCATCGGCAGCGGCTCGACGCCTTCCTTGTCGCTGGGGCTCTTGTCGCTCGCCAGCGCCTTGCGCACGTAGATCGTGGTCTTACCGGCCTCGCCGATCTCCGGGACGATGTTGATCACCCGCGGCACGTAGGTCTCGGTGTTGAAGTCGGAGACCGGGCCCACGTCCTGCCACTCGTCGGGCTGCTGGTCCTCGAACAGCGGGCCGATTGCGAAGCCCAGCGCGGGAAGCCCGAAGGCGGCGGAGGCGATGCCTCCCGCGGCGAGCGCACCGCCGGTCATCAGGCCCCGGCGGGTCATCGTCTCGCCCTCGAATGCGCCGGCGACGTCCCGGTCTGCGGTGTAGCGCGACTTGCGCTTGCTCTTCTGTCCCGAACGGTCGGCCACGGCTGCGCTCAGAAGAATACGAGTGCGCCGCGAAAGGTGCCGAAGCAGATCACGCCAATCGCTCCTCGGTGGCGGCCCACGCGCGCTCCGCGGTGACCGGCTCGCCCGCCGCCTGGGCCCGGGCGCAGGCGCTGATCAGATCGGCCAACTCGGCCACCGCCTCGAGGTCGCCCTCCCGCGCCAGGCGGGACAAACCCAGGGCGTAGAGGGCATCTCCGCCCAGCAGGCGCAGGTCGTCGTCGAGCTCCTCGAACGCGCGCGGGGTGCCGTAGTGGAGCTCGTAGGCCTCCCTCACCGCCTCCAGGACGAAGCCTCGTGTGCGATTGGTCACACTCGCGAAACGGCCGGGCCCGGGGTCGGCCACGGCGTGCTCGGCGAGCGCCGGGTCGGACGCCTCGATCAGCTCGCGCAGGGTGCTCATGCCGCGAACGCCTCCGCTGCCGCCTCCACGGTCCGGTCCACCTGCGCGTCAGTGTGGGCCAGCGACGGGAACCAGGCCTCGAACTGCGAGGGCGGCGGGTAGACGCCGCGCTCCAGCAGGGCGCGGCAAAAGGCGGCGTGGGCCTCGCGGTCGCAGCCCTGAGCGTCCGCGAGGCTCGCCACCGGCGTGGCGGAGAAGAAGACCGTCAGCAGCCCGGTGGTCCAGGCCAACTGCACCGGCACGCCCGCGCCGGCGGCGGCCTGCTCCAGGCCCTCGGCCAGGCGCCGGGTGGTGGCGGCCAGGCGCTCGTAGGCCTCGGCGTCGAGGAGCCGAGCGTCGCGAGGCCGGCGGCGGTGGCCAGCGGGTTCCCGGACAGAGTGCCCGCCTGGTAGACGTCGCCGGCCGGCGCCACCCGCTCCATCAGCTCGCGCGGGCCCGCGTACGCGGCAGCAGGGATGCCGCCGCCGATGACCTTCCCCAGCACGCTCACGTCGGGGGTCACACTCTCGCGCTCCTGGGCTCCGCCGCGCGCGACCCTGAAGCCGGAGATCACCTCGTCGAAGACCAGAAGGGCGCCGGTGCGGTCGGCGGTCTCGCGCAGGTGCCGGAGGAAGCCCTCGGCCGGCGGAACCAGGCCCATGTTGGCGGGGATCGGCTCGGCCAGGATCGCGGCCGGCTCGTGCTCGGCAGCAGCTCGCCCGACCGCCTCGAAGTCGTTCCAGGGCACGACGACGGTGTCTGCGGTGACCGCCTCGGGCACGCCGGGGCTGCCCGGGATGCCCTGGGTGGCCACGCCGGAGCCGGCCTCGGCGAGCAGCGCGTCGGAGTGCCCGTGGTAGGCGCCGGCGAACTTGAGCAGGCGGGCGCGGCCGGTGGCGGCGCGTGCCAGCCGGACCGCGGTCATGCCGGCCTCGGTGCCCGACGAGACCATGCGCACCATCTCGGCGCTCGGGATGCGGTCCGTGACCTCCGCCGCCAGCTCCACCTCGGCCTCGGTGGGAGCGCCGAAGCTCGTCCCCTTCCGGGCCGCCTCGGTCACCGCCTCGACCACCCGCGGGTGGGCGTGCCCGGCCACCAGCGGGCCCCAGGACATCACCCAGTCGACGTAGCGGTTGCCGTCGGCGTCGGTCAGCTCGGCGCCGTCACCGGCGGCCACGAACAGGGGGTCGCGCCCGATCGAGCCCATCGCCCGCACCGGGGAGTTGACGCCGCCGGGAAGGAGCCCGGTCGCGCGGGCGTAGAGCTCCGCGCTCCTGTCCTCTACGCGTACTGCGCTTCCCACTCTTTGTGGGCGTCGGTGAAGTAGAGGAGGCGGATCTTCTTGAACTCCGTCGAGGAGTAGAGCGTGCGCCGCGCCTCGATGCCGCTGAAGTCGGCGATCGAGTCGAGGATCGCGTCGCACTCCTCCTTCGAGCGCCCGTGGGCCATCGTGAAGACCGAGTAGGGCCAGTCCGGGTAGGTGGGCCGCTGGTAGCAGTGCGAGATGCCGCGGAAGGCCGCCATCTGCGGCGCGAGCTCCATGATCCGCTCCTCGGGCACCTTCCACACGCCCATCCCGTTGGCCGAGAAGCCGGCCCGGCGGTGGAACAGGATCGCCGCCACGCGGCGCAGCGCCTTGCGCTCCTTCATCGACTCCAGATGCTCGAGCAGCTGCGGCACGCCGATGCCGATCTCGGCCGCGGCCGGCGCGTAGGGCTCGGACACCACCGGCATGTCGCCCTGCAGGGCGCGGATGACCGCGTAGTCCATGTCCGACAGCTCGATCGCGTCGGGCTCCTTGGGGTCCTCGGCGACGCCGGCGCTGGCGAGCGCCTTGGTGTCGCCCTCCATCTCCAGGTCCATGCGGATCTTGAACAGCTTGAGGGTCGGCAGCTGGCGCACCGACTCCGCGCCGGTCAGCTCCTGAAGCACCTCCAGCGTGCCCTCGAGGCCGAGCTTGGAGTCGGGCTCGGTGGCGATCGTGAACCACATGTTGAAGTCGTGGTCGCGCAGGTAGTTGTGCGACACGCCCGGGTGCGAGTTGACGATCTTGGCCGCGCGGTGGGGGTTCTCGGCGTCGACCTTGGCGGCCACCAGCATCGAGCTGTAGCCGAGCACGCGCGTGTCGAAGATCGGGGTGATCTGGCGGATGATCCGCTCGTCGATCAGCCGCTGGGTACGGGCCAGGACCTCGTCCTCGCCGATCTCCGCCAGCCCGGCCACGCGCGCGAACGGGCGCGGCTCGAGCGCGAACCGGCCCTGCAGCAGGTTGAGGAGCTGGCGGTCGGTGTCGTCGAGCGGGACGGCGGAGCCGCCCTTGCGCTCGCGCACCTTCGGGACTACTGAAGCCACTGGGCGGCCTCCTTGGCGTGGTACGTGATGACTACGTCGGCGCCCGCGCGGCGGATGGCGGTCAGGCCCTCGAGCACGGTCGCGCGCTCGTCGAGGTAGCCCGCCTGGGCCGCGGCCTTGACCATCGCGTACTCGCCGCTGACGTTGTAGGCGGCGACCGGGACGCGCGTCGCGTCCTTCACGCGCCGGATCACGTCCAGGTAGGGAAGAGCCGGCTTGACCATGACCATGTCCGCGCCCTCCTCGACGTCGAGCAGCGCCTCGCGCACCGCCTCGTCGGCGTTGGCCGGATCCATCTGGTAGGTGCGGCGGTCGCCGAACGCGGGCGCCGAGTCGGCGGCCTCGCGGAACGGGCCGTAGAAGGCGGAGGCGAACTTGGCGGAGTAGGCGACGATCGGGACGTCCTTGCCGTCCTCGGCGTCGAGCTGGGATCGCAGCGCGCCCACGCGGCCGTCCATCATGTCGCTCGGCGCCACCGCGTCCGCGCCCGCTTGCGCGTGGGAGATGGCGGTCTTGGCGAGCAGCTCGAGCGTGATGTCGTTGTCGACGGTGCCGTCGGGCCGGACCACGCCGCAGTGGCCGTGGCTCGTGTACGCGCACAGGCACACGTCGGTGATGACCACCAGCTCCGGGTGGGCGTCCTTGATCGCCCGCACCGCGAGCTGGACCACGCCCTCTTCGTCGTACGCGCCCGACGCCCTCTCGTCCTTCTCGGCGGGCACGCCGAACAGAAGCACCGCGGGCACGCCCAGCGCATGGGCGGCGCCGGCCTCCTCCACGGCGTTGCCGATCGACAGCCGCTCGACGCCGGGCATCGCCTCTATCGGTGTCCGGCTGTCCTCCCCGAGTTGCACGAACATCGGCAGAACGAGGTGCGAGGGGGTGAGCTCGGTCTCGCGCACCATGGCGCGCAGGAGCCCGGTCTGCCGCAGGCGGCGCATGCGGGTCGCGGGAAAGGCCATCGGCCGTCCAGTGTAGGCCGCGCGGCGGGCCGTCCCGCATGCGCGGGCGCCCGCACGCGAGCGGCGGAGGTCAAGCGAACCGGCGCAGCCCCAGGCGAGCCAGACCGCCGAAGAGGAGGGTGAGCACCGCCAGGTGGACGAGCGGCCCGGCCAGGCCGCCGGAGCCGTTGAGGGCCACGTCCATCGCGTCCAGCCCCGGCTTGAAGGGGAACAGCGCGGAGATCCCGCGGATCGCGTCGTAGAGCACGGGCGCCACCGCCCCCGAGGGCACCAGGGCCAGGAAGGCCAGCGGCAGGCCGAGCATGAAGGCGAGCAGCGAGGCGGCCCGCACCTCTCGCGCCAGCGCGCCGATCGCCAGGCCCAGGGCGGCGAAGCCCGCCGCGCCGAACGCCCCGGCGACGACCCACAGCGGGGCGCGGCCCCAGTCGAGCTCGACGAACAGGCCGAGGCCGGCCAGCATCAGCATCGCCACCAGCAGCGAGCAGACCGCGGCGAGGCCCGCCTTCTCGACCAGCAAGCCCGTGGGCGACACGAGGCCGCGCACCAGGCGCCCGAAGGCGTTCTCCTCCCGCTCGCCGCGCCAACACCCCGGCCGCGAGCAGGACCGTGATGAACATCAGCGTGACCGTCACCGCCAGCGCGATGGCGAACGAGCTGAGCGAGGTCGAGCCGCCCTTGACCACCTCGGCCTTCACCTTGATCGGCTCGCCCACCGCGGCGAGCACCTCGTCGGAGAAGGTCAGGTTCTCCTGCGCGAGGTTGGAGAAGCGGATCACCTCGTCGACGCGGGCGCGCAGCGGCCCCGGCGGCAGGTCGGCGCGCGCCTCGCGGAGGATCCGCGCCGAGTTCTGGAGGCCCAGGACGTCGATCTCGTTGCCCAGGAAGCGGTACTCCCCGCCCTTGCTGATCAGCTCCAGCAGAGAGACCGCCTCACCCGCGATCCGCCGGGTGAGCGCCGCGTTGGCAGCCTGCACCTGTGAGCGGATCGTGTTCTCCACGTACTGGCGCTTGGCCGGGTCCTCGGCGTTGTAGAGCACCTCGATCTCGCCCGAGGAGATGCCGCTGCCCAGCTTCTGGGTGATGTCCTCGGGGATGATGATCGCCCCCAGCACGTCGCCCGAGCGAACCAGCCGCCGGGCCTCCTCGGGGCTGTTCACCCGCACCGGGTCGACCGCCTCGAACAGCGTGTCGGCCTGGTCGGAGAGGTCGATCTTGGTCCCGCCCAGGTCGAACTGGCTCTGCCCCTGCGGCACGCCGTTGTAGAAGGCGACCTCGGGCTTCTCCGGGCCGCGCGAGAGGGCGAAGCCGATGAGCACCGCCACGATCACCGGGTACAGCACCAGCAGCGCCACCAGCAGCGGCGAGCGCTTCAGGACCTTCAGGTCCTTGAGCAGGAGCCACAGCACCGGCTAGTGGCCTCGCTGGTGGAGGAAGGAGACGAAGGCCGACTCGAAGTCGCGCGCGGCGGAAGCCTTCTCGACGGTGCTCTCGAGCTCCCCGGGGGAGCCGGAGAACAGCAGCTCGCCGTCGGCCAGCACGACCACCCTGTTGGCGTGGCGCTCGGCCTCCTGCACGTCGTGGGTCGAGTAGAGGACCGTCGTGCCCTCCCCGGCCAGGGCGAGGATGAACTCCCACAGCCGCGCCCGCTGGCGGGGGTCCAGCGAGGCGCTCGGCTCGTCCAGCAGGAGCACCTCGGGCTGCCCGAGCAGGCCGACGGCGATGTTCACCCGCTGGCGGTTGCCACCGCTGAGGCGGCCGACCTGGTCGTCCGCGCGGTCGCCCAGCCCGGTGAGCTCGAGCATCCGCTCCACCGTGGCCGCCGGGTCGGCGACCTTCTCCAGCCGGGCGAACAGCCCGAGGTTCTCGCGCACCGTGAGCTTCCCGTAGACCGCTGCCTCCTGGGGCACCCAGCCGATCTCCCTGGGCTTGCGCGAGACCCGGCCCTCGTCGGCCCGCTGGAGGCCCGCGAGGATCGACAGCAGCGTGGTCTTGCCGGCGCCGTTGGGGCCGATCACCGCGACCAGCTCCCCCCGCTCGGCCTCGAGCGAGACGCCCCGGAGCGCTTCGCGCGTGCCAAAGCGCTTCGTCAGCCCCTCGGCGGCGAGCACCATCGCGACTCAGGGTGGCAGACTGGCTCGCGGTGAAGCTCCTGTTCGTGGGCGACGTGGTGGGCGGGATCGGCCGCCGCACCCTGACCGGCCTCCTACCCGCGCTGCGCGAGGAGCACAGGCCCGACTTCGTGATCGCCAACGGCGAGAACGCGGCCGGCGGGGTAGGCATCACCGAGAAGACCGCCCACGAGCTGCTCGGCGCCGGCGTGGACGCGATCACCCTCGGCAACCACGCCTACCGCCACAAGGAGGTGTTCGGCTACCTGGACTCCGACGCGCCCGTCGTGCGCCCCGCCAACTTCCCGCGCGCGGCGCCCGGGCGCGGGCACATGGTGGTGGAGCGCGACGGCGCGCGCCTGGGGGTGGTCAACATCTCCGGGACGGTGTTCGTGGAGGCCGCCCGCTCCCCCTTCGCCGAGGTCGACGCCATCCTCGCGGGGATGCGCGACCAGGCCCACTTCGTGCTGGTCGACTTCCACGCGGAGGCCACGAGCGAGAAGGTCGCGATGGGCTGGCACCTCGACGGCCGGGTGACGGCGTGCGTGGGCACGCACACCCACGTGCCCGACCGCCGACGCCCGGGTCCTGCCCGGCGGGACCGCCTACGTGACCGACGTGGGGATGACGGGACCCCGGGGCGGCGTGATAGGCGTGAGACGCGAGCAGGCGCTGCAACGCTTCCTGACCATGGTGCCCACCCAGTTCCAGACATCCGACGAGGACCCGTGGCTGAACGCCGTGGTCATCGAGGCCGGCGACAACGGGCGGGCCACCTCGATCGAGCAGGTCCTGAGGCCGGGCCTTGGGCAAGCGCCCGGCTCGGCGGGGCGCGCAGCCTCATCGTGAGCTTCGAGGCCTACGAGATCGAGCTGCACGGCCACTCGATGGTCTACCGCCGCGCCGGCGAGGGGCCGCCGGTGGTGCTGATCCACGGGATGGTCAACTCTTCGCGGCACTGGGAGAAGGTGGCCCTGCTGCTGGCGGAGCGCTATTCGGTGATCGCGCCGGACCTGATCGGACATGGCGACTCCGCCGGGCCGCGCGGCGACTACTCCCTGGGCGCCCACGCCTCGCGCATCCGCGACCTGCTCGCGGTGCTGGGGGTGGAGCACGCGACGATGGTCGGCCACTCCTACGGCGGCGGCGTGGCGATGCAGTACTTCTGGCAGTTCCCCCAGCGCACCGAGCGCCTGGCGCTGATCTCCAGCGGCGGGCTGGGGCCCGAGGTCAGCCCGCTGCTGCGCAGCGCCGCCCTGCCAGGCGCATCGGCCCTGCTGTCGGTGGTCGCCCACCGGCGGGTGGTGTCAGCGCTCGCCGCGGCGGGCGGCCAGCTCCATGCGATCTCCCGAGCCATGCGGCCGCTCAGCGGGCCCGGGCCCCGAAACGCGTTCCTGCAGACGCTGCGGTCGGTGATCGACGGGCGCGGACAGCGGGTCGCGGCCAACGACCGGCTCTACCTGCTCGACCACGCGCCCACGCCGACGCTGATCGTGTGGGGCGCGCGCGACAACACCATCCCGGTGGAGCACGGCCGGGCCGCGCACCGCGCGATCCCCTCCAGCCGGTTCGAGTTGCTGGACGGCGCGGCTCACTTCCCTCACCTGGAGGACCCCGCCGGCGTGGCCAGGGTGCTCACCCGGTTCCTCGAGACGACCGACGGCGTCTGCGTGCCCGATTCCGAGTGGGGCGCGGTCATCGGCGGGCGCAGCGCGCCGAGGAAGGCCACGAGCGCCAGCGGCGCGAACCAGGCCACGTAGAGGTAGAACCAGTGGGTTGCGGCCAGCTCGAGCGCGATCAGCACCGTCGCCCCCAGCGCGGCGACCTGGACCAGACTGCGGCGCCGCGGGACGAAGAACACCAGCACGGCGAGCGCGACGGTCATGCTCTTGACGAAGGTCTGCAGCGGTGCCAATGAGGGCTCCAGCCCCCAGGGGCTGAAGGGCGACGGGCGCCCCGCCTGGTAGCCGAGCGTGCGGTCGTACAGCTCGCGCAGGCCGCCGTCGGGAAGGAAGAGCAGGGTGAGCAGGGCGACCGACCCCGCGAGCGCAAGCGCATAGGGCAGCAGGTCGCGGCCGCGGCGCTCGCCCGTGCCCGCCGCCATCAGCGGCGCGAGGGCCAGGGGGGCGAACTTCGCCGCCGCGCCCAGCCCGACCGCCAGCCCCCGCCCCACCGCCGAGCGGCGCGGTCCCAGCGTCAGCGCCAACAGGCCGGCGACGACGAACACCGACACCACGCCGTCGTTGCTGTTGGACTGGAGCGTGAACAGCGCGTAGGGGTAGGTGACCCAGGCCCAGCCGAGCGCCACGCTCAGCGTCCGGCCCTCCTCCCCTTGCCGCATCCGGCGGCCCAGCAGGAGCAGGCCGCCGAGCGTGAGCAGGTCGAAGGCGATGGCCGCGCCGTGCGCGGCCGGCAGGCCGTCCCAGCTCCCGCTCCAGGGCATCGCCTGCTCGAAGGGCAGGTAGAAGAGGTAGTTCACCGGCCCGTAGGTGTCGCCCTTGCCGATCTGGTCGTTGAAGCCAGGCCCGTACAGCGGGTCGCCGTCCGCGATCCGGTCGCGCCCCGATCACCCCGGCGTAGCCGACGTCGATCACCTCCGAGTCGACCACGTTGAGCCCGATGCGGAAGGCGACCAGCAGCACCAGGCCGACCACCAGCCACTTCCGGCGGGCCAGCGGAACCACCGGCTCGGTCCGCTCGCGCCCCCGGAACCCAGCGATCAGCAGCCGGACCAGGAGGTAGAGCAGGACCGGCAAAACCAGCGGCACCGACACCCCGACCTCTCCGCGGTTGAAGAAGAAGTGCGAAGCGCTGAAGGCCAGCAGCACCAAGAGGTCGAGGTGGAGCAATCGGAACGGCCGGCGCGGATCGACGAAGGGCGCCAGGAAGAGCAGGCACAGGGGGATCCACAGCCACGGGGCGTTGAGACTGCGCCCGAACTGGCCCTCGTAGCCGCGGGCCATGGTCCAGGCCACCTGGAAGCCGCCCCACTCCTCCACGATCGCCCCGCTGCTGTCGTCGATCTGGACCTGGAGCGCCTCCCGCTTGCGCTCGAAGTAGCTCACCTGCCACCGGCCCGGGCCCCTCGTGTACCCGGTCGGGTCCAGCCGGCGGCCCTGCGCCCGCGCGCGCCGGACCTTCCCCGCGCGCTCGGCGATGCGCTTCGCGCCGTCGGCGCTCAGCCGGTAGCCCTTGGGCGCCGACGACTGCGAGGCCGGCAGCTTGGCGTCGGCCGCCGCGGCGCTCGCCGGCAGCGCCAGCGCGCACACCGCGAGCAGCAGCGTCAGCCAGGCGAGGGGCCGAGCGCGAAGCTCCACATCTTGTTCCCGATGAAGTTGAGCGGGGTGGCGGCGGCGATGGAGATCGCCTGCGCCGGCACCTCGGGCAGGCCGAACCCGCTCACCAGCAGCTCGAGCAGCGCCGCGGCGAAGACGAAGGCGCCGACGCTGACGGCGAAGAAGCGGGCGGCCTGGAAGCCGGCGTGGCCGCTGCGGGCGCCGAACGTCCAGTGGCGGTTCCACATGAAGTTGTTGGTCACGGCGACCACGAAGGCCAGCGTCGCTCCCACCAGGTGGTGCAGGTCGAGCACCTTCACCGCGAGCGTGAAGACGACGAGGTTCACCACGTAGCCCGACGCCCCGACGGCGCAGAACTTCATCAGCTGCACCCAGTTGTGCTGGCGGCGCAACCCGTGGCGGACCCGTGTGTGCGCCCGCATGGCCTACGACGGTACCTCGAAGTGGTCGAGCACCATCGGCGCCACGTCGCGAAGCGACCAGCTCGGCCGGTCCTCCGCGGAGCCCGGGCCGATGCCGTGCATGATCAGCGCGCCCTCGGAGTCGCTGGCGTGCAGGGAGCCGTGGCTGCCGCCGCCCACGTGGTCCGAGCCGCCCCAGTCGACGAACTCGTAGCCGGGCGTGCCGGACAGCAGGACGTCGCCCGACTGCGCGCAGGTCAGCGCCGACCACAGCCGGCCCAATGCGTCCGGGTAGGCGCCGCTGGTCACCCGCCCGTCGTCGGTGCGCAGGCCCAGCACTGCGGTGTCGCCCTCGACGCTCCAGCTGCCGCCGCGGTCGTCGGCGAGGTCGTCGCCGGGGGCGAAGCGCAGCTCGCCCTTGATCGAGCGCACGGCGGCCTCGCCGTCGAGCCGGCGGCTGATCAGGTCGATCCCGTCCACGTCGGTGAGGTCCTCCACCAGGTCCGCGGCGGTCTGCTCGCGGGCCTCCTCGTCCAGCGCGTAGACCATCGCCGAGCGCGCTGCCGGGCAGATCGCCACCTCGGCCTCGTCGGGAGCCACGTCGGCGGGGGCGAGCAGGCGCCAGGGCGACAGCACGTCGGCGAGGTTCACCCGCGCCTCGACCGGGATCTGCGAGTGGTCGGACATGACCACCACCGCGTGGTCCTCCAGGAAGGAGTCGGGCCCGCCGGCGGGCTCCATCAGCTGGGCGAGCGCGCGATCGGCCTCGGCGATCGAGCGCACCTGCTCGGCCGGGCCGTAGCGGTGGGAGAAGGCGTCGTTGTCGGGTAGGGAGAACAGGAGGAAGTCGAACAGGTCGCCCTCGACCAGCTTCTCGCCCACGCAGCCGCTGTGGCGGTCGCGCTGGCCGGGCATGCCCAGCGTGGCGGTGCAGCCGGTGTCCTGTGAGTCGAACAGGTCGGCGTAGAAGAACTCTCGCGGGCCCCATACGGGGTGGCGGAACTGCGCCGCCTCGGCGACGCGGCGGTACATGGACACGCCGCTGGGCTCGTGGCGGTGGCGCCCGCGCCAGATCAGGTAGGTGGTGGCGGCGGTGCGCAGCCCGGCGTCGTCGAGGTGCTCGAAGACCGTCTTCACCCCCCGCGAGAGGTGGGACATGTTCATGTTGTAGACGGTGTCGAAGAGCGACCGGAAGACGCCGTGGGCACGGGTCGCGGGGAACGACGAGCCGTACTCCACGTAGCGCTCCTCCCCGCGGTGGTACCAGTTCATCGAGGGGATCCGGTGCTCGTCGGGGCCCACCCCGGTGGTGATGGCGGCCGCCGCCACCGGGGTCACCGACGGGTAGACCGACACGCAGTCGCGGACGTACGTGCCGTCCTCCAGCAGGCGGGCGAGCACCGGCGCCTCGCCCGCCGCGACCGCGCGGTCGAGCTGCTCGGGCTTCAGCGAGTCGATGACCGCGAGGACGAGCTTCTTCGGCACCGAGCGAGCCCTACCTGAGGATTCGCAGCCCGGCGTACTTGCGGTCGCCCTCCTGCCGCCCGCGGACCAGCAGGACGGCGAGGGCGATCAGCGCGAGGAAGGAGACGGGCGGCACGAAGATCGCGATCGCCGCCAGCACCAGAGCCGCCACGTCCGCGTAGGCGTTGAGCAGGCCGGCCGCGCCCTCGTCGAGCCGCCCCCGGGCGCGCTCCAGCAGGCCCCCCACCGCGGCGAAGCCCAGCAGGGCCGCCGCCGCGCCGCCGATCAGACCCGGCCAGGCGACCGTGTCGCCTTCGGCCAGCGAGCCGGCGAACAGCATCGCGCCGAGCACCACGCCCAGGATCGCCGTGCCCCACCGCAGGGCCTTTCGGTCCATCCCCGAACGTTCGGCCCCGTACGAGAGGATGGCCAGCCCCAGGATCGCCAGCAGGAAACCCGGCGATTCCAGGAAGCTCCAGTCCGTGTTGTCGAAGTCGACGCCGATGTCGCCGCCCGCGAGCGCGCCCGCGAGCAGGGGCGGGAGGAACGGCCGGACGCCGCTCGCCGACGCGAGGCCCGCCCCCTGTCCGATGTCCATGGCCAGCGCCACGAGGGCTACGCTAGCTAGCGCCGAACCCCTGTTCATGGCCACTCCGCCGCCACGATCCACCCACCGCGACCTGGAGCGCTACGCCGGGCTGTTCGCCTCGCGCACCCGCGTCATGACCTCTTCGGCCATGCGCGACCTGATGGCGATCACGGCGCGGCCCGAGGTGATCTCACTCGCCGGCGGCCTCCCCGACACCTCCACCTTCCCCCCGGACACCTTCGCCGCGGTGACCAACCGGATCGCGGCCGAGTCGTGTGCCAAGGCCCTGCAGTACGGCCCCACCGAGGGGCTCGACGAGACCAAGGCCTGCATCGCCGAGGTGATGGGCGCGGAGGGGATGGCCGTGGACGGGGACGACCTGGTGGTCACGACCGGCGGCCAGCAGGTCATCGACCTGGTGTGCAAGACGCTGATCGACCCGGGCGACGTCGTGATCGCCGAGGGGCCCACCTACCCGGGCGCGATCCCGACCTTCTCCGCTTACCAGGCCGACGTGGTTCAGATCGACATGGACGCCGACGGGATGCGGGTCGATCTCATGGAGGAGACGCTCGACCGGCTGGCGCGCGAGGGCCGCCGGCCCAAGTTCGTCTACACCGTTCCCAGCTTCCAGAACCCCGCCGGCGTGACCCTGTCGACCGCGCGGCGGCAGCGGCTGGTGGAGGTCGCGCGCGAGCGCGAGCTGCTGGTGCTGGAGGACAACCCCTACGGCCTGCTGCGCTACGAGGGCGAGGCACCGCCCCCGCTGTACAAGCTCGACGGCGGGGTGTACGTCATGTACCTCGGAACCTTCTCCAAGATCCTCTCGCCCGGCATCCGGCTCGGCTGGGTAGCGGCGCCGCCGCCCGTGCTGGAGAAGATCAACGTCGGCAAGCAGGCCGTCGACCTGTGCACTTCGACCCTGTCCCAGCTGATGGTCCAGGCCTACTTCGAGCAGGGCCGCTGGAGGGAGTACGTGGAGTCGCTGACCGAGATCTACCGGAGCCGGCGCGACGCGATGCTCTCCGCGCTCGAGGACCACTTCCCGCCCCAGGCAGAGTGGACCGTCCCCGGCGGCGGGCTGTTCATCTGGGCGACGCTGCCGGACTTCATCGACACCACCGACCTCCTCGCCCGGGGGCTGCGCGACAACGTGGCCTTCGTGCCGGGCAACGCCGCGTACCTGGACGGGCGCGGCCACTCCTCCATGCGGCTCAACTTCTCCAACTCCGGCGAGGACGAGATCCGCGAAGGCATCCGCCGCGTGGGCAAGGTCATCGACGAGCAGGTGGCACTGTTCGGGACGCTCACGGGGACGACGGAGCACGAGGTTCAGGCCCAGCCTCAGCCCGAGGTCGACGCCGACACGCCGCGCGCTCGCGTGCTGCCGCTGCCCCGCCGCCGCCAGGACGGCCGCCGGGCGCGCGGCCAGTGAGCCGGGTCGCGGTCCTCAAGGGAGGCCGCTCGCTCGAGCGGCAGGTGTCGCTTCGGTCCGGGTCCCGTGTAGAGGCCGCGCTCGTGCGGCTGGGTCACGAGGTGATCTCGGTCGACGTGGGCCTCGACCTCATCCAGAGACTGCGGGATGCCGACGCCGAGGTGGCGTTCGTCGCCCTGCACGGCCGCGACGGCGAGGACGGGACGGTCCAGGAGCTGCTGGAGATCGTCGGCGTGCCCTATACCGGCTCCGGCGTCCTGGCCTGCGCCCGGGCGACGGACAAGGTGCTCGCCAAGCACCTCATGGTCGACGCGGGCATCCCCACGCCGGAGTTCTTCGCCTTCAGCGAGACGGCGTTCCGGGACCTCGGCGCCGCCGAGGCGCTGCCCGCCATCGAGGAGCGGCTGTCCTTCCCGATCGTCGTGAAGCCCTCCAGCCAGGGGTCCGCGCTCGGGATCAAGTTCGCCGCCACCGCGGCCGACGTGCCCGCCGCGCTGGTGGCCGCATTCTCCTACGACTCGAAGGTGCTGCTCGAACGCCACGTGGCCGGCCGCGAGCTGGCGGTGTCGCTGCTGGACGGCGAGCCGCTGCCGGTGGTCGAGGCGGTCCCGCAGCAGGACCACTTCTACGACTTCGAGTCACGCTACGACATCGGCGCGACCGACTTCGTGTGCCCCGCCGAGCTGCCCGCGGGGGTCACCGAGCGCGCCCAGGAGCTCGCGGTAGCCACCTACGAGCAGCTCGGGCTCGCGGGCTTCGGCCGGGTGGACCTCATGCTCGACGCCGAGGGCGAGGCCTGGGTGCTGGAGGCCAACCCGATCCCGGGCCTGACCGACACCAGCCTGCTGCCTCAGGCCGCGGAGGCGGCGGGGATCGGGTTCGACTCGCTGGTGGAGCGGGTGCTGGAGCTCAGCTCGCCGGGTCTTCGCCCTCAGCGAAGTCCTCAGGCGTGACGTTGTCGAGGAAGTCCTTGAACTTCTCGACGACCTCCTCCTGATCCTCGACCTCGTGCTCGAACTCGATCGCGGACTCCGTGATCACGTCCTCGGCGGCGAAGATCGGGGCCCCGGTGCGCACCGCCAGGGCGAGCGCGTCGGAGGGGCGGGAGTCGATCTCCACGTCGCGGCCGTTCATGGCCAGCGTGATCGCGGCGTAGAAGGTGTTCTCCCGCAGCTCGGTGACCGCCACGCGGGTGCAGGCCACCTCGAGCTCGGACAGCACATCGGAGATCAGGTCGTGCGTCATGGGCCGCGGCGTGTTGGCTCCTTGGAGCTTCATGAGGATCGCCGCCGCCTCGGGATGGCCGATCCAGATCGGCAGGAACTTGTTCCCGTCGCGGGTCTTCAGCAGGACGATCGGCTGCTTGCCGACCATGTCGAAGCTGACGCCGTAGATGACCATCTCCTGCATGGGGTGGTCAGAGTCTAATCAGGGACAGCCGCCGGTCGAGATGGGCGATCCTGGACTCGAACCAGGGACCTCGTCCTTATCAGAGACGCGCTCTAACCAGCTGAGCTAATCGCCCGAGGAGGGGCGATTCTAGCGGCGGCCCGAGGCCCCGGCGAGGAGCCTCTCGGCGAGCTCGACCGCATCGCCCGGCGAGTCGAAATCGAGCTGGATCCGGCAGCCGCCGCTGCGCGGCCTGGCCTTGACCTCGTGGCCCAGGGCCGCGGTCAGGGCGTCCTCCGCGGCGCCCAGCGCCTCGGCCAAGTCGGGGTGGAGCACCACGGGGTCGCGGGTGGCCCGGGGCTCCCCGGCCTCGCGGGCGCGGCGCTCGGTCTCGCGCACCGACCAGCCCTCGTCGCGGGCGGCCAGGGCCAGGCCGCGGCGCGTGTCGTGGTCGCGGCAGGTGAGCAGCGCCCGCCCGTGGCCCTCGCTGAGGTCGCCGGACTCGACGAGCTCCAGCACCTCGTCGGGCAGGTCGAGCAGGCGGATCAGGTTCGAGACCGCGACCCGGCTGCGGCCCACCCGGCGCCCGACGTCCTCCTTGGTCAGGCCGAGGTCCTCGACCAGCGTCGCGCAGGCGCGAGCCTCCTCGACCGGGTTGAGGTCCTCGCGGGCCATGTTCTCCGCCAGCGCCAGCTCGAGCCGCTCGCCCTCCTCGGTGTCGCGCACGAGCGCGGGCACGGTCTCCAGCTCGGCGATGCGGGCGGCGCGCAGGCGGCGCTCGCCGGCCACCAGCTCGTAGGTCCCGGCCGCGAGCGGGCGCACCACCACCGGCTGCAGCAGCCCGCGTGCGCGGATCGACTCCGACAGCCTGGCCAGGGCGTCCTCGTCGAAGCGGCGGCGGGGCTGGTTGGGGTTGGGGGCGATCAGCTCGACGGCGATGTCGCGCAGCCCCTGCTCGTCGCGCGCCGACCGGGGCAGGATGGCCGACAGCCCGCGGCCCATGCCGCGCGTCTGCTCAGGCACGGGCGGCCATCTCCTTGGCGAGCTTGAGGTAGGCCGCCGACCCCGCGCTGGCCGGCGCGTGCTGGGTCACGGGCCGGCCGAAGCTCGGCGCCTCCCCGACGCGCACGTTGCGCGGGATGACGGTGTCGAACACCAGCTCGGGAAAGTGCTCGCGCACCTCCTTCTCGACGTCCCGCGCCAGGCGGGTGCGCCCGTCGTGCATCGTCAGGATCATCCCGGCGATGGTCAGGTGCGGGTTCAGCTCGCGCTGGACCAGCGACAGCGTGTCCAGCAGGCCGGCCAGGCCCTCCAGCGCGAAGTACTCGGTCTGGACCGGGACGATCACACGGTCGGCGGCGACCAGCGCGTTCACGGTGAGCGGGCCCAGCGCCGGCGGGCAGTCGAGGATCGTGAACAGGTAGCGCTCGCGGATCCCGGCCATCGAGTCGCGCAGGCGGGTCTCGGACCCCGGCAGCCGCGGCAGCTCGACGCTGGCGCCGGCCAGGTCCGGCGTGGCCGGCACTGCGCGCAGCCCCTCCAGGGAGGTGTCGACCGCCGCCTGCTCGAGCGAAGGGCCGCCCGACAGGCAGTCGTAGGTCGAGGGGCTGAGGTCCTTGGGCAGGCCCATCGCCACGGTGGCGTTGCACTGCGGGTCGAGGTCGGCGAGCAGCGTCTGATGGCCGGCCTCGGCGATCGAGGCGGCCACGTTCACGGCCGTGGTGGTCTTGCCCACCCCACCCTTCTGGTTGGCTATCGCGTAGACGGCGCCCACGCCGGCGAAGCTACGGGAGCAATCGGTCGGATCCCCAACCGTTCGCCGGCGAACGGCCGCCTCCTTCCCGCGAACCGCGCACGCCCCGAGAAAAAACGCTCAGTGGAGCTGAGGGATTTTTCGAGAGGTGCGCCCGCGCCGCGCTCACCCGAGCGGCCGCTTGCGCGCCATGCCGGGCCGGCGGGGGAACCCCTCGGGCGTGGGCGCCACCTTCCGCGCGACGACCAGTTGGCGCGAGTGGGCGCCCGCAAACGGCTCAGCCGGCAGGGCGCGATCCAGATCCATGGCCACGCGCGCGCCCGCGCGGACGCCCGCGTCCCACTCGCCGGGATCGAGCTCGCCCTTCCACGCAACGAGCACCCCCTGGTCGCCCAACAGCGGGGCGGCGTACTCCACCAACACGGAGAGCGGAGCGAGCGCACGAGCGGTGACAGCGGAGAAGTCGTCCCGGCCGAGCGCCTCGACCCGCGCCGGCAGAGCGCGGGCGTTTCGCGCGGCGGCAGCGGCGGCAAGGCGGGAGATGACCTCGCACTTGCGCGAGGTGGACTCGACCAGATCGACGGAGGCCTCCGGAAGGGCGACCGCGAGCGGAAGTCCCGGAAAGCCGGCCCCGGAGCCGAGATCGGCGATGCGAGAGGCGGCGCGCAGCTCGGGTACGTCGAGCCCCGAGAGAGAGTCGGCGACGTGCTCGTCCACCGCTCGCTCGGGCGACCGGATGGTGGTGGGCGGGTCGGGCTCGGCGGCCAGGGCCTCCAGCAGGGCCGCGAGCCGCTCGCTCGGAGCCGGAGGGCAGCCCGTAGCGGCCGGCCAGCTCGCGGAGCCGCGCTTCCGTTTCCCGTGAAACGGTCAGTCGTCGCGCCGCAGCGGGGTGACGACCAGCCGCCGCTCGGGCTCGTCGCCCTCGCTGTGCGTCTCCACCTCGGCGCGCTCGCGGAGGTAGAGGTGGACCACCTTGCGCTCGGCGGGCCGCATGGGCTCGAGCTCGACGGCGCGGCCGTAATCCAGGGCCTCGGTGACGGCCCGGTCGGCAGCGCGGTGCAGCGCGGCCTCCCGCCGCTCGCGGTAGCCCGCTGCGTCGACCACCACGCGGCGCTCGTCCGGCTTGCCGCGAAAGGCCGCCCTAAGGGCGAGATGCTGGAGGGCGTCGATGGTCGTGCCGTGCTTGCCGATCAGCAGGCCGAGGTCCTCGCCGTCGACCGTGGCCCGCAGCTCCTCGTCGTCCTCGTGCATCTCGACCGTGGCGTCGTCGAGCCCGATGCCCTCGCAGACGGTCGCGACCAGCTCGCGGATCCGCTCGGCGGGCTCCATCAGCGCCGGCGGCCGGAGCGCTTGCGCTTCTTGCGCGGCGAGGCCGGCGGCTTGGAGGTCTTGCCGCCGTTGCCGCCGGCGCCGTTGCCACCGCCCGAGGTGGCCTTCGCCGCGGCGGCGCGCTTGCGGGTGGCGGGCTGCTTGGCCTTCTTGCCGTCCTTCTTGCCGTCCTTCTTGCCGTCGGCCGCCTGGGCCTTCTTCTCGGCCGGGGGCTTCCCGCGCGCGGGCGCGGGTTTGTCGTCGTCGGAGGCCTCGATCGGCTCCGGCTTCGGGTAGAGCTTCCGCACCAGGAGCTGCTGCCCGATGGTCCACGTGTTGGTGGTGATCCAGTAGAGGAGCAGGCCCGGCCGGGAAGTTGATGACGAACACCGTGAAGACGAAGGGCAGCGCGAACATGATCTTGCGCTGCGTGGGGTCCGCGCTGATGGCGGTCACGGCCGTCGAGGCCAGCTGGGTGCCGATGTAGAGCACGACCATGACCGCCAGGCGCCGGGATGTCGTCGGTGAGCGGGGCGGCGAGGTCGGGGATGAAGAGGAAGCTCTCGTGCGCCCTGCGATGTCGGCCTTGAACGTGTCGTCCCGGAGCAGGACGAACAGCGCCATGAAGAACGGGATCTGGAGGAGGAGTGGGAGGCAGGAGCCGAGCGGGTTGACCTTCTGCTCCTGGTAGAACTTCATGAGCTCCTGGTTCATGCGCTGCTTGTCGTCCTTGTAGCGCTCCTGCAGGCGCTTCATCTCCGGCTGGAGCTGCTGGAGGCGCTGCATGGACTTCACGCCCTTGAACGTCAGCGGCAGGATCGCCAGGCGGATCGTGAAGGTCATGAGGATGATCGCCATGCCCCAGGAACCCGAGCAGGCCCTCCCAGAACTGCAGGATCGCGTTGGAGGCATCGACCAGCGGGCCCGAGGAAGTCCTGCATGAACTGTGGGGCTTCGCCATCTACCGAAAACATGCGCTAGGTGGTCCGGTCTGGAAGAGGGTCTGGTCCTCGGGGTGGTCGATGCCGCCGTGGCTCCAGGGGTTGCATCGCAGCAGGCGCCACCCGGCGAGCACGAGGCCTCGCAGGACACCGTAGCGGCGGATCGCCTGGACGGCGTACTGCGAGCAGGTCGGGTAGTAGCGGCAACGAGCCGGCACCGCCGGCGAGATGACCCGCTGGTAGAAGCGGATCGGGGCTGTGAACAGGGTGCGCACAGCCCCCGTCAACCCGTCTCCCTCGGCATGGTCAGGCCGGCCTCCGCGAGCACCTCGCGCAGGGTCCGCTCGATGCCCGCTGCGCCCTCCTCCTCGGCCAACGGGCGGGCATCCGGCCGGGCGACGATCACGAAGTCGTGGCCGCCGTCCAGCTCGCCGGCGGTGTTCCAGAAGGCGTCGCGCAGCAGCCGCTTGACCCGGTTGCGCTCCACGGCGCCGCCCAGCTTGCGGCCCACCGAGATGCCCAGGCGCGGCTCGCCGGCCTGCTCGGAACGCGGGAAGGCGTAGACCACGAGATGGCGGTTGGCGTGCGACCGCCCCTCGCGGTATACGCGCTCGAACTCGCCCGAGCGAGAGAGGCGGCGCCGGCGTCGGCGCGAGGCCATGACCTAGACGGTGAGGCGGTGCCGGCCCTTGGAGCGGCGGTGCCTGAGCACGCGGCGGCCCGCCTTGGTGCTCATGCGGGCGCGGAACCCGTGGGTGCGGGCGCGCTTGCGCTTCTTGGGCTGATAGGTGCGCTTCATGGGCCGGAGGGGCAGTGTAGTGGGGCGCTCCGTTTTGCCCGCGCTTTGCGCGGTTCCTTGCGGTAACCGACCGCCCTGGGCAGGGGGAGCGACTTAGACTGCCACTGCCTGGAGGGGCCGGCCGCGAGGTCGGGAGGGTCCTCCCTTCGCCGTTGAATCTGACACTGCCCTGGGAGGGTCGCTCATCCGTGTCCGCGGAGCCGGATCAGACTTGGGATGCCGTACGCGCCGAGCTCAAGCGCCGCGCGCCCGAGTTCAAGTACCGGACCTGGCTCGAGCCGCTGGAGCTGGCCGCCCTGCGCGGCGGCGTCCTCTACGTGCGCGCGCCGGAGCACATCCGCTCCTGGGTCGGCGAGCGCTACCTGCCGCTGGTGCGCGACGCCGCGGCCGCCGTGGCCGGCCCCGGCGCCTCGGTGGAGATCGTCGAGTACGGCTGGCGGCCGCCCGAGGAGACGCCGGCCGCCGATCCGGCGGACGAGGGCCACCGGCTCAACCCCAAGTACACCTTCGAGCAGTTCGTCATCGGCGAGGGCAGCCGCCTTGCCCACGCCGCTGCCCTGGCAGTGGCCGAGCTGCCCGGCCAGGCCTACAACCCCCTCCTGATCCACGGGCGGCCGGGGCTCGGCAAGACCCACCTGCTCCACGCGATCGGCAACTACGTGCAGCGCTACGGCTCGGGGCTGAGCGTCCGCCACGCCACCGTCGAGGAGTTCACCACCGACTTCGTCCAGGCGGTCCGCGACGCACCGCACCCGCGACTTCAAGGACCGCTTCCGCGGCTCGGACGTGGTCCTCATCGACGACGTCCAGTTCCTCGCGCGCAAGGAGCGCACCCGCGAGGAGTTCTTCCACACCTTCAATGCCCTTCAGGACGCGGGCCGGCAGCTGGTCCTGACTTCGGACCGTGACCCGGCCGAGCTGGTGGGCATCGAGGATCGCCTGTCCGAGCGCTTCCGCTCGGGCCTCGTGGTCGGGCTCGAGCCGCCGGAGCCCGAGGTGCGCCGGGTGATCCTCGAGAAGCGCGCCCGGCTGGACGGCGTCGGCGTCGCTCCCGAGGTCCTCGACGAGATCGCCCAGCAGGTGACCACCTCCGTGCGGGCACTCGAGGGCAGCCTGATCCAGGTCGTCGCCCACGCCTCCGTCCGCGGCGAGGACCCCAGCCCCGAGTCGGTCCGCCGGCTGCTGGGCGGAGGCGCTCCCGGGCCCGCGCGCGAGCTGGGCTTCGACGAGGTCATCTCCGCGGCGGCCGGCGAGGTGGGCGTCAGCAGCCGGGAGCTGCGGGCTCGGGACCGCCGGCCCCCGGTGGTCTGGGCCCGGCAGCTGGCCATGTACCTCGCGCGGGAGCTGACCGGCGCCAGCCTCCCCGACATCGGCCGTGCCTTCGGCGGCCGCAACCACACCACCGTGCTCCACGCCGTCCGGCGCGTGCGAGCGCGAGATGGAGCGCGACGAGGGCACCCGTACCGCTGTGGATGGCCTGGTCACAAGACTGGGCGGATCGCGGTCGTGACCGGGTCCCCTGTAAGAATCAACACCCCCCTCCCGCCCTCGCGCACAGGCGCAAACTCAGTCCCCGAGCGGGAATCCACACCGTTTTCGACCAATCAACAGCACCAAGTGCATCTACCTCTAGAAGGCAGGACCAGTTGAAGCTCTCCGTTTCCCGTGAAACGTTCCTCGCCAAGCTCGGCGTCGCCGTGCGCGGCGTCTCGACCCGCAGCGCGATCCAGACCCTCTCGGGCGTCCACCTTCGTGTGTCCGGCGGCACGCTGGAGCTCGAGGCGACCGACATGGAGCTCGGCGTGCGCGTCTCGCTCGAGGCCGGCGACACCTCCGACGGCTCGGTGGTGATACCCGGCCGGCTGCTGCTCGACGTCGTCCGCTCGCTCCCGCGGGACGACCTCTCGCTCGAGTACCGCTCCTCGCAGCAGGACGTCGAGGTCGTCTCCGGGGGCGCGGTGTTCCACCTCCGCACGTTGCCGCCGGAGGACTTCCCCAAGCTGCCCGACCCCCCGCCCGACGACTCGCTCAAGGTGCCGGCCGGCGCGTTCGTGGAGACCATCTCCCGCGTGGCCCGCTCGGCCTCCCGCGACGAGACCCGTCCGCACCTGACCGGCGTGCTCGTGACCGTCGACGGGTCCGACCTGCGGATGGTCGCCACCGACTCGTACCGCCTGAGCGTGAAGGAGACCACGCTCGACGAGGCGCTGAACGGCGCGCTGGAGGCCAACGTGCCGGCCCGCACGCTCCAGGAGCTGGCGCGGGTGGCGGCGGCGGCCGAGGTGGCCGAGATCCGCGTGGCCGCCCGGGAGAACCAGGTCGTCTTCGGAGTGGGCGACACGGTGTTGAGCTCGCGCCTGGTCGAGGGGCGCTTTCCCAACTACCAGCAGCTGCTGCCCGAGTCCTACGAGCACGAGCTGCGCGTCGAGCGCGCGGAGATCCTCGAGGTGGTGCGGCGCATGAGCCTGCTGGCGCAGAAGAATGCGCCGCTGCGACTGGCGTTCTCCGAGGGCGCGCTGGAGGTCTCCGCCCAAACCCCGGACGTGGGCGAAGCCAGCGAGTCGCTGCCGGTGCCGTTCAAGGGCGAACCGTTCGAGATCGGCTTCAACCCGGAGTTCTTCCGGGACGGTCTGGAGAGCGCCGAGTCCGATGAGCTGGTCCTGAAGCTGATCAGCCCGCTGCGCCCCGGGCTGATCCAGTCGGGGGACGAGGGCGGCTTCCTGTACCTCGTCATGCCGATCCGCTTGAACGTCTGAGCGGGCTGACGTGCGGCTCGCCCGCCTCCGCCTCCGCGATTTCCGCTCCTACGAGCGGGGCGAGGTCGAGCTGGGCGAGGGGCTCACGGTGGTCAGCGGGCCCAACGGCGCCGGCAAGACGAATCTGCTGGAGGCGGCCTACTTCGCCCTGACCGCCCGCTCGCCGCGCACTTCCAACGAGCGCGAGCTCGTCCGCCGTGGAGCCTCGGTCGCGCGCGTGGAGGCCGACGTCGAGGGCGGCGATGAGCCGCACGCCCTGGAGGTCGCGTTCACGCCGGGTGAGCCGAAGCGGGTGCGGGTGGACGGAGCGGCCGTGGAGCGGGCGTCCCCGGAGGTCAGGCCGGCCGCGGTGGTCTTCCTGCCCGAGCGCTTGGAGCTGGTCAAGGGCGCCCCGTCGCTGCGTCGCGGGCACCTCGACCAGCTCGTGGCCGCGCTATGGCCCGCACGTGCCGGCGACGCGATCGGCCTACTCCCGCGCGCTGGTCCAGCGCAACGCCCTGGTGGCCCGCATCCGCGCCGGCGCCGCATCCCCGGCCGGCCTGGACGCCTGGGACGCCGAGCTGTCACTGCGGGGGGCGGAGCTGATGGCCGATCGGCGCGAGGCCGCCGAGGCCCTGGAGCCCCGGTTCGAGGCGATGGCCCTCGAGCTCGGCCTGCCCGAGCCGGCCAGGCTCGCCTACCGGCCACGGTCGGCGGCCGGCGACGCCGAGGGGCTGGCCGCCGAGCTGCTGGAGCGCCGGAGCGGCGACCTCGAGCGCGGGTTCACCGCCCACGGACCGCACCGCGACGATGTCGCCCTCAGCCACGGCGGCGTGCCGCTGCGCTCCTACGGCTCTCAGGGCCAGCAGCGCACGGCGCTGCTGGCGTTGCTGTTCGCCGAGCGCGAGCTCCTTGCCGACCGGCAGGGCAGCGCGCCGCTGGTCCTGCTGGACGACGTGATGTCCGAGCTCGACGAGGCCCGCCGCGAGCGGCTCGCCGAGCGGCTGCGCATCGGGGGCCAGGCGGTGCTCACCGCCACCGAGCCCGGCCACGTCCCGGGCGCCGGCGGCGAACACGTCGTGCGCCTGGAGGTGGCCCCCGGGACCGTCCGGCCCGCGGGCGCGGAGGCCGCGGCATGAGGCGGCTCGCCCCCCGGCCCCTGGCCAAGGCGCTGGAGGCGGCCGTTCCGGGGGCCGAGCCCGCGACGCTGCTCGCGCGCGCGCAGACCGCGTGGCCCGCCGCCGTGGGGCGAGGTCGTGGCCGCCGAGGCTGAGCCCGCGAGCGAGCGCGACGGCGTGGTGACGGTCGCGCTGCGCGTCGTCGCTGTGGGCCTCCGAGCTGGACCTGATGGCGCCGGATCTCGTGTCCTCGCTGAACGCGGCGCTGGGCTCCGAGGATGCCTCGTCGCCGGTGGCCGGGCTCCGGTTTGTGACGGCGTTCGTAACGTCCGGAACCACGAGCGCCGGGTTTTATGTGCGATTTGCGGGGATTTTGTGGCCGAATTGTCGCTCTTTCCGGCCCCTCGACCTGCTAGTCTCTAGGGCACTTCTGGAAGGCCCCGACCGGTGCTCCAGAGCACCCGTCCGTCGGGGCTTCTTCGTGTAGAGACGCAGACGAGAGGATCACGTGGCGAAGAAGGCCACCGGCGACGGAAACGGCACGTACGGAGCGGAGAACATCCAGGTCCTCGAGGGCCTCGAGGCCGTCCGCAAGCGGCCGGGCATGTACATCGGCTCGACGGGCACCCGCGGGCTGCATCACCTCATCTACGAGGTCATGGACAACTCGGTCGACGAGGCCCTCGCCGGCGAGTGCGACCACGTCTCGATCACGATCCACCCGGACAACTCGGTCACGGTGTCCGACAACGGTCGCGGCATCCCGGTCGACATGCACGAGAAGGAGAAGCGCCCCGCCGCCGAGGTGGTGCTCACCGTCCTGCACGCCGGCGGCAAGTTCGGCGAGGGCGGCGGCTACAAGGTCTCGGGCGGCCTGCACGGCGTGGGCGTGTCGGTGGTGAACGCGCTGTCGGAGAAGCTCGACCTCACCGTGTGGCGCGACGGCCACGTCTGGACCCAGTCGTATGAGCGCGGCAAGCCCAAGGGGAAGCTGAAGAAGGGCGAGAAGACCGACAAGCGCGGCACCAGCATCACGTTCCTGCCCGACCTCGAGATCTTCGACGGCCTGGACTACGACCGCGGCGTGCTGGAGCAGCGCTTCCGCGAGATGGCCTTCCTCACGCGCGGCCTGCGGATCGACTTCGCGGACGAGCGCGGCGAGGGCTTCAAGGACACCTTCAAGTACGACGGCGGCATCGTCGACTTCGTTCACCACCTGCACGCGCAGGGCACGCGCGACCCCGAGCACAAGAAGGTCGTCTACCTCTCCGACGAGAGCGACATCGGCGAGGTCGAGGTGGCGATGCAGTGGAACAACTCCTTCCAGGAGTCGCTGCTCTCCTTCGCCAACAACATCAACACCCACGAGGGCGGCACGCACCTGTCGGGCTTCCGCTCGGCGCTGACCCGCACCATCAACGCCTACGCGCGCCAGATCGGCGAGCTGAAGGAGAAGGACCCGAACCTGCAGGGCGAGGACGTGCGCGAGGGGCTCACCGCGATCATCTCGGTGAAAATCCAGGACCCGCAGTTCGAGGGTCAGACGAAGACCAAGCTGGGCAACCCACCGGTCGAGGGCTTCGTCCAGGCCGCGGTGAACAAGGGGCTGTCGGAGTTCCTCGAGGAGAGCCCGCAGGACGCCAAGCAGATCATCCGCAAGGCAGTCCAGGCTTCCCGCGCCCGCGAGGCCGCGCGCAAGGCGCGCGACCTCACCCGGCGCAAGTCCGCCCTGGAGAACTCGACGCTCCCGGGCAAGCTCGCCGACTGCTCGATCCGCGACCCGGCCCTCGCTGAGCTGTTCGTGGTGGAGGGCGACTCCGCCGGCGGCTCGGCGAAGCAGGGCCGCGACCGCAACACGCAGGCCGTGCTGCCCCTGCGCGGCAAGATCATCAACGTCGAGAAGAACCGGATCGACAAGGTCCTCTCGAACAACGAGATCCAGGCGCTGATCACCGCGATCGGCACCGGCATCCGCGACGAGTTCGACATCGAGAAGGCCCGCTACCACAAGGTCGTCGTCATGTGCGACGCCGACGTGGACGGCGCGCACATCCGCACGCTCGTCCTCACGTTCCTGTTCCGCGAGATGCCCGACCTGATCGAGAAGGGCTACGTCTACCTCGCCAAGCCGCCGCTCTACAAGATGAAGAACGGCAGCCAGGAGATCTACATCGAGAAGGAGGCCGAGCTCGAGGAGGTCCTGCTGCGGGACAAGCTCGAGAAGATGGTGGTCACCGACCGCTCCGGCCAGGACTTCAAGCTCACCCACGCGCGGTGGCAGAAGTACGGCCGGCTGCTCAAGCGCTACGAGGGCTGGGCCTCCGCCCTGCGCGCGGAGTTCGGGCACGACACGATCACGTTCCTCGAGGAGTCGCAGATCCTCGACTCCGGCGCGTCCTCGCCCGCCGAGGTGCTCGAGCTGCTCAAGCGCGAGGCGCCCGAGGAGGAGCCCCACTCCACGGAGCTGCTCGAGGAGAACGACGACGAGCTGATCGTGCGCGTGGTCGAGAAGCTCACCGGCTCCGCGGCCAGCTACCGGCTGCGCAAGGAGATGTTCGAGCGCTCGGACTACCTCGAGTTCGTGAAGGTCCACCGCGAGCTGGAGGCGCTGTCGGGCACGCCTCCGTTCCACGTCGCGCTGGGCAAGAAGGAGAAGACCGCGCTCTCCTTCGAGGAGCTGCGCAAGCAGGTGATCGACGTGGCGAGCGACGGGGTCCCGCTGCAGCGCTTCAAGGGGCTGGGCGAGATGAACGCCGACCAGCTCTATGACACGACGATGGACGCCGAGACCCGCACCCTGATGCAGGTGACGATCGACGACGCCAGCGCGGCCGACCAGATCTTCTCGATGCTGATGGGCGACAAGGTCGAGCCGCGCAGGGAGTTCATAGAAACGTTCGCAAGGGATGTGACCAACCTCGATGTCTAGGTCTTTTCTGAGGGCTGGACACCGGGCACTGGCGACTCGATGAGCGTCGACCAG
This sequence comes from uncultured Thermoleophilaceae bacterium, assembly GCA_963844805.1. GTDB lineage: Bacteria > Actinomycetota > Thermoleophilia > Solirubrobacterales > Thermoleophilaceae > JACCZR01. The sequence goes on from CAWJPU010000009.1 coordinate 403,909, forward strand.
CTATCAGGCGGCAACATCGAGCCTCGCGGGCTCGAGGAGGAGATGCGGTCCTCGTACCTCGATTACGCCATGAGCGTGATCGTGGGCCGGGCACTGCCCGACGTCCGCGACGGCCTCAAGCCGGTGCACCGCCGGGTGCTCTACGCGATGCACCAGTCGGGCCTCCAGCCCAACCGCCCGTACCGCAAGTGCGCCTTCGTGGTCGGCGAGGTGATGGGCACCTTCCACCCCCACGGCGACAGCGCCATCTACGACACGCTGGTCCGGCTCGGCCAGGACTTCGCGATGCGCAACCCGCTGATCGACCCGCAGGGGAACTTCGGCTCGATCGACAACGACCCGCCGGCGGCCATGCGCTACACCGAGGCCCGTCTGTCGCGGCTGGCCACGGAGATGCTGCGCGACATCGACCAGGACACGGTCGACTTCGGGCCCAACTACGACGACTCGCAGCTCGAGCCGCTCGTGCTGCCGTCGCGGTTCCCGAACCTCCTGGTCAACGGCGCCTCCGGCATCGCCGTAGGGATGGCCACCAACATCCCGCCGCACAACCTGCGCGAGTCGATCGACGCGACGGTGGCCTACCTGGACGACCCCACGATCGACGTCGGCGGGCTGATGAAGCACCTGAAGGGCCCCGACTTCCCCACCGGCGGGATCATCACCGGGCGCTCCGGCATCCGCGAGGCGTACGAGACCGGCCGGGGGCGAGTGGTCGTCAAGGCCCGCGCGCACATCGAGCCTCTGCGCCAGGGCAAGGAGGCGATCATCGTCACCGAGATGCCCTACCAGGTCCCCAAGGGAGACGGGCGCAACGACGGGTCGGGGCTGATCAAGAAGATCGCCGAGGTCGTCCAGAACGGCAAGGTCAAGGAGGTCTCCGACCTCCGCGACGAGTCCGACAAGTCGGGCATACGGCTGGTGATCGAGCTCAAGCGCGACGCCATCCCGAAGGTCGCGCTCAACAAGCTCTACAAGCACACACCGCTGCAGACCACGTTCGGAGTCAACATGGTCGCGCTCGTCGACAACGTGCCGCGGTCGCTCGGGCTGCTGCCGATCATCAAGAACTACGTCGACCACCAGCGCGACGTGGTCGTGAGGCGCACGAAGTACGAGCTGCGCGGCGCCGAGAGCCGGCTGCACATCCTCGAGGGCCTGCTCGTCGCGCTCACCGACCTCGACGCGGTGATCGAGCTCATCCGCAACTCGCCGGACCCCGACGAGGCCCGTCAGGGGCTGATGGACCGCTTCGAGCTCACCCGTGTGCAGGCCCAGGCCATCCTCGACCTGCGCCTGCAGCGCCTGACCGCGCTCGAGGCCGACAAGATCAAGCAGGACCACGCCGACACGCTCGAGCGCATCAAGGAGCTGCGGGAGCTTCTGGGCGACGAGGACCAGGTCAAGGGGCTGATCAAGGAGGAGCTGCTCGAGATCAGGGAGCGCTACGGCGACGAGCGGCGCACCGAGATCACCGCCTCCGAGGACGAGATCGACATCGAGGACCTGATCGCCGACCAGCAGATGGTCATCTCGATCACCAAGTCCGGCTACATCAAGTCCCTGCCGCTGGCCACGTACCGCCAGCAGCACCGCGGCGGGAAGGGCGTGATGGGCATGGAGATGAAGGACGAGGACTACATCGAGCACCTCTTCGTGTGCTCGTCGCACGACTACCTGCTGTTCTTCTCCAACCGCGGCAAGGTCTACCGGCAGAAGGTCTACGAGTTGCCCGAGGCCTCTCGCACCGCGAAGGGCCGCGCCCTGGTCAACGTCCTGCCGCTGCGCGAGGGCGAGCGGGTCCAGGCCGTGCTGGCCACGCGCGACTTCTCCGAGGGCAGGTACGTCGTCTTCGCCACCCGTCAGGGCATGATCAAGAAGACCGAGTTCATCGCCTACAACACGCCGATCAAGGCGGACGGCATCATCGCGATCAACATCCGCGACGACGACGAGCTGGTCGCCGTGCGGCGGACCAGCGGGGACGACGACATCATCATGGTCTCCCACTCCGGCCAGGCCGCGCGCTTCAACGAGGACAAGGCGCGGCCGATGGGCCGGGACACCAGCGGCGTGCGTGGCATGAACGTCTCGCGCGGCGACAACCACGTGCTGGCCATGGACGTCGTGCGCCCGGACACCGAGCTGCTGGTGGTCACCGAGAACGGCTTCGGCAAGCGCACGCCGATCGAGGACTACCCGGTCAAGGGCCGCGGCGCGATGGGGGTCAAGACCATCGGCCTCACCGAGAAGAAGGGCGGCGTAGCAGGCGCGCTGATCGTGCGCGAACACCAGGACCTCGTGTTCATCTCCCAAAGCGGGATGGTCCAGCGCACGGGCGTGCGCGGCATCTCCCAGCAGGGCCGCCCGGCCCAGGGCGTGAAGGTGATGAACATGAAGGAGGACGACGTGGTGAGCGCGGTCGCGCTCGTTGTCGAGGAGTCGACCGCCGCTGAGACCGCCGCCGAGGAGGGCGCCGACGAGGGGCCCGCCGAGCTGTCGGCGGAGTAGCTCTCAGCCCCAGACCCGCGCCGCCACCTCGCAGACCAGCTCCAGCTTTCGCCGCTGGTCGGCGATGGACAGCGCGTTGCCCACCACCGAAGTCGAGAACCCGCACTGCGGGCTCACGGCCAGCCGCTCCAGCCCGACGACCCCCGCCGCCTCGCGCACCCGAGCCTCGACCGCCGCCGCGTCCTCCAGGCGGGCGGTCTTGGTGGTCACGAGGCCGAGCACCACGACCTTGTCCTCCGGCACCTCTGCGAGCGGCCCGAACCCGCCCGAGCGCTCGTCGTCGTACTCGAGCAGCAGCCGGTCGGCGCGCACGCCGCGGAAGACCGGCCGCGCGATCGCGTCGTAGCCGCCGGCCACCAGCCAGCGCGAGTCCTGGTTGCCCTTGCACAGGTGGAAGCCGAAGGTGATTCCCGCGCCGGCGGCGATCAATTCGTTGTCGAGCTCAAGCCCGTAGCCGATCCAGCTGTCGGCGGTCCACCCACGCTGCTCATAGAAAGCGCGCCAGCCGGGGTCCACCAGCAGCGGGTAGTGGGGCGCGTCGAGCTGGACGTAGCGGCAGCCCAGGCGGGCCAGCTCGCGCACCTCGCGGCACAGCAGCTCGGTCACCGCCTCCATGAACGCGTCGAAGGTGGGGTAGGCCTCGCGCGAGCGGTCGGGGTCCCAGAGGTTGGCGAACAGGCTGGGGCTGGGCAGGGTGACTTTCGCGACGCGGTCCGTCAGCGCCCGCAGGAACGCGAACTCCTCCGCGGCCAGGCTCCGGCGCTGGGCCATCGGCTCGGTGACCGCGACCTGCTCCGGCCGCCCCACCTCCTTGTCGCCCAGCTCCTCCGAGTGCCACGAGCCCCACAGCCAGGCGTCGATGTCGACGCCGCTGAACCCGTCGACGGAGGCCGTCAGCTCGGACTGGAACGATTCGCGCCGGAGCTCGCCGTCGTTGACCACGGGAAGTCCGACCTCCTCCTGCATCGCGAGCACGCCGCGCACCGCGTCGTCCTCGGCGGCCTTCAGCGCGGCATCGGACAGGCGACCGTCGGCGTGCGCAGCGCGGGTCTCGAGCAGCGCTGGGGGGCGCAGCAGGCTGCCCACGTGCTCGGCGCGCGCTTCGACCACGGAGGCGAGTATCGCGCTCTCAGAGAACCGCCACGGTTCTCTTACGCTTGTCACAGCTTCGCCCTTCACAGTGCCCGTCATCCATGAGGAACCAAGGAGGTCGGGCATGAGGCACAAGAAAGCAGCGACCGCCGCCGCGGCGGTGCTGGCACTGGGCGTGGGCGCCACCGCCGTGGCCGCCCCCGGCGGCGACGGCCCGCTGGGCGGCGTCTTCGGGCCCAGCCCGCAGGAACGCCGCGCCGAGCAGGCACGCGATCTCGCCAAGGAGCTGAAGCTCCCCCGGGAGCGGGTGCAGAGGGCGATCGACCGCGTGGGCGAGAAGCGCCGCGCCGAGCACCTGGCGGAGAAGGCCAAGGAGCTGGCCAAGCGCTTAGGGGTCTCCGAGGGAGACGCCGCGAAGGCGCTGGCCAAGGGGCGTGAGGCTCTGCGCAAGGAGTTCCAGAGCCAGCGCAGCCGGCGGAACTTCCGTCCCCGCGCCGGTCACGACGCCTTCATCAAGGCGATCGCCGCGTCACTCGACAAGAGCACCGACGAGGTCAAGAGGGCCTTGAAGGACATTCGCCAGGACCGCCTGAGCGCCGAGCTCGCCGAGGCGGTGAAGGATGGACGACTGACCCAGAAGCAGGCCGACCAGATCAAGAAGCGCGCCGAGCAGGGCGGCCCGATGCGGTTCCGCTTCCACCGTGGCGACCCCGGCTTCGGCGGCCCCGGCGGACCACCGCCTCCGGGTGACGGCCCGGGCGGAGGCCAGCGAAGGGGTGGCGACTTCATGATGCCCCCGCCGCCTCCGGGCGCCGAGGGCGGAGCCGAGGAGCTCCCCGGGCGTCCCGGTGTCCCCGGCTAGAAACCGCGTGTAGCACGGTCTCGGCCGAGCTACACGGCGGCTCGGCGGGGCGCCACGACTCCCTCTCGGAGGCCTGCGCGCCACGGTGAAGCCGGGCGCGGCGGGATCCGCGGCACCTGCTTGAATGGGCCTCACCAGAGAAAGGGGGTGGTCCGAAGTTGAGTGACAGTCTTTCCGGGACCCTGGAGGTGTCCGGCCGCTAAACCGGAGCTGGGCCCCGTTCTGCGGAGTCCGCCCGTGACACCGTCGGCCTCGGGGGCCGGGAGTTGTCCCGCCGGCCCGGGTCGCGCAGCGATCCGAGCGACCGAAGCCGATTCAGTCCAGCAAACGAATGACGAGAGGGCGCCGAGAGGCGCCCTCTCTGGTTCTAGGGCTGCCCCCCGGAGGAGTCGGGCGCGGCGGTCCCTCCGCTGTTGCCACCCGACGAGTTGTTCTGCTCCTGCTGTGCCTTCTCGACCTTGTCCACCTGGTCCTGCAGCTTGCCGATCGAGTCCCGTGCGGCGTTGGCGTCGTCGGTGGCCTGTTTGACGTCGTCCTCGACGTTGGAGACGCGGTCCTCGAGCTTCTGCAGGTCGGAGGACTGGGGTAGACGGTCGACGCGCTGCTCGAGCTGCTCGAAGCGGTCGTCGAGGCGGTCCTGCAGCCGGTTGATCGAGCGGTTTGCCGCCGCCGCGGTGTCCGGGTCGGGCTCCTCATTGGAGTTGATCAGCGCGATCACCGCGAGCGCGGTGGCGGCCACCGCCCACACGCCGCCGACGATGGCCCACCGCCGAACGCCCTTGACGTCCTCGGCGGTTGCCGGCCGCTGGTCGTCGGGCAGCTCGGGCGGGATCGCGTCCTCCCGGCCGGATGGCGACGCGCCCGGAGGCGGCTCGCCCGCGGGGGGTTGCGGCGGGTGCTGTCCGGGCGGGCCCGCCACGCGCTAGGCCGCCGCACCCAGGTAGCGCTCCCACTCCGACGGGATGCTGGGAGCGGCCACGTGGATGAAGACGGTGGAGTTCGGCGCGCTCGGAGCGCGGCGGAGCGTCATGTTGGCCTGGCGCGGTAGGCGGTCGCCCTTGAGGCGGTTGCACGGCGCGCAGCAGGTCACGATGTTCTCCCACCCCGACCCGCCACCCTTCGAGCGCGGGCACCACGTGGTCGACGGTCAGGCTGCTGCGCTCGTGCCCGCAGTACTGGCACGTCCAGCGGTCGCGCGCGAACACGGCGCGGCGGGTGATCTTGCGCCGGTGGGCGTCACGCGGGATGCGCACGTAGGTGACGAGCCTGATCACCACCGGCCGCGGCATCGACATCCGCTCGGCGCGCAACGTGGTGGTGCTGTGCTCCAGCATCTCGGCACGCTGCTTGAGGACCAGGACGGCGGCCCGCCGCACCGTGCACACGTTGATCGGCTCGTACGACGCGTTCAGGACCAAGACGCGGCCGGTCGAGCCCGTCCTGTGCCCCGGAAGAACGGTCGGCGTGCTGGCCGCCACGGCGGGCATATTAGCGGTCGGTCATCCCCGAAACCCCTGGATACGAGCCGAGGACCCGCACCGCCTCCACGTGGCCGGCCACCGCCTCGAGCGCGTCGGCCACAGCCGGCTCGGACTCGCCCCCGTCGAGGTCGCAGAAGAACATGTAGTGGCCGAGGCGCACCCGCCGCGGCCGCGACTCGATCCTCGTCAGGTTCACCTCGCGGTCCGCCAGCTCGCCCAGCACCCGCACCAGCCAGCCCGGCGACTCGTCCCCGGCGCCCCAGAACACGATCGAGGTCTTCAGCGATCCGTGGCCGGCAAAGGGCGCCACCGCGTCCTCGGCGCGCAGCCATACGAAGCGCGTCTGGTTGTCCGGACGGTCCTCCACTCCCTCCACCAGCAGCTCCGCCCCGTAAAGCTCGGCCGCCAGGCGTGAGGCCAGCGCCACCCACCGGCGGTCCGAGCCGACCACCTGACGCACCGCCTCGGCCGTCGAGCCGACATCGAGGCGGTCGGCGTCCGGGAGTCGCTCGCGCAGGAAGGACGCGCACTGGGCGGTCGCCTGGGGGTGGGACACGACCCGCTCCACCGAGCCGAGCTCCAGGGGCCCGGCGGCGACCAGGCAGTGGGTCACCGGGTGGACCACCTCGCCGGCGATCCGTACGGCTTGGGCCTCGCCGGCGAGGGCGTCCAGCGTCGCGGCGACCCCGCCCTCCAGCGAGTTCTCGATCGGCACCACCGCGAGCTCGGCCTCCCCGCGCTGGACGGCCATGACCGTCTCATGGACGGTCGGGAACGGAACCTCCTCGACATCACCCGGCGCGGAGGCCCTCAGGGCCTCGTCGGTGAAGGTGCCCGCGGGCCCCAGGAAGGCGACTCGCGGCCTGGAGGTCAAGCCCGGGCGGGCGCCTCCTTGGCGCCGAGCGCCGTGTCGATCGCCTGCTGCTCCTCGGGCGACAGCTCGATCTCCGACTCGCCCTCCAGGATCTGCTTCACGTACACGCGCGCCTGGTCGCGGTGCGAGATGGAGGAGATCACGACGCCGCTGCGGCGCGCGTCGAGCAGCGCGATGGAGCTCGACTGCTGGCCGGACATCTCCCCGTAGGCGTCGTAGCGGACCATCGCCCGGTGGGCGATGCAGCCGTCGACCCGGCCCTCGGCGGAGCTGACGCGCCCCTCGAGCCCCGTGGCCGTCTCCTCGACCCAGTCGCGCAGCTCGACGAAGCCGGTCTCCAGCCGAGCCGCGTGGGAGACGAGGTCGCGCTGCTCACCCTCGCCCAGCACCGCCCGCTGGGCCGACCGCAGCCGGCGCAGCTTGACCGCCACGACGAGCGCGAGGATCAGGGCGACAACCGCGACCCCGGCGGCCGCCAGGGCGACGATCCCCTGGGTGGTCGTCAGCTCGTCCATGTCCGCCCCAGGCTAAACGCTGGACAGGCGGGCTGGCATGCCGGCGCGCGTGGGGACGCGCGCAATGCGTGCCTGCTCGACGCGAGCACCTTCGACCCCAGGCTCAGGCCTACGGCGTCCTCACCGGCACCCACCACCGCCGCTCGGTCGATTACCGGGTGAAGATGGCCGAGTAGGACTGCTTGTTGTTGTCGGTCTTGTCCTCGCCGGGGACCGCGCCGACATCGATGTTGATCGGCACGCTCTGGCCGGTCGGTGGCTGGTCGCTGAGGGGGACCTCGACCGTCTCCGTCTGGCCCTGCTTGATCTCGTCGATGTTCTCCTCGATGTCGATCGCCTCGTCGCCCTTGCCGATCGTGATCTTCACCGGCACGTCGGTCTCGTCGTTCTCGCCCTGGTTGATCACCTGGACCGAGAAGGACGTGTCCTCGCCGAGGCGGACGGTGGCCGAGCCACCCTCGGTCAGCTGCTGGCCGCCGAGCGAGACGGTGCCGAGGCCGGTGCCGTGCAGGCCGGGTGAGGCCTCCTCGTCGGAGCGGTCGCTGCTGCCGCTCTTGCCCCCGCCCTTGAGCAGCTTGGTGACCTCGTCGGGTATCAGCCACGCGCGGTCGGGGAGGAATTGGCTCTCGGGCAGCTGGACCTCGTTGATGATCTCCTTCTCGCGCAGGACGGAGTCCATGTTGGGCCGCACGCGCGCGGCGAAGATCACGTCGCTGGTGAGGAAGAAGCCCATCTGGTCGGCCAGCCGCTGGGCGCCCTGCTTCTTCTCCTGGCCCGAGAGCGCGGTGGGGAGGATGTCCACCACCTTGCCGATCCCGTCGCGGCGGAACTCGAGGGTCTCGATCAGGTTCTCCTGTGCGGCCTTGAGGTCGTCGGGTGCGTCGATGTCGTTGCGCGCCCGGTCGACGAGCTGCTCGGCCTGGGCGCGCAGGCCCTTGAGGCTGTTCTCGCGGTCGACGTCGCTGACCCCGCGGCCTGGCTCGGAGAGCGTCTTGAACATCTCCTCGGACTGCGAGCCGGACTGGTCGGCGATCGCCCGCACGTCGCGCACGTAGTCCTTGAGCCCCCGCTCCTCGCGCGCCCCCAGGCAGCCGCGCAGCAGCAGGAGGAAGAGGATCGCCAAAACGATCGCTCCGACGATGGCGATCGTCCGGCGGGTCCGAAGGGTTTGGGCGTCGACCCCCGATCTAGGGGGGCGTCCACGTGGGGAAGACCGGCGCTGGGGCGGGTCCGAGTCGTCAAGAGAGGACAGAAGTGCTCCTAGCGGAAGGCTTTGCCTGCCACGCTAATGGGGCGAGTATGACTGGCCCCCCGGTTGTCATATCACCCAGCGCCGGAGCGCAGGGCGGACGTCGGCCGCCCGCCTGTCCTACCGGAGGTAGGGAGCACCGCCGCTTGCAATCGGCTGCGCCGGCAGGGAGCGTGCTCGCCGGCCCGAAATCGGAGACGGTGTGAGCCGCCCCCAGGAGACCGCGCGCGTCGAGGCCCCCGAGGGCCGGCTGGTCCTCGGGCGCTACCGCCTGCTCCGCCGCCTGGGGGCCGGCGGCTTCGGCGTGGTCTGGCTCGGGCGCGACGAGCACCTGCAGCGCGAGGTGGCCGTCAAGGTGCTGGCCCGCGACGAGGAGGTGGAGTCCGGCCGCGCCTCGCGCGAGGCGCGCGCGGCCGCGCGGCTGAACCACCCGGGGATCGTTGCGCTCTACGAGCTGGCCGAGGACGACCACGACGCGTACATCGTCTCCGAGCTGGTTCCGGGCCGAACGATGGCCGAGCTGGTGTCCGAGCGGGCGCTGGCCGACCGCGACGTGGCCCGCATCGGCTCCGCGCTGTGCGAGGCGCTCGCGCACGCCCACGCGCGCGGAGTGATTCACCGCGACGTCAAGCCGGGCAACGTAATGGTGATCGACGAGCCCGCCGCGGGCGCGGGCTTTGCCAAGCTCGCAGACTTCGGGGTGGCGCACATGGCCAGCGGCGACCCGCTGACCCGCACGGGCGACGTGGTGGGCACGCTCGCCTACATGGCCCCCGAGCAGGCCGAGGGCGCCCGCGCGACGCCGGCCTGTGACGTCTACTCGCTCGCGCTCACGCTCTACGAGGCGTGGACCGGCGAGAACCCCGTCCGTGCCGGCGGCCCGCTGGCCACCGCCCGCCGCCTCGGGCCGCCCGCTGCCGCCGTTGGGCCACAAGCGGCCCGACCTGCCGATGGTGCTGTGCGAGGTGATCGACGACGCGCTCGACCCCGATCCCGAGATCCGGCCCGACCCGGCCGAGTTCGGCACCGAGCTGGCGGGCGTCGAGCCCCAGCTGTCCGACGAGGGGGGCCTGACCGACGAGCACACCCGTGAGCGGGTCGGGCTCACCGAGGCCACCCGGCGGCTGATCCCGTTCACGCGCCCGCGCGAAGTCGAGAGCGGCCCTGCCCGGGAGCCACAGCCGGAGCCCTATCCCTACTACCCGCAGGCGCCTTACCCCCCCGCGCCCTATCCACACCCGCCCGAAGAGCCGCGGCCCAACCGCGCCGCCCGGCTGGCCGCGCGCGCCGGGGCGGGGCTCCTGGCCGGCCTGCTGGTGCTGGTCGCGCTGGCCGAGCTCGGCCCCACCCCGCCGTTCTCGCCGGTGGCCGCGGCGGCGGTGGTGGCGGTCGGCGTGGCGCTGCTGCCGCGAGTCGGCTGGCTGACCTCGGCCCTGCTCCTGCTGGGCTGGCTGGTGTCGCCCGAGGCCGATCGGGAAGGGACCGCCCTGTTGCTCGCCTTCCTGCTCGCGCCCGTGCCGCTGCTGCTTCCCCGGGCCGGCGTCCTGTGGTCGGTGCCCGTCCTGGCGCCGCTGCTGGGCGCGGCGTCGCTGGCGCCTGCCTTCGTGGCGGTGGCCGCGATGGCGCCCACGATGGCGCGCCGGGCCGGGCTGGCGGCCGCCGGCTTCCTGTGGCTGGCCGGGGGCGAGGCGCTGACCGGCGACCCGCTGCTGTTCGGGTCCCCCGACGGAACCGAGAGCCTCGCGCTGTGGCAGTCCTCCATCACGGCGGGCGCCTCGGACGCGGTGTGGCCCCTGATCTCATCGCCGGCGCTGGCCCCGGCGCTGGTGTGGGCCGGCTTCGCCGCGGTGCTTCCGCTGTTGGTGCGCGGGCGCTCCACCGGCCTCGACCTCGCGGCCGCCACCCTGTGGGCGGTCGGCCTGGTGGGCGCCCATGCCGCGCTGGGAGACCTGATGGCCTCCAGCGGGGGTCTGTCGGATGCCCGCGGGGCCGTGGTCGGCACCCTTCTGGGGGCCGCGGCGGCGGTCGCGGCGGCCACGGCGCTCGCCCGGCGGCCGGCCTCCGGCGATGGCGCGGTAGGACTACCCTGAGACCCCTCCGATGAGCATGCTCCGCAACCTCGAGAACAAGCTCGGCGGCCTCGTCGAGGGCGCCTTCGGGCGGGCGTTCAAATCCAACGTCCAGCCCGTGGAGCTCGCCCGCAAGCTGGCCAAGGAGATGGAGGACAACCAGACCGTCTCCATCTCGCGCGTGTACGTGCCCAACCACTACCGCGTGTTCCTGTCGCCGGCCGACCGCGAGCAGTTCACGAGCTACGAGCCCGCGCTGCGCAAGGAGCTGTCGGACTACCTGCTCGAGCACTCGCGCCAGGAGGGCCTCGCCCTGACCAGCCGCCCGATGGTCGAGTTGATGACCGACGAGCGCCTGAGCGTCGGCGAGTTCGGCATCCAGGCCCAGCTGCTGGCCGACGAGGACGAGGCGGTCCCCGCCCAGGAGGGTCCCTCTCAGGGCGACTTCGGCCACACGATGGTCTACACGCCCGCCGGCGACTCCCGCCAGCTGGAGCCCGAGGCCGCCCCCGCGCCCTCGCACGCCCAAGCGCTGCTGGTGGGCGAGGGCAAGCGCACGGTGCTGCGGGGCGCGCGCGCCGTGGTGGGTCGCAGCCGCGACTGCGACCTCGTGCTGGACGACCCCAACGTCTCGCGCCACCACGCCGAGCTGCGCCGCGAGGGCGACGGCTGGACCGTGGCCGACATGGGCTCGACCAACGGGATCAAGGTCAACGGGCGCCGCGTGGAGCGCGCGGAGCTCTCGCCCGGCGATCGGGTGACCTTCGGGCTGATCGAACTGTCCTTCGAAGTCGAGTAGGGGAGCCGTGGACGAGCCGCTTGCGGTAGCGCTGAAGTTCGGCTTCCTGGCCGTGCTCTACCTGTTCCTCCTCTGGGTGGCCCGGAGCGGCCTGCGCGAGCTGCGCCGCTCGCAGGAGGCGGCCGCGAACCCCGACGCCGAGCCCAAGACGAAGCGGGGCCGAAAGCGCGAGAAGGCCGCGGCCTCCGAGCTGCGCGACGCGGTGGAGCCGCGCCTGGAGGTGGTGGCGGCCATGGGCCACGACCCCGGCGCGTCGTGGGACGTGCGCGACGGCGCGACGATGGGCCGCTCGGACAACGCCGACATACGCGTGGACGACCCGTTCGCCTCATCTGCGCACGCGCGGATCTTCACCCGCGGTGACTTCATGTGGATCGAGGACATGGGCTCGACGAACGGGACCTACCTCAACGGACGCACCCTGCGCTCCGCCGAACGGCTGAAGATGGCGGACATCGTTCGCATCGGCGACAGCGAATACCGCTACCAGGAGTAGACGGTGGCGCTGATCATCACCGAGCGCGCGGCCCTCACCGACGTGGGGCGCCAGCGCTCGGCAAACGAGGACTCGTTCGTCGAGTCGCCGCCGTTCTTCGCGGTGGCCGACGGCATGGGCGGGGCCAAGGCGGGAGAGGTCGCCTCCCAGATCGCGGTCGAGGCCTTCGACGGCGCCGGCGGCTCGCCCGAGGAGGCCGAGGGCCAGCTGCGCGAGATCGCCCAGTCGGCCAACCGGCGGATCTACGACCTCGCGCAGGCCGAGGAGTCGCGGCGCGGCATGGGCACCACCCTCACGGCGGCGCTGGTGGGCCCCGACGGCGTGAGCCTCGGGCACGTGGGCGACAGCCGCTGCTACCTGCTGCGTGACGGCGAGCTCGAGCAGCTCACGCGCGACCACTCGCTGGTGGCCGAGCTGGAGCGCACCGGGCAGATCGGCCCCGGCGAGGCCGAGCACCATCCGCAGCGGTCGATCATCACCCGCGCCCTCGGGCCAGAGCGCGACGTCGACGTCGACACCTACACGATCCAGGGCCGCCCGGGCGACGTGTTCCTGCTCTGCTCGGACGGGCTGACCAGCATGATCTCCAACGACGAGGTGGCCAGCATCCTGCGCTCGGCCGGCTCGCTGGACGAGGCCGCCGGCTCACTGGTGCGCTCGGCGAACCAGAGCGGCGGCAAGGACAACATCACCGTCGTCCTCTTCCGCCTCGGCGGTGACGACGACCAGGCCACCTCCGACCAGACCATCGCCGGGGGCCTGCACGCCGACGATGTGGCCGCCGCCGCGGCGCAGGACACCCAGCCGCCCGCGTCCGCGCCGGCGTCACCGCCCAAGCGCGCCCGCGACCCCGACCCGCCGCGCACCACCACGAGCTCGGTCGCGCCCCGCCGGGGCCGCCGGGGGGAAGGGCGCCTGCGCCGCGGCGTGGGGGCGCTGGTGACCCTGCTGATCGTGGTGGCCATCCTCGGCGGGCTCTACCTCGGCAGCCGCCAGGTCTACTGGCTGGGCACCGACGACGCCGGGCTGGTGACGATGTATCGGGGACTGCCTTACGAGCTTCCCCTGGGCGTGAACCTGTACAGCGAGGAATACGCCAGCAGCGTGCCCGCCCGTTCGATCCCCTCCGCCCGCCGCAAGCGGGTGCTGGACCACGAGTGGCGCGGCCGCGAGGATGCCTCTGACCTCGTGCGCCAACTCGAGCGCGGCAACCTCGAGGGGACGGGCTAGCCCGATGGTCTCGCCGCGCTTGCGCGAGCTGTTCGCGCTCATCCCCGTCACCGCGATCGTCAGCGCCGGCTTCCTCGCCGTGCTGATCACCCGCACGGACGACGCCAACGACCTGACGCTCACCTACGGCGCGGTCTTCCTCGGCCTGTGCGTCTTCGGCCACCTGTTCATCCGCGCGCGGCTGCCCGACGCCGACCCCTACCTGTTCCCACTGGCGGCGCTGCTGTCGGCCTTCGGCCTGGTGATGATCTACCGGATCGACGCCGACCAGGCCGGCGGCCAGGCGGCGGTGTTCGTGCTGGGCCTGGCCCTGCTCGTGCTCACCGTGCTCTTCCTGCGCGACATCCACGCGCTGGAGCGCTACCGCTACACGATCGCCGCGGCCGGCATCGCGCTGCTGCTGCTGCCGCGCGTGCCCGGGATCGGCGAGCGCGTCAACGGCGCCTACCTGGGGATCGGCCTCGGGCCGCTGTCCTTCCAGCCCGCCGAGTTCGCCAAGTTGGCGATCATCATCTTCCTCGCCAGCTACCTCCGCGACACCGCGGACGTGCTGCTGAGACCCTCCCGCAACCCCGAGTGGTGGATGCCATGGGCCGCGGGCGGCGTGGCGTTCCTGATCGGCTGGTTCCTGCTGGGAGTCGGCATCGCGGTCACGGTGCTGCTGGTCCTGTTCGCGGCATCGCTGACGGCGGTGCTGCAGGAGCGCCCGTCGCTGAAGCACTTCGGGCCGCTGCTGCTCGTGTGGGGCCTGGCGATGATCCTGCTGATCTTCATCCGCGACCTCGGCAGCTCGCTGATGTTCTTCGGCGGCTTCCTTGGGCTGCTCTACATCGCCACCGGGCGGCTGTCGCTGGTGGGGGTGGGGGCGACGATGTTCCTCGGCGGCGCCACCTTCGTCGCCAACAGCGTCTCCCACGTGCACGAGCGCGTGAGCATCTGGCTCGACCCCTGGGCCCCCAACGTGGTGGACAAGGAGGGCTACCAGGTCGCCCAGTCCGTCTTCGCCCAGGCCGACGGCGGGCTGTTCGGCCAGGGCTTCGGGCAGGCCCTGCTGGAGTTACCCGGGGGCGGGACGCTCCTGCCCGCCGCCGACACCGACCTCATCTACTCCGTGGTCGTCAACGAGATCGGCCTGTTCGGCGCCGCCGCGCTGCTGCTCGCGTTCCTGCTGTTCGTGGTGCGCGGCTTCAAGACCGCGCTGCAGGCGCCCGACGACTTCTCCAAGCTGCTGGCCGCCGGCCTGACGTCGGTGTTCGCGCTGCAGGTGTTCGTGATCGTCGGCGGGGTCACGCGCGTGATCCCGCTCACCGGCGTGACCTTGCCCTTCGTCTCCTACGGGGGCAGCTCGATCATCGCCAACATGGTGCTGCTCGCGTTGCTGCTGATCGTCTCCGACGGCGCCCGGCGTGACCGAAACCGAAGAGGCGGCCTGGTCTGAACTCCCACATCGTCAAGCTCTTCGGGCTCTTCACGGTCCTGTTCGCCCTGCTGATCGGCTTCACCTCGTGGTGGTCGGTGCTCGACGCCGACACCCAGCAGGAGCGCAGCTCCAACCGCCGCGCGCTGATCGAGGAGCAGACCATCCCACGCGGGCTGATCTACGCGCGCGACGGGCGCACCGTGCTGGCGAAGAACATCGCCCGCGGCCCGCGCGAGGACACCCCGCGGGCGCGCAACCTGCGCACGTTCGTCCGCACCTATCCCGAGGGCCCGCTGTTCGGGCACGCGGTCGGCTACTCGTACCTGCGCAACGGGCGACGCGGGCTGGAGCAGTCCGAGAACCGGGCCCTGGCCGGCCAGGAGAACGAGTTCCAGTCGATCTTCTCCCAGCTGCGCAGCCAGAGCCGCGAGGGCCGCGACCTGGTCACCACGCTCGACCCGAAGGGCCAGCGCGCGGCGCTCGAAGCGCTCGCCGGCAAGCAGGGCGCGATCGTGGCCATGGAGCCGCAGACCGGGCGCGTGCGGGTGATGGCCAGCACTCCGACCTACGACCCGAACGAGATCCCGACCCAGTTCGGGCGCCTGAACGCCGACAGCCAGGGTCGCCCGCTGAACAACCGGGTGACCCAGGAGCGCTATCCGCCCGGATCGACCTTCAAGGTGGTGACGGCCGCGGCGGCGCTGGACACCGGCAAGGCCACGCCCGAGTCCACCTTCAACGGCAGCTCACCACAGACCATCAGCGGATCGCCGCTCAGCAACTTCGGAGGAGAGAGCTTCGGCCCGGTGAGCTTCACCGAGGCGCTGACCAACTCCGTCAACACGGTGTTCGCGCGCGTCGGCGAGCGGGTGGGCCGGCGCACCCTGATCCGCTACATGGACCGCTTCGGCTTCGGCCAAGACCCGCCGCTGGACTATCCCAACGAGCAGATGATCCCCTCGGGCGTGGTGGCCAAGGGCCGCACGGTTCGCGGCAACCAGGGCTTCGACGTCGGCCGCGTCGCCATCGGCCAGGGCGGCCTGGAGGGCCAGATCCTCGCCACCCCCATGCAGATGGCGATGGTGGCCTCCGCGGTGGGCAACGGCGGCAAGCTGATGCGGCCCATGCTCGTGGAGCGAGTGGTCGCCAAGGACGGGCGGGTGACCGACCGCCGGGAGCCGGCCCTCCAGTCGCGCGTGATCTCGTCGAAGGCCGCAGGGCAGCTCAGCGGCATGATGAAGAACGTCGTGAAGGAGGGCACCGGCACGGCCGCGGCCCTCAGCGGCGTGGAGGTGGCGGGCAAGACCGGCACCGCGGAGACGGGCCAGTTCAACCAGCCCTGGTTCATCGCATTCGCCCCCGCCGACAACCCCAAGATGGCCATCGCCGTGACGCTCGAGAAGCAGCCGTCGGGAGCCACCGGCGGCCAGACCGCGGCACCGCTGGCCAAGGGAGTGCTGCAGGCCCTCCTGGGTAGCGAGGCGGGAGGATGAGCGAGGTCTCGTCCGACACGCTGGTCGACGGCCGCTACCGGATCCTCGGCCGCATCGGTTCCGGCGGCATGGCCGACGTCTACAGCGCCGAGGACACGCACCTCGGCCGCCAGATCGCGCTGAAGGTCCTCCACCGGCGCTTCGCCCAGGACACCGAGTTCGTCGAGCGCTTCCGCCGCGAGGCCAAGTCGGCCGCGTCGCTCTCGCACCCCAACGTGGTCGGCATCTTCGACCGCGGCGAGCACGAGGGCACCTACTACATCGCGATGGAGCGCCTTACCGGGCGAACCCTGAAGGACGTGATCATCGAGGAGGCGCCGCTCAGCCAGGAGCATGCGATCGACCTCGGGATCCAGGTGCTGCAGGCGGCCGGATTCGCCCACCGCCGCGGGGTCATCCACCGCGACTTCAAGCCGCACAACGTCATCGTCGACGACCAGGGCCACGCCAAGGTCACCGACTTCGGCATCGCGCGAGCCGGCGCGTCGGAGATGACCGAGACGGGGTCGATCATGGGCACCGCGCAGTACCTCTCGCCCGAGCAGGCCCAGGGCCACGCGGTCACCGACGCGTCGGACCTCTACTCGATCGGCGTGATGCTCTACGAGATGCTCGCGGGCCGGCTGCCCTTCGACGGCGACAGCGCGGTCTCCATCGCGCTGAAGCACCTCAACGAGTCGCCCGCCCCGCTGTCCACGCTGCGCCCGGACATCGACCCTGCGCTGGAGTCGGTGGTGATGGCCGCCCTGTCCAAGGACCCCGCCGCCCGGTGGCAGAGCGCGGAGGACTTCGCCGAGGCGCTGGAGGCCGCCCGAGCCCACGTGCTGGCCGGCGGCTCCAACGGGCAGAACACGGCGGCCTGGGCCGCGGTCGCCGCCCTCCCGCCCGACGACGGGGGCTATCCGGGCGAGCCCGAGGAGCAGCGCAAGCGCCGCCGCTGGCCGTGGATCGTGCTGGCATTGTTGATCCTGGCGATGATCGCCGTCACCGCCTTCGCGCTCACACGGGCCAAGATGGTCGACGTCCCGAAGGTCGAGGGTCAGCAGCTCGCGCAGGCGCGCGAAACGCTGGAGCGGGCCGGCTTCGAGAAGGTCAAGGTCGAGCGCGAGCGCAGCCTGGCCGAGCGCGACCGCGTCCTGCGCCAGGAGCCCGACGCCGGCCAGGAGGCCGCGGAGAACAGCACCATCACCTTGGTGGCCTCGAACGGCCCGGGCGACACGCGTGTGCCCTCGGTGGAGAACCTGCCTCAGGAACGGGCGGTGAAGGAGCTCAACAAGGTGGGCCTCAAGGTCAACCTGGACACCGAGCCCTCGAACACCGTCAAGCAGGGCTTCGCCATCCGCACGGTGCCCAAGGAAGGCCTCGAGGTGGAGCGCGGCACGCGCATCAGGCTGTTCGTCAGCTCCGGTCCCGCCCGCGTGCAGGTGCCCGGTGTGGTGGGCCTGCTACGCGAGTCGGCCGAGTCGCGGTTGACCGCCGACGGCTTCGACGTGAACGTGCGCACGGAGGAGTCCTCGCAGCCCAAGGACGAGGTCATCTCGCAGGACCCCTCGGCCGGGACGTCGACCGAGCGCGGCGCGTCGGTCACGATCACCGTCTCCTCGGGCCCGCCGGCCAAGCAGACGGAGGACAAGGTCTCGGTCCCGAGCGTGACCGGCCAGTCGGCCTCGGCAGCCGCGGCGGCCCTGCGCGCCGCCGGCTTCGCGGTCTCGACTCAGGAGCGCGAGACCGAGGACGAGAACGAGGACGGCAAGGTCATCTCCCAGCAGCCGGCCGGCGGCGAGGCGAAGCGCGGCAGCACGGTCACGATCGTGGTCGGCAAGCTCAAGCCGCCCGAGGAGGACCCGGGCGCGGGCGACGAGAACCAGGACGGCGGCGGTAACACCCCGTGAGGGTCGCCGTGCTGGGCGGCGGGCGCTCGAGCGAGCACGAGGTCTCCCTGGCCTCGGCCGCCGCCGTCCGCGAGGGGCTGGCCGAGGGCGGCCACGAGCCGCTCGAGGTGCTGGTCGGCCGCGACGGGCGCTTCAGCTTCGACGGCGAGCCGCTGACCCTGCAGCCGGGCGACGGGCTGCTCGGGGCGGACGTCGCCTTCCCCGTACTGCACGGGCCCTTCGGCGAGGACGGCACCGTCCAGGGCCTCCTGGAGCTGCTCGACCTGCCCTACGTCGGCGCGAGCGTCGCCGCCTCGGCGCTGGCCATGGACAAGGTCCTGTTCAAGGAGGTCATGGCCCAGGCCGGCCTGCCCCAGGTGGACTACGTCGCGCTGCGCGAGGGCGAGGACCGCGCCCCCGCCGCGACGCTCGGCTTCCCCGTGTTCGTCAAGCCCGCCCGCCTGGGCTCCTCGGTGGGCATCGCCAAGGTCTCCGCGCAAGACGAGTTGGACCCGGCGCTCGACGCCGCTTTCGCGCACGACTCGCTGGTGATCGTCGAGGCGTTCTCCGACGGGCTCGAGGTGGAGTGCTCGGTGCTGGGCAACCGGGCGCCCGAGGCAAGCGAGCCGGGCGAGATCGCCATCGACGCCGACTGGTACGACTACGAGGCCAAGTACCGGCCCGGTGGCATGGAGCTCGTCATCCCCGCCCGGGTGTCGGCCGAGGACCGCGAGCGCGTCCGCCGGCTGGCGGTCCGGTCCTTCACCCACATCGGGTGTACCGGCCTGGCCCGCGCCGACTTCTTCGTCGAGCCTGGCGGCCGGGTGCTGCTCAACGAGCTCAACACGCTTCCCGGCTTCACTCAGACCAGCGTGTACGCACGCCTCTTCGAGGCGAGCGGCGTGCCGTACGCCGAGCTGCTCGACCGGCTGCTGGCCCTGGCCGTGGAGCGCTTCGAGGCCGAGCGCTCGCTGCAGCACTAGTCAGCGGCTGAGCTCGAGCTCCCGCACGTCGGCCTTGTTGCCTGGCGGCAGCTCCACGATCCAGAGCAGGTAGTAGCGGAAGTCCTGGTTCGCGGTGTCGAGGCTGATGCGGGTGTTCTCGCGCACGCGCGTCCGGCCGCTGATCTTGGTCCAGCCCTCGATGTTCCGCGGCGGCCGGCTGCCGTTGGCGCCGTACACCTCGGCCTGGTAGCCGGGCGTGGAGGTCACGACCGCCATCTGGCGGGCGGCGATCGGCGAGCCGGCGTCGACGTAGAGGCCGACGCCCTTCTTGCCCACGCCCGTGATCCCATTGCGGTACGTCTCGGTGTCCCAGGCCGTGGTGCGGTTGCCGTCGATGGCGTTCTGCAGCTGGTCGTCGGACTCCTTGCCGTCGCCCTCGGGGTCGTAGTCCTCGACGGCTCCGGCCGCGAGGTCCACGCGCTCCAGCCCGGGGGCGGCCGGGGTGACGGCGTCGCCGGGGCCGCGCTCGGCGCGCGTGACGAAGAAGGCGATCAGCCCCCCCACGACGCCCACCAGCAGCGCTGTGGTCAGGACCACCCGCCAGCGGCCGCGGCGCAGCCGGCCCGGGGCGAAGTCGGCGGTGTCGCCCTCCAGGCCCTGCAGGACGGTGGTCGCCTCGCCGGAGGTCTCGCCGGCGCGGGCGGCCTCGATGGCGAGCACCTCCTCGAGGTCGTGGACCATCTCGTCGGCGGAGGCGTAGCGGTTGGCGGTCTCCTTGGCGGTGGCGCGCTCGAGCACCTTCGCCAGGGCGGAGGAGACCTGGGGCCGGCGACGCTGGACGTCCGGCATCGGCTCCTGCACGTGCTTCATGGCCACCGCTACTTGCGTGTCGGCCTGGAAGGGGACCTCGCCGACCAGCATCTCGTAGAGCACGATCCCGAGCGAGTAGAGGTCGGACTGCTCGTCGACCTGGTGGCCGAGGGCCTGCTCGGGCGAGACGTAGTCGGTGGTGCCCAGCACGCGGCCGGTGGCGGTCAGCCCGTGCGCCTCGAGGGACCGCGCGATGCCGAAGTCGGTGACCTTGGCCCGGCCTTCGCCGTCGATCAGGACGTTCTGCGGCTTGACGTCGCGGTGGACCAGCCGCTGGGCGTGGGCGGCCGACAGCGCCCGGGCGATCTCGATCGCGTAGGCCACCGCCTCGGCCACCGGCAGCCGCCCGCAGCGCTTGATGCGGTCCTTGAGCGTCTCGCCCTCGACATACTCGAAGACGATGTACGGGTTGCCCTCGTCCTCGCCCGCGTCGATGACGGTCACCACGTGCGGGTGGTTGAGCCGCGCGACGGTGCGGGCCTCGCGGCGGAAGCGCTCCAGCTGGTCGGGGTCGTCGGAGATGTCGCGGTGCATCAACTTGATCGCCACCCACCGCTCGAGGGTCGGATCCCAGGCGAGATAGACCGTCGACATCCCGCCGGAGCCGATCCGCTCCTCGATCCGAAAACGCCCGCTGATCTCCGTACCGATCACGCCGGGGTCTATTTTGCGCCCTCGCATGGCTGTTGAGCTCCGCATCTACTCGGATCCGACTTCCGCGGCCGCCTGGGCCGCCTGGCCGGCGCTGCGCCGGCTGGAGGTGGAATTCGCCGGGGAGCTGCGATTCACCTTGAAAATGGGAGGCCTCGCGCCGCAGCTTCGAAGGCCGCCACGACGAGCTGTTCGCCGACTGGCTGGACACCGCCGACCGATCGGGCATGCCGGTCGACCCGCGGCTGTGGGCCGAAGGCCCGCTCGCCACCAGCTACCCCGCCTGCATGGCGGTCAAGGCGGCCCAGGATCAGGGCCGCGGCGTCGAGCTGTTCCGGGCGATCCAGGAGGGGGTGCTCTGCTTCCGCCGCAAGCTCGACACGACGGAGGCCCTCGTCGAGGAGGCTCGCGCAGCGGGCCTGGACGTGGCCCGCTTTCGCATCGACCTCGACTCCAACGCCACCGTGGAGGCATTCGGCAACGACCTGGAGGAATTCCGCGCCGCGGAGGCGCCGCTGCCCTCGGCCCGCCTCGGGGACGCCTGGGTGCAGGGGCCGGCGGAGTACGCGGAGTGGCGCGCCGCCGCCGTGGGCGTCGGCGCCGAGCCGTCCGGCGAGCCCGCCCCCGACGTGGCCGCCGCGCTGATCCGCTTCGGCCGGATGGCCGAGCCCGAGGTGGAGGCGGTGTGCGACCTACCGGGTCCCCGAGCCCGCGCGGAGCTGTGGCGCCTGGCCTCCGAGTGGCGGGCCAAGCCCACCCGCGTGCTCACCGGCTGGCTCTGGGAGCCGGCGTGAGGGCGCCCAACCACTAGGAAAATTCGTCAGCTGGACTGAGCGTTCTTTCGACGGGGTGGGCGCTCCACGCCCGTCAGGGGCAGCCGGACGAGATCCGCACCCGCCACCACTTGAGCAGCCGCCCCAGCAGCCCGCCGCGCGGAAGCGAGTGCCACACGCGGCAGCCCGGCTCGCCCATATCGGCGTGACGAACACGCACGTGGGGAAACGCCTCGGGCTCCAGCAGCATCTCTTCCTTGAGCCGCCGCGCGTACTCCTCCCCCTGGCTGCGCGGTTCCAGCTGCGCCCGCAGGTCGGCGACACGGAGAGCGAGGTCGTCGCGGACGCGCTCCTGCTCGGAGAGGGTGAGCAGCCGCGGCGAGCCCCCGACCCGGGCGGCCGGCGGCCGGATGTCGGGTCGCGGCCACACCGAGTTCCACTGCGCCATCAGCTCGTCCTCGAGCGCGGCGATCTGCTCGAGCAGGCCAGGAGCTGCGTGCCGGGTGAGGACGGCGGTCACGGCGACGCCCCCCGGGCTCCCACGAAGGCGCTCCCGGCCCCCAGCAGGGTCAGGGGCAGCCCGACGAGCAGCGTCACCGACGCGCCTGGCGTACCCGCAGCGAGGCCGGTCGCCCCGAACACCAGCGCGGCGAACGCCAGGGCGAGGAACAGCGCAGCGGTGAGGCCCGGGTCCTCCAGGCCGCGGCCGACGCCGTAGGCCGCCGCCGGGACCAGGACCGCGACGAGGAGGAGCTGGAACAGGGTCATCCGCCTATGAGACCTGCTCGCCGGGAGCACTCCGCCGAGCCAGGAGTTGCCCATCAGCGCCCGCTCACCGGGATCTGCTCTGCCAGGAAGAAGAACCACACCAGCAGCAACACCAGCGCCGTCACCACCGACACCGCCATTGCGATGTCCAGCAACGACCTACCGTCGCGAAGGCGGCGCAACGACGGACGCTCCTCGGTCGCCGCGTTCAGCCACGCCGGCCGCGCCGGCGACGAGCGGCCGCCGGGGCGAATGCGCTCGTAGACGCCGTGAACGCGGTACAGCACCAATCCGACGGCGATCATCGCCAGGGGGATGCCGCCGAGCACCACGAACAGGAACATCTCGGCGGTCTCGGTCACCTCGCCGGCCAGCCACAGGCCGCCCACGGGCACTCCGATCCACAGGAAGAGGCTTCCGGCCCAGATGATCACGGCGAGCAGCCCGGCGACAAGCGATTCGAGGAGCTGGGATCCCATCGGCCTGGCGCTCACTTGATCACCGAGATCTCGGGATGGGTGGCCAGCAGCGTCTGGGTGAAGACGTAGTTGAAGGCGAAGATGGCCAGGAAGGTGATGACCACCCCCTGGTTGACCGCCCGGCCCACCCCCTCCGCGCCGCCGGAGGCCGTCATGCCCTTGTAACAGGCGACGATCGCGATGATCGCCCCGAACATGGTGCACTTGACCACCGAGCCCCACAGGTCGGTGGTGGAGGCGTTGTTGAGCAGGGTGGCGAAGAAGGGCCCCAGCGGCGCCTGGAAGGTCAGCGTGGCCAGGATGCCGCCGAAGATGCCGAAGATCAGCGCGTAGACGTTGAACAGCCCGGTGACGATCATCAGCGCCAAGAAGCGCGGCACGACCAGGTTCTTGATCGGATCGACGCCCAGCACCTGCAAGCGCGTCGAGCTCCTCGCGGATCTTGCGCGCGCCCAGGTCGGCGGTGATCGCCGTGCCGCCCACGCCGGCCAGGATGATCGCGGTCACGATCGGGGCGAACTCGCGCACCGAGGCCAACACGAAGAAGCCGCCCAGGCGGTCGACGGCGCCGAACAGGGTGAGGAAGTTGCCCGCCTGCAGGCCCGGGGCGCCGTAGCCGAAGGCGATCGTGGAGATCAGCAGCGGAAACCAGCACAGCCGCAGCGCGAACATGAACTGCTGCACGAACTCGGTGCCGTAGGGATACGGCGGGCGCAGCGCCGACATCAGCACCTTGCCGGTCAGGATCATCATGTCGCCGACCTGCTCGAGCAGGTTCTTGGTCGGCAGGAATGCGCGGTCGGCTACGGCTCGGACCATCTGTGCTGGCACAGTAGCGCCGATTTGCTTCTGTGTCAACACACCGGTACACTGGATCGAGTGTTCACCCCTGTAGACCGCAACAGCGACGTATCGGTGGGCACACAGCTACTGGCACAGTTGCGCGCCGCGGTCGCCGACGGCGACCTCGCCCCCGGCGACCTCTTCCCCAGCATCCGCGACCTGGCCGAGGCCACGGGGGTGAGCGTGAACACCGTGCGGTCGGCTTACGCGCGGCTGGAGAACGAGGGCCTGGTGCGCACCGAGCACGGCCGCGGCACCTTCGTGGCCGACGAGCGCGGCACCCGTCGCGAGCTGCGCCGCCAGATCGAGCGCCTGGAGGCCGCCGTCGCCCGTCGCCCACAGCGGGGCACGGCCGCCAGCGGCGTTCCGGCCGGGCGGCTGCTGTCCACCGAGGAGCTGCGCGAGGTGCGCGACTCGCTGCGGGAAGAGGTCGGGCGCCTGGACGACGAGCGCGCCGAGCTGATGCGGCGGCTTGCGGAGCTCGACCGCCTGGACGCGGAGCCCGAGCCCGCCAGCCCGCGCAGGCGAAGGACGGGCGCTCGTCGACCAGCCTGGCGAACGTGCGTGTGCGCTGGGTGGGCGGCTAGCTAGGAGAGGCCCTCGCCGCGACGGCCCTCGAGCCCCGCGGCCTCGACCACGCCGGCGCGGTCGGTCACCTCGCCGATCACCGCAGTCCCCGGGTGGCGCTCGCCCAGCAGAGCCACTGCCTCGCCCGCCTGGTCGGCCGGCACGACGCAGCAGAACCCGCAGCCCAGGTTGAACACCTCGTGCATGTCCGCCTCCGAGACCGAGGCGCGCGCGGCGATCAGGTCGAACACCGGCGGCCGGGGCAGCGGGGCGTCGATGCGGTAGCCCACGTCGGCCTCCAGGCGGAGCAGGTTGAGCAGGCCGTCCCCGGTGATGTGCGCCAGGCCGCGCGCCTCCACATCCGAGCGCAGCAGCTCCAGCACTGCCTGCACGTAGATCACGGTGGGCTCGAGCAGCGTCTCGCCCACGGACGCGCCGCCGAGCTCCTCGGGGCGCTCGTGGAGGTCGGGCAGCACGCGCCGGGCCAGTGTGAGGCCGTTGGAGTGCACCCCGGAGGCCGGCAGCCCGACGATCGCGTCGCCCGGCGCCACCGCGGCGCCGGTCACGATCTCGTCGAGGCGCACCGTGCCCACGCAGGCGCCGACCAGGTCGAGGCCCTTGACCATCTCCGGCACCACCGCGAGCTCGCCGCCCGGGATCTCCACGCCGGCGTTCTCGGCTCCGCGGCGCAGGCCCTCTGCCACCTCGGCGAGCACGGCGGGGTCAGCCTCCACGACGGCGATGTAGTCCAGCAGGGCGATCGGCTCGGCCCCGACGCAGACGACGTCGTTGACGTTCATCGCCATGCAGTCGATCCCGACCGTGTCGAACCGCCCCAGGGCCTCGGCCACCAGCAGCTTCGTCCCCACGCCATCGGTGGACAGGGCGACGCCGCGCTCGTCGTCGAGCGCCAGCACGTTCGCGTAGTGGCCCGACCCCATCACGGCGCGCGAGGGGCGGCCGAGGTCGATCCGCTTGAGCACGTCGACCAGCGCGGCGACGCCGGCGTCGGCTCCCGGGTAGGTCGGGTTGGCCTCCATCGCCGCCATTCTCGCCGCCGGGGCGGTCAGGACGGAGTGCGACGCAGCGCGAGGCCGACGGCGTCGTCGGCCATGCCGCTCGCCCAGGAGGAGACCTCGTCGTGCACGGCGCGCGGGAGGTCGGCGGTGGCGACCTTGCCCGCCAGGCGCACCACGATGTCGCGTAGGCGCTCGATTCCGAGGATCTCGCCATCGCGGCGCGCCTCCAGCAGGCCGTCGCTGTAGGCGAACACCACGTCGCCGGGGGAGAGCGCCACGTGCTCGGTGTAGGCGCGGCACGAGCTCTCCACGCCCAGCGGAAGACCGTGCGCCTCGAGCGCCTCGGAGCCGACTCCGTGGCTGAGGTGCAGCGGCGGGAGGTGTCCCGCCCCGGCGTAGCGCAGGCCGTCGGGGGAGACATAGGCCAGGAACGCGGTCACGAAGCTCTCGTCGTCGAGCCTGCCGGTGATCATCGTGTTCGCCTGCTCGAGCACCTCGCCGGGCTCGGTCAGGTCCCACGCGCGCGCCTCGATGAAGAACCGCACCATGGAGGCCAGGGCCGCCTTCTCCACGCCCTTGCCCGCGACGTCGCCCACCAGCATCGCCACCTCACCGTTCGGCAGCGGCCACGCGCCGTACACGTCTCCCCCCACCGCCTGGCTGGCCGCGGGCTCGTAGGCGAGCCCGACCTCGAAGCCGGCCACCTCGGGCAGCGACTGCGGCACGAAGCCCTGGGTGAGGGCGGCTGTCACCCGGCGCTCGTGCTGGAAGTCGAAGCTGTTGGCGATCGCTCCGGCGGACACGCGCGCGAGCTGGTTGAGCAGCGAGAGGTCGTTGTCGCCGAGGTGGCCGGGCTCGGGGTGGCTGATCGAGAGCGACCCGAATCGCCGCCGCCCCAGCTCCAGGGGCACCCGCAGCGAGGACATCCCCACCCCGGTGCGCTCCTCGCGACCGTCGGCCACGAACGAGACCTCGGCGTCGGTGGCGCCGGTCAGGCGCTTGGCGTGCTCGGCCATGGAGGCGACGATCTTGTCCAGCTCCAGCGAGCCCGACACGTCCTCGGCGGCGTGCTTGAGCATCTGCTCCTCGCGCGCGCGGCGGGACTCGGCCTCGGCCACCGCGGAGCGCTCGAGGACCGTCGCGGCGAGGTCCGCGAGCACGCGGGAGAAGTCGAGGTCGCGGCGGGTGAGCGGCTCCTGGGGATCGAGCCCCGCGGCGAGCAGCACGCCGTCCTGGCGACCGTGGCGCCCGGTGATCGGCACGCACACCAGCGAGGCGGCGCTGTAGCGGTCCCAGATGGGGTCGGCGACCTCCTCGCCGAGGCTGGCCCGCGCCCGGTCGAGCAGCATCGTCGCCGCTTCCCAGTCCTCCATGCGCGGGAGGAACAGCGGCCGGTCGCGCTCGATCACGATTTCCGGCGGGCCGGGCCGCAGGCGGTCGTAGGGACGCCGGTGGGCGGGCTCGAGGATCTTCCGCAGCTCGGGGTCGCGGAACCAGGCGGCCAGCGGCCTGACCTCCGTGCGGCCCCGATCGACCCCCAGGAACGCGATCCCGTCGATCGGCATCAGCCGCCGGGCGTGCTCGATCAGCGGATCGAGGGCGTCGCGCTCGGCGGGCGGTGGTGCGGGAGAGCTCGGGGCGGGGACGGCGATGGACATCGGGCCGGAGGCCCAGCGTAGGCCCGTCGGGGCCCCCGCGCCAGCAGCGTCAGGCGCTCTCCGGCTCGGGCTCGGAGCCGCCGCCGCGACGGCGGCGAACGATCAGGTAGATCACGCCGATGACGATCGCCGCCGCCACCGCGTAGTCGACGTAGTGGAGGTAGTCCTTCCACTTCTCCCAGTTGTCGCCGGCCTTCTGGCCGATGAAGGTCAGCATCAGCACCCAGGGGACGCAGCCGGCGATGGTCAGAAGGCTGAAGCGCCAGAAGGGCATGCGCGCCACGCCGGCGGGGAGCGAGATGAACGTGCGGATGATCGGGAGCATCCGGGTGAAGAAGACGGTGGCGTCGCCGTGGCGCTCGAACCAGCGGTCGGCCCAATCGAGGTGGCTCTTCTTGATGTGCAGCTTCTTGCCGTGCTTCTCCAGGAGGTCGACGCGACCGGCGTAGCCGATCCAGTACGCCACCCACGAGCCGACGAGGTTGGCGACCGAGCCCACGGCGGTGGCCATGAACAGGCTGTACTCGCCGTTGGAGACGTTGAAGCCGGCGAACAGCATCGTCGCCTCGGAGGGCACGGGTATGCACGCGCTCTCCAGCAGCATGAGGATGAAGACGCCGGGAAGCCCCATCGCGTCCACCACGTCCACGGCAACGTTGACGATGGGGTCGGTTAGGGAGGCGAGGACAAGCAACTGAGACGTGAAGTCGAAGAAGGCGATCAGGACGCGGGGCAGGATGCCCCGCGGGGCTAATCAAACACAGCAGCGGGTTAGGGTAGCTAGCCGTTTTGAGCGTTCCGCTGTTCGCCAGCTCGCTCGAGCCCTACCGCCCGCGCCTGGACGAGGCGCTCGCGCGCGTGGTCGAGAGCGGCAAATTCATCCTCGGCCCCGAGGTGGCCGCCTTCGAGGAGGAGTTCGCCTCCTACCTCGGCGTACGCCATTGCGTGGGAGTGGCCAACGGCACCGACGCGCTGGCGATCGCGCTGCGCTCGCTCGGCGTCGAGCCGGGCGACGAGGTGGTGATGCCCTCGCTCACCTTCTACGCGACCGCCGAGGCGGCGGCCGACGTGGGCGCCGTACCGGTGTTCTGCGACGTCGACGCCGACACCGCCTGCGTGACCGCGGACACCGTCCGCGCTGCGCTCACCCCCAGGACGAAGGCCATCGTGCCGGTGCACCTGTTCGGCAACGTCGCGCCGGTCCCCGAGCTGCGCGAGCTCGGCCCGCCGGTGCTCGAGGACGCTGCGCAGGCCGCCGGGGCTACGCTCGGCGACCGTCACGCGGGCGCGCTGGCCGACGCGGCCACCTTCTCGTTCTTCCCCTCGAAGAACCTGCCCTGCCTGGGCGACGGCGGCGCGATCGTGACGAACAGCGACGAGGTGGCCGGGCAGGCCCGCAAGCTCCGCTTCCACGGCTCGCGCGACAAGGTCACTTTCGAGGAGGTGGGCTACAACTCGCGCCTCGACGAGCTGCAAGCCGCCGCGCTGCGGGTGCTGCTGCCTGAGCTCGACGGCTGGACGCGGGCGCGGCAGGCGGCCGCCGCCGAGTACGAGCGCCGGGGGCTGGGCGAGCACCTGACGCTCCCGCGGCCCACCGAGGGCGCCGGCCACGCCTATCACCTCTACGCCGCTCGCCACCCGCAGGCGGACGAGCTCGCGGCGGCGCTGGGCGAGCGGGGGGTCTCCGCGCGGGGCTACTACCGCGTGCCTGTGCACCGCCAGCCGGCGATGGAGCGCTTCGGCGCGGGAGCCGACCTCCCGGCCACCGAGGAGCTGGCGGCGACCAACCTGGCGCTCCCAATGGGCACCGGCCTGGACCCCGAGGCCGTCGGTGAGGTGGTCGAGGCATGCGCGTCTGGGTCGACCTGACCAACTCCCCCCACGTGCTCGTCATGCGCCCGCTGATCGAGGCCATGCGCCAGGACGGCCACGACGTGGAGGTCACGGCGCGCGACTTCGCCCAGACGCTGGAACTGTGCGAGCGCCTCGGCGTGGACCACACCGCGATCGGCCACCACGGCGGCAAGGGGCGGGCGCTCAACCTCGCGCGCCGCAGCGTGGCGCTCGCGCGCTGGGCCCGCCCGCGCGGCTTCGACGTTGCCATGGGCCACGCTTCCAACGACGTGATGGTGGCCGCCGCGCTGCTGCGGATCCCCAGCTCCACCGCCTTCGACTACGAGTGGGCGACCGTCCAGCACCAGGTGAACTGCCGTCTGGCGCGCGCCGTGGTCGTGCCCGAGGCGATCCCGCCCGAGCGGCTGTACCGGTATGGCGCGAAGCGGAAGCTGCGCCGCTACGCCGGGCTCAAGGAGGAGTACTACCTCGCTGACTTCGAGCCCGACCCCACCGTGCTCGACGAGCTGGGGCTGGACCGCGAGCGCCCGCTGTACGTGATCCGGACCCCGCCCGCGCTGGCCCTGTACCACCAGTTCGAGAGCTCGATCTTCGGGCGGGTGCTGGAGGCCCTGCGCGGTGAGCAGACCGTCGTCCTGCCGCGGACGCCCGAGCAGCGCGAGCAGCTCACCGGCTTCATCGTTCCCGAACGAGCGGTGGACGCCCCCAGTTTGGTGGCCTTCGCCGACCTCGTCGTGTCAGCCGGCGGTACCATGAACCGCGAAGCGGTGGCGCTCGGCACCCCGGTGTTCACCACGTTCGAAGGGCGCCTGGGTGCCGTGGACGAGGGTCTGTTGCGCGACGGCCGCCTACGCCGGCTGACCGACCCGGCGCAGGTGACCGGAGTGCAGCGGTCGAAAGAGGGGCCGGACCGCATCCGGCGGGACCCCCGCGAACTCGTCAAAATGCTGCTGTCGGCAAGAACTGATCAGAGTTGAGCTCACTCGTCTCATCCGTCAAGGCGCGCCGCCTGGGCCAGGTGGCGGTGGACGCCTGCCTGATCGGCCTCGCCTACTACCTGGCGTACGTGCTGCGGTTCGACTCGGGCGTCCCCCACCGCTACGAGGAGCTGCTCACCGACACGTTCGTCTTCGTGGTGGTGATGAAGCTCGCGGTGTTTGCGCTGTTCGGGCTCTACTCCAAGCTCTGGCGCTTCGTCGACCAGAAGGACTTCGAGTCGCTGGTCAAGGCGGTCGTCGTCTCGAGCTTCGTGCTCATCGTGGCCCTGTTCCTGCTCTCGCCGGGCGACACGAGCCCGCCGCGCGGCGTCATGGCGCTGGACTTCCTGCTGACGCTGGCCTTCTGCGCCAGCGTCCGCTTCCTCGTCCGCGCCGTGGTGGAGCGGCCACGCGGAGCGCTGGTGGAGTCCGCCGACCGCGAGGTGCTGATCGTCGGCGCCGGCAACGGCGGCCAGCAAGTGGCCACCGAGCTGCGCCGCAACCCGACGCTGTCCACGGCCCCGATCGGCTTCATAGACGACGACCCGCGCAAGCGCCGCATGCGCATCGCGGGCTTCGAAGTGCTCGGCTCGACCGACGACCTGGAGCGCGTGCTGGACGACACTCAGCCCAGCGAGGTCATCATCGCCATCCCCTCGGCCCCTGGCGTCCTGCGCCAGAAGGTCGTGACCGCGTGCCGGCCGCGCGACATCCCCGTCCGCACCCTGCCCACGACCTTCGAGCTGCTCTCCGGAGGGGTCAACCTCGTCCGCCAGGTCCGCGAGCTGAAGGTGGAGGACGTCCTCGGGCGCGAGCCTGTGCGCGTGGAGCTCGACCGCGTGGGTGCCTACCTGCGCGGGGACACCGTGCTGGTGACCGGCGCGGGCGGCTCGATCGGCGCCGAGCTGTGCCGCCAGATCGCCCGGGTGGGACCGCGCGAGCTGATCCTGGTGGAGAACGGCGAGAACTCGCTGTTCGAGATCGCCCGCGAGCTGGAGGACGAGCGCCATTTCGGCCGCGCGACGCCCGTGCTGGCCGACGTCAAGGACGCCACCCGCATGGCGGAGATCTTCGAGGAGTACGAGCCGTCGGTCGTCTTCCACGCCGCCGCCTACAAGCATGTGGGGCTCATGGAGGAGAACCCGGTGGAGGCGATCCGCAACAACGCCGTGGCCACCCGCATCGTCGCCGCGGCCGCCGGCGAGGCGGGGGTGGACCGTTTCGTGCTGGTCTCCACCGACAAGGCGGTGGCGCCGGCCACGGTGATGGGCGCCTCCAAGGCGCTGGCCGAGTGGGCGGTGGAGGCCGCCCACCACCGCTACCGCTCGACCAAGTACGCCGCCGTGCGGTTCGGCAACGTGCTCGGCTCCTCGGGATCGGTGGTCCCGATCTTCCGCCGCCAGATCGCGGCGGGCGGCCCGCGTGACGGTCACCGACGAGAAGATGACGCGCTATTTCATGACGATTCCCGAGGCGGTGCAGCTGATCATCCGCTCGGGTGAGCTGGCCGCCGCCGGCGAGGTCTTCGTATTGGAGATGGGCGACCCCGTCAAGATCGTCGACCTCGCGCGCAACATGATCCGCCTGGCCGGCCTCGAGCCCGACGAGGACATCGCGGTGGAAGTAATCGGCCAGCGGCCGGGGGAGAAGATCCACGAGGACCTGTTCAACCCGGGCGAGCGGCCCCAGCCGACCCCGGCGGAGAAAATCGTCTCGGCGCTGCGCCCGGCGCCCGATCCCGAGTGGGTGGAGGCCGCTTTCCTGCGGATCGAGGAGCTCGTGTACGCCGGCGACGCGTCGGCGCTGGCCGGCGCCGTGGCCGAGCTGTCCGCCGAGCGTAGCCTGATGGTCGGCGGCAGCAGCCGCACCGCGCTCTAAGGTTCGGGGACTTCCGGCATGGAGATCGTCCAGGAGATCGGCGCCTACGCCGGGCTGGCCGCGGTGGTGGGTCTCGCCGTGTTGTCCGCCCTCTACTTCTCGCAGGCGCGTGACGTTCGCCGGTTGCGTGAATGGGCCGGGCGCGCCCCCGACCGCGCTCCCGACCCCGCCGCCCGCACCCAGCCCCCGCGGGTGACCCCGCAGCCGCGGCGCACCGGGCCGATCAGGCCCGGGCAGCCGGTACGGCCGGGTCAGGCGCCCGTACGGCCCGCCCAGGGCGGCGCGAAACCGGCCACCGCGGTGGGCGGAGCCGCCGCGGCGGGCGGAGCTGCTGCCGGAGCCGCGGCCGGAGCGGCAGGGCCGGAGCGGCCGGCCCCTCCTCTCCCGCCGCTCGCAGCGCGGCCGGCGGAGCCGAGG
Source organism: uncultured Thermoleophilaceae bacterium (assembly GCA_963844805.1). GTDB lineage: Bacteria > Actinomycetota > Thermoleophilia > Solirubrobacterales > Thermoleophilaceae > JACCZR01. Next base: position 435,569 of record CAWJPU010000009.1, read on the forward strand.
CCCCGCCCGCCGAGGCCGGCGAGGACGAGGCCGGCACGGGCGACGACGAGGCCCTGGAGACCGCGGCGGCGGGACGCGACGACGACGCCACCGAGGTCGCGGCCCCGCCCGGCGACGGGGTGCCCGCCGAAGGCGACACCGGCGAGGGGGACGAGCTCCGCGAGGACGAGGACCTGGGCGACGAGGAGGAGGACGAGGACCGGGAAGCCGTTCCCTCCAACGGCGCCCCCGACGCGCGAGGGGGTCTCCCCGCCCGTGCCCCCCGCGGCGCCCGCTTCGCCCCCCACGCTGCCGCCGCGGCCCGCCTCACGCCTGCCCGCCCGGCCCGCGCCGCCGAGTCGGACCGGGGGCGGCCACACGGAGGTCATCCCGCCTTCCCAGCGCAAGCAGCCCTGGTACCGGCGCGATCCGCGCCTGGCTGTGCTCGCGGTGGCCGGAGTGCTGATCGTGGGCGGCGCCGCCGTCTTCGGATTGACCAAGATCGGCGAGGAGGGCAGCCCCCAGCGCGCGTCCGAGAACGCGAGCAACGGCGACAGGCGGCTCCGACCGCCCGGCCCGCCGTCGCCGCGGCGCGCCGGTCAACCCGTCCTCGGTCACCGTGTCGGTGCTCAACGGGACCAACATCCCCGGCCTCGCGGCCCAGATCGGCGACGAGGTGGAGGCCAAGGGCTTCCAACTGGGCAACGTGACCAACGCCAGCGACCAGGGCGTGCGCAACGAGTCGGTCGTGTTCTTCGCCCGCGGCGGCGAGCGCGAGGCGATCGCGGTGGGCCGCGCGCTCGACATCTCCCAGCGCGAGGAGATCGACACGAGGACGCAGTCCCTGGCCGGCGACGCCCGCGTGGTCGTCGTGGCCGGGTCCGACAAGACGCGATAGGGCTCGGGCCTAGGGCACCTCTCCGCCGTCGCGCAGCGCCCGCGCGACGTCGGCCAGGCGAGCCTCGTCCACCAGCGTGTAGACGCCCCCGTCGCGCTCGATCGTTGCGCCGGGCCAGGGTGGGTACCAGAACGCGCGTATTCGACGCTCGATCTCCTCGGGGCCGGCGTCGGGCGGCGTGCGGCGCATCTCCTCCAGGTCCTCGCGGCTGACGTAGCGGCCCTCGCCCTGGGGCTCGCGCGGCAGGTCGTCGCCCGCCATGAGGGTCTCGACGACCTCGCCGAACACCTCTAGCAGCACCTCCTGCGAGCGCAGGTCCAGCGACCAGGCGGTCTCCGCCGCGGGGTCGATGGCGAAGCGCCGGACCTCGACGAGGTCGCCGGTGTCGAACCGCTCGTCCACGAAGTGGGCGGAGACGCCCCACTCGGTGAACCCCTCGAGCACGGCGACGTTGTAGCCGCCCAGGCCGCGCATGTCGGGCAGCGGGGCGGGATGGAAGTTCAGGCAGCCGATCTCCGGCCCCGAGATCAGCGGCTCGCGGATCAGCCGCGGGTAGAGGAAGGAGATGACCAGGTCGACCTCCCCGGCCAGCGCGTAGGCGTCCTCCTCGCCGATCAGGTCGATCCCGAGCCGCACGGCCGCCTGGTCGGTGCGCTGGGACGGATGCTCGTCGCCGGCCGGCGGAGCGACCACGACTCCGCGCACGTCACAGCCGCTGTCGACCAGCGTCTCGAGCGCCCGGACGGCCGAGCGCTTGTGCTTTGCCAGGAGGAGGGCCTTCATGCGGTCAGCTCGGAGTAGAGGTCGAGCGTAAGGCGCGCCACCTCGTCCCAGGAATAAGGGCCCTTCGGCCGCGGCCCGGGCGGCTTCGCCGAGCCGCTCCCGCGCGGCGGGGTCGTCGAGCAGGCCGCGGAGGGCGTCCGCCAGCGCATCGGGGTCCTCGGGCGGCACCAGCAGCCCCGCGCCGGTGTCCTCGGCCACCTCCTCGAAGCCTCCGACCGCGGACATCACGATCGGCTTGCCGAAGGCCAGCGCCACGTTGAGCACGCCCGACTGGTCGACCTCGCGGTGAGGGAGCACGACCACGTCCGCGCGGCGGAAGTAAGCCGGCACCTCGGGCTCGGGGAGATAGCGGGTCACGAAGCGCACGCCGTCACCGGCCAGCCGGCGCAGCGGCTCCAGGGGCGTGTTGAGCGGCCGTCCCACGATCCACAGCTCGGCGCCGTCCAGCCCGGCGAACGCGCGCAGGAGGACGTCGATGCCCTTGTAGGGGCGGATCGTCCCGAAGCAGAGGATCACCGGCCCCTCCACCGCGGCGAGCTCGGGCGGCAGCGGGCCCGCGCCGGGCAGGTCGAGCATGTGCGTGAAGGCGCCGTGGGGGATCACGCGGACCCGGCCGGGGTCGACCCCGACGCGCTCTACAAGCTCGCGCTCGCCGTGGCGCGTGTGGACCACCACGGCGTCCATCTCCCGCGCCACCTCCACCGCGCCGCTACGGCGCAGCACGTTGTGGACGGTCATCACGCGCGGGCGCTTGGGCGGCAGCAGGTAGCGGTCGGCGGGGCGCAGCCACTGGTAGTGAGCGACGTCCCCGTCCGCCAGGCGCCGCCTCAGCCGGAGCATCCCCGCCGGGTGCTCGAGCGCCTTGGCCGCCCGCCGGCGCCTGCGGGCCTCGAGCCCCAGCCGGGTGGCGAGCGGGTAGAAGAGCTCGGTCAGCTCGTAGTCGCGCTCGGCGGCCAGCGGGCCGTACAGGAAGCGCGAGGTGATCAGCTCGACCGCGGCGCCCCGGCGGGCCAGAGCAGCCGCCAGGGCATGGTCGTAAGGGGTCACGTCCCCCGAGGGATCCACGAGCTTCACCTTCACGGAGCCGACATTCTCGGCCTTTACGCTCACCGCCGATGGCGAGCACCCCCGTCCGCGTCCTGTTCGCCGTCCTGATCCTCGCGACCGCGGGCGCCTTCCTGGCCTCTCAGTACCTCAAGGGAGAGGAGCCGCTGGTGCTGCGCTTCGAACGCGAGCCCAAGTCCTTCTCGCCCACCGCGCAGGGCGCCGTGAACCGCGCGCGGGTCGGTTTCGTCCTGCGCGAGCCGGCCAAGGTGACCTTCTCGATGGTGAACTCGGAGGGCGTCGAGGTGCGGCGCCTGGTCGATGCTCGCCGGCTGCCGGGCGACGAAGAGCTGTTCTTCCGCTGGAACGGGCGCGACGACGAGGGCCGTCTTGTGCCCGACGGGGTCTACCGGATGCGCGTGTTGCGCGAGGGCCAGGGCCGCTCGGTCACGTCGGGCCGCCGGGTGCGGGTGGACACCAAGCCCGCCGTGCTGGCCGTCACCGGCGTGCGGCCCAACCTGATCCCGGCCGGCACGGGCCCCCGGCCGGTCCGCGTGCGCTTCCAGGGCCTGCGTACCGCCGACGCGGAGTTCCGCGTGCTGCGGGTGGGGGCCGGCCGCCCGCGCGAGGTGGCCCGCTTCCGCGCCGACGGGCGGCGCCGCGGCACGTGGGACGGACGCGTGCGCGGCGGGCCCCCGCCGCGGGGCGAGTACGTGTTCGAGGTCACCGCGCGCGACCGCGCGGGCAACCTCAGCCGGTCCCGCCTGCGACCGGCTCGCCCGCGGACCGCGGTGGCCGTGCGGGGGCCCACCCTGGCCGCTCCCGCCGGGGTCGTGTCGGCGGGCTCGCGCGCGATCCTGCGCGCGGACGGCGTGCGGCGCGGCTCCCCCTACAGCGTGCGCCCGGTGGGCGGCGGACGGCCGCTGCCCGACGGGCGGGTCCGCAGCGGCACCCTGCGCCTGCGCATCCCGTCCGGCGCGCGCTCAGGCCTCTACGTCGTGCGCATCGACTCCCGCGGCAGCACGGCGGCCGCGCCGGTGGCCGTCGCGGGCCGGCCGCTCGGCGGCGGTTCCGACGCCCGGCCGCTGGTGGTGCTGCCCGTGGTGTCCTGGCAGGGGGACAACCCGTTCGACGACCGCTACGACGGCGTCCCCGACGACCTCGAGAGCACCGGGCGGGCGCCCCTGTTTCGCCCCTACAGCGCCGGCCTGCCCTCTGGCGTCCGCACCCAGGCCGGCCCGCTGCTCGCCTTCCTCGACCGCGCGCGCCTTCCCTACGACCTCACCACCGACCTCTCCCTGACCCGCGAACGCGGGCCGTCAATGGGCGCGGCCTCCGCCGTGGTCCTGGCCGGCGACGCTCGCTGGCACCTGCCGGCGCTGGCCCGCCGGCTGCGCCGGTACGTGGACGACGGCGGCAAGGTGGCGCTGTTCGGCGCCGACTCGCTGCGGCGCCCCGTCGGCCTCGACGACAACGTGCTGACCGACCCCGGGGGGCGCCGGCCACTGGACCCCTTCGGCGAGCGCACCGCGCTGAACCACACCGGCGAGGCGCCAATGCGCCTCCAGCGCAAGGGGCTGGGGCTGTTCAGAGGCACGGACGACCTGATCGGCTCGTTCCGGGTGTTCGAACGCTCGGTCTCGCTGGCGCCGCAGGCGCGGCTGGAGGCCAGCGCGGGCCGCGACGCCGAGCCGGCCCTGGTCGGCTACCGGCTCGGGCGGGGCACCGTGGTGCGGCTCGGATCGCCGGGGTGGCTGTCCGAGCTGCGCGAAGAGCGCGCGAGCGTGGAGGTCCAGAGGGTCACCCGCAATCTCTGGCGCCTCCTATCCTCCGGCCGATGAGGCGCGAGGCCGCGATCATGGCCGGCGCCGTGATGCTCGTGATCCTGGTCGCGGCCGGTGGCTACGCCCTGCTGCGCGACGACCGCGGCGCGGAGAAGCGCGGCTCGGCCAAGCAGGAGTTCGACACCACCCAAGAGCCCGAGGCGCCGCGCAAGCCCAAGGCGACCATCCCCTGGCCCACCTACGCCTTCGACGTCCGGCGCACGCACCTGGCCACCGGCTTCAAGCACCGGCCGCCCTACCGCAAGGTCTGGCGCCTGGACGGGAGGGACACGCTGGAGTTCCCGCCCAGCGTGGGCTACGGCCGCGTCTTCCTGGCCCAGCAGAAGGGCCTCTTCTTCGCCATCGACGGCAAGACCGGCAAGGTGCGCTGGAAGCGCAACTTCAAGCGCTGCGCGGCCTCCTCGCCCACCATCGCCCGGCGGACCGTGTACCAGGCGTACATGGACTTCACGGACTGCCCCCAGGGCCGCGCGGGCGCCTCGGGGTTCGTGATCGCGATGAACTACAAGACCGGCAAGCGGCGCTGGATCTACCGCACGGGCCCGGTGGAGTCATCGCCGCTGCTGGTAAAGCGGACGCTCTACTTCGGCTCCTGGGACCGCAAGGTCCACGCCGTCAACGCGCGCAACGGCAAGCGGCGCTGGACCTTCCAGGCCGACGAGGAGGTCAACACCTCGGCGGCGTACTCGAAGGGCACGATCTTCATCGCCTCCGACGCCGGCACGGTCTACGCGCTCGACGCCCGCACCGGGCGCAAGAAGTGGTCGGCTAAGCCGAGCAGCGAGTTCTTCTACGCCACCCCGACGGTGGCTTACGGGCGCGTGTTCATCGGCAACACCGACGGCACGATGTACGCCTACGGCGCCCGCAGCGGCCGGCTGCTGTGGGCCAAGCCGCTGGGCTCGTACATCTACGCCGCCGCGGGCGTGGCCAAGCGGCGCGTGTTCAGCGGCACCTACGACGGCTTCGTCTACTCGCTCAACGCGGCCACCGGCGACGTGGTGTGGCGCAAGCCGGCGCCCGCCGCCGTCCACGGGTCCCCGACGATCATGAACGGGCTGGCCTACTTCTCCACCTGCTCCACCTGCGGCTCGGAGGCCTCACGGGCGGTGAAGGGCGGCCCGGACAGCACGGTCGCCTACAGCATCCGCACGGGGCGGATCCGCTGGCGGCTCAACCAGGGGAAGTACGCGAGCCCGGTGGTGGCCGACTCGAAGCGGGTGTACCTGACGGGCCGCTCGTACCTCTACGCGCTGACAGAGCGATCAAAGCGGCAATCGCGGCGCCGGTAGCCGGCCACACCAGGTAGTAGTTGTTGAAGGTGCGGCCGATGAAGAGCAGCACCAGGATCGAGACGGCGAAGGCCGCCGCGCCGAACCACACCTCCTCGGCCTTGCGCTGCTGCACCAGCAGCCACACCGTCAACGGCAGCCACAGCAGAAGGGCGAACAGCACGAACGGGTAGGAGCCCTCGCGGTCCTCCAGGATGCCCGCGCGGATCAGGATCGCCGATAGCCCGTAGCCCACGATCTTGTAGGTGCCCGCGCCGTACTTGACCGTGTCGTCGATGAACGCGCCGGGGTCGGCGATCAGGAAGGGCAGCGAGCAGACCGCCAGCACGCCGGCGAACCACGCCGCCGCCCCCAGCCTGCGCCCGGGCGGGACCATCAGCGCCAGGAAGGGCACCGCCACCACCGCGAACTGCTTCAGCATCACCGCCGCGGCCAGCGCCGCGGCCGCGGATTTGAAGTGGCCGCGCGTCACGAGCGCAAAGGCCAGCACCACTCCCAGGATGCTGGGGGCGTCGTTCTGGCCGAACCAGGCCGATCTGACCGCGATCGGGTTGGCCGCCAGCAGCACCCCGATCACGATCCGCCACGACAGCGGCGCCCTGATGAGCATGGCCGCGCCGAACAGGCCCAGCGTGCAGAGCAGGACGAACATGCGGTAGTCGTCGAACGGCGCCGGGAGCAGCCGCCACACGGCCCCCGAGATCGCCGCCCCGGGGAAGTACGCGAAGTGGTCGAGGGCGACCTCCTGGCGCCGGACGCGCTCCGAGATGGTGCCGTCGCGGGTGTAGAAGCGGTCGAGGCCGTCGGGGCGGTAGTCGTGCCCGTAGGGGTTCTCGCCGTCGAGCACGAGGTCCCCGGCGATGTCGATCTGGAAGGTCGAGTCGTTGGTGTGAAACCACGGCTCCGTCGACTGGCGCAGCCCGAGCTGGAGCAGGGTCGAGGGCAGCAGGAGCATCAGCGCCACGCCCAGGGCGAGCGCGATCCCGGTCCACGCCGGGAACGCCCTGCGCCTGCGGAGCGCGACCACCGCCACCGCGCCCACGCCGAGCGCGGCGAGGAAGGCGGCGGCCCGAGCGATGCCGACGTCCCACTCCTCGCCCGCGGCGCGGACCAGGGGCGCGAGTATCCCCTGGGGGTCCACCGAGGGCGGGCGGAAGGGCCACGGGTCCGAGCCCAGCTCGGGGAGGGTGATCGCGATGAGGCCGGTGAGGACCGCGCAGAGCGCGAGCAGGCCGTGCCGGCTCACGCCGGGGCCACGGCGCGGCGCCTTCGCTCCCGCTCGGCGGCGCGGTCGGCCGGGGTGGCCTGGCGCTGGGCCACGTGTGCGCAGGCCAGCCCGAGCACCAGCCAGGTGAGGGGGTCCTCGAGGAAGCCGGGATAGAACAGCGAGTGGACGAAAAGCACGAGCAGCGACGCGCCCAGCGCGAGGCCGAACGCGCGGTCGCGGCGCGTGACCGAGGCGATCGTGCGCGCCCCGCCCACCAAGAGGGCGATGTAGGCGAGCACGCCCGCGATGCCGAGCTCGGCGGCCACGGTCAGCGGCGTGGTGTGCGACACGAAGTCGGCGGTGGGCTTGCTGCTGTCCGCCGCCTCCCGGCTGGCCCGCGGCTGCCCGCCGACCCCGACCCCGAGCACAGGGTTCTGCGCGATCACCTCGACTGTCTGGGCCACGCGGTCGGAGCGGTCGCTGGTCTCACGGCGCAGGTCGTCGGAGATTGCGGCGGCCACCACCAGAGCGGCCCCCGCGACCAGGAACGCCACTGCGGCCCCGGCGGCCACCTTCTTCAGCCGGGGCCCGCCGGTGGCCGCCGCCAATGCCAGCGTCACGACCACCAGGGCGACCATGCTCGACTGCGAGTAGGAGAACAGCAGGCCCGCCCACAGCACGATCACCAGCGCGACCCCCCAGCGCAGGCTGATGCGGGACAGCGCCAGCGCCACCAGCACGATCGCGAGGCCGAGCACCACATGGCGCCCATACAGGCTCGGGTCCACGAACAGCGAGGTCACTCGGAAGAAGTCGCCGTTGGCGTTGGCGGTCTGGACGTTGGGGGCGAAGAAGAAGAGCTGCTGGGTGACCGCCTGGTAGAGGCCGACCACCGCGAACAGCGTCGCCAGGGCGACCGCCAGCCGGCCCAGCTGTCGCGGCAGCGTCGTGGGCATCGGCGACCGGCCGACCACCGCGAGCAGCGCTCCGAAGGGGAGCAGGAAGAAGCCCAGGAGGTCCTCGCCCGGCACCGCCCTGTCGGCCCACAGCAGCGAGAGGCAGCAGATGGCCAGGAAGGCAGTCGCCGGATAGGAGACCGCCCGGGGCAGCACGCGCAGCCGCTCGCCGCGGATCGCGCGCCAGGCCAGCGCCGCGATCGCGGCGGCCAACACGAAGTAGAGCGGAAGCAGCCGGCCGAGCTGGCCGTCCTCGGCCACCGAGATGGGAAAGCCGCCGCCCCCAGGGTCGAAGGACAGCGGCAGGCGGAAGGGCGCGGCGGCCAGGACGGCGAGCGGCGCCCAGGCGGGCCGGCGCACCAGGACCGCGGCCGCGCCCCCGAGCGCGGCGAGCCCGAACACGCCGCCGCCCAGCCGCGGCGGCCGGGCTCAGCGAATCGAAGCTCTCGGCGTCCAGGACGAGCGCCGCCTCGGCCACGCCGAGCAGCGCCAGGCCGCCGAGCAGCACGAGGCGCTCGCGAGCGAGCAGGACGCCGGCCGCACCGAGCGCGCCGGCCAGGGCGGCGACCACCATGGCGCCACCTTACCCAGCGCCCGTGACGCGCTCGTTGCGCGCCGCGGCCGCCTCGCGGACTCCGTCGCCGGCCCCGCCCACCAGCTCGTGCCGGGCGTGGCGCAGCATCCGCGTGCTGCGCCCGAGGAGAGCGCGCTCCAGGTAGGCCACCACCCAGAGCGCGCGCGTAAGAAAGCGGGCGGGCGTCGAGTGGTGCTTTCGCATGTACAGGTCGCGGTTGCGGTGGAACTCGGCGAGCCGCCGGGCCTCGGCCTCGCGGTCGTTGGACAGCTGGTTGTGGTGGGTCGCCACCGCGGCGGGCTCGAACAGGATCCGCCAGCCGGCGTCGCGCAGCCGCTTGCAGAAGTCGGTCTCGTCGGAGTAGACGAAGAAGTCGGGGTCGAGCCAGCCCACCTGCTCGCCGGCGGAGCGGCGCACCAGCAGGGCGCTGGACTGGCACCAGCCCACCTCGCGCCGCCGGGTGCCGCCGCTCTGGGTGACCAGCCGCTTCTGCGTCCCGGTCGCGACCGCCAGCGCCGGGCCGACTCCGGGCAGCCGCCACGCGCAGGGCACCGGCCGCCCGTCGCTCGACACCAGCTGCGCTCCCACCGCCGCCGCGTCCGGGTCCTCGTCCAGCGCCCGCACCAGGGCCTCGGCCGCGCCGGGGTGCAGCTCGGCGTCCTCGTTGAGCAGCAGCGCGTACTCGCCCTGAGCCTGGCGCAGCAGGCGGGTGTCGTTGGCCGCCTTGCCCTCGCGGCGCTCGAGCCTGACGTTGGCCAGCTCGCCCGAGCCGTCGTCGGAGGCGTTGTCGAGCACCAGGACCTCCCCCTCGGGCCCCGCCCGCACCGCCTCCAAGCACGCGGGCAGGTACTCGGCCCCGTTGGTGTTGACGATGCAGTAGGAGAGCTTCACCGCGACCGGGCCACGCGCTCGAGCACCTCGAGCATCCGCCCCGCGAGCAGGTCGCGGTCGAACTCGCGCTCGGCCAGCTCACGCGCGTTGCGGCCCATCTCCTCCGTGCGCCCCCGGAGCGATTGCACCTGCGCGGCCAGGTCCGCCGGGTCGCCGGGGCGGGCGAAGACGCCCGCGTCGTTGTCCTCCACCAGCGACCGCATCCAGCCGTCGCAGTTCACGACCGCCGGTCGCCCGGCGGCGAACGTGTCGAACAGCTTGTTGGGCGAGCAGGTGGCCAGGATCGGCACGTCCTTGTAGATGGTCATGCAGGCGTCGGAGGCGGCCGCCAGCCGGGCGACCGAGGTCTTATCCGGGATCGGGTCGGAGAAGACGACGTTCTCCACCCCCCGCGCCCGCTCGACCAGCTCCTCGCGGCGCTTGCCGTCGCCGTGGAGCACGAAGGTCACGTCGGGCGCGAGCGGGGCGGCGTCCACCACCTGGGTCAGGTCGTTGGCCTCGCCCATGGTGCCGAAGTAGGAGCACACGAAGCGGTCGCCCAGGCCCAGCCGCTCGCGCATGTCCGAGCCGTCCAGCCCGGGCTCGAACATGTCCAGGTCGGAGGCGTTGGGGATCATCGACACGCGCTCGGGCGGCACGCCGGCCGCCGCCACGCCGTCGCGCATGCCCGGCGACAGCGCGTTTACGTGCGCGGCGTTGCGGTACACGGTCCGCTCCAGCAGCCGGGCGAGGCGCTGGAGCACGGGGTTGGGCAGGGCGCCCATCTGGATCGGCGCCTCGGGCCACAGGTCGCGCACCTCGAACACCAGCGGTGTGCGGAAGCGCTTCGACGCGGCGAGCGCGGGCAGAGCCATGGTCAGCGGCGGGGACGTGGCGTAGATGACGTCCGCCCGCGGGAGCCGCAGGACGGTGCGAGTTGCAGCGGCCGCAAAGCGGGCGAATTCCAGTGCGCGGCGGCCGTAGCCGAGCTTGGTCGCGCGCACGTAGTCGCCGAAGCCCGCGGACACCGAGACCACTTCGATGCCGTCCTCGACGCGACGCCCGCCGTCGCCGGCCGTCACCATCGTCACCTCGTGGCCCTGCTGGACGAACCGACGCGCGAACTCGTACGAGCGCGTGCCGCCGATCCCGGCGCGGGTCATGAAGTACTGGTGCAGGTACAGAATCCGCATGATTGGCCCCTGCGGGCGTCCAGCCCGCAGATCTGATGCCCTTGGCGCCGTCCCGGCGCCCCGTTAACCCTATGAACCGCCTGTTCGACATCGCCATCGCCGCCGCCGCTCTCGTGGTCCTGTCCCCGCTCATCGCCGTCGCGGCGATCGCGATCAGGCTCGAGACGCGCGGGGCCGCCTTCTTCCGCCAGCGCCGGGTAGGGCGCGACGGCGAGGCGTTCGAGCTGTGGAAGCTGCGCACGATGGTCACCGGGGCCCAGGGAATGGGCGCCGGCATCTACGTCACCCAGGGCGACCCGCGCATCACGCGCGTGGGAGCGCTGCTGCGGCGGTTCTCGCTCGACGAGCTCCCGAACCTGTTCAACGTGCATCTCCGGGGACCTGGCGATCGTCGGCCCCCGGCCGACGGTGCAGGAGCAGGTGGACGCGTACACCCCGCGCCAGCGGCGCCGCCTGGAGGTGCGCCCGGGGATCACCGGCTGGGCCCAGGTGAACGGCCGCACCTCGCTGCCGTGGCCGGAGCGCATCGAGCTCGACGTCTGGTACGTCGACCACCGCTCCACGCTGCTCGACCTCAGGATCCTGGTCCGCACTGCGCGCATGCTGCTGACCGGTCACGGCCTGTACAGCGAGGATCCGCGCCAGGGCTGGGGCACCACCGAGGAGCCCGCCCCTGGTGCGAAGGACCCCGGCGCCCGTGCGCCGTGAGGCGCTGGCGCTGCTGCGCTGCCCGCTGTGCCGGCACGGGCTGGAGCTGCTGAACGGCTCGGTCGGCTGCCAGGAGGGCCACCGCTTCGACATCGCCCGGCAGGGCTACGTCAACCTGGTGCCGGCCCCCGGTGACACGGCGGCGATGGTCAGCGCCCGCGAGGCGTTCCTGGAGGCCGGCCACCTCGACTTCATCCCGCTGGACGCCGAGGGCGTGGTCGTGGACGCGGGGTCGGGCCCGGCCCACCACCTCGCCGCCACCGGCGCCGAGGTTGCGATCGCCCTGGACAGCTCCACCGCCGCCTTGCGCCGCGCCGCGAGACACGCCACCGCGGTCGGCTGCGACCTGTGGAAGGAGCTGCCCCTGCGCTCGGACGTCGCCGACGCAGTGCTGAGCGTCTTCTCGCCTCGCAACGGCGCCGAGTTCGCCCGCATCCTGCGCCCCGGAGGGAAGCTGATCACGGTCACCCCGGGGCCGGACCACTTCGCCGAGCTGGTCGAGGGCCTGGCTCTGCTGTCGATCGACCCCGCCAAGGAGGAGCGCCTGCAGGCGAAGCTGGCCGGGATGTTCGAGCAGTGGGGGAGCGAGCGCCACGAGCGCACGCTCGAGCTCTCCCACGCCGACGCCCTGGCCGCCGCGCGCATGGGCCCCAGCGCCTGGCATCTGGACCCCGGCGAGCTGGAAGGCCGCGTGTCGGTGCTGCCCGAGCCGCTGCCCGTCACCGCCTCGGTGGACGTGGCCGAGTGGGCTACTGGACGTCTATGAGCCGGCGGCGCGTCGTGAGGCGGACCGTGTTGCGGTCGGCCCGCACGACGAAGTAGACGCGCATCTCGCCCGCCTTGGCGGGGCGGAAGCGCAGCGTGAAGCGCCCGCGGCGGTTGGGCTTGAGCGCGCGCGTGCTGGTGGTCTTGAAGCCCTCGCCCCTGCGCGCCTGGAGCACCGCGAACACGCGCGGCTTGCGCGGGCTCACCGACCCCCGGACGCTGACCAACTCCGCCATTGGCACGCTCTCGGGCAGCCGGCTCAGCTTGAGCACCGGCTTGACCTTGAGCGTGGTGCGGCTCGAGTACGTGCCCGCCAGGCCGCTGCCACCGCCGAAGCGCACTCGGACGAAGCGGGTGCCGCGCGGGCGCACGACGGTCTCGTAGTTGCCGTCGGAATCGAGCGAGACCTTGGCCACCGTGCGGTACTTCCCGCGGGTGGTGCGCGCCTGGACCCCGACGCGCGTGCCGGTGACGGGGCTGCCGTCGAACTTCGTCAGCCGGCCGGCGACCTTCACGCGCGCCTTGTAGCCCGCCGTGCGCGGGGTCAGCTTGGCGGTGAGGTTGGTGCCCACGCCGCCGGAGACGTCGCCCACGCGCGCCCGCAGGTCGTCCAGCTGCGCGTACAGCGCGCTGCCCGGGCACTCGGTCAGGTTGGTGTCGCGGTGGCCGGAGACGCGGCGCAGGCGCACGCTGCGCCCGGAGCCGTAGCGGTTGGTGTCGCCGCCTGCGCTGGTGACGGTGGTGGTTCCCGCGGTGGGGGCGCCATGCAGCGGCAGCTTCCAGCGGATGAGGCGGGCCATGGCGTCGAGCGCGGCGCTGCTCTGGGGCACCGACGTGTGGGTGCCGATGTTGGCGATGCCCGTGGTCTGGGAGTTGTAGCCCTGCGCCTGCGCGCCGATCACGGCGCGGTCGACGCCGCCGGCGCGGCCCTCGTACAGGACGCCGTACTTGTCGACGAGGAAGTTGTAGCCGATGTCGTTCCACCCGTTGGAGTTGCGGTGGAAGCGGCAGATGCCGAGCACGACCGACGGCGCCTCGCTGCGCGAGTAGTCGTTGGTCGAGACCGTGTGGTGCACGTAGGCCGCCCGGACGGAGCCGTACGAGGCGCCCGAGCGCGGGCGGCAGTCCGACGCGCCCCAGCCGGCGCGGCTGACCATGCCCGGCCGCGCCTCGGCCGCCCGCGCCGCGGGGGTGCCGGGGATCAGCGAGGCGACGTTGTCGGCCACCCGCCGCAAGCCGCTGCGCAGCCGGTCGCTCCCGGTGGAAGAGCCCTTCACGTTCACGTAGTGCAGCTTCAGGCCGGGCACGGGCCGGCTCAGCCGGTACTGCACGTAGTCGGCCTCGCCCACCCAGGCCGGGGTCGAGGTGCCCTGGGGCATCGGCTCCCCGCGCCCGGGGTCGGGCGCGTCCTCTGACTGCACGGGGAGCGTCGTCCAGCGGGTCCAGCCACCGCCCTCGCGGCGGGTGCGCACCCCCACGCGCGGCGCCGCGTCCCCGCGCCAGCGCAAGCCGACGAGGTTGAAGCGCTTGCCGGCCCTGATCGGCTGCGACTGCACCGCCCGGCCGAAGCGCTTCTGCACGCCGGCGCCGCTCTCGAAGTCGACGGGGTCGGGCCGGTACGGCCTCAGCGAGAAGGCGGGCGCGGCCACGAGGCCGCACGCGAGCACGGCGAGAAGCAGGACGCGACGCAGCATCTAGAAGCACCCAACACTGGCAAAACGCCTCGGTTGCGGGGCTTTACCGGCGTTATGGAACGGGCTCGGGCCCGTTGCCGCGGTGCTCGTCGATGAAAGCGCGCAGCGCGCTCATCGACTTGGGCCCGCCGGTCTTGCAGCCCAGCAGGTAGCCGGTGCCCAGCGGCTCGGGGTCGCGGCCCCAGGCGGTGGCGGCCAGCTGGTACGGCATGTTGGGCCGCGGGATGAGCAGGAGCTGGTAGCCCTGCTCGGAGTCGTAGGTGGCCTTGAGGTCGGCCCGCAGCTGCCGCGGCGCGTTCGGCTTGAACCAGATGTCGATGCGGCCGTGCTCGAGCGAGTGGACCACCGACGAGTCGGGCGGCGGCTGGGTGAAGGCCTGGTCCTCGGCGGGGATCTCGTAGTGGCGGCCGGTCATGGGCGGGTTCGAGTCGTACTTGATCGGCTGGTTGGGGTTGCCGACGTGGTCGCGGCTCTTGGCCCGCTCCTGCTTGAGCTCGCAGCCGGCGACGTCCGCCGCCGTCGCGACGTTGCTGTCGCCGGGCTTCGCGACGGCCCCTCCGGGGGGGTACAGCGAGGCCTGCTGCTCGGAGCCCTCGTCGTCGCCTCCGCCGGAGACGAGCAGGACCACCAGCACGACCAGAGCGGCGAGGGCCAGCGCGCCGCCGATGCCGTAGCCGACGAGGCGCTTGCGCCGCGCCTCGGCCGCCGCCGCGCGCTCGCGCTCCTCACGCTCGCGCCGGAGGCGCTCCTTCTCTTCCTTGCGGCTGGCCATCGAGCGGCGAAGCGTAGTGAGCGGTCAGGCCGCTCAGGCCACCTGACGCCGGCGCCGACGTCGCTGCCCGGTCTCCGACCAGCAGTCGTCGACGAAGGTAGTGATCTCCTTGGTCAGGCGGTCGGGGGTGATCCGCAGTTCGAGGATCGAGCTCGCCTCCACCAGGCGCGAGCCCTTGAGCTCGTGGACCAGCTGGTCGGAGTCCGAGAAGGGGTGGATCGGGTCGCGGTTGTGGCCGATCACCAGGGCGGGCATGTCGAGCTTGCGGCGCTCCTCGCTCGGCGGCGCCACGCGGCCGAAGAACAGCCCCTGGAGCACCGAGGCGGACGGCTTGGGGTCCTGGCTCACCCAGTCCAGCAGCATGCCGGCGAGCAGGGGGCTCCCGGGCCGGGGGATGCGGCTCGCGACCGCGGCGATGCCCCGGGCCACCGGCGCGCCGAAGGTCAGATGGACCATCAGCGGGGTGAAGGCCAGCGCGCAGCCCAGCAGCGCGTTGTCGAGCACCGGCATCTCGACCAGCAGGCCCTTGACGCGCCCGGGCGCGGCCACAGCGGCCTCGAGGGTGGCGTTGGCGCCCAGCGACGTGCCGCCGATGACCGCCTGGTCGATCTCCAGGTGGTCGAGCAGGCCGATCACCTGGCCGCCGAAGATGCTCATGGAGTAGTTGCTCATCTCCGGCGGGCGGTCGGAGTCGCCGTGGCCGAGAAGGTCGAGGCACAGCACGCGGTAGCCGCGGTCGGCTATCGCGGACGCCAGCGGGCCCTGCATCGTGCGCGAGAACAGCAGCCCCGGAAGCAGGACGACGGTCCGGTCGCCACCGCCGTACTCGTCGAACACGAGGCGGTGGCCCTGGTGGAGAAAGGAGCGTCTGCGCGGCTTCAAGACCGGCAGAGTCTACCGCCGGTCCCCGAGGGGTATCTTGCCTTTCAAGCGACCAATCCGGGGGAGGATGGGTATGAGCAACACCGCGCACGTGGACATCACCGTCAACGGTGAGCGCCACAGCCGGGACGTCGAGCCCCGCACGCTGCTGGTCAACTTCCTGCGCGAGGAGCTCGGCCTCACCGGCGCTCACGTCGGCTGCGACACCACCAACTGCGGCGCCTGCACGGTGCACGTGGACGGCGCGTCGGTGAAGAGCTGCACCCTGCTCGCCGCACAGTGCGACGGCGCGAAGGTGACCACCATTGAGGGCTTGGCCAAGAACGGCGAGATGCATCCGGTACAGCAGGGCTTCTGGGACCACCACGGGCTCCAGTGCGGCTACTGCACCCCCGGCATGATCATGGCCGCCGCCGACCTGCTGCAGCGCAACCCGGACCCCAGCGAGGAGGAGATTCGCGAGGGGCTGGAGGGCAACCTCTGCCGCTGCACCGGCTACCACAACATCGTCAAGGCGGTCCAAGCCGCCGCGGGCCAGGAGGTGTCGGCATGAGCCCCTCCAGACCCTCCACAAGGGAGGACAGGCCCTCCACAAGGGAGGACAGGCGGAAATGGCTGGGTCGGCCAGGCGATCCGGCGCAAGGAGGACCCGCCCCTCATCAAGGGCCAGGGCCGGTACACGGACGACATGTACCTGCCCGGCATGCTCCACGCGGCGATCGTCCGCTCCCCCGAGGCGAACGCCACGATCACCAACATCGACAAGTCCGAGGCCGAGGCGCACCCCGGCGTCGTCGCAGTCTTGACCGCCGATGACATGTCCGAGGACTTCGCCGCGCCGCTGGGGACGGTCTGGGCCCCGCCTGGCGTGGAGGTCCGCGACCCGGGACAGTGGCCGCTCGCCAAGGGTGACGTCAAGCACGTGGGCCAGGCCGTGGCGGTGGTGGTGGCGACCGACCGCGGCACCGCGGTGGACGCCGCCGAGCTGGTGCTGGTCGACTACGAGACTCGCGCCGCGGTGGTGGACCCCGAGAAGGCGCTGGAGGACGGCTCGCCGCTGGTGCACGAGCAGTTCGGCACCAACCGAACGCACGACTGGTCGGTCGGCGGCGGCGACGTCGATGCCGCGATCTCCGAGGCCGACGTGGTGGTCGAGCGCCGCATCGTCAACCACCGCACCTCCGGCGCTCCGATCGAGCCGCGTGCCTGTGTGGCCGAGGCCAGCGGCGACGACGTCACGCTGTACTCCTCCACCCAGGTCCCGCACATCGCCCGCTTCGTGCTCAGCGGGGTGCTGGGGATGTCCGAGGACCGGATCCGCGTGGTCGCCCCGGACGTGGGCGGCGGCTTCGGATCGAAGCTCCAGGTCTACGGCGAGGAGGCGCTCATCCTCGGGCTGGCGCGCAGGCTCGGCCGCCCGGTCAAGTGGACGGAGACGCGCTCCGAGCACATGACCACCTCGCACCACGGGCGCGACCAGATCTCGTACGCCACCTTCGCGGCCACCCGTGACGGGAAGGTCACCGCGATCAAGGTTCACTCGATCTGCGACATGGGCGCCTATTACGGGCTGCTGACGCCGTTCATCCCCGAGCTCGGCTTCCCGGTGGGCAACGGGGCTTACGACGTCCCCAACGTGCAGATCGAATTCACCGGGGTGTTCACCAACAAATTCGAGACCGACGCCATTCGCGGCGCGGGCCGGCCGGAGATCATGCACTGGTGCGAGCTCATGATGGAGCTGCTCGCGGTAGAGCTGGACATGGATCCGGTCGAGCTCAGGCGGAAGAACTTCATAGCCGCCGACGCCTTCCCGTTCGAGACCCCGCTGGGGATCGTGTACGACTCGGGCAACTACCAGGGCACGCTCGACAGGCTGCTCGAGCACGTCGACATGGACGCCTTCCGGCGCGAGCAGGCAGAGCTGCGGGACCAGGGGGTGTACCGGGGCATCGGCTTGTCGACCTACGTCGAGGTGTGCGGTCTGGCGCCCTCGCGCGCGGTGGGCCCCCAGGGCGTGGGCCTGCAGGCCGCGTTCTGGGAGTCGGCCATGGTGCGCGTGCACCCCAGCGGCTCGGCCACGGTCTACACCGGCACGTCGCCGCACGGACAGGGCCACGACACCAGCTTCGCGCAGATCGCCGCCGACCGCCTCGGCATCGAGCCCGAGAACGTCGACGTGCTGCACGGCGACACCGACCAGGGCCCGTTCGGGTGGGGCACCTACGGCTCGCGCTCACTGGCGGTGGGCGGCGAGTCGGTGGGCCGCGCGGCCGAGAAGGTCCAGGACAAGGCGAAGAAGGTCTGCGCCGCGCTGCTGGAGGCCGCGCCCGAGGACATCGAGCTGGCCGACGGCAAGTACCAGGTGCGCGGCTCGCCGGACAAGGCGATGACGATGGCCGAGATTGCCGGGGCGGCGCACATCCCACCGCAAGAGCTCCCGGCCGACATCGAGCCGGGGCTGGAGGAGACCTCGTTCTACGACCCCGAGAACTTCGTGTTCCCCTTCGGCGCGCACGCGTGCGTGGTCGACGTGGACGTGGAGACCGGCAAGGTCGAGGTGGTGCGCTGGGTGGCCGTGGATGACTGCGGACCGGCCATCAACCCGGCGCTGATCGACGGGCAGATCCATGGTGGCGTCGTGCACGCCATCGGCCAGGCGCTGTACGAGCAGATCGTCTACGACGACGAGGGCCAGCTCGTCACCGGCTCGTTCGTCGACTACGCGCTGCCGACCGCGGCCGAGGTCCCGATGTTCGAGACCGACCGCACCGAGACCCCCTCGCCGGTGAACCGGCTGGGCGTCAAGGGCGTGGGCGAGGCGGGCACGATCGCCGCCACCCCCGCGATCGTAAGCGCGGCCATCGACGCGCTGAAGCCGCTCGGCGTGACGTTCATGGACATGCCGCTCACGCCCATGCGGGTGCTCGCAGTACATCCAGGGCGACGGCGACGGCCCGCGCGCGACCGAGCAGGGCCGTGACGTGGGCACACACGGCCAGGGCGCGGCAGGATCAGGACCAGCGCGGCCCGAGGAAGGAGGTGGGTTGCGGTGATTCCCCCCGAGTTCGAATACGTGAGGGTGTCGTCGGTCGACGAGGCGGTGACCGCCCTGACCCAGGGCGGCATCGACGCCAAGCTGCTGGCCGGCGGCCACTCGCTGCTGCCGCTGATGAAGCTGCGCCTGGCCGCGCCCACGCTGCTGGTCGACATCGGCCGGCTCGGCGAGCTGCGCGGCGTCGAGCGCTCGAATGGCGGCCTGCGCATCGGCGCGCTGACCCGGCACGCGGACCTTCAGGATCGCGACGAGCTGGGGGTGCTCGGCACGGCGGCGGGCAAGATCGCCGACCAGCAGGTGCGCAACTGCGGCACAATCGGGGGCTCGCTGGCCCACGGCGATCCGGCCTCCGACCTGCCCGGCGTGGTGCTGGCCCTGGACGGCTCGGTGTCGGCCGCCGGCCCCAACGGCGAGCGCGAGATCGCCGCGGCGGACCTGTTCCAGGACTACCTGACGACGGCGCTGGAGCCCGAGGAGGTGCTGACCTCGGTCAGCGTCCCCGACCCGGCCGAGTGGAGCTTCGGCTACGAGAAGTTCGTGCGCCGCTCCGAGGACTGGGCGATGGTCGGCGTGGCGGCCCTGCTCAAGGTGGACGGCGGCAGCATCAGCGATGCCCGGGTGGGCCTGACCCACATGAGCTCGACGCCGCTGCGCGCCACGGCCGTGGAGGAGGCCCTGAAGGGCGGTGACGCCTCGAAGGAGGCGCTCGCCTCGGCAGCCGAGCACGCGGCCGAGGGCACCGACCCGCCGGGCGACCTCAACGCCACGCCCGAGTACAAGCAGCACCTGGCGCGGGTGCTCACCCGCCGCGCGCTGGAGACCGCAGCCGGGGTCTAGACCGCCGGGGATACCTCCGAGGTGCAGAACGCGCACCGCGATGCGGAGACCGGGATGGAGCTCACGCACTGCGGGCACCTGCGCGTCTCCTCCTCGACGTCCTCCTGGGTCTTCATCCGGTCCATGAGCTTCGCCGTCGGGCGCAGCACCAGGAAGAACACCACGGCTGCCACGATCAGGAAGGCGATCAGAGCGTTGATGAAGTCCCCGTACAGGAACTGGCTGCCGTTGATCTCGAACTTCAGGTCCGAGAAGTCCGGCTGCCCGCCGATGGCGGCGATCAGCGGGGTGATCAGATCCTTCACCAGCGCGGCGATCACCGCGGCGAACGCGGTGCCGATCACGACGGCGACGGCCAGCTCGACGAGGTTCCCTCGCAGCAGGAACTCACGGAAGTCCTTCAGCACGGCTTCTCCTCTCCTGGGGGACGCCGCGTGAGCCTCCCAGACCCGGGCGCGGTGGCCGATGCGCTGGCGCGCGAGCGCTATCTCGCCGACCCCGGGCTGGCCACCGCCGTGTACCTGGCCCAGGAGATCGAGCAGCCGCTGCTGTTGGAGGGCGAGGCCGGGGTGGGCAAGACCGAGGTGGCCAAGGCGCTGGCCGCCGCCACGGGCGCGCGGCTGATCCGCCTGCAATGCCACGAGGGCATCGACGTGCACAACGCGCTGTACGACTGGGACTACGCCCGCCAGCTGCTGCACCTCCGTGGCGGCAGCGAGGAGCCGCTGTACTCCGAGCGCTTCCTCCTGCGCCGGCCGCTGCTGGAGGCGCTGGAGTCCGAGGGCCCGACGGTGCTCCTGATCGACGAGATCGACCGCGCCGACGACGAGTTCGAGGCCTTCCTGCTCGAGCTGCTGTCGGAGTTCCAGGTCTCGATCCCGGAGCTGGGGACCGTGCGGGCGAGCACCCGCCCGCTGGTGGTCATCACCTCCAACCGCACCCGCGAGCTGCACGACGCGCTCAAGCGCCGCTGCCTCTACCACTGGATCGACTACCCGGCGCCCGACCGCGAGCGGGCGATCGTGGAGGCACGCCTGCCCGGCGTGCCGGACGAGATCGCCGCCCGTGTGTGCGCCGCCGTGGCCAAGCTGCGCGGCGAGGACCTCTACAAGCTGCCGGGCGTGGGCGAGACGATCGCCTGGGCGCAGGCGCTGCTGGCGCTGGAGGGCGCCGACCTCGAGGACACCCTGGGAGTTGCGCTGAAGGTGCGCGAGGACATCGACCGCGTGCGTGAGCGCGAGGTGCTGAGTGAGGTCTGAGCCCCCCGCCCCCAGCCCTCGGTCCCCAGGGCTTCGGCTCACCGCGCGCCTGGGGCTCCTCGCGGCCGCCATGCGCGCGGGCGGCTCCCGGCTCGGCGTGGGGGAGCTGCTGACCGCCCACCGCGCTCTGCGCACCGTGGATCCGGCCGACCCGCGTGAGGCCCGCGACGCCCTCCGAGCGGCGCTGTGCTCGCGGCACGAGGACCTCGAGCTGTTCGAGGTCGCCTTCGCCGAGCTGCTCGCGCCGCCGGAGCCTCCGCCCACCGGCGCGGAGATCCTGGACGAGCTCGGCCCCCTGGCGCTGCCGCGGGCCGCGGTGCCCGACGTCGCCGAGCTGCCGCTGGAGGCCGACCTGGACCCCGTCCCCTCCGCCGCGAGCGAGATCGAGCTGCTTCGCGAGAAGGACTTCGCGGAGTACTCCGACGCCGAGCGGGCGATGGCCCGCCGCCTGCTGGAGCGGCTTGCCCGGCGCGGCCCCGAGCGCCCCGGCCGCCGCCTGCGCCCGGCGCGCCGGCGCGGCTCGCATCCCGACCTGCGTCGCACGGTGCGCGCCTCGCTGCGCCACGACGGCGAGCCCTTCGAGCGCCACTGGCGCAACCCGGAGGAGCGCCCGCGCCCGCTGGTGCTGGTGTGCGACGTGTCGGGCTCGATGGAGCCCTACGCGCGCGTGCTGCTCCAGTACCTGCAGGCCTGTGTCGCCGCGCGCCGCCGGGCGGAGGCCTTCGTGTTCGGCACCCGCCTCACCCGCGTCACCGCCGAGCTCAAGGGCCGCGATCCCGACCGCGCCCTCGAGCGCGCCTCGGCGTCGGTGGCCGACTGGTCGGGGGGGACACGGATCGGCGAGGCGTTGGCCGAGCTGAACCGCGAGCACGGTCGCCGGGTGGGCCGCGGCGCGGTGGTGGTCGTGTGCTCGGACGGGTGGGACCGAGGCGACCCGGACGAGCTGGGCGCCGAGATGGCGCGCCTGAGGCGCTGCGCCCACCGGCTGGTATGGCTCAATCCGCTCAAGGCGGCTCCGGGGTACGAGCCGCTGGCCCGCGGCATGAACGCTGCGCTGCCGCACGTCGATCTGTTCTTGGCCGGCAACACGCTGGCGTCGCTCGAGCGTTTGGCCCAGCTCATGGAACGGGGACTCCAGGAGAGATGATCGGAGCGCTCGTGCTCGCAGCCGGTGCCGGCAGCCGCTTCGGCGGGCGCAAGCAGCTGGCCGAGCTCGACGGCCGCCCGCTGCTCGAGCACACGCTCGCCGCAGTGGCCGGGGCGCCGGTGGATCAGGCCGTCGTGGTGCTGGGGGCCGCCGCCGAGGAGGTGCTCGACCGGGTGGACCTGCACGGGGCGCGACCGGTCGTGTGCGACCGGTGGGAGGAGGGCATGTCGGCATCGCTCGCCGCCGGGCTGGCCGCCCTGGAGGGCGCCGAGGCGGTGGTGGTCTGCCTGGGCGACCAGCCGCGGCTGTCCAGCGAGGCGATCCGGCGGGTGATCGAGGCGCGCGACGGCACGCCGGCCACGCGCGCCACCTATGGCGGCGAGCCCGGCCACCCGGTTGTGCTCGAGGCCGAGCTCTTCGGCCGCCTGCGCAACGTGACGGGCGACCGCGGCGCCCGCGGCCTGCTTCGCCGTGCGGGCGCCCGCGAGGTGCCTTGCGATGACCTGGGAGGTGGCGAGGACGTGGACACCAAGGACGAGCTCGGAGCGCTCAGGGAAGCCCTGTGAAGCTCGAACAGCACTTCGAGGTCGCGGCCCCGCTCGACCGGGTCTGGGCCGCGCTGATCGACGTCCAGCGCGTGGCGCCGTGCCTGCCCGGCGCCGAGATCACCGAGCAGGGCGACGACGGCGTCTACCGCGGCAACTTCACCGTGAAGCTCGGGCCGACCACGGCCGCCTACCGGGGCGAGCTGTCGCTGAACGAGGTGGACGAGGCCGCCCACCGCGTGACGATGAAGGCCTCGGGCCAGGACAAGCGCGGGCAGGGCTCGGCGAAGGCCACGATCCTCAACGCGCTGCGGGAGGAAGGCGGGACCACCCACGTGGACGTGGAGACCGACTTCACCATCACCGGCCGCCTCGCCCGGTTCGGGCGCGGCGGGATGATCAAGGACGTCTCCAACAAGCTCCTGGGCGACTTCTCCAGCTGCCTGGCGCAGACGATCGAGAGCGAGCCGTCGGAGGCCCCGGCGGCGTCCGAGGACCAGCCCGCGGGCGGCCCCGCCCCGACCCCCAGCGAAGCCCAGGCGCCGCCGCCGGCGAAGCCCATCAAGGGCTTCTCGCTGTTCCTCAGCGTCCTCAGGGCGCGGCTGCGGCGCCTATTCGGCCGCGGCCAGTAGCTCTTCGCGCGAGGCCAGCTTGACCCGCGGGCGGTCGCTCTCGCGGCCGCGCTCCTGCTCCACCGCGTCGATCGCCCGCCAGCCCTCGACGCCCACGGCGTCCGGGGCCTTCTCGGCCAGCAGCGCGTCGACCTTGTCGACGCCCGGCTCGGGCGGGTCGGGCAGCGCTCCGGCCTCGAGGTCCTCCTCCAGGCAGCGCACCGTCTCCTGGGCGTCGCGCTTGTTGGTGCCGAGGATGCCGGTGGGGCCGCGCTTGATCCAGCCCACCGCGTAGACGCCGGGCACGGCCTCGCCGGAGTCGGCGCTCACCACGCGGCCGGCCTCGTTGGGCAGCACGTAGCGGCGCTCGTCGAAGGGCACGTCGGGCAGCGGCACCGCCTGGTAGCCGACCGAGCGCAGGACCATCGAGCACTCGAGCAGCTCGGGCTCCTGGTCCACCGGCCGGGCACGGACCGCGCCGTCGTCAGAGCGCTCGATGCGGTTGCGGCCGATCTCCACCCCCTCGACCCGGCCCTCGCCGCGGATGGCCACGGGCGAGGACAGGAAGCGCAGCTCGATGCGCCGCTGCGCGGCGGGCTGCGGCTCGCGGGCGGCGAACTCCCGCAGCAGCTCGAGGTTCTTGCGGGCGGTGAAGGTGCCCTCGGCGGCGAGCCACTCCTCCGAGACGGGGTCGAGCTCGACGTCCGCCGGGTCGACCACGAGCTCCACGCCCTCCAGGTGGCCCAGCTCGCGCAGCTCCGCGCTGGTGAACGCGGCCTGGGCGGGCCCGCGGCGGCCGAGCACCACGACCTCCTCGACGGCGCTGTCGCCCAGGGCGTCCAGAGCGTGGTCGGCGGTGTCGGTGCGGGCCAGCTCCTCGGCGCTGAGGGTCAGCATCCGCGCGACGTCGGCGGCCACGTTGCCGTTGCCGATGATCACCGCGCGCCGGCCGGAGAGGTCGGGGTTCAGGTCGCGCCGGTCGGGATGGCCGTTGTACCAGCCGACGAAGTCCGTGGCGGGCAGGCTGCCGGGCAGGTCCTCGCCGGGGATCCCGAGCGACTTGTCGGTCTGGGCGCCCACGGCATAGACGACCGCGTTGTAGTGGCGCATCAGGTCGCCGTGCGAGATGTCCTTGCCCACCTCGACGTTGCCGAAGAAGCGGCAGCGCGGGCGGCGGAACACCTGGCGGTCGAACAGCTCGTCGAGCCGCTTGATCTCGTTGTGGTCGGGAGCTACCCCGCCGCGGAGCAGCCCCCAGGGAGTGGGCAGGCGCTCGAACAGGTCGATGTCGGGGCCACCCGTTCCGCCGAGCAGCTGGCCGGCGGCGAATGCGCCGGCGGGCCCGGCGCCCACGACGGCGACCCGCGGCCGCTCGCTCACGAGACGGTCTCCCGCTCGGCGAAGAACTGGGCGTTGAGGTCGAGCGCGTACTCGTACTTGTCCGGTACCTCGTGGTCGGCAAAGATCGCGTCCACGGGGCAGACCTCCACGCAGGCGTCGCAGTCGATGCAGATCTCGGGGTCGATGTAGAGCTGCTCCGCGGTCTCGAAGTCCGGGTCCCCGGGCTTGGGGTGGATGCAGTCGACGGGACAGACCTCGATGCACACGTCGTCCATCACGCAGCTGCCGGCGATGACGTAGGTCATGCCGCGAAGTTAGCGAGGCTCAGGCCCTCGCCGCCGCCGTCTCGCTGATTCCGAAGCGGTCGTGCAGGCGCCGCAGCGGCCGGGGCGCCCACCAGTTCCAGTGCCCGAGCAGCCGCATCAGCGAGGGCACGAGCAGCGCCCGGACGATCGTGGCGTCGATCAGGACCGCCAGCGCGGTGCCCAGGCCCACCTGCTTGATGAAGATGATCTCGGAGGTGGCGAACGCGCCGATGGCCACGCAGAACAGCAGCGCCGCGGCCGTGACGATGCGGCCGGTCCGCTGCAGGCCGACGGCCACCGCCTCCTCGTCCGAGGCGCCGGCGTCGCGCGCCTCCTTGATGCGCGAGAGCAGGAACACGCCGTAGTCCGTGGACAGGCCGAAGGCGAGCGCGAACAGCACGATCGGCTGGGTGCTCTCGAGCGCCCCCTGCGAGGTGTAGTCGAGTAGCCCCTCCAACCGCCCGTCCTGGAAGACCAGCACCAGGATCCCGAACGCCGCGCTGAGCGTGAGCGCGTTCATCAGCAACGCCTTCAGCGGCAGCACCACCGAGCCCGTCATCACGAACAGCACCACCAGCGTGGCCACCACGATGATCGCCAGCGCAAGCGGCAGATGGTCGGTGAGGCTCGACTGCAGGTCGACGAACTCCGCCGTCACCCCGCCGGCCAGCACCGGGAAGGAGGCACGGGTGTCGCGCACGTCGCGGACGAGATCCTGGGTGCGGTCGTCGAGCACCCGGTGCTCGGAGACCACGTTGACCAGGCTCGTGTCGCGGTCCAGCCGCTGCGGCGGGTTGACGGCCGCCACGCCCGGCAGCTCCCGCAGCCGCTCGCCGTAGCGCTCGAGCTGCGCCGGCGACGCGTCCTTGACCACCACGGCGATCGGCGCCGTCTGGGCGGGCGGGAAGTCGCGGTTGATCGCGTCGTCGACCTGGCGCGCCGAGGCCGTCTCGGGCAGCACGCTCGGATCGACCGAGGTGAACTTGATGCCCAGGAAGGGCGAGCCCAGCGCCACCAGCACCGCGGCGCTGGCGATCGCGGTCGTTCCCGGCCGGCGCATCACGCCGCGCGAGAGGCGGTACCAGAATCCGCTCTGAGCGCCGCGCGACTCGCTCTCCCGCGCCCGCTGGAGCCGCTTGGGCGCGAGCGAGTTGACCCGCGGGCCGAGCAGGGCCAGCACGGCGGGCAGGACGGTCAGCGCCACCGTGGCGGCGATGATCGAGACCATCATCCCGCCGAGGCCCATCGAGTACAGGAAGCGCTGGGGGAACACCAGCAGGGCGGCCAACGCGGCGGTCACAGTCAGCGAGCTGAAGAACACCGTGCGCCCGGCGGTGGCCAGCGTGCGGCGCATCGCGTCCGCCCCGGGGCCGACCTTCTCCAGCTCCTCGCGGTAGCGCGAGACGATGAACAGGCTGTAGTCGATCGCCAGCCCCAGGCCGAGACCGGTCACCAGGTTCAGGGCGAAGACCGAGACCGACCCCAGCTCGCTCGCGAGCCTCAGGCCGAGGAAGGTGAGCACGATCGACAGGCCGCCCACCATGATCGGCAGCAGCGAGGCCACCAGGCTGCGGAAGAACAGGAACGACAGCAGCGCCAGGATCGGAAAGGCGAGCATCTCCGCCCGCGCGAGGTCCTCGGACACCTGCTCGTTGACCTGCGGCTCGGCCACCGACTCGCCGCCGAGCTTCACGCCCGGCGTGCCGGCCACGGACTTCTCCAGGCGCTCGGCCACGGCCTCGTCGTCGGTGTCGTCGCCCGGCTTGAGCGTCACCGCGAGGTAGGTGGAGCGGCCGTCGCGCGCGACGAGCGCCCGGCCGCCCTCCTTGAAGCTGGTGACGCGGCCGACGTTGCGGTCCGCGCGAAGCGTGCGGGCCACCTCGGCGACCCTGCGCTGCCCATCTGCGCTGCGAACGCCGCGCGGCGTCTGCACCAGCGCGACCACGTTCACCCCGTTACGCGTGCCCGCGGCCTCGGCGGCCTGGTCGGCCTTTACGACCTCGGTGTCCGGGTCGTCGGCGCCGTAGGGGTCGAGCCGGTCGGCTACCGAGCCGCCCAGGACCATGGCGACGGCGGCGAGAACCACGGCGACGGCGACGACCCACCTGGGCCGGCCGGTCGCGAGACGGGAGAGGGCGGTGAACACGGGTTACGGCCTCGCGAGCTCTTCGGACAGCTGTTGCTCGGTCACGGCGCACCACTCGGCCAGCCGCTCCTGGTACTCGATGCCCCAGGCGAGGGTCAGGCCGGGGAAGCGGTTCTCGGTGTCCTCGACCTCCTTGACGGCCTGGATCTCGCGAAGCTGCTCGGCAAGCGCCTCGTGGTGGGCGCGGATGCGCCGCATCAGCGCGAGCTGCTCCTCGGGCTCGAGCGCGTCGGCGAAGAAGAACTTCAGCACGCCCTCGTGGCGCAGCTCGGTGTGCAGCTCGTCGCCGGAGTTCAGCCAGTCCCTCAGCGCCTGCCGCCCCGTGTCGGTGAGGCGGTAGCCCTTGCGCTTGCGTCCGTCTTCGGGCTCCTGGTCACCCTCGATCAGGCCGAGGGCTTCGAGCCGCTTCAGCTCGGGGTAGATCTGCCCGTAGCTGGCGGCCCAGAAGAAGCGCGTGGAGACGTCTACGAGCGCCTTGATGTCGTAGCCGGTGCTCTTGCCCAGCCCGAGCATCCCGAGGATGACGTGGGCGGTCTTGCTGAGCTCCATGTATCGGCACGATATATCGCGCCGATACATACGTCAACCCCGGTGCACCGGTTGCGAGCACCCCTCCGCGAAACTCCTCAGCCGGGCTGAGCGTTTCTTCCGGGAGTGCACGCGGTCCGCGCCGCGGGCCGCCGCTAGCGCTCGATGACCCCGCGGGCCTCCTCGAGGAAGTCGGGGTGGACGGTGTGGCCCATCGGGTACTCGCGGTACAGCACGTCGGCGCCGGCCTCGGTCAGGCGGTCGCGGGCGTCGCGGCCGAACTCGACCCCGATGATCGGGTCCTGGGCGCCGTGGGAGATCGCCACCGGCACCCCGCGGCTCAGCTCGAGCTCCAGCCCCTCGACGGTGGGGATGAAGCTGCTCATCGCCACGATCGCCCTCGGCGCAGGGCGGTCCTCGCCGAGCCCGAGCGCGTACGACATGACGCCGCCCTGGGAGAAGCCGCCGAGCACGGTCTGCGAGTGGTCGAGGCCGTGCTCCGCCAGCGTCGCGTCCAGCCAGGCGGTCAGCTCGGGGTACGTCGCCCAGAAGGTCGCCGGGTCCGGGTAGCCGATCCGGGCCACCGCATACCAGTGCGCCCCGCCCGGCGGCAGCGACAGCGGCCCGCGCGGCGACAGCCCGAGCAGCTTGCGCTCGGGATCGAGCATGTCGAACAGCGGGAACAGGTCGTTCTCGTCGGTGCCGCGCCCGTGCATCAGCACCAGCGCGCCCTCGGGGTCGCCCGCGGCCGGGCGGTCGCGGTGGCCGATCACCGGACCACCTCGCGCGGGTGGCGGATTCCTTCGAGGCGCATCGCGTGTCCCTTCCATGTAGTTGCCTGTGCAAACATAGCCGTGTGAAACAGGAGCATCTCAGCGCCGACGAGCTCGCCGCGTGGCGCGGCTTCCTGCGGGTGCACTCCGAGCTGACCCAGCGCCTCGACGCCGAGCTGCGCGCCGAGCACGACCTGCCGCTGACCTCGTACGAGGTGCTCCTGTTCCTCAACGACTCCCCCGAGGGCGGCCTGCGCATGTCCGAGCTGGCCGACAGCGTGCTGCTCAGCCGCAGCGGCCTCACCCGCCTGGTGGACCGCCTGCAGCAGCGGGGACTGGTGGCGCGCGCCGACTCGCCCGAGGACGGCCGCGGCTGCCTGGCTGTGATCACCGACGCCGGCCGCGAGCAGTTCGCGGCCGCTCGCGGGACCCATCTCGCCGGCGTGCGGCGGCTGTTCCTGGAGCGGCTCTCCGCGGCTCGGCGCCGCGAGCTGGCCGGCGCGTGGGAGGAGCTGCTCGCCTAGGAGAAGGTCATCGCGCCGGTCCCGCGGGCGCGGCGGCGCACCTCGCGCAAGGCGCGAGCCAGGCGCCTGATGCCCTCCTCCACCTCGTCGGGAGGGAGCAGCGAGAACGACAGGCGCATCGACGTCTGCACCCGCCGCTCCACGGTCACCGCCCCGCCGGGCACGTAGCCCACGCCGTGGCGGATCGCCTCGCCGTAGAGCAGCCGCTCGTCCACCGGTCGCTCGAGTGTCGCCCACACGTGGTGGCCGCCGTGGGGCACGGTCGCGTGGACCTCGCCGGGCAGGTGGCGCTCGAGGGCCGCCAGCAGCAAGTCGCGCCGCCGGCGGTAGATCGGCGCGGTCTTCCCGAGGTGCTGCTCGTACCCACCGCCGGCCAGGTAGCGCGCGGCGATGTGCTGCATGAGCGTGGCGCTGTGGAAGTCGCTCTCCAGCTTGAGCATCGCGAGCCGCTCGCGCACGGGGCCGCGCGACGCGATCCAGCCGACGCGCAGCCCGCCGCCCACGGTCTTGGAGAGCGAGTCGACGTAGATCACGTGAGCCGGTGCGAGCTCGCGCAGGGCCTGGGGCTCGGCCCCGTCGAAGCGCAGGTCGCCGTAGACGCCGTCCTCCATCACCATCAGGTTCCGCTCGCGGGCCAGCGCGGCCAGGCGCTCACGCCGCTCGGGCGAGAGGTCGGCGCCCGTCGGGTTCTGGCAGCCGGACTGCAGCGCGACCAGCTTCAGCTCGTGCCTCCCCACCAGTTCCTCGAGCGCGTCCACGTCGAGCCCCTGCGCGTCTACCGGCACGCCGATCACGCGCGCGCGGTTGGCGCGCAGCACCGAAAGCAGACCGGAGTACGTGGGCGACTCGACGGCCACGGCGTCGCCCGGCTCCACCAGGGCGCGCACGGTGAGGTCGATCGCCTGCTGGGCGCCGGAGGTGACCAGGATCTCCTCGGAGTCGGTGGCGAAGCCGACCTTGCGCCCGCGGTCGGCGACCTCCTCGCGCAGGGCATCCAGCCCAGGCGCGGTCAGGTAGGTGAAGGCGGCCGCGCCCTCCTCGTCGAGGACGTCGCGCGTGATCTGCGCCAGCTCCTCGGTGGGGTAGAGGTCCGGCGAGGGCCAGCCGGTGCCGAGCGAGATCACGTTGGCGTCGCCCGCGAAGGCGAACACGTCGGCCAGCGACTCCTCCGAATACGACGGGGCGCGGTCGGGCAGGGCCAGGCTCTGCCAGTCGTCGCCGTGCTCCTCCCCGGCGCTGGGCGTGAGCGTGCGGACGAAGGTCCCGCGCCCGACGGTGGCGGTCACGTAGCCCTCCTCGGCCAGGCGCCGGTACACGCGCGCGGCGGTGAGGTGGTTCACGCCGGCCTCCTCCGCCAGCGCCCGCGTGGGCGGGAGCTTCTCCCCGGGCTCGAGCTCCCCGGCGTCGATCGCCGCGGCGAAGCGGTCGGCGATCTGCTGGGTGACCGAGACCGGCCCGTCTCGGTCGATGTCGTTCAATGTGATCTTGTAGGACATTGCAATCGCTCTATGTACGTCATACAGTACCCCACATGACCCGCACAATCAACACAGACTCCCTAACCGTTCGACGTGCGGGCGCGCAGGACGCCGCCCAGTTGCTGCGTCTCGCGGCCCTCGACAGCGCGGACGTGCCCACGGGCGACGTCCTCCTGGCCGAGAGCTCCGGACAGCTGCTGGCCGCCCTCTCGCTCGCCGATGGCCATGTGGTGGCCGACCCCTTCGAGCACACGGCCGAGATGGTCGACGTGCTCCGCCTACGCGCCGCTCAGCTGGTTCAGGTCGAGGCGCCGAAGAGGATCGCCAGCTGGCGCGACTGGATCACCAGCGTGCCGTCCGGCATCCAGAGCTCGCCGTCCTCGTCGAAGTAGCCGTCGCGCACCTGGGCCGAGCGGAAGCGGCCCAGGAGCAGCGCGTCGGGCTGCGGCAGCGGCGCGCGGAAGTACACGCTCATCTCCACGGTGGGTGCCGGCGCCAGGCCGGCCAACCGCGGCCACGGGGCCGGGTACCAGGCGTCGGCCAGCACGCACAGGGCGGCCGCGTCGATCTCCCGGGGCTCGCGCAGGCCCATCCACCCTCCCGTCAGGGCGCTGTCGGCGCGTGAGAACGGCTCCGAGC
Source organism: uncultured Thermoleophilaceae bacterium (assembly GCA_963844805.1). Taxonomy (GTDB): domain Bacteria; phylum Actinomycetota; class Thermoleophilia; order Solirubrobacterales; family Thermoleophilaceae; genus JACCZR01. The sequence goes on from CAWJPU010000009.1 coordinate 466,221, forward strand.
CGAAGCGCGACTGCATCGACAGGAGGTCGACGAAGTTGGGCGCGTCCGCTCCAGGCAGCTCGCGACGCGGCTGCTCGCGCGCGCCCGGCGGGTCCACCTCGGGCATGGCCGACTCGGTCAGCTCCGGGCTCTCCCGCGGGCCGGCGAAGGTGGCGAGCGCCAGCCCGATCAGCTTCCCCTCCTGCTCCAGGCGGGCGCTGGCGTTGGTGAGCCCGCGGCCGGCGCGCTCGATCACCGGCCTGACCGTCACCGCACCGTCCGCGGGCGGGCGCAGGAACTGCACCGTGAGCGACCGGGCCTGGCGCGACGGGTCGGCCACCGCCTTCTCGAGCCCGCGCAGGATCAGCGCCATCACGAACCCGCCGAGCGGGCCGCGGGGGGTCCACCAGTGGCCCTCGATCTGGCCCTCCCACTCGCCTTCGCCCAGCGGGCGCAGGACCAGGTCCTCGTCGAAGCTCACCGGGGGATGAATACCGTGCCTGGCCGATGTCCGGTCAGGAGGCAGTCAGGGCCCAGGGGCTGCGCAAGTCCTACGGCAGCGTCGAGGCCCTGCGGGGGATCGACCTCTCCGTTCCCCAGGGCACGGTCCTCGGCCTGCTCGGCCCCAACGGCGCCGGAAAGACGACGGCGGTACGCATCCTGACGACCCTGCTGCCGCCGGACGGCGGCACGGCGAGCGTGGCCGGGCTGGACGTGGAGAAGGACGCCACGAAGCTCCGCGCGCAGATCGGCCTGGCGGGCCAGTACGCCGCGGTGGACGAGAACCTGACCGGCCGCGAGAACTTGGAGATGGTGGGCCGGCTGTACCACCTGGGCGGATCGGAGTCGCGCACGCGCGCCGACCAGCTGCTGGAGCGCTTCGACCTCACCGAGGCGGGCAAGCGCCTTGTGCGCACCTACTCCGGCGGCATGCGACGCCGCCTGGACCTGGCGGCCGCGCTGGTGGCGCGGCCGCCGGTGATCTTCCTCGACGAGCCCACCACCGGCCTCGACCCGCTGAGCCGGCTGGGCCTGTGGGAGACGATCGAGGACCGCGTGGCCGCGGGGACCACGGTGCTGCTGACCACCCAGAACCTGGACGAGGCCGACCGGCTGGCCGACAGCATCGCGGTGATCGACCACGGGCTGGTGATCGCGGAGGGGACCAGCGACGAGCTCAAGGACCGCGTCGGGGGCGAGCGCCTCGAGGTGACGCTCGAGAGCTCCGCGCAGGCCGAGGCCGGCGTGGCCGCTCTGGCCCCGATGTCCGAGGAGCGTCCCGAGGCCGAGGACGGCACGCTGCGGATGGCCTTCAGCCGCCGTCAGGGCGCGATCGCCGAGGCGGTCCGGCGTCTGGACGAGGCGGGCGTGGTGGTCGAGGACGTCGCCGTCCGCCGGCCGACGCTGGACGACGTGTTCATCTCCCTCACCGGCCACGCCGCCGAACCGGACCAGGAGGTTGCGGAGGAGTGATCCAGGCTCTCGGCGACTCCCTGGTGCTGGCCCGGCGCAACCTGCTGCGGATCCCGCGCGCGCCCGATCTGCTGCTGTCGTTCACCGTCCAGCCGGTGATGTTCGTGCTGCTGTTCGCCTACGTGTTCGGCGGGGCGATCGAGACGCCCGGCTTCGACGACTACAAGGACTTCCTGATGCCGGGGATCATCACCCAGAGCATCGCCTTCGGCGGCTTCATCACCGCGATCGGGCTCAGCGAGGACCTCAACAAGGGCCTGATCGACCGCTTCCGCTCGCTGCCCATGGCCCGGTCGGCCGTGCTGGCAGGCCGGACCGCCGCGGACGTGGTGACCAACGTGGTCTCGCTGACGATCATGATCATCGTCGGGCTGATCATCGGCTTCGACTTCAAGACCGGCCCGCCGCAGGTGATCGCCGGCGTCTTGCCTGCTGCTGTTCTTCGGCTACGTCTTCTCCTGGATCTTCGCCTTCTTCGGGCTGAAGTCGTCCTCGCCGGAGTCCGCGCAGTCGCTCGGCTTCATAACCGTGTTCCCGCTGACCTTCATCTCGTCGGCCTTCGTGCCCACCGACTCCATGCCCGAAGCGCTGCAGACCTTCGCCGACGTGAACCCGTTCACGGTGGTGGTCAACGCAGTGCGCCACCTGTGGCTGGACACCCCGGCCGGCAACTCCGTGTGGGGCGCGCTGGCTTGGTCGGTGGGCCTTCTCGCCGTGTTCGCGCCGCTGTCGGTGCGGACCTACCGGCGGGCCGCAGTCAAGTAAGTCAGGGTCATGTCCTTGTCGCCGTGCTCGCCCGAGGCGGTCACCAGCGCCGCGTCTTTGGCCGCGAGGGCCAGCCGCATGTTTCGGTCACGAGCCGTCATGCAACCCTGATACCGGGTGAACCGGGCGCACCACTTCTACTGCTCGAGAGAGGCGTGGAAGCGCCACGTGCGCGAGGACCTGGTGCCCGCGGCGCTCGACGGCGTCGAGCTGGGCGAGGACGTCCTGGAGGTGGGGCCCGGCTTCGGGCCGGCGACGGACGCGCTGGCCGCGCGGGTGCCCCGGCTGACCGCGCTGGAGATCGACCCGGGCCTCGCCGCCAAGCTGCGCGAGCGGCTGGGCGAGCGGGTGAGGGTGCAGGAGGGTGACGGGGCGCGGCTGCCGTTCGCCGACGGCTCGTTCACAGGAGCGGCCTGCTTCACGATGCTCCACCACGTCCCCACCCGCGAGCTGCAGGACCGCCTGTTCGCCGAGGTACGCCGCGTGGTGCGCCCGGACGGGAGCTTCGCCGGCACCGACAGCACCGGGCGGGGCATCGGCTTCGCGCTCCTGCACGTCGGCGACGTGCGCAACGTGCTCGACCCGCGGGAGCTCCCGGGACGCCTCCAGCGGGCCGGGTTCGGGCAGGCACGGGTGGACTGGAACGCGGACACGCTGCGCTTTCGCGCGTCGTGACCGAGCGGGTCCTGAGCGGGCAGGCGCTCAACCGCGCGCTGCTGGCTCGCCAGCTCCTCATCGAGCGGGCAAAGCTGACGCTTCCGCGGGCGCTGGAGCGCGTGGGCGGTATCCAGGCGCAGTACGCCCCCTCCATGTACGTGGGGCTGTGGTCACGGCTGGAGGGCTTCGAGCGCGACGCGCTGACCCGCGCGCTGGAGGAGCGCCGCGTGATCCAGGCCACGCTCATGCGCTCGACGATCCACCTGGTCTCGCGCGGCGACTACTGGCCGCTGACCGCTGCGGTGCGGGAGCCGCGGCGGGAGTCGTTCGTGCGCGCGACCCGGCCCCGACCCGAGCCGCGCCGGATGGCCGCTGCGGCCCGCATGGCGCGCGCGCGGCTGGCGCGCGGGCCGATGCGCCGGCGCGAGATCGAGGAGCTGATCGGCCGCGACCGCTTTCGCTGGCTCGGGCTGTGGCTCGACATGGTGCGCGTGCCGCCCTCCGGCACCTGGCACCGCCGGCGCGCCGACCTGTTCGGGCTCGCCGAGCACTGGGTCGGCCCACCCGACACAGACCCGCTCGACGGCCGGGAGCTGCTGGTCAAGCGCTACCTGCGCGGCTTCGGGCCCGCCAGCCGCAATGACATCGCCAGCTTCACCGGCCTCACCCTGACTCAGGTCGACTTCACGCTCGAGGCGCTGGCGCTGCGCCGCTTCTCCGCCGAGGACGGCGGCGAGCTGGTCGACCTTCAGCGGGCGCCGCTGCCCGCGCCCGACACTCCGGCGCCCGCCCGCCTGCTGCCCACCTGGGACGCCACGCTGCTGGCCCACGTCCGGCGAACGGGTCTGCTGCCCGAGGAGCACCGCGGCAAGGTCTTCCACGTCAAGGCGCCGCAGTCGTTCCCGACCTTCCTCGTGGACGGGCGCGTGGCGGGAAAGTGGCGGATGGAGGACGGGCGGCTGGAGCTGGACCCCTTCGGCCGGCTCGACGCCCGCGACCGGCGCGAGCTCCAGGCCGAGGGCGAGCGGCTGGCCGAGCTCTACGCGGGCTGAAGAGCGAGCCGCAGCGCCTGCTCTTCGTTGAGGCCCACGTTCCAAGCCCGGTCACACGCCGGGCAGCGGCAATTGGCGTGCGCCTCCCAATCCCCCGTCTCGAGCTCCCAGCTGACGGCGCCGGTCAGGCAGACCGGGCACGCGAGCGAGGCGGCGACCAGCGGGGGAAGGTCGTCCCCGCGGAAGCTGGCTGTCTCCTCACGAACTCGCACGCGTGCAGTCTTCCCACTTACCGTGAGTCGTCACCGGGGTTACGCTGCGGCCGGGTGATGCGTTGCAACGGCGTGGACCTGAATGTCGTCGAGGCCGGCGAGGGCCGGCCGGTGCTGCTGCTCCACGGCTTTCCCGACTCGCACCGGCTGTGGCGCGAGCAGATCCCCGCGCTGGCGGAGACCGGGCACCGCGCGATCGCTCCCGACCTGCCGGGCTACGGCGAGTCGGAGGCACCCGCCGAGGCCGATGCCTATCGGATGCGCAACGTCGCCAAGGGGATCCTCGAGCTGCTGGACCGGCTGGGCGTGGAGCGGGCGTCCCTGGTGGGCCACGACTGGGGCGCCGCGCTCGCCTGGGGCCTCGCAGCGCGCGCGCCGGAGCGCGTCGACCACCTCGTCGCCCTGTCGGTCGGCCATCCCGCGGTGCCGCGCTCGCTCGGGCAGATGCGGGACTTCTGGTACATGCTGCTCTTCCAGGACCCGGCGGCGGAGGAGCTTCTCAGCGCGGACGACTGGGCCCTGTTTCGGGGCTGGATGAAGGGGGCCGAGGACCTCGACCGTTACCTCGAGGACCTGGCCCGTCCCGGCCGGCTGACCGCCGCGCTGAACTACTACCGCGCCAACCACAACGCGCGCGCGTTCGTCGGAGGCGGCCGCGTGCCGGACGTCACCCGCCCGACGCTCGGCATCTGGAGCACGCGCGACTTCGCCTGCCACGAGGTCCAGATGATCGACTCGGCCGACCACGTGACCGGCCCGTGGCGCTACGAGCGCATCGACCGGCGCGGGGCACTGGATACCGCTGGCCGCCCCGCGGCGCCTGAACGACCTACTGGTGGAGTTCCTCCGCGAGCACTAGCCGGCCAGCTGGTGGCGCATCTTGTCGCGCAGCTCGGCGAAGTGGATGACCTCGTAGACGATCACCGCGCTGAGCGCGGCCAGGGCGACGGCCACGGCGCCGACCGCCGGGATCTCCTTGGCGACCGGGACCATCGCGAGCAGGAACAGCGCGCAGACGAGGCGCTGCGTGCTGAAGCGGTGGATGTTGCGCCAGCGGAACGCGACGTGCGCAAGGAGGTAGAGCGCGGTACCGCCCATCAGCGCGACCGCCGGAATGGTCTTGAGCGGGTCGTCGACGTGCTCCAGGGTCTTCTTCAGGCCCAGCGCCACCAGCACGATGCCGGCAACCATCGGCAGGTGGAGGAACGAGAAGGAGTCGCGAGCGATCTCGTTCTGCTCGCGCCCGACCTTGGCGTTCGACAATCGCCGCTCGGCCACGAGCGCGACCACGTCGAAGTACAGCCACCACATCGCCGCCGCCACCCCCGTGCCCAGCGAGGCGGCGAGGACCACCCCCATGTCCACCTCGCTCGAGGCTCCGGCGCCGATCGCCACGATCGACTCGCCCAGCGCGATGATGATGATCAGCCCGTGGCGCTCGGCGAAGTGCGCGGGCACGAGCTTCCAGCCCTCCGCTCCGAAGAAGTAGGGGCCGGCCATGTCGAGCACCAGGGCGAGCGCCCACAGCCCGCCCTGAAGCGCGCCGTCGGCGAACGAGGCGGCGGTCAGGATGCCGACGCCGATGGCCGTGCTCACGGCCAAGCCGATGACCGACGAGCGCAGGTTGGGGTCGTCGCGGCTCGCGACAACGAACAGCACGATCTGGCCGATCCTCACGACGCCATAGGCGACGGCGAACCGCAGCGCGTTGTCGTCGAAGGCCTCGGGGACGCACAGGGCCGCCACCAGCAGCGCGGCCATCGCGCCGAACATGGCCAGCCGCACGACCCCCTCCTCGGGGTCCACCACGCTGGTCAGCCAGGCGTAGCCGACCCAGGACCACCACAGCACGCCCAGGATCAGCAGCCCCCGGGCCAGGCCCTCCCAGCTCGGGTCGTCGGCCATCAGCGCCGTGCACTGGGTGAGCGCGAGCACGAAGACCAGGTCGAAGAACAGCTCCAGCGGGGTGACCGTCTCCTTGTCGCGCAGGACCGCGGTCAGGCGCGGGGCCCGGCCTGCGACGCCGGCTTCCACTAGCCCAGCGCGGGCGGGAAGCGCCCGAAGATCCACTCGGGCCCGGCGAGCTCGCGCGTGTGGGGGCGACCGCTGAGCGTGAGGTACTCGCCGGTCTTCATGCTGATGGGGAGGTTGCGCTCTATCGGGTAGTACTCGTTGTGCTGCTCGATCAGCGTGTTGACCTCGTCGAAGTCCCAGCCGGCGGCGAGGTCGCGCCAGCGGCGCTCGAAGCCCTCGGGGTCCCCCTCGCAGTCCTCGCGCAGCTGGTCGTAGTGGCGCTGGAGGCGGAGCGCGTGGCGGCGCAGCTCGGCGTCGATGTCGCGCAGCCGCTGCATGAAGCGCGGCATGACGGCGCCGCGGATGTAGTTCTCGACCGCGTCGGGGTTGACCACCGTGTGCCGTCGGCCCATCGCCCCGAGGGTAGTCAGCGCGGGGCCAGCGCCAGGACCGGGATCGTGCGCTCGGTCGCCCGCTGCTCGTATAGCCCGTACCCGGCGTACAGCCTCTTGGAGAGCTCGAGCAACCGGTCGCGCTCCTCGCCCTCGGCCTCCCGCGCCAGGTAGGGCAGCTTGACCCCTCTCGCGGCCAGCTCGACCTCCGGGTTGGCCCTGGCGTTGAGGTACCAGGCCGGGTGCTTGGCCCGCCCGAAACTGGACGCGGTGAGGATCACCTCGTCCCCGTGGGTGAAGTACACGAGCGGGACCGTGCGCCACGCGCCGCTCTTTCGCCCCCTGACGGTGAGCAGCACAAGCGGGAAGAAGGAGGTGGTGGCGAACCGGCCACGCGTGAGCTTGAGCAGCGCCGGATCGACGCGCGAGCCGACCTCGATGCCGAACCAGCGGCCCGCGCTGGTCATGGCCGCCTTGTGCATCAGCTTCCGGAAGCCCGACGGCTGCTCGGTGGGGTCGACGGGAGGGATGCCGGCCACGGTCGTGTTTGAAGATACCCGGGCCGATCGGCGGTGCTCCCTACCTCCCGGTAGGACAGGCGGCCGACCAACGCTCGGCCTGCGCTCCGGCGATACTGCGCACGTGGCCACCGCCGAGGACGTGCGAGAGCTGGCCCTGGGCCTGTCCGGCACGATCGAGAAGCCGTCCTATGGGAGACCCGGCTTTCGCGTCAAGGACCGCCTGTTCGCCCGCCTGCGCGAAGACCCCGACGCGCTGGTCGTGTGGACCGAGGAGAAGGAGGCGCTGCTGCTCTCCGACCCCGAGAAGTTCTTCACCACCCCGCACTACGACGGCTACCCGATGGTGCTGGTGCGCCTGGAGGCGGTGGACCGCGAGGAGCTGGGCGAGCTCCTGGCCGACTCCTGGCGCCTGCGCGGCGGTACGGTGCCATCTTGATGGCCGAGCCCGACTTCGACGTGGTGGTCTTCGGGGCCACCAGCGTGACCGGCCGCCGCGTCTGCTCCTACCTCGCCGAGCGCGGCGCCAACTGGGCCGGCGGGCGCGCGCGACGCGGGCAAGGCCAAGAGCGTGCTCGACGAGTGCGGCATCGCGGCGCCGGAGACGATCGTCGCCGACGTGGGCGACGAGGCGTCGCTGCAGAGGATGGCCTCCCGCGCCCGCGTGGTGCTCAACCTCGTCGGTCCCTACACGCACTTCGGGCGGCCGGTGATCGCGGCGTGCGTGGCCGGCGGGGCGCACTACGTGGACCTCACCGGCGAGATCCCCTTCGTACGCCGCGTGATCGACGAGTTCGACACGCCCGCCGCGGAGGCCGGAGTGAAGATCGTGCAGGTGAGCGGCTTCGAGTCGCTGCCCGCGGACCTCGGCGTGCTGCTCGCGGCCGAGGCGGCCCACGAGCGCCACGGCGAGCCGCTCGTCGAGGCCTCCCTAGAGCTGGAGGTGAACGGCCTGCCCTGGCCGCCACGCCCCTCGGATCTGATGTCGGGCGGGACCCTGCAGAGCATGGCCGCGATCGCGGCGGGAGACGACCAGTACGACTTCAAGGACCCGGGGGTCCTGGTCACCGATCCCAGCGCCGCGGAGGCCGTGCGGCGCAAGAGCCCCATCTCGGTGCTCCCGCGCAGCGGCGCCACCGGCGCGCCGCTGGCGCCGATGCAGCCCGCCGCCTTCATCAACCCGGCGGTCATCCACCGCTCCACCGCCCTTCGAAACGACCCGCCGCTGCGCTACCGCGAGGGCGTGCGCTTTCCCGGACCGGCGCCGCTCGCATGGGCGGGCGCGGGCGCCGTGTCCAGCACCCAGGTGGCCATCGCCGGCGTGGCCGCCGCGCCGCCGGCCGTTCGCAAGCGGCTCTCGGACGCCATGGCGGCGGTGTTCCCCTCGTCGGGCTTCGGCCCGGCGGCGGACCGCCTGGAGGGCTGGGACTGGGGGATGGTCGTGAACGGGCGAACGGGCGCGGGACACGAGACGGTCGTCGAGATCGACGGCGCCGGTCACCCCGGCTACCTGGCCACGGCCAAGATGCTCGGCGAGGCGGGGATGCTCCTGGCGGAGGCCGGGGCGACCCCGGACCGCACCGGGTCGCTGACCCCCGCGGCCGCCCTGGGCACGCAGCAGATCGACCGCTTCAAGCACGCGCGCCTGGGCTTCAGCCTGCTGCCCTGATGGCCACCGCGGCGCGGGTCCTCTCCCTCCGCGAGCTGGGCCGTGCGACCCTGGCGCGCCAGCTGCTGCTGGAGCGCCACGAGCTCTCCGCCTCCGACGCGGTGGGCCGGCTGGCCGGCATGCAGGCGCAGGAGCCCGGCCCGCCCTTCCTCGGGCTGTGGTCGCGGCTCGAGGCCTTCGAGGCGACCGAGCTCACCGAGGCGATCGAGACCCGCGACGTCGTGCGCGCGGCGCTCATGCGCGGCACGCTGCACCTGATGCCGGCGGCCGACTTCGCGCGCCTGCGCTCCGCGATCGCGCCCGCCGTAGGGGCGGGGATGCTGCGCGTGCTGGGCAAGCGTGCCGAGGGCATCGACGTGGACGAGCTGGTGGCCGAGGGCCGCTCGCTGTTCGAGGAGTCCGACGCGTTGAGCGCCAAGGCGATGCGCGACACCCTGGCCGAGCGCCACCCGGAGGCCGACGTCCGCGCCCTGGCCGCGGTGGTACGCACCCAGCTGCCGCTCGTGCGGGTCCCCGACGGCGGGCGCTGGGGCTTCACCCCCAAGGCGCCCTTCACCGACGCCGAGCGCTGGGTGGGCAAGCCGCTGCGCAAGAGCGCCGACCGCAAGGAGCTGGTGCGCCGCTACCTGGCGGCGTTCGGCCCGGCCGGCGCCCGCGACGCCGAGGCCTGGAGCGGGGTGCCGCAACTGGCCGACGTGTTCGACTCGCTGCGAGGCGAGCTGATCGAGCTGCGCGACGAGAGCGGCCGCGAGCTGTTCGACCTGCCCGGCGCGCCGCGGCCCGGCGCGGAGGCCGAGGCTCCGGTCCGCCTTCTGCCGGAGTTCGACAACCTCCTACTGGCGTACGCGGACCGCAGCCGGGTGATCGCCGACCGCCACCGCGAGAAGCTGACCTCCAAGAACCTGCGGGTGCGCGCCACGGTGCTGGTGGACGGGACCGTCGCGGCTTTCTGGCGCACGGAGAAGAAGGCGACGCTGGTGGTCGAGCCGCTGCGCAAGCTCACGGCCGGCGAGCGCCGGGACGTCGAAGCCGAGGCGGCCGAGTTGCTCGCGTTCGCCGAGCCGAAGGCCAAGAGCCCGAAGGTGGAGTTCGAGTGAGCGCGCTGCTCGCCCTGATCGCCAGCCCGGAGGTCCTCGCCGAGGACGAGGACGACGCGTAGCGCTCAGCCGAGCCGGTCGAGGATCGTGTCTATCCGCTCCCGGGTCTGCTGGGGGGTGGTCTCCGAGTACCAGGCCTGCCCGCCGGTGGCCGCCCATGGCACCAGGACGTCGAAGTCCAGCTCCCGGATCAGCTTCAGGCTCTCGACGTACGAGGCCCGGTCGCTGGAGTCCAGCAGCCCGTCGACCCATTCGCCGTCGCTCAGGTAGACCGTGTCGCCGGTGAACAGGAACCGCTGCCGGCCGTTGTCCCACAGGTAGGCGGTCGCTCCGGGCGTGTGTCCCGGCGTGGGGATCACCTCCAGGTCCTCGTCGAGGAAGTGGCGGCGCGAGAAGCTCGCGCGCACCGGGAACCGCTCCTCGACGGAGGCACGGTCGGCCTGGTGCACGAACACCGGCCCGCGGAACCAGTCCGAGGCGAACATGGCCTCGTGCCAGTGGTTGAGGTACTGGCGCGCGATGCCCCCGAGCGCCTCGATCTCATCGGCGTCGGTCTCCAGGCTGCTCACGCTGTACACGAGCACGTTCCCCTGCGGGCGCTCCAGCAGGAAGGCGCGCACGTCGATCTCGGGCGCGAACGGGAGCGCCTCGGGTGTGGAGGCGTGCAGGCCCTCGAGCCCGGGCTCGGCCGCGGTGGGCGGGTTCACGACGCCACCTCGGCTTCCGGCACGCCGTGGCGATCCACCACGCGGTCGTAGTTGACGCGCATCAGGGCGATCACGTCCCGCACGTCGTCCTCGTCCTCGATCAGGCGCGCCCCGAACCCCGGACGCCCGGGGAAGACGGGGTGGTAGTCGATGCGGCCGGCGTCGAAGAGCTCCTGCCACACGGCCTTGGGGAAGCCGAAGTGCGCCGCGCGGTCGCCGTGCAGGTGGCCGATCTCCTTCCGTCCCACCGTGAAGGCGAACTCGCCGCGCCGGCCGGGGCCGGCCTCGACCCCGGGCCACGAGGTGACTTCGTCTGTGATCTGCTGACTGGGAGTCGGATTCTCGCTCATGGAGAGCAACCTACAAGCTCAAGTGAACTTGAAGTCAAGGGCGAATCGTGATTTCCTCGGCGGGATGTCCGAGCTGCTCACCATCGGCGAGGTCTCGCGACGCAGCGGCGTCGCGGCGTCGGCGCTGCGCTTCTACGAGGAGCGCGAGCTGATCCGCTCCGAGCGGGCGGGCTCCGGCCACCGGCGCTACCCCCGCCCGGTTCTGCGCCGCATCGCCTTCATCGTGTTCGCGCAGCGCGTCGGCCTGTCGCTCGAGGAGATCGGCGACGAGCTGGCCAAGCTGCCGCCCGACCGTGCGCCCACCCGCAGCGACTGGTCGCGGCTGTCCAAGGGTTGGAGCGGGCGGATCGACGAGCGGATCGAGGAGCTCGAGCGGCTGAAGGCGGGCCTGACCGAGTGCATCGGCTGCGGATGCCTGTCGCTGGACCGCTGCCGCATGGCCAATCCCGGCGACCGCGCGGGCGCGCGCGGGCCGGGCCCGCGCTACTGGATCGGCGACGCGCCGTGAGCCTGGAGGGGCGGGTGGCCGTGGTCGCCGGCGCGACCCGCGGCGCGGGGCGGGGGATAGCCGCTGCGCTGGGCGAAACGGGGGCGACCGTGATCTGCACCGGCCGCACCAGCCGCGACAACCCGCTGCCCTCTGACTACGACCGCCCGGAGACCATCGAGGAGACCGCCGAGCTGGTGAGCGAGCTGGGCGGAGAGGGCGTTCCGCTGGCCGTCGACCACCTCGACTCCGAGCAGGTCCGGGTACTGGCCGACCGGGTGCGCCGCGACTACGGGCGCATCCACGTGCTGGTCAACGACATCTGGGGCGGCGAGGTGCTCAAGGGCGGCCCGGCGGACTGGAACACGCCCATCTGGGAGCACGACCTGGACGCGGGCCTGCGAATCCTGCGGCTCGCGGTGGAGACCCACCTGATCACCTCGCACCACCTGCTCCCGCTGCTGGTCGCCGAGCCGGGCGGCCTGCTCGTCGAGGTGACCGACGGGACGACGGACTTCAACGCCTCCTCCTACCGGATCTCCGTGTTCTACGACCTGGCCAAGGTCGCGGTGAACCGGCTCGCGTTCTCCCAGGGCCACGAGCTCGCCCCGCACGAGGGCACGGCGGTGGCGATCACGCCGGGCTTCCTGCGCTCGGAGATGATGCTCGACCTGTTCGGCGTGACCGAGGAGAACTGGCGCGACGCGCTGGAGCAGGGAGCGCCGCCCCACTTCGCCTCGTCGGAGTCACCCCGCTACGTGGGGCGCGCCGTCGCTGCCCTGGCCGCCGACCCGGGCCGCGAGCGCTGGAACCAGCGGTCGGTGACCGCCGCTCAGCTCGCGGCCGAGTACGGGTTCACCGACGAAGACGGCTCGCAGCCCGACGGCTGGGCCGGCCTCTAGGCCACCGGCGCTCTCTCCAGCGTTGCCTGCGCGTCCTCGAGCATGATCGCCCGCAGGCGGTCGCGCTTGCCCACCTTGAACGAGATCAGCACGCCGCCCACCGAGAGCAGGATCCAGACCGGGAAGAACAGCACCTGGGCGACGAGGGCGGCGACGACCGCCGGCATCACCGCCACCGCCACGATGAGGAACCAGAAGAAGGGCCGGATGCTGTAGCGCCGCGCCCGCCGCCGCTGCGCTTCGGTAGGCGTCCAGGGCTCCAGCGGAGGCGGCTCCCCGACCGGGACGACGCCCTTCTCGCGCACCTCGGCGAAGAGCGCCCACACCCGCTCCGCGGTGCCGTCGTCGTAGGCGTGGAACTCGAGCCGCTCACCCGAGTCCAGCGTGAGCACGAAGTCCCGGTTCGCCCCCTCGGCCCCGACGATCTCGCCGAGCGGTATGGCCCGCGGCTCCATTGCCCCTCCGACCATCAGCCGTGCGCTCGTGAGGACGAACCAGCCGACCAGGCCGTCGCATTTCGCTCGGATCGCGGTCTCGACGAGCTCGTTCGGGCCGAGAAGGGTCGCCAAGCGACGCAGGTCGCGAAGCTCGTTGCCCCAGCTGAGCGCTCCCAAGTCGCGCCGGCCAACCGACACCATGCTCGCCTCCCGCGGGTCCACGGGCGCCCACCGTAAGCGCGAAGGGTGAGGAAATCCACCCCTGGGGTGCCTGGTCGACCCGGGCGCTCTCACCGACGCTGCTTCAACGTGAACGCAGCGCTCGAAACCGCACTGACCGAGCTCGCCGCCTGGCGCCGGTCGCCCGATCCGGCGGCGTTCCCCTTCGACGCGGTGGTCGCCGCGTACCGCGACGTCGGCAAGCACTTCGTCGCGCCTGAGCTGCTCGAAGAGCTGGACCGCGTCCGTGCCCTGGTCCCCGCCGGATGCCCGGCCCACCGCCAGCTCTCGCGCTTCCTCGCGACCGCGCTCGACAAGTTCGACGGCCGCTACGACAACCCGAGCTACCTCGCGCTCGAGCAGATCGGCCTTCCCGGCGCCGACGGCTGCCCCGACCCCGGTCACGCGGCCCGAACGCGCGACCGCCTCACCGCCCTGCTGATGGCCGACGTCATGCGCCACGAGCTCGCCTGGCGCCCGGAGGACCGCGTCACCGCGAAGCGTTGCCGCCACGCGCTGCGCACCGCGCTGCCCGCGCTCGCCCGCCTGGGCATAGCCGTGGAGGCCGACCCCGACGACCCTCTCGCCACCGCCGAGCGCGTGCAGCGCGCGGTGTTCGCCGACGCGACGCCGGAGGAGCGGCGCCGGCTGCAGCTCACCGCCCTACCGGTGTCGCTGGTCCACGACGAGTACATGTTCCTCCGCGCGCTGCAGTCCTACGAGACGACCTTCGCGCTGATCGGCGTCCAGCTCACCGCGGCGATCGCCGCGCTCACCCGGGGCGACGGCGAGGGCGCGGCGGCGATGCTCGCCTCCGCCGAGGCGGTCCTGGCCGAGTCGTCGGCGTTCTGGTCGCTGACCGCCACGATGCGCACCGAGGCTTTCCTGACCTTCCGCGAGTTCACCGACGGCGCGAGCGCCATCCAGTCGCGCAGCTACAAGCGGGTGGAGAGCCTCTGCCGCCGCCCCGACGCCGACCGGCTCGATTCGCCGGCCTATGCCTCGGTGCCCGAGGTGCGCGACCGGGTTATCGCGGGCCAGCCGAACATCGACGCGGCACTGGACCAAGCGATCGAGGCCGGGCTGCTCACCCCCGAAGGCCACACTGCGGTGTCGGCAGCGATGGCGAGCTTCGAGGCCGCGATCCTCAAGTGGCGCAAGACCCACCACAGCATCGCCGTGCGAATGCTCGGCGAGCGCCGGGGAACGGGTGGAAGCGCCGGCACGGCGTACCTGGACTCGGTGCGGGAGATCCCCCTGTTTGCCGGGAGCTGTCCCTTCGGCCACGACCGGCCCGAGCGCAAGCAACCCACGCTCGCCTGACCAGGCGGGATACTCCCGCGCGATGCCGCAGGAGAACGCGGACGTCGTGCGCAGGCAGTTCGAGGCACTCGAGCGCGGCAGCGTGGATGCGGCGGCGGAGTTCTGGCACCCCGACATCGATTGGCGAGCGGTGGAGGGGGCAGCCGACGACGTCGGCGTCATGCAGGGTCACGCTGCCCTGCGTCGCTACTACGAGGACTGGTTCGACGCTTTCGACGAGCTCCGGGCCGAGGTCGACGAGGTCGTGTACGAGTCAGGCGACCGCGTCGTGGTGAGCGTGCGCAACTCCGGCCGGGGCCGGGCAAGCGGCGTGACGACCGAGGGGCGCTACTTCGTGGTCTGCACCGTCCTGGACGGCCTGATCCTCAGTGGGCGCGAGCACGAGACCCGCGGCCAGGCGATCGCAGCGCTGAGTTGACCCGTCTCTGAGCGACTGTTCGTCCGCATCCCCGGCGCGCCCTCGGACGCACCCGTGGTCAGCCTCGCGCTCAGGGGCAAGCACGAGAACGTGTCCGCACGGGTGATCTGACCGGAGGTCCCCGCGAGGCGACCTGAGGGTCGCGGTTGTGGCGCGCGGCCGCGTCGGGGTACGGTGGGCGCGGTCCCTGGAAGGAGCCGATGGAGACTCGCGAGTGGAGCACGGCGGCTTCCGCCGCCGGCGATGGGCGAGAGCTCGACTGGCGCGAGCTCGGCCGCCGCGTCAGGCTGATGCGGCGGGCCGAGCTGCTGCGCGGCCTGCCCAGAGAGCTCCTGGTGACGATCGCTCCCCTGCTCCGCCGCGCGAGCGCCCGGCCCGGAGAGCTGATTTACCGCGAGGGCGAGCCCGCGGCGCGCTTCTTCCTCGTCGAGTCGGGCAAGGTCAGCCGGTTCCATGGCCACGACGGCGACGGTTGGAGCGAGGAGCTCGGGCCGGGCGCCTCGTGCGGCGATGCCGTGCTTTGGGCCGGGGCCGCTTACCGGGCAAGCGCCCGCGCTGAGACCGAGATGGTCCTGTGGGAGCTCCACGCGCGCGACCTCGAAGAGCGGCGGCGGGCGAGTGAGCCGCTCGACAGCGCGCTGCGGGCTCTGGGCCCCAGCGTCGAGGCCCCCGCGGAGCTCGTGCAGGGGCGCGGTGTCCGCGTGGACGCGCAGGACTTGTCGAAGCACGTTCCGGGCGGCCGCCAGGTGCTGCACGACATCAGCCTGTCGATCGAGCCCGGGCGGCTGGTGGCCATCGTCGGCGGCAGCGGCGCGGGGAAGTCCACCCTGCTCGACGCGCTCGCCGGCGTGCGGCCGGCGGATCGGGGCACCGTGCTGTACGACGGGCAGGATCCCCACCTGGACCTCGCCGCCTGGCGCTCCGCGCTCGGGTACGTCCCGCAGGACGACATCATCCACACCGAGCTCTCGGTCGTGGCGACCCTCCGCTACGCGGCAATGCTGAGGCTGCCCGCCGCGGCCACGGAGGCGGACCGTGAGAAGGCGGTCGCGGAGACGCTCGATGCGCTCGACCTGCGCGAGCGCGCCGATGTGCGCGTGTCGGCTCTTTCCGGCGGACAGCGCAAGCGCGTCAGCATCGGGGCCGAACTGCTGACCGGCCCGCGTCTGTTCTTCCTCGACGAGCCGACCTCCGGGCTGGATCCGGCCACGTCAGCCGAGTTGATGCGCCTGCTGCGCCGCCTGGTCTGCTCTGGCCGCACGATCGTCCTGACGACGCACGCGATGCAGGACATCGACATCTGCGACGAGATGATCGTGCTGGCACGCGACGGGCACCTTGCCTTCGCCGGCTCGACAGAGCAGGCGACAGAGCACTTCCAGGTAGGCGCCCCCGAGGAGATCTACGAGCGACTCGCCGGCGAGGCCACGCCCGCCGAATGGGCACACCGCTTTCGCCCGGCGCCGGCGACCGCGGCGAGCGCCGCCGCGGCGGAGGCGCCCCGCGCCGACGGCATCGGCGCGCTGAGACAGTGGTCGGTGCTCACGCGCCGCAACGCGGAGATCCTGGTGCGCAACAAGCTGACGCTGGCGATCCTGCTCGGATCGCCGCTGCTGGTCGTCGCGATGCTCGTGATCCTGTTCCCGCGGGGGGCTTTTGCCTTCGCGGACCCCAGCCCGAACGCGATGATCATGATCATCTACTGGGTCGCCTTCGGCGGCTTCTTCTTCGGGCTTACCTACGGGCTGCTCCAGATCTGCACCGAGCTCCCGATCCTGCGCCGCGAACGGCTGATCGGACTGCGGGTCGGTCCCTACGTCCTGTCGAAGGCCGCGGTGCTGCTGCCGGTGCTCGTGGGCATGTCGGTCCTGATGCTCGGCGTCCTGCGGCTGTTCGACCGCCTGCCCGACGCGGGGGCCGCCACCTATGCGGCGCTGCTGCTGACGCTGGTCCTCGACGCCGCGGCTGCGCTCGCGCTTGGCCTGCTGACTTCGGCCGCGGTCAGCGGTCCGGCACAGGCCACGATCGCGCTGCCGCTGCTGTGCTTCCCGCAGGTGCTCTTCTCGGGCGCCATCCTGCCGGTGCCGATCATGGCGAGCGCGGGCCAGGTCATCAGCTACGGCATGGCCGACCGCTGGGCGTTCGAGGGGATGGGCCACGAGCTGGAGCTGGAGCGCGTGCTGGGCGATGGCGGCTCGAATCTGGGACCGCCATTGCTCGCGCAGTACGGCGACACCTTCGCGAACGCGATCTGGGTGAACTGGCTGATCCTGGGCGGCATGACCGCCGTCTTCCTCGTTGCCGCCTGCGTCGTCTGTGCCCGCAAATGAAGCAGGAGATCCGCTTCTGCACAGCGCCCGATGGCGCACGACTCGCATACGCCACACACGGGTCCGGCCCGCCGCTGGTAAAGGCGGGCAACTGGCTTACGCACCTCGAGTACGACTGGGAGAGCCCGGTCTGGCGGCACTGGGTGCGGGACCTCGGCGCGACGAACACGATGATCCGCTACGACGACCGGGGCTGTGGGCTGTCCGAGCGCGAGCTGCCCGAAATTCCGACGCTGGACACCTTCGTGGGCGACGTCGAAGCGGTTGTCGACGCCGCCGGGCCAGAGCGCTTTTCCCTGCTGTCGATCTCCGGCGGAGGGGCCGTCGCGCTGGCGTACGCATCGCGGCACCCGGAGCGGGTCAGCCGGCTCGTCATCTACGGCGGTTACGGACGCGGGCGCTATCGGCGGGACGATCTTCAGCGGGAGCAGTCCGAAGCGCTGATCGCGCTGATGCGGGTCGGCTGGGGCCAGGACGTCCCCGCGCTGCGTCGGCTGTTCACGTCGATGTGGGCGCCCGGCGCGAGCGAGGACGAGCTGCACTGGTGGGACGAGCTCCAGCGGGTGACGACCTCGGGCGAGAACGCGGCCAAGCTCTGGACCGGAAGGTCGCAGATCGACGTCACCGACCTCGCGCGCACGGTCACCACGCCGACGCTGGTGGTGCACGCGCGCGATGACGGCATCGTCCCGCTCGAGGAGGGTCGGCTGCTCGCCTCTCTGATCCCGAATGCGCGGCTCGTGACTCTCGAGAGCGCGAACCACATCCTCCAGGAGGCTGAGCCGGCCTGGCGGGACTTCCTCGCCGAGGTACGAGCCTTCCTCGGCGTGGGCGAGACCCCGCAGGCCGCAGAGGTGGGCGAGCTGAGCGAGCGCGAGCAGGAGGTGCTCGAGCTGGTGGCCGACGGGCTCAGCAACGAGGAGATCGCCGAGCGGCTGGTGCTCAGCGTGCGCACCGTGGAGCGGCACCTGTCGAACATCTACGCCAAGCTCGGAGTCTCGGGCAAGGCTGCCCGCGCCGCCGCCGCGGCTCGCTTCTCGCGTACGTGAATCCCGCCACCACGTAATCGCAGAGTTGGGTGGTGGCGCCGATGTCGAGGCGCCGCGCCGGTCGTACCTTCAGCGCATGTTCACGAAGGAGGCACGACCCGGTGACACCATCACGGTCGATTGCGTGGCGGCGCTCGACAGCCTGAACGGGCCGGGTGAAGATGCGCTCGCCGGCGAGCTGAACGGCGAGATGGTGGCCGTGATCACGATCCGCGACGGACTCGTGGTCGCGCACCCGTTCCGGGCGACGGCTGCCGTTGTCGACTTGCTGAAAACCCGCCGGGCCGGGCTCCTGGCGAAGGCATGAGCCGCGAGCGGCCGCCGGTGTCGCCGGGCAACGTGGCCTTCGTCTGCCTATTCGCGGCACAGGCGGGTCTGCTGACGCTGAGCCCGATCCTGCCGAGTGTGGCGCGCGAGTTCGGTGTCGCGACCGCCGCGGCCGGGCAATTGCGGACGCTCGTGGGCCTGGTCGGTGGCATTGCCGCGCTCGCGGTTGTGCTCGTCGGCAGACGGGTCGGACCCCGCCGGCTCCTCCTCGCCGGCAATGGCCTGCTCGTGCTCGGCTCGGTGGCCAGCGCGGCGGCTCCGAGCCTCTCTGCCCTCGCCGCGGCCCAGGTGGCGATCGGCGCCGCCACCGGGCTTCTGGTCGCGGGCGCGCTCGCCGCTGCGGCCGCCTGGTCGGCGCCGGAGCGCCGCGCCGCGACGGTGGCGTGGGCCTCGCTCGGCCAGCCGGCGTCCTGGGTCGCGGGCATGCCCCTGATCGGGCTGTGCGCGGATCTCGGCTGGCGCTACGCCTGGCTCGGTGTCCCCCTCGCGGCCGGCCTCGCCGGCTTGGCGGCGGTCGGTGCCCGGCCGCGTGAGCAGCGCGCCGGCGCCTCCGCACCATCCGGCCATCGACTTCGCTGGGACACAAAGCTGGCCGGTTGGGCGATCGGTGAGCTGCTCAGCTACGCCGCCTGGGCCGGAACACTCGTATACGCGGGCGCGCTCATGGTGGAGTCATACGACGCCGCTCCCGGCACGGTCGGCCTCCTTCTCGGCGCGTCCGCAATCGCCGCCTTCCCCGGGAACTTCCTGGCCCGCCGCTGGCTGACGAGCTCCCCGCGCGAGCTGCTGGTGGTGCTCGGATTCTGCGCGGCCGCGGTCACCGCCATCTTCGGCAGCGTGCGCCCCGGGCTCGGCGTCAGCACCGCGACCTTCACCTTGCTGGTCTTCCTGGCGTGCACGCGCACCGCCGCGGGCAGCACGTTCGCGCTCTACGTCACTCCTGAGCGCAGACTCGCCGTAATGGGTGTCAGAGCGTCCACAGCTCAGCTCGGCTACCTGCTGGGTGGCGGGATCGGCGGCGCCGCCCTCGCCGCCGGCGGGTATCCCGTCCTCTGCATCACGCTCGCCGGGCTGTTCACGCTCGGTGCCGCTCCGCACGTGGCGGCGTTGCTGGCCGAACGCGGGGCTCACTTCCCGCGGTGGGCCGCCCGCGTGGCCGCTGCCCGCCACGATGACGTCGTAGTGGCCAACGGCGCCGGCCTGCGGTAAGAACTCACCTGCATGAGCTATCGCGACCGCCTTCCCCAGTTGGAAGGCGGACTGTTTCTCACCGACGGCGGGATCGAAACCGTCCTGATCTTCCACGAGGGCCTCGATCTCCCGGAGTTCGCAGCGTTCGACCTGCTCAAGGACGACGAGGGCACCGAGGCGCTGCGCCAGTACTACGCGCCCTTTGCCGAGCTGGCCCGCGAGGCCGGGGCGGGGTTCGTGCTGGAGAGCCCGACGTGGCGGGCCAGCCCGGGGTGGGGAGCGAAGATCGGCTACTCCGGCGAGCAGGTCGCCGAGATGAACCGGCGTGCGATCGCGCTGATGGAGGAGATCCGCGACGCCCTCGACCAGGACCCGGTCGTGATCAGTGGCTGTATCGGCCCCCACGACGACGGCTACAACCCACGGGAGCTGCTCTCGGCCGACGCCGCGCGGGATTACCACTCGGCGCAGATCTCGACCTTCGCCGGCACGGCCGCGGACATGGTCACCGCCATCACCATGACCTACGCCGACGAGGCCAAGGGCGTGGCCCGGGCGGCAGGCGAGGCCGGGATGCCGGTCGCCATCTCCTTCACCGTCGAGACCGACGGGCGCCTGCCCAGCGGCCAGCCGCTCGGCGAGGCGATCGAGGAGGTCGACCGCGAGACAGACTCGCTGCCGGCCTACTACATGATCAACTGCGCCCACCCGACGCATTTCGAGTCGGTGCTCCACGAGCCCTGGCGCAACCGCATCCGGGGGCTGCGGGCGAACGCCTCGACCATGAGCCACGACGAGCTCGACGAGGCGGAGGAGCTCGACGAGGGCGACCCCGAGGACCTGGCCGCCCGTTACGCGGCGCTGCGCGACGGGCTCCCTGAGCTGAACGTGGTGGGCGGCTGCTGTGGCACCGACCGACGCCACGTGGGCGAGATCGCGCGGGCCCTGACAGTGAGCGGCGCGGAGAAGGTCGTCTCCCAGGACGGGACGTCCATCGCCGTCTGGACGAGCGGCGAAGGCCCGCCGCTCCTGCTGGTCCACGGGACGGCCGCCGACCACAGCCGCTGGGGCCCGGTGCTGCCGGCGTTCGACGAGCACTTCACGGTCATGGCGATGGATCGCCGCGGGAGGGGCGGGAGCGGTGACGGGGACCAGTACACGCTCGAGGCCGAGAGTCGGTGACGTGGCGGCGGTCGTCGACTGGGCGGGCGAGGGGGTGAGCGTCCTGGGCCACTCCTACGGCGGCGTCTGCGCTCTCGAGGCCTGTCTGCTCACCGACAACATGCGCCGGCTCGTCCTGTACGAGCCGCCACTCGGCTTCCTCACCTCGCCTCCGTCCGTGGTCCAGCGGCTGCACGAGCTGCTCGAGGCGGGGGAGCGCGACGAGGTCATCGCCTTCTTCATGCAGGAGGTGGCCGGCCTGACCGCCGAGCAGGTCGACGCCATGCGGGCCATGCCGGCCTGGGAGGCCCGCCTCGCGGTTGCGCACACCATTCCCAGAGAGGAGCGGGCGAACAGGGAGTACCGCTTCGACCCGGACCGGTTCCGCACGGTCGCCGTGCCCACGCTCTTCCTCGAGGGCGGCGACAGCCCGGAGCCCTTCAAGCAGGCGGGCGAGGCGGTGAGGCGGCGCTGGAGGACTGCCGGGTCAGCGTCATGGAGGGGCAGCGGCACAACGCGATGGACATGGCCACCGACCGGTTCACGGCCGAGGTGCTGGGCTTCCTGGAGGCGGGCTAGGGGGGGGGCTGCTTTGGGCGAGCTGGTGGGCGGCCTGGGTGACACCGTCGAGTCGTGGCAGTTCCAGCCCCGACGGGCTCGCCGATCGCTACCGAGCGATGCGGGGCTCCAGCCCGGGTTACGAGCTGGTGCCCACGGGCTGGCTATGGCTGTATGACGTTGTAGAGCTCCCGGGTCGTGACACGCGGCTCGATCCCTTCCGGCAGATTGGGCTGGATCGTTCCCTCGTACCAGGAGTCCCAGTTCTCCTGGGCTTCCCAGACCTCGGTCACGCTCCAGCCGCCGTCGATGGGGCCGTTCGCATGGACCACGAACCCCGGCTGAGACTTCTGTTGCTCCTCGAGCTGTGCCGTCATGCCGTCCACCATCTCCTGCGTCATGCCCGGCACCTCGGCGGTCATGATTATCGCCATCTCGCTCCTCCTTCGATCGCGGCTGGGACGAGCCGATTGTTATTCGATCCCGAGGCCGCCGACGGACGTTGGCGCCTCAACTAGAGGATCTCAGCCCGCAGGCGGCCGGCGACAGTCGTTGCCTTCTACGCGGACGACTCGCAGATCGAGGTCGGAGCTCAGGGGCTCCTCGCCGGGCGCTGGGGAACAGGGCGCACTCCTGCGGGGTCGCGCAGCCACATTCCTGTGCCACCTCGAGCCAGCCCTTCATCGCCTTGGTGCGCTCGAGGAGAGCCTCGACCTCGCCGAGCTTCTGGCCTGAGAGGGTGCGCATCTGCCCCCCTAAGCCGTCGACGTCGTCTACCCCTTTGATCAGCTCTTTGATCTCCCGCAGCTTGAATCCGGCGCTTTGGGCAACGCCGATGAACCCGAGCTTGCCGAGCACGTCCGCGTCGTAGCGCCGCTGGCCTCCAAGGCGGTCGGGCTCGGGGAGGAGGCCGATCCGCTCGTAGTAGCGGATGGAGGATGTCGCGACCCCTGCGCGCCGCGCCACCTCGCCGATCGTGAGTTCCGGGGTGCCGTCCATCTCGGACCTGGCCCTTGACTTGAACCGCGGTTCAAGGGCCATGGTAGCCCGGAATGGTCAGGTCCACCCCAATCCACGGAGGTACACGATGACCGTCAAGACCAGCACCTCATTCGACCTCGAAGCGTTCAGGCGCGCTTACCAGGAGTGGGACATAGAGGCCCTGCTTGGGCTCTACGCCGACGACTTCGAGCTGATCCAGATCGACCGCGACAATCCGCCGAGTTCGCCGCGAACCCGTCAAGGCAAGGACGTGTTGAGGGGGATGCTCGAGCACTGTGCCGCCGCCGGCGTCAAGGCCACGGTGGACAACCTCGTCGCGGGGGAGACTCGTGCCGCCGCCACGATCACCTGCGAGTTCCCCGGAGGGCGCAAGGTCCTCGCCAACGGAATCTTCGAGATCGTGGACGGTCGCATCGTTCGCGAGAGCGACGTCATGTCGGGCGATCAGAAGGCATGAGCCGGCCGGTCGCTTGAAAAATCAGCGCGCGAGGGACGAGAGTGCTTCGAGCGCGTTCGAACAGGAGGTAAGAAATGCCGAAGGCATCGAAGGAAACCGCTTCTGAGCACGAGGCGCTCGAGGGCTACGAGGGCCACTTCGAGCACTTCCAAGATGGCTGGACCGTGGGTTTCGAGACCTACACCCAGGACGCCGACCTGTCCCCTTTCTTCAAGGGGCTTCCCAACGACGAGTGCCAGTGCGAGCACATGGGCTACGTGATCAAGGGCAAGGTTGCCTTCCGTTCTGGAGAGAGCGAGGAGGTCTTCGAGGGCGGCGACGCGTACCACGTCGGCCCTGGGCACACGCCGAT
The DNA here is from genome assembly GCA_963844805.1 of uncultured Thermoleophilaceae bacterium. Classification (GTDB taxonomy): domain Bacteria; phylum Actinomycetota; class Thermoleophilia; order Solirubrobacterales; family Thermoleophilaceae; genus JACCZR01. The sequence continues at coordinate 489,318 of CAWJPU010000009.1, forward strand.
CCTCTACGCCGGTACGGAGGTTGTCGAGTTCAGCCCCACAGAGGAGCTCGCCCGCACCATGGAGGTCGTGACCAAGAACATGGAGTAGCCGGAGTCGCGCGGGCCTCGACAGTCATGGCCCGTTGAGATGGGGCCGTGGGGTGGCGTGAGCGGTGGATCCCGGCTCAGGACGCGAGGATCGTGGCGAGCGCGCCGGCCAGGTCCTGGGCCGGGACTTCTTCAGCCCGCAGGGCGCGCCATCCGACAAAACCGTCGGGCCGGACCAGCACAGCGCCGTCGGGCTCGACTCCGTACAGCGCTTCGAAGCGGCCGGCCGGCGCCTGCAGGTCGCCCGCCTCGCCGACGCAGAACACCTCGATCGGCAGCTGCCGCGGTGCGGCCTGTTCCGCGGCCGCTCACCGGTGTCTCGCTCTGCATCCCCGGTCTCCTCGCCTTGCCGACCGCTTGCCCGCCGCGACCCTACACCGCGGCGGGGCGGGGCACTTGCAGCGAGGAGGGATAATGAGGCCACCACGCGATGACCCCTCTACCGCAGGCTCCATGACAGCCGCGTGAACCCCGTCGCCAACGGGACAAGGCTGGACGAGACCGCCCTGCGCGAGCTGGGAGAGTCCTTCCGCGGGGAGCTCGTTCGCCCCGCCGATCCCTCCTACGAGCGCCAACGTAGAGTCTGGAACGGCTCCATCGACCGCTCGCCGGCCCTGATCGCGCGCTGCGCCGGGGTCGGGGACGTGATCTCAGCAGTCAGGTTCGCGCGGGACGCCGGCCTGGAAGCCGCCGTCCGAAGCGGTGGCCACAGCTTCCCGGGTGCGTCCGTTTGCGACGGTGGAGTCGTCATCGACCTGGGGCTGATGAAGGGGATCCGCGTCGATCCGCAGGCGCGCACCGCGAGGGCGCAGGCGGGTGTGCTCTGGGGCGAGCTCGACCGCGAGACCCAGGCGTTCGGGCTGGCGACCACGGGCGGGATCGTCACGCATACCGGCGTCGCGGGCCTGACGCTCGGGGGCGGCATCGGCTGGCTTCAGCGCAAGCACGGCCTCACGATCGACCAGCTCCTTTCCGCTGACCTGGTCACGGCGGACGGGCAGTTCGTGAAGGCCAGCGCGGCGGAGAACACCGACCTCTTCTGGGGCCTGCGCGGCGGCGGCGGAAACTTCGGGATCGTCACCGAGTTCGAGTTCCGCCTGCACCCGGTGGGCCCGATCGTCTTCGCCGGGCCGATCTTCTGGCCGATGGAGAAGGCTCCGGAGCTGCTGCGCTTCTACCGCGAGTGGAGCGCCGAGGCGCCGGACGAATTGATGACGATCGTCGTCCAGCGGAAGGCGCCTCCGCTTCCCTTCGTCCCGCCGCAGCTACACGGCCGGCTGGTCGTGGCGGTCGTGTGTTGCTACTGCGGACCGGTCGAGGAGGGGGAAGCGGTCGTGCGTCCGCTCAAGGCGTTCGACTCGCCGGTGCTCGACCTGTGCGAGCCGAAGCCCTACGTCACTCATCAGGCGATGTTCGACCTCTCCTTCCCGCACGACTGGTGGTACTACATGCGGGCCTGCGACGTGGCGGCGCTCAGCGACGATGTGATCGACGTTGCGGTCGACCACGCGCGGCAGATCGGCTCACCGCTGACGGCCTTTCCGATCTGGCAGCTGGGGGGAGCGGTGGGACGAGTCGCCGATGATGAGACGGCCTTCAACGGCCGAGCCGCAGGGCACACGTTCAACATCACTGGCATGACGGCCACCGCCGAAGGCTTCGATGAAGAGAAGGAGTGGGTAAGGAGATTCTGGTCGGCGCTCGAGCCCCATCACACGAGCGTCTACGTCAACTTCCTCATGGAGGAGGGCCAGGAGCGCATCCGCCAGGCTTACGGTGCACAGAAGTACGAGCGCCTTCAGGCCCTGAAGGGCAAGTACGACCCCGACAACTTCTTCTGCCGCAACCAGAACATCCCGCCGAAGCCCAGCCATCGCAGCACCGGCCCGGCCTAGCGGTTCCCTAGGTTCGGGTAGGCAACTCTTCCTCCACGGCGGATTTGGAGTGCGGGTCCCTCCGTCGCGGCTGCTTTGCTGGGGTCCGTGCCAGACCCTCTCCTGCGCACGCTCGCACGCTGCCGGCTGACCGAAGGCTGAGCGTGCGATCCGATCGCCCTCACGCCCTCTTCGCACGGGCCGGCGCCGCGTCCGCGATCTATCTCCTGCCGATCCTCGCCGCTTACACGGTGATCTCGGTCCTGATCGACCAGGACCGAGGGGACGAGGTCAGGTACCTCCTCTACGCCAGCAACCTCACGCATGGCTTCTACGCCATGACGGATAGCTTGGACGCCCAACTTCAGCTGTGGCACGGGCCCGGACTCCCGGCGCTACTGGCTCCGCTCGTGGCGCTCGATGTTCCGCTGGAGGTGATGCGCATGGTCGTCGGCCCGGGGCTGCTGTTCGCGACCCTGGTGGCGTTTCACCAACTGGTGCGGCTCTACCTTCGTAGCGAGCGCGCGGCCCTGATCGCGACATACGGTCTGGCGCTCTACCTGCCCTTCCTTTCGGTCGTCGGCGTGATCCGCGTGGAGCCGCTGGCCACGCTCTGCTTCACGCTCGCGGCGTTCTTCATGGTCCGCTCGTTTCGCGGCGGCCGACGTGACCATGTCTGGGCGGGCGTGGCGCTGGCGGCGCTGGCACTCAGCCGGGTCGAGTACGGCTACGTGCTGCTGGCGGCGCTACTGCTGAGCGGCGTATGGCTGCTGAGGTCCCGGCGAGCGCCGATGGCCCGGCGAAGCGTGACGGCATTGCTGGTGGCCCTGCTGTTGTGCACCCCGTGGCTGCTCTACACGTATTCGAAGACGGGCAAGCCCTTCTACTGGGGCAACTCCGGAGGGCGCTCGTTGTACTGGATGACTGCCCCCGGAAACCTCGGGGACTACCAGACTCAAGGGTTACCTCGCCGGTTATCTGAGGTGGCTCGACTGGAGCCGCTGGACCAGGACGCGAGGCTGCGGGAGATCGCCTTGGAGAACATCAGGGACGATCCCAACCATTACCTGTCCAACGTCGTGAACAACCTAGGTCGGCTCGTGTTCAACTCGCCATACTCCTTCACCAACCAGAAGGCGAGCTCGATGTTGTACGCGGTTCCGAACGCGCTCCTGCTGGGCGTCCTGTCCGTCGCCCTCTTCGTTGCGATCAGGGTGCGGAGAAGCCTCGCTCCTGAGATCCCGCCGATCGCGGCATTCACGGCGCTTGGGTTCGCCGTCCACGTGCCGGTGTCAGCGTATTCGCGGTTTGTCATACCGCTCGTACCAGTGACTGCGTGGCTTGCGATCGCCGTTCTTTCACAGCATCTGCGCCTAGCGCTCGATGACCGTCCGCAGGGACTGAGAGCTGAACGGGCCCTAAGAGACGCTCGCGACGCTGACAGCGGCTGACCACCACGAACGTCGGCCCGGGAGGCTCGCCGCCGGATCGTCGCGTTCTTCGACTCCCGCCTCAACGCTGTGGGCGCCCGAGACTGATCCCGCCGCCCTCATGGCCGCCCGCAGGCTGCTCTCCACCTGTCCGGTTTCGCCCGCCTGAGTGGGCATCGAGCATCTTCTCGACGCTTGACCGCTTTCCACACCAGCCGGAAAGAGCGTCTCATGCTCCTGAGGCGGATCGCCTGCCGCCCCGCCGTCTAAGGCCAACACCATGAAAGGCTCGGGCCAGGTCCGCCGATGGACCCGGCCCGTACCCTGAGCGACTGCCCTTGGTTACATCGAGCAGGCTGCCCTTGAACTTCGTGTCCCCGTTCTTACAGACGTATATGAAGTTGTCGGTCTTGATCTTGAACTCCTGGTTAGGTCCGCATGGCGGTAACACGACGTCTGCCGATGCCGGGCCGGCAAACGCTCCCGCCGCGACGGCACTCACCGCCGTGGTTACGAGGATTCCCTTTAGGCTCTTCACGGTGACTTCCTTTCGCCGTTGGGCACCCACAGAGCTGGCCCAACAGGTCGGCACCCGAAAAACGCCAGAGGGCCTATCCGACGGCCAAGATTGGCCGCCGGAATTGAAACACCTACCTTCCTAACACTCGGTGGGCTTCGCGTCAACCAGCAGCCGGATCACGTATGACAGTTACGCAGAAGTCGGTCAACGAAAATCTCCACCGTTACCGCACTTGCGCGGCCCGCGAACGCGGAGCTGAGTAGATCCGGTAGCCGGAGAAGATCCAACTCCGGTAGGCATCCCGCTTCGCCGGGTGTGCTGTAGGTGGAGCTAGCCGTACCCGAACCGGAGCGGAATCCGAGGCGGACGCCCTTTGGGGCGAACCAGCGGATCGGCGCTGATGATCAGGGGCTACCGCCGATCCGGGCAATGGTGTCCATTCGATAACAGCGGGATACTGGGTCGGCGATGTCGCAGCAGAACGTCGAGATCGTGCGCGACGTCTACGCAGACCCGGGCGGTCTGACCGCCGCGACTTCCGACAAGGTGGCGCCCGACGCAGAGTTCGACTTCACGGCGGCCTACCCCGACAGGCCGATCATGAGGGGCGTCGAGGAGCTCCGCCGCTTTCGCGACAGCGGGCCTTGGAGCGGTTCACCGATCCAGTTCGAGCCGGAGCGTTTCTTCGACATCGACGACGAGCGGGTGCTCGTCTTCGTACGAGTGTCGGCCACGGGACACGAGAGCGGTGCGCAAGTCGAGATCCAAGTCGCGCACGAGTTCACGATCCGTGACGAGCTGGTGGTGCGCTTCAAGGTTTATGGGGACCGTGACCAAGCCCTCGAAGCTGTGGGACTGGGGGAGTAGGCGCCGCGGGCGCGGAGAACCTGGACGGTCTGTGCCCGCTGGTGGGGTCGGCGTTATGGTCGTCCGGTCGCTTTACAGCCCACGGAAGGAACCCCAATGGCCTCGTCAAGCACCGCCACCATCCACGTCGGTGCGGTCTCGATCGACTTCCTTGTCGACGCCGACGATTCCGGCGGCAGCGTCACGGTGTTCGAGTGCATGGTCCCGGCCGAGGCGAAGGTCCCGGTGCCTCACAGCCACGACGGGTTCGAGGAGACGATCTACGGCCTCGAGGGAGTCTGCAGCTGGACAATCGACGGAGAGGCCGTTGAGCTTGGCCCCGGCGACGCCTTGTGCATCCGGCGCGGTCAGGTTCACGGGTTCGAGAATCGCGGCAGCGTCGACGCCAAGTTCCTCGCGATCGCAACACCTGGCGTGTTCGGACCCGCCTACTTCCAGGACGTGGCCCGGGTCCTTGCAGCCGCGGCCGGCGGCCCGCCCGATCTCGCCGCCATCGGCGAAGTGATGCGCCGCCATGGGCTGACACCCGCCCAACCAGTCGCGACCTGACCGTCCAACGAGAAATGCTGGCTGAGTCAGTCCCGACGGCTGCGGCTGCCGGGCTTTCGGCACACCCACAGACCCGATCGCATCCTCCATCTGTCGAGGAGTGAGGGGTCGAGCTGGCGGTCGAGCCGGTCGATCTCCACGTCCAAGCCGGCGGCGCGAACGCGATCCGTGAAGTCGAGCCCGTATAGCCGGACGTGGTCGTACTGGCGAAACGCCTTCTCGCGTTCCCTTGGCGAGGTGATCGTGGGATCCTCGTAGGTCTCCGCTCGCGACTTGTCTATCGGCACCAGCAGGAGGGCGGTGCCGCCTGGGCAAAGGACCCGCGCGATCTCGGCGAGCGCACGATGGTCGTCGTCCACGTGCTCCAGCACGTGGCTGCACAGCACCACGTCGAACGCCGCCTCCGGGAAATGGAAGCGCCGTGATGTCGGCCACCACCTCCCCCCGCCTCGGGTTCAGGTCGCTCGTCACGTAGCGGAGGTCCCCCATGCTGCGGAAGCGCTTCTCGAGCGCGGGCTCGGGGGCGAAGTGCAGCATGGACACCTCCCCGGCGAGCAGACCCGGGCTGTGCTCGAACAGGTAGAACCAGAGCAGCCGGTGCCTCGAGTGGGTCCGGCATGAAGGGCATTCCTCGTGCGGCCCGACGAAGCGCGAGAAGGTACGGTCGCAGCACGGGCACTCCACGTCGTCGCCGAGGCCGAGCGCCGCCGCCCTCGCCCGACGAGCGAGGGGGCCGGCCAGGCCCGCCGCCGCCACGGCCAAGCGGTGGAGGAACCAGATCAGACCCGCACCGGGACCCACGCCACGAGTCGGCGCTCGAGGCGTGCCGAGTCAAGTACGACGGGCCATTCGACGAGGCCGCGGTCTTGTAAACCGAACGGAACGCCTGAGCGGGACCGGGTCGAGCTCGTCGTAAAGACGCAGGAGCCGCTCGCCCTCGGTGCTCCAGTTGAACTCCGACGCCACCGCCTCGGCGCCGGACGCGCCCATCGCCTCGGCCTCCCGCGGATGTAAGAGCAGGTAACGGATCGCTCTCGCGACCTTCCGCGGGTCAGTTGGATCGACGGTCAGGCCGGCTCGGCGGTCGCGCACCACATCCCTCCAGACGGGGAAGTCGGGGGCGACAACGGGCAGGCCGACGGCCATGTACTCGAATATCTTGTTGCCCATCGCGTGCACCTGCTCGGGGCGAGGCGAGTAGAGCGCGACACCGATCCTGGCCCCCGCGAGTGTCTCGATCATCTCCGGACGTGGCCGCGGGCCCAGCGCGACGACGCGCTCCCAGCCGGGCAGCCGCTCCAGCTCCGCCCGCATGCCCGGACGGGCCCGACGGAAGTCCCCGACCAGCAGCAGGCGCGCATCGAGCTCGTCGGTAAGGAGTCCCATCGCCTCCACCATGACCTCGACCCCGGTACCCGGGCGGACTGCGCCCGTGTAGACGACGTGGTTAGGCCTGGCCGCGTATCGCGGCTGGCGCCGCCGCGCCGAAGCGAACTCCTCGAGCCGGGGGTAGTTGCGAACGACGGTGGTTCGTCCGGCGGGAAACCGTGCCGCGATATGCGGAGTGACCGCGATGAAGCGGTCGATGAACAGCTTGGCCGCGGACTCGAGCAGGCGCCACATCAAGGAGGTCACGATGGCGACGAGCGGCTGCCCCAGCGCCCCGTACTTGGTGAGCGCCTGCCTGGGCCGGTCTTCGTGCGCGTCGTAGATCACGCGGGCACCGCGAAGCTTGAGCAGGAGCGCCAGCGGGATGAGCGCGGGATCCGGCAGGTGGTACGCCGCCGCGCGCACTTCCCGGGCACGGGAGTAGATGGCAGGGAGACGCCTCCAGACCTGCCAGAAGTAAGCGGTCGTCGGAGCGACGTCGGGAAGCGAGTGGAAGCGAACCCCGTTCCGGCTCGCCGGCGGCGGGGCGCAGAAGAAGCCGTGGACCTCGTGCCCAGCCTGTACGAGGCTCGCGCACTCCTTTTGGACGATGCGCACATCGGTGGGGTCGTGGCTGATCGTGATGTGGGCGATTCGCATCGGTCAGGTCCTCACCGCGTCGACGACCTCGTCGGCTCCGGAATCCGGCAGGCTTGAGCGGCGTCCCGTGGACTCACGCGACGGACTGCAGGTACGCCTCACGCACCCGCTCGAACGGCCCGTCGTCAACCACCGCCCCATGTTCCAGGTGGATCGCCCGTTCGCACATCCGCTCGAGCACTGCATGGTCGTGGCCGGCGGCGATCACGATGCCGCCACGACTACGGATGACCTCCGCCCGCTCCGCCACGATCTCCCTGAACTCTTGGTCTAGGGCATCGTGGACCTCGTCGAGGACGAGCACGTCCACGTCACGGCAGTCCGCGACCGCGAAGCCGAGGCGAGCGCGCATGCCGATCGAGTAGCTGGAGACCGCACGCTCAAAGGCGTCCTCCAAGCCGCTTCGCTCCTTGATGGCCTCGAGCGAGCACCGGGTCTGGGCCGCCGACATGCCCGCGAGGACGCCGAGCAGGCTGGCGTTTTCGCGCCCGGTCAGCCGCGGCATGAGCCCGGCCTGCACCGCGAGCAGTGAGCCCACCCGTCCTCCCACGTCGATCCATCCCTCGTCAGGCACAAGCACGCCCGCCGAGAGCCGCAGGAGAGTGGTCTTGCCCGATCCACTCGGACCTACCAGCGCCACGCCCTCGCCCGGACCGATGGCGACCGTCACCCCCCGCAGGCCCCATAGGGTCGGTCCGGCGCGGCGGAACCGGCCCATTGCGGGCGTCACCACCCGGCGCTGATGGTCGAACTGGAAGCGGACGCCCGCCCCGTTCGCGCGGACGAACGCGCTCACTCGATCACCTTCGCGAACTGGGACTGCTCGCGATTGAAGAGCCGGACGAACCCGACGAGCAGGAGGGCGGCCACGCCAACCGGGTATAGGAGCTCCCAGGCCGCTGGCGCCTGACCGTAGAGCAAAACGTCCCGGTAGGACTCGAAGATGGCCGTCAACGGATTGAGCGACAGCACGAGGTGCGCGCCTCCATGTGTCTGGCCGAGCGCCACCACACCCGCCGCCAGAAAGAAGGCGGTGCGGACGCCGCTGATGATGAAGGTGTTCACCTCCTGGTACCACAGCCCGACGAGCGCGGCGGGATATGCGATTGCCAACGAGAACACGAACGTCACGAGGAGGACCAGCGGCAGCCAGGCGACAGCAGTGGTGGGAGCCACCCCATAGATGGCCATCATCAACGCGAGCAGGGTGAGCGAAGCAGCAAAGGCGATGCTTTCGGTCACTGCGGAGGCGACCGGAATCAGGAGCCGCCGGAAGGACATGTTCACAATGATCGAGCCGCGTAGCTGAACGGAGGTCAGGGCGTTGACCGTCGTGGCCATCACGAGCTGAAACGGCACGATCGCGCAGGCGATGCTCAGGCCCGGCGCCGGCCCTTGCCGGTGCAGCACGAACGCAATGAGGAGGAGGTAGACGCCGGCGGCTGCATAGGGGTCGAGCAGCCACTTGAGCGAGCGCAGCCTGCCGCGACCGTAGCGGGCCCTCAGATCGGAGACCACCAAAGCTCCGACCACCTCGACGGCGCGGCGAGTGCTCGCCGGCAGGCGTACGCCTCGTCGGGCGGGCTCGACGGCGATCGCTGAGGCCGCCGAAGCATCGGCGACGCTGCGGGACGGCGGCTCGATCGCTCGATCGTAGACGAGGTTCCAGCTCGCTTCGAGCGAGTGCGGCCGGCGGCGTCCCGCGACCGGGGGTGACGCGCGTCTAGTCGACTATTCGACGACTTGGCCCTGCGTGGCTCCCAGGTCGACCCCTTGCAGACGGTGTTGCCATCGCACGAGCGAGCGCGAATGCGGACGAGACCAGGAGCAGGAAGATGGCAAGCGCCCCGACCTTGTAGGGCAGCCGGCCGGCGGCCCACCAGAAGTCCGGAAACAACAGATGGAACTTGCTGGACGCGTGCGCCAGGTTCACGGTCGACTGCGGAAGCCCGCCTACTACGCCTACCGGCGCGGATAGCCGCGGAACGCGTCCGTCGACTCCAACAAGTGACCGGAGGCGGCTGGCAAGCTCCTCCCACTGCGCTTAGCATCATTGGGTGCCCAGCCTCACCGCCGTTATCCCCGCCACGAAGGACCCACCCACACTCGAGCGCTGCCGGCTCGCCATCGAGGCGGCGGCAGAAGCGCCCGAGGAGGTGCTCGTCATCGACCGCTGCGCCCAACGGGGACCGGCGGGGGCGCGTAACGAGGGCGCCCGTCGGGCGACCGGCGACGTGCTCGTGTTCATCGACGCAGACGTGGCCGTCCACCCCGACGCCTTCACCCGGGTGCGGGCCGCCTTCAGAGGCGACCCCGAGCTGGCTGGGCTGTTCGGCTCGTATGACGACGCCCCGCCGGCACCGGGTCTGGTGTCGCAGTTCCGAAACCTGCTCCATCACCACGTGCACCAGTCCTCCCCCGGGCGGGCGACCACCTTCTGGGCGGGGGTCGGAGCAATGCGCCGTGACGTGTTCCTCAACAGCGGCGGCTTCGACGAAGTCCGCTTCACCGCCCCCTTCGTCGAGGACATCGAACTCGGGATGCGGATCGTCGACGAAGGCGAGCGAGTCCGCCTCGACCCCGGCCTGCTCGGAACCCACCTGAAGCGGTGGACCTTGCGCGGCATGGTCTGGACGGACCTGACTCGACGCGGCGCGCCATGGGTCGCAATGCTCCTGCGCCGCGGATCCTCGTCATCCGCCCTCAACCTGAGCTTGCGCCACCGGCTCAGCGCCGCCGCATGGCTGTCCACGCTGGCCGGCCTAGCCATCAGGCGACTCGACGCCGCCCTCGCAGCGTTTGCTGCGGTCCTGCTGCTCAACCGGTCCTTCTACGCGCTGCTGCTGCGCAGACTGGGCTTTGCCCGATGCAGCGTCGGCGTCGCCTTGCATGGCCTGCACCAGCTGACTGCTGTGGCTTCGGTTCCACTCGGAGCGGCGGGCTACGCCCTGGAGCGCCGGGGCGACCGCCGGCTCGCCGCCGCCAGCGCTGGAGGGTCTCCGAGCGAGGTCGGGGTACTGAGCCTGGAGAACGAGCCCGGCCTCGTCGACGCCGTGGACTTGCCTGTCGGCCAGCGCCGGAGGCCCGAGATCGTCGTGGTGAACGGCGGGGCCGCGGCCCTACCGCGAGGCTGGCAGCGGCGGGGCTAGGGCGCCGCGCACGGCGGCTTGCGCGCCCTGCGGCAGAGAAGCTCAGCGGAGCAGCGGGAGCAGCTCCTTCCAGTTGCGCTCCTGATCACGTCCGAGCGTGAGGCTCCAGGTTCGCGCCCGCCCGAGCGCGGCGGCGCAGCGAGCGGCACGGCCCGCCACGGTTCCCGCCTTGAGGGCCACGTCGCGCATTCCGCGCTGCAGGATGAACTCCATGCCCTGGTAGATCCCCACCCCCACGACCGCCTCGCGCAGCAGGGGACCCACCGCGGCCCGCGACGCGAGGGGCTCCAGCCTGGACTCCACTCCCAGGGAGCGCCGGCCCACCACCAGGTGTCGCAGCGCGAGGGACCCTCCGGCACCCGATCTCGGAAGCCGTCAAGGTCCAGAACCACCTTGGGATGGAACTCCATCCGCTCGATCGTGCGAGTGCTGCCCGGCGGCAGCCGCTCGGCGTCGGTTGCGTTGACTCCTATGCGCAGCGGGAACGGATGCAGCCTGCCGCGGCGGTCGAGGAGCGGGCTGTCCTCCGAGATCAGCCCGATGCCGGGCTCCTGAAGAGCACGCAACGCGAGCGTGCTCTTTCCGCCACCCGACGGCAGCATCACCACGACGCCCCCCTGGGCCCCTCTGATACCCAGTCCGTGGAGCCTGGTGAGGCCGGCGGCGTCGAGCTGCCGACCCACGGCTGAGAGCAGCAGGTGGTAGACGACCTCGTGCACCAGCCCAAGGTCCTCCCCCTGGACCAAGGCGGAGGTGCGGTCCGGCGTCAGCACCGCGAGAGCCCGGCCGAAGTAGTCGACCACGGTGCGGTCCGGCGCCTGGTAGACCACATTGCGCGGAGTGACGAACGTGGCCTCGAGATCGCCGAAGCGGGCGAAGTCCGGCGGCCGGCGCTCGACTCGCACGACCAGGGCGCCCGGCTGGCGGGGCGCCTCGAACCACTCGAAGTCGAGGCGGGCGCCCTCGATTACCTCCGGCCAGTCGCCCTCCACACTGATCCGAAGCCCGTAGACGTCGAGCGCGACGGCGGAACGGACTGGCGCCTCTCCTGGGCTGACTCATCTGCGTCTCACGCCCATCCAGGCTTCGCGCAGCACACTACGAGCGAAGCGGCCGAGCAGCGACGAGCGCCTCGGCCGGGGAGTCGGGCAGGCGATCCGGACGGCGGGCTGCTACTGCGCTCGGTTCTATGGGCGCCAGCATAGGTCAGCCAGCGGGTCATACAGAGAGTCTGGCGTGAGTGTGGCTTGAGCGGCCGAGTGGGGTAGACGACCGTTCAGATCGGAACGCAACGGCTCCCCGCGACCGCGCGGGTCGCCACAAGCGGGGAGCGGGCGTGACTCTGGCCAAAGGTTGCCGAGCTCTACGGGCCGCGCGAACTACCGCGCCTGACCGAGCTGGAGATCCCGTTGTGATCGTCGAGAGCCGCTAGTACCTCGGGCGCCGCTCAGCGGCGCCCGATAGCCGCTCGTACTGCTCCTCCACGGCGTCGATCGTCTTTCGGAGTCCGAAGCGCGCCGGCACGTCAGCGGCCGCCGAGGCCCCAAGGCGCCGCGCCTGCTGGGGGTCGTCGGCCCACTCGCGGAGGGTCGTGGCCAGCGTGGTCGGATCCGGCGAAGGCACGAGCTTGCCGGTGCCGCCATGGCGCACAATCTCCGATATCCCGCCGACATCGACCGCGACCACGGGGACGCCCGAGGCCGCGGCTTCGAGCACGGCGTTGGGGAACGCGTCCGGGTGGGTGGAGGGGGCAGCGACCGCGTCGGCGGCGCCGAAGACGGCAGCGAGATCCTCCTGGAAGCCGAGCAGGCGGAGGCGGTGGCCCAGCTGCAGCTCGTCGCGAAGGGCGACCAGGTCGCTCTCGTGCCGCGGCTGAAGCGGCGCGGCGGACCCCACCACGAGCCCGACGGCTCCGATCTCGGCTAGCGGCGGCTCGGCCAGCGCCCGCGCCAGCACGTGCTGGCCCTTCCAGTCGCTGATCCTGCCCACCACTGCCACCACGAAGCAGTCGGGGTCGAGCCTGAGCGCGCGTCGAGCCGCCTGACGAGGCGTCCTCCCGGGCGTGCGCGTAAGGCCGTCGTGCAGGACAAAGCTACGGCCGCGGCCTTCGAACTGGGCCGCGGCGGCTCGCGACACGCAGGCGAGCGCGTCAGCTCGCACCAGGCGCCTCCTGAACACCGGCCACAGCGCGGTGCCGATCCTGCCCGCGCTGCCGTCGTAGATCTCGCGGATGTGCTGGAGGTGGGCCGCTCCGGCGCGCTCCGCCACCGCCTGTCCCGAGACGATGATCGAGCTGTTCGTGTGCACGATGGCCGCACCGCGCTCGCGCGCGAGCGCCCCAACGGCAACTCGGTCGCGGGCCACCTTCATCGCAAGCGACGCGACGCCGCGCCCGGAGGCCAGGTGCCGCGCGAGCACGGCGAGCGCTCGGACGTGCACCTCGACCCCTCCCGCCCGTAGGTCCGTGGCCAGCCTTCCTTCCTCCCCGAGCACCACGACCGGGCGGAAGCGCGCGCGGTCGAGACCAGTGACGAGCGACTCGAGCTGGCGGTCGGCGCCGTACTTGCTCGCCGAAGCATGGAGAAACAGAATCGTGCGGATCAGGCGAGGTAGTGTGACGCGCGCCCATGCGCGTTGGCGTCGACGCCACGGCCTTCGGAAACCGGCACGGCGACGGGCGCTTCGCCCGCAACGCGGTCCGGTGCCTCGTCGAGCTCGATGCCGACGCGGACTACGTGCTGCTGGTCGACGAGGGCCACGCCTCTCATCCGGACATCCCCGCGGGGGCCGAGCTGCGCCCGCTGCCACTCGGCCGCGGCTCCTCCGCCTACTCGACGCGCCCGATGCGCGATCTGGCCCGATTGGTCCGGGCGGCTGAGGGCTTCGACGTCCTGCTGTTCCCGTCGCTCGTGACCTGGTTCCCGACGCGTGGGACGCCGAGCGTCGTGGGGCTCCACGACGCCAACGTGTCGAAATTCGGGTCGCTCGTGCTCCCGAGCCAACGGGGCCGCGCCGCTTGGCGCCTCAAGCAGTCGCTCGCTCTCCGGCGCGCCGATCGTCTGTTCACCGTGTCGGAGTCGGCCCGGGTCGACCTCGAGGAGCACCTCGGCCTAGGAAGGGACCGTGTCGAGGTCGTCCCGGAGGCCCCCGACCCGGTCTTCTGGCCGCGCGACGGAGAGACGGAGCGCACAGCGTCACTCGCAGAGGGCGAGTTCCTGCTGTATGCCAGCGGGATCAACCCCCACAAAAGCGTCGAGACGCTGCTGGACGCCTGCGCCGAGCTGGGCCGCTCCTGCCCGCCGCTTGTCCTGGTCGGTCCGCTCGAGGATGACGAGGCACATTCCGCCGCGGACGCGATACGAGCGCGGATCGAGCGGCTCGGCCTCAAAGAGCGGGTTCTCCTGCCCGGCTTTGTGGACGACGCGACGCTCGCTTCCCTCTACAGCACGGCGACGCTGGCTGCGGTCACCTCGCTCGGCGAGGGCTTCGGTCTCCCCGCTGTCGAGGCCGCCGCCTGCGGGGCGCCGGTTGTCCTCAGCGACATACCTCCCCATCGCGAGAGCATGGGGGACGCGGCGCGGTACTTCGCTCCCGGTGACTCGGCCGCGCTGGCGCGGGAGCTGTCGGAGCTCCTCCAAGACGCGCGCGCTCCGCCGGGAGCTCGGCGAGCGCGGGCGGCGCCGAGTGAGAGACCTCAGCTGGAATCGCTCGGCGAGCGTGTTGCGTCGACTGATCGGCGAGGCCGCAGGAGGTCGCTGAGCGGCTCGCCGTCGAAGTCGTCCGGAACGGTGACGCCCATGAGCGCGAGGATGGTCGGGGCGAGGCTCTCCAGGTCCGCCTCCAAGGTCGCCCCGGGACGGATCCCGGGACCGGCGGCCACGAGGAAGCCCTCGCCGGTGTGCTTGCTGTAGGGGGTGTCGGCCACGTCCTCGCGCACGACGCCCAGGCGCGGGTGCCGCACGGCGGCGAGCAACCGCTCCTGCGAGAAACGGACGACGAGGTCGGGCAGCGCCTCCACGCCCGGCCGCACCACGTCGACGACCGCCGGCTCGCCGGACTCGAGCTCCCGCAGCGACCGAAGCTCGTTCGCGACCTCGTCGCAAAGCGCCTCATACTCCGGGCCCGGCTCGACGATACCCTCGGGGTCGCGCCCGCGGACGTTCAGGTGCACCAAGCCCGCCTCGGGCTCGGCCTCGGCGTAGGCGCGGGTCCGGCTCCAGTCGGTCGCACCGACCCACAGCCGCGCCATGAGCGCCTCACGGGCGGACTGGGATAGCCGCAGGTGCAAGAAGTGACGAATGGACCAGGGCAGAGCGCTGCGGAGCGCGCCGAGCGGGCGCACCCGGTCCGGCCGCCCAGTGGCGGGGACCTGGTACCCGAGCCCGACCAGGACCCGCTCGAGTAGGCGCTCCCCGCTGGTGCAGCTCCGCATCCCCATGCCCGAGAAGACGAGCACGTCGAGCGGATCGCCCGCGGCCGCGATCAGGTCTCCCACTCCCGCGTCAACGGCCTGGTAGACGCGGAGCAGTCCGTCCTCCATCCCCCTCGCCCGGTGCCGCTCGTGCCCCCAGCCGCCGGGGTCGCGGTAGCGGTGGAACTCGTGGCCGGCGTTGTGCGGCTCCGAGTAGCAGACCATGCAGAAGCTCCAGGGCCGCTCGCGCATGAGCTCGGCGACGAGGCGAGTGCGGACGCCGGTCATGCGGAGCAGCGTGCGCAGCAGCCGCCGCTGGCCGACCGCCCGACGGTGGAAGTGGAGGTGGGCCCAGCTTGGATAGCGACCGTGGCGAGCCCGCACCTCCTCCATCAGGTCGGGCGGCCAGGACGCCACGATGGCCGAGCCGCGCTGACCCCAGCCGATCAGCTCCGTGACCCCGTCGTCCTCGAGCGGCGCGGCGTAGGGGATGTCCACCAGCAGCGAGGACAGATTCTCGCGGCCGAGTATCTGCCAGATCGGCTCCCCGTCCGCCTGCCTCACCCAGTCGAGCGAGTAGCTGCCATTGCGGACGACCCGCCAGTTGTAGATCCCGTGCGAGGCGAGCGACCTCCCCGTGGAGATCGTCGGCCACACCGACTCCGGGAACAGGTCGCCGCGGCTGCGGAGCCTGACCTCCGCGCCCGACCGAAGGAGCCGGCCGAGCACCGGCAGTCGGCCCTCCCGGGCCCAGCCGAGGAGAAGGGGAGCGTCGGCGGCGTCGAGGCCGATCGCCAGCAGGCGGGCGGACCTCACCGTGCCGCGACCACGTCCTCGAGCCTCACGGGGGCGCCTGAGGAGGCGGAGTGCGCGGCCGCGATGGAGATCGCGACCGCTCGCCTGCCGTCCTCGAACGTCGGCGCCATCGGCTCGCCCCGCCGCACCGCCGCCGCGAAGCGCCGCCACTGCTCCGCGTAGGAGTGGGAAAAGTGGCCGCCCCGCCGGAGTTCGGCCACCGCCCGGGGGAGCCCGCGCAGCGTCGCCAGGGCCCTCCGCGCGCGGACGGGCGGCGCCGAATCCTCGCGGTTTGAGGGCAGCAGCTCGAACCCATCGAAGTGAGTGAGCGCGAGCCGCACGCTGGCCTCCGTCCCGAGGATGTCGATCGAGTGCGTTGGCGTGGTGCGCTCCGAGAGCGTCGTCTGCACGAGCACTCCGTCGGACAACCGGGCCGTGACAGCCGCGCCCGCGTCCTCGTCGTGTGCGAGCGCGAAGAGCACGTCGACCTCGGATCCGAGCAGGTAGCGCCAGAGGTCGAAGTGGTGGATCCCCTGCTCGATCAGGCTGCCGCCCCCGAGCTCTGGCCGCCGCCGCCATTCGGGAGCGTTCCGATCGAAGCGGCGGTTGCTGGTGAGGGTCGTGCGGAGGCCCTCGATCCGGCCGAGCTTCCCGGCGCTGACGAGCTCGCGGGCGCGGCGCACAAGGTCGAGCGAACGCAGGTTGAACCCCACGGTCGCGACCCCTGGGGAAACCGACGCGGTCGAAACCAAGTCGTCGGCATCCGCGAGCGAAAGGGCGAGCGGCTTCTCCACGAGCACGTGCTTGCCGGCCTCGAGCGCCGCGATCGCGGGCGGGGCGTGGTGGCCGGGCGGCACGAAGACGCCCACCGCCTCTACTGAGGGGTCGGCGATCAGCTCGCGCGCGTCGACATGGCGGCGCGAGACGCCGAAGCGATCGCCGATGCCGGCGAGGCGGGCCGGGTCGCGGTCGCAGATCGCGGCCACCTGCACCTCCGGCAGGTCGCTCAGGACGGGCAGGTGCGCGGCCGCGGCCACGTAGCCGCAGCCGATGACCCCAAGACGGAGCGGTGCGTCCACCGGCGGAACGGTAATCGCTGCGAATGTCCCGCGCGATGGCGGCCAGGCTGGAGCACCGGCGGCGGGCCGCACCCCCGTGGCCGCGGCCTCGCCAGCAAGGGCGCCGAGGGCTCAGTCGGGCCTCACTGGGCGCCGCCCCGCGCGTCACAGGGCGAGATAGGCGCGGCCGCCGCCGAGCACGCGCCGCAGCCGGGACGGCCGGCGCAGGTAGTGCATCTCGACTCGCGGGAGCTCGAAGCGGTCGAAGCCCGGGCTCAGGGCGCGGTTCCCGACCGCACAGGCGCCTGCGTAGGTGCGCTCGACTAGATCCCGGCCCGCCACCGAGCCGCGGGGATAGGCGAACCACTCGACCGCGACCCCGAGCGCGTCCTCGAGGGCGCTCCTCGAGTCGACGACCTCGTGCTGGAGCTCCGCCTCGCTCGCCCGGTCCAGCCGCAAGTGCGTCATGCCGTGCGATCCGATCTCGATGTGGTATCACGCAGGCCGTGCGTCCGCGCTCGAGTTCATGAGCGACGTCGGCGCAGTCGCCCTGACGCTTGGCGAGCGCACGACGAGCCGCGCCCTGACGTCCCTCCAAGCGCAGACGCTGCCGCTCGCCGACTTGGCCGTGGTCGAGGGGGTGACCCCCTTCCACCGGGCATTCAACGACGGCGCTGCCCGCGTCACGACCCCGTTCTTCGTGCAGCTCGACGCCGACATGGTCCTGGACGCGGAGTGCTTCGAGATCCTGCGGCAGGCCATGGCGCCGGAGGTGGGCATCGCGGTTGGTGCCCTCCGCGACCCGCTGATGGGGACGATTGCGGGCGTGAAGATGTTCCGGCGTGAGTGTTTTCGGGAGCTGCAGCTCCGGGATACGCTCGCCCCGGAGGTCGACTTCTACCGCACACTGGGACCACTCGGCTGGCTCACCATGTGCGTGCCGGGCCGGACTATCGGAGAGCATCGCCCCGCGTACACGGCCGACTACGTCTTCGGCACCTACCACCTGCTGGGCGCGCGCTATGTGCAGCGCGACGACGTTCGCGGGCTGATCTGGCGAGCCGGGCGGCTGCGACGCAGCTCCCACGCGCTGGCGCCAGTCGCTCGGGTCGCGATGGGCCATGGGGTCTTCGCGCGCGAGACCCGCGACGTGGCAAAGCCTCGCCCGTCGGCGGACGACTCGGAGTTCCTGCGCGAGCTGGCGGCCAGCCCTGAGGTACGGGTTTCGTCTCGCGATATCCGGCGTCGGCTTGCGCTCGCGCCGCAGTCCCTGTTCGAAGCCTTCCACGAGCTTGGAGCGTCGCTTCGGGCGACGTCCCCCGCCCGCCTCCGCGACTCGTTGCGCGTTCTCGCCGAGACCAACCACGAGCGCTCCCTGCTCGCGGAGGTGGGCCTTGGCCACGGCGCCCTGTCCGCGACGCCCGTCGCAGTGCCTGGAGCGCTCCTGGCCGCGCGTGCCATATGACCGCCGCGGGCGCCAGGGGACTCGGCCTGCTGTACGTCGGCCCGCTGCCGCCGCATCGGGGCGGGAGCGCAATCGTGGCCGCCCAGGTGCTGCCCGGGCTGGCGGCGATCGGCCACCGGATCAGGGCGATCGCGCCGATCACCGAGGTGGACCTGCGCTCGGGCGATCTCTTCGCCGAGCGCAATGGCGGCATCGAGCTCAACCGGTTCGTCGTCCCCTACCTCGACATCTCAGCCGATACTCCTCCGTCCGAGGAGTACCTGCGGGGGGAGCGGCGGTCGATCGAGCGGCTCCTAACGCGCTCTGTCAAGCGGGAGCGACCAGATGTCATCCTGATCGGGAGGGAGTCATTCGCCCCACACGTCGTCCCGCTCGCCCGCGCCCAGTCGATCCCCAGCGCCCTTCTGATCCAGGGCTCCACGACGATGGGGATCCGCAACGGCAGCTATCCACCGCGGCTCGCAGCTCGCATGGTCGAGCACCTGGGCGAGGCGGACATCCCGGTGACGTCGGCGCGCCACATGCGGAGCACGCTTGCGGAGCTCGGCGTGCCGGACGTCGAGATCATTCCGAATCCGGTGGACCTCTGCCGCTTCCGGCCGCTGCCGCACGCGCCCACGCTGCGGGACGAGCTCGGGATCTCGGAGCGCGACATCGTGGTAGCCCACCTCTCGAACCTCAAAGCGCTGAAGCGGCCGCTGGAGCTGGTGGACTCGGCGCAGATCGCCTTGGGCCAGGACGACCGCCTGGCGTTCATCGTGGTCGGCGACGGTCCCGGCCGCTCGGCCGTCGAGTCCGCCTGCGCAGACCGCGACATCCTCGGCGCCTTTCGGTTCCCCGGATGGGTCGACCACGGAGACATCCCACGATTCATCAATGCCGCCGACATCGTCGTCATGCCCTCCGCCGGAGAGGCCCAGGCGCTCGTCTACCTCGAGACCCAGGCGTGCGAGCGAACGCTGATCGCGAGTGACATCCCGGCGGCCCTGGAGGTCGTCGAGCACGGGCAGACCGGCCTCCTGTTCCGCACCGGGGACGTTGCGCATCTCGCGGAGACCATCCTCTTGGCGACCCGCGACCCGGCGCTGCGCGCGAGGCTCGGGAAGAACGCTCGGAGGGCCGTGGCGGCCCACGCCCTCGACCGGATCGTCGCCGCCTATGCGGACCTGCTCGAGTCCGTAGCTGCGAGGGGCGTCCGAAAGTCGGGTGGCTGATGCCCGCGGGCCAGGAGACGGTGCTGGTCTCGGTCATCGTCTGCAACTACAACTACGGCCGCTAGCTGAGCGCGCCGTCGAGAGCCTCGCGCTGTCCGAGGCGTGCGAGGTCCACTTGCGTCGGACTCATCGCGGCACCGGTGCTTCCTGGTGAGCGCGCCCGCCAGGATTCGAACCTGGGACCGGTTCCGTAGGTGGACACGGCAAGCGACCTACTTCTGCAACAGGAACGCGCGCCCGTCAGGATGCGGTTGCAAAATGGCCCGGTTGGGCCCGCTCACTCGGTTCGGTCCGCTCACCTGGGCGCTTGCGCTGGGCGGCGTCGCCCTGCTCGTCCGCCTGCCGCTGCTGGTCGGTCGCACCGACGCCCCGCCGAACTCCGACGCCGAGTTGTACTTGACGCTGTCGGATGACCTGGTGGAGGGCAGGGGCTTCGACCGGTTCGGCCATTTCTACACGCCCGGTTATCCGGGGACGATGGCGGCGCTGCGGCAGCTGCCGGGGCGGACCGAGGACGCGCTGGTGGTGTCCCAACACCTGTTGGGAGTAGCGGTCGTCGCGGTGATCGTCCTCGCCGCGTGGCGGTATTTCGGGCGTGTCGCCGCCATAGCCGCGGGAGCGCTGGCGGCCGTGACGCCGCTGATGGCCACGTCCGAGCACCAACTGCTGCCGGACTTCTTATTCGGGGCGCTGGTGCTGGCCGGGGGGCTGCTGCTCGCGGAGGCCTTGACGCGGGCGCCCTCGCCGCCGCTCGGCCTGCTGGCTCTGGCCGGCGCCTGCTTCGGCCTCGCTACCTGGGTCAAGCCGGCTGGGCAGTTCCTGCTGCTGGCGCCGCCGCTGGCACTGCTGCTCGCGACCCACAGCCCGCGCGCAACCCTGCGCGGCTCAGCAGTAGCGCTGCTGGCGATGGTCCTGGTCCTCTCGCCCTGGCTATACCGGAACGTCGACCTCTTCGAGAGCCCGACCATGAGCAACCAGGGCGGCGCAACCCTGTTCAACCGCGCGTTCGAGGTCGACGGGCTGCCGTTCCCGCAGGAGTCCTCATACGCGAACCTGGCGCGACGCGTCCAGGCCCAGGGCGTGGTCGGCGGGAGGCGCTACCACTCGCGGTTCAACGACGCGCTTGTGGATGAGGCCGGCCTCAGCTCAAGGGAGGCCTGGAACCTGCAGAGGGACCTGGCCCTGACGGCGATTTTGCGGAACCCGGACGACTACGCGGTCGGCACGGCGAAGGGCGTCGCCCGGTCGATCTGGGACCTGAATCACATCGAGTCGGAGGGCCTGAACCTGCGGGCCGAGCTGCGCCGCGAGGGTCGCGCGGTCCCGCAGCAACTCACGACCTGGACCTGGATGGCCTCGATGCCGCTGCTCCTCGCCTGGTTCGTCGCATCACTCGGCGGCGCCGCGTCGCTGCTGCTGCTCTTCGTGGGCGAGGAGCGCTCCCGGAGGGCCGCCGCCGCCCTGCTGTCCGTATGGCTCGTCGTGACGTTGCTCACGGTGCTCGCGCACGGCGGCATGTGGCGTTACTCGATGCAGCTTGCGCCGATCGCGTGGATCCTCGGCTCGGCCGGCGCCGTGGCGCTCGGCGGCGAGCTGCTCCGGCGGATCGAGGCGAAGCACGCCCGCCGGGTCTCGCCCGTTCAGGCCCGGCGCTCGTAGATCAGCACCACGATGCCGTCGCCGGCGACCTTCGATTCCTTGACCTGGAGGTTGCGCCGCCCGTGCGTCTCTTCGAAAGCTTTCTCGCCGGCCCGACTCAGGCGGGCGCCGGCCAGCCCCGCGAGCTTGTGCTCCAGGAAGGTCTCCGGGGGGCGTCGAGATCGAGCCCTTCGCCCCGTCGCTCGGGGTTCCCTGCGGGCTCGAGCTCGGCGAGCACACCGAGCACGCGCCTGATCTGGGGCTCAGCTACCCCGGCTACCTGCGTCCGCGGCTCGAGCTGCTGCTGGCGAGCCACGGTACGCCGGCAGTCCGGCCACGAGATCACGCAGCGCGGCTGTCGTAGCGGCCGGCGGCTGATCCCCGGAGACGACGAGCTGCCGATACGCATTCTCGGCCTCGTCGACGACGGCTGCCCCGGTGAGGTCGCGGAGCCGGGCAAGGGTCGCAAGAACGGTGAGCCGCAGCTCCGGGGCCTCCTCTTCGAACGACTGCGAGAACAGGGCGGCTCGCGCCGCCCTAACCACGGCAGGCAGTTGAGCACCCGCCAGCCGGGGCGCGTTCTCCGCGACCGCCTGCCGGGCCCAGTCGCTCGCCGACCAGCCGGGCACCTCGGGGAAGGCGGCGACTGAACGGCCCGCGATCAGCGCGAACGACACCGGGTCCGTGAGGGGAGACTGCACGGCGCGCAGCTGCGTACGCGCCCAACCGGGGCTCGCGAGCACCAACAGCTCGCCGCTACGAAGCGCCGGATAGGGCCCGCGGTGGCCGCACGCAACCGCAAGCGTGAGGTCGCGCAGAGACCTCGGGTCGAGCGGCAGCGGCGCGAGCGCCTCGTCCGGCGGCGCCGGCGGGGGGTCGCTCGGCATGCAGAGCCAGGCGCCGACGAGCGCGCGCCAGTCGACCAGCGGCAGCAGCGGTGTGGCGGCGTGGTCGGGCACGAGCGGCTCCAGGCGGAAGGTGCAGTTGTGCTCGACGACAAGCTCGTCGCCGGCGAGCCGGACCGCGGTCGCGCCGGCGGAGGCAACCTCCGACGTCAAGGCAGAAGCCACCCGCGACGACAGCCGCACGAAATGGCCGGCGAACTCGTCCCCGGGAACCGCCGAGGCGAGCGACCCGTCGAGCGCCAGGGCCGCACGCAGCGCCCGCTCCTCGTCGGGCATGAGCTCGAGGGCTCGCCGCAGCGTGCCGCGGCGCCCGTCGGTGCGCTCGCCGTGCGCGAGCCATATCCAGATCCGGGCCGGATCGGCGACGGCCTTCACGCACATATCGGCCCAGCCCGGTCCGGAGGGCTGCCCCAGGGCCTGGAGGAACCAGCGCCACCGTGCCCGGAGCTCGAGCCACGCGGCGGCCCGCCGCTCCTGAGCATCCCGAGCGCGCTCAGGGAGGACGTGATGGGGCCCCGACAGCCGTTGCCACCCCGAGAACGACCCGTACAGCCCCGGCTTCTCGGCGAGGTGCCTACGCTGAGGGGTGGACGAGTAGATCGGGGGCGAAGCGCCGCGCTCGAGCTCGGACGGGCTCACGACGAGCGGCGAGTCGAGGACCACCTCGCAGAGCGTCGGGAACAGGCGCCGCAGCCGCTCGCGCCGCGCGAGCACCGGCGCGGCGTCAGCAGCGATCACTGCGAGGTCGATGTCGGAGCGCCCGAACGCGGGCTCGCGGCCGCCCAGGAGGTAGACGCTGAGTCGCCGGTCTCCCCCGCGCAGCCAGGTCGCGTAGGCCCGGGCGGCGAGCCGGTAGACGAGGCGCCAGGCCGGTCGCAACCGACCGCGCTCCGTACGCAGCGCGAAGCGCTGGAGCGCGGAGAGGACGTGCGCAGAGCCTGGAATGGCGCATATATTCGCCTGCGCACGGTTGGCCCGCCAAATCAAAGTCCCATCGGATCGAGAGTCACCGCGACTGGTGAGCGTCATCGTGCCCGCGCTCGATGCAGCCGACACGATCGGCGCGCAGCTCGAGGGCCTGGCCGCCCAGGACTACGAGCGTGACTGGGAGGTCCTGGTCGCCGACAACGGCTCGAGCGACGGCACCGTCGACCTGGCACAAAGCAAGCTGGTGGCACTGCCCGGCGGCCGGCTGATCGACGCATCCGAGGAAGGGCGCGGCCCGAACTTCGCCCGCAACGCCGGCGCTCGCGTGGCGGAGGGCGACTTCCTCGCCTTCTGCGACGCCGACGACGTGGCGACCCCCGGTTGGCTGAGCGCGCTGGTCGAAAAGGCTCGCGCAAGTGACGTCGTGGCCGGACGGCTCGAGACACAGTCGCTGAACGAGCCGGTCGTGGTCGAGTGGAACGACAGCCTCCGCTGGGACGAGCGCCAGCCGGCTTTGCGCTTCCTGCCCATCGTCAGCACCGCCAACTGCGGCATCTGGGCCCACGTGTTCGACGCGCTCGGCGGCTTTCGCGAGGAGCTGACCCGTGGCGAGGACAAGGAGCTCGCGTGGCGCGCGCAACTGAACGGCCATCGCGTGGCGAAGGCGCCCGACGCGGTGATCGCCTATCGCTACCGCACCAGCGTGAGGGCCAGCGCCCGCCAGCACTTCGGCTACGGGCTCGCCTATCCCGCCCTCTACCGGCTCTACCGTGGCGCGGGCTTCCCGCGGCCCAGCCTGAGGAGGGCGCTCAGGGTGTGGGCGTGGCTGATCCTGGTGCTCCCCTCCGCGCTCTGGTCGAACCGCGTCCGCGGGCGCTGGGCCATGATGGCCGCCCAGAGCGCAGGGCGGCTCCTGGGAAGCATCCGCCACCGAGTCGTGTTCCTGTGAGTCCGGAGCGTCACCGTCGTCGTCGAGGTCGGCGCGCCCGCAGGTCGGCTCGCTTCACGTTGAGGTTGGTCAGGAGTTCGTGCTCGAGCATCTTCGCCGGCAACTGCGCCGCGCACAGGAGGCCGGCGTCGCGCGCGGCCTCCTCGGACGTGACTCGATAGCCGGTGGCGACACGTTGCGGCTTCTAGCACGGCGGCTATATCTTCGCCGCTCGTGAATCCGGCGAGACGCAGGGACCGCATCCACGTGCTGGAGCTTGGCCTTATCTGGCCGCCCGAGTCCTTCCTGCAGTGGAAGCTCCAGGGACTGGCGAAGCGCGGCTTCCGCATCACGGTGGCCGGCATCCCGTCGGAGGGCGAGCGGCACACCCGCCTGGAGGGCCTGGAGCTGAGCCCGCAGCCGCACTGGACGGAGCCGGAGTGGCGCGTGCTGGCGGGGGTCGCCCGGCACGGCCTGAAGCTCGCCCTGACCAAGCCCTGGCGCCTGCCCGCGACGATCAAGGCCGCCCGCAGCCAGCTGGTCGAGCCCCGCCGGCGCTCGCCCTGGAACACCCTCAGGCGGCTAGCCCTCTTCCTTCCCCTCGCCCACCTCAACCCGCACATCGTCCAGTTCGAATGGAACACCGCAGCGGCCAGCGCGCTGCCGCTGGTGAGGGTGTGGGGATGCCCGGTGGTCCTGGCCTGCCACGGAAGCGACACGAACGTCCGGCCGTTCATCACCAGTTCGGGTCGAACCCGCGAGGCGCTGCGCCGCAGCTTCGACCGCGCTGACGCCCTGGTCTGCATCTGCGACCAGCTGGCGGCGGGCGCGCTGGAGCTCGGGATGGACCCGAAACGAGCCACGGTGATAACGAGCGCCGTAGACCCCGGGGTGTTCCCGCCGCGCACAAGGCCGCCCTTCTGGGGCGAAGAAATGCGGATCGTCAGCATCTCCGACTTCCGCTGGCTCAAGGGCCACGAGTACAGCCTGGTGACCTTGCGGAAGCTGCTAGACGCGGGAGTGCCGGCGCATCTGACGATCATCGGCGGTGACCCGCATGGCTCGGTGGGAGAGGGAAGTGATGCGGACAGGCTGCACGCCGCCATCGCGGACCTGGAGCTCGAAGGGCACGTGGAGCTCGCCGGCCACCGCGACTCCGACTACGTGCGTGCCCGCCTGGCCGACTCCGACGCCCTCCTCCACTCGAGCCTCAGTGAGGGGATCCCGAACGTGGCGCTGGAGGCGATGGCGTCGCGCATCCCGGTGGTGACGAGCGACTGCGGCGGGGTCAGGGAGGCGGTGACCGACGGCGTGCACGGTTTCGTGGTTCCCCTGCGCGACCCGCGGGCGGCCGCTGAAGCGCTGCTCGAGCTCTGGGAGGACCCCGAGCGGGCGCGGGCGATGGGCGAGAACGGCCGCCGGACGGTGCTGAGCGACTTCACGCTCGACCGCCAGCTCGACCTCTACGAGGACCTCTACAAGAGGATCCTGGACGGCCGGGGCGCGCCGGGCGTGGCGGTCACGGCGCCGGATAGGCGGGAGGCGGAGCCCCCGCCCGCGCCGATCCGGATACTGAGCGTCGGCACGCTCGGCTGGGCGCGCGGCCACGAGTACTCCCTGCAGGCGATCCGGCTTCTGATCGACCGTGGCATCGACGCGGAGCTCCGCATCCTCGGCGAGGGCGGCCACTGCGACGCCGTGGCGTTCGCCCGTCACCAGCTCGGCCTGGAGGCCGCGGCAGTAGTCCTCGACCCGGAGCGGGAGCGACTCGAGGCGCTGATCGGCTGGGCCGACGTGTTCCTCGACGCCCCAGTCACGGACGACGACTCGCCGGCGCTGCCCGACGCGCTGGCGGCGGGGCTACCGATCGTGTCGAGCCGCGACTGCGGCCGACGCGACCCGCAGGCACTCGCCGACGCGCTCGAGGCCCTGACCCGCGAGCGCGCGGCCATCTAGACCTCGACGTTGAAGAGACTGCCCAGGTCCGGCGGCTCGCAGGGGCTCCCGATCGCGTAGTTGTAGAGATTGCGGTCGTGGACCACTTGGAGCCAGCTCCGCGCGGCTCCCACCTGGCGGATCGGCGCCAGCTCCTCGGCCTCGTGGTGGTTCACGCACACCGCCGTATGCGGCGCTTCCCGGCGAACGTCCTCGGCCAGCGAGATGAACGGGTTGTGTGGCTGCTCGGTGAGGGTCATCCGGCCGCTCGGGTGCTCGAGGCAGTAGCCCAGCGGCAGGTTGAGGAACTCGAGCCTGCCCCCGCGGGCCTCCGACTGCAGGACGGCGACGGCATCACGCCCGAGGGCGTCGTCGTTGTCGAGCCGCGTGGTCAAGAGCCGCTTGCGGCGCCAGCCCTTGAGCGAGCGGCCGATCACCATTTGGAAGCTGAGCCGCTCGGGCACCAGTCGGAGGTTGGGCAGGTCGGTCTCGTGGGCCCGCAGCCGGCGGCGGTGCTCATCGCTCATCCCCTCCTCGTCCCAGCGGATCAGCCAGGTGAAGTCCTGGCAGGTCTGGCCGGCCACGGACGGGAGGCAGTAGCGCTCGAAGAGCTCGAAGCGGTGATCGAGCCAGTCGCGATCCGGACGCGTGCCGACCTCGACGCGGCGAACGTTGAATTTGGTCAGCAGGTAGTGCTCGAGCCTCATCGCCGCAAGAGCGCCGCGCACAGCAGGCCGGCGTTGCGGGCGGCCTCCTCGAGGCCGCGCACGCAGCGCCGGCGGACCCCGTGGCGGAGGTTGTCGAGCGCCCGGCGACCGGTGCGGCCCAGATCGACGCTGAACCCGAGCGACGCCTTGGTCCAGCCGCGCATGAAGAACTCCCCGAGCAGCGAGTGGACGCGCATGTCGTCGCGGCCGCGGCGGTGCCAGAGCCAGGCGCCGCTCACGTAGACGATCCGGCCGCCGCCCTCGAGCAGCCGCTGCTCCCATTCCCACTCCTGGTGGCGGCGCAAGCCGGGCCTGAACGGGCCGACGGAGTCGAAGGCGGAGCGGCGGATTGCCATGTTGGCGCCCCACGCCTCGGTGGCCTCCGTGTCGGCCGCCCCGAGATCCAGCGACACGCCGGCCAGCTCGTGATCGGAGCAGGTGCGCGGCGGCTCGGACTCGAAGCGCGAGCGGATCCCGCCCCCGACGCAGTCGGCCGACGGGTTGCGACGCAGCCCCTCGACGAGCCCCGACAGCCAGCCCGGTGGCGCCACGACGTCGTCGTCGACGAAGCAGACAGGATCGCCTCGTGCGGCCTGGACGCCCGCGTTGCGGGCCGCGTTGGCATCCCGGCGCGGCTGGCGCAGGTAGCGGATGCGCGGGTCCGGGGGAACCGGGCTCGCGACCGAGCCGTTGTCGACGACGACTACCTCGAACGAGGGGTAGTCCTGCGCAGTCAGGCTCTCGAGGCAGTGGGCGAGCATCGCCGACCGGTTGGCCGTCGGCACGACCACCGAGACGAGCGGGGGGGTGGCAGAATCGGCCGCCGGCTGGTCCATCGGCTGGTCCATCCTATGGTCGCGGGGCCGCGCCCGCTGGGCGCTGGGAGCCTCATGGTGCTCGAACTCGGGTGCGGGGGGGATGCGGCTTGCATCTGGCGCGGGAGCTAACGCCGGGCGGGCTAGCCCGCGGCTCGAGCTCGTCCATGAGCTCGGCCATCATCGCCAGGTAGGGACGCGACCAGGCGGGCATGCCGTGCAAGCGCCGGCGGCGGTAGAGCCACCGGTAGCGGCGCAGCCTGCGCAGGAGCCGGGAGCGCGTCAGCTCGCCGGGCCGCCGCCGGGGGAGGAGCGCGCTGCGCGAGCCGAGCGTGCGGTTGACGACGCTGAGGCGCTGGCCGACCTGCTTGACGCGCTCGCGGCCGGGGCCGTCGAACCACTCCGTAGCGAAACGGTTCGTCTCGAGCAGCGGCTTGTTCCCGTCGGCCTTGACCAGGCCGTAGTTGTTCGTGTCGCAGGTGCGGAACGGGGGCGTGAAGGGCAGGACCGCGCGACGGACCGTGTAGACCCAATGGCCGAGGCCCAATGGGATCCCGAGCCACGTCGCGGGCCAAGAAACCCCGAGAAGGACCCCCACTCCCGCTGGAGGACCTGGCCGACGTCCGGGGCGAACCAGTCGTCGTCATCCACGGGAACCACGCGTGCACCGGAAGGGATCTCGTCCCACTCGGCCCAGGCGACGTCGCCCCCGACGCGCGAGTGGTTCAGCGCCGCGATCTGACGCACACGGTGGCGGAAGATGTGGAACGGCATGTTGAACGTGGAGTTCCACAGCTCCACCCGCGGCTTCAACCCGGGCGGCACCTGCGCCCAGAAGGCCTCCTCGTCCTGCCAGTCGAGGGTCGCCCTGATCCAGATGTAGATCACCCGCATAGAGTCGCTCCTAGACCGACCCCATGGCTCGCAGGGGTCGTGATGGTGGTCCGTCGTCTCGAGCTCCACGTACGGCGGGGTGAACTACGGCTCAGTCGGGCCTCAGCGCGGCCCGCGCGGCGCAGGGCGAGATAGGCGCCGCCGCCGCCGAGCACGCGCCGCAGCCGGGACGGCCGGCGCAGGTAGTGCATCTCGACTCGCGGGAGCTCGAAGCGGTCGAAGCCCGGGCTCAGGGCGCGGTTCCCGACCGCACAGGCGCCTGCGTAGGTGCGCTCGACTAGCTCCCGGCCCGCCACCGAGCCTCGGGGATAGGCGAACCACTCGACCGCGACCCCGAGCGCGTCCTCGAGGGCGCTCCTCGAGTCGACGACCTCGCGTTGGAGCTCCGCCTCGCTCGCCCGGTCCAGCCGCAGGTGCGTCATGCCGTGCGATCCGATCTCGATGCCGCAGGCCGCGAGCTCCGCCGCGCTCGCCAGGCGGCGTTGCGGCGGCGGCTCGCCCGGCCAGTCGTTGACGCCGCCCAGGTGCCCGGCGACGCAGAAGACGGTGGCTGGCAGGCCCCGCTCCACGAGCGCCGGCGCCGCGTTCTCGACGACGCTTGCGAAGCCGTCGTCGAAGGTGATGGCGACACACGGCTCGTCCGGGCCGTCCGCGATCTCGCCCAGCGCGACCACGCGGACGCCCGCGTCCTCGATCGTGGCCAGGTGGTCCCGGAACACGTCGGGCTCGATGGACAGCGGCGGGGGGCCTGCCTCGATCGCGTGGTAGGCGAGCACGATCGCCGTCATCGGCTCACGAGTTGTGGCGTCCGCGCCACCGAGTCGATCAGCGAGAAGTAGCGCTCGAGATGCGCGTCCACCGAGAAGCGCTCGGTGAAGGCGCGCGATCCGCGCCGGCCGAGCTCCGCCCGCAGGCGGGAATCGCCCGCCAGGCGGTCGAGCGCGGCGTCGAGCTCGGAGGGGGAGCCGTAGCTCAAGCCGGCCCCCGTCTCCTCCACCAGTTCCTCGAGCGCGCCGAAGCGGCGGACCACCGCCGGGGTTCCGGTTGTGAATGCCTCCAGCGGCACCAGCGGCAGCACCTCGTGCCCGAGCGTCGGCATCACCACCGCGATCGCGTCGCGGTACAGGGGGGCCAGCTCGGCCGCCGACAGCTGGCCAACGAAGTGCACGTTCGGCATTCCCTCGGTTCGCTTGTGCAGCCGGCGCCTCAGCCCGCCGTCGCCGGCGATCACCAGGTCCTCCGCCCGGCCCCTCCGCCAGGCCTCGATGAGGGTCTCCACGCCCTTGATCGGCTCCAGCCGCCCGGAGTAGAGGAAGTAGGGGCGCCGGCGACCCTGCGCAGGTGCGCCTGCGGGCAGCTCGGGCACGAAGTGCTCGATCACCTCGAGGCGCACGACCGGTGCGAAGCGCTCGTGCAGCCGAGCGCTCGTCGCGCTGGGCAGGATGAGCGCGTCGAGGTGCGCCAGCGAGCGCTGGAGCAGCGAGCCCCGCCGCCACAGCTGAGGCGGTCGCCGGTGGGCTATCTCGCAGGTGGCGCAGGGCGGGTCCTGGCAGACGCTGCCGTCGCGCTTGAGCAGCACGTGGCTGGGGCACAGCAGCCACTGCTCGTGCGCCGTGTACAGCTTCACGCCGCCGCCCATCGCGAGCAGCGCCGGCGCGCCGAGCAGCGACGGGTTGTGGAAGTGGAGCACGTCGAAGCCATCTCCGAGCAGCCGCTCGAGCCGGCGGCGCGAGCGCAGCGGCCGTCCGGTGAGGTAGGTCGCCGTGAGCGATGCCGGCCCGTCCGGCAGCTTCACCACCTCGACGTTGGGGTGCGGCTCGGGGTCCGGGACGCGTCCGCCGCCGAGCAGGCGGTGAACGGCGGGCGCGCAGACCACCGTGACGCGGTGTCCGCGATCCGCCAAGGCGTGCGCCAGTCGCTGGACCTGGATCCCGTCCCCGCCGAAGTTCCACGGCGGATAGAAGGTGGTGAGGAGGCAGAACCTCACTCGGTGCGCTGGATGTGGAGCGGAACGATCTTGCCCGCCGCTGTCAGCTCGGGCTCGCAGCGCACGACGCGCAGCGCCTCGCCCTGCGCCCAGAAGTCGGCCATCAGGCGGTTGCGGGGCTGCTCGCGGAGAAAGCCGAAGACGGTCGACAGCACGTCCTCCTCGGCGACCTGTCCGATGCGCGGGCCCACCACCACGCTGACCTTGGAGAGCCCGTCGACCTCCTCCTCCACGAGCTGGTAATCGGTGGGGGCGCCGCCGAAGCGGCGCGGCAGCACCTCTTCCAGCAAGGTGTGCAGGTCGCTGCCGAGGAAGTGGTTGCCCTCCGTCGTGAGCTTCTCGTAGCTGCGGACGCGCTGCAGGTGGCGCGTCAGGCCCAGCTCGCCCAGCGGGCAACCGCACTCGCGCTCGCTCATCACCGCGTAGTCGCCGCTCTCGACGTTGATCATGATCTTCGGGCTCGCCGAGCCGAGCGTGGTGTGCCAGAGCCCCCCGCGCTCGCGCTGGATCGTCGCGAGCTTGTCGCTCATGAAGTGCATGTCGTCGGGCGCCTGCGGGCGGGAGCAGGCGCAGGCCACGCGGCCGATCTCGGACATCGAGTAGTGGCAGGCCGCCGTGCTGCCGGTTGCCGCCACGACCTCGGCCTTGGCCTCGGTGTACGGCTCACCGCCGAAGCGGAAGAAGGTGCCGGAGATGTCGAGCCCTTCGTCGAGCGCCGCGAGGCACACGCGTATGCCGAGGCCGGCCTGGGCGTCGAGCACCGCAGGGCGCCCCTGGCGCCGGCAGTCTGCGAGCCAGCGGGCAATGCGGCCGGCGTCGTCCGGTGGGCAGAGCTCCGGCCTTCGGGTGCCGCCGACGCGACGCCGGCCCACCCGCAGCGTGTAGGCCGTGAAGATGGCGAACCTGAGGTTCGCGAGGTCGCGCGGCGCTCGGTAGGGGTTGAACCAGCGGTCGACCGGGGCCCCGCACTTGGCCTGGTAGACGTAGTTGTTCAGGCCTGCGCGCGAGGGCGGGATCACGCGCCAGATCCCGAACGGCCGCCCGGCGAGGGCGAACCCCTCCCGGAACAGCGCCTGGTAGGCGGCCTCCTGCTCGAGCCGCGTCAGGTCCACGGCCACCCGCCGGGAGGTGCCGCGGGACCCGCCGCTCGCGGCCCAGTAATGGCCGGCTATCAGGGGGTTGTCGAATGCGCCGTCACCGACGGCGCCCCTGCCCTTGAACTCGTCGAGCGTCGCGCAGACGCCGTTGTTGCGCAGCTCCTCGAGCGCGCCCTCGAGGCCGCGCTCTTCCACGAGCCGCCTCACGTCGCCGAGCTCCATTCCCGCCGCTCTCAGCAGCGGCAGGTAGGGGCTGCCCGGATGGGCGTAGACCGCGCGCTCGAGCAGCGACAGGAACGACGACTCGCGGCTGGCCAGCCATCCCCGCACACGCTCGCGAGCCTCCGCCGCGGAGACCGTCGATCGCAGGAAGCCCGGGAGCTCTCGGAGGTAGCGCCCGAACGCTGCCAGCTCGTCGCGCGCACTGGGCTGGTGGTTAGCCAGGCTGGCAATGCTACCCCGTATCTGCCTAGACTCGCCCCTCCGAATGGGAAAGGGATCCATGTCGAGCAACGGACGGCCGCTCAACCTCGAGGCACTTGGAACCGGCGACGTGCGCAAGCGCGTCGAGGGCGGGGCCGACACGGTGCTGGTCCCCATCGGCAGCCTCGAGCGCCACGGCAATCCGTTCACGCCGCTCGGCCTCGACGGGATCATCGTGCGCGAGCTCGTCGCGCGCGCCGCGCACAAGGCCGACGTCCTCCACACCCCGCTGATGCCCTTCGGCTGGGCGCCCATGCACATGGGCGGCGTGGGCGAAGGAAGCGGCGCGGTGACGATCCGCTCGGAGACCTACCGCCAGCTGCTCGAGGACGTGGCCCGCAGCCTGATCTTCCAGGGGTTCGACAAGGTGCTGTTCTGCACGCTGCACGGGCCGAACGTCGACGTGTGCGAAGACGTACTGTTTTCGCTGCGGATCAACACCGGCGCGTTCGTGTCCATGTATGGGGGGCGCGAGAGCGTCGCGATCAGCGAGATCTTCGAGTCGCCGCCCGCGCGCCTGACCAGCGACGTGGAGTGCTCGATGGCCATGGCGCTCGTCGGCGGCTTCCAGAGCGACGAGTACCTGGCGCGCTCCTACGACATCACCGCTCCGGAGTTCCTGGGCAAGGGCTTCGCCAAGACGTCGGGGATGGGATCGACGCTGAACTTCGACGGGGCCACGAACGTGCACGTCGGCCTCGACGACAGCGAGTACACAAAGCGCGCTGTCGAGGACCCCCCGCCGTCGATGGCGAACGCCGAGCGCGGCGAGAAGCTGCTCGACTCGCTCTCGGACCACCTGGCCGAGTACGTGCGCGAGGTGGCGAAGATGAGCGTCGAAGTGCACAACCGCGACTGGCCCGAGCGGGCGCGCTAGCCGACCGCCGCCTTGCGCCTCGGCTTCTACGTAACGGGCTCGGGCACCTGCGACCACCGGGAACTGCTGCGCCAGGTCGAGCGTGCGGACGAGGCCGGCTTCGACTCGGTCTGGCTGCGCGAGCGCCACTTCCACCGCGACCACCAGGGCCGTAACTTCTTCTCGGCGCCGATGGTGGTGGCCGCCTGGATCGCGGCCCGCACGCGCAAGGTGCGCATCGGCCTGGGCGCACGGATCCTGCCGCTCGACCACCCCGTGCACCTCGCCGAGGACGCCGCGACGGTCGACCTGATCTCCGGCGGAAGGCTCGACGTCGGCATCGCGAGGATCGGCGAAAACCAGCTCTACGAGGGCGCCTTCGGGCGCGATCCGGCCGAGGCCCGCTCGCGCTTCTACGAGGCCCTCGAGGTGATGGAGCTCGCTTGGACGGGCGAGCCCTTCAGCCATTCGGGCAAGCACTACCGCGTACCCGAGGTGGCGGTGGCGCCGAGGCCCGTCCAGCGGCCCGGGCCGCCGGTCTACCTGGTCGGCATCAGCGAGCGGACGCTGGGCTTCGGCGCCGAGCGGGGCCTGCCGCTCCTGTTGGCCGGCGCCCAGCCGGAGGCCGAGGTCGAGCGCACCATTCACGACTACCGGGGCCGGCTCGACGCGGCCGGCCACGACCCGGACGCGGTGCCGATGCCGCTCAACCGCTTCGTCTACGTGGGCGAGACGACCGAGCAGGCGCGCGCCGAGCTGGGCCCCGCGATCGCGGACTTCCTCGACCGCCCCGCCTCGGTGATTCGCGACTTCCTCGGTTCGCGCGCCGCCGACGTGGGCGAGGAGATGCTGCTCGACGAGGTGTTCATCTGCGGCGACGCCGACCACTGCGCCGAGCGGCTCGAGCACCTGCGCGGCTCGGCCGGGGTGCGCGAGGTGCTGTGCACCTTCAACTACTTCACGCTGCCGCACGACCGCTGCCTCGCGTCGATGGAGCGCTTCGTCGAAGGCGTGCAGCCGAGGCTGCAGAGCGCTGTGGCGGTGGCCGAGTGATGAGGGTCGGCAGCTTCGTCATGGGCACGCGCGGGGGCGACTACGAGGCGATCCTCGACCAGGTCGTGCGCTCCGAGGAGCTCGGCTTCGACACGGTCGTGCTGGCGGAGCGCCATTTCCGCCACGCTCCGCTGCTGTACCCGTCGCCGCTCGCGGTGGCCGGGGCGATAGCCGCGCGCACCGAGCGGATGCGGATCGGCACGGCAGGCCGCATCCTCTCGCTCGACCACCCGATCCACGTCGCCGAGGCCGCCGCGACCCTCGACGTGCTCAGTGACGGCCGGGTCGACTTCGGCGTGACGCGCGCGAGCCTGGACGAGGAGGCTCACGTGGCCTTCTCATCGCCGCACGAGCAGTCTCGCGGCCGCTTCGTGGAGGCGCTCGAGATCATCTTGCGCGCCTGGACAGAGGACTCGTTCAGCTTCGAGGGCGAGCACTTCAGCGTGCCCGAGGTGTCCGTCTTCCCCAAGCCGGTGCAGCGGCCGCATCCGCCGCTCTACGTCGTGGCCGTTTCGCCCGAGCGGCTGGCGTTCGCGTCGCGCGAGGGGATCAACGCCTACATCGGGGCCATCAGGACGCCCGACGAGCTCGGCGAGGCAGCCCGCTCGTACCGCCACGGCCTGTCCGCCGCGGGCCACGACCCGGGCGAGAAGACGCTGTCGGTGAACCGCTTCATCTACGTCTCCGACGACGACCGGCGGGCCCGGGAGGAGTTCGAGCAGCCGTTCCTGGAGCTCATGCACGAGCGCGCGCCGGACCTGAAGGGGGCGCTGGTGGCGAAGTACGGCGGCGTCGAGGAGCTCACGTTCGAGCGCTTCCTCGCGGACTTCTGCATCTGCGGCGGGCCCGATACGGTCGTCCGCCGGCTCCACGAGGTGAGCGGCGCGACGGCCTGCGACTACCTGCTGGCCACCCTCAACTTCGCCACGCTCGACCACGATCTCTGCCTGCGCTCGATGGAGCTGTTCGGCGCGGAGGTGATGCCCGCGCTCGCCCCGGCAGCCGCGCCCGCCTGATGGCGGTCGCCGTCCAGCCGCGCGCGGAGACGCGGAGCGCGATCGACGCGGCAGCGGCTGCGCTGCCCTCCTGGTCGGCACTCCCTGCGGCCGAGCGCGGGGCGATCCTCGTGCGGGCCGGAGACCTGCTCGAGGACCGCGGCGAGGAGCTCGCGCGCCTGATCGCCCGCGAGGGCGGCAAGCCGCTGAGGGAGGCGCGCGGCGAGGTCGGCTACGCGGCCGGCTTCCTGCGCTTCTACGCCTCCGAGGCCGAGTCGGCGCTTGCGCCGCAGTCCCATCCGCATCCCGGCGGGAAGCGGGTCCGCACGCTGCGCCGCCCAGCCGGCGTGTGCGGGCTCATCACGATCTGGAACTTCCCGGCCGCCGGAGTGACCCGGCCGCTGGGGGCGGCACTCGCCGCCGGCTGCACCGCCGTCGTCAAGCCGGCCGAGCAGACGCCGCTCTCCGCCGCCGCCGTGCTCGAGGCGCTGTCCGACGCCGGGCTGCCCCCTGGCGTTGCCAACCTCGTGGTCGCACAGGACCCGGAGCCGGTCGGCCGCGAGCTGGTCGAGAACGAGGCCGTGCGCAAGCTCAGCTTCACCGGCTCGGCGGAGGTCGGCACGGCTCTGCTGCGGGACTCGGCCGCCCAGGCCAAGCACGTGACGCTCGAGCTCGGCGGGCACGCGCCGTTCATCGTGCTCGCCGACGCGGACCTCGAGGCCGCGGTGGAGGGGGCGGTCGCGTCCAAGTTCCGCAACTCCGGCCAGACCTGCGTCTGCCTCAACCGGGTCTACGTCGAGCGGGCCGTGTACGACGAGTTGCTGCGACCGCTTCGCGCAGCGGGTGTCCGGACTGCGGGCCGGCGACCCGCTCGACGAGTCCACCGAGGTGGGACCGCTGATCGACGAGAGCGCGCTGGAGCGGGTCGAGCGCCATGTGGCCGATGCCGTACGGCGGGGCGCCGAGCTGCTGTGCGGTGGCCGCCGGATCGACGGCCTGGTGTACGCCCCGACCGTCCTTGCCGGGGTGCCCGCCGACGCGCTCGTCATGCGCGAGGAGACCTTCGGTCCGGTTGCGCCGCTCGCGCCGGTGGACTCCGAGCAGGAGGCGGTGGAGCTGGCCAACGCCACCCCCTGGGGCCTGGCGGCCTACGTCTACGGCGATCCGGAGCGCGCGGTCCGGCTCGCCCCCGCGCTGGACTACGGCGTCGTCGGCGTGAACGACCCGCTGCCCGCGGCTCCGCACCTCCCCTTCGGCGGCATCAAGCGCAGCGGCCTCGGCAAGGAGGGCGGCCGGGCCGGCATCGAGGAGTTCCTCGAAGTGCAGCTCGTCTCGGAGGCGCCCCGGTGACGGCGTCGCGGCTCAACCCCGTGGCCGCGCCGGTGCGAGCCTTGCGCCGCGACGACATGAGCCTGCTGGGAGTCGAGCGGACGGCGAAGCTGGGGAGGGCTTGGAACTCGCGCCGCTTCGGTCGAGTCCTCGAGGCCCGGCGCCGCAACGCGGAGCACCACCTGGCCGAGCTGCGGCGCGAGTGCAGCACGCCGCCGATCGAGCTGCGCGACGGCTGGGCTCGCGACGACTCGCACTCGCTCCCGCACCTGGAACGGGTGATCGAGGACATGGAGGAGGTCATCTCAGAGCGTGGCGGGCAGCCCTGGCCCTTCCACAACAAGCCCTTCCTGTTCGACATCCTCCACGAGCGCGGCTGGGAGCGATACGACTCGATCCTGGACTTCGTGAGCACGCCCGACGTGCTGGAGCCGGTCGCCCGCCACTGCGGCTTCGCGCCCTGCCTCTCCGGCGACACGCCGCCCGGCGTGCGCCTGATGGAGTCGACCACCAAGTACGACCCGCAGGCCGAGGGTCCGTTCCGCTCGAGCCAGCTCTGGCACACCGACTACCACTCCTTTCCGACCGTCTACGTGATCGTTGCGGTGCGCGACATCGGTCCCGACGACGGACCGCTGCACTTCATCGGCGAGGCTGCCTCGCGCCGGCTCAACGACGCCCTCGGCTACAACCGGCGCGGCTCGCCGCACCGCGTCAGCGACGAGACGTTCGCCGAGCTGGTCGACGCCTCGGAGGTGAAGACGTTCACGGCGCCGCGGGGCAGCGTCATGTTCATCGAGTCGAGCCGCTGCTTCCACTTCGGCAGCCGCAATCCGCGCAATCCGCGCTACCAGCTCCAGTACGCCTACATCTCGCCGGTGCGCAACGACTTCGGCGACCTGGTTCGCCCGCAGGCGGAGTA
>CAWJPU010000010.1:0-50861 GCA_963844805.1 uncultured Thermoleophilaceae bacterium
GAGCACAGACGCAACTGTAGTTGAGCGGCGGCAGGGCGCCTCGGCACGCGGTTCATCCGCTCTTCGCGGCGTGCCCGTGCGTCGGCCTTGGAATCGCCCTTGCCCTCGCCGGACTTCGCCTTGCTGGTGGACACCTTGGTCCCGGCCGGAGTGCCCTTGTGCTTTCGCCTGCGCTTGCGCTTGGTCTGGGCCATGGTCAGCCCAATCCTCGCAACACCCGCTCGATCAGGTGCCTCTGGGGCTGAAGCCGCGCAGGTGCACGTCCTCGGGGAAGCCGTCGAAGGCGGCCTCGGGGGCCAGGCCCACCAGCTCGGCCTCGGCCACGGGCGCCCGCCCGCGCACGAACTCGACCACCTCAGCGAGGGACGTGCGCCGGTGGTCCTCGACGTTGGTCGACACCTGCGCGCGCCCGCGGTCGGCCAGGAAGAGGCCCAGCGCCCGCACGCCAGGCAGCCCTCCCCCGCTCTCGCGCAGCTCGCCCGCGATCCGCTCCGCCAGCCCCACGTCGTCGCTGTCCAGGTCCACGTTGAAGGCCACCAGCGGCGGGCGGGCGGCGGCGAGCACCACGCCCGCCGTCGGGTGCGCGCGGCGGGGACCGTAATCCGGCACCACGTCCCCGCTCTCCAGCCGCGCGGCCAGACCCTCCCGGCCTCCGGCGCGCAGGTCGGCGCGGAGACGGTGCTCGGGACGGTCGCCAGCTCGCCGTAGAGCACCACGGGCACGCCCAGCTCCTCGCCGATCAGCCCCGCGCGGTGAGCACGGCGGCGCAGGCGGCCCCGCGGCGCTCGTCGTCGAGGTGGACCACAGGCATCACGTCCACGCTCCCACCCTGGGGTGCAGCCCGTCGTGGCGGCGCGAGGTCGATGCGGGCGACCGCCTCCCGCGCCCCGCCAAGCAGCGCCTCCGGCAGCTCGGCCGGCGAGCGACGGCCAGGGTGAACACGCTGCGGTGGTGGTCCTCGTCGGCGTGGACGTCCAGCAGCCGCGCGGGATGGAAGCCCGCGCCGATGGCCTCGATCACGTCGTGGTTCCGTCCCTCGCTGACGTTCGGCACCGCGAGCAGAGCGAGGGCGTCGGCCACGGCGCTCAATCTAGATTGCGCCGTGCCGCGGTCAGCGCCGCCGCCGCGGCGCACGACGCCACCCCGGTGGCCGCCAGCAGCGCCCACGGGATCCAGCTCGGCGGCGGCGACCAGCCGTCCCCGGTCAGGAAGGACCAGCTGCCGCTCTCGCCGACGGCGAAGCGGTGGGCGTTGGCCAGCCAGGCCACGGCCTGCACCAGCGCGACCAGGGCGAGCACCCCGCCCGCCAGGGCGCGCTGGGCCCGGATCGGCACGCGGTCGCGCCGCCGGTGGACCACCTCGCCCAGCCACAGCGGCAGCAGCACCAGCAGCGGCAGGACGTACCGGCCCTGAAGGCGGCCGATCTCGCGGTAGACCAGCGACATCCCGACCACCACCACCAGCAGGCCCGCGACCAGCGCCAACACCGACAGCCGGTCGCGCTTCAGGCCGGCGGCCAGCGCCACCCCGCCGAGGACGAGCAGCGCCAGTAGCCACAGGGCGTAGCCGGGCCACGGCATCGAGGCGTCGGCAGCGCCGAAGATGCCGATCGCCTGCAGGCCGAGCTCGGCAGGTGGGACAGCGAGGGGCCGATGGCGTCGACCGGCTCGAGCCCGACGGCCCGGGCCGCGGCTGGACGGCGAACTCCCAACGGCGCCCGCTGCCCCGGCAACCGCGATCACCGCCAAGGCAGCCCCAGCCGCCCGGCCGCCGCCGCGGATCCGCTCCCACATCGCGCGCGGGCCGCTCAACAGCACGATCCCCCGAAGAGCAGGACGGCGAACGCGGGCCCGAGTGCTCGCGAGCCCGCCAGGGCCACGCCGCCCGCCGCCAGCGCGACCCACACGCCGCGCGGCGGCTCGCCGTCCCGGCCCAAGCGCAACAGCGCCGCCGCAAAGCAGATCGCCCCCGCCACCTCCGGGCCGCTGGGCGAGAGGACCGAGGAGACGAACACCACCATCGGCGAGACCGCCAGCGCGAACCCGAGCAGCGACGTGCGCGGGCCCGCCGGGCTCCACAACAGCCAGAGCGCCGCGAGCAGCAGCGCAGTGGAGGCGAGCAGGGTCACCGCGCGCCCAGCCGCAGCGCATCGCGCGGCTCGCCGGCGGCGCGCATGGCGACGCCCGTGGGCACGTACACCCAGGGCTGGTAGGTCCCCACGTAGGTCGGGACGGCGGTGCTCACCACCGGAGCCTGCCGCCCGTCGGCGCACGCGCCGGTGGTGTCGCGCGAGGAGGTGGTGCAGCCGAAGGTCGAGGCGACCAGCTCCCGCGGGAGCTCGAACTGCCGCCGCGTGCGGGCCTGCCAGCGGGCGGCCCTGGTGTTGGACTCGCGCAGGAAGGCGCGAATCCGCTTGCGCTCAGCCTGTAAAAGGCTCGGGCCTGCTCGGCGCTGATCGTGGGCGGGCGCCCTCTGAGGTCGCCGGCGCCGGCGCCGAGCGCCTTGACGTAGTGCGCGCCCTCGTCGGGCGCCGAGCCAGGCGGCGTGGCCATCAGCCACGCGGCGCCGAGGGCGACCAGCGAAGCGCTCAGGAGCAGCGGGACGGCGAGCCTCCTCACGGCGTTTATCCTCGCCGATGCGGCTCCGTAGCTCAGCGGTTAGAGCGCACCACTCATAATCAGCTTGAGCGTTTGCGGCGGTTTGCGGGTGTTTCCTCGATTCGGCGCAGGTGCAGGGCTTTCCGCTCAGCTCGCCTCCGCCAGCGAATCGGCATTTTTCGGCTGTCGGCGGACCTGGTGTTGCCCCAGCGTTGCCCTCGACGGCCACCGCAGCGTCGAGAAAGGCCACGTCACCGAGCCCGCCGTCGATGAGGTGCACGTAGGTCTTCAGCGTGAACGCCGGGTCAGCGTGGCCGAGCCAGTCGCTCACCTGGCGGATGTTCTTGCCCGACTGAAAGAGCAGGCTGGCGCAGGAATGGCGGAACGAATGGAACGTCACCCACTCGAGCCCCGCCGCTTCCCGTGCCGGCTCGAGCGCGTCACGCCGCAACGTCGACTCCCGCGGCGGCCGCGGCTCGCCGCGCACCGTCGCGAACAGCGGCTCTCCCGGTTTGTGGTCGCGGTGCGTTGTCCACAGCCGATGCGCCATCCCGGCGCAAGCGCAAGTCGCGGCGAGCGTTGGGGGTCTTGAGCCCACGCTCGACGCCACGGCAGACTTGCCGCCTCACGCCGAGCATCGGCTGGCCGCCGAACCGCACATCGCGCCACTGAAGCCCGAGCGCCTCGGAGATACGTAGTCCGGTGTGCGCGAGCAGCTCGACGCGCGCAGTACGCTCAGTCAAAGACGTCGTGGAAACACCTCTCGCTGCGTCCGAAGCAGTCGAACGGCTCGTCAAGGTACGTCGGCACGCCGTGGGCGACGTGGCGAAATCCCCCTGTGACCCCCTCGCGCTCGGGGCGATCTGTGTCGACCTCGAGACAGAACAGGGTGTCGCCCCTCGTCGCACGCGCCTTCGACCGCACCTCACGCGCACAGGCCGTCACCCGGCTCGCGTCGTGCTCGTGGACCGTCGCCGCCCCGCCGAGCCGGCCCTGTGGGAATCGCGACGCGTACCAGTTGAACTCTGCGATCGCTCGCCGCTCGTCCGCGCGCCGGCCTCGCACCGCGAAGCCCAGCCCCCCGACTACGACCAGAGGGACAAGACCGGCCACCAGGGCGTGCCAGATCGGCGCTTCCCGGACCAGACCGAGATAGATGACTGCCCCCGGCGCCAGCAAGACCAGCACGGGGGCGCACAGCTCGAGCAGCGCGGCCGGTGACTGGCCCTGCACCTCGAACACCTCTGTGTCCAGAGGAAGGATGAAGGACCACCACACCAAAGCGGCGGGCAGCCAGCATGCGACAGCCAAGGCCAGGACAAGGGGGGTCCGTGGAGGTCGCATCTCGCAGTCCTTCGACCCTAAGTTGCGGCGCTAGGCCAGGCAAGGATGCGAACATACGTTCGTGACCAGCCAGGGCTCGCCCTACGCCCGTTTCAAGCGAGCCCTCGCCTCCGGCAACCTGATGCAGGTAAGAGCGGCAGCGGCCGAGCTTCCGGCGGTCCCGCTGCGCGACGCCCTCGAGGTCTGCGAACTCCTGCGCCGCTGCGAAACCCGAGGTCTACGAGCGGGCGGCGCTGCGCTGGCTGGCCCGTCTGCTGCTCGAGCGGCCGGGAATCACTCTGCACGAACTCGAGCAGGCTGCCCGCGCACTTCAGCGACTGCCGGACGTGGAAGCCTCCGCACCCTCCGCGGGTTCGGCGGCTCTCAGTAGTGGAAGTCGATCTCTATCTACCCCATCACCAGCTTGAGCCAGCCGCCGTGCTGAGTGGCGTAGGACGGCGTCGACCAAGAAGTTTGGGTGGAGCGTGAGACGAGCCTCCCCCACGCCGAGCCTGACGGCCTCGGGGTCCCAACCGATCGCCTCGGCGTCCTCGATCTGGACGGTGCGCTGTAGGACGCCCTCGAGGTCCACGAGGAACGGAGGCCTGCCGAGGCCGCGAAGGGGACCTCCACGCGTCCGAGCATGGTCGTCAATTGAGCGAGTGGTCCCGGGTAGTCCAGCGCCTGGGGCTCCATGGGAAGGGCTTCTGTGGCAAATCCTCGCGCCCTGCCCCGCTGAGGCCGAGGGCGATGCCGAGCAGCGACCCGGCTCGGGCGGCCAGACGATGCGCGCCCAGTCCGTCGACGTGGGCAGCCCCACC
Organism: uncultured Thermoleophilaceae bacterium; assembly: GCA_963844805.1. Classification (GTDB taxonomy): domain Bacteria; phylum Actinomycetota; class Thermoleophilia; order Solirubrobacterales; family Thermoleophilaceae; genus JACCZR01. The sequence continues at coordinate 4,742 of CAWJPU010000010.1, forward strand.
GCCGGCATGTTCTCGGGCTGACGTCCGGTGCGAGTCCGGGAGGGCCAGGGTCCGATCGCTTGCACGGCGGTGAGGCGCGCGGCCACCGTAACAGCGGTGTCCCCTTTCCGGGGTACATGCTCCGCTACAACGGCCTGCGCCGGGAGGGTGGGCCGGCCCGCGCCACGCACCACCCCTGCGACCCCCGCGCGCCTTCGCGGTCTTCGGGTTGCCCCCCGGGTCGGCCAGGCAGATACTGGGCGGGCGATGTCGCAGGACAACCTTGAGGTGGTTGCGCGAGCGATCGCTGCGATCAACGAGCGCGATATCGACCGCTATCTCGCCTGCTGCACCGAGGACATCGAGTTGTGGACGCCCGTGGCCCCGGTGGATGGTCCGCACGAGGGGGAGGAGGGGATTCGGCGGTTCTTTGCGACATCGAGGACGCCGGCCCCGATTTCCGGCTCGACCTCGAACGCCTGAGGGAGGCTGACGGGGACCGGGTAGTCGCATACGTGCGTCTCAGCGCGAGCGGTCGGACGACCGGCATCTCGTACGACACGGAGACCACGAACGTCTACGAGTTCATCGGCGGCAAGATCCGACGCGTCAGGATCTACGTCGACCGCGCCAGAAGCCCTCGAAGCCGTGGGGCTGTCGGAGTAGGCGATGTCGCAGGGGAACGTGGAGATCGTCCGCGAAAGCGTCGCCCGCTTCGCCCGCGGCGACATCGACGGGCTCGCCGACCTCTACGCCGCTGACGCGGTCACGTTTGCGCCGGAGGGATGGCCGGAAGGAGGCCAGTTCGACGGTCGGGACGCCGTCGAAGCGGCAGTTCGCGCGCCTCCAGGAGGATTGGAAAAGCCAATCCATGCACATAGAGCGCGAGCGGGCCGACGGTGAGTGGGTCGTGGTGGAAATGGTGTGGGACGCCGAGGGCCAGGCGAGCGGCGTCTCGGTGGAGATGCGCGTCGTGGGGGCCAACCGGGTTCGGGACGGCAAGATCGCTGAGACGCGCTTCTTCTGGGAGTTCGAGGAAGCCGTGGACGCCGTAGGGCTGTCGGAGTAGACGATGTCGCTGGAGAACGTGGAGGTGGTGCGTCGCTCGATTGAGGCGTACCGGCGCGGGGACCTCGACGCGGCGCTGGCCGACGTCCACCCCGAGATTGCTTGGAACCCTTTCGAGGAGGCTCCGATGCGGGGCTTGGATGCCGTTCGCGAGTACTTGGCGAGATGGGAGAGCGACTGGGACGAGCTGGAGACGACCCCGGAGGAGTTCATCGACGCCGGAGATGCAGTCGTCGCCGTGGTCCACTTCCGAGGACGAGGGCGGGGCAGCGGGATCGAGGTTGATGCCCGCTCCTACTCCGTCTACACCGTCCGCGACGGCCAGACGGTCGCTATGGAGGAGTTCATCAGGCGAGAGGAGGCCCTCGAAGCCGCGGGGCTGACTGAGTAGGGCGTCCAACTAGTCCACCACCGCCAAAGCCGTGCTGACGGCCTCCCACAACGCCAGGCGGAGCCTGTCGCCGCCGAATTCCGGGCTCAGCGCGGCCTTCTGCTCGCGGTCGGTGCCGATCCGCTCACGGGCCTCCGCTGCTTGCCGCTCAAGGGTCTCCAACTCGAGCTCGGTCAGGTGGCCGTGACGGGCCATCCACGTCAGGCTCTCGACCTGGCGCGCGGCAGAGCTCCGACCGTGGCATTGGAGCGGCACCCCGCGACAGTATCAGCCGCACGGCGCTGGCCTTGACGTCACAGACGTCGAGTGGAGTAACCCCGCCATGCGGCGAACGCCGAGCGTCGACCACGCACGTGCGCGTCGAGCCGAGCTCATTTGCGGCGCGGCCGCGGCGATGGCCGCTTGACGTGCTCCGCACGGCGGGAGCGTCCGCCCGCCTGCTGGGTGCCCTGGCGGACTCGCCGACCCGGAGCTTTGGGAAGGGGAGCCATCATCCCGTCCCGGGCCGGCTGAGGACGCGGGATACTGGTCGGGCGATGTCGCAAGGGAACGTCGAGCTCGTGCGCTGGGCCTTCACCTCCGACCCCTCCCGTTTCTTCAGCCTGCTCGATGAGGAGATCGAGTTCGACGCGCGGCGCCAAGCCGAACTGCCCGGAGCCGTACTCGCCGGCCGGGGGCGAGAGGTGGTCGAGCGGTTCTGCCGTGAGTACTGGGGGACCTGGGCCGCGTACTCGGCGGAGCCGCAGGAGGTCATTGACACGGGTGACCACGCAGTCGTCGAGGTCCATGAGCGGGGCAAGGGCAAGGGGAGCGGCGTGCCGTTCGAGAGAAAGCACTTCCAGGTGTGGACACTCCGCGACGGAAGGCTCGTCCGCTGGCTGCTGTTCGCGGACAAAGGCGGATGCCCTCGAAGCCGTGGGGCTGTCGGAGTAGGCGATGGCGCGCGAGAACGTGGAGGTTGTGCGACGCCTGATGGACATCATGCGCGACCGCGCATTCGAGCGAATCGCAGACTTCTGGGAGCCCGACGGCGACTACTACCCCATTCGCAAGTTCCCCGAGTCCCGGGCGTGTCACGGCCCCGACGAGATCCAGAGCTTCATGGCGGAGTGGTACGAGTCCGCCTGGGAGAACTACGAGTTCATCGTCAAGGAGGCACACGCGGTCGGCGATGACCGCGTTTTCCTCCACGGATACATCCGAGCCGAAGGGCGGGAGAGCGGGGCCGCGCTCGCAGGAGATCTCTACCAGTGCTTCTGGCTGAGGCACGGAAGATTGTTCAGGCAGGAGGATCACCTCACGAAGAAAGGTGCCCTTCGCGCCCTCGGCCTCGGCGACGATTCGGACGGAGCCCTCGAAGCCGTGGGGCTGTCGGAGTAGGGCGCTCACTTCAGCCGTCTTGTCGAGCGTAGACACGGCGAGATGCCCACCGCACCGGTCAGAGTGAGAAACCGGCTCCAGGATGCCCCCCTGGCTGTCGCCCTACGAGGAGGATGCGCGGCCCGGCGAGTCGTCCGGCCAGGCACCCCCGGTGGCCTTCCGTGGGACAAGGTGCGGGCGCTCCGGACGGATCACGTGCTGCAGGCGTGCAGGAGTTCGTCGAAGAGCGCGACGACCAAACCTCCGTCCGTCGCGTGCTCGGGCGGTTCGAACTCGAGCCCATGCGGGTCAGCGACGTTGTGCCGCGTCGCCGCCGGCGCTCCGCAGGGAGGTGGCCGAGGCCGCGAGAGCGTATGCGGAAGCACCGGCCGGCGGATTCTCAGCACGTCAACGACCGCGCCACCCACGACGAGGCCAGCACCGAGCGGGCCTCGGGCCGCCCGTCGCCTGCCAGCTGTTGCCCTGAGCGATGCCCCGGGGGATTCGCAGGCGCCAAGCGCGGGCGCAGCGAAGCCCTGATTTCGCTCTACCAGCGACTATCCTCGCCGATGCGGCTCCGTAGCTCAGCGGTTAGAGCGCACCACTCATAATGGTGAGGTCCCTGGTTCAAATCCAGGCGGAGCTACTTCGCAGAAGTACCTGCTGAGAGGCCCATTTCGGGCCTCGGGCGAGGCCCTCGGAGCCCGTAGCGACCTGGCGCACGTCCTTGCCTGCGGCAAAGAGCAGGCTCGCGCAGGAGTGGCGGAAGCTGTGGAAGCCCACCCACTCGAGGCCCGTCGCCCGTCGCGCCGGGTCGATGACGCGGTGGCGCAGGTTCCAGACGAGTGCGGACAGGAGGACCGACTCGACTACTCAGCAGCGTAGGCCGCCGTTCGGATACCGCGGGCTCGAGGCTCTTGCGGGGAGCCGGGCTGCGGGCGGGCGACCTGCGGCTACGGCCGCCTACAGCGGAGGCCGAATCGAGGGCTTCTTGCCCGGCTTGGGACGCTGAACCTTGTCGCGCTCCGCGGCCCGTTCCTCCGGCGGGGCATGCTCCGGTCGGTCCTGGCTCCGCCACCGCTTCGCGACCTCGCGCTCGTGCACCTCCGTTCGATCTGAGCCCCCGGCGTCGTGCGTGGGGTGGTCGGCACCCGGCGCACCCCCGTGGACATGCCGGTAGGGATGCAAGTCCACGCCGCTGCCGCGGCGCGTGTAGAAGCCGATGACGACCCCAACGACCATCAGGATCACGACGCCGAGGAAGATCCAGGCTCCCCCGGCGACGGCAATGACCATGACGAGCTCCTTCCGGTTCGCGACACGGTTGTTCGCGCCGACTATCCGTTCAGGCGCGATTCTCTCACGGGCTGTCCAGCCCCCTAGCTCGTACCCACCCTCACCTCGCATGCGCAAGATCTCGACCTGGCTCGCCGAGCGATCCGAGGACTCCCCGAGGCCTCGACGTCCAGGGCGCCGCGGAGTGCGTGCGCGGTAGCCCCGTCGGGCGCTCAACAGCTCTGTGCCTGACAGCAGACGGAGCGAGGGCCAGGCGCCGAGCTGACGGACCTGGCTCAGGGTGTCGCTCGGCGCCCAGCGCGGCTCCACGCCGAGACGCATCGCGTACCACGCGGCGCCCGGGGCGGGGCGCACCTCCTGAGAAACTCCTCAGCGGCGCTGAGCGTTTTTTCGCGGGTATGCATGCATTCCCGGCAGCTGCTGCATCGGCAAACGCCGATGTAATCTGCTACGGTCGCAGCGTGCCCGCGCTGGAGCTCGAGCTCGCCCCCAAGACCAAACGGCCGGTAGGCGAGCCGTGTTGCGAGCCGGTCGCGCTGCCCGCGGTCGATCCCGACAGGGCTGCGCGCCTCGCGCAGCTCGCCAAGGTCCTCGGCGACCCGACCCGACTGCAGCTCGTGGACGTCCTGCGGCGGCATGCCGGGGAGGTCTGCGTATGCGAGCTGCAGCCGCTGTTCGACATCAAGCAGTCGACCCTCTCCGAGCACCTGAAGAAGCTGCGCGACGCGGGCGTGGTCGGCGTCGAGCGGCGCGGGCTGTGGGCCTACTACTACGTCAACCCCGAGGCACTGGAGGAGCTGTCGGCATGGCTGAGCTAGACGGATGGGGTGCGCGAGCAGGTACGTCGGAAGTACGCGGAGGCGGCACAGGCGCGGCGGCGGCGAGTCGCTCCTGTTGCGGGCCAGCGCGCCGTGGAGCTCAACGACGCCGAGGGCAATCAGGTCTTCGGCTCGTCGCTCTACGCGGGCGAGGAGGCACCCGAGGCGGCGGTCGAGGCCTCGCTCGGTTGCGGGGTGCCCACGGCGGTGGCGGACCTCCACGAAGGCGAGACGGTGCTCGACCTCGGCTCGGGCGCCGGCGCGGACGTCCTGATCTCGGCGCGCCGGGTCGGTCCGGGCGGGGGGGTGATCGGGCTGGACATGACCGACGAGATGCTCGAGGTCGCGCGCCGCAACGCGGCCGATGCCGGAGCCGACAACGTCGAGTTCGTAAAGGGCTACATCGAGGACATCCCCCTCCCCGACGATTCGGTCGACGTGATCGTGTCGAACTGCGTGATCAACCTCTCCGCCGACAAGCGCAAGGTGCTCGCCGAGGCAGCGCGCGTGCTCAAGCCGGGCGGGAGGTTCGCGGTGAGCGACGTGATCGCCGCGGCGGACATGGACGAGGCCACGCGCGCCGACATGGAGCAGTGGACGGGCTGCGTCGCCGGCGCGCTGACCGAGGCGGAGTTCTCGACGGACGCTGCGAGCGGCGCGGCTTCGTGGAGTCGGAGATCCGAGACCACGCACGCCCGTGCACGAGCACGCGAGCTCGGCGCATCGTGCGAGCCGCGCAGGCCCGGGGCGTAGCCCTGCAGCTCAACGACCCCCAGACGCTGTACCGCCACTGGGAGGACCAGCAGTGGTCGCCGTTCGCGATCGACCTCGAGACCGACCGCGAGTCAGTGGCAGGAGATGGAGCGGTCCGAGCGCGAGATCGTCTTCTTCGTGCTCTCCTCGCTGATGGTCGCCGAGGAGCGCATCACCACCAAGTTCGCCGGGCTGGTCGCCGCCGACGCGCCCGAGGAGGAGACGACGTTCCTCGCCACCCAGCAGGTCGACGAGGCGCGCCACATGCAGTTCTACGCGCGCTTCCAGGACGAGGTGATCGCCGATCCCGCCGCCATCGCCGACCACGTGGGCCGCGCGCGCGAGCAGGTCTCCGACTCCTTCCGCCACATCTTCGACGTGGCGCTCGTGGAGGCCCACGACGCGCTGCTGGCGGCGCCCGCGGGACTTCGAGGCGAAGGTCCGCTTTGTCGACGCTCTACCACCTGGTGCTGGAGGCACGTTGGGCCTCACCTCGTTCCGCTTCATCACCGAGTACCTGCGGCGGGCAGAAGCTGTTGCCGGGCTTCGTCGAGGGCTACTCGAAGATCCACCACGACGAGACGCGCCACATCGGCTACGGGATGTGGTTCCTGCGCGAGACAGTCCGCGCCCGACCCCGAGCGGCCGACGTGGTGCGCGAGACGCTGCGGGACCTGCTGCCCTCGGTGGCCGAGTCGCTGAAGCCGCCCGGAGACGGTGGGAACGGCGAAGGTGCTCGGAGTGACGCGAGGAGGACATCCGCGCCTTCGCGCTCGACGGACTGACCCGCAGGCTGAGGATCATCGGCGTCCCGATCGAGACCCTGGGTTGAGCTGACGGCGCCGCTGCTGCGCAGGGCCACGGCAGAGGGCCTGGGAACCTTCGCGCTGGTCTTCGCCGGCTGCGGGGCGATCGTCACCGACGCCGCGCCACGGCGCCCTGGGGCCCGTCGGAATCGGCCTCGTCTTCTTCCTCGTCCTGCTGGCGGCGATCGCCGCCCTGGGCCATGTCTCGGGCGCGCACTTCAACCCGGCGTCAGCCTCAGCTTCTTCCTGACGCGCCACCTGCCCGGCCGCGACCTCGGGGCCTACTGGCGGCGCGCAGCTCGCGGGCGCGATCGCCGCCGCGCTCTGCTGCTCGTCGATCTGGCCTGGCCATCCCGCCGACCTCGGCGCCACCGAGCCGTCCGTGATCACCGTCTGGCGCGCGCTGGTGATCGAGGTCGTGCTGACCGCGCTTCTCATGCTGGTCATCATGAGCGTGGCCACCGACACCCGGGCGGTCGGCGCGCCCGCGGCGCTGGCCATCGCCGCCGCCGTAGGGCTGGCGGCGATCGCCTTCGGCCCGCTCACCGGCGCCTCGCTGAACACCGCCCGCTCGTTCGGGCCCGGCGCTCGCCTCGGGGCAGTGGCACGACTTCTGGATCTACCTCGTCGGCCCGCTCGTGGGCGCGCCGCTCGGCGCTCTGGCGTACGAGTTCGTGCGCGGCGAGCATGCTCGCGAGTGGAGAAGGCAGCTGATGGCCACCGCGCTGTTCGTCTGCCTGCACAACGCCGGGCGCTCGCAGATGAGCCAGGCGCTGTTCGAGCGCGCCGCCGACGGCCGGCACCTCGCCCTGTCGGCGGGACCACACCCGGCGAGCGCGTCCACCCCGAGGTGGTCGAGGTCATGCGCGAGCTCGGCATCGACCTCGCCGGCACGCAGCCGCAGCGCCTGACGACGAGCTCGCCCAGCCGCGGACGTGGTCGTGACCATGGGCTGCGGCGACGAGTGCCCGTTCATCCCCGGGCAAGCGCTACATCGACTGGGATCTGACGACCCCAAGGGCCGCCCGGTCGAGGAGGTCCGGGCGACGCGCGACGAGATCGCGCGCCGCGTCGAGCGGCTGGTGGCCGAGCTCGACGCGGCGCGGCGAGAGCCAGCGGCAGGTCCCCCCTAGCGCTCGATCGCTCCCCCGGCCGCCTCCCACGCGTCGACACCGCCGCCCATCACGTGCAGGACGTGCTCGACGCCATGGCGCTGAAGCAGGCTCGCGGCGGTGCCGGCCCGCTGCCCGGACGTGCACATGGCGGCCGCGGGCGCCGCGGGGTCGAGCCCCGCCGGGAGGCCGTGCAGGTCGTGGTAAGGGGCCAACAGGGAGCCGGCGACGTGGCCGGCGTCCCACTCCGAGCGCTCGCGCACGTCGACGATCTGCAGGCGCGGATCCGCCTGCGAGCGGGCCAGCAGCTCGGACGCGTCGATGCGCTCGATCGCCTCGGCCTCGCGGCCCTCCTCGCGCCAGCTCGTCATCCCGCCGGCGAGGTAGCCGGCCACCTGGTCGATCCCCACCGCCGCGGCCAGCTCGGCGGCGTGCGAGCGCCTCGGCGTCGTCGCGGCCCACCAGCACCACCTCCTGGCCGCGCTCGACGATCCAGGCGAGCTTGGAGCCGAAGCCCGCGCGAAGGGCGGTGATGGCCACGGCGCCGGGGATGTGGGCGTCGTCGAATTGGAAGTCGGTCCGCACGTCGACGACCAGCGCGCCCGCCCGGCGGCGGGCCTCGAGCTGGCGCGGCGTGAGCGGCCCGGGGACCTGCAGTTCAGAGCGCAGCGCGCCGCGGTTGCGGGCCACGATGTCCTCGAAGCGCGGTGGCTGGGGGCCGAGCTCGGCGAGAGCGTCGCGCACGAACCGGTCCTCCTCCACCCGAGCCCGGCGTTGTGCTCGCGCTCGTAGCCGATGCTCGAGGCGACCTTGCGGTCCATCCCCGAGCCGCCGCACAACGAGCCCCCGAGATGGCCCGGCCACAGCTCGGTGTGCGCCGGGAGGTCCAGCAGCCGCTCGTGGACAGAGCGGTAGATCTCACGCGCGCCGTCCTCGGGCTCGATCGCGAGGTCGGGCCGGCCGGTGTCGCCCACGAACAGCGCGTCGCCGGTCAGCACCGCCCACGGCTCCGCCCCGCGCCCGCGGTCGATCACCAGGAACGAGGTGTGCTCGGGCCGGTGCCCCGGGGTGTGAACAGCCCGCAGCACCACGCCGCCCAGCGCGAGCTCCCAGCCGTCGTCGAAGGGCTCGTGCTCGTACTCCACCTCCGCGAGGCGGCTGACGTGGATGGTCGCGCCGGTGGCCGCCGCCAGCCGCCCGTGGCCCGAGACGTGGTCGGCGTGGTTGTGGGTCTCCACCACGTGCTCGATCTGCACGCCCGTGTAGCGGGCGAGGCGCAGGTAGTCCTCGACGTGCAGCTTAGGGTCCACCACCGCGGCAACGCCGTCGTCGCCGACGAAGTAGGAGGCGCAGCCCAGGTCCTCGTGGATGACCTGGCGGAAGATCACCAGGCCATCATCGCGCCTCGGTGCTTCAGTGTCGGCGGCGGCGCGCTCCGCCGCCCTTGAAGAGCTGGCCCAGCGCCCGGAAGGGCGCGGTGATCAGCGTGATGATCGCGTCGAGGATGTTCTGGATGATCCGCATGTGCCCGTCCCTACCCCCGCGCCGCGCGTACTAACTCGTGTGAGGGTCCACGTCCTCGAGCGCTCACAGCGCCTGCCCGGGCCGCCCGACGAGGTGTTCGCCTTCTTCGCCGACGCCCACAACCTCGAGGCGATCACGCCGCCCTTTCTCGGCTTCCAAGTGGTCACCCCCAAGCCGATCGACATGGACGAGGGCACGCTGATCGAGTACCGGCTGAAGCTGCACGGCGTGCGCCTGAACTGGCTGACCCGCATCGACGTGTGGGAGCCAGGGGTGCGCTTCGTGGACCGCCAGCTCGAGGGCCCCTACCGCCTGTGGCACCACACCCACACCTTCGAGCCCGACGGCCAGGACACGCTGATGCGCGACGTCGTGCGCTACGCGCTGCCGCCGGGGCCCCTCGGCGAGCTGGCCCGCCACCTGCTCGTCAAGCGCGACCTGGCCCGCATCTTCGACTTCCGCCAGGCTGAGATAGCGCGACGCTTCAATAAGTAAAGTAACGTCGCGATGCGCACGTTCTGGCGACTACTCGGCTTCCTGAAGCCCTACCGGGCCGGCGTGATCGTCTCCTTCCTCCTCGCCGCCGCCGCGATGGGCATGGGCGTGCTGATCCCCTACCTGGTCGGCCGCACCGTGGACGACGTGCGCGGCGACGGCGCCGACCTCGAGCCGCTGGTGTGGGCGCTGATCGGAGCGGGCGTGCTGCGGCTGCTGTTCAGCGTGGTGCGCCGGCTGGTGGCCGGCCGTGTTTCGCTGGGGGTGGAGTTCGACCTGCGCAACCGGATGTACTCCCACCTGCAGGAGCTGGAGCTGGCGTTCTTCGACGGCCAGCAGACCGGGCAGCTGATGTCGCGCTCGACGGTCGACCTCCAGGCGGTCCGGTTCTTCCTGGGCTACGGGCTGGTGTTCATGGCCCAGGCGGCGCTGACCATCGTCATCGCGGCGGTCGTGATGGTGGCCGTCAACCCGCTGCTCGCACTGGTCGCGCTCAGCCCCATGCCCGCCGTGCTGTGGGTGGCCTGGCGCTACGGCTCGCGCAACCGGCCCGCCGCCCAGGAGGTCCAGCAGCGCATCGCCGAGCTGACCGCGGAGGCGGAGGAGAACGTGTCCGGAGTGCGCGTGGTCAAGGCCTTCGCGCAGGAGCAGCGCCAGCTGCACCGCTTCCGGGGCGCGGTAAGGCGGGTCTTCGACCAGTCGATGGTCTCCACCCGCCTGCGCGCGTTCTACAACCCCTTCATCGGCTTCCTGCCCCAGCTCGGCCTGGCCGCGCTGGTGCTGGTGGGCGGCATTCAGGTCATCAACGGCACCATCAGCGTCGGCGACTTCGTCGCCTTCTACGGCTACGTGGTGATGCTCACGTCGCCCATGCGCACGCTGGGCGTGATGCTGGGCATGGCCCAGCGCGCGGTGGCCTCCGGCGCGCGCGTGTTCGAGATCCTCGACCGCGGCCCCGAGCTGGTGGCCCCCTCGGACGCGCCGCGGCTGCCGGAGGGCGGGGGGCGCGTGGAGCTGCGGGGCGTGACCTTCGGCTACGAGGAGGGCGGCGCGCCCGTGCTGCGCGACGTCGACCTCGACGTCGAGGCCGGCCGCACGGTCGCCGTGGTGGGCGCCACGGGCTCGGGCAAGACCACGCTCGTCCTGCTGGTCCCTCGCCTCTACGACGTCGACGACGGGGCAGTGCTGATCGACGGCGCCGACGTGCGCGACGTGGACCTGAACTCGCTGCGCCGCGACGTGGCCCTGGTGTCCGACGACGCCTTCCTGTTCTCGGCCACGCTGCGCGACAACATCGCCTACGCGCGCGCGGAGGCGAGCGACGACGAGGTGCGCGAGGCCGCCGCCCGCGCCGGCCTGACCGAGCTGCTGGAGGACCTCCCCGACGGACTGGAAACGATCGTCGGCGAGCGCGGCCTGACCCTGTCCGGCGGCCAGCGCCAGCGCGTGGCCATCGCGCGCGCGCTGCTGGCCCAGCCGCGCATCCTCATCCTCGACGACGCGACCTCCAGCGTGGACGCCACCACCGAGGGGCGGATCAAGGGCGCGCTCGGCGAGGTGATGGAGGGCCGGACGACCTTCGTGATCGGCCACCGCCTGTCGACCATCTCCCTGGCCGACGAGATCGTGGTGCTCGAGGAGGGGCGCATCGCCGCCCGCGGCACCCACGAGGAGCTGCTCGAGCTCTCCGCCCTCTACCGCGGCATCGCCGATGGCTCGGGCCGGATCGTGGAGGACCGCGATCCCGAGGAGGCGGAGGTGGCGGGGCTGTGAGCGGCGACCGCGTAGCCGAGGAGCGCAGCCCGAGCGCTGGTCGGGCGAGCACCGCCGGCTCGACCCGTTCCCGCAAGGTAGGGCAGCTGCTGGCCCTGCTGCGCCCCTACCGCGGGCGCGTGATCCTGATGTTCATCGCGCTGACGCTGGCCACCGCGGCGAGCCTGGCTCCCCCCTACCTCGCCGGCCGCGCGATCGACGACGGCGTGCGCGAGAAGAGCGTCACGGCGCTGGTGGTGATCACCGCGCTGTTCCTGCTCGCCGCGCTGGTCAACTGGGGTGCGAGCTACGCGCAGACGTACCTCGTCAACTGGGTCGGCCAGCGCGCGCTGCAGGACCTGCGCGAGCGGCTGTTCGCCCACCTCCAGCGGCTTTCGGTGGGCTTCTACTCGCGCAACCGCGCGGGCGTGGTCATCTCGCGCATCACCAACGACGTGCAGGCGCTGGACCAGCTGGTCACCGACGGCGTGGTGACCCTGTTCTCGGCCTCGCTGACCCTGATCGGCACCGCGGCCATCCTGGTCTTACTCGACGCCGAGCTGGCGCTGGTCACCTTCGCGGTGTTCCCCGTGCTGCTGATCGCGAGCGTTCTGTTCCGGCTGGCCTCGGCCAACGCGTACCGGATCACGAGGGAGAAGATCGCGCTCGTGACCGCATACCTGCAGGAGACCCTGTCCGGCGTGCGGGTGGTGCGCGCCTTCGGGCAGGAGCCGCGCCACAAGGGCCGCTTCTCCGAGCTCAACGAGGACAACCGGGCGGCCAACATGAAGACCGTCTACCTCAACGCCGCCTACTTCCCGGCGGTCGAGCTGCTGTCGGCGGTGGCCACCGCCGCGATCCTGCTCTACGGCGGCAATCAGGTGCTCGACGACGCGATCACGATCGGCGTGCTGGCCTCGTTCGTCTTCTACCTGCAGACCTTCTTCGACCCGATCCAGCAGCTCTCGCAGCTCTACACCACCTACCAGGCGGGCATGGCGGCGCTGGACAAGATCTTCGACCTGCTCGACGAGGAGCCCGACGTGACCGACGCGCCCGACGCCGTCGAGTTGCCGCGTGTGCGCGGTGAGATCCGCTTCGACGAGGTGACGTTCGCCTACGGGGACGGCGACCCCGCGCTGGCCGACGTCGACCTGACGGTGGCGCCGGGGCAGACCGTCGCGCTGGTGGGGGCCACCGGCGCCGGCAAGTCCACCCTCGCCAAGCTGGTGGCGCGCTTCTACGACCCCACCGAGGGCACCGTGCTGATCGACGGCCACGACCTGCGCGAGGTGACCGAGCGCTCGCTGCGCTCCCAGCTGGGGATCGTGCCGCAGGAGGGCTTCCTCTTCTCGGGCACGATCCGCGACAACATCGCCTTCGGCAGCCCGGACGCGACCGACGAGGATGTCCAGTTCGCCGCCCGCGCCGTCGGCGCGGACGAGTTCATCGAGCGGCTGCCCGACGGCTACGACACTCCCGTCGGCGAGCGCGGCGGACACCTGTCGGCGGGCCAGCGCCAGCTCGTGGCCTTCGCGCGCGCGGCGGCCGCCGACCCGCGGGTGCTGATCCTCGACGAGGCGACCTCGAACGTCGACGTGGCCACCGAGGCGCGAATCGAGCACGGCCTGCGCCGGCTGCTGGCCGGCCGCACTGCGATCGTGATCGCCCACCGCCTGTCCACCATCCGCTCGGCGGGCCGGATCCTGGTGCTGGAGGGCGGCCGCATCGTCGAGCAGGGCACCCACGAGGAGCTGCACGAGGCCGGCGGCGCCTACGCGCGCCTGTACAGCGACTGGCAGGGCGAGGCCGCGGCCTAGGCGGGAGAGCCGCCGCCGAAGCGCATCGCCTCGGCCTCGTGCTCGAACTCCGAGCCCTCGACGTCCAGTACGGGCAGGCGCTCGTCCAGCCATTCCGGCAGCCACCAGGTGCTCATCCCGAACAGCCGCATGACCGCGGGCAGCAGCACCAGCCGCACGATCGTCGCGTCGATGACGACCGCCACCGCAAGCCCGATGCCGAGCTGCCTCAGGGTGATGAAGTCCGACAGCCCGAAGGCGACGAAGACGCCGGTCATGATCCCCGCCGCGCCCGTCACCACCTTGGCCGTCTTCTCCAGCCCGAACTCGATCGCCGCGTCGTTGGACTGGGTGCGCACGAACTCCTCGCGCATGCGCGTGAGCAGGAACACCTGGTAGTCGATCGAGAGGGCGAACATGATCGTGAAGATGCTCGCCACCGAGAGCACGTCGAGTGCGCCGGCGCCGCCCAACAGCGGGTCGTCGCCCACGAACAGCAGTGACAGCACGCCGAACGCCGCTGCCACCGTGATCAGGTTCAGCCCCACGGCGATGGCGGGTAGGAACAGCGACCGCAGCAGCCAGACCAGCAGCAGGTAGGTCACCAGCGAGATCGCGAGGACGAGGAGCGGCAGGCGGCCGGTCATGATCCGGTCGTACTCCACCTGCTTGGCCGCCGCGCCGCCAACCGCGGCGTCCATCCCCGTGCTGCGCGCGAAGTCCCGCGTCTGGTCGTCACGTCGCCGACCATCTCCTCGGTGCGTGGGTCGTTGGCGGGCACGTCGGGCAGGATCGAGATGCGGGCCACGCGCCCGCCCGCGCGGTCGGGGTCGAGCATGAAGCTGGACGCGTCGCGGTCCAGCGCCCGGGCGCCGTCGAGAGCGGCCACCGTCACGTAGCCCGAGCGGAAGAACCCGGGCGACTGGCGCTGGAGCTGGGCCAGGCTGCGCAGGGGGCGGAAGGGGCCGGTGCGGCTCACCAGCTGGTCGCGCGTCATCCCCACCTCGAGCGCGCCGTCGGCCAGGCCCGACTCCAGCGGGGCGCTGCGCTGGTTGCCGCTCTCCAGCCCGCCCGCCAGCTGCTCGTGCCCCACCCCGAGGCGGCCCAGGCCGTCGCGCAGCTCCTCCGAGCCCGCGGCCAGGTCGGCCAGCCCGCGCTGGAGGCGCAGGTTGCCGTTCTCCAGGCGTACGAGGCCGCCCTCCAGCTCGTCGGCGCCGGTGGCCAGCCGCTGCGCGCCGCCGGCGGCCTCGCGCGCCCCCGCCGACAGCCGGGTGGCGCCGTCGGCCGCCTGGCCGGTCTCGGCGACAGCCTGGCCCAGCGCGGCGTCGAGGCCCTGGTAGGGCTGGAAGACCACGGCGCCGGTTAGCGGGTTGCGGCCGGTGGCCGCGCCCACGGCGGCGCCCACCTCGGCAAGCGCCTGAGCGAAGCGGGGGTCCGTCTTGCCCACCGTCATGCTGTTGAGCGTCTGCCAGGCGGCCAGTACCCGGTTCTCGGTCGCCCGGGCCGCCAGCCGCAGCTGGCCCAGCCGGCCCTGCCCCGCGCGCAACTCGGTGGCCAGCCGGTCGGCTCCGGGGGCCAGCTCGGTGTTCAGCCCGTTGCTCAGCTGCCTGGTTGCCGTCGGCGAGCCGGCTCGCGCCCAGTCTCGCCCGCCGAGTGCCCGCGACCAGCTCCCCCGAGCCGCGGTAGGCACGGCGGTTGCCCTCGGCCAGGTCGCCCGACCCCTCCCGCGCCAGCTCGGCGCCCGATTTCAGCCGCCGCGCCCCGAAGGCCGCGTCGAGCAGGCCGCGGCGAAGCTCTCCGACCCCGCCCGTGGCAGCTCGCAGGCCGTCGCGCAGGCGCGTGAGGTCGCGCTCGGCCTGTCTCAGCTGGCGCCGCGCGCGGCGGATCGAGCGAGGGGCGCGCCGCAACGCGCGCGTCTGGTCGGCGAGCGTGTCCGGCCCGAACACCGTGCGGACGTAGCGCACCCGGCTGAGCCGCCGCTCGAACGGCGCTATCTGGCGCAGGCGCCGCGGGTCCATGACGGTGCCCTTCGGGGTGCGCAGGACCACCTCCACCGTGGGGCCGAACCCCGCCCTCCGGATCTCGCTGTAGTCCTGAAGGCCGCGGCTGTCCTCGGGCAGCTGGCGCGGGTCGGGCGGAATCATCTCCAATGCCGCCACCGGCGAAGCCAGGAGCATGAGCGCGGCGAGCACCACGGCCGCAGCGAGCACCGGGCGGCGCGTTACCCGGCGCACGAGCCCCGAGAGCCCGCCCCTCGGGGCGCGATCGCGGCCGAGCTGCCAGCGGTTGACGTTGTGTCCGAGCAGCACCACAGCCGCGGGCGTGACCAGCGCGGCGCCGACCATGCTCAGTACCGCCGCGACGATGGAGCCGACGGCCGAGGACAGCAGCACGCTCCCGGGCGAGAGCACGAACGAGACCAGCATGATCGCCACGAGCAGCAGGCCGGCGGACAGGGCTGTCCGGCCCGCGGTGTTGGCCGCGATGGACGCCGCCTGGCGCACCGGGAAGCCCCTTTCAAGGCCCTCGCGGAACCGGGTGATGATCAGCAGCGAGTAGTCGACGCCGAGCGCCAGGCCGATGCCCGACGCGAGGCTGAGCGCCACCGCGTCGAGCTTGGTCCACTCGAGCAGGATCGAGATCACCCCGAAGGATGCGAACACCGTCCCCTGCCCCATGATCAGGGGAATCGCGGCCGCGACCGGCGACCGGAAGACGAGCAGCAGGACGATGATCAGGATCGGGGCTGCCAGAAGCTCGGCCTTGTGGGCGCCTTCGGTGGTCGCCTCGTTGATGTCGCGGCCCAGCGGCGCCTCCCCGGCGAAGTGGGGCTCGACCGGGTCCCTGACCCGCTGCCTGACGAACCGCTGCAGGGGCGGGACGACGGTGCTCCGGGTCTGCCCGCGCGGAATCTCCAGGTCGAGCACGATCACCGCGGTGTCGTCGGCGGGCCTCAGCCGCTTGGCGCCGCTGCTCGCGCTCCAGGGCGAGAGCGCCCGCGTGTGCGGCCGCAGGGCCAGGTCGCGCGCGAGCCGGGGGCCCTGGCGGTCGAGCTCCTCCTTCGGCCCGCGCACCAGCACGGCGGCGTCCTCGCCGAACGTGCCCTTGCGCAGCTCGTCCCACCGCGCGGGCTCGGTGCCCGGCACGAGCAGCTGGGCGGGGTTGACCTTGTCCTCCACCCCGCGGCCGGCGAAGCCGACCGCGAGCACGAACAGGACCCAGCACGCGACCACGAGCTTGGGTCGGCGGAGCGCGAAGCGAGCTACCCGGCTCACGGGCGCCCCCTTATGATCGCCGGCGCCCCACCACGCCCATGGACCTCCAACGAGACACCGTCCTGTCGCTCCTCGCGGGGCACGAATGGTTCGCGTCCCTGAGCCGGCCGGACCTCGACGCGCTGGTCGAGAGCGCGCACACCGTCTTCTGGGACCCGGGCGAGACCGTCTTCGAGGAGGGCGACCGCGGGCGCGAGTGCTACGTGCTGCACACCGGGGCCGTGCGCATCGTGCGCCGCTTCGCCGACGGCCGCCGCATCCATCTGGCCCGCTTCGGTCCCGGCGACGTGGTGGGGGAGCTCGCGCTGTTCGACGGGGAGCGGCGCTCGGCGACCGTCGAGGCCGCCGAGCCCACCGTCGCTGTGGTACTCGACGGCGATCACGTGATGTCCATCCTGCGGACAGACGCCGAGGCGGCCTTGAGCGTGGTGATCGACCTCGCCGAGCGCCTGCGGGCGTCCAACGAGCGGCTGTTCGAGCACGCGCTCGCCACGGTGACGGGGCGCGTGGCGGCGACCCTGCTGGGGCAGGTCGAGGCCCGGCAGGCCCAGGGGGCCGGCGACCGCGACATCGAGCTCGTGGGCAGCCCCGTGGACGTCGCGCGGCTCGCGGGCGCGCCACGCGAGAGCGTCGCGCGAGCGCTCCACTGGTTCGAGAACGAGGGCACCATCACTCTCAAGCGCGGCAAGACGGTCGTGCACGACCCGGCCGCCCTGAGCCGGTACCTCGGCTGAGGCGCAAGGCGCGCCAAACTGCGCCGCAGAACTAGCCCGAGTCGCGCCCAGTCGCGACGTCTAGAATCGGCGCCGCCGTTTGGGGAATGGTGTAACGGCAGCACGACGCGCTCTGGACGCGTTAGTCCAGGTTCGAATCCTGGTTCCCCAGTAGCGGGCTGCTGTGTGAAGAAGCCCTAGCTCAGAGCGAGCCGAGGTCGGTGCCCTCGTCGGCGAGGGCGCCTTGCTCGACCTGGGCCCCGGATGACAGCAGCCGCTTGGCGTGCTCGAGGTCGTCGCTGCGCCCGACGGTCAGCGCGGCCGTGACGCGGCCCTCGTCGACGTAAAAGGCGGTGAAGTCGCCGCCCTCCAGCGAGCCCCGGACGACCGCCTCGCCGCTGCCGGGGCCGACGTACTCCAGCGACACCCAGTCGGCGAGGTCGGAGAAGAAGTACGGCACGGCCTCGTGCTCGACGTCCTGGCCGAGCATGTTGCGCGCGGCGGTCTTGCCCTGCTCGGCGGCGTGATCCCAGTGCTCGACGCGCAGGGGCCGGCCGTGGATGGGGCTGTGGTACTCGCACATGTCGCCCGCGGCGAACACCCCCTCCAGGGAGGTCTCCAGCCCGGCGGAGCACAGCAGCGCCGCCCGCCTCGCCCAGCTCCAGCCCCCCGGAACGGGCGAGCATCACGTCGGGCATGACGCCGGCGCCGACGACCACCAGGTCGCAGTCCAGCTCCAGCCCGCCCTCGCTCACCACCCGGGTCACGCGCCCGTCGCTGCCCTCGAAGCGCGCGAGCGCGTCGCCGCCGTGGATCTCGATCCCGTGCGAACGCAGCACGTCGCCGAAGAAGGGCGCCACGTCGGAGCCGAAGGAACGCTCGAGCACCTCGTCCTCCTGCATCAGCGATCGTGCACTGCTTGCCGGCGCCCGCCGTCAGCGAAGCCGCCACCTCGCAGCCGATGTAGCTGCCTCCGATCAGCACCACCCGCTCGGCGTCCGCGGCCTCTTCGCGGATCGCGTCCGAGTTGCCGAACGCGCGCAGGTAGTGGATCCCCTCGAGGTCGGCGCCATCGGCGCGCAGGCGGCGCACGTTGGCGCCGGTGGCCAGCAGCGCCTTGCCGAACTCGACCTCCTCCTTGGTGGACAGCTTGGCCGTGCGCGCCTCGGGGTCGAGCTTCATGACGCTCGTGCGGGTCATCAGCTCCACGCCGTTCTCGTCCCACCACCCTGGATCCTGGGCGTAGGCATCCTCCTGCTGCGACTCGCCGCGCAGGTAGTCCTTGGACAGCGGCGGGCGGTCGTAGGGCGGGTGCGGCTCGCGGCCCACGAGCAGGATCGACCCCTCGGCGCCCTCCTCGCGCAGCGTGCGCGCGCAGCGGGCAGCAGCGACGCCGCCCCCGACCAGGAGGAAGTCGACGGAGCGGTCGGCCACCTATGCGGCTTCGGTCTGGGGGGCGAAGCGCCCGGTCACGTCTTCCTCGAGGCCGACGTCGAGGACCAGCAGCACCTCGTCGCCCGCTTCCACCGTCGAGTCGCCGGCGGGCACGAAGCCGCCGCCGCCGCGCAGGATCGAGATCACCAGCGAGCCGTCCGGGAGCCCGAGCTCCATCACCCGCTTCCCGACCGCCGGAGAGCTGGCGTCCACCTCGAGCTCGATGATCTCCAGCCGTTCGGTGGGCAGGTCGAGCAGGTGCACCAGGCCGTACTCGGGCACCTCGTGCTCGATCAGCCGGAGGATCAGGTCGGTTGCCGAGACCGCGGGCTTGACGCCCAGCAGCTCGAAGTGCTCGAGGTTGCGCGGGTTGTTGCAGCGCGCGACGACGCGCTCCACGCCGTACTTCTCCTTGGCCACCTGGCAGATGAGGATGTTGTCCTCGTCGTCTCCGGTGACGGCGATCACGAGGTCGGCCCGCTCGATGCCGGCGCGCTCCAGCACCCACAGCTCCGAGCCGTCGCCCGACTGGATGCGGTGCTCGAGCTCCTCCTCGACCACCTGGTAGCGGCGCGAGGAGTTCTCCACCACGGTGACCTCGTTGCCCTTCTCGATCAGCTCGCGGGCCAGGTTCCAGCCCACCTTGCCGGCGCCGACGATCAGGATGTACATCAGCCCGCCACTCCCTCGAAGGGGGCCTGCCCGCTCACGGCCTGCTCGAGCAACTCGATCGCGATCTGGGTGGGGCACACGGTCTGAAGCCCCTGATCGGAGTACCACTGCGCGCGCGCCGGGTCGAGCACCCGCACCACGACTTTCTCTACCTCGAACCGCCGCTGGGCGATCTGGGCGATCACCAGGTTGGTGTTGTCGCCGTCGGTGGAGGCGACGAAAGCGTCGGCGCGCTCGATCCCCGCCTGCAGCAGGGCGTCGATCTCCAGCGCCGTGCCTTCGGTGAACTGGCCGCCGAGGTCCTCCCAGCTCTGCTCCTGGCCCTTGTTGAGCTGGGCGATCGCCTCGGGGTCCTCATCGAGCACCGAGACGGTGTGGCCCTGGGCCAGCATCGCCTTCGCGACGGCCGATCCCACCCGGCCACAGCCGACGATCAGGACGAACATGAGCGCCGCACTCTACTCCGCGGCGGGCGCGGTGAGGATCACCTTGCAGGGCGCCTTCTCGACCACGTACTTGGTGGTTTCGCCCACCGAGCGGTCACGCGACAGCGAGCGGCCGCCCAACAGCGCCCCGCCGCGTGTGCGCGAGGGCTCCTCCGCGGCCAGCACGATGGCCTCCACGCCGCGCCGCTTGGCCTCGGAGACGATCGCCGCGCCGGCCGTCCGGCCCCGCACCATCGCGGTCGCCACCTCGACGCCCTCGTACTCCTCGCCCACCTCCTTGGCCCGCGCCAGCAGGCGCTTGGCCTCAGCGATCCGCTCGGGCGGCACGCGCGCGTCCATGGGCAGCGACATGGGCATCTCGAACACGTACAGCGCCTCGAGCATCGTGCCGCCCTCGCTGACGTTGCTCTCGTCGGCGGCCAGGCGGCCGGCGGTGCCCACGATGTCGTCGTCCAGCTCGCGGCCGAACACCGGCACCAGGATGCTGCCGTACTCCTGCTCCTCGCGCTCGACCAGCGCCTCGGCGGGGATGGTGAAGCGCTTGGTGAGCGACTTGTCCTGGCCGAAGCGGTAGATCACGTACAGCACGATCCCGAAGGCCATCCAGACGCCGCCCGCGATCCGTGCGCCCTCGTGGAGCGCGACCACGCTGATCCACCCGGCCCGGAGAGCAGCGCGCCGAGCGCCGCCGGGATCGGGATCGAGCCACCCCGTACCCGCACCGACAGCGGTATGCGGTAGGCGCTGGGGCGGTCGGGCTCGCGGAAGCGCAGCACGATCACCGACAGGTGGGCGATCGTGAACGCGAGCATCGCTCCGAAGGCGAACAGCCCGGCGAGGAAGTCGACGTCGGCGGGAACGGTCAGCAGGAAGGCGAGGCCGCCGCAGATCCCGACCGCCACGTAGGGCGTGGAGCGCCTGCGGTGCAGGCGCCCGATCACGCTGGGCACCTGGCGGTTGGTGGCCAGCGAATAGGCCAGCCGGTTCACGCCCAGCATCTGCCCGTTGACCGTCTGGGCGAGCACCACTGCCGCCATCGCCCCGACGATCAGCCGCAGCGCGTCGGCCGCCCACGCGGGGTCGAAGGCCGACACCACCCCCAGCACCGGCATCTCCTCGAACCGCGTGCCAAGGGCGGTGGCGCCGTCGGTTACCGGCACGACCATCAGCGCGACCACCGAGACGCCGGCCAGCATCACGAACACCGCGGTCGCGCTGAGCATCACGAACCGGCGCAGGCCGCGGCGGCCGACCTTGACCTCCCCGGCCAGGCCCGACGCCGCCTCGATGCCCGTCGCCGCAGCCGCCGCCAGGGTGGCGGCGAAGATCAGGTCCTCGACGCGCGGCGAGGTGCCGAGGTCGACCGAGTCGGTGATGAGCGAGAAGTCGGTGGTGGTGCCGAGCCCCACGGCGATGATCACGCCCACGAGCACGACGTTGAGCAACGTGATCCGCAGCACCAGCTTCATCCGCTCGGGCGAGATCCCGCGGATGTTGAGCGCGATCACGCCGGCGATGACCACCGCCGTCGCCAGCACCTCGATGCCGGCGTCGTCCATCGGGCCCCAGAACGCGCTCAGGTAGTGCGGCACCGCCAGGGCGGCGATGGCCATCACGATCAGGAAGTCGAGCACGATCGCCCAGCCGGCCACGAAGCTGACCAGCTCGTTGAAGGCGTAGCGGGCGAAGGTGGACGCGCCGCCGCGCTCAGGGTGGAGCGAGCTGCCCTCGACGTAGGTGACAATTGTCAGGACGAACAGGAAGGCGGCCAGCAGGAAGACCACTGGCGTGAGGCCGAGCGCCTCGCCGGCCACCACGCCGAGCACGTAGTAGATCGACGAGCCGACCGCCGACAGCACGATCGCGAGCAGGGCCGGCTCCCCCAGGCCGCGCGCGAAGCGCGCCTCGGCCTCCGCCGAGCGCGCGATCCCCTCGCGCATGCGGGACGCCACCGGCCCCGCGCCGTCAGCGGGCATGCCCGTCATCGCGCGCTCGTGGCGCGGGAGATCCACAGCCGCCCGGCGCCGATGACCACGAAGGCCGCCCCCAGGACCGTGCCCAGGACGAGCCCGCCTCCCCGCGCGATGGCGCTCGCCATCATCGCCACGCCCAGCACGAGGATCAGGCCCGAGAGCACGCGCTGCACGGGAGAAATACTAGGCCGGAACGCCCGCCTTTTCCGCCTCCCGGCGCTCCACTTCGGCGGGCGTCGAGTCGATGATCACCCGGCAGGGACGATCGGACAGGACGGTTTCCGCGGTCCGGCCGAGCAGCGACGACCCGGCCCGCTTCGGCGGAACGCTGAGAACGATCGCGCGGGCCTGGATGTCGCGCGCCTCGTCGAGGATCCGGCGGCCCGCTTCGCCCGCCCGGACCTTCTCCCAGTGGCCGGTCACGCGCCGGCCGCCGCGCACCCGCGCCGAGTCCACCGCCGCAGCCGCGCGCCCCTCGTGCTCGGGCATGGCGGCATCGATCGGCGCGTTGGCGGGGACGGTGATCGTGACCAGGATGTGGATACCGCGGCGGCGGCGCGCGGCCAGCCGCGCCGCGGTGTCGACCGCGCCGGCGCTGTAGCGCCCGTCCTCGAAGGCCACCAGCACCGACTCGTACTCCACCTCGTGCTCGACGGCCGGCTTGGGCAGCACCACCTTCCGCGTCTCGGTGAGCGGCAGCTTCTGGGCGCGTCGGTAGAGCACATAGCCGGTGATGCCGATGGTCAGCCACACGACGCCCGAGATCAGCACGCGGACGTCGAGCACGGTCACCACCACGAAGGCGATGCCCGTGCCCAGGCCGCCCAGCACCGCCAGCAACGGGATCTCCCGGCCCCCCACGCGCAGGGTCAGTGGGCTGCGCCATGGCCGCTCGATCTCAGGGTGCTTGATCCGCAGCCAGGTGACGGCCCCGTGGGCCATCGTGAACGACAGCATCGCGCCGAAGGCGTAGATCGTGCCCAGGAAGTCGGCCTGGCCCGGCACGATCGCGATGCAGGCGATCGTCCCGAAGATGGCGATCGCCACGTAGGGCGTGCGGAAGCGCGGGTGCAGCTTGCGCAGGCCCTCGGGCAGCTGGCGGTGCTGGCCCATCGAGTAGGTCAGCCGCGAGACCCCGAGCAGCCCCGCGTTGGTGGCGATGAACAGGATCGTGGCGGCCAGCACGCCGACATAGACCTGCGCCGGGCCCTGCAGCGGCCCGAGGTCGATGTTCTCCACCACGCCGAGGATCGGGTCGTCGGCGAAGCCGCCCTGCTCCTGTGGCTTGGCCAGCACCGTCTCGCCGTTCCTGACCGGCATCACCGACAGCGCGATGGCCGGCAGGAACACGTAGATCACCGCGACCGCGCCCACGACCAGGCCGATGCCGCGGGGGATCGTCTTCTTGTAGTCGCGCGCCTCCTCGGCCATGTTCGAGATCGTCTCGATGCCGGTGTAGGCGACCATCCCGACCGGGATCGCGATCAGGAAGTCGCTGATCGTCGGCACCGAGCCGAAGTCGATCTGGCGCAGGAGGAGGTCCGGGTCCAGGACCAGGACGACGCCGATCACCACCAGCAGCACCTGGGTGAGGAAGTCGGCGATGGCGAAGAAGATGTTCACGCCGGCCGACTCCTGGACGCCGACCACGTTCAGCGTGCCCAGCGTGATCACGATCAGGATGCCGCCGATGATGTCGGCCGGCGACTCGCCCAGCGGCTCCCAGAAGACCCCGAGGTAGTGCGGCACGAAGAAGGCCGAGATCGAGATCGTGACGATGTAGGTGAGCATCTGGCCCCAGCCCGCGAAGAAGGACCAGAACTCGTTGAAGGCGCGGCGCGAGAACGAAGCCGAGCCGCCGGCCTCGGGGTACATCGTCGTGGCCTCGGCGTAAGTCGCGGCGGTGGCGGCGAAGATCAGCCCCGCGATCACGAACACCAACGGCGTGGCCCCCGCGGCGTAGATGGCCACGAGCCCCAGGGCGTAGTAGATCGAGCTGCCCACGTTGCCGTAGGCGGTGGAGAAGAGGGCGCCCGTGCCCAACACCCGCTCGAGGCCCTGGCCCTTGGGCCTGTATTCGGCCATTGGCCGGAACGCTAGACCCCCGAGCGGAACTAGTTCGTGAGGGGGTCTTACTTCAGCGCTTCACAGACCAAGGTCCGCTGCATGGCGCGGAGCTTTGCCAGCAGCTCGCTGCCGAGCGGAGGGCCCGCCACATTGATCGACGAGGTGACCGACCGCGTCCCGTGACGGGAGGCCGCGGCGAACTGCGCGTAGCCGGGGAAGCTGCCGGTGTGCCCGTACATCGTCCCGCACTTCGTGCGGTAGCTGAAGATCGCGAGGCCGGCGGAGTTGGTGCCGGGGCCCGGCGGGTCCGAGCTGCCGCCTCGCACGAATCGGAGCTGGTCGCGGCGCAGGCGGCGCGGGAACAGCCGCGCGCCCAGGTTGCCGCGGATGAAGGCGCCCAGATCCCTCGGGGTCGAGACCACCCCGCCGGAGGCCCAGGAGCCGGAGGCCGAGATCAGAGTGCTGAGGTCGGTGTAGGAGCCGTCCTCCGCCGCGCCGTAGCCGTGAATGAACGGCCCCGGCAGGCCGGTGCCGGTGGGGAAGCTCGTCGCATTGAGGCGCAAGCGCCGAAAGACGAAGCTGCGCAGCAGGCTCCCGTAGGAGCGGCCGGTCACTCTCTCGGCGATCAGCCCGATGACGATGTTGTCGGTGTTCGAGTAGCTGTAGCGGGCGCCGGGCGGGAAGTCGAGCGGATCGCGAGCGACCCAGGAGATGATCCGGCTCGGTGGCACGAAGGCCCCGGGGTCGCGCTCGAGATGCTCGAAGAACGGCTGCGACTTCGTGTAGTCGGGCAGCCCGCCCGTGTGGTTGAGCAGCCGGCGAACGGTGACGCCGTGCCAGGCTCGAGGGAGGTCGGGCCGTAGCGCGCCGACCGTGTCGCTCAGTCTGATCTTCCGGTCGCCCACCAGGCGTAGCGCCACCGCGCCGCTGAATGCCTTGGCCACACTGGCCAGCCGCATGTGGTCGCGGAAGCGCGGCCGGCGGTTGCTGCCGATGAGGCCGCGCCCGCCGCTGAGGATCGTTGTCTGGCGGCCGCGCCGGATGGTCACGATCACGCCGGGCGGCCCTCCCTGGGCTTCGAGCAGCGCGCTCATCTGGCGCTTGAGGCGGCTGCTGGTGGAGGCGGAGGCCGGGCTCGCCGGCACGAGCGCCAGCACGGCGACGATGAGTGGGAGGCGTCTAGGCCAGGTCACGAAGCTCGTCCGCCACATCGCCTTCGAGCGGGCCGAAGTGGCCGGGCCAGCATATGGAGGGACCGAGGCCGGCGAGCTTGCTTCACCGATTCGCGACAGGCCGCGGTCGACCAGTTGAAGGCCGGGTGCGGGATGCGGGGACGGCCGGGCCGCGGCAGCGCCGGGTCGAACAGCGCGAAGCAGTCGTTGCTCAGGGCCAGCCGGTCCCGCTCCCGCCACAGCCCGATGCAGCCCGGGCCGTGGCCGGGAAGGTGGACGACGCTGAAGTCGCCGACCCGGTCGCCCTCCGAGACGGTCCCGGCCACCTCCAGCGGGCCGTCGTCCCAGGAGCTCATCAGGCGCGGCGTGAGCGGCCGGGCGAAGAAGGGCAGCTTGCCGAAGTCGAAGTAGTGCTCCCCGCCGTCCCCCTCCACGTCGGCGCGCTCCTCGGGGTGGCAGTGCACCGGCGCGCCTACGGCCTTCGCGCCGCCGCGGTGGTCGGCGTGGGCGTTGCCCAGCACGAGTCGCGTGGCGCCGCCCAGGGAGTCCGCCGCCGCGCGCACGGCGTCCCCCATCTGCCGGTTGCCGGAGTCGAACACCGCGACCCCTTCGCCTTCCCGCACGAGGAAGACGTTCATCTTCAGCGGGAAGCCGGCCGTAATCCGCCATACCCCGTCGGCCACCTCGATGGGCTCTGCCATCGTCCGAACCTAGATGAAACTGCACGACCAGACAGTCCTCGTCACCGGCGCCAACCGCGGCATCGGCCGCGCGCTGGCCGACGAGGTCGCCAAGCGGCCGGGCACCCGCGTGCTGGCCGGCGCGCGGTCGCCGGAGAAGGTCGATGGCCCCGGCGAGCTGGTACCGGTGAGGATGGACATGTCCTCCAAGGAGTCGATCGCGGAGTCCTGGGCGGGCCTCGGCGAGGAGGTCGACGTCCTGTTCAACAACGCAGGGTTGATGACCGGCGGCCTGCTCGAGGAGCAGGACATCGACGACGTCTACGCGATGTTCCAGGTCAACCTGAACGCGGTGGTGCACCTGACCCAGCTGGCCCTGCCCGGGATGGTGGAGCGCGGTCGCGGCTGGATCGTCAACAACGCCAGCATCTCCGGCTACGCCTACTTCCCGGCCGCGACCACCTACGCCGCGGGCAAGGCGGGCGTGGTGGCCTTCAGCGAGGCGCTGCGCCGCGAGCTCAAGGGGACCGGCGTCGGGGTCACGCACATGGTCACGCCGGGCGTGAATACCGACATGCTCGACGACACCAAGGAGACCTACGGCGAGCACCTGGACACCTCCGGCTGGACGGAGGTGTCGCCGGAGGAGTGGGCGGACAAGGTGGTGTCAGCCGTCGAGAACGACGATCACATCGTCGGGCCGGGCGGGCGGATCGCCCTGGCCAAGCTGGCCTCGCGGGGGCCGGCGTTCGTGCTGGACGCCATCACCGGCAGCGGCTTCAGCCGCGCGAAGCGCCCCTCGTCCGACGGCTGATCGCGGTAGGCCGGCTTGGCCGTGAGGATCTGGGCCACGCCGATCCGCCGCTCCACGAACCCGCCCTCGCACCACGCCAGGTAGAAGTCCCACATGCGCCGGAAGCGCAGGTCGTAGCCCAGCTCGGCTGCCCGGCCGGCGTTGGCGGCGAACCGCTCGCGCCACCGGCGCACGGTCTCGGCGTAATGCGACGAGAGGTCCTCGAGGTCGAGGATGCGCATGTCGGTGCGCTTGGAGATACAGCGCGCGATTATCTCGTGCGAGGGCAGGCAGCCGCCGGGGAAGATGACGGTGTTGGCGAAGCTCTTGGCCGCCTTGTCGGGCTCGTAGGCGCGGTCGTCGATCACGATCGACTGCAGGCACATGCGCCCGTCGGGGGCGAGCAGCGAGGCGCACTTCTGAAAGAAGGTGTCGAAGTACTGCCAGCCGACCGCCTCGATCATCTCGACCGAGACGAGCTTGCTGTAGATGCCCCTTAGGTCGCGGTAGTCCTGCTTGAGCACCTCCACTCGGTCCTCGAGGCGGTGCTGCGCGGACCCGCTCGACCGTGGCGGCGTACTGGGCCTCGGAGATCGTGGTGGTGGTGACCTTGCACCCGTAGCGCTCGGCAGCGTGCACCGCCAGCGTGCCCCAGCCGCTGCCGATCTCCACCAGGTGGTCGTCCGGGGTCAGCTCGAGCTTGCGGCAGATGCGGTCGATCTTCTCCCGCTGGGCCTCGGCCAAGCCCGCCCCGGCGGGCTCGAACACCGCACTGGAGTAGGACATGGTCTCGTCGAGGAACAACTCGAACAGCTGGTCGCCCAGGTCGTAGTGGGCCGCGATGTGCTCGCGCGCGGCCTTCTTGGTGTTGCGCGGGACCAGCCGGCCGATGCGCTGGAAGGGGGTCAGGAGCCGGCGCAGGTGGTCCACGTCGCGCAGCTCCAGGGCGAAGATGCGCACGAGCGCGACCAGGTCGTCGCATTCGAACCAGCCTTCGCCGTAGGCCTCCGAGGCGCCGAGGCCGCCACGCCGCAGCGCCGGCCAGAAGCGCCTGTCGCGCACCTGGACGTGAGCCCGCAGGCGGGCGTCGGCGGGCCCCAGCTGGTGGCGCTGCCCGTCGGGCTCGTCGATGACGATGTGCCCGTGCTCGAAGCGGGCCAGGATGCGGAGGGCGATGCGGCGGATCATCGGGCCGGGTTCGCGTGCCAGGGCACACCCTTGAGCTTGAGCTTCAACGCGTTGAGGTAGATGCGGGCCGAGACCGCGAACGGCATGACCGGGTAGCGCAGCAGCACCCGCCGCAGCGCCTTCGGGGTCAGCTCGCGGCGCTCCATCGAGAGCGTGGCGTCGAACAGCAGCGCGCGGTCGCGCCGGTTCTCGATGTGCACCGAGAGCCGCTCGCCGGGCTCGGTCACGTTCCAGCTGTAGCGCTGGTCCATGTCGTTGAAGGGCGACACGTGCAGGCGTTTGTCGGCCCGGGCCCTCATCACCGAGCCGCGGGCGTCGCCGCGGTCGAGCACGTAGGAGTGCTGCTCGCCCCAGGGCGTGTTGGTCACCTCGGCCACCACCGCCTGCACCGGGTCCGCGCCGCAGTAGTAGAAGCTGACCGGGTTGAACAGGTAGCCCAGCGTGCGCACCCCGGCCAGCACGCGGACGGGGCCGTCGGGCCGGCGGCCCGTGCGCTCGGCCACCAGGTCGCGCACCGACTGGTCAAGCGGAGCGTCGGGGTCGCCCAGGTAGTCCTCGCGCTTAAAGCGCGCGACCGCGGGCCCGCGCGCCGACCAGAGCCGGTTGCCGTCGAACAGCTCGGGCAGCTCGGCGAGGTCGAGCAACGGCATGAACACGCGGTACTCGAACGAGTGCTCGACCGGCGTGAAGCGGCGGTGGCGCACGACGCCCTCGTAGACCGCGCTGCTGCTCATAGGGCACCGGGCGGCGGTGTCCCTACCTCCGGTAGGACAGGCGGCCGGCCAGCGCCCGGCCTGCGCTCCGGCGATGCGGCTCCGCTCGAAGCTGCGGCAGACGTCCAGCGCGCTCTTCACGCCGTCCTCGTGGAAGCCGTAGCCCCACCAGGCGCCGCAGTAGTGGGTGCGGTTGCGGCCGCTGACCTCGTCCCGGCGCCGCTGCGCTGCCAGCGCGTCGTGGGTGAAGACCGGATGGGCGTAGCGGTAGCGGCCGATGACCTTCGCGGGGTCGATCCGTTCCGTGCGGTTCAGCGTCACGCAGATCTGGTGCCGCGACGTCAGCGCCTGCAGGCTGTTCATCCGGTAGGTGACCGTGGTCTGGGCCACCGGATCCTCGAGCAGGTGGTAGTTCCAGCTCGCCCACGCGCGGCGGCGGCGAGGCAGCAGCGAGCGATCGGTGTGCAGCACTGCCTCATTCGGCTGGTAGGACACCGCGCCCAGGACCTCCGCCTCGGCGACGGTGGGATCGACGAGCATGCCCAAGCGCCTGGTCGGAGTGCGTGGCCAGCACCACCTCGTCGAACTCCTCCGCCTCCCCGCCGGCCGGCGTCACCTCGACGCGGTCCTCGAAGCGCTCCACCCGCGTCACGGGCGTGCTCAGGCGCAGGCGACCCCCGAGCGGGCCGGCGATCCTCTCCACGTAGCGGTGCGACCCGCCCACCACGGTCCTCCACTTCGGGCGCCCGGTGAGGCCGAACATCCCGTGGTTGTCGAAGAACTCGGCCAGCATGCTCGCGGGGAAGGACCACATCTGCGCCGGGTCGGCGGACCACACGGCGGAGGCCTGGGGAACGATCAGGTGGTCGATGAACTCACGCGAGTAGCCGCCTTCGTCGAGGAACGCGCCCAGCGAGGGCCCGCTGCCGTTGAGGCCGATGAGCGCGGGCGCCTCGCGGTTGAAGCGCACCAGGTCGCCGACCATGCGCAGGAAGCGCGGCCGGACGATGTTGGCCCGGTCGGCGAACAGGCCGTTGGGCGAGGAGCCGTTGTACTCGAGGCGGCCGCGGTCGTCGCTGACCGAGAAGCTCATGTCCGAGGGCTGGGTAGCCACCCCGAGCTCCTCCAGCATGCGCTCGAAGTTCGGGTAGTTGCGGTCGTTGAGGACGATGAAGCCGGTGTCGACCCAGTGGGTCTCGTCCGCGAGGTCCACCCGGACCGTGTGCGCGTGGCCGCCCGCGTAGTCCGCGGCCTCGAAAACGGTCAGGTCGTGCTCGGGACCCAGCCGGTGTGCGCAGGCCAGGCCGGCCACCCCGGCCCCGACGATCGCGACCCTCACGACTCGGCGGCCACCAGCGCCGCGCCACAGGCCACAGCAACGCCCGCCAGGGCGAGCGTTCCCTTCTTGGCCCGGCCCGGCAGCGAGTCGCCCGTGAGCAGCGAGGCGAGGATGTCGGAGCCGTCGGAGGCGATGGCGGCCAGCAGCCAGGGCCGGACGTCGTCGTCGGTGCCAACGGCCCTGATCGTCCCGCCGGCCAGCGCGATGTCGCGGCCGCCGATGCCACGGACAATCATCTGCGTCTGGGGCCGCGAGTGGTCGTCGGGGATCCAGCCCGAGGCGAGCCGCTCCGGCACGGCCAGCAGGCCGACGCCAAACAGCCCGCGCGCGGCGGCGAAGGCGAGCGTGAGCTTGCGGGAGTCGAGCACGCCCAGTACTACGGCCCAAAAGGGCACCCCGATCAGAAAATATCGGGCTAGCGTGGCCCGATGCTTCCTTCGGGCGGCCGGATAGCCGTGATCGGCGCCGGACCCAGCGGGCTCGCCGTGCATCCGCCCGCCGAGGCCGATCGAGCGCCGCGGCTCAGCTGCTGAAGTCGTCCGGCGTGGTGCTCGGCTTGCCGGCCTCGTACAGCCAGTCCTGGAAGTACGCGTCCAGGTCCCGGCCGGCGACCTGCTCGGCCAGGCGGGTGAAGTCGGCGGTCGTCACGACCCCGTAGCGGTTCTCCGCGTACCAGCGACGAAGCAGCTCGCCGAGCGGGCGTCGCCCATGATCTGACGCAGCCCCTCGAGCGTCATCGCCCCCCGCGTGTAGATGGCCTCGGCGAAGATCTCGTCGGCCGCCGGGTCGGCCGGCGGGACCGACCAGAGGTCGTCGTCCTCGGGACGCGCGTAGTTCTCGTCCCACAGCTCGGCGGGCGAGGGGCCGCCGTCGTTGCGGTTGCTCCAGTCCCACTGGCTCCACTCGGCGAAGCCCTCGTTCAGCCAGATGTCGACCCACTCGCGCGGGGTGACGGCGTTGCCGTACCACTGGTGCGCGATCTCGTGGGCGACGGTGCCGGCCGACGGCGGCCGGTCGTAGTTGGAGATCGACTGCGACTCGAGCGCGTAGCCGACGAAGCTCGCCCGGTCGACGGCGGCGCCGACCGTGCTGAAGGGTAGCTGGCCGTAGCGCGACGAGAGATCCTCGACGATGCCCGGCTGGCGGGCCAGCGACGCGTTCGCGCGGTCCTTCTGGGTCGGCGTGAACGCGCTGTCGACGGCGTTGAACACGCTCCACGCCGCTCGGCGTCGTGCCCTGGGTGACGTCGAAGCGCCCGAGCGTCGAGGTCGCGAGATAGGTCGACATCGGGTGGTCCTCGCGCCAGTGCCAGGTGGTCCGGCCGCCCGACGTCGTCGTGCCGACGAGGTCGCCGTTGCCGACCGAGGTCAGGCCGTTCGGGATCGTCGTGCGCATCTCGAACGTCGCCTTGTCGCGCGGCGTGTTGTTGTTCGGGAACCAGCCCTGCGAGCCGATCGGCTCGCCCACCACGAAGGCGCCGTCGTCGGTGTTGAACCAGCCCTCCTGGGAGCCGTCCGGGTCGGTGACCGGCTGGGGCACGCCGGAGTAGCTGACCTGCACCGTGAAGGTCTTGCCCGTTGCCGATGGCGCCGTTGCCGGCCGGGTCGACGATCAGCTTGGTGTCCTCGCGCGTGAACGTCGCGGCCCTGCCGTCGACCTCGACGCGCGAGACCGTGAAGCCCTGGAGGTCCATCGAGAAGTCCTTGAGCGGCTGCGTGGACCGCGCGGTCATCGTCAGGCGGCCGTCGAGCACGTCGGTGGCCGGGTCGTAGCCGATGCGCAGGTCGTACTTCCGGGCGTCGTACCCCCCGTTGCCGATCTGCGGGAACAGGCTGTCGCCGATCGACCGGGCGCCGGAGCCGGGCCTGCCGGCAGTCGGCTTCTTTGCCGTCTTGCCGGGCTTGCCAGAGGGCTGGCGGTGACCCTCGCCGGGCCCTGCGGCCACGGCGGTGGGAACCAGGACGAGCATGGCCACGAGGGCGGCCGCGAGCATCCGTGCAGAGCGAACCCACATGCCGGCAACCGCCACCCTACCGAGGGGCACCGCCCGAACAGAGCGGCCGGGGCCAAGCCCTGTCAGATCAGACCAGGAACGGAACGATCAGGATCGCGACGATGTTGGCGACCTTGATCATCGGGTTGATCGCCGGGCCCGCGGTGTCCTTGTAGGGGTCTCCCACGGTGTCGCCGGTGATCGAGGCCTCGTGGGCCTCGGAGCCCTTGCCGCCGAACTCGCCGTCCTCGATCAGCTTCTTGGCGTTGTCCCACGCCCCGCCGCCGGCCGTCATGGAGACGGCGGCGAAGAAGCCCACCACGATGACGCCGATCAGCAGGCCGCCGAGCGCCTTGGCGGACAGCAGGCCCACGACCACGGTCACCACGATCGGGATCAGCGCCGGCAGGATCATCTCCCGCTGCGCGGTCCTGGTCACGATCGCGACCGCTCGCGCGTAGTCGGGCTTCTCGGTGCGGTCCATGATCCCCGGCTTCTCCTTGAACTGCCGGCGGACCTCCTCGACGACCTCGCCGCCGGCGCGGCCGACGGACTCGATCGACAGGGCGGCGAACAGGTAGACCATCATCCCGCCGATCAGCAGGCCGATCAGCACCTCGGGCTGGGAGATGTTGAAGTCCACGATCTCCCCGCCCTCGTCGCGCAACTCCTCGACGAACGCCGCGAAGAGGACGAGCGCCGCCAGCACGGCCGAGCCGATGGCGTAGCCCTTGGTCACGGCCTTGGTGGTGTTGCCGACCGCGTCGAGCGGGTCGGTGACGTTGCGCACCTCCTCGGGCAGATCGGCCATCTCGGCGATGCCGCCCGCGTTGTCGGTGATCGGGCCGAAGGCGTCGAGCGCCACGATCAGGCCGGTCAGCGACAGCTGGGCCATGACCGCCACGCCGATGCCGTAGATGCCGCCCAGCTCGTTCGCGAACAGGATGCCGAGCGCGATCAGGATCGCCGGCAGCGCCGTGGACTGGAAGCCCTGGGCGAGGCCCTGGATGATGTTGGTCGCGTGGCCGGTCTGCGACGCCCGCGCGGTGGTGCGCACCGGGCGGAAGCGGGTCGACGTGTAGTAGTCGGTGATCACGAACAGGCCCGCGGTCACCCCGATCCCGATCAGGGTGCAGAGGTAGAAGTCGATCCCCGTCGCGCCCTCGGCGCCGCCCTTCAGCAGGACCGAGGCGCCGGCCTGGACGCTCACGTCGTCCATCAGCCACAGGGTCACGGGCAGGAAGGCGACCGCGGCGATCAGGCCGGAGACGATCAGGCCCTGGTACAGCGCGCGCTCCACGTTGCCCGAGCGGCTGCGCACCGCGAAGGTGCCGATGATCGAGGCCAGGATCGACACGCCGCCGATGATCAGCGGGTAGACGGCGACCTCGCCGAGCTGGTTGAAGGTCAGGACGCCGAGCAGCATCACCGCCACCGCGGTCACGGCGTAGGTCTCGAACAGGTCGGCCGCCATGCCGGCGCAGTCGCCGACGTTGTCGCCCACGTTGTCGGCGATCACGGCCGGGTTGCGCGGGTCGTCCTCCGGGATGCCCGCCTCGATCTTGCCCACGATGTCCGCGCCCACGTCGGCGGCCTTGGTGAAGATGCCGCCGCCCAGTCGGGCGAACACGGAGATCAGCGAGCCGCCGAAGCCGAGGCCGACGAGCGCGTCGATCGCGTCCTTCTTGTCGACGTCGAAGAGCTGGAGCACGCCGTAGTAGCCGGCAACGCCGAGCAGCGCGAGGCCCGCCACGAGCAGGCCGGTGATGGCGCCGCCCTTGAAGGCCACCTGCAGCGCGGGGGCCACGCCGCCGCGAGCCGTCTCGGCCACGCGGGCGTTGGCCCGCACCGACACGTTCATGCCGATGAAGCCGGCGGCCGCGGAGAAGCTGCCGCCGATCAGGAAGCCGATCGCGGTGCGCACGTCCACCGCGATGGCCAGCAGGATGGCCAGCACCACGGCGACGATGCCGATGATCTGGTACTGGCGGGTCAGGTAGGCGCGCGCGCCTTCCTGCACGGCCAGCGAGAGCGACTGCATCTCGTCGTTGCCGGGCGACTTCGCGAGCAGCCAGCGGGTGGTGAGTACGCCATAGACCACGGCGGCGGCGGCGCAGACGAGCGCGATGATCACGCCGTAGTCGGTCAGGAATTCAGTCAACTGTGGTCCTCCGGAGGGCTTAGTGGACGATCGCGCTCGAGAGGGCGGAGGCGCATACGTCCTGAGGCTGCGGCCCAATCATCGGGACCGCTCGGAACAAGAGCGCGCGGAGTCTAGCGAGGTTGTCGGCGAAGACACCGAACGCCTGTTCCGCGGTCACCGCCCCCACCCCCTCGAGCCCCACGTCGTAATCGGTCACCAGGCCCAGGCCGGCGTAGCAGAGCTCGAGCTCGCGGGCCAGCCAGGCCTCGGGGTACTGGGTCATGTTCACGATGTCGAAGCCGGCCTGCGCGAACCAGCGCGACTCGGCGCGGGTGGAGAAGCGCGGGACCCTGGATGACCACCACGGTGCCGCCCTTCACCACGTCTCCGGCCTGGGCGAGGACCCGCCCCAGGTCGGGGCAGTAGGGATCCGCGGCCGCCACGTGGGTGGTCTGCGGGCCGTCGTAGAAGGTGTCCTCGCGGCCCGAGGTGCGGTCCACGAACTGGTCCACGACCACGAAGCTGCCGGGTGGGAGCTTGGTGGTCAGCGAGCCGCAGGCAAAGGGGCCGATGATCCGCCGCACGCCGATGTCGGCCATCGCCCAGAGGTTCGCCCGGTAATTGATCCGGTGGGCGGGCAGCTGGTGCTCGTCGCCGTGACGGGGCATGAAGGCGACCCGCCGACCCTCGATCTCCCCGACGCGGATGCGGGCCGAGGGCGGCCCGTAGGGCGTGTCCACCGCCACCTCCTCGACGTCGTCGAGGAAGCGGTAGAAGCCCGACCCGCCGAAGACCCCGACTAGCTCCCCGGAGGCGTCCAGATCCGCGATGGCTCTTCCCGCTTCGGGGCCTCGGGCTGCCCGGGCTCCTGGGCGGGGGGCTGTCCCTCGCCGCCCCCGCCGCCCGTCTCCCGGACGTAGATCATCTGGAGCTGGCTGACCGCGTCCTTGATCGGGCCCAGCTCCTCCTCGGGGCAGAGCGGCAACAGCGCGCGAATGGCCTCGATGCCCTCGCGTGCCTGGTCGAGGTCCTTCTCCCCCTCCGCCGTCAGCCGCCGGCCGGTGAGGTTCACCAGCGTCACCACCGTCTGAAGCAGCACGTCGCCGACGCGCAGCTGCTTCAACGCCTCGCGCATCTCCTCTTCTGTGGGCTCTTGTGCGCTCATGTCCTGACCTCCTCGCGTGCGTAGGTGTCCCGGGTCAGCTCGACCTCGGCGGCGAAGACCTCTTCGATGGACTCGCCTTCGGCCAGCGCCGCGCGCTGGCGCTGGGCGCCGTTGCGGCTCGGCAGCACCGGGTCGATGCCCAGCGCGCCGCGGGCGGGCGCTGTCCACGCCAGCAGGCGGTCGCCCAGCGCCGAAGCGGGGAACTCCTCGCCGCGCTCGAGGTCGACCATGCGGCCGTCGAGGCCGTGGCGGATGGCCCGCCAGAAGTTCTCCTCGATCAGGCGCGGCGGCGGGTCGTCGTAGTCGACGCCTTCGTCGTAGTCGAGCGCCGACTGGGCCGCGCAGGCGGTGATCAGGCCGGCCAGCGCGGTCGACTCGCCCGCCGAGGACTGGGCGTCGCAGATGCGCACCTCGACCGTGCCGAAGGCCGGGTGGGGCCGCACGCTCCACCACAGCTGGGTGTGCTCGATCAGCGAGCCGGTCTTGATCAGCATGTTCACGTAGTCCGCATACGCCTGCCAGCTCCCGAACGAGTCGGGGATCCCGCAGCGCGGGAAGCTCTTGGTGAAGATCTGGCTGCGCACGGAGTGCAGGCCCGAGTCGCGGCCGTCGAGGAACGGCGAGTTGGCGGAGATCGCCAGCAGCTCGGGGAGGACGGGGCGCAGCCGGTCGCAGACCGCGATCGCCCGGTCGGCGCCCCTGATCCCGATGTGCACGTGCAGCGAGAACGTGTTGTTGCGCCACGCCACGTAGCCGAGGTCGGCGTTCAGGCGCTGGTAGTGCTCGGTGTCGATGATGCGCTGCTCCTGCCACGGGCTGAACGGATGTGTCCCCGTGGCCATCAGCTCGGCGTCGTGGCGCTCGGCGAGCGCGAACAGGCGCGGCCGCGCGGCCTCCTGCAGCTGCACCGCCTCCGCGAACGTCGGCGCCGCGGCCGGAGCGGATCTCGATCTCGGACTCGATCAGCTCGCCGGCGACGGACTCCGCCAGAACCGGGTCGTCCTGCGCGGCGACGGCCAGCTCCTCGTAGCGGTGGTCGAGGGCCCGGGTCTCGGGGTCGAGGATCCCGAACTCCTCCTCCAGGCCGACCGTGAAGTCCTCGGAGGCCTCGAAGACCTCGCGTGCCTTGGCCATGTCGAGCATTGGTCGTCAGGTCAGGTAGAAGTACAGCGCGTACAGCAGGTCGACCGCCGGGCTGGAGGTGTGGACGGTCACCTCGGGCGGCACCTGGAGCAGCGCCTCCGAGTAGTTGAAGATGATCCGCACGCCGGCCTCGACGAGGTCGTCGGCCACGCTCTGGGCCGCCTCGGTCGGCACGGCGAGCACGCCGACCACCACGTCCTCGTCGCGGATGACGGTCTCCAGGTCGTCGTAAGTGCGCACCATGAGGTTCTCGCCGACGCGCGTCCCGATCCGCTCGGGGTCGGTGTCGAACAGCGCGACGATGCGGAAGCCGTGGTCGGCGAACACCGCCGAGC
This sequence comes from uncultured Thermoleophilaceae bacterium, assembly GCA_963844805.1. GTDB lineage: Bacteria > Actinomycetota > Thermoleophilia > Solirubrobacterales > Thermoleophilaceae > JACCZR01. Next base: position 41,138 of record CAWJPU010000010.1, read on the forward strand.
CGGCGATCGCCTGGCCGAGGTGGCCGGCGCCGAACAGGGCGATGTTGTGCTGCCCGCTGGTCCGCAGGATCTTGCGGATCTGCGAGTGGAGCGAGTCGACGTTGTAGCCCACCCCCCGCTTGCCGAACTTGCCGAAGCCCGACAGGTCACGGCGGATCTGCGTGGAGTTGACGTGCGTGTAGTCGGCCAGCTCCTGCGAGGAGATGGTCTGCTTGCCCATCTTGCGGGCCTGGGTCAGCACCTGGAGGTAGCGCGAGAGGCGTGCGGCGACCCCCAGCGAGAGCCGCTCGGAGTTGCCGTCGATCAGCCCCTGGGCGCCCGCGGCGGGCTCCTCGTAGCTCACGGTCGAACCATACCGACGCGCCGGCGAAGCTCACCCGCGTCGACGAAGTACTCGAACGCCTCGGTCCCGTCGATGGCGACCACCGGAATCCGCTCTCCGAGCCGGTTCGCGAGCACCGGGTCGAGCGTGATGTCCACCTCCTCGAGCTGGAAGCCGACGTCCGCGCGCACGGCCTGGATCACCTCGCGCGCGTCGTCGCACAGGTGGCAGCCGGGCTTGCCGTACAGGGTGACGAGCGTCATGCGAGGCGCGCGGCGGCGTCGAGCTCGAGGTAGCCCGGGTAGGCCACGGGCTCCAGGAAGCGGGCGGCGCCGGCGATCATCGCTGCGTTGTCGGTGCACAGGTCCACGGGAGGGACCCACACCGATACCCCCATCTCGCGCGCTGAACCCCGCAGCTCCGAGTTCGCGGCCACGCCGCCGCCCAGCGCGAGGCGCTCCAGCCCCTCGCGCTCCAATGCCTGCTCGATCCGGTTGATCAGCGACTCCACGATCGCGCGCTGGTACGAGGCGGCCAGGTCGGCCCGATCGGCCCCTGGCTCGTCGCGCAGCCGGTACAGCAGCGCCGTCTTCAGGCCGCTGAAGGAGAAGTCGAGGCCATCGCCGGGCGCCGCGCGCGGGAAGTCGTGTGCCGCCGGATCACCCCCCTGGGCCAGGCGGTCCAGCTCCGGTCCGCCGGGGTAGGGCAGCCCCAGCAGCCGGGCGCCCTTGTCGAACGCCTCCCCGGCGGCGTCGTCGAGCGTCTCGCCCAGCACGGAGTAGGTGCCGGGGTCGTCCACGCGCGCGAGGAAGGTGTGGCCCCCGCTGGCCACGAGCACGAGGTAGGGCGGCTCGATCGGATCGTCGCCGAGCGTGCTGGCCACGACATGGCCGTGCAGGTGGTCCACCGGCGTGAGCGGCAGCTCCCGCGCCGCGGCCAGCGCCTTGGCCGCCGAGACGCCCACCAGCAGCGCCCCGATCAGCCCCGGGCCGCGGGTCACCGCCACCCGGTCGACGTCGTCCAGCCCGGCGCCCGCCCGGGCCAGGGCATCGGCGATCACGGCGTCCATCAGCTCCAGGTGGTGGCGCGAGGCCACCTCCGGCACCACGCCGCCGAAGGGCGCGTGCGCAAGGCCCTGGGAGGACACGACGTTCGAGAGCACCTCCCCCGCCTCGCTGACGAGGGCGGCGCAGGTGTCGTCGCAGCTGGTCTCTATCCCGAGGATCATCGGCGGGGCGGTGCTCGCCCGACCAACGCTCGGGCTGCGCTCCGTCCGCAGGTCAACCGGTGGCGGCGCGATCCGGCGCCGTGCGCCACATGATCAGGGCGTCCTCGCGGTTGTCGTGGTAGTAGGCGCGGCGGCGACCCGAGGAGCGGAAGCCGAAGCCCTCGTACATCTCGATCGCGGAGCCGTTGGAAGTACGGACCTCCAGCGTGTACTGCTCGCCCGGGCCGTCGGCCAGCTCGAACAGCCGCTCGATCAGGGCGGTGCCGATGCGCTGGCGGCGCAGGCGATCGTCGACGGCGACGTTCATCAGGTGCCACACGCGGTCGTAGCGCGCGCAGACCAGGTAGCCCACCAGCCGGTCCCCCCGCAGCGCCGCCAGGCAGATGCCGGACGGCTTGCTGAGCTCGAGCACGAACATCGCCAGCGACCAGGGGGTCGGGAACGCGCGCCGCTCGATCGCGATCACGCCGGGCAGGTCGGCGTAGGCCAGGCGGCGGATGTCGAGCGGCGGCGTCATCGGGGCTTGGCGTCCGGGAGTCGCAGGTAGTCGGGAAGCACGGTGGCGGGGGGCCTCGCGGGGACCCTGCGCGCCAGTCGGCACACGTTCAGGGCGCGGACCACGTGGGCCGGCGACCTGTCGGGCTCGACCGTGGCGCCGGCCGCCTCGAGTGCCTCCCGAAAATGTAACGCCCCGGTGCCCGCCGCCCGCGCTCCTGCGGCGTGGACGGCCAGCTCCTCGGGGGCCCGCGCCGCGGGCTCCAGCCGCTCCTCGCCGCCCTCGTACAGGGCAGCGAACACCTCGCCGCGACGGGCGTCGATCACCGGCAGCCGCAGCGGGTGGTCGATCCCCTCGGCCAGCGCCCGCAGGGAGGAGACGGGCCGCAGCTCCAAGCCGCGCGCGAGGGCCAGCGAGCGGGCGGTCGCCACCCCGATGCGCAGGCCGGTGAACGCGCCCGGCCCCACCCCCACGCCGATCGCCCCGACCTCGGCCCAGCCGAGGCCGGCGTCGTCCATCAGCTGCCTGAGGCGCGGGAGCAGCTCGCTCGCGTGGCCGGGCCGCAGGTGGAGCTCCTCGACTTCCGGCACGTACTCGAAGCTCGCGCCGTCCTCGCGCTCGACGCAGACGGCGGTGGCCGCCGTGGAGGTGTCGAAGCCGACGAGGTTCACCGCGTGACGGTCACCCGCCGGCGGTCGCCGCCCTCGTGCTCCAGCCGCACGCGCGCCGCCACCCGCAGCTCGGCGGGCTCGGCGATCTCCGGCCACTCCACGAAGCCGATGCGCTCGGGTGTCAGGTAGTCCTCCAGCACGCCGGGATCCTCGTCGGCCAGCGAGCCGAGGCGGTACAGGTCGAGGTGCGCGATCTCGCCCTCGGCCCCGGGCAGCAGCTGGCCCAGCGTGAAGGTGGGGCTGGTCACCGGGCCCCGGACGCCGAGGGCGCGGCACGCCCCGCGCACGAACGTGGTCTTGCCCGAGCCGAGCTCGCCGGACACGAGCACGACGTCCCCCGGCGCCAGCTGCCCGGCCAGCTCGGCTCCCGCCGCCTCGGTCGCCTGTGCGCTCTCGGTGATCAGCCGAACAGGTCCATCTGCGTGGCGGGGTCCGGCCGCGGCTCGGGCTCGGGCTCGGCCTGCGGAGCCCGCGCGGCGATCAGGCCGGGCAGGCGACTGAAGTCCTCCCGCAGCTGGTCCAGCACGTTGGTCCCGCGCAGGGCGGCCGCGGGGTGGTAGAGCGGATACAGCTGCACCGTCCGCCCGCCCAGCTCGTGCTCCTGCGGGACGCCGTGAACGCGCGTGATGCCGGCGTTCGAGCGGGTGAGCAGCTTCAGCGAGAAGTTGCCCAGCGTGCAGACCACCTTGGGCTCGATCAGCTCGACCTGGCGGAACAGGTACGGCTTGCAGACCTCGATCTCGTCCGGCGTGGGGTCGCGGTTGTCAGGCGGCCGGCACTTGAGCACGTTGGTCACGAAGGCGCTCTGGCGGTCCAGGCCGATCTCGATCAGCAGCTGGTCGAGGAGCTTGCCCGCCCGGCCTACGAAGGGCAGCCCCTGCTGGTCTTCGTAGAAGCCCGGCGCCTCGCCCACGAACAGCAGGTCGGCGTCGGCGTTGCCGGCGCCGAAGACCAGCTTGGTGCGGGTGGAGATCAGCGGGCACTCGTGGTGGGACTGCATCTCGCGCATGAGCGCGATCAGCTCTTCGCGGCGCTCGGCCGCCGGGCGGTCGCTCACACCGCGCGCCGCGAGCCGGTGAGGGCCGCCACGGCGCCGAGCCCGATCAGGACCACACCCGACGCGCGGTCCAGCCGCCGGCGCACCGCCGGGCTGCGGCGGATGCCCTCCGCCACGCTGCCGCCCACCAGGGCGTACATGCCGTCGCTGACGACGGCGATGGCGACGAACAGCAAGCCCAGGATCGCCGCCTGCAGCGACGCTGAGCCGGCGTCCGGGTCCACGAACTGCGGGAGGAAGGCCAGGAAGAACAGCGCGGTCTTGGGGTTGAGCACGTTCACCAGCACGCCCTGGCGGAAGACCTGGCCGTCGGGGGCGGCGGGCAGCGCGGGGGCCTCGCGGCTGCGCAGGCGGCTGACTCCCAGCCAGATCAGGTACGCGGCGCCGGCGTACTTGACCACGCCGAACGCGACGGCCGATGAGGCCAGCAGAGCCGACAGACCCAGCGTGGCGGCGGCCACGTGCACCAAGCCGCCGGCCTCGACCCCGAGCATGGAGACCAGGCCCGCGCGCCGGCCGCCCGCGAAGCTGCGGGCCAGGATGTAGAAGACCGAGGGCCCCGGGAACACGATCAGGGCCAGGCTTGCGAGCGCGAACACCGCCATCGTCTCGGGAGCGGGCATGGCCTGATCCTAAATGCGGTCTAAGGCGGGCGATATCATTGCCGTAGGCCGCTACCCGCACGGCGCGGGAGTGGACCTCAGCCCCATGAACCTCAGGACAGGCTCTTCGAGTCGCCCCTCCGTGGGCGTGGTCGGCGGCGGCCGTCTCGGCACGTCGCTGTGTCGTGCGCTGCGAGCGGCCGGCGTGACCGTCGACGGCCCGGTGGGCCGCGGCCAGGTCCCCCGGGGCGAAGCGATCGTGCTGTGCGTCCCCGACGCCGAGATCTCCGCGGCGGCAGAGGTCGTGACCGGAGCCGCGCCATACGTGGGCCACACCAGCGGCGCCACCCACCTCACGGCGCTGGAGCCCGCCGGCGTGGAGGGCTTCGGCCTCCATCCCCTGCAGACCTTCACCGGCGAGGAGGGCCCCGAGGCCTTCCAGGGCGCGGGGTGCGCCATCGCCGGGTCGAGCCCGGACGCGCTCGCCGTCGCGGAGGGCCTGGCGCAGGCGCTGGGCATGAAGCCCTTCGAGATCGACGACCGCGGGCGCGCCGCCTACCACGCCGCCGCCTCGGTGGCCTCCAACTTCCTCGTCACCCTCAAGGCCGCCGCCGAGCGCATCGCCGCCGGCGCGGACCTCCAGCCCGCCCAGGCCCGCGAGCTCCTGGCGCCGCTCGTGCGCCAGACGGTGGAGAACTGGGCCGCGCTCGGCCCCGAGCGGGCCCTCACCGGCCCTGTGGCGCGCGGCGACGAGGAGACGGTGGCCGCCCAGCGCGCCGCCATCGCGGAGACTGCGCCCGAGCTCGTCCCCTTCTTCGACCTGATGGTCGAGCACACCCGCGAGCTCGCGAAGGTGCCGGCGTGATCACCGTCCGCACGGTCGCCGAGCTCCGCGAGGCCCTCAGCGGGGTCGGGAGCGACGGCCTGGTTCCCACGATGGGCGCCCTGCACGAGGGCCATCTGTCGCTCGTGCGGGGCGCGCGCCGGGACTGCGACACCGTCGTGGTCTCGGTGTTCGTCAACCCGGCCCAGTTCGGCGCTGGCGAGGACCTCGAGGCCTACCCGCGCGACGAGGCCCGCGACGCCGCCCTGCTCGAAGCCGAGGGCGCCGACGTCCTGTTCGCGCCCCCGCTGGAGGAGGTCTACCCGGCGGGCTTCTCCACCGCGGTGCGGGTCAGCGGCATCACCGAGACGCTGGAGGGCGACAGCCGCGGCCCCGAGCACTTCGAGGGCGTGGCCACCGTCGTGCTGAAGCTGCTCAACATGGCCCGGCCGCAGGTGGCCTACTTCGGCCAGAAGGACGCCCAGCAGGCGCTCGTCATCAAGCGCATGGTCCGCGACCTCGACGTGCCGGTCCGGATCGAGGTGCTGCCGACCGTGCGGGACCCCGACGGCTTGGCGCTGTCCTCACGCAACACCTACTTGTCCGATCCCGAGCGCCGTCAGGCGCTCAGCCTCAGCGGCGCCCTGCGCGCGGCCGAGGCCGCCGTGGCGCGGGGCGAGCTGGACGCTTCCAGCGTGCTCGCTGCCGCCCGTCACGAGCTCGAGGCCGCGGGCCTGGAGCCCGAGTACCTCGAGCTGCGCTCGGCCGAGGACCTCACCCCCGTCGAGTCGGTCAACGGCTCAACCCTCTTGGCGGTCGCCGCCCGTGTAGGGCGCGCCCGCCTCATCGACAACGTCGTGCTCGTATCGGACGGAGCGCAGGCCGGGGGTTGGCCGGCCGCCTGTCCTACCGGAGGTAGGGAGCACCGCCCGATCGACGATCAAGGAGGCAAGGCATGAGAAGGACGATGCTCAAGTCGAAGGTGCACCGTGCGACGGTCACGGGTAGTGACCTCAACTACGTCGGCTCCATCACGATGGACTCCGACCTGCTCGAGGCGGCCGACATCCGCGAGCACGAGCTGGTGCACGTGCTCGACATCGACAACGGCAACCGGTTCGAGACCTACACGATCGCCGGGGCCGCGGGGTCGGGGCAGGTGTGCGTGAACGGCGCCGCCGCGCGGCTGGTGCACTCGGGCGACAAGGTCATCGTCGTCTCCTACGCCGAGTACGAGGAGGCCGAGCTCGACGCCGGATACGAGCCGCGCGTGGTGCACGTCGACGGGTCGAACTCGATCGTCGACGTGGACGCCGCGGTCGGGGAGCTCCTGTCATGAGCCACGCACCGGAGCGCAAGGGCCGGCCGATGACCCTCACCCGGCTGGCCGAGAAGAAGGCCCTGGGCGAGCCGCTGGCGATGGTCACCGCCTACGACTACCCCAGCGCCCAGGTGGCCGAGGAGGCCGGCGTGGACGTCGTCCTGGTCGGCGACTCCGGCGCCATGACCGTCCTCGGCTACCCGACCACCGTCCCCGTCACGACCGACGAGCTGCTGATGCTCGCCGCCGCCGTGCGCCGGGGCCTGACGACCCCGTTCCTGGTCGGCGACCTGCCCTTCGGCTCCTACGAGGTCTCCGACGAGCAGGCCATCGAGACCGCGCAGCGCTTCGTCAAGGAGGCCGGCTGCGACGCGGTCAAGCTGGAGCGCGGCGGCACCTCGGTGCATCGCGCCCGCGCGATCGCCGACGCCGGCATCCCCGTCATGGGGCACGTCGGGCTCACCCCGCAGACCGCGACCGCCCTCGGCGGCTACCGCTCACAGGGGCGGACGGCCGAGCGGGCTCTCGACGTCGTCCGCGACGCGGTCGCCCTGCAGGAGGCCGGCTGCTTCTCGATCGTGTTCGAGGCGGTGCCCAGCGCCCTGACCGAGCTGCTGATGCCGCGGATGGAGATCCCGGTGATCGGGATCGGCGCCGGCGGGTCGACGGACGGCCAGGTGCTCGTGTTCCACGACCTGCTCGGGATCTACGACGGCCACGCCGCGCGGTTCGTGAAGCGCTACGCGGACATCCGCGATCAGATGATCGCCGGGGTGTCGGCCTTCGCGGAGGACGTGCGCGCGCGCCGCTATCCCGAGGAGGAGCACGGCTACACGATGGCCCCTGACGAGATCGACCGCCTGCAGGCGCTGCTCGAGCCCAGCGGGGAGCCCTTCACGGGCGGTCCCAGCCTGTAGGGGGCACCGCGACTTGGGTACGGGCGGCCTGTTGTAACCCCCGATACCCGACTAGGAGGCACTTCCAATGCGAAGGATCCTTCGCCGGCGCCCGTCGCCGGCAATGGCGGTTGCGCTCGTGGCGCTGTTCGTCGCCATGAGCGGCGTGGCGTACGCCGCGAACACCATCCACAGCCGCGACATCGTGAACGACGCAGTGACCACCGCCGACATCCAGGGCGGCGGCGGCCGAACCGGCACCATCAAGAACCGCGACACGAATGCGTTGCTCGCGATTCCGAAGGGCTACGCGTCGATCGACGCCGGGCACCTCGCCGCGCGTCCTCAACTACGGCGGCCAGCAGACCTCGACCTCGTCGGGCGTTTCGGTCGCTCGCGTGTCTACACGGCGTGTACGACGTCACGTTCAACGCGAACACCGGGACCGGCCGGTTCCTGAAGGTCGACAGCGTCGAGGACCTCTCGTTCGCGACCAGCGGCCAGAAGTCCGGCGCGGCGCCCGGGGGCAACGACCCGCAGCCCGGCCTCGAGCCGATCGTCTCGGTCGTGCGAACCCGCTCCTCGGCCAGCGAGAACCAGGTCAAGCTGCGGGTGACGCGTGGAGGACGACACCGGCGGCAAGACGGACAACGCTGAGTTCAGCGTCTTCTTCTACAGCCGCACCGTCAACTAGCGGGTTGGATCCACAGCGCGCCGGCCCCTCGTGGGCCGGCGCGTAGGATCGGCCGGTGGCCGTCCACACCGGCGAGCTTCGCTTCTCCACGCAGGGCGACGGCGACGTCATCGATCTCACCGAGGGCGTCCAGAGCTTCGTCGCCTCCACCGGCGCCCGTGAAGGCGCCGTCTCTCTCTTCGTCCCAGGCTCCACCGCGGCCATCACCGCGATGGAGTTCGAGCCCGGCGGCGTTCACGACCTGCGCGCGGTGCTCGACCGGCTGATCCCGAAGTCCGGCGACTACGAGCACAACCGGCTGAACGCCGACACCAACTCGCACGCCCACATTCGCGCGGCGATCGTCGGGCCCTCCGAGACGATCCCCCTGCGCGACGGGCGCCTCGTCACCGGCACCTGGCAGCAGCTGGTGCTCGTCGACTTCGACGACCGGCCCCGGGACCGGCGGGTCGTCATTCAGATAGTCGCCTGAGGACCTTCGCCGGCGCGCCGGCGGCCACGGAGAAGGGCGGCAGGTCCTGGTTGACCACGCTGTTCGCCCCGATCACACACCGCTCGCCGATGGTCACTCCGCTCGTGATCACCACGTTCGCGCCGCACCACACGTTGTCGTCGATGCGCGTCGGGCCCTTCGTCGAAAAGCCCTGCCAGGTGACGGGGGTCTCGAAGTCGTCGAAGCGGTGGTTGCCGTCAGTGATGAAGCAGCCGTTGGCGAACATGCAGTGGTCGCCGATCTCCACCAGCTCCACGGAAGCGACCATCACCCCGATGTTCAGGAAGGTGTCGCCGCCGATGCGGATGCGGCCCGAGTCGCCGGTGGTGAGCCAGACGTTGGGCTCGAGCAGGGCGTGCTCGCCGATCTCCAGGCGGCCGTCGCGAAACGACTCGAGCACGTTGCCATGCACCGGCCAGCGGACGAAGGCGCTGCGCTTGGCGAACTCGCGATGGATCGCGAGCCGGTTCCAGGGCAGCGAATTGCGCTCGTACCAGCGCCATTTCTGGAGGTAGAGCTTCAGCGGCGTCCACGGCCGGAGACTTTCAGACCGAGCCGGTGGGTAGAACGTCCCTGTACATCGATCTGGAGGACCCATGCGCGGTCTGCGTCTCCACCGGCCCTCGCCGGCCCTGGCCATCTCTCTCATCGCCCTCTTCGTTGCCCTGGGCGGCACGTCCTATGCCGCGATCAAGATCGGGGCCCGCAACCTCAAGACGGGTTCGGTGGGGACCCGCGCGGTCAAGAACGGCACGCTAAGGGGACGCGACGTCAGGCGCGCCAGCCTGAGTGGGCGGGAGATCAACGAGGGGCGGCTCGGGTCAGTTCCGCTGTCCGAGGGCGTGAGCCACTGGGCCGTGATCCGCGCGGGCGATGGGGCGGCAACCCGTTCCCGCGGGGCCACCTCAGCCACGCGCTTCCAGCAAGGGCGCTATCAGGTGATCTTCAACCGCGACGTGCGCGGATGTGCCTACCTCGCGGGGCTGGGTAATACAGACGCGACGGCCCCGAGCACCGGGCAGATCGCCGTGAGCCAGTTGCCCAGCAACGTGAACGGCGTCCAGATACGGACGACCACCAGTGACGGCGGTACGAACGCGAACCGGAATTTCCACATCGCA
>CAWJPU010000011.1:0-263746 GCA_963844805.1 uncultured Thermoleophilaceae bacterium
GTTATGCATCACTTGGTTCAGGTTGGTCTTGCTCGGAATCGGGAAACGTGCTCGCAGTGGGTCTCGTGCGCCGGTTCTTCGATTCCAACCGGCTCGTGGCTGCGATGGTCCGCGGTGGTCAGCTGGGAGCGCCGCGCAGCGTCCAGATATCGGAGACAGACCTGTACCGGTGGCCGATGAAGTCCGACTTTGCCTTCGATCCTGCGCAGGCAGGAGGCGGCACGCTCGCGAACCTCGGTGTTCATACACTCGACCTGCTGTCGTGGTGGTTCGGAGCGGTCGAGCGCCTGGATTACTGGGACGATGCTGAAGGAGGCGTCGAGGCGGAATGCCAGGTATCGATGGACTTCGCGCTCGAGGTTCACGGGGAGATGCTGGTCTCGAAGCTCCGGAACGTGACGAACGCCTGTCGGGTGGAGTTCGAGGAAGGCACCCTGCTGATCGAGGACGCAGGCTCGGAGCCAAGCCCCCGTGTTCGGCTCATCGCCTCTGGGCTCGAGAGGACGCCGGCCGGCGCCGATGGAAAGGGGCTGAAGACGGTCACGCGCAGGGAGGTCTTCGGCCGCCAGCTCGCCGACTTCGCGCGTGCCATCCGAGAGCGCGGCGAGCCGCTGGTCTGCGGTCGGGAGGGACGGCGGTCAGTCGAGCTGCTCGAGCGCTGCTACCGCGTGCGACGCAGTCTCACCTTCCCCTGGGAGGAGTCTGAAGCAGCGCCGGCAGTCGGCATAGCGGAGAAGTGACCGGCGACAGCATGCAGTTGAAGGGCCTACGCGTTCTCGTCACGGGAGCTTCGGGGTTCATCGGTGGCCGGGTAGTGGAGAAGCTCGTCCAGGAGCGGCAAGCTCGGGTACGAGCAATGGCCCCGGACCTCGCTCGGGCCGCACGGATCGCAAGGTTCCCGGTGGAACTGGTCGCGGCGGACGTCACCGATCTCAATTCCGTGATCGACGCCACCGCGGGATGCGACGTGGTCATCCACTGCGCCTACGGAAGCCGCGGAGACCCCGCCGAGCGGCTCGCGGTGAACTGGAAGGCACCCGCAACGTCCTTGAGGCGGCTGTCCGGGTGGGTTCGCGGCGGGTCGTCCACATGAGCACGTTGATGGTCTACGGGCTGACCCCCGAAGGCGTGCTCGACGAGGCTGCACCGCGTCAGCGCACGGGCGACGCTTACGGAGACGAGAAGCTCGAGGCCGAAGAGATCGCCGTTGCGTACCACGTCAAGCGGGGCTTGGCCGTCTCGGTCATTCAGCCCACCGCGGTTTACGGACCATTCGCCCCCGCCTGGACCAAGCGCGTGCTCGAACGACTCAAGACCGGGATCGTCCCGCTGATAGACGACGGGAGTGGGATCTGCAACGCGGTATACATCGACGACGTCGCCGACGCCGTCCTCCTCGCGGCTGAGCGCGACGAGGCGGTCGGCGAGGCGTTCCTGATCTCCGGCGAGCCAATCACCTACCGCGACTTCTATGGCTGTTTCGAACAGATGCTCGGCGGAAAGCGGACGGTCTCGCTCTCCGTCGAGGAGGCCCTTGCGCGTTGGGAGGCGAAGGACAGGGAACAGGGCGAACCAATGGCTACGAAGGGCGCCTCGCCGGTCCATCTCCTCGACCCGTTGGCGATTCGCTTTCACGCCCTCAGGACAACGGTCAGTACGGACAAGGCGCATCGGCGCCTGGGCTACCGGCCGCACATCGACCTCCACGCCGGAATGCGCCGGACCGAGCAGTGGGCACGCTGGGCGAACCTCATCCCGCCCCAAAGCTCGATTAGTGACGCCTCGGGCTGGGGACTCGAACCCCCGACCTCCCGGGATGCAATGCCGGGGTGCTCGCGGCATAAGCGAGGGCCTGGTTTTAGCTGTGTAGAGCCAAACCGTGCTCGACCCCCTTGCGCCGGGCGTTGCCCAACCCGGACATCTCGTGGACAAACGCTGAGAACCTCTACCGAGGATCGGTGATCACAATCGGAGATACTTCCCGGCCCTTCGCGTTGTGCTGGTAGAACTCGGATCCGGGATACATCGCCACGAACTTCGACCAGAGGCGATTGTGCTCCTCGTCGCTCGCGACGCGAGCGCGGACCTCGCTAACCACCGAGCCGATCTGAATCGTGGTGTCCGGGTTCGCCCTGAGGTTATGGAACCACGCGGGATGGGTTGGCTGGCCCGCCTTCGAGGCCATCACGACGATGGTGTCGCCGTCCTCGAGGTACATCACAGGAGACGTCCGCTTCGCACCGCTCTTGGCGCCCGTGTGGTGGACCAGGACTATCCGGGCCTCGGGCCAGCCGGGGATATGTCCGCCGACCCTGCCGCCGGAGCGCCGATAAAGAGCCACATGGAGCTTCGTTGAGCGTCGCCCGAGGTAAATGCCGCGCTTGTTGATGAACTGCGAGCTTGAGGTGGTGAGCTGTCCGAGTAAGGGCATCGCCGCTCCTTGATGCCAGGCGACGCGGTGACCGACTGCCGCGATCTGGCCGCAGTGTATGACCCAACCGGCTCTCTTGAGCGTTCCGGGAGTGCTGCCTTCGCGTGAAAGGAGCAGCGCGAACAACCAAGCAGTTCGATGGAGCTAGCCGGACTCGAACCGGCGACCTCCTGGGTGCGATGCGGGATGCCCTTCCGCGTCAGTGACCCCGGATTTCGGCTGTGCAGAGCGGAATCTGAGGCTGGCGCGCTTCATGCGTGGACAGGCGGATAACCGCGGATTACCGGGGGATTGACGTCAACCCGAGTTGCGGTGAGGCGGATCAGTAGAGCACCGAGGGGAACCAGGATGCCCGCGGCGGCTGATACTCGCCCATCGTCATCAGGTTCATGGGCTTAACCAGTCGCAGCCCCTCCCCGAGACCCCATCGGAACAAGCCGGTACGCAGAGGCACGAGAAAGGCGAGGGGATCCTCCACCGCGGCCGCCGCTCCCACGAGCAGGGCCTTCATGTCGTCCTCGCTCTCGGCGACACCGTGGTTCATTGGCCAGAACGTGACGGCCGAGGCGTAAGCCACGAGGCGTCCATTGCTCACAGCGACGAACGGGGCGAACGCCTGGATAGCGTCACGAAGCTCGTTCGTGCGCTCGAAGCCGTGCACCTGCTTGCAGAGCGACGCGCACTCGTGCAGGTCGGCTTCCACGAGAGGCCGCACCTCCACACCCTCGACCGGGCCGCTTCGTGGCTTGCCGGTCATCACCGCGACGGGTTCCTTCACGTCGAAGCCGAGCGACTCATACAGCGAGAGGGACCGCAGGTTGAAGGCGTCCTGCAGGAGCCGGATGCCGGCAGCTCCTTCGCCGCGCTCAACCACCGCGTGCATGAGCTTCCGGCCCACTCCTGCGTCCTGGCCTTCCGGATCGACCGTGATGGGTCCCACACCCCTGATCGGGTCCCGCTCGTCAAGGAAGTTGGAGCCGACCACCCGTCCGTCGATCTCCGCAACCACCCCCCAGATCGAGGGATGCGGGATCCACATCGCCATGATCCCCGCGGCGGCCTCCAGCACCGGAAAGTCGCGCGGGAATCGATGGTGGTCATGGAAGCCCCCGAAGGCGTCGAAGCAGACCTGAGCGCACGCCTCACTGTCTCCAGGCCCGGCTTCGCGGAGCGTCACGTGTCCCGAGGTGCCGGCGGGACCCGCCTCGGTCATTGTTCGCCCCTTTGGTGGGAACGAACCCCTGTCACTCTCGTGCCCACAGCTACCTCCCCCTGAGTTTGCAGGTAGCTCGACACTACCGCTGACCGTCTTCGAGATCGATCCCCGGGGTCGAGTGACCTCCTAGCCTGCTGGACCAGGCTGGGCCAGCACTGATCTCGACGGATGGAGCTAGCCGGACTCGAACCGGCGACCTCCTGGGTGCGATCCAGGCGCTCTTCCAGCTGAGCTATAGCCCCGAGGGGCATCGATGGTAGCGCCGGGCGGGCCTTCTTCCGGTGACCGTCGGCGACCCCGTCCGGGTTACAGTTCGGCTGCGAGATGAGCTTCCGCGGGCGCCTGCGCGTCTTCTTCACGATCATCGTCATCGTCCCGATGGTCGCCGTGGCGGCCGTGCTGTATCGGCTCACCGCCGACAGCGAGACTGGCAAGGCCGACGCGGGGATCGCTGCCGGGATGCGCGTGGCCTTCTCGCTCTACGACACCTCCGCCGGCCGGGCGGAGCCGGGGCTCCGCGGGCTCGCCGCCGATCAGAACTTCGTGGATGGGCTGGCCGCCGGCGGCTCACGCGCACAGAGCGCTCTGCGCAGGGTTGCCGCCACGCCGGCCGTGGTGGCGGCGGCCTTCCGCGACGCAGAGACCGGGCGAACGTTCCAGGCGGGTGGCCCGAGCGCGGTGGCTGCCGCCGGCGCACCTCTGGTCGAGGGTCGGCGGCAGCGGCTGGGAACCCTCAGCCTCTCGGTGACGAGCGCCCGTGCCTACGCGACCACGCTTCGGCGTCTCACCGGCCTCCAGGTGGGCGTCAGCCGCGGAGGCCGGGTACTGGCCGATACCGGCGGCGCCGCCCGCAGGGTCCCCCCCGGCGGCGGCGACTTCGAGCTCCGAGGCGAGGAGTACCGCGGCCGCTCGGCCCGCCTGCGCGAGACGGTGGGGCCGCCGGTGGTGGTGTCGGTCTACGACCCCACCAGCGAGCTCACCGGCTCGCTCGGCAACAGCCGCATCCTGATCGGGGGCATTTTGCTCGCCTTCCTGCTGCTGGCGCTGGCCTCGTCGGTGTTCGTGGTCCGCGCGCTTCAGGACCAGATCGGCAGCTTCCTGGACGCCGCTCGGAGGTTGGCCAAGGGAGACTTCAAGCAGCCCGTCCCGACCCACGGCGGGGACGAGTTCGCGCTGCTCGGGCGCGAGTTCAACAGCATGTCCGAGCAGCTCGAAGCCAAGATCGACGAGCTGGACGGCAAGCGCCGCGAGCTGGAGGAGACGATCCGCCGTGTGGGCGCTGCGTTCGCCTCGGGTCTCGATCCGCAGGGCATCCTCGAGGTCATGCTGGACACGGCCGTCGACGCCTGTGAGGCCGATGCCGGCCGCGCGGTTCCGCTCGATCACGAGCGCATCAACCGGCTCCACCGCGGGGCGGACACTGCTACCACCACGGCGGCGATGGCGGCCGCGGAGCGAGTCGCGCTCGGGGACGGCGCCGCCCTCCCGTCTGGCGCCGGGCCGGCCGCGGAGGCTCGCGGCCGCGGGGCATACGCCCTGTCGGTCCCCGTCCAGGCCCCCCACCGCGCCGGGCGCGGCGCAGTGGCGCTGGTCTCGATCGCGCGCGCGACGGAGTTCACCCGCGAAGAGCGCGAGCTGCTCGAGTACCTCGCGGGCCAGGCCAGCGTGTCGATCGAGAACGCGGACCTCCACGAGACCGTCCAGCGCCAAGCGGTCACCGACGAGCTGACCGGCCTGTCCAACGTCCGCGAGCTGCACACCGCCCTGGACCGCGAGGTCGAGCGCTCGCGGCGGTTCAACAGCTCGCTGGGGCTGGTCATGCTCGACCTCGACGACTTCAAGCAGGTGAACGACATCCACGGCCATCAGCAGGGCGATCAGGTCCTGGTGATGGTGGGACGGGTGCTGCGCGACCTGTCGCGCGACATCGACGATCCGGCCCGCTACGGGGGCGAGGAGCTGGCGGTCATCACCCCCGAGACCGACGCCGGCGGGGCCGCGCAGCTGGCCGAGCGCATGCGGGAGGCGATCGAGGGCTTGCGCATCCCGCGGCTGGACGGCCAGGGGGAGCTGAGCATCACGGCCAGCTTCGGCGTCGCCTCGATGCCCGACTCCGCCTCGAACAAGGCCTCGCTGATCGCGGCGGCCGACACTGCGCTGTACCGGGCCAAGCGCGCCGGCAAGAATCGCGTCGAGCGCGCCGGATCGTTGGCAGCGCCCCACTGACGGTAGGCTTCGGGCCGATGGGTGTTCTCGAGGACGCCATCCGCGAGCACCTCGAGCTGCGGCGCCAGCACGGGGCGGCCGAGGATGAGCTGCGCCACCAGGAGGCGGAGGCCCTCGGACCTGCTCGCCGGGAGGACGAGGAGGAAGCGGCCGCCGTCGCGGCCGCGGCGGACGAGTCCCCCGAGGGAGCCGAGGAGCAGACCCACTTGATGGAGGTCCCGCCGCCCGAGGACGCCGAGGGCGGCATGCCGTTCGACGGAGCCGCCGCGGGCGACACGGCCTATGAGCCCGACGACCGCCCGCGCCCCGAGCCGGCGCTCGAGGACGAGCCATTCGTATCCGATGCCCCGATCTTGACCGACCCAGAGCCGGAGGACGAGGAGCCGCCGCCTCGCGAGGCCGCCTTCGAGGACACGGTCATCGAGGAGCGGCCGTTCGAGGATTCGCTGGCCGAGGAGGAGCTGCCCGTCACCGAGGTCGCCGCTCCGTTCGAAGAGCCCTTCGGCGACGAGCCCGAGCCCGCCGACGACGAGCCTCCGCCCGAGTCGCCGCCCGAGGGCGAGCAGGACGAGGACGTGCTCGAGGAGACCCCCGACTTCCTCTCGGAGACACCCGAGCACGACCGGCTCTGGTTCGAGCAGAAGCCCCCGCGGGACTTCGACTTCGACTAGCCCTAGTTGACGTAGCCGCGGGTACGCGCGGCAGCCAGCACCCGCTCGATGCCCAGCTGGTAGGCGGCCAGGCGCAGCGAGACGTCGTCCTCTTGGGCCTTCTCGGACACCTCGCGGTATGCGCGGCGCATCATCGTCTCGAGCTGGTGGTTGACCGCCTTCTCCTCCCAGCGGAAGTGCTGGAGGTTCTGGACCCACTCGAAGTAGGACACGATCACACCCCCGGCGTTGGCCATGACGTCAGGCACGACGTGGGTCTGCTTGCCCGCGAGGATCTCGTCGGCGTTGGGGGTGGTGGGGCTGTTCGCGCCCTCGACCAGCAGCTTGCAGCGCAGCATGTCCGCGTTGCCACGGTGGATCATCCCGCCGAGCGCGGCGGGGAACAGGGCGTCGCACTCGATGCCGAGCAGATCCTCCGCGCTGCACGGCTCGCCGTCGCCCTCGAAGCCCTCGATCGACCCGTTCTCGCGCGCGTGCTCGGCGAGCGCCTCGACGTCGATGCCGTTCTCGTTGCGCAGCGCGCCGCTGACGTCCGAGCAGCCCACCATCCGTGATCCCTTCTCGCTCAGGATGCGCGCGATCCAGGAGCCGACGTTGCCGAACCCCTGGACCACGAAGTCGCAGTCGGTGGGGTCCACGTCGCGCTCCGGCGCGGCCTCGGAGAACACGCACACGACGCCCCGGCCGGTCGCCGCCTCGCGACCGCGCGAGCCCTCGAGCTCCAGCGGCTTGCCGGTCACGCACGCCGGCGTGTGGCCGTGCAGCTTGCCGTACTCGTCCATCAGCCAGGCCATGGTCTGGGCGTTGGTGCCGACGTCCGGCGCGGGGATGTCCCGCTGGGGCCCGAGCACCTTCTCGACCTTGTCCATGAACGAGCGCGCGACGTTCTGCACCTCCGAGCGCTCGAGCTTTCTGGGGTCGACGTTGACGCCGCCCTTCGCCCCGCCGAAGGGGATCTCCGCTATCGCGGTCTTCCAGGTCATCAGCTCGGCCAGCGCGCGCACCTCGTCGAGGTCCACGTCGGGGTGGAAGCGGATGCCGCCCTTGTAGGGCCCGCGCGCGCCGTTGTGTTGCACGCGGTAGCCGTGGTAGACGTGCAGGCGCCCATCGGACTGCTTGATGGGGATCTGCACCTGGACCTCCCGGTAGGAGGACCGCAGCACCGCGGCGAAGTCGTCGCGCAGGTCGAGGCGCTCGGCGGCCTGGTCGAACCAGTGCGAGACGATCTCGTAGTTGGAGACCTCGGCGGTGTCCCCGGGGGCCGGCGGCTCGGGCTGGGGCTCCGGTTGGCGGTGAGCCACGTCCTCCTGCTGCTCGCTCACAGCGGCACCATCGTCCATCTCCCCGGGACCCTACCCCTGACGCGACCGTCTACGCGGCCGCTGTCACTGCGGCAGGGGCGGAAAATTCGTCAGCCGACTGACGGTTTTTCTGGACAGGTGCCCGCCGTCGCCCTCCGGGCCGGGGCTACCATCCTGGGCCCAGGGGCCATAGCTCAGTTGGAAGAGCGTCGCGTTTGCAACGCGAAGGTCGCCGGTTCGAGCCCGGCTGGCTCCATCGGCTCAGGTCACCATCCGGATGGTCAGCGGGTACCGGTACCAGGTGCCCTTGTTGGCCTCTACCCCGGCGATGATCTGCAGGACGAGCGCGCCGATGAACAGCGGGAAGTAGAGGAAGAACAGCAGGAAGCCGATCAGGACGAACGAGAGGATGAAGGAGACGGCGCCCAGCCCGAACGCGTAGATGAGCACCGAGAGGTTGAAGTTCAGCGCCTCGCGGCTCTGGTCGGCGACGAACGCGTCCTCGTCCTTCTTGACCAGGTAGAAGATCAGCGGGCCGATGAAGCCCGTGAGGATCGCCGACAGGTGGGCGAACATCGCCAGCTGGCGGGAGTTCGGGTCTACGCCGCTCTGGACCATTGCCTGCGGCGCGGCCTGGGGGGCCTGCGTCTGCTGGGTCCACTGGGTGCCGTCCCACCAGCGCTGCGCGCCGGCCTGCGAGGGGTCTGGATACCAACCGGGGGCCGGGGGCTGGCCGCCGCCGGGCGTCTGCTGAGCTTCCATGCGGCCCAGCATGGCACGACTTCGCGCTAGTGCGAGCGCTTGAAGCCCGCCTCGAGCATCTTCGCGGCCTGCTTGCCCGGGTCCGGGGAGTTGAGCAGCACCGCGGCGAGGGTCTTGCCGTTGCGCCGCGCGACCGCCACCAGGCAGCGGCCGGCGGGGTTCGTGTAGCCGGTCTTGAGCCCGATGGCCCCCTTGAAGCCCGACCGGATCAGCGGGTTGGTGGTGTACAGCGACAGCCGGCCGCCCTTGACAGGGAAGCGCAGGTTCGACTGGCGCTTGCGCACGATCTTGCGGATGCGCGGCTCCCGCATGGCCAGGCGGGTGAGGACGCCCAAGTCCGCCGCGCAGGAGCGGTTTCCGCGCTGGAGGCCGTATGCGGAGCTGAAGTGGGTGCAGCGCAGGCCCAGCCGCCGCGCCCGGCGGTTCATCAGCCGCACGAAGCGCCGCTCGTTGCCCGACACGTGCCCGGCTAGGGCGATCGCGGCGTCGTTGCCGGAGACCAGCAGCAGCCCGTGCATCAGCCGGTCCACCGTCACCTTGCGCCCCAGCGGCAGCACGCCGACGCCGGAGCCCTGGTACTTCAGCGCGCTGGGCCCGATGCGCACCTTGTCGCGGGCCTTGGTCTTCTCGACCACCAGGATCGCGGTCATGATCTTGGTCAGGCTGGCGATGGGCAGGCGCTGGAGCGCCTTACGCCGCCAGAGGACGTCGCCCGTGCTCACGTCGAACAGCAGCGCCGCGCGCGGCTTCCGGCGGAGCTGCAGCCGAAAGGCGTCGACCCCCTCCAGCCTCACGGCCGGGGGAGCCGGCGGCACCGGCGTCTGGGGAGTCTGGGAGACCAGCGCGGAGCTGCCGGCGGGACCACCGGACGCCACGGGCACGGAGCGGCTGTGGTCGCGCTCCAGCAGCACGTAGACCGCCGCGGCGCCCACGGCCACCGGGGCCAGCAGCAGGAGCACGAAGGCCAGGGCCTTGGCCCTGCCCCGCCGCCGCTTGCCTCCCTGGAGCGCGCCCTTGGGTACGGGCGGCGGCTCAGTCATCGGGCGGTGGCGAGGCCAGTGCGCCGATCACGCCGAAGCCCAGCACGGCCAGAATGCCGAGCGAGACCACGACCAGGAACGTCACTCCTTCCCGGAACATCACGGACAGGGTAAGGAAGAGGAGGAGCCCGATCAGCGCCAGGCTCGCGGCCAGTACGAGGTTTCTGACCATCTAGCGGACGTCTAGGAATTCGACCGTGCCCGAGAAGTGGAAGGCGGGCCTCGGCCCGCCCGAGAGCGCGTAGACACGCCGACCCAGCGCGGCGCCCCCCAGACCGTGACGCGGGGTGCGCATGTCCGGAAGGTCGCGCCACCGGCGCCGCCTAGGGTCGTACAGCTCGACCCGCTCGATCGTCCGGCCCGTCCCGAAGTCCTCGCCGCCGAAGACCACGATCCGCCCCCCAACGACCGCGGAGGCGATGCCTCCCCGCGCACGCCTCATGCTCGGAAGGGTGGTCCAGCGCCGCAGCCGGGGGTTGTAGCTCTCGGCCACGCGGAAGTTGCGCGCGGCTCCCTGCCGGCCGGCAAGCACGTAGAAGCGCCCTCCGGTTGCCGCGCCGGTCGTGTGATCGCGTGCCGGACCCGGGAAGCTGGGCCCGTGCGACCAGCGCCGGCGCTTGAAGCTGTAGACGTCCATGGTGTTGAGAAAGTGGCCTGACCTGGCTCCCCCCGCCGCGTAGAGCCGCCCGCCTACGACTCCCAGCGCGTGGGCGGCACGCGGAGAGGGCGAGGCCGGCAGCGGACGCCAGCGGTCTCGCCGCGGGCTGTAGACCCACAGCCGTGCGGTAACGCTGTTCTGGCTGTGGCGGGCGCGGTAGCCGCCGTGTACGTAGAGGCGGCCGTGGTAGGCAACGGCGGCGGGGTGGTTGACGCCCGTCGGCAGGGAGCGAAGCCGGCGCCAGCGGTTGCGGCGGATGTCGTACCGCTCGAGCGTGCCCACGGTGCCCGCGCTGCGCCTGAAGCCGCCGACCACGTAGATCGAGCGACCGATGCGAGCGGCGGCCACCTCCGTGCGCGCCGAGGGGGCGTTGGCCAGGGAGGCCCAGCTCGTCGTGCGTGAGCCGGAGACCGGCGCGGGCCCGGCGTCGTCTCCGCCCGCGGCTGCCAGCGCAGCCGCGCCGCCGCCGGCCGCCGCGGCCACGCAGAGCGCCAGCAGGCCCCGGCGCATGGACCTAGTGTCCGGCCGCGGCCTGCTCGAGGGTCTCCTCGGCCTGGTAGCTCGAGCGCACCAGCGGTCCCGCGGCCACGGCGTCGAAGCCCATCTCGTAGGCCTCGCGCTCGAGGTCCGCGAACTCCTCGGGATGCCAGTACCGCACCACGGGCAGGTGGTCGCGGGTCGGGCGCAGGTACTGGCCGACGGTCAGGATCTGGACGCCGTGCTCGCGCAGCACCCCGAAGGCGTCGAGCATCTCCTCGCGGCTCTCGCCCAAACCGGTCATGAGGCCGGACTTCGTCGCCACCTCGTCCCCGCCGAGCTCCTTCGCGTTGCGCAGGACCCGGCACGAGCGCAGGAAGTTCGAGCCGCGACGCGCCAGCGGGTAGAGCCGCGGCACGGTCTCGACGTTGTGGTTGAACACGTCGGGCCGCTCGGCGATGACGCGGGCCAGCGGCATCTCCTGGCCGCGGAAGTCCGGTGTCAGCAGCTCTACCTTGCAGCCCGGGGCCATGCGGCGAATCGAGCGCACCACGCCCACGAAGGCGGCGGCGCCCAGGTCGGGGAGGTCGTCACGGTCCACGCTCGTGATCACCGCGTGGCGCAGGCCCATCCGCTTGACCGACTGAGCGACGCGCAACGGCTCCAGCGGATCGTTGTGGGTGGGCTTGCCCGTCTTGACGTTGCAGAACCCGCACCGGCGGGTGCAGGTGTCGCCGAGGATCATGAACGTGGCCGCTCCCTTGGACCAGCACTCGCCGATGTTGGGGCAGGCGGCCTCCTGGCAGACGGTGTTGAGCCCCTCGCCGTCGACCATCCGGCGCAGCTCGCGGTAGCGGTCGCCGCCCGGCGCCTGGACCTTGAACCAGGACGGCTTGCGCTCGCCGAAGGGCAGGCCCTCGGGCATCTCGAGCACGCGGGCGCCGCCCGGATGGGCGCGGGAGCGAGTGCTCACGCCGGCAGGGCCTCGCGTTCGCCCAGCGAAGGAGCGCGGGCCGGGCGTTGGCCGGCCGCCTGTCCTACCGGAGGTAGGGAGCACCGCTCGCTCCTTCCCAAGAGGCGGTCCAGCGATACCAGCCGCTGGCGGAGGCCCAGGCCCTGGGCCACCCGGTAGGCGACCTCCTTCCGCAGGCAGGGCATGCGCCCGGCCCGCCCCGTCTCCTTGAGGACTGAGGTCATGCGCACGTTCGCGATGCCGCAGGGCACGATGAACTCGAACGGCTGGAGGTCGCAGTCGACGTTCAGCGCGAAGCCGTGTGTCGTGACGCCGCGCGAGACGTGCACGCCGATCGAGCCGATCTTGGCGCCTCCGGCCCACACGCCGGTCAGGTCGTCGGGGGCCTCGGCGGAGATGCCCTCGCCCTCGAGCGCCTGGACCATGGCGCGCTCCAGTGTGGCCACGTAGGCGGGGACGTCGGTGACCCCGACGATCGGGTAGCCGACGAGCTGGCCGGGGCAGTGATAGGTCACGCGGCCGCCGCGGTCGGCGTCGGCCACTTCGATGCCCTGCAGCTCGTACCAGCTCTCGCCCATGGGCAGGTCGGAGGGCTCGGTGCGGCGCCCCTTGGTGAGCACCGGCGGGTGCTCGAGCAGGAGGAGGAGGTCGGGGAGCTCGCCGGCCTGGCGCATGGAGCGAAGCCGCTCCTGGAGTGCCGTCGCCTCGTCGTAGGGGACCTTCCCGACCTGCGCTACCCAGAGCTCCTGCACCCCTGGGATGGTAGTTGCCCGGACTACCCTCCGGGCATGGCCGGCCAAGAGCGCTTCTGGGTGGCGCGGGCGCGCTGGCGCCTGCGGGGCGCCATGCTCTGGCCGGCCTTCGTGGTGCTCACGCTGGTGGACGGGTTCGTGCTCTACCGGCTGTCGCCGGTGGGCTTCGAGTTCAAGGACCCGATCGCCCCGATCATCCTCGCCACGTTCGGAAACCTGTTCCTGATCGCGGTGATCTCGCCGCTGCTCACGCGGCGCCTCGCCGCCCGCCGGCACGGCTCGCCCGTGCAGGTCGAGCGGGAGGTGCTCAACGATCGGGTGGGCACGGCGCTGCTCGCCGTGGGGCTCGTCGGGGTGGTAGCGGCGGGGCTCGGCAACCGCCAGGTCATCGTGTCCGAGACCGAGGCCACCGAGCGCAACGCCCAAGCCCTGAACGGCTACATCGCGCATTCGGGAGAGCCGGAGCTGGTGCGCAACCGCGAGACGGCCAACACCCGCAAGCTCAGCGAGGGGTACTTCCGGACCTGCGTGGCCCGCGACGATCGACGGCGGGCGTTCTGCTTCTACATCGACACGAAGAAGAAGCCGGCGGAGGTGCGGAGAGACCCCAGCCAGGTGCCCAACAACCAGATGTTTCCGAACAGCCGGCTCGGCCGCTAGGGCTTAACGGCCTCCATCGCCGCGATCACCGTCTCGATCACCTTCACGCGCGCATAGCGCTTGCTGTCGCCCTCCACCAGCGTCCACGGGGCCTGCTCGAGGTCGGTCCGTTCCAGCATGTCCTCGACCGCCTGCTCGTAGGCGCCGCGCTTCTCGCGGTTGCGCCAGTCCTCCTCGGTCAGCTTCCAGGCCTTGAGCGGTTTCTTCTCGCGCTTGCGGAAGCGCTTGAGCTGCTCCTTGTCCGAGATGTGCAGCCAGAACTTGACGAACACCATTCCCTCGGCCGCGTTCATCCGCTCGAACTCGACGATCTCGCCGTAGGCGCGCCTCCACTCATCCTCGGACGCGAAGCCCTCCACTCGCTCGACCAGCACGCGGCCGTACCAGGTGCGGTCGAACACGGCCATACCGCCCCAGCCCGGCAGGTCGTCCCAGAATCGCCACAGGAAGTGGTGGCGCTTCTCGTCGGGGGTCGGGGCGCTGAACTGGACCACGCGCACGTGACGCAGGTCCAGCGGCTCGACCATGCGCTTGATGGCGCCGCCCTTGCCGGACGCGTCCCCGCCCTCCAGCAGCACGCAGACCGGCGGTCCGAGGCGGTCATCGCCCAGCTTGCCGCCGAAGTCCAGCCGCAGCTCGGCCAGCCGGTGCTGGGCGGCCTCGAGGCGCTCCCCGTACTCCTTCTTGCTGAGCTTGAGGCTTAAGTCGAGTTCGTCGAGGCGGCCGATGGCACGGAACCTACACCCACGGGTTCGAGCGGTTCGGGCTCGAGCGGGGGCGGAGCGTCGGGTGGCGGCGCGGGCGGCCGGCGCCGGCGCTTCTTCACGCGCTCGGCCGCGAAGTAGCTGCCGATCACGAACACCACAGAGGCGATCTGGGCCACGATCGTCTCCACCGTGGGGAAGAAGCCCAGCCACAGGCCCGTCCAGAACGGGGGGTCGATGTCGATCGGCGTGATCGGCATCCAGCCCACCCCCTGCAGCGTGCGCATCGTCTTGCCCACCATGATCGCCAGCACGATCGTCAGCAGCACCCCGGTCACGATCAGCATCTTCCGGTAGGGCAGCTTGCGCTCCAGGACGAACGTCGCGAACGCGAGCGCGAACACGCCCACCAGTCCCAGCGCCACGCCCTCGAGCACCACGGCGAGGCCGGCGTTGAGCTCGAGCGCCTGCAGGAACAGCACGGTCTCGAAGCCCTCGCGGTAGATGGTCGTGAAGCCGAGCGCCACGAAGCCGATCGCCTGGGCGGACAGCCAACCCCGCTCGCCCATGCCGAGCAGCCGCCTGCGCTCCTTGTGGAACTTGGAGATGTGCTGGGTCCAGTAGACCTTGTGGAAGAACCAGTTCAGCACCAGCAACAGGACGCCGATGGCGACCAGCCCCACCACCGCCTCGAGCTTCTCGCCGTACTGGGCCAGCGACGTGAGAACGGTCTGAGCGAGCACGAACGTGATCGCGCTGGCCAGCAGCGCGAGCGCCGCACCGACGATCATCGGCTTCTTCTGGCGCCGCGCCAGGCCGCGCATCCCCGCCATCACCGCGGCGAGGATCAGCACGGCCTCCAGCCCCTCGCGGAAGACGATCACGGCGGCGTTGGTCACGACCTCGCCCGTGCCCGCTCCCTTGCCGAGGGTGCCGGCGCCCTCGTCGAGGACCTTGTCGAGCGCCAGCCGGGTCTCGCGCAGCTCGCGCCGCGGGCGGCGCTCGGCGATCAGCTTGGCCAGGCCGGTGTGGCCGTCGCCGCTGAACCAGACCAGCCCCTCGACGCGGTTGACGATGTCCGGCGCCAGCGACCGGAGGCTGAGCTCGGGGCCGAACTCGAAGAACGCGTAGGCCTCGAGCCGGGCCTGCTCGGCCTGCTTCCACTCGCCCGCGCCCGCGGCGGCCTCCATGCGGTCCAGGCTCAGGTCGACGAGGTCGAAGTCGGACTCGCTGGTGCTCTCCTGCCACTCCGCGGGGAAGGAGGCCTCGGCCGCGCTCGCGGGCGCGCTCGTGCACCGCTTCGACGCGCTCTTGGGGAACGATCCTCCGGTTGGTGACCGCGTCGTCGAACAGCGGCTTGAACGCGGCCAGCGCTCGTTCCATCTGCGCCAGCCGGCGCGGGTCGCGCTTCTCGAGCATGGGCTCGAGGTCGGCCAGCGCGGACTCCGCCGCGTCGCGGAAGGCAACCGCCTCCTGCACCTCGAAGGGAATCGTCAGCCGCCCGTCGTCGGTGCCGTCGTCGTATTCGATCGGCAACAGGTCGAGGAAGCGCAGGAACTGGGAGGCGCGGCGGGCCTGCTCGGCCCGCGTGAACGGCGCGGCAGTGAAGCCGTCCAGGACGCGCGTGACGCGCGCACGCGCGGCGGCCAGCCGGCTTCGGTCGCCCCCGCGCGAGGCTCGCGCGAAGGCGTCCAGGGCGCGGTCGGCCCGCGCCGAGGCGTCCGTGCCGCGCTGACGCAGGTACTCGGGCCGCAGGATCAGCCACAGGCCCCGGGCCAGCTCGCCGCTCTGCGCCCGGCTGGCGGCAAAGCCGCGCCGGGCTGCCCGCGACCCGGCCTCGAGCTGCTCGGTGAGCCGGGACTGGTAGGCGTCGAGCAGGTCCTTGCGGACGGCCAGCAGCGCGCGCCGGCGGGTCGTGCGCCGGTCGCCCAGGCGATCCAGGGCGACGGTCGCGTCCACGCCCGGACGCGTGAAGCGGGTGGCCCGGCGGAACTCGCGGATCAGCAGCCACTCGCGCGCGGTGGCGACGTCGCCGGCGCGCACCGCGTTGGTGGTGACCGCGTAGGAGCCGCGCAGCAGCGCGGCGCGCAGCCGGGTACGGGCGGCGGCCAGGCCGGGCCCGTCGCCGGCGGCCGCGGCCCGGCGGGCCCGGCCCAGGGCGCCGCGAGCGTCTCGGTCGGCGACGGGGGCGGCGCGACGGATGCCCCGCGCAAGCGGTCCGGCGTAGGCCCGCTGGGCGCGCCCCGCGAGGAGTGAGGCTTCGCCGCGGCCGTCGAGCAGGAGCGCGCTGCGCGCCTCGGACACGAGGTCCACCGCCTGGTCGGCCGAGCGCCACGCGGCGGACTGCGCGCTCGCGGCGCCAGGCACCACTGCCGTCAGCGCAAGGAGCAGCGCCCCCAGCACGAGGGCGCCGCAGGAGGCCCCTGCCCGACATCGGCCGGCTAGCTCTCCTCGACCTTGATGTTCAGCCGCGCCGCGGCCTGGGTCACCTGTCCCGCGATCTCCTCGGCCTGCTCCTGGGCCTGCGAGCCGAGCGTGTCCGCCTCCTCGGCGGTGAACTTCTTGCCGTCGGCCTCCTGCTTGCGCAGCTTGGCGGCGAAGTCGCGCAGGCGGATGAGCTCGCGCTGCGTCTGCTCGGCCTGCGCCCGGTCGGCCTTGTCGATGGTCGGGCGGATGTTGTCGTACACCAGCACGAGGCCGCTGAGGATGTCCTCGATGTCCTGCAGCCTCGACGCGGCCACGAACGCGGTCTGCTTGGCGTTGCCGCCGGCGATGAAGCGCGAGTTCTTCCAGGCCTCGAAGTACTCCGACATCGTCGGGGTCATGACCACCAGCGACGTGAAGGCGTCGCTGTCGGTCGGCTTGAAGCGCTGGGCGGCGTCGTTGAGCTCGTTGGCGTAGCGCTCGAACGTGCGCGTGGCGCCCAGGTAGAAGTCGGCGTCCGGCACGGCCTCGCCGAACTCGACCTTGCCGTCGCCGTCCAGGTCGGCCTTCACGTCCTCGGCCTGGAACTTGTCCTCGGTGCCGAAGACCGTGGTCTCGACCAGGAAGTTCAGGTTGCCCGGCTGCTTGTAGGTCTTGCCCTGCGGCGTCTTGACGCTGAAGGGCACCGCGTTCTCGGGGTCGCTGGCGTCGCCGCCGGCGTCGATGATCACGTCGTAGTCGGCGAGCGACGGGGTGCCCGCCACCACGCCCTCCATCTCCTCGTAGGAGGGGTTCGCCTTCCGGAACCCGTCCTGCGCCTCCTTGACGAAGGCGGCCACCTTCTCGCGGTCCTCCTTCATCAGGCGCTGGTAGTCGAAGTCCTTGGACTCGGCGAGCCGGTAGTACTCCTCCGCGCCGTCGTTCAGGGCCTTCGCGTCGGCGGCGAGCCGCTCCGTGTGGTCGGTCAGGTAGGTCTTGATCGCCTGGAGGCTCGGTTGGCCGCTGCCCTTGCCGGCGGTGTCCGTTTTCGGCTCGTCCTCCGAGCCGCAGGCGGAGAGGGCGAACAGGGACAGGAGGGTGGCGCCTAGCAGCGCTGCGAGTTAGGGTCACCTAATTGAGGCTACCCTAACTCGGGCGGCGGGGGTCGCGCGGTCAGCCGCCCCGGACGGCGCGCGCCACCAGTGGCGCGACGCCCAGCATCCCTCCGAGGTTCGGGTGCACCGGGGCCGCCGCGTTCACCGGAACAAACGGCTCGACCCAGCGCACGACCGGCGGCTTGCACGCGTCGTGCCCGATGCTCGCGGTGTACCAGTCGACCACCGCCGCCCCGTTCGCTCCCGCCTGAGTGGCGAGCATCGCGTTCAGCTCCTTCTGCTTCTCCCGCAGGTAGGGCACGTCGCCGCGGGCGACCGGCATCTGCGGGAAGCACCCCGTCCCCTTCTCGGGGAATATCGCCGCGTAGTTGACCACGGCCACCCGCGCCTGGGGGGACCGGCTGTGAATGCCCTGCAGGACCTGCGGCCACCTTCGGTGCGGTGGCCGCGATTCGGTCGCTGATCTCGTCGCCGCCGTTGCGGGTGTAGTAGTCCTTGCACGGCGAGCCCTCCGGCGAGGTGCTCGTGCAGCGGTCGAGGATCTCCGAGAAGCCGATGTCGTTGCCGCCGATGGTGACGGTGACGGCGTGCGTGTCGGCGCGCAGCGAGTCGAACTGCGGCGGGTTGGGGCCGGGCGACACGTTCTGGGGCTGGGTCATGTCCTCGGTCTCGGCCCCCGAGCAGCTGGCGTCGGTCAGCGCGTACCCGGTCTGCCGCGCGGCCAGGTTCGCGTAGTTGTTGTTCGACTTCAGGCATCCCAGCGGCGGGACCTGGGCCGGGATCAGCGGCCCGGCCGCGAAGGAGTCCCCGAGGCCGACGTACTCCTTGGCCAGGGAGGCGGCCGGCGCGCCCAGGGCGAAGAGGGCCGCGAGGGCCGCTGCAAGCGCCAGCGCGCGCGTTCGCTGCACGCAGCGGAGATACCCCGCTGCAATACGCACAAAACGCGGGGGTAGGGTGCCGACATGACCCAGCGCTCCACCGTCGGCCTCGTGATCGCGGGCGCGGGAGCCCGCGGCGCCTACGAGGCGGGAGCCCTCGCCGCACTGCTGCCGCGGCTGGAGGAGCGGGAGCTCCGGCCGAGCGTGCTGGTCGGGACGAGCGCCGGCGCCATCAACGCGGGCTACCTGGCCGCGAAGCTCCACCTGGGAGCCGAGGCTGCCGACCGAGGGGCTGCTGTCCCTGTGGCGCTCGCTGGACAAGTCCGAGCTGGTGGGGCCGCTGGCGTTCACGGCGCTGCCCGCCGTGCTCGGGTACGCCGGCCGGCTCGCCTACCTCGGCACCGGCTCGGGCAGCATCGCGGACTTCGGCCGCTTCCCGGAGGTGCTCGACGCGGCCGTGGGGGACTGGGGGCAGATCGCGGCGAACATCGACGCCGGCGAGCTCCGCGCGGTCGGCTTCGTGGCGACGGCCGCCTCCAGCGGAGGCAGTGTCGTCTTCATGCGGTCGGCGGAGGGCCTGGAGCCGCCGCCACAGGACGACAAGAAGGGCATCCGCTACGTGCGGGCGGAGCTGGACGCCGACCACGTGATCGCGTCCAGCTCGATCCCGGTCTTCTTCCCCCCGAAGCAGATTCGGGAGCCCACCACCGCCGCCGGGTGGTACTGGGACGGCGGCACCCGTCTGAACACCCCGATTCGGCCCGCGCTGTCGATCGGGGTCGACGCCCTGGTGATCGCCGGCACCGACCCGCCGCGGCATCCCGCCTCGCACGAGGGCGAGGACGGCGCGAAGCCCGACTTCGACGACGGGGCCCTGCACGTCCTGCAGGCGACGCTCAACGACTCGGTGATCGAGGATCTGCACTCGCTGGTGCGGGTGAACGAGATGCTCTCGGCCGGCGGCGAGGAGCGGCTCGGCCGCCGGCGGCGCTACGAGTACCTGTTCGCCGGGCCAGACCGCCACGGCATCCTCGGGCGAGACCGCGGCGGAGACCCTTCGCGAGCAGTACGGGGGACCCCTGCGGGCGCTGTCGGACTTCGCGATCCTGGACCGCCTGCTGGGCCGCCAGGGCAGCCAGCAGGCGGAGCTGCAGAGCTACCTGCTGTTCGATTCGGACTTCATCGAGCGGCTGATCGAGCTGGGGCGCGCGGCCGGGGAGGCGGCGTGGGAGCGCGGCTGGCTGAGCGACACGTTGCCCTGAGCTTCCTCAGCTCAGAGAGGCCATCACGTGCTTGACGTGGGTGTAGTCCTCCAGCGAGTACATGGACAGGTCCTTGCCGTAGCCGGACTCCTTCATCCCGCCGTGCGGCATCTCGCTCGGGAGGGGGATGTGGTCGTTGATCCACACGCAGCCGAAGCGCAGCGCGTTGGCCACCCGCAGCGCGCGGCCCACGTCGCGCGTCCACACCGACGAGGCCAGGCCGTAGCGGGTCCCGTTGGCCCAGCGGATCGCCTCCTCCTCGTCGGTGAACCGCTGCACGGTCATCACCGGGCCGAAGATCTCGCGCTGGATCATCTCGTCGTCCTGCTCGAGGCCCGGCGACCACCGTCGGCTCCACGAAGAAGCCGGGCAGGTCGGGCTCGCCGCCGCCGGTGACCACCTCGGCGTGGCCGGGCCGGCGCTCGAGGAAGCCCTCGACGCGCTCCCGCTGGCGCTGCGAGTTCAGCGGCCCGAGCGTCGTGTCCTCGGAGGCGGTGTCGCCCATCACGTAGCCCTTGGCCTCATCGGCCAGTCCGGAGACGACGTCGTCGTACACCTTCGGGCCGGCCAGGATGCGCGTGGCCGCCGTGCAGTCCTGGCCCGCGTTGTAGAGGCCGGTGCCGGCGATGGTCTCCAGCGCGGTCTCCATGTCGACGTCGTCGAAGACCACGACGGGGGCCTTGCCGCCCAGCTCCAGGTGCACCCGCTTCAGCGTGTCGGCCGCCGCGCGGGCGATGCCCTTGCCCGTCTCCGGCGAGCCGGTCAGCGACACCATCTCCACCAGCGGGTGGGTCACCAGCGCGGACCCCGCGGGGTCGCCGTGGCCCAGCACCACGTTGAACACGCCCTTGGGGAACGCCTGCGAGGCCAGCTCGGCCAGCTTGACCGTCGACAGGGGCGTGGTCTCCGCCGGCTTGAGCACGGTGGTGTTGCCGGTGGCCAGCGCCGGCCCGATCTTCCACACCGCCATCAGCAGCGGGTAGTTCCACGGAGTGATCTGGCCCACGACGCCGATCGGCTCGCGCCGGATCATGGAGGTGTAGCCCTCCAGGTACTCGCCCGCCGGCTTGCCCTCCATGTTGCGCGCGGCACTGGCGAAGAAACGCAGGTTGTCCGCCGCGGCGGGGATCTCGTCCTCCAGGAAGGCGGCGCGCGGCTTGCCGGCGTCGGCCGACTCGAGGTCGGCCAGCTCGTCGGCGTGCTCCTCGACCAGGTCGGCCAGCTTGAGCATCGCCAGCGACCGGTCCTTGGGGGTGGTGACTCCCCACGACTCGAAAGCGCGGCGGGCCGCCTTGACCGCGCGGTCGACGTCCTCGGCGCTCGACAGCGGGGCTTCGGCCAGCGGCTCGGCGGTAGCGGGGTTGACCACGGTCTCGGTGGCGCCGTCGGCGGCGTCGGCCGGCTCGCCGTCGATGAAGTTCTGGAGCTTGGTCAGCGTGGTTGCCATGCGCTCTCCTCCTTGAGCACTTCGTCGAGGGGGGTGTATCCGGTGCCGGTGCCCTCGGCGACGGCCGGGTGGGTGACGCTGGCCGGCGGCCACGTTCACCCCCGGGCGCAGGCCGGGGTCTTGCTCGATGGCACCGCGGACTCCGTGGTCGGCCAGGGCGAGCACGTAGGGCAGGGTGGCGTTGGTCAGGGCGAAGGTGGAGGTGACGGGCACCGCGCCGGGCATGTTGGCGACGCAGTAGTGCGTCACGCCGTCGACCTCGAAGGTGGGGTCGGAGTGGGTGGTGGGCTGCGAGGTCTCGAAGCAGCCACCCTGGTCGATGGCCACGTCCACGAGCACGGCGCGCTCGCGCATGAGCCGGAGCTGGTCGCGCTTGATCACGTACGGCGCGCGGGCGCCCTGGACCAGGACGGCGCCGATCACGAGGTCCGCCCGCGGCAGCATCTCCTCGATGGAGAGGGTCGAGGAGTAGCACCGTCGAGGCGCGGCCGGCGAAGTAGACGTCCAGCTCGCGCAGGCGGTCGAGGTCGCGGTCGAAGACGAACACGTCGGCCTCCATGCCGATCGCGATCGCGGCCGCGTTGAAGCCGACCACCCCGCCTCCGATCACCATCACGTTGGCGGCGGGCACGCCGGGCACACCGCCCAGCAGCACCCCGCGGCCGCCGAGAGGGCGCTCCAGGAAGAAGGCCCCCGCCTGGGTGGCGATCTTGCCCGCCACCTCGCTCATCGGGGCCAGCAGCGGCAGTCGCCCCTGGGCGTCGGTCACGGTCTCGTACGCGATGCAGGTGGCGCCGGACGCGACCAGCGCGCGCGTCAGCTCGGGGTCGGGCGCCAGGTGCAGGTAGGTGAACAGCGTGTGCTCGGGTCGCAGCATCGCGACCTCCGCGGGCTGCGGCTCCTTGACCCCCAGCAGCAGCTCCGCCTGGTCGAACACCTCGACGGCGTCCTCGAGCATCTGCGCTCCCTGCGCCTCGTACTCGGCGTCTGGAATCGTGCTGCCCAGCCCCGCGCCCGCCTGAATGAGCACCTCGTGGTCGTGCTCGGTCAGCTCGCGCACGCCGGCGGGGGTGATCGCGGCGCGGTACTCGTCCTCCTTGATCTCGGTGGGCACGCCGACCTTCACCGCAGCGCTCCCACCGCCACCGAGAAGCGGCAGTTGCGCGTCTCGAGCTCGGGGAACAGGTCGTCGGGGGACACGCATCGCTCGGGCGGCAGCGCGCCCGCGGTGTCGATACGGCCTCGGGCCAGCAGCCGCACGGCGGCGGCGGCCGGGGCGGCCGTCGACACGATGCCGCCGCCGAGGCCCCACCGCTCCATCGGCTCGGTAACGGCGGTCACACGCACGTCGTCGGCCGTGACGACATGCACGGACACCGTCCGCGCCGAGGGCGGCAGGGCCTCGCGCGCCGCGCGCTCGACCTCCGGTTCCGGCGCGCCGGTGAGCGCCCGCAGGCGCTCCAGCAACGCCGGGGCCAGGGAGAGCCGGAAGGAGCACGCGCGGCAGCCGAAGCTGTCGGGGAACGTGAGCACTTCGGAGTGGAGCGTGAAGATGGTGTCCGCGGGGCCGATGGGCTCGCCCACGTCGATCTCGCCGCCGGGTGTCAGCGGGTCGACCTCCTCGGGCTCGCCGTCGCTCACCACCACGGGCGGAATGGTCAGCTCGTCGAGCAGCGTGCGCAGGGCGTAGGGGTAGCTCGGCCCGTCAGGCGGGTCGAGGTCGCGCCCGGCAGCGACGACGTCCATGCTCTCGGGCGGGTGGCCGAGCTCGCGCAGCGCGCGCACGCCCATCACGTTGGTCTTGCCCGGAGAGGAGCCCATCCCCAGCAGGGCCAGCAGGCCGGCCCGCTCGTACTCGCCGTGCAGCTCCAACTGCTGGGCGGTCACGTGGTACAGACCGCCGAGGTCCACGTAGTGGCAGCCCGCCCACAGGCAGGCGCGCATCGCGTCGACGTTGATCCGGTAGCTGGCCGAGTTGACCAGCACGAAAGAGTCCTCGATCGCGTCGCTGAGCCCCTCGCGGGCGTCCACGCCGCGGGCGAACGCCTTGTCGCCGCCGTGGCGCTTGGCCACGGCCAGCGCCCGCTCGGCGTCGAGGTCCAGCAGCAGCAGCTCGGTCACCTCCTCGGACTCAGACAGGTCGCGGACGATCGCCGGCGCGATTGTCCCGCCGGCTCCCAGAACGGCGACCCTCACGAGGCCACCAGCTCCCGGGCCCGCAGTGCGAGCCAGAACTCGATCCGGTCCTGGGCGCGCGACAGGTCGCGCCCCGTGAGCTCCTCCACGCGACGGATGCGGTAGCGCAGCGTGTGGCGGTGGCAGTACAGCTCGCGGGCCGCGCGCTCCCACTGCCCGTTGCACTCGATGAAGGCCTCCAGCGACCGCACCAGCTCGTTGCCGTACTCGCGCCCACCGTCCTCCAGCGGGCCCAGCACGCTGTCGGAGAACAGCCGCAGCGCGTCGTCGTCCTGCACCGACAGCAGCAACTGGAACGCGCCCAAGTCACGCCACGAGCCCACCCGTGGAACGCTGCCGTTGGACAGCCCCGCCGCCTCCAGCGCCAGTCGCGCCTCGTGGAAGGAGCGCCGCAGCTCCGCCGAGGAGGCCACCCGGCTCACCGCGGCGCGCTCGGCGCCGACGGCCGCGAGCAGGTGCTCGCCCAGGGCGACGGGGTCGGGAAGGTCGTCGCCGGCGACGACGGCCACAAGCAGCCCGTCGCTGTCGGCCACCAGGCCGGCGTGGCCCGCGTCGCCCAGCGCTCGCGCCAGCTCCAGCTCGGCCCTGCCCAGCTCGCCCGGCACGCCGGCGGCGACCACCACCGCGGCCTGCTCGCCCACACCGAAGGGCCGTAGCCGCCCCGCCAGCTCTCGCCCCGTCAGGCGACCCGACACCGCGTCGGCGATCACGTCGCCGGCCAGCCGCCGCTCGGTGTCGCGCATCGCGCGCTGGCGCATCAGCTCCAGGGCCACGACGGTCGTGGCCTGCTGGCAGATCAACCGCTCGAACTCGCCCAGCCCCTCCGACTCGCTGGCGGCCACCAGCCACGCGGAGGGCGCGCCGTCGGAGCGCGCGGACACGGGCAGGACCAGCGCCCGGCCGGCCAGAGTCGGATGGTCGGGCGCGAACTCCACGCCCTCGCGGTCGCGGCGCACCTGGTCGCGCACCCCGGCCACGGCCTCCGCGCCGAGCTCGCGGCGGAACGCCCGCTCGGCCAGCACCTCGCCGCGCGCGTCGAGCACCAGCACGGCGCCGCCCACCGCGGCGGCCAGCGCTCGGACCACCTCGTCCAGGCCGCGTTCCTCGAGCACGAGCCGCTCCAGGCGCTTGTGGGTCGCCACCCCGCGCTGCAGCACCTCGTAGTGCTCGTTGACAAGACGCCCGAACGCCTTCTCCGTCACGGCGATGAACGGCAGCTCGTACGGGACCTCGAACACGGGGAAGGCGAGCGCCTCGGCCTCGTCGAGCAGCGGCTCGGGCACGTCGCCGAAGCCGAAGCCGGTGCCCAGCCCCAGCCCGGCCAGGCTGTGGCCCGACAGCCTGCGCACCCACTCGCGCAGCCCGTCGTCGCCCTCGATCTGCATCCCGGTGCTCAGCAGCAGCTCGCCACCCGACAGCCACGGCGTGGGGTCGGCCAGCTCGGCGATGTGCACCCACCGCACCGGCGCGTCGGCACCGGCCTCGCCGGCGGCCAGCTCGAGGCCCATCTCGGCGACCAGGGCGCGGACGGTCAGCACGGGCTCAGTGCCTAACGATCAGCCGGCAGAGCGCGTCCTCGCCGGGGTCGTGACGCGAGTCACGGTCGACGTGAGGACCGGATCGACGATCTTTTCCCACGCCTCGGTGAGCACCGTGCGCAGCACCGAGTCGATCTCTTCGAACTGCTCGCTGTCGGCTATGAGCGGCGGGGCGAGCTGGATCACCGGATCGCCGCGGTCGTCGGCACGGCAGATCAGTCCCTGGCGGTAGAGCTCGCCGGAGAGGAAGCCGCGCAGCAGCGACTCCGATTCCTCGTTGCTGAAGCTCTCCTTGGTGTCCTGGTCCTTGACCAGCTCGACCGCCTGGAAGAAGCCCGCGCCGCGGACGTCGCCGACGATCGGCAGCTCGCGCAGGCCCTCGAGCATCTGGCGGAACTCGCCCTCCTTGGCCTGCACGTGCTCGTTCAGCCCCTCGCGCTCGAAGATGTCGAGGTTGGCCATCGCGACCGCCGCGGCCACCGGGTGCCCGCCGAAGGTCAGGCCGTGGGTGAACATCTGCCCCTCCTCCATGAAGGGCTCGGCGATCTTGTCGGAGGCGATCACCGCGCCCATCGGGGCGTAGGCGGAGGTCAGCCCCTTCGCGGTGGTGATGAGGTCGGGCTGGTAGTCGTAGCGCTGGCAGCCGAACCAGGTCCCGAGCCGGCCCCACGAGCAGATCACCTCGTCGGAGATGAGCAGGACGCCGTGCTTGTCGCAGATCTCGCGCACCCGCTGGAAGTAGCCGTCCTGCGGTGGGAAGCAGCCCCCCGCGTTCTGCACCGGCTCCAGGATCACCGCGGCCACGGTCTCGGGCCCCTCGAACTCGATCCGATGCTCGATCTGGTCCGCGGCCCAGAGCGGATCGCGGTCGGCGGGCCAGCGGTAGGCGTTGGTGTTGGGTGCATGCGACGCGCCGGGGGTGAGCGGCTCGAAGGGCTGGCGCAGCGGGGTGATGCCGGTCGCCGCGAGGGCTCCGAGCGTGGTGCCGTGGTAGGCGATCTCGCGGGCGATCAGCTTTGTGCGCTGGGCCTCCCCTTTGAGCTTGAAGTAGGCCCGGGCCATCTTCCAGGCCGACTCGACCGCCTCCGAGCCACCGCTGGTGAAGAAGACGCGGTTGAGGTCACCCGGCGCCAGCGAGGCGATTCGCGTCGCGAGCTCGATCGCCCGCGGGTGGGCGTAGGTCCAGTTGGTGTAGAAGCCCAGCTCGGCGGCCTGGCGGGCCGCGGCCTCACCCAGTTCGGCGCGGCCATGACCCGCGTTGACGCAGAACAGCGCCGCCAGCCCGTCGAGGTAGCGCTTGCCGTTCTCGTCGAAGACGTAGCAGCCCTCGCCGCGCACGAGCACCGGCACCTCGCCCTCGTCGTAGGCGCCCATGGGCGTGAAGTGCATCCACAGATGACGCTTGGCCTGCTCCTGCAGCTTGGTGGCTGCGCCCGCGTGGTGCTCAGGCGCGGTCTGGGGTGTGGTGGCGGCCATCTACTCCTCCGATGGGACGGACCGCACAAACGTATCGCCGGTTTGAACAACTCACAAGCCCGGTCAGGGTGGAACTATCGGGCCGAGTGTTGTACACATCGTCGCCTAAAGTGCCCGAGGGAGATCCCAGCGTCCGCCTGCAAGGCGTGAGCAAGCGCTTCGGCGACTTCACCGCCGTACGCGAGCTCGACCTCGACGTGGATCACGGCGAGTTCTTCACGCTGCTCGGCCCGAGCGGCTGCGGCAAGACGACCACACTGCGCATGGTCGCCGGCTTCGAGGAGCCCAGCGAGGGCACCGTCCTGCTCGACGGCGACGACGTGACGGGGCTGCCCCCGTTCAAGCGGCCGACCAACACGGTCTTCCAGAGCTACGCGCTGTTCCCTCACCTGAGCGTCAGCGACAATGTCGCCTTCGGGCTGCGCCGCAAGGGCGTGGACCGCGACGAGGTGAAGAAGCGCGTCGAGGAGGAGCTCGAACGGGTGGGGCTGGCCGGCGAGGCCAACCGCAGGCCGCGTCAGCTCTCGGGCGGCCAGCAGCAGCGCGTCGCGCTCGCCCGGGCGCTGGTCAACCGTCCCGCCGTCCTGCTGCTGGACGAGCCGCTGGGCGCCCTGGACCTCAAGCTGCGAAAGCAGCTCCAGGTCGAACTGAAGCGCATTCAGCGCGAGGTCGGTATCACGTTCATATACGTGACGCACGACCAGGAAGAGGCGCTCACGATGTCCGACCGCATCGCGGTCATGAACGAGGGCGTCATCGAGCAGGTCGACGAGCCCGAGACCGTGTACGAGCACCCGACCACGGAGTTCGTCGCCGGCTTCATCGGTGTCTCGAACCTGATGCCGGCGACGATGGTCACGCCCGGCGAGCTGAAGCTCGATGCCGGCGTGACGGTGAAGACCGGCGCCGACGGATTCGAGGCCGGCGAGCGCTGCCACGCGATCGTCCGCCCCGAGAAGCTCGAGGTGGCCGCCGACGGAGCCAACGGCGACCGCGCCGGCGTGGACGGCACCGTCGAGAGCTCCCTGTACCTCGGCACGGCGACCCAACTGGTGGTGCGCCTGGCCGACGGCACGGCGATGACCGTGCTGGTCCCGAACGCCGACGAGGCCGAGCGCCGGCGCCTGCCCGGCGGCGGCGCCTCGGTGCGCCTGGCGTGGGACACCGCCCACATGCACGTGGTCAAAGCCCCCGGAGGAGGAGAAAGCGAGACATGAGCGACTTCGACGAGAGATTCGAGAGGCTGGTCCGGGAGCACAATCTGACCCGCAGGCACCTGCTGCAGCGGGGCGGGTACGGGGCGCTGACGCTGAGCTCGCTCGCCTACCTGGCCGCCTGCGGCGGCGGTGTGGAGAAGAGCAAGAAGGAAGAGGCGAAGACGATCCCCAAGGGCCAGATCGCCAAGACGCTCGCCTTCTCGAACTGGGTGCTCTACATCGACAACGGCGACAAGCCCAAGAAGAGCGAGACGCTCAACAGCTTCAAGAAGAAGTACGGGACGACGGTCGAAGTACAACGAGGAGATCAACGACAACAACGAGTTCTTCGGCAAGGTGAGGCCGCAGTACTCGCAGGGCAACTCCGGCGGTCGCGACCTCCAGGTGGTCACCGACTGGCTGTGCAACCGGATGAACCAGCTCGGCTTCGTGCAGCGCTTCGACAAGTCCGAGATGCCCAACGCGACAAAGAACATCGAGCCGTCGGTCGCCCACCCGGACTTCGACCCCAATCGCGACTTCTCGATGCCGTGGCAGTCGGGGCAGGTCGTCGTGCTCTACCGCAAGGACCTGGTCAAGGGCGACCTGACGAGCTACGAGGACCTGCTGGACCCCAAGTTCAAGGGCAAGGTCACGATGCTCACCGAGATGCGCGACACCGTCGGCGCGATGCTGCTCGCCGAGGGCAAGACTCCCGAGAAGGCGACCAAGCAGGACTGCCTGGCGGTGTGCGACAAGCTCGAGAAGCTCTCGCGCGACGGGCAGATCCGCCGCTTCACCGGCAACGAGTACATCAACTCGCTGCCCAAGGGCGACACCGTGGCCTGCCTGGGCTGGTCGGGTGACGCCGGCTCGCTGCAGGAGGAGGACAAGAACATCAAGTACGCCCAGCCGGAGGCGGGCTTCATGGTGTTCACCGACTCGATGCAGATCCCGGTCGGGGCCCCGCAGGCGTTCACGGCGCAGAAGATGATCGACTTCGTCTACGACCCCGAGGTCCAGGCGGAGATCACCAACGCGGTGCAGTACGTGCCGCCGGTCAAGGGCGTCGCCGACGTGATCCGCAAGGACGACCCGGAGACCGCGGAGAACCCGCTGATCTTCCCCGACCTCTCGAAGAAGCACAACCTCAAGACCTTCCCCCGCGCCGAGGAGAAGGAGATCGAGGCGGCCTTCCAGAAGGCGATCGGCGCGTGACCTCGTACCGACCCTGCGGTGCTCGCCCGGCCGGCGCCCGGGCTGCGCTCCTCGGGTAGCCGCATGCCGCGTCTCGGCGACCGGCGGGGGCTGCTGCCCTACGCCCTGCTGGCGCCGGGGCTGCTGTGGCTGATCGTCTTCTTCCTCATCCCGCTCGGGTACATGCTCGACGTCTCCCTGCAGACGGGAGACGTCGAGACGGGCTTCGAGCGCAGCTTCAACTTCGGGATCTACCCCGACGCGATCTCGGACTACGGCGCCCAGCTGGGGCGCTCGTTCCTGTACGCCGGCCTGGCGACCCTGATCTCGCTGCTGGTCGGGTTCCCGCTGGCCTACTTCATCGCCTTTCGGGGCGGGAAATGGAAGAACGCGCTCCTCCTGCTGGTGATCCTGCCGTTCTTCATCACCTACCTGGTGCGGACGCTGTCGTGGCAGACGATCCTGGCCGACAACGGCCTGATCGTGGACGTGCTCAAGACGGTGGGGCTGGTCAGCGACGACGGGCGATTACTCGCCACCACCACCGCCGTGGTCGCGGGCATCACCTACAACTTCCTGCCCTTCATGGTCCTGCCGATCTACGCCAGCCTGGAGCAGATCGACAAGCGGGTGCTCGAGGCCGCGAGCGACCTGTACGGCAAGCGCCGCGACGTCGTCGCCCGGGTGGTGACGCCGATGGCCATGCCCGGCATCGTCGCCGGGGTGCTGCTCACCTTCATCCCCGCCGCGGGCGACTTCATCAACGCAGAGCTCCTGGGCACGCCCCGGCAGTTCATGATCGGGAACGTCATCCAGAGCCGCTTCCTGGAGCAGGCCGACTACCCAACCGCGGCGGCGCTGTCGTTCGTCCTGATGGCGATCATTCTCGTGATGGTGGCCGGCTACGCCTGGATGGTGGGCAGCGAGTCGCTCACCGGCGCCGAGGAGGCGACGGCGCCGTGACGCTCGGTCGCCGCCTGCTGCACCACTCGCTCGGCGCCTACGCCCTGGTGGCGTTCGGCTACCTGCTGACGCCGATCGCGATCATCCTGCTGTTCTCGTTCAACGACCCGTCCGGGCGCTTCAACTACCAGTGGCAGGGCTTCACGCTCGACAACTGGGCCAACCCGTTCGAGGTCACCGAGCTCACCGACGCGTTCCTCACCAGCCTCGAGGTGGCCGCGATTGCCACCGTGATCTCCACCATCCTCGGGACGCTGATGGCGCTCGCGCTGGTGCGCTACGAGTTCCGCGGCCGCGCGCCGGTCAACTTCTTCATCTTCCTCCCGCTGGCCACGCCCGAGGTGGTCCTCGGAGCGGCGCTGCTGTCGCTGTTCGTGTCGTTCAGCGCCGCCACCGGCTTCGTGACGATCGTGATCGCGCACGTGATGTTCTGCGTCTCGTTCGTGGTGGTGACGGTGCGCTCGCGGCTGATCGGCTTCGACCGCTCGCTGGAGGAGGCGGCCCAGGACCTCGGCGCCACCGGGCCGCAGACCTTCTTGCGCGTGACCCTGCCGCTGATCATGCCCGGCGTCCTGGCCGGCGGGCTGCTGGCCTTCGCGCTGTCGATCGACGACTACGTGATCACCAGCTTCAACAGCGGCTCGACGGTCACCTACCCGCTGTGGATCTTCGGCGCCTCCCAGCGCGGCGTGCCGCCGCAGGTGAACGTGCTCGCGGCGATCATCTTCCTGTTCACGGTGGCGATCATGGTCTTCACGGTGTGGCAGCAGCGGCGGGCCGAGAAGCTCGCGGGCGCGGTCGCCGAATAGGCTCGCCGGCTGTGGCCCTGTACGACCTGATCTCGGATCTGCCCCTGCAGATCGACGGCGTACGAGCTGGAGGGCCTCGAGCTGCAGCTCGGCCCTGAGTTCACCCGGCTGACCACGCTCATCAAGCTCCAGGGCGCCGGCGAGGAGGGTGTCGGCGAGGACGTCACCTACGACGGGCTCGAGCACATCGCCTTCCGCGACGAGAAGGCCGACCTGCCGCTCGAGGGGTCGTGGACGGTCGACTCGTTCTCCAAGCACCTGGACACGCTCGAGCTGTTCCCGGTCGCGCCGAGCAACCCGGCCTTCGGCGACTACCGCCGCTGGGCGTTCGAGTCGGCGGCGCTCGACCTCGCCCTGCGCCAGGCCGGCAAGTCGCTGGCCGACGTGGTGGGCCGCGAGCCCAAGCCGGTGACCTTCGTGGTCTCCATGCGACTGCAGCCGCCCGGAGACCCGAGCAGGGCGCTGCGCATGCTGGAGAAGTACCCGACCACCCGGCTCAAGCTCGACCCCACCAACGAGTGGACGCAGGAGCTGGTCGACCAGCTCGCCGCCACCGGCCGGGTGGACTCCGCCGACCTCAAGGGCTTCTACCGCGGCACGCCGGTCGACGTGGAGACCGACCCGGAGCTGTACCGGATGGTGGCCGAGGGCTTCCCCGAGGCGTGGCTCGAGGACCCCGACCTGACCGACGAGACCGACCCCGTGCTCGAGCCCCATCGCGACCGCATCACGTGGGACGCGCCGATCCACTCCGTCGAGGACATCGAGTCGCGCCCGTTCAGGCCCAAGATGGTGAACGTCAAGCCGTCGCGCTTCGGGCCGCTGTCGCGCCTGTTCGCCGCCTACGACTTCTGCGAGGCCGAGGGCATCGGCGCCTACGGCGGCGGACAGACCGAGCTCGGCGTGGGGCGGGGGCACATCCAGTACCTGGCCTCGCTGTTCCACCCCGACACCCCCAACGACGTGGCTCCGGGCGGCTACAACCACTCGGACACGCCCCCCGGGCTGCCCACCACGCCGCTCCAGCCGGCCGCCGAGCCGGTCGGCTTCCGCTGGCGCACCTGATGCGCCTCTATCGCGCCGAGTACTCCACCAACGTGGAGCGGGTGGCCCTCGCGCTGGCGCACAAGGGCTTGACCGCCGACCCGGTATGGATCGACTACGCCGACCGCTCGCCGGTCGAGGAGATCAGCGGCCAGCCGCTGGTGCCGGTGCTGGTGGACGACGACGGCACGGTGATCGCGGACTCCGTCGCGATCATGCGCCACCTCGAGCAGCGCCACCCGCAGCCCCCGCTGTTCGGCCCGCCCGAGGTCGATCTGTTCGTGGAGTGGTTCGACGAGGTCTGGAAGGCACCGCCCAACGCGATCGAGGCCAGCGCCGACGACGAGCTGGTCGACCTGCTGTCCGCGCGGATGGACGGCTGGCTCGACCTGTTCGAGCGCCTGCTCGCCGAGCGCGATTTCCTCCTCGGCCCCGAGCTCACCGCCGCGGACCTCGTCGCCTACCCGTTTCTCAAGTACGCCGCGAGGCGCGAGCCGGCCGACGACGAGCTCTTCCACCGAATCCTCGACGAGCACCAGAGCGTCGAGGGCCGCCCCCGGCTGGCGGACTGGATCGCCCGCGTGGGAGCCTTGCCCCAGTGCTGAAGCTCGGGCTGAACACCGGCTACTGGGGCGCGGGGCCGCCGCACGGCGTCGAGGAGGCGATCGCCGAGGCCGAGAAGCTGGGCTTCGACTCGATCTGGACCGCCGAGGCCTACGGCTCCGACGTGCTCACCCCGCTCGCATGGTGGGGCTCGGCCACGTCGCGCCTGAAGCTCGGCACCGCCATCACCCAGATGTCCGCACGCACGCCCGCGGCCACGGCGATGGCGGCGATGACCATGGACCACCTCTCGGGCGGACGGTTCGTGCTCGGGCTTGGCGTCTCGGGGCCGCAGGTGGTGGAGGGCTGGTACGGGCAGCCGTTCGCCAAGCCGCTCGCGCGCACGCGCGAGTACATCGAGATCGTGCGCGACATATGCGCCCGCGGCGGGCCGGTCACCGCCGACGGGCCGCACTACCCGCTGCCCTACACCGAGGGCACCGGCCTGGGCAAGCCGCTCAAGTCGACGCTGCACCCGGTGCGCGAGCGCATCCCCATCTACCTGGGCGCCGAGGGGCCCAAGAACGTGGCGCTGGCGGGCGAGCTGTGCGACGGCTGGCTGGCGCTGTTCTTCTCGCCCCGCAGCCAGGGCTTCTACCGCGACGCGCTGGCCGAGGGCTTCGGGCGCGAGGGCGCCGCGCACGACTTCGACTCGTTCGAGGTCGCCGCCACCGTGCCACTGATCGTGCACGACGACGTGGAGGCCGCCGCCGACATGCTGCGGCCGATGTACGCCCTCTATTTCGGCGGGATGGGCGCGCGCAAGGCCAACTTCCACAACGACGTACCGCGCCGGATGGGCTACGACGACGAGGCGACCGAGATCCAGGACCTCTACCTCGAAGGCAAGAAGGACGAGGCGGCCGCCGCGGTACCCACCCGGCTGGTCGAGGAGCTGGCGCTGATCGGGCCCGAGGACAAGATCCGCGCCGAGCTGGCCGAGTGGCGCGAGTCGATCGCCACCACCCTGCTGGTGGGCGGCGGGGTGAACGAGGTGAGGCGCGCGGCGGACCTAGTCCTGGGCTGAGGTGACCCATTCGACGACCTCGTCGAGGTCGTCGGTCACGTGAGGCAAGTCGGCGTCGCCGGGGCTGATCTTGCCCGTGCCCAGGAGCTGGTCGTGGATCCAGTCCATCAGTCCGCTCCAGAACTTGGTGCCCACCAGCACCACCGGGAAGTCGAACACCTTGTCGGTCTGCTCCAGCGTCAGCGCCTCGAAGGCCTCGTCCAGCGTGCCGAAGCCGCCGGGGAAGGCCACGAAGCCGCTCGCGTAGCGGACGAACATGACCTTGCGCGTGAAGAAGTAGTGGAACTCGAGCGAGACGTCGAGATAGGGGTTGGCGTGCTGCT
Source organism: uncultured Thermoleophilaceae bacterium (assembly GCA_963844805.1). GTDB lineage: Bacteria > Actinomycetota > Thermoleophilia > Solirubrobacterales > Thermoleophilaceae > JACCZR01. Next base: position 33,349 of record CAWJPU010000011.1, read on the forward strand.
CGAAGGGCAGCTCGATGTTCAGGCCGACGGAGTGGGCGCCCGCATCGCGCGCCCCGTGGTTGGCGGCCTCCATCGCGCCGGGCCCGCCGCCGGTGATGATCGAGTAGCCGCGCTCGCCCAGCTTGCGGGCGACCTCGCGCGCGGCCGCGTACTCGGGGTGGTCCTCCGGCGTGCGGGCCGAGCCGAAGACTGAGACCGCCGGAGTGATGTCCTCCAGTGCCCCGAAGCCCATCTCCAGCTCGCGGCGCACCCGCTGGAGCCGTTCCTCTTCCGACTGGGTCTCGACGACGCCTGGCTCGTGCGAGTGCAGGATCTCCTCGTCGAAGGTGGCGGGGTGGCGCGCGTTCACCCGTTCCGCTCCGCGGCGGCCTTCAGGCCCTCGATCGACTGCTGCAGCCAGCGCCGGAAGTAGAGACGGCCGACGGTGGCGTCGAACATGCGGTAGCCGATCCCGTTGGGGTCCATGCCTATCTCGACGTCGAGGAACGTGCTCTCGCGCGCCTCGGTCAGGCGCCAGTCCGCGTACATGCCCGTCTCCACGCAGCGCATCCTGATCGCCTTGAGGTCGTCGCGCTGGTCGACGATGAAGGTGGTCTCCTCGCGACCGATCGGCACCTTCGTCACCTGTGCATAGCTGTCCCCCTGCTCGAAGCGCTCTCCTCGCACCTCGATGACCTTGGGCCACCACTCCGGATGACGCTTGGGGTCGCCCAGCAGGGCCCAGACGTCTGCCGGCGGGCGGTCGATCAGCGCCTCCTGCCTGGCGGAGGACACGGCTAGAGCGCGAGCGAGAGGGGCTGCTCGAGCAGCTCGCGCACGCGCGCGAGGAACTGGGCGCCGTCGGCGCCGTAGAGGATGCGGTGGTCGCAGACCAGAGTCAGCGTCAGCTGGTCGCGCACCACCACCCGCTCGCGGTCGTCCACCGCCGGCTTTTTCTCCAGGGAGCCCACGGTCAGAAGAGCCGCCTGGGGCGGGTTGATGATCGCGGTGAAGCGCTCGATCCCGTACATCCCGAGGTTGGAGATGGTGAACGTGCCGCCGCTGACCTCCGGCGGCGTCACGTTGCCCTCGCGCACCTTCTCGATCAGGCTGCGGGCGCTCTTGGCGATGTCGCCGAGCGAGCGGGTGTCGGCGCCGAAGATGGTCGGCACGACGAGCGTGCCCTCGGCCGCGACCGCGATGCCCACGTTCACCTTCTCGTACAGCTCGAAGCGGCCGTCGCGGTAGGCGCCGTTGACCTTGGGGAACTCGCGCAGGGCGGTCGCCGCCGCCTTGACGATCATGTCGTTGAACGACGGCGCCGGGTCGGCGACCTCCTTCAGCCGCTCGCGCAGCTTCACCGCGTCGGTCATGTCCACGTCGAGCGTGAGCGCGAAGTCCGGCGCGGTGGCCTTGGACTCCGCCATGCGGCGGGTGACGGTCTGTTGCAGGCGGGTGAGCTCCTGGATCTCCACCTCGCCCTTGGCGCCCGAGCTCTCCTTCTTCGTGGCGGGAGCCTCCGCCGGCGCCTCTTCCTTCTCCTGCGTCTCGGTTGCAGCGCCGCCGCCGTCCCCGGCCGCCGACTCGACGTCGGCCTTCACGATCCGCCCGCCCGGCCCCGAGCCCTCCAGCCGGGCCAATTCCACGCCGAGCTCGCCCGCCATGCGGCGCGCGACGGGCGAGGCCTTGATCCGCTCGCCGCCGTTGCCGCCCGAGTCAGGGGCCTCGCGCTGGGGCTCCTCGGGCTCCTCATCGGCCTCGGCTTCGGGCTCGGGCTCCTCGGCTCTCCTCGGCTCGCTCGCCTCTGCTTCGGCTCCTCGGTCTCCGCCTCTTCGCCGCCTTTCTCGTCGCCACCGCCCGACGGCGCCTCGCCCTCCTCGCCGATCTCGGCGATCGGGTCGCCCACCGGCAGCGTGTCGCCCTCCTTGGCGATCACCTTGATCAGCACGCCGTCGGTGTCGGCCTCGTAGGTCATGTTGGCCTTGTCGGTCTCGATCTCCACCAGCGGCTCGCCGCGCTTGACCTCGCCGCCCTCCTCGACCAGCCACTTGAGCACCGTGCCCTCCTCCATGGAGTCGGACAGGCGGGGCATGCCGACGGTTTCGGCCACTAGAGGTCCCGGAAGGTCGCGAGCGCGGCCTGCACCACGTGCTCGCGGTGCGGGAAGGCGGCCTGCTCCAGGGGCTTGGAGTAGGGCATGGGGATGTCGGCGCCGGTGACCCGCGCGACCGGAGCGTCGAGGTAGTCGAAGGCCTGCTCCTGGATCAGCGCGGCGAAGTTCGCGCCCACACCGCCGTGGGGCCATCCCTCCTCGACGATCACCGCGCGGTTGGTCTTCTTGACCGACTCGAGGATCGTGTCCAGGTCGAGCGGCCGCAGCGTGCGGGGATCGATCACCTCGGCCTCGATCTCGTGCTCCTCGGACAGGATCTCGGCGCCGTTCAGCGCGGTGGTGGCCATCCGCGAGATACCCACGATCGTCACATCATCGCCCTCGCGCCGGACCGCGGCCTCGCCGAAGCGCTGCGGCTCGCCGTTGTCGGGCACCTCGCCCTTCTTGCCGTACAGGGCCTCGTGCTCGATGAAGATCACCGGGTTGTCGTCGCGGATGGCGGCCTTCAGCAGGCCCTTGGCGTCGGCGGCGGTCGAGGGCGCCGCCACCAGGAGGCCGGGCACGTGCAGGAACCAGGCCTCCAGCGAGTGCGAGTGCGTGGGGCCGAGCTGGTGCCCGCCGCCCTGCGGCATGCGGATCACCATGGGCACCTTCACCTGCGCGTTGAACATGTAACGGATCGACGCCGCCGAGTTGACGATCTGGTCCATCGCCAGCAGGGAGAAGTTGATGGTCATGATCTCGACCACCGGCCGCAGGCCGGCCATCGCCGAGCCGACGCCCATGCCGACGATCGTGTTCTCGGAGATCGGCGTGTCGCGCACGCGCTTCTCGCCGAACTCCTCCAGCAGCCCCGCCGTGACCTTGAAGGCTCCTTGGAAGACGCCGATGTCCTCGCCCATGATGAAGACCGAGTCGTCGGCCTCCATCTCCTCGCGCAGCGCCTGGTTGAGCGCCTCGCGGTAGCGGACCTCGGGCACTAGTCGCCGCCGCCCTCTTCGTCGCGCTCTTCCTCGGCGGGCTCGCCCTCGCCGTGGTCGCGGTGGTCGGTCTGGCGCGAGCGGCGCTCGGAGGTCACGTCCTCGCCGGCGTAGGCGGCGCCCGCTTCGGCCAGCTCCTGCGCGACCTTGCCGGCCTCGCGCTCCTCCTCGCCGCGATGGGTCTCGGGCGAGCGCTCGTCGACCGACCACCAGGCCTGCTTGGCGTCGCCCTCCATGACGTAGACGTCGTCGTAGAGCGAGGCGAGGTCGGGGTGCGGGGACTTGTCGGCGAACTCGACGGCCTCGTCGACCGCTTTCTGCGCCTCCTTGTCGAGCTCCTCGATGTCGTCGTCGGACAGGACGCCGGCCTCGACCACGCGCTTGGCGGATGTTGTTGATCGGGTCCCGCTCGCGCCACTCCTCGACCTCCTCCTTGGAGCGGTACTCCTCGGGGTCGGCCATCGAGTGGCCGCGATAGCGGTAGGTGACGGCCTCCACCAGCTGCGGCTTGCGCTCCTCGCGCGCGCACCGGAGCGCCTCGCTCACCACCGAGTGGGTGTCGAGCACGTCCATGCCGTCGCACTGCGAGCCCGGGACGCCGAAGCCCTCGGACTTCTGCGACAGGTCGGTCACCGCCGAGTGGCGCTCGAGTGCGGTGCCCATGCCGAATTGGTTGTTGATGACCAGGAAGACGACAGGCAGCTTCCACAGCGCCACCAGGTTCATCGCCTCCGAAAAGGTGCCTTGGTTGGTGGCCCCGTCGCCCATCATCGAGAGCACGACGTCCTCGGTCTCCTGGTAGTCGGCCGCAAGCGCCACGCCGGCCGACAGGGGCAGCGAGCCGCCGACGATCCCGTAGCCGCCGAGGAACCGCCGCTCGACGTCGAACAGGTGCATGGAGCCGCCGCGGCCGCCCGGAACAGCCGTCGACGCGGCCGAACAGCTCGGCCATGACCTCCTTGACGGCGGCATCCCGCGCGCGATGGCCTGGCCGTGCTCGCGGTAGGTCGACATCAGGTAGTCGTTGTCGCGCAGCGCCTGGGTGGCGCCGACGATCGTCGCCTCCTCGCCGATGCAAAGGTGCAGGAAGCCGCCGATCTTGGCCTTGGCGTACATCTCGCCGGCGCGCTCCTCGAAGCGCCGGATGAGCAGCATCTTCTCGAGGATCAGCCGGCAGGTGTCCTCGTCGGGGAGGTCGTGCTGCGGGCGCTCGACACCCGCCTCGTCGGGCATCCGTGCGTCGGTGGCCTCCTCCGTAGCCATCTCTGTCGCAGGCTACCCGCTGGGGCTTGCCGGCAAGCGGCGGGCGGCTACTTCACGTCGAGAAGATCGATCACGAAGACCAGGGTCTCGTTGGGACCGATCGTGGGCGGCGAGCCCTGCTCGCCGTAGGCCTGGTCGGGCGGGATGGTGAGCTTGCGCCGACCGCCGACCTTCATGCCCTCCAGGCCCTTGTCCCAGCCGGGGATGACCATGCCCGCGCCGAGCTGGAACGGGAACGGCTGCTTGCGCTCCCAGGAGGCGTCGAACTCCTTGCCGCTCTCGAACAGGACGCCGACGTAGTTCACGGTCAGCTGCTTGCCGGCCGTGGCGGTGGCGCCCTTGCCCACGATCAGGTCCTCCTTCTCCAGCTTGGCCGGCGGCGGGCCGCTGGGGTTGCCGATCTTGGGCTTGGTCTGGAGCTCCTTCGGGGTCTCCGGCGTGGCCGCGGGCTGCTGCGGCTCGTTGGGCGAGGGCTGGTTCTTGGCCTTGGGCGGCTCCTCCTCGCCGCCGCAACCGGCGGCGAACGAGAGCGAGGGCTGTCAGCGGCACGCAGAGCGCGCGAAGGAGGGTCGGCATGGCGCGGGAGACTACGAGGCCGCGCGTCGCGGCGCGCTTCCAGCTGGTCGTCGCCCCAGAAGAGCTGGTCTTCGATGGCGATCGTCGGGACGCCCTCGATGCCTCTCTCTATCGCCTCGTTGGTGTGCTCGGTGAGCTTCTGCTTGACCGCGTCGCGCCCCAGCGCCGCCTTGATGGCGTTGGGGTGCAGCTCGCACGCGGCGCCCGCAAGGAGGACGTTGTCGATCTCGTTCATGGGCCGGGCCGCGAGGAAGGTCTGCCGGAACGCCGCGAGCGAGAAGGAGACCGATTTGCCGATCTCGGCGGCGAACGTGGCGGCCCTCAGCCCGACCATGGGGACGGTCTCGGCCGGCCACCCTTCGGGCCAGCGGAGCTGGGGGAGGCCGCGCTCCTGCGCCCGGCGCTCGACCTCTTCGATGCCCGCGTCGCGCTCGTCGGTGAGCGACCAGGGGAGCCGTTGGCTGTTCTTCAGCACGTGGCTGAACGAGATGGGCCGCCACACCGGCGGGGTGGGCATGACGTGGTTCACGCGCTCGGCGGCGAGCCAGGCGTACGGCGAGTTGAAGTCGTAGTAGAAGACCGGCTGGTCGCCCACCATCCGAGCGAAGTTAGCCGCTGACGGTCACCGTGACCCGCCGCGAGGAGCCGGTCGTGTAGGGGTAGCCGCCCTCGCGCGGGGTGAGGGCGCGGAACCGGTATCGGACCGTGCCCTGGGTGCCGCCGAACCAGTAGCGGAAGCGGAAGGTCCCGCGGCGCTTTGTGTGGAGAGTCTGGAAGGTGCGCCACCGCCCGCGGAAGAAGGCCTGGAGCTCGACGAGCTTGCCGCCCCGCGGGATCGGCTGCGATCGGACCCGGCCGGTGAAGACGACGCTGCGACCGTTGCGGACCCGCCTCCGGTTGGCCCTGAGGCCCACCGACGGCTTCGCGCGGAGGCGGAGGTCTCTGTAGTGGCCGCCGTCGCGGCCGCAGTAGGTGACGCGAACGCGCCTCGAGCTACCCCGCGGCAGCCGCGCCCTGAAGCGCCCGTCCCGCCTGGTGGTCGGCATCGCGACCTGCTTCCACTCGGACGCGCCGCTGCTCAGCGTGAGGATCCTGACCGGCGCGCCGCCCCGCGGCCGAGCCGGACTGGCTGAGCAACCGGCCGCTGACCAGCGCACGCCTGGTCGCAGAAATCGTCAGCGTCCTGACGAGTCTTCTGCGACCGAACCCAACCCGCAGCTTGGGCCCACTCCCGTAGGGACAAGATGCGCCGCCGTTGTTGACGGCGATGGTGTAGGGCCGCGAGGCTGCGACGTTTCCGGCGGCGTCACGCAGAAGGACGCGCAGCCGGTGAGCACCGTCGGCGAGACGCCGGGTGTCTAGTCGCAGGCCATGACTGCCCTCGAGCGCGCAAGGCTGAGGGTTGTGTGTATGGCTCCTGGCACCGCGCCGAGCTCGAGCCTGGAAGCGCTCCTCAAGCACCCTCCGCCCGTCGACCTCGATCGCCGCAGACTTCGAAGGCCGGAGCCCCGGTCCGACGCCAAAGACTTCGACTGCCACGGTGTCTCGGAGATCCCCGGACGCCAGAAGCGAGCCCGCTCAGACCGGTGATCCTGGGCGCGAGATTGTCTTGGAGCGTCATCTGGGCTGCAAAGACGATAAGCCGGGGGGTGGTCCAGACGGGACACCCGGCTCGGCCACCCGACCGTCCGCAGTTCAGGTGCAAGGCGTGAACCGAGTACTCAGGGTCAATGCGCCGCTCTCCTATCTCGCCTCGGTTCGCGGGGTCGAAGGGACTGATGTGAGCGTCCACGCTCGCGACAGCCCGATATGCCGAAACAGACGTCCCTGAATCCGAGCGGAGCAGCGTCGCCGGCGTCCATCGGGCCGGTCCAATAGTTCGAAGCTTCGCTGGACCCGCGCTCTGGGCGTAGTGGACGCGGACATAGCGCCAGTAGACGAGACGTTTGATCGTCACGTCGGCCGGCGGCGAGAAATACCAGTCGACCTGGGGACTGAGGTGGTCGCCGTACGCTGAGAAGCCGGCCGAGAGCGCTCCGCCCTGCTCGCACGTGTTGTTCGCGAAAGTCCCGAAGCCAGAGAGACGCGACTTCCAGCCGGCCGCACCAGTAGGCGCCCCATTCGGCAGCCGACACGAATGCACCGTGTAGGTCCCCGCCGAGGCGTCGGCCGGGAGGAGGGTGAGGGTCAACAGCACCGCGGCCAGTGCTGGCCAGCTGTGGCGGGTGGTATGGCGGTGGGTCACGTCCTGCCCTAAGCGTCCGCGCGGGGGATCTCGCCCCCTGAGGCGGGCGATTCTAGGCCGCTATTCCGAGGTCACCAGAGGGCCGGCAGAACGAAAAACTCGCTCTGAGCGAGTATTCGACACGCGGAGGGCTAGCCGTGAATGAGCCACCCGTCCGTCGCCCGGGCGGCCTCCATGACCGCCTCGGCGAAGGCCGGGTGGGGGTGGATCGTGCGGGCCACTTCGGAGAAGCCGCCCTCGAGCTCGTGGGCGTTCACCAGCTCCTGGATCAGGTCGGCGGCCTTGGCGGCGCAGATGTGCCCGCCCAGCAGCTCGCCGTACTTCTTCTCGCCCACGATCTTGATCATGCCGCCGCGGTCGCCGTAGACGGTGGGCGCTCCGACCGCGCCCATGGGCACCTTGCCGACCACGACGTCATAGCCCTCGTCCTTGGCCTCCTGCTCGGTCAGCCCGAACGACGCCACCTGGGGGTGGCAGAAGGTCACCGCGGGGACGAAGCGGTAGTCGATCGGTTGGGGATCCAGGCCGGCGGCGGTCTCCACCGCGATGATGCCCTCGTCAGAAGCCTTGTGGGCCAGCGCGGGCCCGGGGACCATGTCCCCGATCGCGTACACGCCGTCGCGTGAGGTGCGCAGGTTGCCGTCGACGGCGATCCGGCCCGAGTCGTCGGTCTTGACGCCCGCAGCGTCGATGCCCAGGTCCTCGAGGTCGGGAGCGCGGCCGGCGGCGATGCACAGGTAGTCGAACTCGACGGTCTCGCCGTTGAAGGTGACCGACACGCCGTCGTCGGACGGCTCGGCGGACTCGACGGAGGCGCCCGTCTCGATGCGCACGTTCTGCTTGGCCACCTCGCGCGCGCAGGTGCGGGCGATCTCCTTGTCCTCCAGGGGCAGGATCTGGTCCAGCGCCTCCAGCAGCACGACCTCGGTGCCGAGGCGACCGAACGCGGAGGCGACCTCGGTGCCGGAGGCGCCGGCGCCGATCACGCACAGCCGATCCGGCCGCTCGTTCATCAGCCACGTGGCCGCGGTGTCAAGCACCCGGCCGCCGAACTCAAGACCAAGCAGCGGCTTGGCGACGGAGCCGGTGGCGAGGACCACGTTCGAGGTCTCCAGCTCGACGCCGTCCTTCGACGCCCCGATCCGCACGTTCCCGTCCTCGGTGAGCTGACCGAGCCCCTCGAAGAACTCGATCTTGTTCTTGTCGAACAGCATCGAGACGCCGCCGGTGAGCGTCTTGACCACCTTGTCGCGGTGCTTGGTCGCGCCGGAGTAGTCGAGCGACGCGCCCTCGACCTGCACGCCGAACTGCTTGCCGTGGTTGACCTCGGTCCAGACCTCGGCAACGCGCAGGATGGCCTTCGCCGGGATGCACGCCTCGTTCAGACACCGCCCGCCGACGTTGCCCTTCTCCACGACGGCGGTCTTCATCCCCAGCTGGGCGGCGCGGATCGCGGCGACGTAGCCGCCGGGCCCGGAGCCCACCACCACGCAGTCGAAGCTGTGCTCGTCGGCCATCGGACGGGGACTCTACGCAGCGCTCAGCGCGCGCCCGGGCGCTCGGGCATCTGGATCCGCGCCATGCACTTCACCAGGAACCAGAACAGCGTGCCCGCCAGCCCGAGGACGGCCAGCGCTATCAGGAGCTCGCCCGCGTTCTCGGACTTGATCGCCAGCAGCGAGAAGATCACGATCGTCAGCCCGAGCAGCGCCTGGATGCCCAGCACCGCCCAGTAGCGCACCTTCCACGCGCCCCAGGCCGCGGTCAGCATCAGCCCGGTGAACAGCAGGATGCCGATCAGGCTCGGACGCTCGCCGCGCACCTCTACCCCGACCAGGTAGGCGCCGAAGTTCGTGATCCCGAGCAGGGCGGCCACCACGGCGGCGACGGTCACCGCCCGCGGCCGCTCGCCGGGCGCGAGCGGCTTCAGAGCAGCGCGGGCCGCCTCGTCGCGCGCCCGCGAGCGCGCGTAGCGGTCGGCCATCGTGGGCTCGGGCTGTGCGGGCTGTGCGGGCTGTGCGGGCTGGCGGGCTGTGCGCGCGCGGGGGCTCGGGCTCCGGCGGAGTGGCCTCAGAAGCGCTCGCCGAAGCGGCGTGCCGCCGCTGCTTTCGCTTCTTGCGGGTCGCCCGCCGGCTCACCGCACAGACGGTAGTGCGTGAGGCGCTAGCGGCTCGCGCGCTTGGCGCGCGTGAACGAGCCGATCTGGGCCCGCACCGTCGCCCGCGAGGCTCCCCGCACGCGGCGGGACAAGCTGAAGTAGCCGGCCGAGTTCAGCCGCGCCGAGCCCAGCGAGCGGTAGCGCCCGCGGCCGCGCACCGACAGGGCCACCGGGGTGCCCGGGGCGCCGAAGCGCAGGCCGCCGAACACGCCCAGCCGCCCGCGGCGCGCACGCACGTACATGGGCATCTGCCACGCGGTGTAGACGCCCGGCTTGCGCGCGCCGCCGGCGAACCGCAGGCCCTGCTGGAAGTCCGAGAAGCGCCCGGCGCCCGAGCCGCTCAGCGCGACATCGAACAGCGTGTACTGGGCGTAGGAGGACACCCGCCCGCTGCGGAAGGCCAGGTACTCGCTGTAGTCCATGTAGCCGGGCACGCGGCGGATCGGGATCTGGAACCGGTCGGGCGGGTTGGTCTGGAAGCCGAACTCGGTGATCCACACGCGCCGGCCGCGGCCGATGCGCCCCCGGCGCGCCGCGCGGTCCAGCGCACGGGTCACGCGCGAGAGCGCCCCGATCGGGGCATCGTCACGGGCGCGCGGGATCGAGCGCGGGCCGCGGCGGGTGGTGTAGGGGTGGTAGGCGAGCCCCGACGTGGGGATGCGCCGAAACGACGCCGGGCACCGCCGCGCCCGGCGGGCGCTGCCGCGCAGCGGGCGGTAGCGGCGGTCCAGGCAGGCCATCTCGCGGATGAACTCCACCGGCCCGACCTTGTTCGAGCTGCGCGAGCCGATGGGGGCCAGCTCGCCGATCAGGATCACGTCGCCGGCGTGGCCGGAGTCCGACAGGCCGCGGTGCCCCGCCAGGTACAGGCTCCGGTAGATGCTGGGCGAGAGCGGACGCCGGCGGCGGTCGCGCTGGGGCTGGATCCACGTGGTCAGCCCCGGCTCGTTCCAGATCGACCAGATGTCGACCAGGCCGGAGTAGCGGCGGCCGGCGGCCCGGGCGAAAAGCTCGAACTCCGGCGCGCTGGGCCGGTAGGTGCCGTTGAAGCGCGCGGTCTGGCGGCCGACGGCGTAGTTGGGCGCGCGGCCGCCGATGGTCAGGTAGGGCCGCATCCCGCGGCTGCGGATGCCGGCCACGGCGGCGTCCACCAGGCCCCAGGAGTAGGCCGAGGGGTTGGTGGGGTCGACGGGCCGGGTGGCGGGCGCGACCTCGCGCCAGGTCACCTGCACCTTCACCACGTCGGTGCCCAGCGCGTCCATCTCATTGAGAGTCTCCTCGCGGGTCTGAGGGGAGCCGTGGAGGATGCGGGCGTCGTCCTGCATCACCGAGAGCTGGCGGCTCGAGGCGGCCGCGCTCGCGGGGGCGAGCAGAGCGAGGGCGAGGGCGAGCAGGAGGGGGATCCGGAGACGGGTCATCGCCGCCCTGAAACAGGCCCGGGCCCCCGGAGTTGCGCGAGAAGCGCGCGGGCGGCCGCCTCGGGGTCGGCGGCGTCGCGCACCGCCCGCACGACCACCACCCGACGTGCGCCGGCCTCGAGCACCTCGTCGAGGTTGGACGGCTCGATGCCCCCGATCGCGAACCACGGCCGGTCGCCGGCCACCGCCGCCGCGTGGCGCACGTACTCGAGCCCGGCCCCGGCCGCCCCTCCTTGGTCGGCGTCGCCCACACGGGCCCGACGCTGATCTGGTCGGCGTCGGAGGCCAGCGCGGCCTCCAGCTGGGCCGGCGAGTGCGTGGAGACGCCCACGAGGCGGTCGTCGCCGACGACGCGCCGCGCCTCGGCCACCGGCATGTCCTCCTGGCCCACGTGCACCCCGTCGGCCTCGGCGGCCACCGCGAGGTCGGGCCGGTCGTTCAGCCAGAACAGGGCGCCGGCCTGGGCGCACAGCTCGCGCAGCCGGGCGGCCGAGGCCAGCAGCGCATCGTCAGGAGCGTCCTTGTCGCGCAGCTGGACCATGTCGGTCCCGCCCCGCAGCGCGGCCGCGGCGGCCTCCTCGTCGCCGCAGCCGACGCACAGGTACAAAAAAGAGGAGCGCAGGCGTTGCCGCCTGCGCTCCCCGAGATCCGTCATCTTCGGCGCCGGCCTACCGGCCGAAGTACCTCCGCTGCGAGCCGTTCAGCATGCCCTGTCACGGTGTCGAACGCCGGGCGGGCGGTGCCGTCCTTGCGCAGCAGGCCGGCATCGAAGCGGTTGCCGGTCAGCGGCTGTCGCCAGTGGTAGATGTACAGCCGCTTGATCGCGCCGAGCGGTACTTCTTCGCCAGGCTGAACATCCGCTTGGTCGCGCGGTTGGCCCGGCTCTCGCTCGTGCGGAACAGCGTTCGGCCCGCGGGCGTGATGAACGTGACGATGCCGCCGGTCTCGGTCAGCCACACCTGGCCGCGACGAACCGTGCGCAGCAGACGGCGCGTGCCGCCCGTCTTCGGACCACTGAAGTAGTTCGTGTCGCGGTAGTTGTGCAGGCCCCAGGCGCTCGGCCGCCGCGCGTAGCGACGGAAGGTCCTGCAGCCAGCGGACCATGTTGGTCTCGTCGATCACGTCGGCCGCGAGGATCTTGCAGCCGCGGCAGTAGCGCGGACGATGTTGTAGTAGGTCGCCGCCGCCTTGGCGCCCCGGTTGGTGCTGAACGTGGGCTGCGAGATGTGGTTGGCCTCGTTCCAAGGCGCGATCACCTTCAGGCGCGGGTAGCGCCTGCGGAAGGAGCGGAACGCCCGGTGTAGCTGCGCGAGCTCGGCCGGCTGCACGGGCGCCGCGGGCAACGCGCGTTGTTCGGCGGGTTGAACGCCACCAGCAGCTCGACCCCGTTGGCGCGGGCCGAGCGGTAGAAGGCGTCCATCTTCCCCCGGTCGCGCCCGCGCCGGGTCGCGACGTTCCACGGGATGACGAGGCGGGACTTCCTCAGTCCGAGCGCCCTTCCAGGAAGAGTCGGCGAAGGGGGCGTAGTCCTGCTCGCCGACGCCGACGGCGACGCGGGCATCCGCGGTCGACGCCGCGCCGCCCGTGAGGGCGAGGGCGAGCACGAGGGTGAGGAGGAGGCGTTGCATTGGTCTCCTGAGTCGGGTTCTTGTCGTCGGTCATGAAGGTCATCGGGCGGCGGCCTTGGCCGTGCGGCTGGTCAGTACTTCGGCGCCGCGTGAAGTACTGGAAGCGATACGCACGGCGGGTGGGCGAGCTGACGCGGAACCGGGCGCGGAAGTAGCCGCGGGCGTTGGTCACCGTCAGGCGGTTGCCCAGGTTGGCGAAGGCGCCAGCCGCCGCGCCGCTGCTGGATCTGGATCTGGGAGCCCGGCCCGCCCGGGCGCGCGGCGCCCCAGACCTCGACGCCGCTGCGCGAGGTCCGCCGCACGTAGAGGGGGAGCTGGTAGGCGTTGTACACGCCGGGCTTTCGCGAGCCGTTCGACGAACTTGAGCCCGCCCTGCCAGGTGCCGAAACGGTCGGCGCCCGTGCCGATGGGGTCGTCCACGAGTGTGTACTGCGACCAGGTGGCCACGCGCCGGTTGCGGAAAGCGAGCCACTCGGCCTGGCCCAGGAAGCCTGGGATGCGGCTGAGGCGGGCCTGGAAGCGGTCCGGGGGGCTGCTCTGGAAGCCGAACTCGGTGATGTAGATGCTCTGGCGCCGGCCGCCGATGCGCCGCCGCGAGCGGGCGCGGTCCAGCAGGCGCGTGACGCGGCCCAGCGAGCGGATGGTGGCGTCGTCCTGCGTCGGCTCGCGGGTCAGCGGGCCCGACGGGCGCGTGTAGGGGTGGTAGGCGAAGCCGCCCACGCCGGTGAGCCGGCGGTAGCGGGAGCAGCTACGCCGGCGGGCGGCGCGGCCGCGGTAGGGGCGGAGCTGCTTGGTCAGGCAGAAGAACTCGCGCAGGAACAGCAGCGGCTTGACGTTGATGTTCGCCCTGGAGCCGCGGCGGCCGATCGGCAGCAGCTCGCCGAAGAGGATGCGGTCGCCGCCGTTGCCCGAGCGGCGCAGGCCGTCCACGGCGCCGCGGACCATGGCGCGGTAGAGGTGCGGCGCGTACGGGATCCCGTTGCGGGACTGGGGGTAGAGGAAGCGCGGCAGGTTGGGCTCGTTCCAGATCGTCCACCAGTCGACCTTGTCGCGGTAGCGCCGGCCGACGGCCTGGGAGAAGAGGGCCAGCTGGGCCGAGCTAGGCCGGTCGACGCCGCGGGTGTCGCCGCGCTTCTTGGTCGCCCAGCCGGGGGCGGGGGCGCTGATCGCCACCAGGACCCGCAGGCCGCGGGCCTGGGCGTCGTTGATCAGCCCGTCGTAGCGCGCCCAGTTGTCCTGCGGGTAGGCGGCGGGGTCGGTGGCGTTGAAGTTCGGGGGGCGGTTGCGGCCTCCGGGGGCGACGCTGGCCCACTCGATGTTGAACTTGACCGCGTCCGCGCCGAGCGCCGTGATCTCGTCGAGGGTCTGGCGGCGGGTCTCGACGCCCCGCTGGAGCAGCAGGTGGTCGTCCTGGAACAGCGCCGTCTGGCCCGAGCCGGCCGAGGCAGGGGAGGCGAAGACCCCCAGGCCGGCGGCCAGGGCGATCACGAGCAGCAGTGTGCGAAGACGGTTCATCGAAAAGCGAGTCCGAAAGAGGGCGCGACCCCGCGTTTGCGGGTCGCCTGACAGAACAAGGTCACGGAGCCGGAGTTGCGCCGTGACGCCTCTCAGGCAGCGGGTGCGGGAGGATTCCCTGGGTTCCCTGCCGAACTCTGGGGTAACACTCTTAGCAACATGGCAATCGGAACGTCCATAGCCCTCATCGCAATCGGCGCGATCCTCCGCTTCGCGGTGGATTTCGACATCACCGGAATCGAGATCCACACCGTGGGCCTGATCCTCATGATCGTGGGGGTCCTGGGCCTCGCGATCGGACTGGTCCTGCTGCTGGTGGGTAACCGGTCCCCCCGTCCCCCAGACGCCCCCACGCGCCGCTACTAGCCCTACGGGCTACCATCGGAGAGGTCACGGGAGCCCGGAAGGACCGGGCTGAGAGGGCGGCTGGGTCGCCGCCGACCGTCGAACCTGATCCGGGTAGTGCCGGCGCAGGGAGACCGGGCCGCGACCCCCCGCAAGGAAGGAGGTCACGTTGTCCGATGGGTACGACGCAATCGTCGTCGGCGGTGGCGTGATCGGTCTCGCGTGCGCGCACGAAGCCGCGCGGCGGGGCCTCTCGGTCCTGGTCGCCGAGCGCGACACGGCCGGTGCGGGAGCCTCCGGCGTGGCCGCCGGGATGCTTGCTCCGGTCACCGAGGCCGACTTCGGCGAGGAGCGCCAGCTCGCGATGGGCATCGAGGCGCGCGAGCGGTGGCCGGCCTTCGTCGCACAGCTGGGGATCGAGGGCTCGCTGCGCCAGGACGGCGCCCTGGTGGTCGCCGCCGACCGCGACGACGCGGAGGAGCTTCGGCGTCTGCACGGCCTCCAGGAGAAGCTGGGCCTCGAGGCGCGCTGGCTCGGGCCGCGCGCGCTGCGCCGCCTGGAGCCCGGCCTCTCGCCGCGTGTGGCCGGCGGCATCGAGGCGCCCGGGGACGCCAGCGTCGATCCCTCGGTGGTGGTCGCCGCTCTGGCCGATGCCCTGCGCGACCACGGCGGCGAGCTGCGCGAGGGGGCAGAGGTCGACAGGCTCGCGCGCGACGGCGGCCGGGTCACTGGCGTCGTGATCGGTGGGGAGGAGGTGCGCGCCGGCACCGTCGTGCTGGCCGCGGGTGCTTGGAGCGCAGAGCTCGGCGCCGCGCCGGTGCGGCCGGTGAAGGGACAGCTGCTGGAGCTCGCGGTGCGCCCCGGGCGCCCCGACCCCATCGAGCGCGTGGTGCGCACGCCCCGCTGCTACCTGGTCCCACGCGACGACGGGCGCGTGATCCTGGGGGCGACCGTCGAGGAACAGGGCTTCGACACCACCGTGACCGCCGAGGGGGTCTTCGACCTGCTCGACGCCGCGCGCGAGGTGCTTCCCGACGTCGGGGAGCTGGAGCTCGTGCGCGCCCGCGCGGGCCTGCGGCCCGGCACCCCGGACAACGTGCCGCTCGTGGGCCGGGGGCCCGAGGAGGGCCTGGTGCTGGCCACCGGCCACCACCGCAATGGCATCCTGCACGCGCCGCTGGCCGCCGAGCAGGTGGCGCGCGAGCTCATGGGGACCATGGCGAGCGCATGATCTCTGTCGAGCTCAACGGCGAGGCCCACGAGCTGCCCGACGAGGCCACGGTGGCCGACGCGGTGGCCGCCGCGGGGGCACCCGACCGCGGCGTGGCCGTGGCGGTGGACGGCGAGGTCGTGCCGCGCGCCGCGTGGCCGGAGACGCAACTGGCCCACGGCCAGAGGGTCGAGGTCCTGCAGGCGGTGCAGGGTGGCTGAAGCGCTCGAGATCGCCGGCCGGCGCTTCGGCTCGCGCCTGATCGTCGGCACCGGGGGCTTTCGCAGCCTCGAGTCGCTGGCCGAGGCGCTGGAGGCGTCGGGCACCGAGCTGGCCACGCTGGCCCTGCGCCGGGTCGACCCTTCCGCCCGCGGCTCGTTGGTCGAGGTGCTCGAGCGGGCGGGGGTCGAGCTGCTGCCGAACACCGCCGGCTGCTTCACCGCGCGCGACGCCGTGACCACCGCCCGGCTCGCCCGCGAGGCATTCGAGACCGACTGGGTCAAGCTCGAGGTGATCGGCGACGACCGCACGCTGCTGCCCGACCCGGCCGAGCTGCTGGACGCGGCCGAGGAGCTCGTGGCCGACGGCTTCACGGTCCTGCCCTACACCAGCGACGACCCCGTGCTGGCCCGGAGGCTGGCCGACGCCGGCTGCGCCGCGGTGATGCCGCTGGGCTCGCCGATCGGCAGCGGCATGGGCATCGCCAACCCCTACAACCTGCGGCTGATCGTCGAGGAGGCCGAAGTGCCGGTGATCCTCGACGCGGGCATCGGGACGGCGTCCGACGCCGCCCTGGCCATGGAGCTCGGCTGCGACGCGGTCCTGCTGGCGAGCGCGGTCGCGCGCGCCGAGGATCCGGCGCGCATGGCCACCGCGATGCGGCTGGCCGTCGAGGCAGGACGCGCCGCACGCGCGGCGGGACGCATCCCGCGCCGGTTGTACGCCGAGGCCTCGACCTCGCCCGAGGGCGTCGCCGAGCTGTCGTGAGCGAGCTCGAGCGCCTCCCCCTCGAGCGGCTCGCCTCGACCTTCGTCGAGGGCTTCGAGGGCGGCGGCTTCCAGGGCGTATGCACGCCCGACGTCCACTACGAGGACCCGATCGCCGTCGAGCCCCTGACCGGCCCCGACGCACTCGACCGCCACGCGCTGACGTTGCGGAAGGCGGTCCCCGACCTCAGCGTCGAGCGGGCGTCCGCGGCCCTGGGCGACGGGCGCAACGCCTGCATCCCGTGGCGCCTGACCGGCAGCCACACGGGCGAGCTCGACGCTCTGCCCGCGACGGGCCGCGAGCTGTCTTTGCACGGCCTGCACTACCTCGAGCTCTCCGACGGCGCCGTTCGCCGCGCGAGGGGCTTCTTCGACCTCTACGACGCGGCGGCCCAGCTCGGGCTGCTGCCCGCCCGCGGCGGGCTGGGCGAGACGGCCCTGCTCCTGTTGCGAGGCTTCGGCGTCCGGCGCCGAGGCTCGAGCGCTACTGGGTGACCTCGACCGTCCCCGTCATGTTCGGGTGGACCGTGCACTTGTAGGCGAAATTGCCGGCCTTGTTGAACGTGTGCTCGTACTTGTCGCCCTGCTGCATCCCGCCCGAGGGGCCGGACTTGAACGACCCGTCGTCGGCGGTCACGTCATGACCCACGGACTCGTCGTTGGTCCAGGTGACCGTGTCGCCGACCTTGGTCTGGAGGGTGGCGGGCGTGAAGCTGATGTTCTGCATGGTCACGCCGGCGCCGCCCGCGCTCGTCGTGGACTTCTTCTTCTTCGACGACTTCTTCTTGCTGCTCGACGAGCTCGAGCTCGAGTCGGAGTCGCCGCACGCGGTGAGCACGAGGCCCGCTGACAGCGCGAGGCAGAGACACATGAGGAGGGCGGTGGATCGGCGCATCATGTGTCGCACCCTAACGGCTGACGAGGAGCTCTAGAAGCGCCTTCTGCGCGTGTAGCCGGTTCTCGGCCTGGTCCCATACCGCCGACCGCTCGCCGTACAGGACGCCCTCGCTGATCTCGTCGCCCGGATGGGCGGGCAGGCAGTGCAGCGCGACCGCCTCGGGCGCCGCCCGTTCCATGAGGGCCTCGTCCAGCCGGAAGGGCTCGAGCAGCTCGCGGCGCCCGTCGGCCTCCCCTGCCCCCCCTAATGGCGGGTCGCCCATGCTCACCCAGACGTCGGTGTAGAGCGCGTGGGCGCCCTGGGCGGCCTCGGCGGCCGCGGTGGTCAGCGTCACCGAGCCGCCCTGGTCGGCTCCCGCCCCGGCCACCTGGCCCACGAGCGGATGAGGGGCCAGCTCGGCGGGCGTGGCCACGACCACCTCGAGGCCCGCCTTGGCGCCCAGAACCATGAGGGAGTGGGCGACGTTGTTGCCGTCGCCCACGTAAGCGAGCCGCAGGCCGGCCAGCTCGCCGAACCGCTCGCGCAGGGTGAGCAGGTCGGCCAGGGCCTGGCAGGGGTGGTGGTCGCGGGTGAGCATGTTGATCACCGGCACGTCGGAGTGGGCGGCCAGCTCCTCGACGACCGCGTGGGGGCCGGTGCGGACCCCGACCGCGTGGACCAGCCGCGACAGCACCTTCGCGGTGTCGCGCGGCGACTCGCCGCGGCTGAGCTGCAGCTCGCCCTCGCGCAGCACCACCGGGTGCGCGCCCAGCTCGGAGACGCCGACCTCGAAGGAGACCCGCGTGCGGGTGGAGGGCTGGTCGAAGACGAGCGCGACGCTGCGCCCTTCGAGCGCCCGCGAGGCCCGCCGGTCGGCCTTCAACTCGACCGCGCGCTCGAGCAGGGACTGCAGCTCGGCGCTCGTAAGCTCCTCGCCGGTGAGGAAATGACGGGTCACCGGGAGAGAGTAGTCCGGGGCCTCACCTGGAACCTGTTCCACGGCAGGGACTTTCCGCCCGACCCCGCCCTGTTCACGCTGCGCTCGCGGCTGCTGCGCGTGACCGAGCGCGGGGCCACCCACGCCCAGGTCAACCGGCCTCTGCTGCCCGAGTTCTCGCGGGTTCTGGCCGGGCTGGAGTGGGACGTGGCCATGCTCCAGGAGGCACCGCCGCGGTGGCTCGCCCCGCTGGCGCGGGCGTGCTCGGCGGCGGGAGAGCTGGCGCTGACCTCGCGCAACTCGCTGGCGCCGCTGCGCGCCGCGGCCGCATGGCTGAGCCCGGACCTGATCGCATCCAACGAGGGCGGCTCGAATCAGGTGCTGCTGAGGCCGCCGTGGCGGGCCGCGGAGACCCGGAGCGTCGTGCTGACCGGGCGTCCCGAGCGGCGCGTGCTCCTGCTCGTGCGGGCGGCCGCGCCGGGCGGCGCCGAGCTGTGCGCGGGCTGCCTGCACGCGAGCCGGGGGCCCGAGGCGGCCGCGCGTGACGTGCGGCGGGCCGCGGACGCCGCCATCGAGTGGGCCGGCGACCGCCCCCTCCTGCTGGGCGGCGACTTCAACGTGCGCCCCGAGGAGGATCGCGCTCTCTACGACGGTCTCGGGCTGGGCCCGGCGCTGCCCGGGTCGATCGACCAGCTGCTCGCCCGGGGGGCCGAGGCCCTCGACGAGCCGGCCGTCCTGCCGCCCGGCGCGCGCGAGGTCCACGACCGTTCGGAGCTCCTGCTCCGCCTCTCCGACCACCCTGTAGTCGCCGCGGCGTTCGGCATGAAATAGTGCGGTTCCGCAAGGGGTTTCCAGTGAGGGAGAGCAGACATGGCTGACGGACGAGGCGGACAGCGCAAGGCGAGCGGCTCGAAGTCGAGCGGCTCGAAGTCCGGAGGTTCGCGCTCGCGATCCGGGGGGTCGCGCGCGAAGTCATCCAGCTCGCGCTCCGCGTCGTCGCGCTCCGGCGGCAAGACCCGGGCCAAGTCGGCCGGCGGCACCTCGCGCGCGAAGTCCAGCAGCTCGCGCGCGAAGTCGAGCAGCTCGCGGGCCAAGTCGAGCAGCGCCCGCTCAAAGTCCGGGGCTCGCGCTCGACCAAGGCCAAGTCGGGCACCTCGGCGCGGTCGCGCTCGGGCGGCGCGCGCAAGCAGCAGGCTCGCGGCAAGGCACGCTCGACGGCGCAGAGCGCTACCTCTCCGGCCGGGCAGGCCGTCGACGTCTCGGCCAAGAGCGTTGCCGAGCTGCGCGAAGCGCTGCGCAACAACCTGGTCCGCCCCTTCGATCTCGTCATGCTCACCCGCGACCGAATCCAGGAGACCCTTGACGACGCGGTCGAGCGTGGCCGCATGACCACCGAGGACGCGCAGAAGCTCCTCAGCAGCCTCGTCGAGCGCGGCCGCAAGCAGACCAACGACGTGCTCGGCGACCTCGAGCAGCTGCTCGGCCGCGGCCGGGACGAGATCGAGGGCCGCACCGGCGAGGCTCGCAAGCGCGGCACCGAGGCGGCGCGCAAGGCGCGCAAGCAGGTCGAGGGTGCGACCAAGGAGGCCCGGGACCGCGCCACCACCGCGGCCGATCCGGTGCTCGTGCAGGCCGACCGCGCCCGGCGCGTGGTCGGGGTGGGCGCGAGCTTCCCGATCACCGGCTACGACGACCTCACCGCGGCGCAGATCCAGGATCGCCTGGACACGCTGAACCCGGCCGAGCTGCGCAAGGTCCGCGACTACGAGCGCCGTAACGCGAACCGCAAGACGGTGCTGAACGCCATCTCGGACAAGCTGGGGTAGCCCTGCCAGTGTTGGGCGGGTGAGCACCGCTCGCCCACCCGCACGAAGCCGTCCGCGCCGCGAGCAGGAGCTCGAGCTCACCATCGACGGCCTCGCCCACGGCGGGGCCGGGGTCGGCCGTGCCGACGAGGGCTTCGTGGTCTTCGTGCGCGGCGCGGTGCCCGGCGACCGGGTGCGCGCTCGGGTCCGCAAGGCCAAGCGGTCCTTCGCCGAGGCCGACCTGCTGGAGATCGTCGAGGCCGGCCCCGATCGCATCGAGCCCCGGGCCGCCCACCCCGGCGCCCCGTGGCAGGTGCTCCCCTACGAGCGCCAGCTGGAGGAGAAGCAGCGCCAGGTGGGCGACGCGCTCAGCCGTCTGGGCGGCTTCGAGGACCCCCCGGTCGAGCCGATCGTCCCCGCGGTCGAGCAGTGGCGCTACCGCAACAAGGTCGAGTACTCCTTCGGCCCCGAGCTCGAGCTCGGCTTCCACCGTGCCGGTCGGTGGGACGTGATCGACGACGTCAGCGAGGACGTGCTCGCCTCCGAGCGCGTCGACGCCGCTGCGCCGGGCGGTCGCCGACTGGGTGCGCGAGGAGGGCCTGTCCGCCTACGACCGCGCCGACCACACGGGCCTGCTGCGCAACCTGGTCGTGCGCGAGGGCCGGCGCACCGGCGAGCTCCAGGCTCGGCTGGTCACGAGCCCCGGCGACTTCCGCGCCCTGGAGCTGGCCGCCGCCCTTCCCGCCGACAGCGTGCTCTGGACCCGAGCCGCCGGCGTGGCGGAGACCACCCGCGACGGCGAGACAGAGGTGCTCAAGGGCCGCGAGAAGCTCGACGAGGAGCTCAGCGGGCTGCGCTTCTCGATCTCACCCGACGCCTTCTTCCAGACCAACACCGAGATGGCCGAGCGCCTCTACGCGAACGCGGTCGAGCTCGCCGGGCTGACCGGCCGCGAGCGCGTGGTCGACCTCTTCTGCGGCATCGGCACCATCGCGCTCGTGCTCGCCCTCGAGGCCCGCGAGGTCTGGGGGGTGGAGGTGGTGGAGACCGCGGTGGCGGACGCCATCGAGAACGCCGGCGCCAACGGCGTCGACAACGCGAGCTTCTTCGCCGGCGACGTGCGCACCGCGATGCGGCCCCTGCTGGAGGAGTCGGGGAAGCCCGACGTGGTGGTCGTCGACCCCCCGCGGGCAGGGTTGTCGCAGAAGGTCGTGCGGCGGGTGCTCGAAGCCGAGGCGAAGCGGATCGTCTACGTCTCCTGCAACCCGACGACGCTGGCGCCCAACGCGCGCCAGATGGCCGACGCCGGCTACCGCCTGGTCACGGTGCGGCCGGTGGACATGTTCCCGCAGACCCCGCACATCGAGTGCGTGGCCCTGCTGGAGCGCGAGGCCTAGCTGCCCTTGTCGCTGTAGAGGATCTGCCCGCGCTCGACGGTGAACGAGTGCGAGGTGTCGCCGTCGGCGAAGACGGTGATCGTCCCGGTGGGCACGCCGCCGCCGTACTCCTCGTCGACGTCGGACATGACGGTCATCCACTCGTCGGCGTCCCCCTGCAGCTCGCCCATGAGCTGCAGCTCCTCGGCGACGTCCTCCGGCTTCTCGGCCGCCGTGAGGATCGACGTGGGGTCGGTCAGGCGGTCGACGGTGCTGCCGCGCAGGTCGATCGGCGGGATGCGCCCACGCGCCTGCTCGGAGATCTCCTCGCGGTCGATCTCGTCGTCGTCGTAGTTCTCGGTGTACTTGTCGATCGCGCCGTCCTTGAGCCGGCTCAACTCGGCGTCGCTGAAGTCCAGCCGGACGGTCGTCTCGTCGTCCAGTTCGGGGACGTCGTCGACCCCGCGGGCCTCGAGCGCGTCCTCGACGACGTCCTCGCTGACGTCGTCGACCAGGATGCTGGTCGCGCTGGCCTGCGCCTCGCCCTTGCTGTCGGTCTTCTGCACACGCTGGAGCTTGGTGTCGCCCCAGGTGTGCTCGTAGGTGACCTCCTCGCGCTCGCTGTCGAGGTAGTCCTTGGTGGACTCGGACTCGGAGTGGCCGCTCTCGGAGTCGCTGGTGGTCGCCGGACCGAGGGTCCCCTTGATCTCGTCGCCCTCGCTGGCGTACCAGCCGCTCACGGTTGCGGCGTTGCTGCGGCCCTCGCCGTCGGGGTCGGGCATCGCGCCGGTCCCGAGGAAGCGCTGGTATTCGCGCCGGCCCTGCGGCGCTGAGAGGTCGAGGTCGATCTCGCTGCGCTTGCCCTCGCGCAGCTCGTCCACGTGTCCGAGGGCGACGTTCGCCTCGTCCACCCCGCCGCCGATCTCGAGGCTGCTCTTCACGTAGTCCTCGCTGCCGACGCTGATGCGGATGCGGTCCTTGCCGACACGCTGCACCGCGGCGCTCTCGGTCTCGCCCTCCTCGTCGCCTCCGCCGAAGCGGAAGAAGCGGAAGGAGATGGCGCCGCCCTTCTTTTCGTACGAGGAGTCGGCGAGGGTGATGCTCTCGCCCCTGCGCAGCGTGCGCGGCCGCGTCGGGTCCGGGGCGTCGGCCTCGCCGTCGACGATGCGCTCGGCGCGGTCCTCACGCACGGTCGCGCTGTAGGTGGTCTTGTGGCCCTCGCCACCGGACAGCTTCATGCCCGTGCCCACGCCGTCGGACACTCCCGCCGATCCCTCGGTGCGGACGTCGGCTGTGACGTCGAGGGTGGTGTAGCTCTTGCCGCCCATGCGGGTGTCGGGCTCGCCGCGGGAGGTGGCGGCGGTGCCGATCACGTCCACCCCGAGGAACGGGCCCTTCTTGACGGGACGCTTGCCGCGCGGGGCGGGGGGCTGCTTGCCCTTCTTGCCGCCGATCTCCTTGCCCACGCAGTTGGCCGGGTCGCCCGTGCCGGCGCCGCAGCCGCCCTCGACGGACAGCGACTCCCCCTCCCCCAGCAGTCCGAACGGCGCGAGGCCGAACAGGTCGCCGAGGATCGAGTCGCCGAGCTCCGGGCCCTTGTTCGGAGCGCCCGGGTAGGGGTCCTCGTCCGCCGCCTTCGCCGGGTGGGCGCGCGGGCGGGGAGGCGTGCTCTCGCCAGGCGGGCCATGGCCGCCGGTGAAGGCGTCTGTGAAGCGCTCGACCGCGCTCTCCACGGTGCGAGCCGCACGGCGCACGGTGCGGCGGGTGGCGCGGCGCTGGGCCTTGGTGGGCTGCCCGGCGGATTCGTCGCCCGTTCCGGGGTTCGTGGACCGCTGAGGTTGCGGCTCGGGCGCCGGCTGGGGCGCGGGGTAGAGCTCGCCGCCTGGGCCGAGCTTGGTTCCGGGCGGGGGCCGGTTCGGGCGCTTGGGCCCGGAGTCGGGCTCGGGGCTCGCGGCGCGTTCGGGGCCGGCGGAGCGCTTCTTGCGCTTGGGCGAGGGCGCGCGCGCGGCGCTGGCGTCGCGCTCGGCGTCGGCGGAGCCGGCGTCGTCGGAGTGCATCCCGGCGTAGCCATCGGAGGCGTCGGTGCGCCTGGGGGTCGGGAAGGCCCGCTTCGCGCCGGTGGACACGCTGCGCGCGGCCTTCGCGACGGACTTGCCGACGCTCGAGCCGGACGAGCCGCTGGCGGACGATTCGGAGCCGCTGCCCGACGAGCCCGACGAGCTGCCGCTGCCCGACGAGCCGGAGCTCGGGAGCTGCGCACGCGAGGCCTCCATCCCGGCGTACCCGTCGGAGGCGTCCGTGCGGGAGGGCGGGCTCGCCGGCTGGCTGGCGGGAGCCTTCTTGGGAGCGGTGGTCTTGGCGGGGGTGCTGGTCGTCGACTTGCCGGAGGTGGGAGTGGGCCGCGTGTAGCCGCCGTCAGCGACCATCGCCTCGGCCGAGTCGGCCGCGCCGAGCGCGGCCAGGCCCCCGCACAGCACCGTCAAGGACTTCAACGGGCGCCGCTCGATCCCGAACGGGCGGGGTGCGCCTTCTGAGACCTTCACCGTGCCTCCTGCGGGTTGGATGCCTCCACCCGTAAGGGTGACCCGGCCGCGACTCCGCTAAACGCGCGACACCGCGCCGCGGCTCAGGCGTCCTGGTGGTCTTCTTCCTCCACCGGGACGTCCTCGGCGGCGTGAACCGAGCAGAGGAAGCGGCCGCCGGACTCCATCGAGGCGCGGATCTCGCCCTCGGTGAGCGTGGCGCCGCACTCCTCGCAGGTCCGCTCGACCACCGGGTCGAGGCTGTGCTCTTCGAGGTCCATGGCCGCAAGGTAGCGCGGCCGGCCCGCCGAACCTAGTACGGGGGAAAGTCCGCGTACCACTCGCCGAGGGCCCGGAAGGCGCCCCAGAAGGCCCGCTTCTCGTCCTCGTCGTCGAGCGATGCGTCGATGTCCGGCACGTAGAGGACGTCGCAGGAGGGGGTCAGCTTGCGGATCTCGCCCAGCACCGGCTCCACCTCCGCCGCCATCGGGACCTTCAGCGCGTTGAGCTCCTCGCGGGCCTCCTCGCCCATCACGACCACGATCCGCGGCTGCACCACCGCCAGCTCCTCGAGCACGCGGGCGCGGCACTCCGGTGCCGACTGCTCGGTGTCGTGCACGGGGCACTTGACGAACACCGTGCCGTAGACGGCGAGCGGGTCGATCCCCAGTCGCTTGAAGCTCTTCATCAGCGCGCTGCCGGCGCGGCCGTAGAAGGCGACCCCCTCCTCGATCTCCGACGGCCGGGGGGCGAACTTGAGCAGCATCACGTCGGCCTGGGGGTGCCCGGAGCCCAGCACCGGCATCAGGTTCCCGCGCGGGCAGTGCTCACAGGACTGGATCTCGCGCGTGAGGGAGTTCAGCTCCCGGATCGCCCGCTCGAGGTACTTCTCGCGGATCTCGTCATCGGTGGCGGGCATCCGGCCAATGGGATTAGACGGAGGGCTGTGGCCTCCTTTCGCGTGCATCAACGCTTGCCTCGGGTCTGGATGAACTTCAGCGCCTGCACGTAGACGAGGCTCTGCCGCTGCCGGATGATGTCGGCGTCGCGGAGGGACTCGAGGAACTCCTCGGGGCCGTCGAAGTCGCGCATCCGGATCTTCACCGAGCCCAGGCCCTGGGCGACGT
Source organism: uncultured Thermoleophilaceae bacterium (assembly GCA_963844805.1). Lineage (GTDB taxonomy): Bacteria > Actinomycetota > Thermoleophilia > Solirubrobacterales > Thermoleophilaceae > JACCZR01. Next base: position 58,409 of record CAWJPU010000011.1, read on the forward strand.
GGCTGTCCGATCCGGCCCCTGCCACCACGCGGTACTTGGCCGCGAAGCGCTCCGCCTCCTCGTTGAAGGCCTTGATCGCCACGCGCGGGTTGAAGACCTCGATCGCGTCGATGTCCTCGATCACCGCCAGCAGGTGCTCGTAGTCGGGCACGGCATGCATCCGGTCGAAGGGATGGGGGACGTAGACCAGCCCCCCCTGCCGCCGGATCTCGGCGATCGTCTCCTGGAGGGTCATCCCCCGCGGGATCTTCTCCTTGAGGAACAGGCCGATCACCTCGCCCTGGTCGGCGGTCTTGACCTCCTCGGCGACGATGATCTTCACTCGGCCGTTCGCCCGCTCCTGGGCCTCGAAGGCGCCGGAGATCTCGTTGTGGTCGGTGATGGCGATCGCGTCGAGGCCGGCGTCTTCGGCGGACTGGAGCAGGGTGTCGACCGGCGTGGCGCAGTCGGGGGAGTGGTCGGTGTGCATGTGCAGGTCCACGTGCACGAAGTCGTGCGTGGAGAGCCGCTTGCGCAGCGCCGTGTCGCCGTCGACCGTGTGGCGGCGGCCCGCCGCTGTGCGGTAGAGGTCCTCGAGGCGGTCGACCACGCGGCTCCACTCGAGCTCGGGGTGCACATCGGCGATCCGCCGGGCCAGGCTCTGGGAAAGCTCACGGTCGGTGACCAGCCGCTCCAGCTGGCCGGCGAGGGTGATCGCGTCGCGGGGCTCGAACAGCAGGCCGAGCTCGCCGTCACGCACCGCCTCCTCGTACTCGGGCAGCCGCGACACCACCGGCACCGCGCCACCCGCCAGCGCGCGGATGACCATCTGAGGGACCGGGGCGCTGCCACTCGAGGCGGCGACCGCCACGGTGGCCGAGGCGAGGAACTGGGCCTCCGAGCCGTCGGCGGGGCCGGCGAGCTGCACCCGGCCGCGCAGCCGCCGCGGCAGCGACAGCGACGGCGCGGACTCGGGGTCGCGCATCCAGATCGTGGCCTTCCAGTCGTGTTCGACGGGAAGCTTGCGCAGGGCGCGAAGGAACAGCCGCATGGCGCCCCGCTCCTCCTGGGCGGAGAGCACGATGTGAGGCGGGCCCTCCTCGGCGGGGGCCGGGCGGCGCTGCAGCTCGGCCCCGGGCGTGATCACCTCGTACTCGCCCGGGAAGAAGCGGGCGACGAGGTCGCGCGTGACGGCGAAGCTGGCCGTCCGGGCGTCGAGGCGGCCGAACAGCCGCTCGACCAGCGGCCGCGCCACCTGGGTGGACAGCAGCCGCTCGGTGGCCGCGTGGAAGCTGCCGACGTTCAGTGCGCGCGAGTGGCGCAATGCAGCCGACGCGGCGCTCGGCGCGAAGGGCTCGTGCACGTGCATGAAGTCCAGCTCCGCGCGCTCGAGCAGCTCCTCCAGCGTGCGCGAGACGTCCAGCGGCAAGGCGACCCGGCCCCCGCGCCGGAACGGCAGGCTCTGCCCCACCGCCACGAGGCTGGCGCAGCCCGGCGCGTCGAAGGCCGCGTCGGGGTCGTCGCGCATGGCCTTGACGGTGGCCCGGCCCTCGCGGACCAGGGAGCGCGAGTCCGAGGGAGCCACGACCACCACGCGGTGGCCTCGCCGGCAGAGCTCGTCGGAGACCTGCTCGACGAAGCGGTTCACCTCATGGTGCTGTTCCCAGGGGTAGGGCGTGACCTGCGCGATGGAGAACCGCTCCGCGGGCACTCCGCGGAGCATACGGAGCGGTTCTCCGAGGCTTCTAGGCCTCGCTGGTGGTGCGGATCTTCGCCTTGCCCGGGAGCTTGGGGGCGCCGCCGTGCTCCTCGATGAACTTCTCGGTGTCGTCGCGCGCCTGGGAGTCGGGGACCTGCACCGGGGGCGACTTCATCAGGTAGGAGCTGGGCGCCTCGAGCGGTCCGCCGACGCCGTGGTTGAGCGCAAGCTTGCAGCAGCGCACGGCGTCGGTGACGATCCCGGCCGAGTTCGGGGAGTCCCACACCTCGAGCTTGAGCTCGGCGTTCAGCGGGACGTCGCCGAAGGCCTGGCCCTCCACGCGGATATGCGCCCACTTGCGGTCGGTGAGCCAGGGCACATAGTCCGACGGGCCGACGTGCACGTCATCGGCGGGCAGCTCGTGGCCCATGATCGAGGTCACGGCACTCGTCTTGGAGATCTTCTTGGACTCCAGCCGCTCGCGCTCGAGCATGTTGTAGAAGTCCATGTTGCCGCCGACGTTGAGCTGCGACGTGCGCGCCATGTGCACTCCGCGGTCGGCGAACAGCCGCGCCAGCGCGCGGTGGACGATGGTGGCGCCGACCTGCGACTTGATGTCGTCGCCGACGATCGGCAGCCCCGCCTTGCGGAAGCGGTTGCCCCAGTAGCTCTCCTTCGCGATGAACACCGGGATGCAGTTGACGAAGCCGCAGCCGGCCTCGAGCACCTGCTCGACGTACCACTTGGTCGCCTGCTCGGATCCCACCGGGAGGTAGGACACGACCACGTCGGTCTTGGTGTCCTTGAGGATCTGGACGATGTCGTCGGTCTCGCCCGGCGCCTTGGTGATCTTCTCCTTCAGGTACTTGCCGAGGCCGTCGTGCGTCATGCCGCGGTGCACGGGGACGTCGAGGTTCGGCACGTCGGCGAACTTGATCGTGTTGTTCTGGCCCGACCAGATCGCCTCGCTGAGGTCCTTGCCGACCTTGTCGGCGTCGATGTCGAACGCGGCGGAGAACTCGATGTCCCCGACGTGGTAGCCGCCGAGGTCCACGTGCATCAGCCCGGGGACCTTCTCGTCGCGATCGGCGTCGCGGTAGTACTGCACGCCCTGGACGAACGAGCTGGCGCAGTTGCCCACGCCCACGATGGCGACCCGCACCTTCTCGGTCTGGTAGCGCGACGCGCCGTTGCCTGAATCAGTCACAAGCCCTCCTAAAGATCACAAGTGGTCGCGCATTTCCCGCGCGTTGCCGGGGAGAAACAAACCCGCTCTGGTGCGACGGTTACGCCTTCGCCAGCTCGGATCGTACGTGGAAGACGCGCTGGAGCACGGTGATCGTGGTCAGCGCGGCCATCACGTAGATCGCCGGCTCGAGCAGCTCGAAGTCTGCCAGACCGGCGCCCTGAGCGAACAGGATGCCGATCGAGAGGATCACCACGCGGGTCGGCCGGTCGGCGAATCCGACCTTGCACTCGACCCCCAGCGCCTCGGCCCTCGCGCGCGTGTAGGAGACCATGAGCGACCCGACGATCGTGAGCGTGACGCCCGCGACCGCGAGCTCGTCGCTGCTCTTGGCGAAGTAGGCGGCCACCGCGGTCAGCACGATGCCCTCCTCGATGCGGTCGAGCGAGGAGTCGAGGAAGGCGCCGAACTTCGTGCCCTTGCCCGACATGCGCGAGTAGCGCCCGTCGAGCATGTCCATGATCGAGCCGATGATGAAGGCGATCCCCGCGAGCACGAACAGCTCCTGGGTGATCAGGATCGCGGCCACGACGTTGAGCACGAGGCCGGTCATCGAGATGGCGTTGGGCGTCAGGCGCGACTCGATGAGGCGATCGCGCGCGATCGCCCTCTTCGCCCCGCGTGTGGTGCTCACGCGGCGGCCTTGGTGGCGGGGTCGCCGAAGGACCAGACCCCGGGCCGGGCCCGCTCGAGGATCTCCTTTGCGGCGACCGCCGAGAGCCCCGCGGTGAGGGCGCCCAGCACGGCGTCGATCCACCAGTGGTTCGCCGTGGCGACCACGGTGAAGGTGACGAGCAGCGGGTAGGTCGCCCACAGCGCCTTGGCGAGGCGCGAGCGCACGAGCATCACGCCGGACACCGCGATCATGAGCGCGAAGGCCACGTGCATGCTGGGCACGGCGGCGAACGGGTTGTAGAGCAGTGAGGCGCCCTTGGCGGCGCCCTCGCCGACGGCCTGGGTGACGCTGTCGGTGAAGCCCCACTCGGGCATGAAGCGCGGCGGGGCGGTGGGGAAGGCGACGTAGCCGACGAGCGCGATGCCCATCGAGACCATGAACATGTTGCGGACGAAGTAGAAGGCCTCGTTGCGCTTGACGTACAGCCAGATCAGGAAGCCCGTGGTCAGCGCGAAGTGCGAGTTGACGTACATCCAGTTGGCGGCGTCCAGGATCAGCCGGTGTGACTCGGCCCAGTTCTGCACGTCGGGCTCGATGAACAGGCCCAGCGACTGCTCGACGTGCAGCAGCGAGCGCGCGTTCTCGAACGCGGCGCCGGCGCGGCCGTCGACTACGCCGCGGACCAGGCGGTAGGCGTAGTACGCGCCCAGGAAAAGGGCGACCTGCACCACGGGGTCGAGCCAGCGGCGGCGTGCCATCCAGGCCAGCCTAGCTCGACTCCTCGCATCGCCTTCCACGCTGCACGACACGCTCCGGGGAGAACCGGATGGACAGCAGCGCGAACCCACGGTTGCGTGCCGTGATCCGCGTCCAATCGCCGTCGCGCTGCACGCAGCCGCCCTCGAAGTACCAATAGGGAGTCCAGCGCACGCGCAGCAGCGCGTCGCCCGGGCGCACCACGCGCAGCAGCAGCTGGTCGGAGCCGAACTGCTCGAGCTGCACGTTGGCCCGGCCCTGCGAGACCACGATCGGCGCCGGCAGCGTGACCTCGTACACGCGCCAGTCGCTCGAGCTCCAGCGCTGCTTGAGGTAGGGGAGGCCGCGCTCGATCAGCGCCCGCTCGTCGTAGGAGTGGCTGTCGGGCAGCGCGCTCGGCAAGGCCACGTAGCGCACGGCGTTCTCGGTCAGCCAGCTCGCGTAGGTCAGCTCGGTGAGCGGGCCGCGGTAGAAGATCGGGTTCTTGTCACGGTCCAGCTGGCGCAGCGAGCCGCGGGCGAGCTGGCTGTCGCCGGCGATGTCCGCGGCCTCCCAGTGCGAGCGGGTGAAGGGGACCTCGATCCGCCGCTGGTCGGGCAGCGTGGCCAGGAACTGCTTGAGCGGCTCGAAGTAGCCCTTCTTCGCGCCCGGGTCCTCCGCGTACTTGACGACGTCGATCACCGCCGCCGACCACTGCCAGGCGGCCAGCGCCAGGACTCCCGCGGCGAACAGCGCCGCCGACCGCTTGCGCCAGTGCTTCTGGGCCGCGCACACCAGCAGGGGGCCGGCGAACAACGCTCCCAGGCGCCCGGAGTTGGACCCCATCGGGTTCTCGACCAGCAGCGCCAGGGTCGACCCGGCGGCGTAGAGGGCGGCGCCCATCGCCAGCATTCGCTCGCGGCTCCACAGCAGGTACGCCGCGGGCACGGCCACGAGCGGAATCGGGGCGTAGACCGACAGCGGGAAGGGCGCGTAGCCCCCCTCGGGGAAGGCGAAGGTGAGGAACAGCGACGGGACGAGGGAGCACAGCGTCAGGAAGATCCCGTCGGTGACGTGCTCCTCGCGGTCGCGGCCGCGCACCACCAGCGCGTACGTGACCCCCGCCAGCGCAAGGAAGAGGCCGGCCACCGGGCTCGACAGCGCGCACAGCACGGCCATCAGCGGCGCGAGGAGCCGGCGGCGACGCTGCAGCGCCAGCACGGCGGCCAGCCCGAAGAAGATCCCGAGCGCGAACGGCAGCCGGGCGGTGAACAGCAGCGTGGCGGCCCCGAAGCCGAAGAAGATCGCTCCCCAGCGCGCGGCGTCGCCGAAGCGGGCCCGCACCAGCGGCTCGAACAGCGCGGAGGCTCCCACCGCGGCGAGGGCGAGCACCACCCGCGGTGTCAGCAGCCAGGCGAGCGGCGGCGAGAGGACCGAGTACGCCGGCGTGTGGTGGCCGCCGTACCACTGGCCGTTCCAGATCGTGAAGCCCTCGCGGCCGAACAGGTCGGCGCGGAACTCGTGGGCGGCCAGGTCGACGCTGCGCGGCTGCCAGATCAGGACGATCAGCGCGAACAGCGAGGTGATCGCCACCGGCGCCACGCGCCAGGGGTCGACGCGCCTCCGCTGAGACGGCTGGCGCGCCCGCGGCGCGGGCCCCTCGGACGTCCCCGTTCGCGGGGCACGGTCGCGCTGCGGCGCCGAGACAGAGAAGGCAAGCCGCACGCGCGTGAGACTAGCCCGCGAAGGCCACCACCGAGTCCGCGAGCTCCGGCTGGTCCAGCCACGGCCAGTGGCCGGCGCCGGGAATGCGCTCCACCGTCGCCGGTCCGCCCAGCGCCGCGGCGGTGGCGTCGGCGAATTCGGGCGCCAGGAACGGGTCGGCTTCCCCCCAGGCGATCAGCGCCGGGGCGGTGACCTTCCCGAGCCCCTCGCCGGCCCGGGCCAGCTCGCGCCCGGGGGCTGAGCGGTAGAGCTTGAGGATCGCCCGCTGGGTGCCGTGGTCGAAGTGGGCCCAGGCGTCGTCGAGGACGGCCGCCGGCAACACCCGGCCCATGTTCCAGCGGAAGGTGAAGCCCATCGCCATCTCGCCGATCAGCGGCGTGCGCCACGCCCGCGCCGTGCGGTGCCAGCGGTAGCCGGGCACGAACGGCACGCCGGCGATCACCACGAGGCGCTCCACCAGCTGCGGCCTGCGCTGGGCGAGGGCGAGGCCGACCGCGCCCCAGTCGTGCATCACGAGCGTCAGGTGCTCGAGGCCCAGCTCGGAGACGAAGGCGTCGAGGAAGCCGCCGTAGCCCTCGATCGAGTAGGGGAAGTGGGCGGGCTTGCCCGAGCTCCCGAAGCCCGGGAGGTCGATCGCCAGCCCGCCCGTGCGCTGCAGGAAGGGCCCCCACATGGCCGAGCTGTTCGGGACCCCGTGCAGGTAGAGGGGTCCCGGGCCGTTCTCGCGCCAGGCCACCTCGACGCCGCCGATCTCCGCGCTGCGCTCGGTCGATGCCACCGGCGCAGATTAGGCTCCGCCCGTCCGTGGCCGACCGCCGCCGCCTGCTCGCCATCCGCAACCGCCTGCGCAAGGCGTACGGGCGACCCGAGCCTCGGCCCCACGAGGCACCGGTCGACGAGCTGGTCCTCACCGTCCTCTCGCAGAACACCAACGACCGCAATCGCGACGTCGCCTACCACCGCCTGCGTGGCCGCTTTGCCGACTGGGAGGAGGCGCGGGCCGCCGGGCCGGCGGCGATCGAGGACGCGATCCGCCCCGGCGGCCTGGCGCCCACCAAGTCCGTGCGCATCCAGCGCATCCTGGACGCGCTGGACGGCGACGACCTGGCCTGGCTGGCCGAGGTGCCGGTCGAGGAGGGGCGCGGGTTCCTCACCTCGCTGCCCGGCGTGGGGCGCAAGACCGCGGCCTGCGTGCTGCTGTTCTCCTACGGCCTCCACGACGTCCCGGTCGACACCCACGTGCACCGGGTCGGCGTTCGCCTGGGCCTGTTCGGCGAGAGGGACTCGCTGGAGGCCTGCCACGACGAGCTGAACCGCCTGACGGGGCCCGACGACGGCTTCGAGGTGCACATGGCGCTCATCCGCCACGGCCGCCGCACCTGCACCGCCCGCGCGCCCCGCTGCCCCGAGTGCCCGCTGCTGAGCCTGTGCCCGTACGGCCGCGCCCGCACCTGAACGGGCGTTTTGCCCCCGCCCGCTACGGGAATGCCCCCTGGGCAACGACGGTCTCACGGAGGCAGGCCACGTGTCTATCTCGATCGATCCTCTCGGCAATCCCGATGTCCAGCGCGCCCTCGCGTTCGCGCGCGCCCGGGAGCGCTATCCGGCGGCCGATCGCGAGACTCTGCTCGAGTGCTGCACCGCCGCCTGGGACGCGGCGCTGGAGGCCGAGAGCTTCGGCGAGGACCTGACCGAGCGCTTCGAGGGCACCCTCGGGCTGCTGGCCTGGACCCACGGCTGGACGCGCCGGCCGGTCGACCTCCACTCGCTCCAGAACCGCTCCATCCCCTATGCCGCGCTGCGGCCGTTCATGGCCGAGGGCGACGCCAAGTCCCGGCTCGACAAGCTGGCCGACGCCGAGCTCGCGCCCGCCCGCCCTCCCGCCACACGCCGCCCGCGCCCCAGGCTGCCGCGCATACCGCTCGTGTCGCCGGTCCCCGTCGGCGCCGCCATGGCCGCGGGCATCGTGGCGGTGGCGGGCCTCAACCAGGCCGGCGCCATCTCGCTCGGCCCGCTGGACCGCAGCGGCGGTGACGGCCCGAGCGACGACGGCGCCCGCTCGCAGGCCAAGGCAGACGACGCACCGGCCGCGCCGCTGGCCGGCGGCTCGAACGGCGGCGACGCCGTCTCCTCCGCGGCCGCGGGCGGAGCCGCCCCGGCCGCAGAGGGCGGAGACGACGCGACTCTCGCCGCGGCGGTCACCGGGCCCTCGCCCGACGCGGGCATCCCCGCCGCCGTGTCGAGCCTCAGCGGTCCGCCCACGTCTGCGGCCACCACGGCCCCCGCCCCCGCCGGTCCCGCCCCGGTCGCCACGCCCGTCGCGGCCTCCGGTGGCGCGCCCGCCTCGCCGGCTCCCGCCGCGCGGCGGCCGGTGTCGCTGCCCGCTCCTGCGGCGATCGGCCTCGAGGCCGACGAGGAAGCGATCGAGCTCGTTGCCGACCCCGCCCCCGAGCACGTGCCGCCGGGCCACGCCGACGACGAGGCCCCGGGCGACGAGCCCGAGCCCGCCATCCCCGAGGCCACCGTGGACCTGCCGGGCGAGTTCGACGTGCAGCTGCCGCCCGTGGTAGGTGCCCCCGGTGCTGGGCGGCGAGCAGACACCGCCCGGCCAGGCCGAGGAGGCTCCCGGCCCGCCCGGCGGCGACCAGGAGCCGCAGGGCCGAGACCGGTCAGCAGGGTGGCGATCAACAGCCCACCGGGCAGGGCGCCCAAGCGCCGCAGGGCGGCTCCGCGGCCACGCAGCCCGAGGTCCCGGCCAGCCCCGCGCCTGCCGCTCCCTCGCCTCCGCCCGCGCCGGCCCCGGCACCCGCGGCGCCCGCGCCGTCACCCGCACCGGCCGCGCCCGCGCCTCCGCCGGCGCCCTCGGCGCCCGGAGGCGCCCAGCGGCGCTACGAACCCCGCGCCGGCGCCCCCCGCTCCGCCCGCCGCCTAGCGCAGCGGCAGCGAGAAGCGCTCTTCGTCGGCCGCGACGTGGAGCTCGGAGGCCTCGGCAGGAACCGCGGGGACGAACGCGGTGTCGCCGCGCAGGTGGTGACCCTGGACCCAGCCGCCGCCCTGGGGCGTGTAGGCCGTGCCCGCGTCGTCCCACAGCGAGAAGGTCTGCGGGGGGCGGTAGTGCGTGCCGGGGGCGGCGGTCCCGTCCGGCGGCGGTGACACGAACAGCCACCGCAGCACAACGCCGTCCTCGTACAGCTCGGCGCCCAGCAGATGGAGCCCGGGGCGGTCGCTGGCCGGCTGCGCCTGCACCACCCGCTCCAGCCGAACGCCCTCGAAGGGCGCGTAGGTGGTGCCGGAGATCTCGCGCAGCTCGCCGAACAGCCGCTCGCGCTCCTCGCGGCTGACCAGGCCCAGCGCGGTCAACGTCTCGATCGCCACCGAGACGTTGACCACCGCCTGGTCGGCCTCGGTGCGGATCATGGCCGGGTCGATCGGCCGCCGGGGAGTCGTCTCCACCGTGGCGATGTTCCGCGCGAGCAGCTCCCGCGCGCGCTCTCGCAACTGCTCCAAGCCCTCGTCCTCAGCGGCCACGGTAAGGGGCGCACGATACCCCCGAGCGGGTTACAGTTCGCAAGGCCCGACCAAGGAGCCCCTCGCTTTGCGCACGCCCGTCGCCATCGTCGTCAGCCTCGTGTTGCTCGCTCTCGCCGCCGCCCCGGCCTCCGCTGCGCCGTCGGCGTTCAGGCTCGGTGTGACGGCAGGAGACGTGACTTCCTCGTCGGCGATCGTGTGGGGCAAGGCCAACCGCACCGGCCGCGTGCGCCTGCTGGTGGCGCGCGACCGCGAGCTCACGACCGCGCGCCGGCGCTTCGTGCTGCAGGCGCGCGACACCGACGACGCCACGGTCCAGAAGCGCGTGCGCGGGCTGGGCCCCGGGCGCCGCTACTGGTTCCGCTTCTACCAGGGCCGCGGCCGCAGCCAGCGGGGCACCTTCCGCACCGCCCCGGCGCCCGACCAGGACCGGCTCATCAACTTCGCCTGGACCGGCGACACCGACTTCAACTCGGCCCCGGGGCAGTCCCAGCCGTTCTGGAACAACGGCGAGATCTTCCGCGCCATGAAGAACGAGGGCAACACCTTCAACATCCACTTCGGCGACACGATCTACTCCGACAGCGAGATCCCCGGGCCGGCTGAACCCGATCGCGCTGACCACACGCGAGAAATGGGCGAAGTACAAGGTCAACCTGGAGAACCGCCAGCTGCGCGGCCTGCGCGGGTCGGGCGGCTTCTACTCGCACTGGGACGACCACGAGTTCATCAACGACTTCTCGCAGCAGGAGAGCACCTTCTCCAACGGCGTGAACATCCCGGGCCAGGCGCTCTACGGGCGCAGCGTGCGCGCCTTCCGCGACTACGCGCCGATCACCTACTCGGACGAGGACGGGATCTACCGCAGCTTCCGCTGGGGCAAGAACCTCGAGATGTTCTTCCTCGACCAGCGCTCGTTCCGCTCGGCCAAGGCCGACGACCGCGGGCGCTGCGACAACCCGACGACCGGCTCCCCGGACGTGGCCCCGACGGCGCCCCAGTCGACGCGCAGCTTCTTCGGCGCCGGCCTGCCGACCAGTGGCCTGAACGAGCCCGTCTCACAGGCCTGCCTCGACACCATCCGCGACCCGCGGCGCACGTACCTGGGCCGGCGGCAGATGGAGCGCTTCAAGGAGGCCCTGGCCAACTCGGACGCCCGCTTCAAGGTGATCATGAACGAGCTGCCGATCCAGCAGTACTACATCCTCCCGTACGACCGCTGGGAGGGCTACGAGGCCGAGCGCCAGGAGATGCTGCGCTTCCTGCGCGACCGGGGGATCAAGAACACGATCTTCCTCACCACCGACGTGCACGCCACGCTGGTCAACGACGCCCGCTTCCAGACGCTCGAGGAGGGCGGCGCGAAGAACAGCGGCTTCTACGACTTCACCGTCGGCTCGGCCGCGACCGAGAACTTCCGCAGCGAGATCGACGGGGCCACGGACACCGAGGGCGCGGGCCAGCTGGCCGACGACTTCTTCCTCGAGCCGCGAGCCGCCGCTCGGCGTGGGGATGCGGTGCTCGAACCTGACCGCGTTCTCATACGGTCACGTGCGGGTGTCCAACAGCCGCCTGATCGTCGAGTCCCGGGACCAGAACGGCGCCCCGCTGCAGGACTGCCCCAAGTTGGAGCTGCCCTTCCGCCCGTGACGGGCTGAAAAATATCTGCCATACTCTCGCTTAGATTTCTTTCTAAGCAACGGAGGACCTGAGTTATGGCAAGGACCATAGGCATCGACCTGGGCACGACGAACTCGTGCATGTCGGCCCGCGAGGGTGGCGACACCACCGTCGTGGAGAACGCCGAGGGCGCCCGCACCACCCCGTCGGTGGTCGCCTTCACCGAGGGCGGCGAGCGCCTCGTTGGCGCGCCGGCCAAGCGCCAGGCCGTCACGAACCCCGAGAACACCGTCTTCTCCATCAAGCGCTTCATGGGCCGCAAGGAGGCCGAGGTCAAGGAGGAGGAGCGGATCGTCCCGTTCGAGGTCGTCGCGGGCCCGAACGGCGACGCGCGCGTGAAGGCGGGCGGCAAGGAGTACGCCCCGCCGGAGATCAGCGCGATGCTCCTGCAGAAGCTGAAGGCCGACGCCGAGGCCTACCTGGGCGACACGGTCGACAGCGCGGTGATCACCGTTCCCGCGTACTTCAACGACGACCAGCGCCAGGCCACCAAGGAGGCCGGCAAGATCGCCGGGCTCGACGTCAACCGCATCATCAACGAGCCCACCGCGGCCGCGCTGGCCTACGGGCTCGACAAGGAGGAGTCCGACCAGACCATCCTCGTGTTCGACCTCGGCGGCGGCACCTTCGACGTGTCCGTGCTCGAGATCGGCGACGGCGTGTTCGAGGTCAAGGCCACCGCGGGTGACAACCACCTGGGCGGCGACAACTTCGACAAGGCGATCGTCGACTGGCTCGTGGCCGAGTTCAAGGCGGCCGAGGGCGTCGACCTGTCCGCCGACAAGATGGCCCTCCAGCGCCTCTACCAGGAGGCCGAGAAGGCCAAGGCCGAGCTCTCCTCGACGCAGGAGACGCAGATCAACCTGCCGTTCATCACGGCGGTCGACTCGGTGCCCAAGCACCTCAACCAGCGCCTCACCCGCGCGAAGCTCGGCGAGCTGACCGCGGACCTGATCGAGCGCGTCGTCGCGCCGACCAAGCAGGCGATGGACGACGCCGGCGTGGCAGGCGGCTCGGGCATCGACCACGTGGTGCTCGTGGGCGGCATGACCCGCATGCCCGCGGTGCAGGAGAAGGTCAAGGAGCTCACGGGCAAGGACCCGCACAAGGGCGTGAACCCCGACGAGGTCGTGGCCGTCGGCGCCGCCATCCAGGCGGGCGTGCTCTCGGGCGACGTCAAGGACGTCCTGCTGCTCGACGTGACCCCGCTGACCCTCGGCATCGAGACCAAGGGCGGTGTGCGCACGGCGCTGATCGACCGCAACACCACGATCCCCACGCGCAAGTCGGAGGTGTTCTCCACCGCGGAGGACAACCAGCCGAGCGTGGAGGTCCACGTGCTGCAGGGCGAGCGCGAGATGGCTGCGTACAACAAGTCGCTGGGCAAGTTCCAGCTCACCGGGATCCCGCCCGCGCCGCGTGGAGTGCCGCAGATCGAGGTCGGCTTCGACATCGACGCCAACGGCATTCTCAACGTGGCGGCCAAGGACCTCGGCACGGGCAAGGAGCAGAAGATCGAGATCAAGGCCGGCTCGGGCCTCTCCGACGAGGAGGTCGAGCGGATGGTGCAGGACGCCGAGGCGCACGCCGACGACGACCGGCGCCAGCGCGAGCTGGTCGACGCCCGCAACACCGCCGAGTCCGCGGCCTACCAGGCCGAGAAGCAGCTCGAGGAGATGGGCGACTCGGTCGACGCGTCCGCCAAGGAGGAGATCGAGGCGGCGATCAAGGACGTCAGGGAGAACCTGGAGTCCGAGGACGCCGAGCTCCTCCGCAACAAGACCGAGGCGCTGCAGGCCGCCTTCCACAAGGTGTCCGAGCAGATGTACGCCCAGGCCCAGGCCCAGGCGGCGGAGTCCGCCGGCGCCGATACCCAGGCGGGCACAGGTGGCGCCGCCGGCGATGGCTCAGGCGGCAACGGTGCCGGCACTGAGGAGGAAGTGGTCGACGCCGAGGTCGTGGACGAGGATCGGAGCTAGGTGTTCGAGCACCCCGAAGAGGAGCCCGAGACCGCTCGGGACGAGGCGGCCGAGCCCGCGGGCGAGGAGGATCCCGCCAACGAGCAGGAGATCCTCGAGGCCACCGATGAGGCCGCCGAGGAGAACGCCGAGGCCAGCGTGGAGCGCCAGCGCGACGAGTACCTCGCGCTGGCGCAGCGCACCCAGGCCGACTTCGAGAACTACCGCAAGCGCGCGGCCCGCGAGGCCGCCGCGGCCGGTGAGCGCGGGCGCAGCACGCTCGTCCGCGAGCTGCTGCCCGTGCTCGACAACCTCGAGCGGGCCCTCGCCTCGGCCGAGGAGGGCGAGCAGCACCTGGCCGAGGGCGTGAAGCTCGTCCACTCGGAGCTGCTCGCCGTCCTACACCGCAACGGGGTCGAGCAATTCGACCCCTCGGGGGAGCGGTTCGACCCGACCTTCCACGAGGCCCTCTCGACGCGCGAGGACGATGACGCCGACCCCGGCGTCGTGCTCGACGTGATCGAGAAGGGCTACCGCGTCAACGGGACCGTGCTGCGTCCCGCGCGGGTGGTCGTGAGCGGGTAGGCGAGCATGGCTACCGCCTCGAAGAACCCCTATGACGTCCTGGGCGTCGACAAGAAGGCCTCCGACGAGGAGATCAAGAAGGCCTACCGCAAGCTCGCGCGGCAGTACCACCCTGACCGCAACCCCGGGGACGCGCGCGCCGAGGAGCGCTTCAAGGAGATCCAGGAGGCCAACTCGATCCTCTCGGACCCCGAGAAGCGCAAGGCCTACGACTCGGGCGGCGGCATCTTCGGGTCGGGCTTCGATCCCGGGGCCTTCCGCACCGGTGGAGGCGGCTTCGGGGGCGGGCTGGGCGACATCATCTCCGACCTGTTCGGCAACGCCACCGGGCGCGCCGGGGGCGCGGGCGCGGGCCAGGCGCCGCGCGGTCGCGACCTCGAGACCGAGGTCAACATCTCCTTCCAGCAGGCCATGGACGGCGCGCAGGTCTCGGTCACCGTGCCGATGTCCGCGCCCTGCCCCACCTGTCACGGCACGGGGGCCAAGCCCGGCACCACGCCGCGGGTGTGCAGCCGCTGCCACGGACGCGGTGTCGAGCAGGAGTCCCAGGGGCTGTTCTCGATCTCGCAGCCGTGCACGCTGTGCGGCGGCACCGGTACCGAGATCGACGACCCATGTCCCACGTGCAACGGTCAGGGCCAGACGAGGCAGGTCAAGCGCTACCGGGCGAACATCCCCGCCGGCGTGCGCGACGGCTCGCGGGTGCGGCTCGCGGGCAAGGGCGAGTCGGGCCCACGCGGCGGACCGTCCGGTGACCTGTATGTGATCACGCGTGTGGCCGAGTCGCCGCTGTTCACCCGCCGGGGAGACAACCTCGAGGTATCGGTGCCGATCACGATCCCCGAGGCCATCCGCGGGGCGACGATCGAGGTGCCCACGCTGAGCGGCAGCAAACGCATCCGCGTGCCCCCGGGCACCCAGCACGGGACCCTGCAGCGCCTGCGGGGCGAGGGCCCGCCAAGGCTGAGCGGCAAGGGCCGCGGCGACATCCACTACCGCCTGGTGATCGACGTGCCGCGCTCGCTCTCGCGCGAGCAGCGCGAGGCGGTCGACGACCTGGCCAACGTCTTCGACGAGGACCCGCGCGAGCGGATCCTGTCCGACGGCAAGGCCTCGTGATGGACCGCGACCAGGGCGTCTACATGATCTCGGTGGCGGCGGAGCTGGCGGGCATGCACCCCCAGACGCTCCGCATCTACGAGACGCGCGGGCTGATCACCCCCGGCCGCTCCCCCAAGGGCACGCGGCTCTACTCCCAGGAGGACGTCGACCGCCTGCAGCGGATCCAGGAGCTGACCACCGAGATGGGCATGAACCTGGCCGGCGTCGAGAAGGTCTTCGAGCTCGAGGGCGAGATCGCCCGCATGAAGCGCCGCATGCGCTCGCTGGAGCGCCAGGCCGAGCGGATCCAGACGGAGCTCGGCGACGAGCTCGAGCGCGTGCGCCGCTCGTTCCGGGCGGAGCTCGTGCGCTACGAGCCACCGGGCCAGGCGCTGCAGCCGGCCGAGCAGGCCGTACGCGTGCGCGTCGAGCGCCCCCGGCGCTGAGCCGCGCCGTTTAGCGGTGCCGGTCTGGCGGGAAGCCCTCTGTCAGACGCATCGTCCGACCGGGAGGAACCGCGTGACGCGAGCGCTCGAAGTGGACCTGGAGCCCAGGCGACGCCGGCGCGGCAGGAAGGCGGTCGTTTTCGGCGCCACGCTCGCGGCGCCCATGGCCGCGGTGCCCGCCGCGGAGGCGTACATCCCCGACGAGACCGGCGCGCCCGAGCCCACCAAGCAGTTCGGCTCGGCCGACGCGGCCGAGCGCCAAGCCGCCCCCGAGCCGGCTCCGCCGACGCAACCGAAGGCGCCCGTGCCCACGCCTGCCTCAGGCCCCGAGCCGACCCCCGTTCCCAAGGCCGCGCCGGAGCCGCCGCCCGCGGACCCCAAGCCGAACGAGCACCAGGCGCTGCGTGACATCGAGCCCGCGCGGGAGCCGGCGCCCGCGCCGGAGCCGGAGCCGCGCCGCCCCGCGCCGGAGCCGGCTCCCGCGCCGACCCCCGCGCCCGAGGACGTGAATCCCAACGAGCACGAAGCACTGCGCGACCTCGATCCTCCGCCTGCCGACGACGAGCCGCGAGGCGACGGCGACGGGCCCCTTCCGCCCCACGGCGGGATCGACCCGCAGCTGTGGGCCCACCTGCCCGATGAGGATCGCCAGGCGATCCGCGAGGAGCAGCAGCGCGACGAGGACGAGCGCCAGCTGCGCGAGTGGGAGCAGAACCCGCCCGACTACGTCGCGCTCGGCGACTCCTACTCGGCGGGCACCGGCACCATCCCCGATGGCGAGGATCCGGCGGGCCAGCGCACCGAGGACGCCTACGGCCCCGAGCTGGCCGAGGCGCGCAACTACGACATCGAGCACGTGGCCTACGGCGGCGCCACCACCGAGAACGTGCTCGAGGGACAGGGCGACGAGCCGCCGCAGGTGGACGCGCTCAACGCCTCGACCGATGTGGTGACGATCTCGATCGGCGGCAACGACGTCGGGTTCAGCGACGTCGCCGGAGAGTGCGGCAACCCCCTCAACAGCGACGACGACTGCCTGGAGCGGGTCGACGAGGCCCAGGCCTACATCGAGGACGAGCTCCCCGCGCGGCTGGACGACGTCTATTCAGAGATCGACACCCGGGCGCCCGAGGCCGAAGTCGTCGTGGTCGGCTACCCCCGGCTGTGGGACGAGGACGCCGGCGACGACGGCAACGCTCTCCCCGACTTCAGCGACACCGAGCGCGAGCAGCTGAACGCCACGGGCGACCTGCTGGCCATCACGATCGGCGAGCAGGCGCGCGAGTACGACTTCGAGTTCGTGGACCCGCGGGCGACGTTCGAGGGCCACGGCGTCGGCTCCGACGAGGAGTACCTCAACGGCCTGAGCGCAGACTGGGGCCGGATCCTGGACGGCGACCCACCGGTCGACGACGACTCTTCCACCCCAACGAGGCGGGCTACGACGCGCTGGGCGAGTTGGTCGTCGCCGAGCTCGAAGACTAGGCGAGCGCTGTCAGGTAGCCGGGCCCGCGCTGGGCTCCCGGAGCTCCAGCTGACGACGCATCTGCAGGACCGTCCCGTCGGGGCCGCTGCTCAAGCTCACATCGTCCATCAGGCTGCGCATCAGCACGAGCCCCTTCCCAAAGTGGCTCTCGACCGGCTCGCGCCAGCTCCCCGTGTCGCGCACGGTGATGGCGACCGCGCCTTCGTCGTGCGTGGCCTCGAGTGAGAAGGCGTCGCCGCGAAAGACGTGGCCGTGCCGCGCCGCGTTGGTGAAGGCTTCGTAGCAGGCCAGCGCCACGTCTTCGGCGTCCCGTTCGCCGGCCCCGAGGCGCTCCAGCCAGCGAACGAGCACCCGGCGCGCAGCGCGGAGCGCAGCGGGATCGGTGGGAATCCGGAGGTCCAGCCGGTCCGGGGTCAGGAGCTTCGACCGCAGCGCGAGGACGGCGATGTCGTCACGCCCGGAGGGGTCGGCGACCTCGGACATGATCCGGTCGCACAGATCCTCAGGATCGTGTCCGCCCTCCCCCACGCATCGCTTCAGCCTCTCGAAGCCGACGTCCAGGGACTCGCCCGGCACCTCCACGAGGCCGTCGGTGTACAGCAGCAGGGTGGACCCGGAAGGCAAGGGGGCCTGCGCGGATTCGACAGGGCCGACCTCACCGACCCCCAATGGGCAGAACCGGCCCCCCCAAAGGAACTCGGCCTTGGAGTCGGGACCGACCACCAGGGGCGGGAGGTGGCCGGCGCTGATGTAGCGAACCAGCTCGGCCTCGGGATCCAGGACGGCGTAGAGCAGCGTCGCCATCGTGCGCCGCTCCCGTCCGAGGAGGCGGCCCAGCCGCTCGACCACGCGTTCGGGCGACGACGTCTCGATGGCGTAGGCGCGCAGCGCGTTGCGAAGCTCGCCCATCAGCGCGGCTGCCTCGATGCCGTGCCCGGCCACGTCGCCCATGGCCAGGGCGATGGCTCCGTCGTCAAGCCACACCGAGTCGTACCAGTCGCCCCCCACGTCGGCTCCACCCGGCCGGTAGCGCGCGGCGATGTCGATGCCGGGGGGCTGAGGCAGCTGGGCCGGGAGCAGGGAGCGCTGAAGGGTCTCCACGACCCGGTGCTCCCGGTCGTACAGCCGGGCGTTGCCGATCGCCAGGGCGGCCCGGTCGGCGATCAGGGAGAGCAGCGCAAGGTCGTCGCCGTCGAAGCGGTCCGGTACGACCGACGCGACCTGCAGAACTCCCCTGACGGCTCCCTCCGCGACGAGCGGAACGCCAACGAGCGACCGCAGGCCGCTCTCGCGCAGGTCGGGCTCGAAGTCGAGCGACGCCTCGCCGTCGGCCAAGAGGTCGCCGACGACGATCGTCCGCCGCTCCTTTGCGACGCGCCCGGTGAAGCTGCGCCGGTCGAGCGGCACCTTCAGCTCGCTGGTGGCGGGTGGGATGCCGCTGACACCACGGAGCTCGAGCGCTTGGCGGTCGGCGTCGGTCAGCAGCACCGACACGCTGTCGGCGCTGATGATCTCCCGGGTGCGGTCGAGAAGCTCGGGAAGGAGGTCCTCCAGCCCGAGGTGCGCGAGCGCGGCATCAGAGACCTTCTGGAGGCCCCTCACCATTCGCGCCATCGCCTCGGCCTCGGTGCGGGCAGTCTGCTCTCGCATGCGCTGAGCGCGCTCTTGCTCGGCGCGCGTCCGCTCGGTCACGTCCTCCAGCTGCACGATCAGCTCCTCGGCGCGAGAGTCGTGGCCGGCCATGCGGGCCGCGGAGACGACGACCTGCATCTCCCGGCCGTCGGGGTGAACGAGGCTGTGCTGTGCCCGGTAGTCCTCGCGCTCACCGGCGGCCAGCTCCTGGAGGGCGTGGAGATCGCCGTTTGCGTCGCCTGGCGGCACGACCTCCTCCCACACTGCGCCCAGGAGCTCGCTCTCGGGCCGGCCGATGAGCCCCGCCAGCGCGGCATTGACCTGCACCAGCCGTCCGTCGGGGGCCACCAGCGCCATGCCGCTCGGGGCGTCGGCGAACGCAGTCCTGAAGCGCTGCTCGCTGGCCTCGAGCTCGGCAGTCTTGTGGAACAGCTCGACGAACACCGACACCTTCGAGCGCAGCACCGCCGGGTCGTAGGGCTTGAGCAGGTAGTCGACCGCCCCCTCCGAGTAGCCGCGAAAGACGTGCTCGGTGTCCTTGCTGATGGCGGTGACGAAGATGATCGGCACGTGCCGCGTCCGGGCACGCTGTTTGATGAGGGCCGCGGTCTCGAGGCCGTCGAGCCCGGGCATGTGCACGTCGAGCAGGATCAGCGCGTATTCGTCTTTGAGCAGGAGCTTCAGCGCCTCGTCGCCCGACGTCGCCCTCACCAGGTCCTGTTCCAGCGGGCGCAGGACGGCCTCCAGCGCGAGGAGGTTGTCTGGCTGGTCGTCGACCAGCAGGACCTTGGCCCGGCGGGTCACCCGTGCAGCCAGACGCGCATCAGCGTCAGGAGCCGGTCGGTGTCGACCGGTTTGGCGATGTAGTCGGATGCTCCCGCGGCCAGGCTCTTCTCGCGGTCGCCCTTCATGGCCTTCGCCGTCAGGGCGACGATCGGCAGTTGCCTGAACTCGTCCATGCCGCGGATGAGGCGGGTGGCCTCGTAGCCGTCCATCTCGGGCATCATGATGTCCATCAGGACGAGGTCGACGTCGGTGTTCGCCCGCAGCGTCTCGATCCCGTCCTTGCCGTTCTCCGCGAAGAGGATGTCCATCCCGCGGCTCTCCAGCGCGCTCGCCAGCGCGAACACGTTCCGGACGTCGTCGTCGACGAGCAGGATCCGCTTGCCCTGGAACACGGCGTCGGAGTTGCGCAGCCGTTCGAGCATGCGTTGCTGCTCGGCCGGCAGCCGCGCCTCGGGGCGGTGCAGGTAGAGCGAGGTCTGCTCGAGCAGCCGCTCCGGCGAGCTCGCGTCCTTCACGATGATCGACTCCGTGTACTGGCGCAGCTTCGCCTCCTCGGCGTGCGTCAGCTCCTTGCCGGTGTAGACGATCACCGGGAGGTCGCGGAGCCTCTGGTCGGCGCGGATCTTCTCCAGCAGCCCGAAGCCGCCCATACGGGGGAGCTTGAGGTCGAGCACCATGCAGTCGAACTGCTCGCGCTCGAGCTCGGCCAGGGCCTCCTCGCCCGAGGCGACGGCGGTGATCTCGAGGGCGTCGGAGGCGCCGATGAGGTCCACGATGCTCGAGCGCTGGGTCGCGTCGTCCTCGACCACCAGGAGGCGGCGCGTGCGCTGGGCGACCGTCTCCTCCAGCTCGCCGAGAGCTTCGGCCAGCGCCTCCGGAGAAGCTGGGCTGTCGATCTGTCCTGCCGCGCCGGCGGCCATCAGCGCCTGGCGGCTGGCCGACTCCGCCTCCACCCACACGGGAATGTGACGGGTCTCGGGGTGGCGCTTGAGATGGTCGAGAGCACGGCCGCCGTTGGCCGCGTCGCCGTCGACCGTCAGCAGGATCGCGTCGGGAATGAACTCATGTGCCAGCGCGAGGCCCGCCTCGTCGCGCAGCGTCGCCAGCGCCTTGCTCCCGCGCTCGCGGACGGCCTCGACGACGGTCGTCGCGTGGTCCTTGTCGGGCGACACCACCAGCACCACCCGGTCGCCGGGGACGATCGTCGAGCGGTCGTCGTCCATCTCGCCGGGGTCCAGGAGGGACCAGTCGAGCTCGGCGGGCCGCGCGGCCGGCTCGGAGCCGTCGCCGTTCCCTTCGACGGAGACAACCGGGGGCTCGACGGCCTCGATGGCCGGGGCCGTGGCGGGCTCGTCGACGGGGGCGTAGTCGCGCGGAAGGTACAGCGTGAACACGCTGCCCTCGCCTTCCTTGCTCGAGACGTCGAGCTCGCCGCCGAGCAACCTGGCGATCTCGCGCGAGATCGACAGGCCGAGCCCCGTGCCGCCGTGCTTTCGGCTCGTGCCGCCCTCGCCCTGCTGGAAGGCCTCGAAGATGATCCGCAGCTTGTCCTGCGGGATCCCCGTGCCGGTGTCGGCCACCGAGAAGGCGACCCTGTCGTCCGGCGCGGGCGAGATCCGCAGGGTCACCCCGCCGCGACTCGTGAACTTGAAGGCGTTGGAGAGCAGGTTCTTGAGCACCTGCTGCAACCGCTGCTCGTCAGTTGTGACCGATCGTGGCAGGCCCTCTTCGAGGTCGATGTCGAAGCCGAGCTCCTTCGTCTCGGCAACGGGCCGGAATCCGCGCTCGAAGTACTCCTGAACCGCCACGAGGGCGAGCGGCGCCGGGCGGATCTCCATCTTGCCGGCCTCGACCTTCGACAGGTCGAGGATGTCGTTGATCAGCGAGAGCAGGTCGCTGCCGGCGGCGTGGATGGTGCTGGCGTACTCGACCTGGCGCTCGGTCAGGCGGCCGTCCTCGTTGTCGGTCAGCAGCTTGGACAGGATCAGCAGCGAGTTGAGCGGCGTGCGCAGCTCGTGCGACATGTTGGCCAGGAACTCCGACTTGTACTTCGACGAGAGCGCCAGCTGCTCGGCTTTCTCCTCGAGGTTGCGGCGCGCGATCTCGATCTCGCGGTTCTTGACCTCGATGTCGCGGTTCTGCTGGCCGAGCTGCCCGGCACGCGTCTTGAGCTCCTCGGACTGGCTCTGGAGCTCCTGGGTCAGCCCCTGGGATTGCTCCAGCAGCTCCTCGGTCCTGGTGTTGGCGATGATCGTGTTGACGGTCACGCCGATGGTCTCGGTCAGCTGCTCCAGGAACTGCAGGTTGACGTCGCTGAACCGCTGGAAGGAGGCGAGCTCGATGACCGCCAGCACGCGCTCCTCGAAGACGACCGGCAGCACGATGATGTTGACCGGGGTGGCCTCGCCGAGGCCCGAGCCGATCTTGATGTAGGTCTCCGGCGGGTCCTCGAGCAGGATGCTCTTCTTCTCGACCGCCGCCTGCCCGACCAGGCCCTCGCCGAGCCTGAAGAGGTCGCCCACTCCTGTTCGCCGCCGGTACCCGTAGCTGGCGATCAGCCGCAGCTCCGACTCCGCCGCGTCGCCCTCCAGCGACTCGAGAAGGTAGAAAGCGCCGTGCTGAGCCGAGACCGTGGGCGTCAGCTCGGACATGATCAGCTTGGACACGGTCTTGAGGTCGCGCTGCCCCTGCATCAGGCCTGAGATCTGCGCGAGGTTCGTCTTGAGCCAGTCCTGCTCCGCGTTCTCCTTCGTGGTGTCGCGGAGGTTGGCGATCATCTCGTTGATGTTGTCCTTCAGCTCCGCCACCTCGCCCTGGGCCTCGACGGCGATCGAGCGCGTCAGGTCGCCCTGGGTCACCGCGGTCGAGACTTCGGCGATCGCCCGCACCTGAGTGGTCAGGTTGCCGGCCAGCTGGTTGACGTTCTCGGTCAGCCCGCGCCAGGTGCCCGACACGCCCTGCACCTCGGCCTGACCGCCGAGCTTGCCCTCGGTGCCGACCTCGCGGGCCACGCGGGTGACCTCGTCGGCGAACGACGACAGCTGGTCGACCATGGTGTTGATCGTCCGCTTGAGCTCGAGGATCTCGCCCCTCGCATCGACGGTGATCTCGCGCGTCAGGTTGCCGTTGGCCACCGCGGTGGTGACCTCGGCGATGTTGCGCACCTGGTCGGTGAGGTTGCTCGCCATCATGTTCACGTTGTCCGTCAGGTCGCGCCAGGTGCCCGACACGCCCTTGACCTCGGCCTGACCGCCGAGCTTGCCCTCGCTGCCCACCTCGCGTGCGACGCGGGTGACCTCGTCGGCGAACGACGACAGCTGGTCGACCATCGTGTTGATCGTGTCCGCCAGCTCGGCGACCTCGCCCTTGGCCTCGACGGTGATCTTCTTCGAGAGGTCGCCGTTGGCCACCGCCGTTGTGACCTGGGCGATGTTGCGCACCTGGGTGGTCAGGTTGCCGGCGAGCTGGTTGACGTTCTCGGTGAGCCCGCGCCACGTGCCCGAGACACCCTCGACCTCGGCCTGGCCGCCCAGCTTGCCCTCGGTGCCGACCTCCTTGGCGACGCGGGTCACCTCGGAGGCGAACGCCCGCAGCTGGTCGACCATCGTGTTGATCGTGTCCTTGAGCTCGAGGATCTCGCCCTTGGCGTCCACCGTGATCTTCTGCGAGAGGTCGCCGTTGGCCACGGCGGTGGTCACGTCGGCGATGCCGCGCACCTGGTCGGTCAGGTTCGCGGCCATGAAGTTCACGTTCTGGGTCAGGTCGCGCCAGGTGCCCGACACGCCCTGCACCTCGGCCTGACCGCCGAGCTTGCCCTCGGTGCCGACCTCGCGCGCCACGCGCGTGACCTCGTCGGCGAACGACGACAGCTGGTCGACCATGGTGTTGACGGTGTTCTTGAGCTCGAGCACCTCGCCGCGGGCGTCCACGGTGATCTCGCTGGTGAGGTCGCCCTTGGCCACCGCGGTGGTGACCTCGACGATGTTGCGCACCTGGTCGGTGAGGTTGCTGGCCATGAAGTTGACCGAGTCGGTCAGGTCGCGCCAGGTGCCCGCGGCCCCGGGGACCTCGGCCTGACCGCCGAGCTTGCCCTCGGTGCCGACCTCGCGGGCCACGGTGGTCACCTGCTCGGCGAACACGCGCAGCGTGTCGACCATCGAGTTGATCGTGTCGGCGAGGGCGGCGACCTCCCCCTTGGCCTCGACGGTGATCTTCTCCGACAGGTCGCCGTTGGCGACAGCGGTGGTCACCTGGGCGATGTTGCGCACCTGGGTGGTGAGGTTGCCGGCCATGAAGTTGACCGAATCGGTCAGGTCCTTCCACGTCCCGGCGACGCCGGGGACCTCGGCCTGACCGCCCAGCTGACCCTCGGTGCCGACCTCGCGGGCCACGGTGGTCACCTGCTCGGCGAACACGCGCAGCGTGTCGACCATCGAGTTGATCGTGTCGGCGAGGGCGCCCACCTCGCCCTTGGTCTCCACCGTGATCTTCTGCGAGAGGTCGCCGTTGGCCACGGCGGTGGTCACGTCGGCGATGCCGCGCACCTGGTCGGTCAGGTTCGCGGCCATGAAGTTCACGTTCTCGGTCAGGTCGCGCCAGGTGCCCGACACGCCCTGCACCTCGGCCTGACCGCCGAGCTTGCCCTCGGTGCCGACCTCGCGCGCCACGCGGGTGACCTCGTCGGCGAACGACGACAGCTGGTCGACCATGGTGTTGACGGTGTTCTTGAGCTCGAGCACCTCGCCGCGGGCGGCCACGGTGATCTCGCGCGTGAGGTCGCCCTTGGCCACCGCGGTGGTGACCTCGACGATGTTGCGCACCTGGTCGGTGAGGTTGCTGGCCATGAAGTTGACCGAGTCGGTCAGGTCGCGCCAGGTGCCCGACACGCCCTGCACCTCGGCCTGACCGCCGAGCTTGCCCTCGGTGCCGACCTCGCGGGCCACGCGGGTGACCTCGTCGGCGAACGACGACAGCTGGTCGACCATGGTGTTGACGGTCGTGCCGATGCGCAGGAACTCGCCCTTCACGGGCTGGCCCTCGATCGTCAGCGCCATCTCCTGTGAGAGATCGCCGTCCGCCACGGCCATGAGCACGCGCCCGACCTCGGTCGTCGGACGCACCAGGTCGCCGATCAGGGAGTTGATCGAGTCCACGCTCGCCTCCCAGTCGCCCGCGGCGCCGGCCAGCGAGGCGCGCTCGGTCATGCGGCCCTCGCGTCCGATGACCCTCGCGATCCGGACCAACTCGCGCGTCATGCGCTGGTTGGTTGCGACCAGCCCGTTGTAGGCGGCCGCGACTTCGCCCATGGGACCCTTGCGGCGCCTGGACAGGCGCACCGAGAAGTCGCCGCGCCGAGCGGCGTCAAGCGCCTCAACGAGCTCTTCGAGGACGCGCCGATCGACGACCACCCGGCCGTCGGCGGCATCCCCCGAGGACCCGTTCCTCGGCTGTGAGGCGGCTCGTCGTCTCCTCGCCTTCCGCTGGTCGGTGGCGGCAGGCGTCGAGCGTGGCAAGGCAGCTCCTTCAGTTGTCGGGCGCGAGTCCGGCGATCCACTCTAAGGGATGCTGGTCGGCCACGAGCACCCTTTCGTCGAGTTCGCCGTCGCGGGTGGGCGGACGGTGCAGGATCTGCTATAACCTGACTGAGATTTTCTGTGCATCCTGATCGTTTCACAATCAAGGCCCAGGAGGCCCTGGCCGCCGCTCAGCGCATTGCGGGCGCCCGCGCCAACCCGGAGGTGGACCCCAACCACCTCCTCGTCGCCCTGCTCGAGCAAGAGGGCGGCATCGTCGCGCCCGTGCTCCGGCGCGCCGGCGGGGACCCCGAGAGCGTGCGCCGCAAGGCCAACGAGGCCCTGGACGCCCTGCCCACCGTCTCCGGCGAGGGTACGGCCGCGCCGGCCATCGGCCGGGCGCTGAGCCAGGCGCTGGAGAAGGCCGACGAGGAGGCGCGCGGGATGGGGGACGAATACGTCTCCGCCGAGCACCTGCTGCTGGCACTGGCCGCCGACCCCAAGGTCGACACCGGCGCCGCGCGCGACGTGCTGGCCGAGGCCGTCCAGGGCGTGCGCGGCCCGCACCGCGTCACCGACCAGAACCCCGAGGACAAGTACGGCGCGCTGGAGAAGTTCGGCCGCGACCTCACCGAGTCCGCCGAGCAGGGCAAGCTCGACCCGGTCATCGGGCGCGACGACGAGATCCGCCGCGTGGTCCAGGTCCTCTCCCGCCGCACCAAGAACAACCCGGTCCTGATCGGCGAGCCCGGCGTGGGCAAGACCGCCATCGCCGAGGGCCTCGCCCAGCGCATCGTGGACGGGGACGTGCCCGACTCGCTGCGCGACCGCCGCGTGATCGCGCTCGACATCGGCGCCCTGATAGCCGGCGCGAAGTACCGGGGCGAGTTCGAGGACCGGCTCAAGGCCGTGCTCAAGGAGATCGCCGAGGCCGAGGGCCAGGTGATCCTGTTCATGGACGAGCTGCACACCATCGTGGGCGCCGGCGCCGCCGAGGGCGCCGTCGACGCCGCCAACCTGCTCAAGCCGATGCTGGCCCGCGGCGAGCTGCGCGCGGTGGGCGCCACGACGCTCGACGAGTACCGCAAGCACATCGAGAAGGACGCCGCCCTGGAGCGCCGCTTCCAGCCCGTGTTCGTCGGCGAGCCGTCCGAGGGCGACACCGTCGCCATCCTGCGCGGCCTCAAGGAGCGCTACGAGGTGCATCACGGGGTGCGCATCCAGGACAGCGCGATCGTCGCTGCGGCCCTGCTGTCGCACCGCTACATCGCCGACCGCTTCCTGCCCGACAAGGCGATCGACCTGATCGACGAGGCTGCCTCGAAGCTCCGGATCGAGATCGACTCGATGCCGACTGAGATCGACGAGGTCGAGCGCCGCATCCAGCAGCTGGAGATCGAGCACACCGCGCTGCAGAAGGAGACCGACGAGGCCGGCGTCGCGCGCCGCGAGGCGCTGGAGCGCGAGCTGGCCGACCTGCGCGAGCGCAGCGGCGAGATGAAGGCCCGCTGGCAGGAGGAGAAGGAGGCCATCACCAAGGTCCGCGAGATCAAGGAGCGCCTGGAGCAGGCGCACCGCGACGCCGAGCGCGCCGAGCGCGACTCCGACCTGCAGCGCGCCGCCGAGCTGCGCTACGGCGAGATCCCCGAGCTCGAGTCCGCCCTGGCCGAGGCCGAGGCGAGCGCCGACTCACGCGGCGGCTTCCTCAAGGAGGAGGTCACGGAGGAGGACGTCGCCGAGACCGTGGCCAAGTGGACCGGCATCCCGGTCAGCAAGCTCATGGAGTCCGAGGTCCAGAAGCTCGTCCACATGGAGGAGCGCCTGCACGAGCGGGTCGTGGGCCAGGAGGAGGCCGTCGAGGCGGTCTCCAACGCTCTCCGCCGCTCGCGCGCCGGGCTCCAGGACCCCGATCAGCCGATCGGCACCTTCCTGTTCATCGGCCCGACCGGTGTCGGCAAGACCGAGCTGGCCCGGGCGCTGGCCGAGTTCATGTTCGACTCCGAGCAGGCCATCGTGCGCATCGACATGTCCGAGTACATGGAGAAGCACTCGGTGTCGCGGCTCGTGGGCGCGCCGCCCGGCTACGTCGGCTACGACGAGGGCGGGCAGCTGACCGAGGCCGTGCGCCGGCGCCCCTACAGCGTCGGTGCTGCTCGACGAGATCGAGAAGGCGCACGCCGACGTGTTCAACGTCCTGCTGCAGGTGATGGACGACGGCCGGCTCACCGACGGCCAAGGCCGCACGGTGTCCTTCAAGAACACCGTGGTGATCATGACCTCGAACGTCGCCGGCGGCATGGACGGAGTGCGCGCGACCTTCAAGCCCGAGTTCGTCAACCGCCTCGACGAGATCGTCGAGTTCGGCCAGCTCACCCGCGAGCAGCTGGGCCGGATCGTGGACCTGCAGGTCGCCCGCCTGGCCGAGCGCGTGCGCGAGCGCGGCGTCGAGATCGAGCTCACCGACGAGGCCCGCGAGCTGCTGGGCAACCTCGGCTACGACCCGACCTACGGCGCGCGGCCCCTGAAGCGCGTGATCCAGAAGCGGCTGGTCGACCGGCTGGCGCTCGAGCTGCTCGACGGCACGATCAAGCCCGGCGACCGCGTGCGGGTCACCGCGGCCGACGGCGAGCTGGCGTTCGACCAGGCCGAGGCCGAGCCGGCCCCCGCGGCCTAGTGGGCAAGCGCGCCCGCCGCAAGAAGCGTGAGGGAGGCGGCGGCGCCGAGGCGCCGGCCTCGGCCACCGACTACCGCGACGGCGAGGGCAACGTGCTGACCCTGCGCGACTCGCTCAGCGACGGCACGCTGCGCAAGCTCGAGAACCTCGACGCCAAGCCGGCGGCCTCGGCCGAGGACCGCTGGCAGCGGCGGGTCGAGTTCCTGTTCGAGCGCCTGGCGGTGCGCTGGGAGATCGCCGGCCTGCCGCTGGAGACCCAGAAGGAGCTGCTCGGCCGCCTGCGGATGGCGACGGCCGAGGAGAAGCGCTTCGTCCGGCGAGACGCTCGCCGCCCACCTGGCCGAGCGCTATCCCGAGCTGACGGTCTAGGGCGCGCGAAGCGAGCGCCGCTGAGCGGGCGGCCCGGAGACCTGCTCCCAGCGCTCGCCGGTGGAGGCGGCGGAGGCCGCGCTCGAGCTGGAGGTCCGGAACACGGTGACCCGGAAGACCACGCAGGCGCGATTGGCGGTCGGCCCGCGAGCAGCGGCGGTAGCGGCGCCGCGCGTCGAACTGCACGCGGTAGGTGCCGGGCTGGGTTCCGCGCCTTGAGCAGGCGCTTGCGGGCGCTGACCTTGGCGCACGCGGCCGCGCAAGCGCCCGATGCGCGCGTCGACCTTGTAGCGGCGCCCCCGGCGCGCGTGCGAGTAGAGCGTGCGTCCGCCGATGAAGCCCGCGCGCGCCGATCCTCCGCAGCCTCGACGGCGACCCGGTGCGTGGACGGATGCTCACAGCCAGAGCGGTGATGCGCACCTGGGTGGCGGCGGTGAGGGCGGCGTTGGTGGCGTCGGTGGCGGAGAAGCTGTAGAGGCGCGAGCCGCTCGACTGCGAGGGCGTCGTGAACAGGACGCCGAAGGCGCCGGCCGCGTCGGCGGTGGTCGGCCGCGGCGACTGCGCCGTCGCGGCCGATCGCGACCGCGCCGTTGGGCGTGTAGCCCGTGCCGCTCAGCGTGGCCGTGGTCCCCGGCCGAAAGCACGACCGGTCGAAGCCCAGCGTGGCGGCCGACGCGCTCGGGGCGAAAGCGGCCGCGAGGACGCCCAGGACGAGGAAGGTGAGGATCCGGTTGCGCACGACGGGCAACTGTACTCCGTCACCTGGCCCTCGCAGCCCCCTTGTACATGGGCTTGACCAGCGGGACCGCGCCCGGCAGCTCGCCCCAGTCCGCGCCCGTAACCTCGAGCGGCGACGCGGCGAGGGCCGCGGGAGTGTCGCGGTTGCAGTGGCAGCCGTAGCCGAAGACGTACCAGGGCCCGTGCAGGCGGTCCTGCCAGCGGGCCAGACCCTCCTCGCGCGCGCGCACGTGCTCCAGGAACAGGAAGCGCCCGCCCGGCTTCAGCACCCGGTCGACCTCGCGTAGCACCGCAGCGAGGTCGGGCACCGTGCACAGGACCAGGGTGACCGCGACCGTGTCGAAGGAGGAGTCCGGGAAGGGCAACGACTCGCCCGGGGCGAGCACGACCTCGGTGCCCGGCCTGATCTCGGCCACCTTCTTGCGCAGCTTGGCGGCCATCGGCTCGAACGGCTCGGAGGCGACGAGCTCGACGTCGCACGGGCCAGTGCTGGAGATTCAGCCCCGAGCCGGCGCCGATCTCCAGGCAGCGTCCCTCGGCCTGGCTCAGCAGGTCGCGGCGCAGGTCGGTGAGCCCGCTGCGCTCCATGGCCCTGAAGAAGAAGTCGTATAAGAGCGCGAAGCCTCGGCCCCAGGTGGCGTCATAGACACGGCGCAGCACAGTTGCTGACAATAGGCTGCGAGACCCTCGACCCCAGGAGCCGCCATGCCCACCTACGTCATGTTGACCACGCTCACGCCCGAGGGCGTCCAGACGCTGAAGAACAACCCCCAGCGCCTCCAGGAGGTCAACAAGGAGATCGAGCAGCTCGGCGCCGAGGTCAAGGCCCAGTGGGCAGTCCTGGGCCAGTACGACTTCGTGAACGTGATCGAGGCCCCCGACGACACGACGATGGCGCGCGTGTCGATCGAGCTGGGCTCGCGCGGCACCGCCCGGTACGAGTCGCTGGCGGCGATCGCCGTCGACGACTTCGTCGCCTCGCTCTAGTTGAAGCTCCTGGTCGTAGGCGGAGGAGGGCGCGAGCACGCGCTCGTCCGCGCCCTGTTGCGCAGCCCGCGCACGCCCGAGGTGCTGGCCGCCCCCGGGAACGCGGGGATCGCCCGCGACGGGGTGGAGTGCGCGGACGTGGGCGCCGAGGACGTGGACGGACTGGTGGCGCTGGCGCAGCGACCGCGCGGTGGACCTGGTGGTGGTCGGCCCCGAGGCCCCGCTGGTCGCCGGGCTGGTCGACGCCCTGGCCGAGGCCGGCATCTCCGCCTTCGGCCCCAGCGCCGCGGCCGCGCGCATCGAGGGCTCGAAGGCCCACGCCAAGGCGCTCATGCGCGACGTGGGCGTGCCCACCGCCGGCTACGCGGTGTTCAGCGACCGCGAGGACGCCGCCGCCCACCTGGCCTGCGCGAGCTACCCGGCGGTGCTCAAGGCCGACGTGCTGGCCGCGGGCAAGGGCGTGATCATCGCCGCCGACGAGCGCGAGGCCCGCGGGGCCCTGGACCTGTTCTTCTCCGAGCGGCGCTTCGGCGACACCGAGGTGGTGCTGGAGGAGTTCCTGGACGGCGAGGAGCTCTCCCTGCTGGCCATCTGCGACGGCGAGCGGGCGCTGCCCCTCGCGCCCGCGCGCGACTTCAAGCGGATCGGCGAGGGCGACGAGGGCCCCAACACGGGCGGCATGGGCAGCTTCTCGCCCGTCCCCGGCTTCGAGGCCGACGACGCGCAGGCGCTGGCGGCCGCCGTGCATCAGCCGATCGTGGACGAGCTCCGGCGCCGCGGCACGCCCTTCCACGGGGTGCTCTACGCGGGCCTGATGATGACCGCCGCCGGGCCGAAGGTGCTCGAGTACAACGCCCGCTTCGGCGATCCCGAGACCCAGGCGGTGCTGCCCCGGCTGCGCTCGGACATCCTCGACCTGCTGCGAGGGCTCGACCCGGACCGGCGGCCTGGAGGGCGTGACGGCCGAGTGGTCGCCGCAGTGGGCGGTGACGGTGGTGCTGGCCTCGCGCGGCTACCCCGAGTCCTCGTCGAAGGGCGACGTGATCCAGGGGCTGGAGCCGGCCGGCTCGCCGGAGGTGGAAGTGCTGCACGCGGGCACCGCCGAGCGCGATGGCGAGGTGGTGACCGCCGGGGGGCGCGTCCTGAACGTGACCGGCCTGGGTGGCGACCCGGCCGAGGCCCGGGAGCGTGCCTACCAGGCGGCGGACCGCATCAGCTTCGACGGGATGCAGCTGCGGCGCGACATCGCCGCCGCCGCGGCTGAGAAGGTTCAGGCGTGAATCAGGAGCTGCCGCCCGAGTCGCCGGTGACCCAGACCGAGGTCGAGGAGCAGTTCGCGGAGCTGGACGTCGACGCCCCCCGCGTGGGGATCGTGATGGGCAGCAAGAGCGACCTCCCGCTGATGGAGAAGGCGGGGGCCGAGCTCGAGGATCGGGGCATCCGCTACGAGATACGCGTGATGAGCGCCCACCGCGACCCCGACACGGTGGCCGACTACGCCAAGAACGCCCAGATGCGCGGCCTGCGGGTGATCATCGCCGGGGCCGGCCTGGCCGCAGCGCTGCCGGGAGTGGTGGCGGCCCACACCGACCTGCCGGTGATCGGCGTCCCGCTCACCTCCAAGACGTCGGTGGCCGGCGGCCTCGACGCCCTGCTCGCGATCAGCCAGATGCCGCCCGGCGTGCCGGTGGCATGCGTCGGGGTCGACGCGGCGAGGAACGCCGCGGTGCTCGCCGCGAAGATCCTCGCTTAGCTAAGTGATCGAGCGCTACACCCGTCCCGCGATCGGCGCGGTGTGGGACGAGGAGAACAAGCTGCGCAGCTGGCTGCGGGTCGAGCTGGCGGTGGTCGAGGTGTTGGCCGAGCAGGGCGTGGTCCCGGCCGACGACGCCGCGGCCATCCGCGAGGGGGCCGCCTTCACCGTCGAGGCCGTCAAGGAGCGGGAGAAGGTGACCGACCACGACGTGGCTGCCTTCGTCGACGTGGTGGCGGGCCCGCTGGGCGAGGCCGGGCGCTGGTTCCACCATGGGCTCACCTCATCCGACGTGCTGGACACGGCCCTCGGGCCTCCAGCTGGCCGAGGCGGGAGGGCTCGTGCTGGAGGGAGCGCGCGGGGTGCGCGACGCCCTGGTGGCCCGCGCGCGAGAGCACCGCGCGACGCTGTGCGTGGGGCGCACCCATGGCGTGCACGCCGAGCCCACCACCTTCGGCGTCAAGCTCGCCGGCTTCGCGTTCGAGGCCGACCGCAACCTGGCGCGGCTCACCGAGGCGGTCGAGGGCGTGTCGGTCGGGGCGCTGTCGGGCGCGGTGGGGACCTACGCGGCCAACGGCCCCGAGCTCGAGGCCACCGTCCTGGACCGCCTCGGGCTGCGGCGCGAGGACGTCTCGACGCAGGTGGTGGCGCGCGACCGCCACGCGGCGCTGCTGTCGGCCATCGCGCTGGCCGGGGCGGGCCTCGAGCGCCTGGCCACCGAGGTGCGCCACCTCCAGCGGACGGAGGTGCGCGAGGTCGAGGAGCCGTTCCGCTCGGGCCAGAAGGGCTCGTCGGCGATGCCCCACAAGCGCAACCCGATCATCAGCGAGCGGCTGACCGGCATCGCCCGCCTGCTGCGCGGCTACGCGCAGGCCGGCCTCGAGGACGTGGCGCTGTGGCACGAGCGCGACATCTCCCACTCCTCGGTCGAGCGGGTCGCGCTGCCCGACGCGACGATCCTGCTCGACTACGGCCACTCGCTCGCCCTCCGCCTGATCGCGGGGATGACCGTGCACGAGGACCGCATGCGGGCCAACCTCGACGCCACCCATGGCGCGCTGTACTCGCAGCGCGCGCTGCTCGCGCTGGTGGAGGCGGGGTGGACCCGCGACGACGCTTACCGCCTGGTCCAGGAGAACGCCCAGCGGGCGTGGGACACCGGCGTCCACTTCCGCGAGCTGCTGGCCGAGGCCGCACCCGGTCTCGACCTAAACCAGGTCTTCGACGCGGGCGCTTTCGTGCGCCACGCGGATGAAATCGTGGACCGCCTGGCGCTGCTCGACGCATAGCGCATGGAGAGGCGCGCGGGCGCGCCTACTGAAGGCCCGAGGCCAGCAGCGCCGCCAGGAACAGGATCGTCACGTGAACGCTCTGGTCCACGAGGATGGTCAGCTGCGGGTACTTGAGCGGGTCGGCCTTCTTGACCCGGCGCATGTAGGCGTAGAGGAGCCTGCCGTCGTCCTGTACGAGGTGGGTCCCGAGCACGACGACCGCGACCAGCACCGCGCCGCCGCCGATCTCCGTCTCCAGCCACACGAAGCACGGCAGCATCGCCAGCCCGTAGGTGAGGACGTGCGCGAGCAGCGCGCGGCGGCTCTCGGGGTCCCGGCGCAGGCCTCCGTGCTTGTGTGTGGCCTGCCACTCGGTCTGGAGGACGAAGTCGCCGACCGCGTGGCTGACCCCGAGCACCATGAAGGCCTGGACCCAGAGCACGGACAGACGCTACTGGCAACTGACACCCCGGCGCTCGGCATGCGGGCGACGCTGCGCGTGCGCTGACACCTATCGTCGGCGGTCGTGCCCCGCCGTGATGTCGACCCAGGTCATCGTCCTGGGTCGGCCGGCCCCGCCGTGATGCCGACCAGGTCATCGTCCTGGGTCGGCCGGCCCCCTTTTCCTCGCCTTCCTGGGCGTCGTCGCCTTCAGCGGCACGCTGCCGGCCACCCGCTTGGCGGTGGGGGAACTCGACGCCGTGTTCGTGGGCCTGGGTCGCGAAGTGCTCGCTGCCGTCCTGGCCGCGGTGGTGCTGCTGGTCCTGCGCGAGCGCCCGCCGCGGCGCGACCAGATCCCGCGGCTGGCGCTGACCGCCTTCGGCGTGGTGGTCGGCTGGCCGCTGCTGAGCGCGTTGGCGCTGCGCGGTGTCACGGCGGCCGAGGGCGCGGTTGTCGTGGGGTTGCTGCCGATGGCCACGGCGATCGTGGCCTCGCTGCGCGCGGGCGAGACCCCTTCCCCGCGTTCTGGGCGGCGGCCGGGCTGGGGCTGGTCGCCGTGCTGGCCTTCGCGGCCGTGCAGGGGGCCGGCCTGCCGCGCGGCGAGGACTTCGTGATGCTCGGCGCCGTGGTGGTCTCCGCGGTGGGCTACAGCGAGGGTGCCGCCCTGTCGCGCGAGATGGGCGGCTGGCGCGTGATCTCCTGGGCGCTGGTCCTGTTCGCCCCGCTGTTGATCCCGTTCGTGCTGGTGGCCGGGGTCGGCGACGGCGATCCCGGCACGGGTGAGTGGCTGGGCTTCGCCTACGTGACGGTGATCAGCGCCTTCGCCGGCTTCTTCGCCTGGTACGCCGGGCTGGCCCGTGGCGGCATCGCGCGCACCAGCCAGATCCAGCTTGCGCAGCCGCTGCTCACGTTCGCCTGGTCGGCGCTGTTCCTCGGGGAGAGCATCTCGCTGCTGACCTTCCTGACGGGACTGGCCGTGCTTGCCTGCGTCGCGATCACCCAGCGCACCCGGGTCAGCGAGCGCGAGCCGTTGCCCGAGGCGGCCTAGTGGAGTACGCAACCAGCGGCTAAACCGCGTCCAGATCGGTCGGGGCTCGTTGTTAGCCTCGAAGCAGTGACGAGCCTCGCCGCCCTGGAGCCCGTCGCGCAGGGCAAAGTGCGCGACATCTTCGCCGTCGGCGACGACCGGCTGCTGCTGGTCACCAGCGACCGGATCTCGACTTACGACGCCGTCCACCCGACGCCGATCCCGGACAAGGGAGCGGTGCTCGACCGGCCTGTCGGCCTTCTGGTTCGAGCGCACCGAGGACGTGGTGCCGAACCACCTCGTCTCGTACGCCGACGTGCCCGACGAGGTGAAGGGCCGCGCCCTGCTGGTCGAGCGCCTGGAGATGTTCCCCGTCGAGTGTGTGGTCCGCGGCTACATCACCGGCTCGGGCTGGAAGGACTACCAGCGCACCGGCGAGGTCTGCGGGATCGCCCTGCCCGACGGGCTGCAGGAGTCCCAGCAGCTGCCGGAGCCGATCTTCACGCCCGCCACCAAGGCGGAGGTGGGCGACCACGACGAGAACGTGGACTTCGACCGCGCCGCGGAGATCCTGGGCGACCGCGAGGCGCTGGAGGAGCTGCGGCGCATCTCCATCGAGCTCTACACGCGCGCATCCGCGCACGCGCGGGAGCGCGGGATCATCCTCGCCGACACCAAGTTCGAGCTCGGGCGCAACGCCGCCGGCGAGATCGTGCTGGGCGACGAGGCGCTGACGCCCGACTCCTCGCGCTTCTGGCCCGCCGACGGCTACGCGGTGGGCAGGGGCCAGCCTTCCTTCGACAAGCAGTACGTGCGCGACTGGTCCTCGGGCTCGGGCTGGGACAAGTCCCCGCCGGCCCCCGAGCTGCCCGACGACGTGGTCCAGGGCACGCGGCAGCGCTACCGCGAGGCCTACGAGAAGATCACCGGCGAGTCCTTCGACGAGTGGCTGCGCCGCAGCGGCGCCGCGTCTGGCGAAGGAGCGCAGGCCGGGCGTTGCCGGCCGCTGTCTACGGAGGTAGGGAGCACCGCTCGCTCGGCGATCTCTGATGGCCCGCGTCCGGGTGCTGATCCGTCCCAAGGAAGGCATCCTCGACCCGCAGGGGCAAGCCGTCGAGCGCGCGCTGCCGGCGCTGGGCTTCGAGGGCGTGGCCAACGTGCACGTGGGCCGCATGGTCGAGCTCGACGCCGAGGACCCCGCGCGGGTGCCCGAGATGTGCGAGCGCCTGCTGGCCAATCCGTTGATCGAGGACTTCGAAATCGAGCGACCGGAGGCCGATCGGCAGTCTCAGACCGCGGGGCAGGATGCCCCGCGGAGGTCGACCAGTGAGATTTGGCGTCATCCGCTTCCCCGGCTCCTGCGACGAGATCGACGCGCTGCTGGCCTGCCGGCGGTTCGCCGACGCCGAGCTGCTGTGGCACGGCGACCGCGAGCTTCGCGGCGTCGACGCCGTGGTGGTGCCCGGTGGCTTCTCCTACGGCGACTACCTACGCGTGGGCGCGATCGCGCGCTTCTCTCCGGTGATGGAGTCGGTGATCGACTTCGCCCGCGGGGGCGGTCCCGTGCTCGGCATCTGCAACGGCTTCCAGGTCCTGTGCGAGGCGGGGCTGCTGCCCGGCGCGCTGCTGCCCAACTCGGGCCGCCGCTTCATCGCCCGCCACGTCGACCTCGAGGTCGTCAACGGCACCTCGCCCTTCACCAACCAGGCGAGCGCGGGCGACGTCCTCTCGGTCCCCATCAAGCACGGGGCCGGGCGGTACTACGCGCCAGACGAGGTACTGGACGGCATGGAGGCACACGGCCAGATCATCTTGCGCTACGCACCGGGCCACAACCCCAACGGCTCGCTGCGCGACGTCGCCGGCGTGTCGAACCGGGAGGGCAACGTCTTCGGCCTGATGCCCCACCCCGAGCACGCAGTCGACCCGCTCACGGGGTCCGAGGACGGCGGCGTGATCTTCGCCTCGCTGGCCCGCCAGCCCGTCGCGGCGTGACCGAGGCCGCGGTGGCCACCCACCGCGAGCTCGGGCTCACCGACGCCGAGTACGACCGGATCGTCGACAAGCTCGGACGCGAGCCCAACGGCCTGGAGCTGGCGGTGTTCTCGCTGATGTGGTCCGAGCACTGCGCCTACAAGCACTCCAAGAAGCTGCTGCGCTCGCTCCCCACCGAGGGTCGCCACCTGCTGATGGGGCCCGGCGAGAACGCCGGCGCCGTGGACGTCGGCGACGGCCTGGCGATCGCTTTCAAGGTGGAGTCGCACAACCACCCCAGCGCGGTGGAGCCGTTCCAGGGCGCGGCGACTGGGGTCGGGGGCATCCTGCGGGACGTGTTCGCGGTCGGCGCCCGGCCGATCGCGGTGCTCGACTCGCTGCGCTTCGGCGAGCTGGCGTCGGCCCGCTCGCGCTTCCTGCTCGACGGCGCCGTGGCCGGCATCGGCCACTACGGCAACTCGATCGGCGTCCCGACGGTGGGCGGCGAGGTCTACTTCGAGGGCCCGTACGAGCACAACTGCCTGGTCAACGCCATGTGCCTCGGCCTGGCGCCACACGACCGCCTGATCCGCAGCGCGGCCGCGGGCGTGGGCAACCTCGTCGTCCTGCTCGGAGCGCGCACCGGCCGGGACGGCATCGGCGGGGCGTCGGTCCTGGCCAGCGCCGAGCTGGACGCCGAGGACGACAGCAAGCGGCCGACGGTCCAGATCGGCGATCCGTTCGAGGAGAAGCGGGTGATGGAGTGCTGCCTGGAGCTGCTGGACAAGGAGGTGCTCGTCTCGCTACAGGACCTGGGCGCGGCGGGCCTGTCGTCCAGCGCCTCGGAGATGGCCTCGGGCGGGAAGGTGGGGCTGGACCTCGACATATCGTTGGTGCCGCGGCGCGAGGAGGGCATGGAGCCCTTCGAGGTGATGATCTCGGAGTCCCAGGAGCGGATGCTGTGCGTGATCGAGCCCGAGCGCATGGCCCAGCTGGAGGAGATCTGCGAGCGCTGGGAGGTGCGCGCCACGGCCATCGGCGAGGTGACCGACTCGCGCCGCCTGCGGGTCCTGGACGAGGGCGAGGTCGTCGGAGACATGCCGGTGGAGGCGCTGGTGGACGAGTGCCCGCTCTACGACCTCGCGCCCGAGCCGCCGCACGAGCCGGTCTACCCGGCGCCGCCCCGCGTGCTGGACTCCTCCGAGCCCCGCGACGTGCTGCTGGCCCTGATGGACTCCGCCAACCTGTCCTCTCGGCGGCCGCTGTTCGAGCAGTACGACCCGATGGTCGGCTCCCGCACCGTGCGCAGGCCCCAGCAGGCCGACGCCGCCGTGCTCCAGCTGACCGACGACGGCGGCGCGGGGGCGATCGCGGTGTCGATCGACGGCAACGGCCGCCGCGTGGCCTGCGACCCCTACTGGGGCTCAGTCGAGGCGGCGCTGGAGTGCGCGGCCAACTTGGCCTGCGTCGGCGCCGAGCCGCTCGGCCTGACCAACTGCCTGAACTTCGGCAACCCCGAGAAGCCCCACGTGGCCTGGCAGCTGACCGAGGCGGTCCGCGGCCTCGGCGACGCCTGCCGCGCGCTGGACGTGCCGGTCGTGGGGGGCAACGTCTCGCTCTACAACGAGTCGGGCGGCGGTCCCATCTATCCGACGCCGGTCGTGGGGATGGTGGGCAAGCTGCCCGATGCGGCGCGCACCGCGCCTGCGGGCTTCGCCCGTCCGGGCGACACGATCGCCTTCTGCGGCGAGTTCGCGCCCGCGCTCGGAGGCTCGGAGCTGGCCAAGCTCCGCGGCGAGCCGTTGCCGACCGAGTTGCCGGCGCGCGACCTGGCCAAGGTGCGCGCCGCCCACGGCGCGGTGCGCGAAGCCGTGCGCGCGGGCGAGCTGTCCAGCGCTCACGACGTGGCCGAGGGCGGCCTGCTGGTGGCGATCGCCGAGTCGTGCCTGGCCGGCGGGCTCGGCGCGACGGTGGACCCGTGGCCCGACAGCGACCCGCTGCCGTGGCTCTTCGGCGAGTGCCCGGGCGGCGGGTTCGTGGTCAGCGGGTCGCGCGAGGCGGTCGACCGCCTGGCCGAGCGGACGCCGCTGACGGTCTTCGGCACGGTGGGCGGCGACTCGCTGCGCGCCGCCGATCCCGCCCTGTTCGACGTGTCGCTCGCGGAGCTGAACGAGGCGTCGGGCTCGCTGGCGGCGGCCTTCCCTTGAGGCGGGGCCGCCGGTCCGCGCTGGTACCCTCGCCAAGAGGCCCTCGATGACCTCTCTCGACCCGATTCCGGAGCGCGACGGGCCCCGCGACGAGTGCGGTGTCTTCGGTGTCTACGCACCCGAGGCCGACGTAGCTCGCCTCGCCTACTTCGCCCTTTACGCGCTGCAGCACCGTGGCCAGGAGTCCGCGGGGATCGCCACTGCCGAAGGCGGCCACGTGATGACCGTGCGCGACCTCGGGCTGGTGTCCCAGGTCTTCGACGAGCAGAAGCTGCGCGCCCTGCAGGGCGACCTCGCCGTGGGCCACGTCCGCTACTCGACGACGGGCTCGGGGGCGTGGGAGAACGCGCAGCCGGTGTGGCGCTCGGACCGTCGCCAGGTGGCGCTCGCCCACAACGGCAACCTCATCAACGCGGTCGAGCTGCACTCGGAGCTGCTGGACCGCGGCATCACCTTCCGGGGCACGAGCGACTCGGAGATCATCGCGGCGATGATCTCCACCCACGAGGCCGAGCGGGTCGAGGACGCGCTGGCCGAGGTGGTGCCGCGGCTACAGGGCGCCTTCTCCACCGTGATCATGACCTCCGACCGCGTGATCGGGTTCCGGGACCCGGCCGGGCTGCGGCCGCTGGCGCTGGGGCGGATCGGGGACCGCTACGCGCTCGCCTCCGAGAGCTGCGCCTTCGACATCATCGGCGCCGAGCTGATGCGCGAGGTGCAGCCCGGCGAGATGGTCTCGCTGTCGGAGGGTGGCATCGAGACGCGCCAGCTCGTGGAGTCCAAGCGCGAGGCCTTCTGCGTCTTCGAGCACATCTACTTCGCCCGCCCGGACACCGTGCTGGAGGGCAACCGCACGCAGGTGTCGCGCCGCAAGATGGGCGAGATCCTGTGGCGCGAGGCGCCGGTGGACGCCGACGTGGTGGTCGCCGTGCCCGACTCCGGGACCCCGGCCGCCACCGGCTACTCCAAGGCCTCGGGCCTGCCTCGTGACGAAGGGCTGATCAAGAACCGCTACGTCGCGCGCACCTTCATCCAGCCCGGCCAGGACCTGCGCAAGCACGGCCTGCGGATGAAGTTCAACCCGCTGCGCGAGGTCGTGGAGGGCAAGCGCCTGGTGGTGGTCGACGACTCGATCGTGCGCGGCAACACCACCCGCCAGATCGTGAGCATGCTGCGCGACGCCGGCGCGGCAGAGGTGCACATGCGCATCTCCGCTCCGCCGATTCGGCATCCCTGCCACTACGGCATCGACATGTCGACCAGCGAGGAGATGGTCGCCCACGGGCGCACCGAGGAGGAGATCGCCGCCGAGCTGGGCTGCGACTCGCTCGCCTACCTCTCGCTCGGCGGGGTCTACGAAGCAATCCGCGGCACGCGCGCGACCCACTGCGACGCCTGCTTCTCGGGCGACTACCCCCTCGAGCGCACACACTCGGCGAACGGCAAGTTCGCGCTCGAGGAGCTCGCGGTCCTGCCTACTTGAGCCGCAGCGGCCGCGACCCCATGCTGATCGCGGCGCTGGTGATGCTGTTCGGCCTGCTGGTCGTCCACGCGCTGGACCACACGCTGCGCCAGTCGGCGCCCGTGCCCACCGAGTCCTCGACCCTGGGGACGATCGGCTTCGTGGTCACGGGCGCCGCGCTGCTGCTGGCCGTGATCGGCAGTCGCTGGGCCTGGCCGCTGACCGCCCTGGTCGCCTTCGGGACCTTCGTCGGCTTCCTGCTCGTGCACGTGGCTCCGGACTGGGGCCCCTTCTCCCAGCCGTACTCGGACATCCCCGTGGACGCCGTCTCGTGGATGCGCGATGCTGGTGCCCGCGCTCGTGGCCCTCGGGGTGGGGGTCTTCGCCGTGCGGTCCCGCGTTACGACTTCGCAAACCGCGTAAACGCGCGGCTTCGGCGGGCCTGTGATGGCCGGGAGCGCCGGTACTGTCGCCGCGTGGACCTTCGTTCTGCCCTGAACGATCACTTCGGCTTCGGCTCCTTCCGCCCCGGACAGGAGGAGGCCTGCTCAGCCGCCCTGGAGGGGCGCGACGTGATGGTCGTCATGCCCACCGGCTCGGGCAAGTCGCTCTGCTATCAGCTCCCCGCGCTGCTGCGGGCGGATTTGACGGTGGTCGTCTCGCCGCTCGTGGCCCTGATGCAGGATCAGGTGGAGGCGCTGGAGGCCCGGGGCCTGGGCGACCGCGTGGCGCTGGTCAACTCCCAGCGCGACGCCGCCACCAACGCCGAGTCGCTGGCGCGCGCTGCCGCGGGTGACCTGCGCCTGCTGTACGTCGCACCCGAGCGCTTCGCGGTGCCCGGCTTCGCAGACCGGCTGCGGGAGGTCGAGGTCGGGCTGTTCGTCGTCGACGAGGCGCACTGCGTGTCGCAGTGGGGGCACGATTTCCGGCCCGACTACTTCCGGCTCGGTGACGCCGCCCGCTACGTGGGCGCGCAGGCCATCGTCGCCTCCACGGCCACCGCCACCCCGCGCGTGGCGCGGGACGTCGAGCAGCGCCTGCGGCTCGACGGGCCGCTGAGGGTCTCGACCGGCTTCGACCGCCCGAACCTCTCGTTCGTGGTCGCCCGTCCGGCACCGCACGAGAAGCGCGCGCTGATCGCCGAGGCGCTGCGCGCGCCCGACGCCCTGCCGGCCATCGTCTACGCGGGCACGCGCGCGGGTTCCGAGGAGCTGGCGCGCGACCTGAGCCGCGAGCTCGAGGTGGAGGCGGTGGCCTATCACGCGGGCCTGGAGCGCTCGCACCGCGCCTCGGTGCAGCGGCGGTTCCTGGCCGACGAGGCGCCGGTGATCGTCGCCACCAACGCCTTCGGCATGGGCGTCGACAAGCCGAACGTGCGGACGGTGGTGCACGCCAGCGTTCCCTCCTCGCTCGAGGCCTACTACCAGGAGGCCGGCCGCGCCGGCCGCGACGGCCTGCCCGCCCGGGCGCTGCTGGCGGCCGAGAACCGCGACAAGGCGCTGCACGTGCACTTCATCAAGCAGGAGGAGATCGAGGACGGCCTGCCCGGCTGGCTGGCCGATCGCCTGGCCGCAGCCGCCGACGGCGACGGGCGCTACTCGCTCGATGCCACCGAGCTGGCGCGCGAGCTGGGCGGGGGAGCGGACCGGCTGCGGTCGCTGATCGGCCACCTGGCGCGCGCGGGCGTGATCGAGCCCTCGCCGGCGCCGATGGACCGGGTGGCGGGGCGCTTCGCCGCCCGCTTCGACGGGCGCGCCGCCGCGCGTTGCCGCTCCTCGATCGACGAGGCGGCCCGGGTGCGCTGGCGCCAGTACCGCGAGATCTGGGCCTATGTGGAGGACGACTCGTGCCGCCGCCGGGCGATCCTGCGCCACTTCGGCGACCAGGCCACGCCACGGCCCACCGTGCCCTGCTGCGACAGCTGCGTCCCGGCGCTCGCCGTCGTCGCGCCGCCGCCACCGCCGGAGGTGATCGCCGGGCTGGACGACGCGATCATCTCGGTGGCGCGCGCCGCCAAGCCGTCGGTGGGGCGCACGCTGTGCGCGGAGATCGTCCACGGTGGGCGCAGCCAGAAGGTCAAGCGCAACTCCTACGACGGACTGCCCGCCTACGCCGCCTCCTCGCACATGCGCCGGGCGCAGATACTCGAGCGCGTGGACGAGCTCATCTCCGAGGGCCGGCTGCAGACCAGCGGCGGCCCATATCCGGTGCTGCGGGTCGCCGCCTAGTGGCCCTTTCGTTGGTCGTGCTGGTGTCGGGAGAAGGGACCAACCTGCAGGCGATTCTCGACACCGTCCACGGCGAAGACGCCGAGGTGGTCGGCGTCGCCGCCAGCCGGGCGGAGGCCCGCGGGCTGCGGCGGGCTGCGGACGCGGGAGTCGAGGCAGCGGTGTTCGCCGCGGCCGACCACCCCGACCGCGCGGCGCGCGACAGGGCGCTCGGCGACTGGATCGAGGCGCACGGCGCAGAGCTGGTGGTGCTCGCGGGCTGGATGGAGCTCCTCAGCCCGGAGTTCGTTCGCCGCTTCTCCGGGCGCATCCTCAACGTCCACCCGTCGCTGCTGCCCTCCTTCCCGGGCATCCGGGCGATCGAGCAGGCCGTCGAGCACGGCGTCCGGGTCACCGGGGTGACCGTCCACTTCGTCGACGAGGGCGTCGACACCGGGCCGATCGTGTTGCAGGAGGCGCTGGAGCTGTCCTACGATCCCCAGGTGAGCGACGTCGAGGCGGCGTTGCACGCGGTGGAGCACCGCCTGCTTCCCCGGGCCATCCGGCTGATCGCGGCCGGGGCGGTATCCGTCGACCCCGACGACCCGCGCCGCGTGCGCGTGAGGGAGGACGCCGATGTCCGGCGCGGTTGAGCGCGGGGTGGAGCCGGTGGCTCCGGGAGCGGTGCGCGTGCGGCGCGCACTGCTGACCGTCTCGGACAAGCGCGGACTGGTCGACTTCGCCCGCGGGCTCGCCGAGCTGGGGGTGGAGATCGTCTCGACGGGCGGCACCGCTCGCGAGCTGGCGGCCGAGGGTGTCGAGGCGCGCCCGATCGAGGACCTCACGGGCTTCCCGGAGATGCTGGACGGCCGGGTCAAGACGCTCAACCCGCGCATCTACGCCGGGCTGCTGGCCGTGCGCTCGAAGCCTGAGCACGCCAGCACACTGGACGAGCACGGGATCGAGCCCATCGACCTGGTGTGCGTGAACCTGTATCCGTTCGAGCGGATGGCGAACCGCCGCGGCGTCGACGACGACGAGGTGATCGAGAACATCGACATCGGCGGGCCCACGCTTATCCGTGCGGCCGCCAAGAACCACGCCTACACCGGGGTGGTCACCAGCCCCGAGAGCTACGACGCTGTGCTCGAGGAGCTGCGCGCGGGCGAGGGCGTGCTGTCGGATCGCACGCGCGAGCGCCTCGCCCGCGAGGCCTTCTCGCTGACCGCGCGCTACGACGCCGCCATCTCGCGCTGGTTCTCCGAGCGCGAGGAGGACTTTCCCGCGCAGGTCACCACCGCATACGAGAAGGTCCTCGACCTCTCCTACGGCGAGAACCCCCACCAGCGCGCGGCCCTGTACGCGCAGGCCGGTGCCCGCACGCACCTGCTGTCGATGGTGTCGAAGCTGCACGGCAAGGAGCTGTCGTTCAACAACCTGCTCGACCTCGACTCGGCGCGGCGCCTGGTGGAGGAGTTCGAGCTGCCGGCGGCGGCGATCGTCAAGCACAACAACCCCTGCGGATGCGCCGTCGGAGCCGATCCGGTGGAGGCCTTCGCCAAGGCCCTGGCCACCGACCGCCAGAGCGCCTTCGGCGGGGTGATGGCCTTCAACCGAATGGTCGACCGCGAGCTCGCCGAGCAGCTGCACGGCATGTTCGTGGAGCTCGTGTTCGCCCCGGGGTACGACGACGACGCGCTCGAGGTGCTCACGCAGAAGCCCAACATCCGGCTGCTCCGCAGCGACGAGCGCCGCAACCCGCCGGTCACCGAGCAGGACCTCAAGCGGGTGCGCGGGGGGGTGTTGGTCCAGGACCGAGACACCGGAGCCGAGGAGCGGCTCGACATGCGGGTCGTCACCGAGCGCAAGCCCACCGAGCAGGAGTGGGGCGAGCTGCAGTTCGCGATGCGTGTCTGCAAGCACGTGCGCTCCAACGCGATCGTGCTGGCCAAGGACCTGGCGACCGCCGGTGTCGGCGCGGGCCAGATGAGCCGCGTCGACTCGGTCCGCATCGCCGTGGAGAAGGCGGGCGCGGCCGGCATCGACCTGACCGGCGCGGCGCTGGCCTCCGACGCCTTCTTCCCGTTCGCCGACGGCCCCGAGCACGCGGTCGAGGCCGGCGTGCGCTCGATCATCCAGCCGGGCGGCTCGCAGCGGGACCCCGAGGTGATCGAGGCCTGCGACCGTGCCGGCGTGGCCATGGTCTTCACCGCGCGGCGCCACTTCCGCCACTAGCGGCTTAGCATCGGTCTCGCCGGGGCCGTTAGCTCAATCGGATCGAGCACCAGGCTTTTAACCTGAGGGATCTGGGTTCGAGTCCCAGGCGGCCCACTCGGAGGAGACCATCTTGGCGCGACGGCGAGCAGGTCGAGGGAAGGCGTCCGGCCACGCCGTGATCCTCGTGGTGGTCGCTCTGGGAGCGGCGGTGGCGATGCCGCTGATGGCCGACTCGGGCTCGGCGGCCAACCAGCCGCGCGTGCTCGTGATCAGC
This sequence comes from uncultured Thermoleophilaceae bacterium, assembly GCA_963844805.1. Lineage (GTDB taxonomy): Bacteria > Actinomycetota > Thermoleophilia > Solirubrobacterales > Thermoleophilaceae > JACCZR01. The sequence goes on from CAWJPU010000011.1 coordinate 102,725, forward strand.
GAGGCGCGGGGCTACAAGCACGCCTCGATCCCCGACCAGGTGCGCTTCCTGCGCCGGCTCGGCCGTCGCAGCCGGCGCTTCGACGTCATCCACATCCCGCGGGCTTCGGACCTGAGCAAGGAGCGGCTGGCGAACGCGAAGGCGGTCGTGTTCGCGAGCACCACGGGGGAGCTGCCGATCGACGACGAGACCCGGCAGGCGCTGGTCGACTTCGTCAAGGACGGTGGCGCGCTGATCGGCCTCCACTCCGCCTCCAACACCTTCGACCGCTGGCCGCGCTTCCAGCGCCTGCTCGGCGGCGGTTTTCGCCGCCACCCGCCCGCGCAGCCCGGGAGGGTGCTGGTCACCGACCGCCGCCATCCCTCCACCCGCCGGCTGCCGCGCGCCTTCCGGATCCGCGACGAGTTCTACGAGTTCAAGACCTCTCCCCGGCGGCGCTCGCATGTGCTCCTGCGCGCCGACCCGCGGAGCATCAGCGGCGAGACGCGCCGCGACCTGCCGCTGGCCTGGTGCCGGCGCGAGGGCCGCGGCCGGGTGTTCTACAGCGGCCTGGGCCACTTCGGCTCGGCATGGCGCTCCGACCGCCGGCTGCGCCGCCTCGTCGACGGCGGGATCCGCTGGACGCTCGGCGTGTCGAGCGGGCCCTGCGGTCGGCGGACCTAGACTGCGTTCTCCCCGGGGGCGTGGTCCAGTGGCTCAGGACGCCGGCCTTTCAAGCCGGAGATCGCGGGTTCGAATCCCGTCGCCCCTACCTAGCAGGCCGCAGCCCCCGCCGAAGGCCACCAAGCCGCCGGCGACCCCGGGCCAGTGACCGCCCGCCAAGCTGAGCGCGGTCCCCACCAGCCCCGCGACGAGCGCCACCGCCAGCGTGAGCAGCACCGGCAGGCCGAGCACCCGCGCGGTCAGGACTGCGCACAGCGCCCACGCGGCGGGGCCGGCGACGAACCCGAAGTCGCGGAAGAAGTCCTCGGGCAGCGGCAGCGCCACCAACAGCAGCCGACAGCAGCACGACCGCGAGCGCCTGGACGGCCACGGCCTGGCCGGCGAGCTTGAAGTCCATGACCCGAGCCTAGGCGTGAAGCGGCGCCGGTCGGGGCAGGAGGGGCACATGTCGGAAGTCACGATCACCCCCTACCGGGATGGCCCCTTCCTGGTCCGCGGGCCGTTTCAAATCGTCGACCAGAACGGCGAGGAGATCGAGGTGGGCCGCGAGACCGTCGCCCTCTGTCGCTGCGGGCGCTCGCGCCTGCGGCCCTTCTGCGACGGCACCCACAAGCTGACGCGCTTCCAGGCGCCCAGCGAGGCGGAGGACCGCTCGGCCTAGGCCGGCACCGCGACCGGCAGCTGCTCGCGCAGCGAGCTCTCGCCGCGCTTCCAAGCGGCGAGCACGTGCCGGCCCCAGCGTGCGTCCAGCTCGGCCAGTGCGCGGGCGCCCCAGATGATGTCGGGCGCCAGATGCGGCTCCGCTCGGGCCAGGCCGCCGGCCAGGTCGACGGCGGCCACGTTCTCGTGCACCGCGTCGGCCTCCACGTGCTCGTCGAAGAAATCCGTCGCGGCGCCGTCGTAGCCGTGCCGGCGCAGGCCGTTCGCGTAGCGGCGGTTGGGGATCGACGACGTCATCTCGAACAGCGCGAGGTGGCCCACGATCGCCCCCCGCCGGCGGCGGTGGAGGCCAAGCAGCGACATCAGGTTGACCGTCGCCAGTGTGACCGCCGGGATCTGGTCGAGGTAGGCGCCGTAGGTGGGGTCGAGGCCGACGGCGGCCATCGCGTCGGCGAACAACTGGGCGTGGATGCGGTCGGCGCGGCCGCCGCCGTACTCGTCGGCCTGCACCTCTACGAGCGCGGCCTTGGGGTCCCCACTGAGCCGCGGCAGCGCCCACGAGTGCGGGTCGGCCTCCTTGAGCTGGTACGCGGAGCGGTGCACGAGGAACTCGAGCACCTGGTCAAAGCTCGCCTCGCGTTCGAGGTGCTTGGACAGCGACGGCCCGTCCTCCTCGTCGGCGATGGCCCGCAAGGCGAGGTCCATCTCGTCGGGGCGCGGCGACTCCCCGGGGAACCCGACCGCGTCGAGCAGCGCGTCCTCGAACAGCTGCTCCAGGACCGCGCGGTGGGCGAGGAGGCTCGGCTCCCACTCCCACTTGTCATCGACCTCGGCGAAGCCCCGGTAGTGCAGCTCGTAGAGCACGTAGAGAGCAAGCTGGAGGTCCTCGTCGCCGAGCGCATTCGCCGGGGCCGGCACGGCGGAGGGCTCCAGCTCGTGCGGTGGGTGGGTCAGGGCGGCGAGGAGGCGCTCGCCTACCGGGCCACGGGGAGCGGGAAGCGACGCCATGGCCCGCCCTTTACCCGCCGGGCGGCGCCTTACGCCACCTCCAGGAAGCGCTCGGCGAGCCAGCGCGCCAGGCCCACGGCGCCGTCCGCGGTGACCGCCTCGCGCTGGGCGATCGCGCCGTTGTGCTCGGTCATGGCGTGCGCGATGCGAAGCTCGGGCTCGCAGCCCAGCGCGCCCGCGGTGGGCCCGACGAGCTCGATCAGCTCCCGCAGGCGCTCGGCGGTCGACCGGCCCGCTCCGGTGTCGAGGTCGGCAAGCGTGCCCTCCACTCCCCAGCGCAGCGCCGACCAGCGGTTCTCACTGATGCGCCAGGAGTCGGCCACGGGCAGTGTCTCGCCGGCGTCGTGGCGGGCGGCCAACCACCCGACCAGCGCATGGGCGAAGGCGGCAACCCCGGCGGCGTGAGCCAGGGTGGTCTGCGCATCGGGCACCCGCAGCTCGAGCGTCCCGAAGGAGGGGTGAGGCCGCAGCTCCCACCACCACCGGCCCGGCTCGGGGATCGTTCCCGACTCCCGGCCCCACCGCAGCTCCCCCGCCAGCGCGGGCCAGCTGGAGATGGCTGGCGGCACTCCCTGGCGCGGAAGGGCCTCGGCCAGCTTGGGCCGGATGGAGGCCAGCCCCGTGTCGCGACCCGCGTGCCACGGCGCGTTGGCGGCCAGCGCGGCTATCTCGGGCAGGTAGGAGCGCAGCGCGTTGTAGACCGCGAGCGCGCGCTCGGGCCCTCCCACCGCCACGTGGACCTGGAGGGCGCAGACGAGCTGCTGGCGCGCGGCGGGCCCGTAGTCGGCCAGCGTGCGCTCGTAGCGCTCGCCCGTGTTGAGCACCCCGTCGGGGGCGGCGAACGGGTGCACGCCGGCGCACGCCGCCCGGGCGCGCCCGTCGGCGGTCGCCGCCAGCGTGCGTCGCCCCGCGGCCAGCTGGCCGATCGCCTCCGCCACGGTCGCCGCCGGTGAGGTGGTGATCTCCACCTGCGAGGCCGGCAGCTCCAGCTTGAGCGGCGCGCCCTCGGGCGCGGAATCGACCACCTCGCGGGCGATCGGGGCGAGGTCGAGGGTCTCCGGCTCGAGCAGCATGACCTCCTCCTCGAGCCCGATGGTTATGGGGCGCTCGGGCGCGAACGCGGTTTCGTATTCGTCGGCGGTGGGGGGTGGCTGGTAGAGCGGCATCGTTTCGAGGCGGGCGCGCGGGAAAGGTATGGGCGGATGCGGATCGTCGCGCCCCCAGGTGTGTTCCGGCCCCGCTCGGACTCGTGGATGCTGGCCAATGCCGCGCGCGACGAGCTGCGACCAGGCGCCTCGGTCCTCGACCTGTGCACAGGCAGCGGGGCCGTGGCTGTGGCGGCGGCGCTGGCCGGGGCGGAGCGCGTCACCGCCGTTGACCTGTCCCGGCGCGCGGTGGCTACCGCGCGCCTGAACGCGCTGCTCAACGGCGCCGGGCTGCGGGCAGTGCGTGGCAGCCTGTTCGAGCCGCTCGGCGACGAGCGCTTCGACCTGATCGTGTCCAACCCGCCCTACGTGCCGGCAGAGGACGAGGCGCCGCCCCGTGGCGAGGCCCGCGCCTGGGACGCCGGCCACGATGGCCGCGAGCTGCTCGACCCGCTGCTGGCCGAGGCGCCCGGGCACCTGAGTCCCGGCGGCGCGGTGCTGGTGGTCCACTCCTCGATCACCGGCGAGCGGCACACGCTCGGGGCGATGCGCGCGGGCGGCCTGGAGGCGGCGGTGGTGTGCCGGGAGCGCAGCCCGCTCGGGCCGCTGCACCGCGCGCGGGCGGACCTGCTGGAGCGCCGCGGCCTGCTCGAGGCTGGCCGGCGCGACGAGGAGATCATGGTCATCAGGGGCAGGGCCCCGCTCTAGACTCGGTCGCCCCTCGGGCGGTTAGCTCAGCTGGTAGAGCGCCTGCCTTACAAGCAGGAGGTCGCTGGTTCGAGCCCAGCACCGCCCACTGCCGCGAAGCCGCTCGTAGAGCGGAGCTCAGGGCCCTCGGCGCGCCGCAGTCAGGGCCTCCGAGGTGGCTTGTGGAAGCGTTGTGGAAGCGCTCGGTGCACTCGGCGATCCCTAGCGCCTTGGGCGACCCACTGGGCGAGGACTCCCGGTTTCATGCGTCCCCGGCGTCCCCCGCGTCCCTGGCGAACGCGTGCGACCCCCCCAGCAATGTGCCCGTCGCCGCGTGTCACTGCGGCGTCGCGGGGATGTATCGGCGGCCCGATGTGTCCCTCAGTGCGACGCACGGATCATGCAGCGGTACCGGCTGGGGGCGTGACCCTGGCCTCCCTCATCAGTCCAGCCCTTATCCAGGGTTTCCAGTGCCTTCGCCCCGACTTGCAGGTGTAGGCGTCGGGTTCCGGCATCTCCCGCAGCCCAACGGCCTCGAGGGTCCGGCCGTTTCTCAACTCCGCAGAAGGGGAACTTCTCTAGGGCTCGACCGGACGGTTGAGCGGAGGAGTGAGGCGAGAACGGGCCAGAGCGCGGGAGATGCCTGGCCCACCTCGCCTCTCTCAGCCACACGATCCCGATGTCCCTCCGAGCGACTGCTCGCCGTCCGAGCCCTCGGTGTTGATCGCGTCGGCGAAACGTTGGGAGGCCGGGCGTTTCCGCGGTCCCTCTAGCGGGGCCGGCGCTGAGCCGGGGATGAGGCGGGCGGGTCGCTGTCACGGCCCCTGTTTGGGTCTGGGCGCTCCGGCCGCTCCTCGATGTAGGCGACGAGATCCCGGCGGGCGTAGACCCTGCGCCCATGCTCGGTCTGCAGCTGAATCACCGAGGCATCTCCCACCATCTGGTCGCGCACCTCGTCGATGCCGGCATTGACCTCGAGCCTCAACCCGCCGGAGAAGTAGACGCTGGTCGGCATTGGATTAGTGAGCCTACGTGCTATCCGGTCGCCTCCAGATCGGCTTCGAGTGCCGAGTGGTCGCTGAGGCCGCGCTCCCGCCACTCGTGGTGATAGGTGCAGGCCAGCGGTTGCAGCTCTGATGACGCGAACACGTGGTCGAGTCGCCAGCCGCCTTTGTGCCCGGCGACGCGCTCCCAAGTCCAGCTGGGCTCCCGCGCGGCATACCCATGGAGGAAACGGAAGGCGTCGTTGTAACCAAGGTCACCCAGTCCGGGGACAACGCCGAGCTCCGCCTCATCCCGTCAAGGCCACGCTCTGATCGCAGCTTTCCCCGAGAGTCACGACCGAACGAGAGAACCTCCCCGTCGGGCAACTCGCGTCGCGGGGTGTTCAGGTCCCCACACAGCACGCGCGCTCGAGGCGCCGCGGCCGCGAGGCCGGCCCGGATCGCCCTGAGCGTCTGAACCTTTACCCAGCCGTTGGCCGCGTTGGGGACGTGCACGCAGCAGACCTCGAGCCCGGAGTCAGTGAGCTCAGCCGAGAGCGCCGTCTCGGCCCAGGGGACAGGCAAAGCCGCTACGCCGTCGGCCAGCGGCTCGCGCGTAGCGACGAGCACGCCCGTCGCCCGCCGGGACGCCGGCTGCCGCTGCGGGTCGGCTTGGTCGAGCGACGCCCGTACGTGCCCGAGGCCGAGGGTCGCGCAGGCTGCCCGCCATAGCGGCAGTGTTCGACCGGTGACCTCCTGAAGGGCCAGAACGTCGGGGTCGCGCTCGGCGATCGCGGTGGCCTGGTCGACAAGGGCCGAAACCCGGCGGGCGACGTTCCACGTCAGGATCCTCACGGGGCTGCCGTCTTGGGGTTGGCTGTGGCCGCCCTGATGGCGAAGATGGCCGGCAGGCCTGGCATCTGCCTACCGTGCCCACAACGACGCCCGGCCATGCTGCGATAGAGCAGTCAAGGAAGGGACAGACCTATCCAGCCACCGCGGGTGGGCTAGCGAATCGGCGGCCCGATATGTCCTTCAGTCCGACTCCCGGATCGTCCAGCGATATCGGCTAGCGGCGTAGTGGAGCGCGAAACCAACGCTCCCTGCAGGGCCGCGCCGTTTATCCGTGGTGCAACGATGGCCTGAGCAGGAGGTCGCTGGTTCGAGCCCCGCACCGCCCATCGCCGCGAAGCCGCTCGTAGAGCGGAACCAGGGTTCTCGCCGCGCCGTCCTCTGGGCCCCCGAGGTGGCTTGTGGAGCCCTCGCCTCACATAACGCCGCCGCGCGCGAGAGGAGTTTCACGGCCGGTCCTGCGAGGTTCTGCCCCAGGGTCCCGGCAGCACGCGGATAAGCACGCCAGCACGCGGATCATCACGTGCGGGGCTGGATAATCCCAGCAGGCGGCCGACGTCCCTCGGGAACCTAGGGTCGCTGGATTCCAGCCTGCATCGCCGGCGTTCGCACGATTGACCGGTGAGGGTAAGGCCTGAAACCGACGAGGAGGCGCTGCATGGCTGAAGCCGGTCGATCAGACGCGAGCGTGAGCGGACAGAGCGAGCAGAACGTGGTCAGCATGGTGCTTGCCAATCGCCCGTGGCGGCTCGTACGCGATCTTAAGTTCGCGCTTGCGGCGGCACTCGCAACGGGCGCGTACGCGGTGGTGACGAGCAGTATCTGACCGCTGCTGACGCCATGGGTCCGGTTCGTCTGACCGTAGTAGCGATTCTGGCGATAGCGATCCTGGTGACGTGGCTGGTGGTCGCTCACGGCGTGGGAGCGACCGTCCGGCCAAGCTGACTCCGAGCGCGTGCGACTCGCGAACAAGGTCACGGTCGGCACCCTGGTCATAGGGGTCGCCTGCTTCTACGCCGCACTGTTTGTGATCGTGACGGCGGCCTCATTGATCGTCATCGAGTCAGAGCTTCATGGAGAAGACGCTCGGGCACTCGGTTGGGCTCGGCAGCTATCTGACCATCGCCTGGGTGGCCGCTTCACTGGCTACGGTCGCCGGAGCGCTCGGGTCGGGCGTGGAGACAGACGATTCGGTGCGCGAGGCGCTCTACGGCTATCGCCCCGAAAGCCTGAGCGACCAGCGTCAAGTCATGACGTGCGGCCTGGTTAACCGATATAGGCTACGTTGTACAGCAAACATCCGATTGCTGCACTGATGTCGCGATGGAGCAGGCGAAGCGCGTGATCGGATACGCGCGAGTGAGCACCGAAGAGCGTGCAGGCCGAGGCGCGGGCCCATTCCGGGCTCGACGCTCAGCGCGCCGCCATCGCCGCCGAATGCGACGAGCACGGGTGGACCCTGCTCGAAGTCATTGAAGATGGTGGCTATAGCGCGAAGGACCTCAAGCGTCCTGGGGTCAGGATGGCGCTCGATGCGCTGGAACGCGGCGACGCGGACGCTCTGGTCGTGTCAAAGCTCGACCGCCTCAGTCGCTCGATGCTGGACTTCGCCTCGATCATGCACGCCGCCCAGCGTCACGCGTGGGGGTTGGTCGCCCTCGACGTGAACGTGGACACCACGTCGCCTGCGGGTGAAGCGATGGCGAATGTCCTCGCCACCTTCGCGCAGTTCGAACGGCGGCTGATCGGTCAGCGGACGCGCGACGCCCTCGCGGTCAAGCGTGAGCAGGGCGTCACCCTCGGTCGCCCTCGGTCGCTGCCGATGACGTGGTGGCCCGAGTGGTGCGAGAGAGAGGCGGGCCGCTCGCTTCGGGCGATCGCGCAGGGACTCAACGCCGATGCTGTCCCGACCGCGCAGGGCGGCAAGTCGTGGCACGCGTCAACCGTCAGCGCGGTGCTGCGGTCGGCAGATTCACCGCTTAGCGCCGCAGCAGCCGCGCGATCAGATTGCCGATGATGAGGTAGACAAGTGCCCGCGAGGCCGTAGTTGACAGCGACTGGCACTTGCGGTTGCTCAAACTGAAGATGTCCTTGAACGGGCCGACCAGGAACTTCGCGGCGTCCTGGATGGCCTGGACGATCGTGTTCGAGTCGTTGGCGCCGAGCACCACGAGGACGATCCGGAGAACGATCAGGCCGACAACGATAGAGATGGTGAGCATCACCAGCCGGGCGAGCAGGTGACCTCCTCGCCGCGCGACGTGAGCGCCGCGAGCCGCCGGGCCCGGCCCAGGGTTCGCCTCCAGCCGTCCTTGGCCGTCGTAGTAGCGCCATGTGGGCGATCTGTACCCACTCCGGGCGCGTTCGCAACTGAGTGCCTGCGGCGGTGCTGCGCTCGGCCGCCGCCGCCTAGATCAAGCGACCCTAGGGAGCCGGGCAGGCTGAGACGCTGACAGCGCAGCGCTGAGGGCAGCCTACGCGCGTGCGCGCCCGCGCTAAAATGGAAGATATGCGGTGGTTGCTGGGGTTGCTGCTGTCCGGGGTATTGTGGAAGCGCTCCTGTAGGGGCCCGATACTTCCGCGACCTGTGCGAGTCAGCCAGTCCACGCTGACGACGCGCGCGTCCCGGGGGTCCCCGCGTCCCTCTCCAGCGCTCAGCACGACACACCGATTCGCCGCAGCCACCGGGGGCAGCACCACGAGCGTCGCAGGGACGAATCGGCGGCCCGATATGTCCCTCAGTGCGACGCTCGGATCGTGCAGCAGTATCGGGTCGCGGCCTGATGGCCGGCGACCGCTTCTCGCGCGAAGGAGGAGCGCAGTGACTGCGTGGTCAGACGCTCGCAAATACCGGAGGCTCACCCGGGCGACGGGTCGCGACGACTCCGCCAGTTCTTACCGTCGGCGACCATGCGACCGTCATCGCGCAGCTCGCCAACGACGTACCACGTCGCGCCGTCGGTGCGAGAAGGCGAGCGAGGCTCAGGCGGCGATCGTCTCGAGCGGCCCGGCCCGGCGTACGGCACCGGGCGGTGATCCCACGACGCGCTTGAACGCGCGCGCGAACGCGGCCTCGGAGCGATAGCCGAAACGGTCCGCGAGTTCGGCCACGGTTGCGCCCTCGTCGCGCAGCGCGGCGGCGGCCAGGTGCATTCGCCAGCGGGTCACGTAGCTCATCGCCGGCTCGCCGACGAGCTCGGTGAACCGTGCGGCGAAGGCCGAGCGCGACATCGGGATCTTGTCGGCGAGCGAGGCGACGGTCCAGTCGCGGCCGGGCTCGCGGTGGATGAGGGAGATCGCGCGGCCGATCTGCGGGTCCTGCAGCGCCCCGAGCCAGCCCGACTGCGCCGCCGGGTCGCTCTCCAGCCAGGCGCGAAGCGCCTGCACGACGAGCACGTCGGACAGGCGCGTGATCACGGTCTCGCCGCCCGGGCCGCAGGCCCTCCGCCTCGAGCGCCATCAGCCGCAGGGTGGAGCGTAGCCACTCGAGCTGCGTCGGGCTCGTCGCTGGATCGAAGATGAGGATTCGCGGTAGCACGGCAAGCAGCTTGCGCGCGGCCGGGTGATCGAAGCGCACGGCGCCGCAGACCATGTCGATTGCTTCGCCGCCGCCTCCGTGGCGCAGGATCTCGTACCGCTCGCCGAGTTGCTCGCGCTCGAGCTCGTAGATGCTCGGCGTCGGCGCGTCGGGCTCGCTCCGCAGCCGGTGACCGTGCCCATGGGGGACGAGCGCCAGCTCGCTGGCAGCCAGACGCCGCGGCTCGGCCTCTGGCGCCTCAAGCCAGCAGCTTCCGCTGGTGATGACGTGAAACCACAGGTAGCCCTCGAACGGCGGTAGCTCGAGACCGAACGGGGCGGTGAACTCGGAGCGGCAGTAGAAGGCGCCGCGCAGCTCGAGGAAGTGCAGCGCCTCGCCGAGCGGATCGGCGGCCGAGGGCCAGGGATCGCGATGCGTGGTCACGTGATCAGCATGACACGCGTTGATTGGAACCCCGGAGCGATAGACGAACGAGCATGAATCACGGACTTAAGTCATAGTAAATCCCGCCATCACCGCTCATACTGGATGAACTGCAATGACGAGTCCAGGAGGGAAAGAAATGATCACCGTGATGGGAGCTACCGGAAACACCGGACGCAAGATCACCGAGCTGCTGCTCGAAGCCGGCGAGGACGTCCGCGCGCTTGGGCGCTCGCCTGACAAGCTCGTCGAGCTCGACGCGCTTGGAGCCGAGACCGTCGCCGGCGATGTCCGCGACGCCGACTACCTGGCAAGCACCTTCGCGGGCGCCGACGCGGTCTACACGCTCACAGCGTTCGACCCAACCCTGCCCGATTACCACGCCGACCAGGACAGGCGCGGCGAGGCGATCGCTTCGGCGATCCGCAAGAGCGGTGTGCGCCACGTGGTCGCGCTGAGCGCGATCGGCGGCGAGCTGGCGAGCGGCAATGGGTTCATCGCCAGCCTGCACCGGCAGGAGCGGCGGCTGCGGGCGCTCGACGGCGTAAACGTCATGATCCTGCGCCCCGGTGCCTTCTTCGAGGGCTTTTACGCGGCGCTGGACACGATCCATCACGAGGGCGTGGTCGCCGACTCCGTCGCGCCCGAAGCGAAGGTGCCGATGATCGCCACCGCAGACATCGCCGCGGTCGCTGCCAGGGCGCTGCTCGAGCGGAACTGGAGCGGCGCGGTGGTCCGCGAGCTGCTCGGCCCGCGCGACCTCACCTACACCGAGGTCGCGGCGGCGATCGGCGAGGCGATCGGCAGACCGGACCTCCAGTACATCCAGCTGCCCGATGAAGAGCTGGTGGCGATCCTCACCCAGGCCGCCGGGTTCTCGCCCGACTTCGCCGCATTGTTCGTCGAGTTCAACCAGGCGCTGAGCGAAGGCCGGCTGCACTCGCTCGAGGGTCGCAACGAGAGCAACGCCACCCGCACCGAGTTCGAGAAGTTCGCCGCTGAGCTGGCAGGCGCCTACGCGGCGACGGCTGACGCTATCGACCAGAGGGAGGCCGTCCCCGCGGCGGCCTCCCGCTACGGGGGAAGCACGCCGGACGCGTAGGGACGCCTTGTGGCCGCGTGGACGGGCGCGGGGCCCCGGTACGGGGCTCGCCAGTTGCCGGCCATGAGTTCGCGCGTGGCGCGTCCCACGCGTCGCCCGCACGGCCGAGTCTCGGCGAACGCGCCGGGCCGTCCCGGGCCAGCGTCTCGCCTCAGCCCAGCGCCGCGCTGAAGTCCAGGCGCCCGGCCCACTCGGGATTGTCGATCAGCGGGTTGCGGTTGCCCTGCAGCTCGAAGATGGCCATGTTGCGGTGGCGCTCGTACTCGCCGGCGGGTAGGCGATGTTGGCCGGAGAATGTGGAGGCCCGAATATTGCGGTGGGCGCGCCTCGAGGGTTAGTCTGGCTTGCAGGTTTCGGACTCGGCGTCTCCCCGCCTCTGACGGGCCTCGAAGACGGAGGCGCTCACCCAGGAAGGGAGCGAGATGAGCAAGCGACCGACGGCGGCGATGTCGGCGACGATCGCCGTGGCAGCCTGCCTGGCGCTTGTGGCCGGCCCCGTCGCGGCGGCGCGTGCCGGTTCCAGGGAAAAGGCGAGCCGCGCGACGGCGCACGAAGTCGGCAGCTGGGGGGCCAGCGCCGACCGCACGACCGCGAGCCTCAACGAGCAGACGGTTCGGGACATCGTGCACACCAGCATCGGTGGCGCCGGCTTGCGGATCCGGCTGTCGAACGCCTTTGGCAGCCAGCCGGTGACGTTCGGGCGCGCGTATGTGGGCGTGCAGCAGTCCGGCGCGGCGGTGGTGCCCGGATCGAACCGCCAGGTGACGTTCGGCGGCAATCCCTCGGTCACGATCCCGGTCGGCGCCGTTGTGCTCAGCGACCCACTACCGGGTAAGTTCCAGCCCCAGCAGAACCTCGCCGTCAGCCTTTACCTCCAGGGGGCGAGTGGCACGGTCACCGGCCATAACCTGGCCCTCCAGACCTCCTATCTAGCCAGCTCCGGCGACCATGCGGCCGAGGAGGGTGACACCGCGTTCACGACCACCATCAGCCAGTGGTACTGGCTCGACGGGGTCGTCGTGACCGAGCCGCAGACCGTCGACGCCGTCGCCACCCTGGGCGACTCGATTACCGACGGCTTCCGCTCCACCGCCAACACCAACCGCCGCTGGCCGGACGTCCTGGCTCGCCGCGTGCTCAAGCGACCCGAGAAGGGGCAGATGGGTGTGCTCAACGAGGGGATCTCCGGAAACCGGGTGCTGGTCGACGGCGAAGGAGTCAGCGCCCAGGCCCGGTTCGACCGCGACGTCCTCGCCCAGTCCGGCGTCGAGACCGTGATCGTGCTCGAGGGCATCAACGACATCCGCTTGGGCCAGGCCGTGTCGGCCGATCAGCTCATCGCGGGGTACCGGCAGCTGATCGCACGGGCACACGCCGAAGGCACGTGCATCGTGGGCGGGACGATGACCCCGTTCCAAGGTGACGATCTCTACAGCGAGCAGAGGGAGGCCGCCCGGGAGGCGGCGAACACGTTCATCCGCACCAGCCGCGAGTTCGACGGGGTCGTCGACTTCGACAGAGTCACGCGCGACCCAGCCGACCCCAAGCGCTTCCTCCCGCTGTATGACAGCGGTGACCACCTCCACCCCAGCGACGCCGGATACCAGGCGATGGGAGACGCCGTCAATCTGAAGCTGCTCGACTGCAAGCGCTGACCGCGCGGACGCCTCGAACCGTCCCGCGCCGTGGTGCTCTTTCGTCGGGTGTAGCTAGAGGGCCGTTTCCGTTTGTTGCGGAGGGCGCCCAGTTCGGCATCTGCGGTAAGCGACGCCCTTCTAGGGCGGTCATGGAAGCGCTGTGGAAGCGGCAGACCGCAGCAGACCGTGGTCACAAACCCTCTACACCACCCGCCATCCCCACCGAGCCGTACGTCGCAGCGCCTTGCAGTACATGCCCGCGCCTTACAAGCAGGAGGTCGCTGGTTCGAGCCCAGCACCGCCCACTCTCGTAAAGCCCCTCGTAGAGCGGAATCCAGGGACCCGGGGCCACCCTCGTTGGGCTCCTCGGAGGGCTTGTGGAAGCGTCGTGGACGCGCTCGCCGCACTCGGCGATGCCCGAGTGCCGTGCGCGACCCGTAGGGCGACGATTTCCTTCATGCGTCCGGCGCGTCCCCCGCGTCCCTGCCGAACGCGCCCCGGCTTCACGCGATGTGCCCCCGCCGCGTGGCGCTACGAACGTCGGCGAGCTCGTATCGGCGGGGCTGATAGGACGTTCACCTAGGCCGGGGGCGAAGGCTGCCCGGCCGTCAGCTCGAGATGGTCGTAATGGTCCAGTGGTCGTCGATCACCTTCAGCTCGAATACCTGCTGTCCCTTGGGGCCTTTGACAGTCGCGCTGTCGCCGTCCCCTGCATCGAGCCGCAACGCGGTCTTGAGGTCGAGGTTCCTCACCACGCTCGGGTTGAGCCTTGTGCCTTCGAACGAGAGCCCGCCGGCCTGCTCAAGCCTTGCGTGCAGCTTGCGGACAAGCTCCGGGCAGTTCCTTGCCACCAGCGTCGGGCTCGCCGCGGCGGTCCGCCTAACGAATTCCTTCTCGTAGGTCTCCGAGAAGAAGCCGCAGGCCGCTTCGCCGTCTGCCCTGCTGAACGCGGCGAGGTACGACTTGACCGTCTGCTCGGCTCCCGGGATGCCCCGCTCCGAGCTACCCCCACGGTTCTCTCCCTTCTCGACCTGTGGCTCGTCGGGGGTGGTCGAGGTGCTGACTAGCGCCGCGCATCCAATGACGCCGACCACCAGGACTCCCAGGGTCACCAGGCCAGCGATCAGAAGGTTCCGGCCGGTGTTGCTCTTTTGCTGGCCGGGCGCGCGGTGCTCAGTCCACTGGACTCCGTCCCAGTAACGCTGCCCCGGCCCCTGCGGGTCTGGGTACCAGCCCGGGGGCTGCTGCGGTGTGTTCATGAATCATCGCCCCTGACGAATTTCACCAACTGAGTGACGCGGCACCCTACGTCAAACGGCCGCCGTTGCGGCACTTATCTGGACCGTTAGCGTGCGCTAGGGGTAGGAGGTTGGCATAACGCCCCTCCTGTGAGAGGGCCGCTGCGACAGGGGCGCCCGTTGGACGAGAACCAGCTTCATCCAGCCCGCGCCGAGGCAGTTGTTGCTCTTGCGGCCGCTAATCGCCTCAGGGCGGGGCCATGCGCCCGGGGAATCTCGACCCACCGCCGCTAAGAGAGCCCCTCCCTCCGCCTCAGGTCGCCCAGGCCGGCCCCGGCCTTCCCCGATAGGGATCGACAGAACGCGCGACGCTCGAGCCAGCTCCCGCCACGGCGTCTGGACCGACGCTCGGCGCGTCTGGCGTCCGGCCACCGGCGGCGGCTCGCCTTTTTCAGCGCATCGGCCGAAGCTGGGGGTGTGGTTTGCCGGCGTCCGAGCGCCCGGCCTCATGTTCGGGCCGCTGGCTCGATTGGGTAGGGCCAACCATCACCAACCACTAGGGGGAGCGATGTCAGAGAACGTCGACACACTGCAACGCGGCTATGACGCCTTCAACAGCGGCGACGCCGAGACACTGGCCGGCGTATTCGCGGAGGACGTGCGGTGGGAGGGCACAAACGATGATCGCGTCCCGGGCGCGGGGACCTTCAACGGCCGCGACGACGTGCTGGCGGCTCTCGGGCAGAGCACGGAGGCTTTCGACTCGGTGCAGTCCCACCCCGATGAGTTCATCGAGCAGGGCGACACCGTCGTGGTCCTGGGCCACACCGAGGCCCGGAGCAAGTCGGGAAACGAGGTGAAGGTCCCCTTCGTCCACGTCTGGCGCATGTCGGATGGCACCATCCAACGCGGCCAGCTGGTCACCGACACCTCGGTCATCTTGCAGGCACTCGAGGGCTGAGCAAACGGCCCGCAGCCAGGGCCTCAGACCTCGTCGGATAACTGCCGAACCAGGAAGACGAGACCGTGGGAGACCCCATAGCCCCCGGCGTGTGGCCACCCCCTCAGAAAAGGGCGCCCGAGCGGCTGGCTCCGGCTTTGACCCAGGTCACCGTCGATCCGTTGAGCTCCAAGGAGCGCGGATCGATCCCAGCGCCCGAGTCCAGCTGTCGCATCCCCAGGCTGTCGAGCGCGAACACCCTGGTCGGGTTGCCCGCGCTGATCCAGGCCAGCGATGAGGTGGGCTTGAGCACCAGGTCACTCGCGGCGCCTCCGTAGGGGCTGCCCGGTCCCGGGAGGCCCGCCGGAGAGGAGCGCACGGTGCGACCGTTCCGAAGGTCCACAGCGCCCACGCTGAACCCACAGCCCATGGGGCACTCGTCCTGGGCGAAGGCAGCGTAGGGCCCGGCCAGGCGGAACAGCCTCAGGTCGGAGTCCGGTTGGCCCTCCTCGTCCTCGCCCAGGGTGAAAGGCCTGCCGCGCGAGAACAGGCAGCCGTAGGCGTAGCGGCGACGGACCTCGATTCCCTCGTCGACTGGGCCTGCCCTTCGCTTGATGATCCGGGCCTGTGGAGTCCACAGCAGGGTGGTCCCTCGGGCGGCGCAGCCTGCGGAACGCCCGCGTCGCACACGCCGCAGCGTCAGCCGGCCGCCTTGTCGGCAGGTCGGCGAGCGGTAGGCGAAGCTCACCCTGGCCCTGTTCGGGCTGGAGAAGCGCCCCGAGACCCGCAGCGCCGCCGCTCCGCGCCGCTTGGTCAGCCTGAAGCGTCCTCCCCGGCGGATCCTTGCCCGCGGGCTGCGCCCGCCAACTGCGAAGGGCCGGGAGAGCTCGGGATGGCCGCAGCCCGCGAGAACGAGCTCGAACCTGGATCTGCCGCCGTCGAAGCTGCGGCGGCCGGGGGAAACCCGCAGTTCGCCCCAAGCGGTGCGGTCGCCCTTGACCCCGGCGTAGCTGGCCCTGGCCACGGGCGCGGCGGCCGCGGCGCGGCCAGGGCCGGACATCAGCCCCAGCGCTGCCACGGCGCAGCTGAAGGCGAACACGAGGACGAAACGATGCCAGCGGCGCGCGCCCGCGAACTCGTTCACGATCCGAGCGTAAGGGAACTATCCGCCGCGGGCCAGCCCCCGTCGCTGGACCGACGAGCGCTGAGGTTCCGGCCAGCACGCGCTCGCGCTCCGGCTCGACCTCAAACCTGATGCCCGCAACCATCTCGCGCTCCCCTGGCACGCCGGATGCCACCGCGCACCAGCTCCGCTAGCTCGTTGTAGAAGTCCAGCGCACCATCAATGTCGGGCGCGCCAGTCCATCCCCCGATGACCGCCTCCGCCTCACCCAAGGCCCGGTCTTGGTCGGCGTGGTCGCGGTCGATGCCAGGAACTCGCTGAAGATGTCTGTCCGCGGCTTCAGGCACGCTGGCCGACATGTCATCCGCTCAATCGGCCGCATCGACCACCGGGGGAGGGCCGGAGCTGGTCACGAAGTACGTGGTGTGGCACTCCATAGCCAGTCAGAGCACCGAGATCGTGATCTACGTGCAGTCGAACATCGGCTACTCGCAGCAGAACCTCAGCTACGACCAGGCCGCGTTCCTCATCGACATCCTCCGTAGCGAGAAACCCCTCTGGTACAACCCGTCCCAGCGGTCCCTCCAGACCGGCTACGAGCCGCCGGGCGAAGCCGAGTAGGCTCGTCCTAAGGGCGAGCGATGCTGGCACGCCGCGCGACGTAATGTGGTTCCAATTTCGCGGGGGCGAGCTTCGGCCGCGCGGGCATACTTCGTCGCGCTCACGGCTCCCTCCGGCTGGGATACTGCGGGGGCGATGTCGCAGGAGAACGTGGAGACCGTGCGGGGGATCTACGCGCACTGGGCACGGGGCGACATGCAGGCGGGCGTCGACATTTTCGATCCCGAAATCGACTTCCAGTCGTTCCTGCCCGATGCGGACGATTGGGTCGTCGCCCGTGGACCTGCGGAAGTTGAAGTCTTCATGCGCGAGTTCCTCGCGCAGTGGGCGAACTACAGACTGATTGGCGAAGAGTTCCGCGATGGGGGTACCAAGGTCTTCGTCGGCGGACGCCAGGCGGCGCGCGGAAGGCAGAGCGGAGCCGAAGTCGAGCTGCCCATGCATTCTGTCTGGACGTTTCGCGCCGAGAAAGTGGTTGCGCTTCGATTCACTCCGCTGCGCGAAGAGGCCCTCGAAGCCGCCGGCATGTCGGAGTAGCGCCCCGCCTCATTCGGACCCGCCCCCTGTCGGAGGGAACGGCGCACGCCATCAGCCACCGCAGCGGTCCCGTGGCGAGAACCGGTGAGCAGGGATGCCCCCCAGTGGCTAGGGTCGCGCCGATGCCTACGGTCCACGTTGTCGCCAACACTTCTGTGGCCCCGGAGCGGGTGATCGAGGCGGCGCACGACTTCTCCGAACGGCGGGCCGAGATGTGGCCCGACGTGCACGTCGAGCACCTTGAGGTCCACGAGGCTGGAGAGACCTTTGCCGAGGTCACCGAGGGCAACCCTTGGCCCATCGGATACGTCTGGGAGCGCCTTCGCTACGACTGGTCCGAGCCCGGACTGATCAAGGGAATGGTCATCGACTCCAACCTCTTCAAGCCCGGGAGCTCGTGGGAGATCAGAGCGACCCCCGCCGACGGCGGCAGCCGGGTGGACCTGATAGGCGTTCGCCACCTCAAGGGCTTCAAGGGGATGCTGCTCGCCCCGGTGTTTCCGCTCGGCCTGGCCAAGCGGACAGTGGCCGAGCACTTGCGTCATTTCCTGTCGAAGCTCGAAGAGCCCCAATCCGAAACACCGTAAGCCGTGGGCCTGTCGAAGTAGTCGATGTCGCAGGAGAACGTGGACCTGGTGCTGGAGTCGATTCGCCGGTTCAGACTCGGCGGGCTGGACGAGTGGGCGGAGCTGTGGCACCAGGACACCCGGCTGACCGTCCCCGAGGGATGGCCGGAGCCAGGTCCTTTCATCGGTCTCGAATCGGTCAAGCGGGAGTTCGAGGGCGTCATCGACAACTTCTCGGGCCTTCGTTTCGAGGACGTGGTGGTCGTGGGCTACTCGGGGGACTGGGTCGTTGCCTCCTATCGCGTCCCTCTTCGCGGTGCGGCGAGCGGGGCCGAAGACGTCTTCCACTTCGCTGCTGCTTATCGAGTCGAAGATGGCCTCCTGATCGAGTGCGCGATCTGTTGGCGCGTCGAGGAAGCCCTCGAAGCCGCGGGGCTGTCGGAATAGACAGTCTCCCCGGAGAGGCTTCGCTCGTTACGGCGCTTCAGGCCAGTGCGGTGCCCTGTTCGCTCTCGGAGTCGCGCGTCGGCTCGGCCTCTGGCTGGCTCCCGATAATCCGCACGACCTGCCTCCTGCCGCCGCAGGCGCACCCTGGCATGGTGCCCATGCGATAGGTGGGCACGCCGGTGTGTGTCACCGCCCCGCACTGCTGACAGATCAGCTCTGCAAGCTTCATAACCTCTGTCGACTACACGTACCCCATGCGGGGCCCCGTGAACCTCATCATGGGCAGCAGGGACGGCGTACGAGGTTTCCGGCCTGATGACGCGGCCGATAAACCGGCGGGCCGCGCTCGATGCCTGCGTGGCTGACGGCGGGACCGGCCTGGTGCATTGGGTCGAGGGGGTGGCTTTGACCTCGGCGCGACGAGATCGATTACTTGCGGGCGTTGTGCCCGTGAGTCGGCCCCGCCCGCTGTTGTGTGTACTCGTACATGCGCTGAGATCGCTGCCCCGTAAACACACAGCAGTGCCTGAACCTGTGCCCTAGCCACAACCAGCGGTTGTTCTTTTGCAAGCCTTGCGCGACATGTGAGCAGCGGCGAGAGTCGCGGGTGGCGCCCTGAACACAAGACCACAGGAGGAGAGCTTTGCGCTATCGCCCGATCGATCGCGACCCCGACGATGGCCGTCTCGGCCGCTTCATCCCGGACGACTGGGAGCACGTCGAGAGTTATCCCCTCAGTGCCATTCCACGTGACGAGCAGCCCGTTCGGCGGCCAGTGGTGATCGGCGTCAACTGGTACAGCGATTTCGACGATCCCGAAGTGGACGAGGAGAGCGGGGAGCACTTCATCGCCCGCGGCGGCGCCGACTCCCTTACCCAGGTCCGAGGCGGCCACTGCGTTTGTCTCGAGCCCGGTGGAGAGCCCGACATCGAGGAGTGGTGGGACTTCTACGACCAGGGAGCCGAGGGCGCCTGCGTCGGCTTCGGCTGGTCGCGCTGCATGACGATCCTCAACAACGGCAACATCTACGCCCCGCGTTGGCTGTGGGACCGCTCCAAGGAGCTGGATCAGTGGGAGGAGACAAACCCGGGTGACAACAACGGCACCTCGGTGCGGACAGCCGGCGGGGTGCTGCGCAAGTCCGGTCACGTCTCATGGCAGGACGACTACTCGGACGACGACCACGTCGAGCGCGCCACTTACACCCCTGAACGCGACGAGGGCATCCAGCGCTTCCGCTGGGCCCGGTCGGTCGATGACGTGCACCACGTGCTCGGCAACGAGCGCGCCGACGAGCTGGGGGCAGTACCGATTCTCAACTCCTGGGGCCGCAACTACCCGCACCGCACGTGGATGCCCGACGACGTGCTCGATCGGCTGATGGCCGAGGAGGGCGAGGTGGCGGTTCCCACTGACCGCTAGGGACGCGAAATAGGAGGCAGACGTGGACCGGTTCGCCGCTGGTTGCTTCACGGTCATCGCCCTCGGCTTCGGTGTTCTGATCGCCGTCGACGACGAGAACGCCCAGCTGTATGTCGGGGCACTCGGACTTCTGGCTGTTCTCGCCGCGGTGCTCGCGCTCGGCGTGATGCTGGCGCGCAGCGCCCCGGGCCCCGAGGACCGCGACAGGCGTGAGACCTACGCCCGGGTGATGATCGCTCTTGTCACGGCCACTGCCGGCACAGCGGCCGGGGTGGGTGGGAGCGCGGTTGCCAACAACGCGGAGTCGGACACGACGAAGGCCACGGCCGATGCGGCCCAGCAGGCTGCCGGCTCAGCAGAAAGCAGCGCCAACCAAGCCACCGAGGCGGCGAAGCAGGCGAACGAGTCCGGCCGTTAGAGGCCGAATGACCGCGGAGCTCGAACTGCTGAAGCGCCACCGGCCGGCGCTGCGCTACGACGCACAGGAGCCCTACCGCGCGATGTCGGCGGCGTCGATGACCGACCACGTCGGCAATCTCCTGGTCCTGCGCGATGGCACCGTGCTCGCACGCGCGGGCGGAGAAGGCGAGGCCCGGCTGAGCCTCGACCTGCTGGTGCGCTACCCGCACGGCCTGCAGGCGCAGAAAGGCGACCGCTTGGACGCCGCTGCCGACGAGCTCGCCGCCGCGGCCAACTACCAGGCAGATCCCTCCTATTCGAATCGCCTGTACGGCCGCGTGGCGCCGGCCGACGGCGGTCTGCGGTGGCTGCAGTACTGGCTGTGGTTCTACTACAACCCCAAGAACCTCCTGGGCTTCGGTAAGCACGAAGGCGACTGGGAGATGGTCCAGATCGGCCTCGATCAGGGCGACCGCCCGCAGAAGGTCACCCTGTCGCAGCACGAGCGCGGCGAGGCTCGGAGCTGGGCGCAGGTCGAACGACTGCAGTCCGGCGAGGGTGAGCACCCTGTGGTGTACGTCGCTCCGTTCTCCCACGCCAACTACTTCGAGGCCGGCGCTCACCCCTACCCGGGCGGCATCGACAACCCGGACGGCTCGGTCGAACCGGTGCTGCCCTCGGTCGAGCCCTTGGGGAAGTGGGGCTCGTGGAAAGGCCGCTGGGGCAACTCGACCGGGGTGCTGCAGCCTGTGAGCCGCGGCAAGCTAGGCGGTGTCAGCCCGGCCAGCCCCGCCCATCAGGGCACGCGCTGGACACATCCCGCGCAGTACCACCGCGAGGCCGAGCAGGCCAGCTTCCTGCGCAAGCTGGGCCGATTCGTGCGGCAGGCGGGCAAGCCGACCTACCCGCGTGTCCGCGAGCTGTCCGCCGCGTTGGACGGGCAGCGCCTGCGGGTCGAGTACGCGCTCGACCCCGCCGCCCTTCGCGGTGCCAGTCAGCTCTACGTGACCGTCCACGAGAAGTCGCGCCCGGACGTGATTCTCCTCAGCACCGCGCCGAGCATCTCGGAGCGGTCTGGTGTCGTGGACCTGCTGTTGCCCAGCGAGGTCGACCAGTGCGTGGTTCGCGCGTCGGCCTTCAACGCCGTGCGTCAGCGCAGCGACCCACACTCGGTCACGGCCCAGCAGGCCCGCGCGTAAGAGCCGCTGCTCCCGAACCGCAAGGCCGCCTTGGGAGCGCCCCCACCGTCTTCCCGCCCGCAGCAGCGCACATCCAGCGGCTGCTGGGTGGTCATTGATCAGGACTCGAGGTGCGCGAGGGCCTCCTCTCGGGTCTGGTACTCCCGCATGCCCGCCGCGCCGCCTTCACGCACGGCCCAGACCTGACAGAAGTGGTTGTTGACTTCGACCCCGCTCCCCCTGCCTCGCCCGTGACCGCGGACTACGACAAGCACTTCATCGCCCGCCTCAGTCACCTCATCAACTTCGATTCGCACGTTCTCGAACGTCGCGAGCCAGTCTTCGACGTAGCGCCGCACCTCGTCGTGTCCTCTGTAGGTACCGCCGATGGGGCTGCTGTCGAGGGTCCTCCACTCGAAGTCCGGATGGACGCGCGCCAAGATGGCCGTGACATCCCCACGATTGAGGGCGTCGATGATTTCTCGCACGAGCTCGGTGCCCTGCTGGCGCATCGATGTCCAGTATCCCGTGCCTGGGGGATCCCGGCTGCCCGTCGGCGACCTCCTCAGGCAGCGGAGGCGATCTGGCGAAGGCGCGGCCGCGAGCGAACTGTGCCCACGGCGGGTAATGCTCGCCCGCCCAAGCGCGGGACGTAAGACCAGCGGCTCCCGTGACGCCAAGGGAACATGAACTCGACAAACGGCACCGGTCCCGCGACGCTCGCCGAAGCCCCGCCGGTTGACAACAGAAGCCCGCGGATCGACTTGGCGGCTGCCCGCGACGCGGCGGCGGCCCTGCTGACCGCCGTCGGCGCCGACCTCACCGACGACGGCCTGCGCGACACGCCACGGCGGATGGTCGACGCCTACTCCGAGCTGCTGACGCCCCAGCCGTTTCGGCCCACGACCTTTCCGAACGACGACGGGTACGACGAGCTGGTCGTCGTGAAGGCGATCCCGTTCCACTCGCTGTGCATGCACCACGTCCTGCCGTTCCAGGGCGTGGCTCACGTCGGCTACCTGCCCGGTGAACGGATCATCGGCCTCAGCAAGCTGGGCCGGGTGGTGGAGCACTTCGCCCGCGACCTGCAGATCCAGGAACGGCTCACCACGCAGATCGCCGGCTGGCTCCGACGCGAGCTGGCGCCGAAGGGAGTGGGAGTGGTCCTGGAAGCCGAGCACCTGTGCATGTCGCTTCGCGGAGTCCAGACGCCCGGCGCAAAGACCGTGACCTCCTCACTGCACGGGCTGGTCCGCGACGACGCCCGCACGCGCCAGGAGTTCCTGGCCCTCACCACAGGGAGCCCCCATGACCACTGACCAGACCCACGTCATCGTCGGCGCCAGCCTGGCCGGCGCGAAGGCCGCCGAGACGTTGCGCAGCGACGGCTTAGAAGGGCGCGTGCTGCTGATCGGCGCCGAGGAAGAGCTTCCCTACGAGCGACCGCCGCTGTCCAAGGAATACCTGCGCGGTGAGGCCGCGCGGGAGACCACGTACGTGCACGACCGTGACTTCTACTCGGAGCACGACATCGAACTGCATCTCGGCCGCCGCGCGGTGAGCCTGCGGACATCCGAGAAGGAGGTCGAGCTCGACGACGGGCAGCGAGTGCCCTACGACCGCCTGCTGCTGGCGACCGGAGCACGGCCGCGGCGGCTCGCCGTGGAGGGCGCTGACCGTGCCGGGATCTTCTACCTGCGCAGCATCGGCAGCTCGGACGCCCTGCGCGAACGGCTGGACCGTGGCGGTTCTGTGGTGGTCGTCGGCGCCGGTTGGATCGGCAGCGAGGTGGCTGCCTCGGCCCGCCAGCGCGGTCTCGACGTGACGATCGTCGATCCGGCCGGCGTGCCCCTGCAGCGCGTCCTGGGGACCGAGGTCGGAACGGTCTTTCGCGACATCCACGCGGATGCCGGCACCCGCGTGCTGGGTACCGGGATCGAGGCGATCGAGGGAGACGGTGGCGTCGAGCGTGTGCGGACGACCGACGGTCAGACCATCGACTGCGATTTCGTCGTCGTCGGCGTAGGCGTCGAGCCTCGGAGCGAGGTGGGGGCTCAGGCCGGCCTCAGCCTCGAGAACGGCATCGTGGTGGACGAGCACCTGCGGACTAGCGCCCCTGACGTATTCGCCGCCGGGGATGTCGCCAACGCGTTCCACCCCTTCTACGGCGAGCACATCCGGGTCGAGCACTGGGCCAACGCGCTCAACCAGGGCCCGGCGGCGGCGAAGAACATGCTGGGCCGGCCCGAGCCCTACAGCCGGCTGCCGTACTTCTTCTCCGACCAGTACGACGTGGGCCTGGAGTACTCGGGCTTCGCCCGGTCCTGGGATCGGGTCGTGTTCCGGGGAGAGCCGGCGACGCGAGAGTTCATCGCCTTCTGGATGGTGGGCGACCGGGTCGTTGCCGGCATGAACCTCAACGTCTGGGACGTGACGGAGCCCATCCAGCGCCTGATCCGCGGTCGCGTCGCCGTGAGCGACAAGGACCTGGCGGATACCGACGTGGCTCTTGAAGATCTCGTCTCTGGGGTCGAGGGAGCGACAGCATGAGGCGCCTCGACCAGTTGCGCGAAGCCGGAGTCTCGATCTGGCTCGACAGCCTGTCGCGCGAGCTGCTCGAGAGCGGTCGGTTCAGGGAGCTGGTCAGCGAGCTCGCGGTCAGCGGGGCCACCTCGAACCCGACGATCTTCGCCAAGGCCATCGAAGGGTCGAGCCGCTACGACGACCAGCTGCGAGCGCTGCCGGGCGGTGACCCCAGGGAGGCCTTCTTCGCCACCGCCCTCGACGACGTTCGCGAGGCAGCGCGAACGCTGGAGCCGCTGTTCCGGCGCAGCCACGGCAGGGATGGCTTCGTCTCCTTCGAGTGCACGCCGGATCTGGCCGACGACGCCGAGGCGACCATCGACCAGGCTCGCGGCCTGTGGCGGAGGCTCGACCTGCCCAACGTGCTGATCAAGGTGCCGGCCACCGCTGCCGGGGTGGAGGCGATCGAGGAGCTGACGGCAGCCGGCGTCAGCGTCAACGTGACTCTGTTGTTCTCTGTGCAGCGCTACGACCAAGTGGTCGAGGCCTACCTGCGGGGGCTCGAGCGGCGGCTCTCCGCGGGGGAGGCGATCGACGGGATCACCTCCGTGGCCTCGTTCTTCGTCTCACGGGTCGATGCCAAGGCCGACGCCGCGCTCCCCCCGGCGTCGCCGTTGCGCGGACGCGTCGCGATCGCCAACGCTCAGATCGCGTACGGCCACTACCTGGACCACTTCTCGGGACCACGCTGGCAGGCGCTCGCGGCAGCAGGGGCGCAGCCCCAGCGGCCCCTGTGGGCGAGCACCGGCACCAAGGACCCCGCGTACCCGGACGTCCTATACGTCGAGCAGCTGATCGCTCCCGATGTGATCAACACCATGCCCGAGGCCACCCTGCTTGCCTTCGCGGATCACGGGCAAGTCGGTCCCTCGCTCGACGGTGAGCCCGAGGCGCCGGCGGCCGTGATCTTGGCTGCGGCCGCCGAGGGCGTCGACCTCCCGGCCATCACCCAAGAGCTGGAGCGCGAGGGGGTCGAGGCCTTCTGCGACTCCTACCGGGAGCTCCTGGAGTGCATCGAGCTCAGGCGCGACGCGCTGAAGTCGGAAGCGCTCAGCTAGAGCAGCTCCGCCAGCCTCTCCGCCGCTCGCCGGGCGCCGTCCGTCTCGACCTCGCGGTACTCCACCGGGCGGCCGATCTCCTCGGCGATCGCCGTCGCGATGTGATCGGGTGTCGCCAAGTCGAAGTCCATCTGCCGGCCGGCGCCATAGCGGTCGAGGCGGTGCGCGACGTGCATGTTCTGCTCGAAGTGGTGGCGCAGCGGGAAGTACAGGAAGGGCCTCTGGCTCGCGGTCAGCTCCATCGACGTCGTCAGGCCGCCTTGGACCACGGCCAGATCGCAGGCCGCGAGGTGGCGGTAGAGGTTGTGCACGTAGGCCACCACCTCGAGCCCGTCCGGCCGGGGCAGCGACTCGGGGTCGATGCGCGGCCCGGCCACCACGATCATCCGCAGCTCGGGCACCGCTCGCTTTGCGTCCTCGAACGAGTCGATCACCCGGCGGAGCAGATGGGCGCCGACGCCTGAGCCACCGACGCTGACCACGCAGACCTTCTCGTCGGGCCGGTAGCCGAGCACGCTGCGGAGCTCGTCGCGGTCGCCGAGCTCGCGCGGATCGAATCCGGTCACGTAGCCGGCGAAGTCGAAGTTGCGCTCGGTCCAGTCGCGGATCATCGGCAGATCGGGGCCGAGCCGCTCGGGCACGATGTCCTCGGGGTTGCCCACGAAGATGGCCCGGTCGCGCAGGTCGGGGTGACCGGCGATATGGCCGACCATCTCGGCGTTGTAGTCGGCGGTCAGGTAGGCCTCGTGCCGGCCGCCGTCGGGCATCGGGAGCCAGCCCACGAAGTCGGTCAGCCAGGCGTAGCGCGCCTTCTTCTCGCGCGGGTTCTCGTGCAGGTAGTAGTCGAGCTCCCAGGCTTCGTCGCCCACCCACAGGTCGTAGCGGTCCTCGCGCGCCACGTCGTGGAAGACCATGAAGTTGTTGACCAGGATCTCGTCCATCCGCCGCCACGCCTGGAAGCAGTGGAGATCGTGCTCGGCCGACTCCGACTCGATGTGCTTCGACTCGTTGGCCAGATGCTCGCTGGCGGGATGGATGCGCTCCCCCTCCCCCTCGAGCACCCGGGTGACCGGATCCTGGGCCAGCCAGTCGATCTCGAGCCCATCCACCAGCTTGCGCAGCTCGCGTGCGATGGCGACGTCGCGCTGGGCGTGACCGAGCCCGATCGGAGAGGAGATGTACAGGGCCCGCTTGCGGCCGTCCGAGCGGTGGACGGTGGGGTCGCGCAGGGGCGCAGCCTCGACGAACTCGCGGATGGCGAGGTTCACCCGGACCGGCTTGCGCGCATGGGGGAGGTGACCAGCTCCCTCGACCGTCTCCAGCCGCCCGCCCGTGATCTTGGCAAGCGCCTTCCCATCGGCGTACGGGGTGATCTTGTCCTTGGTCCCGTGAATGACGAGCACGGGACACTGGACTCGCTCGGCCAGCGCTACCTGGTCCTTGCGGGTGACGGGGGCGGCATTCTCGCCCAGCACGGAGGCGGCGAGCGTCGCGCCGTCGGTGTCGTGGGACCAGGCGACGGCATCCTCGATCTGCTTGGTCGAGTGCGGCTCGGGGAGCATCCTCTCCGCCCACCACTGGACGAAGTCGCTGTAGCCGCCGTCCTTCCAGTACGCGAGGTTGTACTTGCCCCAGCCGCGCGTGGTGACCGGCTGCTTGAGCCCCAGCGGCAGGACGCGCGGATGGGCCATCGCCCGCCAGCGAGCCGAGGCGAGCCGGCTGACCGGGGTGAACGGGCCGATGAAGACCAGGCCGGCGACCCGCTCGGGGTGCTCGGTGGCGAGGAGCAGCGCGCGTTGGGTGCCCTTCGAGAGCGCCACGCAGATGGCCTTGTCCACTCCGCACGCGTCCATCACGTCGAGTGCGTCCTGTGCGAACTCACGCTCGTCGTAGGCCGACGGCGAGGTCGGGCGGTCGGAGCGACCGTTACCGCGGGGGTCGAAGCAGATGACCCGGAAGTGCCGCGCGAAGTACGGGATCTGCGCCTTCCACACCCGCGAGTGCACGATGGTCCAGGTCGGGAGGAACAGGACGGTCTGCTCGCCTTGGCCGTACGACTCCCAGAACACGCGCACCCCGTCGCGCTCGATGAACCCCTCCTCGTCGGGGTAGCGAGCCCGGCTCTGCTCCTCCTCGCGACGGTCCGTCATCGGTATCGCGGTGGTCATGCCGTCCTCCTTGTGTTCTCGAGCCCCTCGAGCCAATTCTCGATCCAGTCGAGCAGTGCCGCGTGCCCGTCGTCGATGCCCTCCAGCCGCTCCAGCGCGAAGCCCTGGCCGAAGGTCATCGTCATCGCGACGAGGGCCTCCACCGGGAACTCGTCCTCGGTCAGGCCGTACTCCTCCGCGGCACGCGTGAACGCGTCGCGCAGGACCGCGCGCCACTCGGCGTTGACGTGTGCCACGCGGGGGAGAAGGTCCGGGCGGCTCCAGGACACGGCCTGGAGCTCCATCCAGATCTTCGAGTAGCCCTCCTCGAGGTCCGCTTCCTGGAAGCGCCAGGCTGCGCGCCACTTGTCGATGAACGGGCGGTCGGCGGCGTACATCTCGCGCTGCCGGGCGATCAAGCGCTCGGTGAAGCGCTCGAGCACCTGGACGAAGAGCTCGTCAATCGAGCCGAAGTAGTAATGGACGAGGCCCTGGTTGGCCCCGGCCTCGGCCGCGAGCCTGCGGGTGCTGATGCCGGAGTGGCCGACCTCGACGAGCAAGCGCTCGGCAGCGTCGAGAAAGGCCTCGGCGGTGGAGTTCTGCGCGGGCTCTGTGGTGGTGGACGCGGCCATTAGTCGATCGCCTAAGGCGAATGACTAACAGTTCGGCGCGGGCTTGTCAACCGCGCAACAAGCCCCGGCCGCCGGCCGCCGGCGTGCGAGTCTGGAGGAATGCCGACCGCCACTGCCGCCGCCACCGCGCGCCTGCTCAACCCCGCCAGCTACGACGCCGCCGAGTTCGACCCCGCGACCCAGCGGGTGCTGCGCGCGACGATCGACTGGTTCGAGGCCAAGGGCAAGCGGCGGCTCACCGCCGAGACGCGGTCGGACGACTGGTACTCCGACTTCATCGACTTCCTCGCGAGCGAGCGCGCGTTCGCGACGCTGCTCACGCCGGCGCGCGACGCCGCGGGCGATCCCGACAAGCGCTGGGACACCGCGCGCAACGCCGCCTTCAACGAGATCCTCGGGTTCTACGGCCTGCCGTACTGGTACGCGTGGCAGGTCACGATCCTCGGGCTCGGGCCCGATCTGGCAGAGCGACAACGACGCGGCTCGCGAGCGGGCGGCGCAGCTGCTGGAGGAGGGTGCGGTGTTCGCCTTCGGGCTCTCCGAGCGCGAGCACGGGGCCGACATCTACTCGACCGACATGGTCCTCACCCCCGACGGCGAGGGCGGCTTCCGCGCCACCGGCGGCAAGTACTACATCGGCAACGGCAACGTCGCGCGGATGGTGTCGGTGTTCGGGCGGCGCGCGGACGTCGAGGGGCCCGACGGCTACGTGTTCTTCGCCGCCGACAGCCAGCACCCGGCGTACCGGCTGATCGGGAACGTCGTCCATTCGCAGATGTACGTCAGCGCCTTCGAGCTCGACGACTACCCCGTGGCCGCCGAGGACGTCCTGCACACCGGCGGCGAGGCGTTCGAGGCCGCGCTCAACACGATCAACGTCGGCAAGTTCAACCTCGGCTTCTGCTCGATCGGGCTGGCCGAGCACTGCTTCTACGAGACCGTCACCCAGGCCGAGGGCCGCGTCCTCTTCGGCAAGCGCGTGACCGAGTTCGGCCAGATCCGCCGCATCCTCTCCGAGGCCTACGCGCGCCTGCTGGCGGCCAAGCTCTACGCCGCGCGGGCGGTCGACTACGTGCGCAGCGCCAGCCGCGAGGACCGCCGCTACCTGCTCTACACGCCGATCAACAAGATGCAGGTGACGATGGAGGGGGAGCGCATCGTGCGCCTGCTCGCCGAGGTGATCTCGGCGAAGGGCTTCGAGCGCGACTCCTACTTCGACAGCGCGAAGAGCATCGTCGACGGCCTGCCCAAGCTCGAGGGCACCGTCCACGTCAACCGCGCCCTGCTGCTGAAGTTCCTGCCCAACTACCTGTTCGGCAGCGAGCCGCTCGAGGCGCCGCCCGCGCGGGGCGACGACGCCGACGACGCGTTCCTGTTCGACCAGGGCCCGACCCGCGGGCTCGGCAAGATCACGTTCCCCGACTGGCGCCCGGTCTTCGACGCCTTCGCCGCGGTGCCCAACGTCGCGGTGTTCCGCGAGCAGGCCGACGCGCTGCTCGCCGCTGCTGCAGGACGCCCCGCTGACCCCCGAGCAGATGACCGACCTCGACTTCCAGCAGGAGCTGGCGCAGCTGTTCACGCTCGATCCCCTACGGCCAGCTGATCCTCGAGCAGGCGCAGCTCGACGAGACGCCGCCGGACATCGTCGACCTCGTATTCGGGACGCTCGTGCGCGACTTCTCCGCCACCGCGATCGAGCTCCACGGCAAGGAGTCATCGACGGAGGCCCAGCAGCGGTGGGCGCTGGACAGCGTCCGCAAGCCCGTCGTCGACGAGGCCCGGGCGGACCGGGTCTACGCCGAGGTGCGCGCGCTCGCCGGCGCCTACGAGATGCCGGACTGAGCCCGGAATCCGGGGCGCCTCAGACCGTCCCGGCTCGGCTCTTGGCGACGCGCCGGGAAGCGCACCAGCGAGCCGCTCTCCTCGTCCCACAGCTTCAGGCGCAGCGCGTCGACGCTGCTGCGCACGGTGACCACGGGCGTACGGGCGAACATCGGCTGCTCCTCGTGGGCGGCGCGCAGGCGGTAGTTGGGGATCTTCGCGCTCAGGTGGTGGACGTGATGGAAGTTCGCGTTGCCGACCGCCCACGCGAGCGCGCGCGGGAGCTCCAGGTACGAGCTGCCCTGTAGCGCGGCGAGCTCGAACTGCCACTCGCCGGCCGCCTGGTAGTAGGTGTCCTCGTACTGGTGCTGGATGTACAGCATCCAGGCGGCGATCGCACCGCCGGCCACCAGCGTCGTGGCCTGGACGATGAGGTAGGTCTGCCAGCCGACCAGCGCCGCCCAGCCGAGCGCCCAGCCGACCAGCGCCAGGTTGGTGGCCAGCACGCTGATGAGGATCCGGCGCGACATCCCCCGCTGCGGGAAGCGGCGCTCGAACAGGAAGACGAGGCTGGGCCCGACGAACAGCATGAGCAGCGGGTTGCGGTAGAGCCGGTAGCCCAGCCGCCGCAGCCGGGAGGCGCTCTCGTACTCGGCGAGCGTCATCGTGTTGATCTCGCCGGGGCCGCGGTGATCGAGGTTGCCGGCGTGCGCGTGGTGGAGGCTGTGCTGGCGCTGCCACCAGCGGTAGGGGGTGAAGAGCAGGAAGCCGAGCAGGTGGCCCCAGCCGGCGTTGGCCCTCCGGGACCTGAACAGCGAGTTGTGCGTGAGGTCGTGGAAGAGCGAGTACATGCGCACGAGGAACACCGTCGCGACGAGGCCGAGCGCCACCGCGAGTGCGACGCCGGGGTGGATGACCGCCACCAGGCACCACACACCCACGTACGGCAGCACGACGCTCGCGATCTGCCCGAGGCTGCGCTTGGTGTCGACCTCGAGGTAGCGGGCCAGGTCCTTCTTCCAGGTCTTGCGGTCGGGGATGTCGCTGATGTCCACGCAGGGGTTTTCGCGCCAGCCGCCGGCACGGATCACCCCCGCGGGCAGTCCAGCCGTCGAGCCGGAGCCGGAACACCCGCTCGACGAAGGCGGCGCCTTAAAGATGGATCACCCGCCCGGCGGGGCGGCGCTCCCCTTCGCGAAATTCCTCAGGGCCCTGAGCGTTTTCCGAGGGGTGTGCCGGGTCGCGCCGCCGGGGCGCCCTCTCAGAAGATCGCGCCGGTCGCGATCAGTCAGCGAGCCGGCGGCGGCCGCCCGCCGCGACCGGGTCGGTGAGCCGCCCGACGGGTGGGTGACCGCCCCCGCTAGCTCGAGCGCTTCTGGTTCGTGCTCACCAGACGGGCCTGCTCGCGCCGGTCCAGGGCCTTGCGACGGTGCTCCTTCTCGCGCAGGTAGCCCTCGCGGCGCTGCTTTCCCTCCTTGCGCGCCTGGTCATTGCGGTCGGCGATCTTCGCCCTGGCTGCCTTCCATGCAGCCTCCCCACGCTTGGCGGGCCCGGGATCGGGCTTGTCCATGGAGTCGCTCATACGCCATCGGTCCTCTCGATGTATCGAAGCCAGGCTTCCCGGGCCTCGACCTCCGTCTCGGCGGACTGGTGGTCCACGGCCGTGGAGAGTTCTCGGGGCGTGCCCAGCGCGCTGTCGCGCTCGGCACGAGTTCGGTCTCGGTCCGCACGGGCCGCGGAGACCCGATCGGTGGGACTCTCGAGCTTGCTCTGCATGGCACCTCTAACGGCCCCTCTTGGGTGGAAACGCTCGAAGGAGAGGGGATGGCCAAGCGGGCGAGGTTGTACTCCGAGCCTAGTGCAGTGGCGGCATCGGTGTTTGCCCAGCGGGCCGCTAGTGTCAGAGGAGAAGGCGCCGCACGTCTGGTTCTCTCCGGCCACCTCTTCCTCGCGCGCGGTCTCAGCCACAGAGGGCCGACCGAGGTGCACGGCACATGAAGATCCTCGACGCCTTCCACAGGCACGCTGCGACCAAGGACGACGACTCGGCGGAGAGCGCGGTCGAGGGCTCGTTCCCGATCCCGCGCTACGACCGGCTCGATGTCAAGACGATCAGCCAGAAGCTCTCGGGCCTCTCGCAGGAGCAGCTGGTAATCGTCGAGGACTACGAGCATGCGCACGAGGACCGCTCGCCGGTGCTCGCCAAGCTGCGCTATCTACGCGAGTCGGAGCCCTTCGAAGGCTACGACCAGCTCCCCTCGCCGGGCGTAAAGGAGGCTCTCGGGAGCGCCGACCCCAAGATGATCCGCTCGGTGCGCGACTACGAGCGCAAGCTCGCACACCGTCCGGAGATCCTCGCCGAAACGGCGCGCCTGCTTCTCCTGACGAAGGCTCCGGCCGGGGCGCCCGTCGACGACCAATGACTCCCGGAGTCCCCGGAGCGGCGCTTGGACCAGCTCAGGGCCGAATCCAGATATCGCCGAGAACGCCTCGCGCTCTACCGAGCGCGGCTATACGCAGGGCGCGCGACCGACCGATCGCGGCTTGCCGAGCTCGAGCGTGGGTGCGAAGAGGCTCGGGCGCGGCTCAACCGCGCCGAGCGGCAGGGGAATGTCTCCACCGCGAACGGGTAATCACAGGAACACGAGTCCATCGCACTTTGCGAAGGGAGCGCGAGTCCATGCCGCCACGCGGAGTCAAGAAGGGCACCAAGCGTGCCCGCCAGTACGAGCACATCAAGCAGAGCGAGAAGCAGCAGGGCGCATCGGAGAGCCGCGCCGAGGAGATCGCGGCGCGCACCGTGAACAAGGAGCGCGCCCAGAGCGGCGAGTCACGCCAGCGCTCGCGCACATCGACCCAGGACAAGTCCCCCGGCCAGCGGGGCGGTCAGCGGTCGGGTCGCGGCGGGCCGAGGGGCCGCACCCGCGACCAGCTCTACAACGAGGCCAGGCAGCTCAACATCGAGGGCCGCTCGAACATGAGCAAGAGCCAGCTTCAGAAGGCCGTCGACGGTAAGAAGAGCTAGAGCCGCTCAGAGGTCCCAGCCGAAGTACACCTCCACCTTCACGAGCTGCTCGCCGCGGAAGGTGAGTATCTCGCTGTTGCGAAAGCGCGAGCCGTCTTTGCGGGTCGCCTCGTAGGTGACGAACACCTCGTCGCCGTGCTCGAACAGCCGCTCGAAGGAGAAGCTCGCGACGTTCGCGTTGGGCCAGCAGCGCTCCCAGTAGGTGTCGCGGTCGATGCCGGGGTCGGGCGGCGCGTAGAAGACGAAGTCCTCGGCCAGCATCTCCTCGAGCGCGCTGGGGTCGCCCGACTCGTAGGCGGCGTAGCTGGCGCGGGCCAGCTCCAGCCGGTCAGCCATCGTCCTGGCGGAACAGCCACCGCACCTCGTCGATGGACAGGCCGGAGGCCAGGCAGGCCAGCAGCTTCATGCGCGCCGCCTGGGGGGACAGGAAGCCGGCGGGGATGATCCCGCTGCCGCGCAGGTCGCGCTCGGAGGCGGGGTAGCCGTAGGTGCCGTTCAGGATCACCCCGCGCTCGGCGCGGCAGTAGGCCACAACCGGGATGCGCTCGGCCACCTCGCGCCACAGGTCGAGCAGCGGCGGCGCCAGGTGGCCCGCGCCGAGCGTCCCGATCACCACGCCGTCCGGGTCGGTGTCCAGCGCGGCGCGGGCGAGCGTGCCGTCGTCGCCCGCGGTGGTGGGGACGATCAGCACCCGCGGCTCCAGGTCAGGCGGATCGAGCGGCGGGTTGCGCGGCACGCGCGACCAGATCGTGGCGCGGCCCTCGGTCACCCGCCCGAGGGGCCCGGTCTGCGGCGAGCTGAAGGCGACCAGGGAGGTGGTGTCGGTCTTGCGCACGGTGCGGGCGTGATGGATCTCGCCGCCGAAGCAGACCAGCACGCCGATGCCGGCGGCGGCCTCGCTCGAGGCCACGCTAACGGCGTCGCTGAGGTTGGCCGGGCCGTCGGCGCCGGAGGCCGAGGAGACGCGGATCGCGCCGGTGAAGACGATCGGCGCCTCGGCGTCGTGCAGGACGTCGCACAGCATCGCCGTCTCCTCCAGCGTGTCGGTGCCGTGGGTGACCACGACGCCGCTGCCCCGGCGCGCGGTGTCGCGCGCGGCGCGGCAGATGTCCAGCTGGTCCCCCAGGCTCAGGTGCGCGCTGGGCAGGTTGACGATGGTCTCGGCCTCGAGCCCGTGGTGCTCGGCCAGCTCGGGGACGGCCTCGACCAGCGCGCCGCCGTCCAAGCCTGGGGTGGCGCCCTCCGCGCCGGTCATCGAGATCGTTCCTCCGGCCGCCAGCACCTTCACCTTGCGCCGGTGGGCGATTTCGGCATCGACGCTCACCCGCGCAACCCTAGTATCGGCGCGGTGACGGGCGCTGCTCCCCGGACCGGCGCGGCGCGCGCTGGCCCAGCGCCGCGGGCTCGCGGAGACGGCCCACCGGCCCTGGCCCGTGCCCGAGGGGCGCTGGGTGATCGGGCAGAGCTGGAACCACCTGCTGTTCGCCCACTGGCCGCTCGGCGCCGAGGACGCGCGGCGCATCGTGCCCCCGCCGCTGGAGCCCGACCTGTACGACGGCCAGGGCTTCGTGGGGGTCGTTCCGTTCCGGATGGAGACCGTGCGGTTCGCCTGGTGCCCGCCGGTGGTCGGCACCTCGAGCTTCGCCGAGCTCAACGTGCGCACCTACGTGACCCTGGACGGAAAGCCGGGCGTGTTCTTCTTCAGCCTCGACGTGGGCAACCTCGTCGCGCTCGAGATCGGCCGCCGGGGCTTCGGGCTGCCCTACTACCGCGGCGACGTGTCGCTGGAGACCCGGCGGCGAGCGGGTGAGCTTTCGCGCCCGCCGCCACGGCCACCGCGGCGGCCTTCGCCGCCGAGTACGGCCCGCCGGGGCCGCCGCGCGCCCCGCGGCCCGGCACGCTGGAGCACTGGCTGACCGAGCGCTACTGCTTCTACACCGTCGCCGGGCGACCGCGTGCGGCGCACCGAGGTCCACCACCCGCCCTGGCCGCTGCAGCCCGCGGAATCGGACCTCGACGCGCCGCTGCAGCACTTCTCGCGCGCGCAGGACGTGGTCGCCTGGCCTGCGCTCGGCGTCTGAGACTTGAGTAACGGCGCCGCGTGCGGAGGGACGCGACGGGAGGAGGCAGACCCACGGGGAGCTCCCTCGCCGCAAGAGCGAGGCGCGCGGCGAGCTGCACGCCGTCGGCTATGCCGGCGGCGTCGTGGCCTGCAGCACGGCCTCCTCGAGGCTCTCGGTGCGCAGGTGGGTGATCTGCTGGTACTCGGGGTCGGCGACCATGCGGCTGAAAGCCTCGCGGCTGGGGTAGCGCACCACCAGCACGGCGTCCCAGCGGTGGCTCTCCGGGGCCACCAGGGCGGTCGAGCAGTCGCCGTAGTAGATGACCTCGCCCTCCACGCGCTGCAGGAAAGGCAGGATCCGGCGCGTGTACTCGTCGTAGCTCGCGCGCCCGTCCTGGGCGAAGCGCAGCAGGTTGAGCATGACCACGGGGCCGCCGGGGTCCTCCTCCAGGAAGCGCTTGAGATCCTGCCCCGTGGGGTCGACGCTCACGACTCGCGCCGCTCCCGCTGGCGGCGCAGCTCCTGTCGTGCCACCGACAGCTTGTGCACCTCGTCGGGGCCGTCGGCCAGCCGCAGCGAGCGCAGCCCGGCGTACATGTAGGCCAGCGGGAAGTCGTTGCTCACGCCGCCGCCGCCGTGCACCTGGATGGCGCGGTCGACGATCCTCAGCGCCATCTGCGGCACCGCGACCTTGATCGCCGCGATCTCCGTGCGCGCGTGCTGGTTGCCGACGGTGTCCATCAGCCAGGCGGTCTTGAGCACCAGCAGGCGGGCCATCTCCAGGTCGATGCGGCTCTCGGCGATCCACTCGCGGATGTTGGCCCGCCGGGAGAGCGGCTCGCCGAATGTCTCGCGCTCGTCGGCGCGGTCGCACAGCAGCTCCAGCGCCCGCTCGGCCGCGCCGATGGAGCGCATGCAGTGGTGGATGCGCCCGGGCCCGAGGCGGGCCTGCCCGATCAGGAACCCCTGGCCCTCGCCCGCGATCAGGTTGCCCGCCGGCACGCGCACGTCCTCGAACAGCAACTCGCCGTGGCCCTCCGGGTCCTGGTAGCCGAAGACCGGGAGGCTGCGCAGGATCGTCAGGCCCGGGAGTGTCCAGCGGCACCAGGACCATCGACTGCTGCTGGTAGACGTGGGCGTCGGGGTCGGTCTTGCCCATCACGATCAGGATGCGCGCGTTGGGATGCAGCGCGCCGGTGGTCCACCACTTGCGCCCGTTGAGCACGTAGTCACCTGTGCCCGCTCGGGTATCGCCATCGCGCTCGATGCGCATGGAGATGTTGGTGGCGTCCGAGCTCGCCTGGTCGGGCTCGGTCATGCCGAAGCCCGAGCGGATCTCACCGGCCAGCAGCGGCTCCAGCCACTGCTCCTTCTGCTCGGGCGTGCCGAACTGGTGCAGCACCTCCATGTTCCCCGTGTCGGGGGCCGAGCAGTTGCAGGCCTCCGAGGCGATGCGGGTGCGACCCATGATCTCGGCCAGCGGGGCGTACTCCAGGTTGCTGAGCCCCGGCCCGTGGTCGGGATCGGGCAGGAAGAGGTTCCACAGGCCGCGCGAGCGCGCCTCCTCCTTGAGCTCCTCCATCACCGCGGGGTGGCAGTGCGGCTCGCCCCGAGCGGCGGACTCGCTGACCTGCTGCTGCCACACCGGCTCGGCCGGGAGGACGCGCTCGTCCATGAAGGACTGCAGCCGCTCGGCGAACTCCCGGGCGCGGTCTGACGGCTCGAAGTCCATTACGGGGCGGCCAGCGTATCGCCGGGCCGCCCCGCCGGCTCCCGTTACTTCTTCTTGCGGGTGCTCCTGGACTTGGTGGACTTGGCCTTGCTCGAGGCGGCCTTGGCCTTGCTCGAGGCCTTGGCCTTGTCGAGCCCGCCTTTGCCTTGGTCTTGGTCGGGCTCGCGCCCGCGCGGGTGGCTGCCGCCTTGCCGGCCTTCTTGGCCGCCTCGCCGGCGGACTTCGCGGCCGTGGCCGCGCCGCGTCACCGCCGAGCCGGCCGCCGACCGCGCCTGCGCGGCCTTGCCGGCGGCCTCGTTGCGCTGACGGGTCGACGCCGCCTTCGTGCCCCGCGTCGAAGACGACGCCTTCTGCTGGTTGCGCTTGCGGGTGGCCGCCGCCTTCTTCGCTGCCGCCGAACGGTCAGCCTTTGTCCTCTGCGCCATCGGTCTGCTCTCTCCCTGGTAGTGGCCGTGCGTGAAGCGCGGACCCTACCCCGGCTGGCGCCGAGACGCTACTCGCGGTCAGCGACCCGCCCGCGGTGAACTGCTACTTCAGCTCGAGGTCGGTGGCGATCCTGCGGACGTCCCGGGCCTGGTCGTCGAGTACGAACGTGATCCCGACGCCGGTGCGCCCCGCCCGCCCGGTGCGCCCGACGCGGTGCACGTAGGCCTCCCGGTCTTCGGGAGCGTCGAAGTTGATGACGTGCGTGATGTCGTCCACGTCGATGCCACGCGCGGCGACGTCGGTGGCCACCAGGCAGTCGACGCTGCCGTCCGCGAACCGGGCCAGCGCCTTCTGGCGCTGGGACTGCGAGCGGTTGCCGTGCATCTCGACCGCGGTGATGCCGTGGCTGCCGAGTCGCTTCACGAGCCTGCCCGCCCCGCGCTTGGTGCGGACGAACACCAGCGTGCGGCCGCGCTCGGCGGCGTTGAGCTCCTCGAGAAGCGATCCGAGCTTGGCCTCGTGGGAGACCGGCACGAAGCGGTGCTCGACCTTCCCCTTGGCGCGCGCCGGCGCGTCGTGCCGGTGGCGGGCCGGGTCGGAGGTGTACTTGCGCGCGACCTTCCCGGCCGCGCCCTCCAGGGTCGCCGAGAAGAAGAGGGTCTGGCGGTCTGGAGGGGTCTGGGAGACGATGCGGTCGACGACGGGGCGGAAACCCATGTCGAGCATGCGGTCCGCCTCGTCGAGCACCAGGACCCGCACGTGGCCCAGGCGGACGTCACCGCGGGCGATCAGGTCCTCCAGGCGGCCCGGGGTGGCCACGATCACGTGCGCCTTGCGGGCGCGCTTGGCCTGGGGCTCGATACCGGCCCCGCCGTACACGGCGGCGATCGAGAGCGACCGCGCCGCCAGCAGGGGCTGGAGCTCCTCGACGATCTGGATCGCCAGCTCGCGGGTCGGGGCGAGGACGAGGGAGGCGGCGCGCCGGTCCGAGGCCTCCAGGCGGTCGGCGAGCGGCACGCCGAAGGCGAGCGTCTTGCCGGAGCCGGTGGGGGCCTGGACGAGCACGTCACGGCCGGCCAGGACGTCGGGGATGACGGTGCTCTGCACCGCGAAGGGCTTGTGGCGGTCGCGCTTGGTGAGGGCGCGCGCGACCACCGGTGAAACGCCGAGATCGGCGAAGGACTGCGAAGACATTCTCTTGCTCCTGACTGGCGGCCGGAGGGCCGCTCACGATCGGGGAGATTCAGCTGACCCGGATCGCTACTGCGCTCAGGAGACTCAGAACCTCGCGGGCGAAAGGCTCGCTCGCTGTCAGGACCGTAGCAGCGAGGCGCCCGCCGTCTGCAGGATCACCTGCGTCACCAACCCGGGGTCGTCCCAGGTCGGCACGTGGCCGCAGCCCTCGAGCACGACGGTCTCCGCCCCGGGAATGCCGGGGTCCCGGGGCCTGATCAGGCGGTCGCGCTCACCCCAGGCGAGGGTCACCGGCACGTCGATGTCGGCAGCACCGCGGAAGTGGCCGGCACGCATCTCGCGGTTGGTCGCCGCGTAGCCGGGCGCCGCGATGTAGGTGGCGGCCATGCGGGCGGCGTCCTGCCTGGGCACCCGCTCGGGATGGGCGACGAAGGCGGCGAGCAGCCGGCGCCGCACGGCCGTCGGAGCCATGACCGCCCCGAGTGCCGGGGCCACGAGGCGCCCGACCCGGCGGACGGGCAGCTCGGGGCGTGGGCCCAGGGCCTTTGACCACATCCCCGCGGCGCACAGGGCCGTCACAGTGCGGACGCGGCCCAGGAGCGCGAGCTCCAGCGCCACCCAGGCGCCCAGGGAGTTGCCGACGAGGTGCGCTTGGTCGAGCCCGAGCTCGTCGAGCAGGGCGGCGAGCACCTTCGCGAGGGCGCGCGGGGTGGGCCGCACGTCATCCGGCAGGGCGGGCGAGGCCCCGAAGCCGGGCAGGTCGACGGCGATGACGTCGTACTCGGCCGCCAGGGAATCCATCACCGGCGTCCACGTGACGCGGTCGCCACCCAGTCCGTGCACCAGCAGCAGCGGCTGCCCCGCGTCCCTGCCTGACGTACTCGACCCCGGCCATCGCATGAGAGTACGGGCGAGCGGCAGCTCCGGACGCATGGGCGTGACCTCTTCAGAGTGCGCTGACCGCCGCGCTGGGGTAGATTGGCCGCGCACCCGAGGAGAGGATCGAGTGGACCCAGGTCGCCTGAAGAGCCTGCCGCTGTTCGAGGACGTTTCCGACGAAGAGCTGTCCCACATCGCCCCGTTCGTGGACGAGACATCCGTCTCGGAGGGCACCCACCTCGTCGACGAGGGGGACTACTCGTACCAGTTCATGGCGATCGAGGAGGGCACCGCGGAGGTCGTTCGCGGCGGCGAGAAGCTGGCCAAACTGGGCCCGGGTGACTTCTTCGGCGAGATGGGGCTGCTGGAGAAGGACCGCCGCAACGCCTCGGTCATCGCGACCTCGGACCTGCGGGTCATCACCATGTCCGGCTGGGACCTCAAGCGCCTCGAGAAGACGGCGCCCGAGGTGGCGCAGCGCATCCGCAGCACGCTCGACGCGCGCCGCGAAGGCAGCTGACAAGCCCGGAGGCGCGTCGCCGGCGCGCATTCCTCGCGGCCGTCGCCACGGTCGCGCTCATAGCCGGCATCGTCGCCGGCGCGGGCATCCGCGAGCGGCGCGAGCGGCCGCGCGGCGCCGACCGCCCCGACGCCGGCCCCGCGCGCGGGAGCGCGCCGACGTCGACCGGCTGTCGCTGCGCCAGCAGGTCGGCCAGTTGCTGGTCACGAGCTTCCCTGGCGCGACGGCGCCGGACTACGTGCGTCGCCGCCTGCGTGACGCCGAGGGCGCGGGCGTGATCCTGTTCGGCGAGAACACCGCCACCCGCGACGGCCTCACCGCCCTGACCCGCTCGCTGCAGCGGGTGTCGCGCGGCTCGGCGCTGGTGGCCGTGGACCAGGAGGGCGGTCCGATCCGCAACGTGCCCTTCGTGGGCCCCGAGCAGGGCCAGGCGAGCCAGGCCGACCCGCGCGCGGCGGCCCGCGACGCCGGCCGCGGCCTGCGGGCGCTGGGCGTGAACGTGACCCTGACCCCGGTGGCCGACACCGACTTCGCCGGTCGGGCGTTCCGCGACCCGGTGCGGGGGACAGCGGAGGCCGTGGCCGGCTACCGCGGCAGCGGCGTCGCGGCCACGGCCAAGCACTTCCCCGGGCTCGGGCGGCGCGGGACAGAACACCGACGACGCGGCGGTGACCATCCACGGGCACGCCCGAGCTGGCGCCGTTCCGCGCCGCGATCCGCGGCGGCGTGCCCCTGGTGATGGCCTCGCACGCCGACTATCCGCGGCTGGACGGCGCGAACATCGCCTCTCAGTCGCCCGCGATCCTCCGGCGGCTGCTGCGCGGGCGGCTCGGCTTCCGCGGGGTGGTGATCACCGACAGCATCGAGGCCGAGGCGGTGATAGGCCGCCGCGCGGTGGAGGCCGCGGCCGAGCGGTCGGTGGCCGCCGGCTGCGACCTGATCCTGATGACGGGCTCGGGCAGCCCGAAGCTGGTCTACCCGCGCTTGCTGCGCACGGCCCGGCGCTCGGCGGCCTTCCGCCGCCGGGTGCGCGAGAGCGCCGCGCGGGTGATCGCGCTCAAGCGCCGGCTCGGGCTGCGGGCACCCCGTTAAGCGGCGGCGCGGTCGGCGGCCGCGGCGCGCTCGGTGGCGCGCTCGCGCAGCTCGCCGTGGACGCTGCGCTCGCCGCCGGTGCGGCGCTTCCAGGTGCCGTCCGGCTGCAGCTCCCAGCCGTTGGTGTCGTCGGTCAGGCAGCGCTCCAGCGTGTCCTCCACCTCGGCCTTGTTGCGCTCGTCGAGCACCGGGGCCAGGAGCTCCACGCGCGTGTCGAGGTTGCGCGGCATCAGGTCGGCCGACCCGATGTAGTACTTGCGCTCGTCGCCGCGCTGGAAGCCGTAGATGCGCGAGTGCTCGAGGAAGCTCCCCACGACGGAGACGACGCGGATGTTCTCGCTGACGCCGGGGACGCCGGCGCGCAGGCAGCAGATGCCGCGCACGTTGAGGTCCACCCGCACGCCGGCCTGGGAGGCGCGGTACAGCGCCCGGATGCACTGCGGGTCGACGAGCGAGTTCAGCTTGAGCACGATGCGGGCGTCCTCACCGCGCTCGTGCGCTACCACCGTCTCGGCGATCTCGGCGAGGATCGACGGGCGAAGGAAGTCGGGGGCCACGAGCGCACGGCGATAGGACGCGGCGCGCGCGACGCCGGTGAGCGCGTTGAACAGCTCCGCCACGTCGGCGGTGATCTCCGGATCGGTGGTGAACAGCCCGAAGTCCTCGTACAGCCGCGCGGTCTTGGCGTGGTAGTTGCCGGTGCCCACGTGCACGTAGTGGCGCACGCCGGCGCCCTCGCGGCGCACGACCATCAGCGCCTTGGCGTGGGTCTTCAGGCCGGGCAGGCCGAGCACCACGTGCACGCCCGCCTCCTCCAAGGAGCGCGCCCAGCCGATGTTGCGCCGCTCGTCGAAGCGCGCCTTGAGCTCGACCAGGCACACCGCCTGCTTGCCCTGCTCGGCCGCCTGGATCAGCCTGGGCACCAGGGCAGAGTCGTCGGACGTCCGGTACACGGTCAACTTGATCGCGAGCACGTCCGGGTCCTCGACCGCCTGCTCGACGAAGCGCTCCACGCTGGTCGCGAACGACTCGTAGGGATGGTGCACCAGCACGTCGCCCTGGCGCATGGCGGCGAACACGTCGGGCTTCTCGTGCTCGGGGTCCCGTAAGGCGGGAGCGGTCACCGGCGTCCAGGGCTCGTCGCGCAGCTCGCGGTATCCGTCGAGGCCGTGGATCTGCCACAGGTCGGTCAGGTCCAGCAGCCCCTCGACGTCCACCACCTCTTCCTCCTCGAGGTGCAGCGAGTCGACCAGCAACTCGCGCAGGTCGGGAGCCATGCCGGCGCCGACCTCGAGCCGGATCACCTCCCCGAACCGGCGCTGGCGCAGCTCGTGCTCCACCGCGCGCAGCAGGTCGTCGGCCTCGTCGGACACGGTGAAGTCGGCGTCGCGGGTGACGCGGAAGATGCTGTGGCGCAGGATCTCCATTCCCGGGAACAGGTCGCTCAGGTTCTCGGCGATCACCGACTCCAGCGGCACGAAGGTGCCGTCTCCGATCGGCAGGAAGCGCGGCAGCACCTCCTTGGGGACCTTCACCCGCGCGAAGGTCTCCTGCTCCGACACCGGGTCGCGCAGCCACACGGCCAGGCTCAGCGACAGGTTGGAGATGTACGGGAAGGGCCGGCCCGGCCCGACGGCGAGCGGGGTGAGCACCGGGAACACCTGCTCGCGGAAGATCTTCTCGATCGCCTCGGCCTCGGGACCCGTGCAGTCCTTGCCGTCGATGATGCGGATGCCGGCGTCGGCCAGCGCCGGCCGGATCTCGCGCTCGAACTGGAGGCTCTGGCGGGCGGCCTGCCCGGCCACCGTCTCGGCGATCCGCTCGATGGTCTGCGAGGGGGAGAGGCCGTCCGGGCCGCGGGCGTCGATGCCGGCGTCGACCTGGTCGTGCAGGCCGGCGACGCGCACCATGAAGAACTCGTCGAGGTTCGACGTCCAGATGGCGAGGAACTTGACCCGCTCGAGCAGCGGCACGCGCTCGTCCTCGGCCAGCTGCAGCACGCGGTCGTTGAAGTCCAGCCAGGAGAGCTCGCGGTTCTCGTATAGCTCGGGAGCTTCGAGATCTACGGCGGGCTCGTTGGCGGTAGTTGTTTCCATCGTGTTACCGGATTCTCCCCTCTCTGGAGGGTAGGTATGT
This sequence comes from uncultured Thermoleophilaceae bacterium, assembly GCA_963844805.1. Taxonomy (GTDB): domain Bacteria; phylum Actinomycetota; class Thermoleophilia; order Solirubrobacterales; family Thermoleophilaceae; genus JACCZR01. The sequence continues at coordinate 145,202 of CAWJPU010000011.1, forward strand.
TGCCGTACGGTGATTTGGCTGCTTCGTCACGGAGAGGCGGCAGACGGCTCGCCCGACGCGGATCGGCCGCTCACCGAGCGCGGTGAGGAGCAGGCTCGCGAAGCGGGAGCCGCGCTGGCGGCGATGGGAGTCTCGCTCGACGCGTGCTTGACGAGTTCCAAGAAGCGTGCCCTCGACACCGCCCGGCTGGCCTGCGAGGCACTCGGCGTCGAGCCGATCGCCGAGCACCGGCTCGAGGGCGGGCCCTTCGAGCCGGCCGAGGTCGCGTTGGAGCACGGCGAGGACGTCCTGCTGGTCGGCCACGACCCCGACTTCTCGATGGCGGTTCACAGCGCCACGGGCGCGCAGGTGCGCATGAAGAAGGGCGGGCTCGCGGGGATCGACCGCGGCGAGCTCAAGGTGCTGCTGCGTCCGGCCGACCTGAAGCTCATCGCCGGCCACTAGTTGGCGGCCGCCAGCTCGGGCAGGCGGCCCTCCAGCATCTCCAGCAGCACCCCCTCGCGAAGACCGCCGCGGGCTATGCGCAGCGGCATCCCGAGCAGGTCCGACAGCGCTTCGAGGACGAGGATGCCTGCCGGCAGGAGCCGCACGCGAATGGGGTCCAGCTCGAAGCGGGCGGCCACGTCCGCGATCGAGCTCGTCGAGAGCACCCGGATTCCCCGCTCGAGGGTCTCGTGCTCCAGCTCCGCTCCCAGCAGGCGCCGCAGCGATGCGGCCGTGCCGCCGACCGCCACCGCAAGCTGCGGGCGCGGCGGCTCGAGGCCCTCGAAGCAACCCTCGACGTGCCGGCGCACGGCTTCCAGCTCGACGACCGCCGGCGGGTCCGAGCGCAGGTAGGAGTCGGCCAGGAAGCCCGAGCCGATCCGAAACGAAGCCGACCACGTGACCCGCCCGTCGCCGTCGCCCACCGCGATCTCCGTGGACCCCCCGCCCACGTCGACCACTCCCAGCGAGCCCTCGGCCGGGGTGGTCAGCGTGCGCGCCGCTCCCACGAAGCTGAGCCTTGCCTCCTCTTCGCCGTCCACGACCCGGAGGTCGCCGCCGCCCCCGCGTCGCACCGCATCGGCCAGCGCCAGACTGTTGGGCGCGTCGCGGATGGCCGCCGTCGCGACCGTGACCAGCTGCTCCGCTCCCGACTCCCGCGCCGCCCGGGCCTGGGCCGAGACGACCCCGGCGATCTCCTCGATCTTCTTCTTCGGGATCCGCCCGTCCTTCTTCAGGCTCTTCCCGATCCGCGTGAACGCCCGCTGGGTGGCCAGCTCGCGAAGCGACCCCCGCTCGCACTCGGCCACGAGCAGCCGCGTGGTGTTGCTGCCGATGTCTATGCAGCCCAGGATCGCCGAGGCGCTCAGGTCTCCTTCAGGACGATGCCCTCGAGCACGTGCGCCACGTGCTCGCACGCGTCGATGGCCTGCTCGAGTCGCTCGAAGAGATCCTTCCATCGTATGACCACCATGGGGTCCACGCCGCCGTCGAACAGGCAGGCGAGAGCCTCGCGAACGCCCCGGTCCCCGACGTCCTCGAGGCGCTCCAGTTCGACCAGGTGCGGCTTCAGCTCATCGGGCCGCGCCAGCTTCGACAGCGCGGTCCCGATCTCCGCGCCGGCCTGAGCCAGCACACCCGCCAGCTGCACGGCCTGGTCCATCGGCGCCTCGATGCGGTAGAGGGCGAGGAAGTCGCCGACCTCCTCGCTGAGGTCGACGACGTCGTCGAGCTCGGAGGCGAGGCCCAGGGCGTCGCTGTGGTCGACCGGGACGTGAGCCTCGGACAGCAGGCGGTGGTAGATGTCGTGGGTGAGGCGGTCGCCCTCGTGCTCGAGGTCCACGAGCTTGTGTCGCAGGCCCTCGGGGTCCTCGGGCCAACCCTCCAGGAGCTCGGACAGGGTGGAGGTGGCGACAGCCACGTTCGCGCCGGCATCGTGGAACAGGCCGTAGAGGGCTCGGGGGTCCGGCGCACCTTGGAGCAGGCGCAAGGGCATCAGCCGCTCAGCGGAGGCCCCGGGGTGAGAGGCGTCCTCGAACTCCCGGAAGAGGCCTGTCACCACGAAGGCGGTCTGCTCACCGATGTCGACGGCGTTGTCGCCGATGCGCTCGATGGCGCGCCCGATGAGCATCATGTGCATGGACCACTCGCGCCGGTCGGGGTCGGTCCCGAAGTCGAGCGCGCGCGTGAAGATCTCGCGGTTGAGCCGGTCGATCCGGTCGTCCTGGCGGACGAGGTCCTCGGCCAGGCCGACGTCGCGGGCGGCGAAGGCCTGCTTGCACTGCACCACCAGAGAGCGAGCGAGGCCGCCCATCTCGACGAGCTCGTCGAGTAGCTCCGGGTCGGTGGGCGGGTCGTGCCCGGCGAGCGGGACCAGCTTCGCGATGTTCACGCACTGGTCGCCCATGCGCTCGACGTGCTTGATCAGGTGCAGCAGCGCGGCGACCACGCGCAGGTCCCCGGCCACGGGCGCCTGCAGCGCGAGCAGGGAGAGGATTCCCTGATGGACCTCCAGGTAGCGGCCGTCGATGCGGTCGTCGTCGGCGATGACCATGCTGGCCAGCTCGACGTCCTGGTGCTTGACGGTCTCCAGCGCGCGGTCGACCGCCCCCACCACCAGGTCCAGGCCTCCGAGCGCCGCCTCCTCGAGCTTGTCGAGCTCCTCCTGGAAGTGGATTCGCCCCTGGTCCGGCAACGCGCTTACCCGACCTTGCCCGTGACGTAGGCCTCCGTGCGATCGTCGGACGGGTTGGTGAAGACCTTCTCGGTGTCGTCGTACTCGACGACGCGTCCGGTCCGGTGCTTCTCGTCGGCGTCCAGCTCGACCGTGAAGAAGGCGGTCATGTTCGACACGCGCGCGGCCTGCTGCATGTTGTGGGTGACGATCACGATCGAGTAGTCCTCCTTCAGCTCGAGCATGAGGTCCTCGATCCGCCCGGTGGAGATCGGGTCGAGCGCCGAGCAGGGCTCGTCCATGAGAACCACGTCCGGGATTGGTGGCCAGCGCTCGGGCGATGCACAGGCGCTGCTGCTGGCCGCCCGACATGCCGAAGGCGTTGGTCTTCAGGCGGTCCTTGACCTCGTCCCAGACGCGCACCGCGGCGCAGCGCGTTCTCGACGATCTCGTCCATGTCGCCGTCCATGCCGAGGACGCGCGGCCCGAAGGCGATGTTGTCGTAGATCGACTTGGGGAACGGGTTGGGCTTCTGGAACACCATCCCGATGTGCTTGCGCACCTGAACCGGGTCGATGTCGTCGGCGTAGAGGTTCTGCCCGTGGTACTCGACCTTGCCGGTGACCTCGGCGGAGGGGATGAGGTCGTTCATCCGGTTCAGGCAGCGGATGAGCGTGCTCTTGCCGCAGCCCGAGGGGCCGATGAGCGCGGTGATCTCGTGCTGGTAGATCGGGAAGTTGACCTCGCGCACCGCGGGCACGCCGCCGTAGGAGACGCCCACGTCGTCCAGGTCGTAGATCGGCTCACGGGGGCCGGCGAGGGCCTCTGGCCGGCGGCTTCGGTCTGTAGCGCGGCCGCTTGGCCGTCGCTGCTGTCGCGGCGCCCGGGGCGTGGCGGCTCGCCGCGCGCTCCTGCTCGTCGGGCTCCTGGGTCACTCTCTCAGCCACTGTAGATCACCATTTCCGCTCGTACCTGTTGCGTAGGAAGATCGCTCCGGCGTTCATGACCACCAGCATGGCGAGCAGCACGATGATCGCCGCCGCCCCGGCCGCCCGGAACTCGGTGTCGGCGTCGCTGATGAACTCGAAGATCGCGAGGGGCATCGCCGTGAAGCGGTCGAGGATCCCGTCGGGGTCGAAGCGGGCGAACGTGGCGGCGCCGATCACCAGCAGCGGCGCCGTCTCGCCGATCGCGCGCGAGAGCGCGAGGATCACGCCGGTCGCGATGCCCGGCAGGGCGCCCGGGAGGACCTGCTTCCAGATCGTCTGCCACTGGGTGGCGCCGAGGGCCAGCGAGCCCTCGCGGATGGAGGAGGGCACGGCACGGATCGCCTCACGCGCGACGATGATGACCACCGGCAGCACGAGCAGCCCGAGCGTGAGGGCGCCGGCCAGCAGCACCGGACCGAGGTCGAGCGGGCCGCGGACGATGAAGGCCAGGCCGAGGATGCCGTAGACCACGGAGGGGACGGCCGCGAGGTTCTGGATGTTGACCTCGATCAGCCGGCTGAGGCGGCTCTCGCGGTTGGCGTACTCCTCGAGGTAGACCGCCGTGGCAACCCCGACCGGCACGATGAAGAACGCGCACAGGATCATCAGGTAGATCGTTCCGACCAGCGCCGACTGCGATGCCGGTGTTCTCGGGTGAGATGCGCGAGGGGAAGCTGGTGATGAAGTCCCAGCGACAGCCGGGCGCCGCCGTCGACGAGCACGTCGATCACGAGCGCGGCCAGCACCACGAAGCCGACGCTCACGCTCAGCAGCAGCAGCAGCTTGAACATGAGGTCCTTGCGTGCGCTCGGCCCGTCGAGGCGCGCTCGACGGCCTTCCGGGAGAGGCTCGCCTCGGCGACGGTGTTCATTCGTAGACCTGCCTGTACTTGCGCACGAACCGGATCGAGATGGCGTTGAGGATCAGCGTCATCACGAAGAGCGTCGTGCCCGACGGCGAAGATCGCGCCGTACTCGGGCCCCGAGGTCGGGATGTCGGCCCGCGACGTGGCGGCGATGAACGCCGCCATGTTCTGCATCGCCTCGGCGGGGTCGAGCGTCAGGTTGGCCTTCTGGCCGCCGGCGACGAGGATGATCACGGTCTCGCCGATGGCACGCGACGCGCCGAGGACCAGCGCCGCCACCACGCCGGACAGGGCGGCGGGCAGGACCACCCGGACGGACACCTGCATGCGCGAGGCGCCGAGGCCGAACGCGCCCTCCCGCAGCGAGCCGGGGACCGACGGTCAGGGCGTCGTCGGCCACCGTGGCGATCGTCGGGCAGCACGAGCACGCCGAGCACCAGGCCGGCGGAGAGGGCGTTGAACGAGCCGACGTCGATCCCGAGCGTGTCCTTGAGGACGCCGGGGTCACGAAGGTCAGCGCGAAGTAGCCGAAGACGATCGTGGGCACGCCCGAGAGCACCTCGAGCACGGGCTTCAGGGTCTTGCGCACCCGCGGGGTCGCGTACTCGGAGAGGTAGATGGCCGAGCCGATGCCCGAAGGGGACCGCCACCAGCAGGCCGATACCCGTCAGGTAGAGCGTGTCGTATATCGAGCGGGACGACGCCGAAGGACTGGGACTCGCCGCCGGCCAGCGGCGTCCACTTCGTGCCGAAGAAGTAGTCGGCGAAGCCGACCTCGGTGAAGAACTTGACGGTCTCCTCGAGCAGCGAGAAGACGATCCCCGTCGTGGTGAGGATCGAGATCAGCGCCGCGGCGAGGAGGACGTAGCTGATGGCCGCCTCCCCGATGGAGCGACGGGTCCGGCGCCGGTACAGGTCCGGCCCCCGGGGCCCATCGCTCCTGCCGAGGTGGCTTCCATCCGCTTCGTCGCCTGCCTTAGCCCTGCTCGGCCTTGGTCAGGTCCTGCTGGGACTGCTGGCCTGCTGAGACGTCATCGGCACGATCTTGGCCGCCTTCGCGATCTTGTCCTGGTTCTTGATCACGAAGTCCATGAAGCGCCTTGACCTCCGGCTTCTTGAGTGGCCTTGGCGCTCGGGTACATGAACAGCGGCCGCGACAGCGGCTTGTAGCTGCCGTCCTGGATCGTCTTGGTCGACGGCGCGACGCAGCCGCCGCCGCCGTCCACCTTCACCAGGTTCAGCTTGTCCTTGTTCTGCTCGTAGAACGAGAAGCCGAAGTAGCCCAGGCCGTTCTCCTCGCCGGAGACGCCCGTGACCAGCACGTTGTCGTCGGGAGAGGTCTGCACGTTGGCCTCGCGCTGCTCGGCGTCGGTCTCCAGCACCGTCTCGGTGAAGAAGTCGAACGTTCCCGACTCCTGCCCGGGCTGAACAGCGAGACCGGCTTGTTCGGGAGGCCGGAGCCGAGCTCGGAGTAGTTCTTGATCGTGGACTTGGGCGCGAACAGCTCCTTGAGCTGCGCGGTCTTCAGGCACTTCACCGGCAGGCTCTTGTTGGACACGACGGCGATGCCGTCGTTGGCGACCTGGACCTCGGAGTAGGAGACGTTGGCCTTCTTGCAGGCCGCCTTCTCCTCGTCCTCGATCTGCCGCGAGGCATCGGAGATGTCGAGCTCGCCGCGGCAGAACTTCTCGAAGCCGTCGCCGGTGCCGGCGCCGCCGACGGTGATGCGCACGTCGGGGTTCTCCTCCTGGAAGAGCTCCAGCGCCGCCTGGGCGAAGGGCTGAACCGTGCTGGATCCGTCGATGGCGATGGTGCCCTTGAGGTCTCCGCCGCCGCCGCCGCTGCCGCCGCTGCCGTTGTCGTCGTCACCACACGCGGCGACGCCGAAGTGCGAGCAGGGAGCAGATGGCAATGGTGAGCCACCTGGTCATGAATGTGCTCCTTGTTCGTTCACTGTGGGCGGCGACCCTGTCAGCGGCGTGGAGCGAGTCTGTTATCGAGCTGTCTCGACCCTGTGAAAAAGACGTGAAAGAGGGCTCATGGGCCAGGATCGAAGCGGTAACCGAAGCCGAAATGGGTGTGGATAAGGGGCGGCCGGGGGCGGCCTCGGCCGAGCTTCTGGCGCAGCTTGGCCACGTAGACGTCGACCGAGCGGTCGCTCTTGTGGAAGGCCTCGTCCCAGACCACGCGGTAGAGCTCCTCGCGCGCGACGATCCTGCCCTGGCGCTCGACCAGTGCCGTGAGCAGGGCCAGCTCCCGGACGGTGAGCGCGAGCGGCTCGCCGCTCGCCGCGGCGACGAAGCGGTCAGGCCAGATCTCGACCGGCCCGCCGCGTAGCACCCGCTCGCCCTCGTCCTGCGGCTCTCTGATGGCAGCCTCCACCGGGGGCCAACATGCCAACGCGCGACCGTTCGTCCGTTACATGCATGTTTTTCGCCTGTGAACAAGCTGTAAAGAGCGCTCTTCCGGCCTGTTCCGGCCTACACTGCGAGAGACGAGGCCCGTGACGACTTCCGACCAGGGAAACCTCCGCATCGCGATCCTCGACTCGGACTCGGGCTTCGTGCAGCGTGTTCGTCAACCGCGCCGAAGGGCTCGGGTTTCAGCACCGCCGCCTCGAGTCGCCACCGCGGGTCGAGGAGTTCGTCGCCATGCGCGCGAATGCGCTCGTCGTGGACCTCGCCTTGCTCGGACCCAGCGCGTGGGACTACCTGGAGAGGGTCACCGCGCGCGGTGCCCACGATGGGGTTGGTGGTGTGCACCGGCCGCTCCAGCGTCGGTCAGCGCGTGCGGGGCCTGCGCGCCGGCGCGGACGACTGGATCACCAAGCCCGCCCACCCCGAGGAGGTTCTGGCCCGCGTCGAGGCCGTCGTGCGCCGGCGCAAGCGTGCGGCGCCGCCGGCCGACGAGCGCCGCTGACCGCAGGAGACCTGGAGATTCGCGCCGACCAGTTTCAGGCGTTCGCGGGGGGCCGGAGCGCGGAGCTCACGCGACGCGAGTTCGAGGTGCTTCAGCTGTTGGCCGGGGCGCGCGGCCGCGTGCTGCAGCGCGAGGAGATCTACCAGGCGGTCTGGGGCTACTCAGATGGCGCACGGCGACCGGTCGGTGGACGTGTTCGTGCGCAAGGTGCGTCAGAAGCTGGAGGCGGTGTCGCCCGAGTGGTCTTACATCCACACGCACTTCGGCGTGGGCTATCGCTTCGAGGCCGAGGGAGGGCCGGCCGCCCAGCCGGGTCGAGGCGCCGCCGGTGCCCGAGCCCAGCCGCCCCCACTAGTCCGAGGCCGCGGATAGCCGAGCCGCGCCTGGCCCTCACGCCACAACGCATCGAGCTAGGTGGCGCAGCCGCGGTGCGCCTGCTCTTCCCACGCAGGCGGATCGACCCTCCCCGCGCGACGCCTGCCGCGACCAGGCAGCGAGGGCTCCGCCTCCCAGCGCTCGGCTCGACGACGTCTCAGCTACGGCGCCGTGAATCGGCGCCGGACGGCAAGCGGACCGGTGAGAACGCAAAGAGGGCCGGCACGCGGGCCGACCCTCTGGCGCCCGGGGGAGGGACTCCCGGAGCGCTCCCAAGCTTGAGGTCCGTGGAACCGCGCATCGTGTTGCGGGTATGTGACCGAAGCTACCAAGCGCGTCGTCAGGCGCCGCGGGAGCGGCACGGGGCAGTGGCGGCGGGTGGGCGCGGCGAAGCCCGCGACAGCAGCTTGCGAGGCATGCTGCAAGTGAGGCGCGCCGCCGCAGCAGCGCCGGCCGGGCTCGAGCGCGAGCTGGCCTCCGCCGCGAGCAGGGCGGGAGGGCGGGTGGGGCCGTGGGCGTCGGAGGCGACCGCGGAGACCAGCCCCTGCTCGGCCAGCGCGATTCCGGCCCGCCGAGCCTCGAAGCCGTGGTCGCCGGTGACCGACTGGGCGTTGAGCTGGCCGAGCGAGCCGGCGGCCAGCTCTCGGCGGAGCCCGCCGCGTCGTCGAGGATGGCGTCGGCGCTGCGCTCGGGATGGGCGATCAGCACGTCGAAGCCGCGGGCGCGCAGCTCGGAGGTGGCGGCGTGGAAGCTCGTCGTCGATCTTCTCGAACGGCGCCTCCACCAGCAGCCAGCGCCGGCCCGGAGGTCCCTGGGCCAGCAGCTCGAGCTCGGCCTGGCCGAGCCGGCCGACCATCGTCGTGCCCGATCTCCCCGCCGCACAGGACCGTGAGCGGGATCGCTTCGGCGGCGAGCACGGCGCGCAGCTCGGCGCACTCGCGCCGGGAGCTCCCACGGGTCGGTGACGAAGTCCGGACGCACGTGGGGAGTGGCGACGACGGTCCCGGTGCCCTGGGCCACCGCGGCCCGCGCGAGCTCCAGGCTGTCCTCCATCGTTTCGGGGCCGTCGTCGACCCCCGGAAGCAGATGGAAGTGCAGCTCGACCCTCATTTGCTCCACTTTCCTTCTTTTTCCAGGGAGATTGGTTGCTTTCCTGTAACCGACAGCTCGCCTTGGTGCCAGCGCACGCGTGTGCCGTCGGCCAGGCGCACGACGGCGCGGCCGAGGGGCGGTTCGCCCCACTGGGTGGCCTCGAGCGGCCGCTCGCCCTCGGGCGTGTCGCCCAGCCCTTCGGCCACGTGGTCAGCGGGGTAGGTCACCAGCAGCGAGCCCTCGCGCACGAACACCGGCGGCCGGCCCAGCCCTGCGGGCGCGATCAGCTCCCCGCCTCCCTCGTGACGCCGGCCGGTCCAGAAGTCGATCCACCGGCCCCGGGGCAGCGGCACCTCGCGCTCGCGCGCTCCCTCCTCCAGCACCGGCGCCACCCATAGCGCCGGGCCAAAGCCGTAGGCATCGGCCACCGAGAACGCCCGCCGGTCGGCGGGGTCCACCAGCGCGAGGGGGCGGATGATCGGCAGGCCGCAGCGCGCGGCGGTGGCCGCAGCGGCCCGGATGTACGGCACCAGCCGCTCGTGCAGCAGCACCACGTCGCGGTAGACGGCGAGGGTCTCGGCGTCGTAGGTCCACGCCTCCTGCTCGAAGCGCCCGTGCGCCTGCATCAGCGGCGTGAAGCAGCCGAACTCCGCCCAGCGCAGCAGCAGCTCCTTCGGGCAGCGCTCCACCAGCCGCCGCCCGAGGTAGCCGCCCACGTCGTGCGACCAGTTGGAGTACCCGCTGGCGGCGGCGGTCAGGGTCGCGGCCACCAGCGTGCGCAGCGACCAGAAGTCGGAGGCCTGGTCGCCGCCCCACGTGTGGCCCACCGCCTGCTGGCCCGACCAGCCGCAGCGCCCGAACAGCACGCCCTCGCCGCCGTGCGCGTCGTCCAGCGCCCGCTGCATGGAGCGCCGGTACAGCCCGCCGTAGGCCCAGGCGGCGTCGGCGCCCGTCCGCCCGTCGGCGAAGCGGGTCTCGGCCGGGAAGTAGTAGCCCTCGCCGTCGTCGGCCTTGATTCCCTCGACGCCGAGCTCGAGCACCGGCCGGGCCAGCTCGCGCCACCACTCGTCGGCCGCCGGCGAGGTGAAGTCCACCGGCGAGCCCGTGCCCATCCACCAGCGCGCGACGAAGGTCTCCCCGCCGGCGTCGCGCACGAAGTGACCTGACGCCTCGCCCTCGGCGTAGTTGGAGGCCGGCTCGCGGTGCAGGCGCTCGGACTCGGAGTCGGGCGGGCGCTGGCCGTCGACCGACTCGAGGTTCACCCACGGCGTGACCCAGACCACGGTCCGCACCCCGGCTGCCCGCATCCGGGTGACGGTGCCGGCGAAGTCGGGGAACTGGTGGGGGTTGGGCTCCCAGGTGTTGTACTGCGTCTCCCAGGGCGAGTCGATCACGATCGCGTCCAGCGGGAGGCGGTGGCGCGCGTAGCCCTCGAAGTCGTCGAGCACGTCGCGCTGGTGGGCGTAGACGTCGCGGCTCTTCCAGTGCCCGTAGGCCCACTCGGGCAGAAGAGCCGGAAGGCCGCTGAGCCCCAGGTAGCGGCGCAGCAGCGCGGCGGGCGAGGCGTCGAGGAACAGATGCAGCCGCAGCGGCCCGGCCGCGCAGCGCGCCGAGACGGCCGGCCGCGGGCCGAGGTCGAACAGCGCGCCGTCTCCCTCGGTCTCCAGCCACAGCGCGTAGCCGCGCTCGGCGATCAGGAACGGGACCGGCACGTAGTCGCCCATCGGGATGCCGCCGACCTCGAGCATGTCCGGCGGGCAGTCCGGGCCGGTGTAGCGGCGGTCGGCCCCCAGGCGCACCCTGCGGCCGGACTGGTCGAAGGTCTGCCCGTGGCGGGCCCCCAGCCCGGTGAAGCGCTCGCCGGGATGGGCCTCCCACTCCACGCCCAGGCGCAGCGGTGAGCCCTCCGCGCGGGCGTGGATGGTCAGGTGGGGGCCCTCCTGGGCGATGGTCACCTCCACGTCGCCCGCGCGGTACCGCCCCTCGCCGATCGCCTCCGCTTGGACCAGCCGGCGCACGGAGTCGATCTCCTCGGCGTCCAGCACTCCCTCGGTGATCTGCACGAACTGGTCGGCCGCCCGCCCCTCGTGCGACCCAGAAGCGAAGGTCGGAGATCAGGCGGCGCCCGTCGCGGGTGACGGTCAGCGAGAAGGGGTCCAGCGCAACGCTGACCGAGACCACGCCCCCCTTCTTCGCGTGCGCGGGGGGCTCAGCTGTGACGATTGCGTGAAGTCACCGATCGGTAACGAGAAGCGGCCGTTTGCAGGCGAATCTGTGCTCGAGACAAGTCAATCGAGCAAGGGAGCAACGATGGTTCCCAGTCACACCAGCCGAGCGGACCTGCACTGCCACTCGACCGCCTCGCACGAGTCCCGGCTCGGCATCCAGACCGCCCTCGGCCTGCCCGAGTGCGCCACTCCTCCCGAAGAGGTCTACGAGCTGGCCAAGCGCCGCGGGATGGACTTCGTGACCATCACCGACCACGACACGATCGACGGCGTGCTGCAGATCGCCGACCGGCCCGACGTGTTCGTCTCCGAGGAGCTGACCGTCGGCTTCAAGGGCGAGCCCCAGGCCGTGCACGTGCTGTGCCTGGGTATCACGCCCGGCGACCACGAGTGGCTGCAGGCCCACAACGACGACGTCGAGGCCTGCGCCGAGTACCTGCACGGGAACTCGATCGCCTGCGCGCTCGCGCACCCCTTCTACGCGGTCGCCGCCCCCCTGACCGCGCGCCACCGCCGCCGCCTCGCGCGGCTGTTCCCGGTGTGGGAGACGCGCAACGGGTCACGGGCGAAGGAACTGAACATGCCCGCCGCCATCTACATCGAGACCCACGGCGGGACGGGAGTGGGAGGCTCGGACGACCACGCGGGCGTGGACATCGGCCGGACCTTCACCGAGACCGCACCGGCCTCCACTCCCGAAGAGTTTCTGCGCCGCATCCGCCGCGGCGAGGCGGATGCGCGCGGCGATCAGGGCAGCGCCGCCAAGTGGGCCCACTCGGCGATGGCGCTGGCCGTGCGCTCGCTGGGCCGCGGCGAGGGCGAGAGCGCGCCCGACCCGCGCGCGGTGATGACCATGATCGAGCGGATCATGAGCCAGGGCGAGAAGCGCGAGGGCGCGCTCGCCGACGAGCTGGGGCCCGACGACGCCCGCGCGCTCCTGCGCGGGTGGCTGGGCAGCGTCGACCTCGACCTCGACGCCGACGAGCTGATCGCCTACATGCAGGCCGACGACTTCAGCCACGCCGACCTCTTCCGCCGCGCCCGGCGCCGCCACGAGCGGGCCCTGGCCAAGGCGGTCGACCAGACGCTGGAGACCGCGGCCTCGCAGGGCGACTTCGCGCTCGCGGCGCTCGGCCTGTTCGCCGCCTGCGTGCCGGCCATCCCCTACGCGCCCGCTGCCGCCTTCCTCGGCCGCGAGAAGCAGAAGCTCACCCGGCGCGAGGGCGAGCCCCGTCGGGTCGCCCTGGTGGCCGACGGCGTCGGCGGGATGCACGGCGTGACCCACACGCTGGACGAGATCCGCGACCGCGGCGTCGCCGGCTTCGAGGTCGAGGTGATCGGCACCGACTCCTGCGTCGACCGGCGCCTGAGCGCCGTCGCCGAGGTCGACATTCCCTTCTACGAGGGGCTGAAGGTGGGCGTGCCCAGCCTGCCCGCCGCCGTGGAGGCCCTCGCCGAGGGCCGCTACGACCTCGTTCATCTCTGCTCCCCTGGCCCAGCCGGGGTCGCGGCCGCGCTCATCGCCCGGATAATGGAGCTGCCCACGGTGGGCAGCTACCACACGGAGCTCGGCGCATACGCCGGGCTGCGCTCCGGTGATGCTCGGCTGCGGGCAGGCGCCGATGTCGCCCTCGCCGCCTTCTACGGCGGCTGCGACGTCGGTGCTCTCGCCGAGCGCCTCTGCCGACGACTCGCTGCGCGCGCTCGGGGTCGCGCCGGCGAGCGATCGGGCGCTGGGACCGCGGGGTGGACCTGACGCGCTTCTCGCCGGCGCTGCGCGACCGCGACTCCCTGCCGGGCGAGGTGTCCGTCCTCTACGCCGGGCGCCAGTCCAAGGAGAAGGGCGCCGACCTGCTGGCCGACGCCTTCCTCGCCGCCCGCGCGCGCGACCCCCGCCTGCACCTGTGCCTGGCGGGCGGCGGCCCCGAGTCCGAGCGCCTGCGCGAGCGGCTCGGGAGCCACGCCACGTTCCTCGGCTGGCTGGAGGGAGAGGAGCTGGCTCGCACCTACGCGAGCGCCGACGTCTTCCTCTTCGCCAGCCGAACCGACACCTTCGGCCAGGTGCTGCTCGAGTCCCAGGCCAGCGGCCTGCCGGTGGTGGCGGTGGCCGAGGGCGGGCCGCTCGGGCTGATCGAGCACGACAAGAGCGGCCTGCTGGCCGCGCCCGACGCCGACGCGCTGGCCGACGCCGTGCTCCGGGTGGCCGGCTCGCCGGTGCTGGCCCAGCGGCTGGCCGAGGGCGGGCTCAGCTCGGTGGCCGAGCGCTCCTGGGCGGCTTCGCTGGAGCAGCTGGCCGACGGGTACCGCCGTGCCCTGGGCGAGGACCTGGCGCCCGCCGTTCGCCGCGCCGCCTAGGCCGCTCCTGTTGCCATACTGAGCCGGATGCGCTCGGCGCCCATCCTGCGTGCGACCGCCCTGGTTCTCGCCTTCGCGCTGGCGCTGCACGAGCTGCGCTACCTGATCGCCGGGCGTCCTGCGGGCGACGGACTTCACGCCACCCACGGCTATCTGCCGCTGCTCGGCGGGGCCGCCGCGCTGCTGCTCGGAGTGGCCGCGGCGATGCTGCTGCGCGCGCTGGCCTTCGCCCGGCGCACGGGCGCCGGCGCGGGTGCCCCGCGTCGCTGGGCCGGACGTGGCTGCTGGCCACCGGCGCGCTGCTGGCGCTGCACTTCGGCCAAGAGATGGTGGAGCTCGACGCTCGAGGGGGCGGGCTGGGGGCCTCGCCGCCAACGGGGCGCTGCTGGTGCTTCCCCTGGCGGCGCTGGCGGGGCTGATCGTGGCACTGGGCCTGCGGGGCGCCGCGCCGCGCGCTCTCCACCGCTGCCGCCCGCGCCCGTCGGCCCGCGCCGCGGGCCCGCGCCCGCGCGCTCGCGTCCCCTCGCTCCCGGCGCTGCGCCCCTCGGCCCGCCGCTCGCGCTGCATCTCTCCCAGCGCGCTCCTCCGCTCGCGGCCTAGTCCGCACCGCAGAGCGAACAAGGAGGTATTCCCATGTCCAGGAGCCAGCGCCTGGGGCTGATCGCGGGGGCCATCGTCGTACTGGTCGCCGCGTTCGTGCTCATCAGGCCCACCGAGGATCAGAGGAGCCCGCCGCGGCCCGCAGAAGCGACGACGCAGCAGACCACGACCGAGACCCAGACGGCCGAGGCCAAGCCGAAGCCGCCGCCGGTGCCGACGGTGGACATCCGCAACGGCAAGCCCGCCGGCGGGGTCAAGACGATCGAGTTCTCCTCGGGCGAGAACGCGCGCATCGACGTGACCTCCGAACAAGCCGGCCGAGATCCACCTGCACGGCTACGACATCGAGAAGCCGGTCCAGCCCGGCAAGACGACGAGCGGTCCGCTTCAAGGCCGACATCGAGGGCGTCTTCGAGTTCGAGGACCACGACAGCGATGAGCAGCTGGCGAGCGTGGAGGTAAGCCCGCGGTGATCCTCCCGATCGCCCACGGCATCGAGCAGCGGGGCGACCTGCCGATCACGCTCGGGCTGTTCCTGTTCGGCTCGGTCGTCGTCCTGGTCGTGTCGTTCGTGGCGCTGGCGGTGCTCTGGCGCCGCCCGCTGCTCGAGCCCTACGGCTGGCGGCCGCTGCCCGGGTTCCTCGGCCGGGTGTTCACCAGCCGGCCGGTCGAGGTCCTGTGCGGGGCGATCGGCGTCTTCCTGCTGGTCCTGGTCGTCTACGCCGGGCTTCAAGGGCCAGCAGACCGGCGCCTCGAACTTCGCGCCCACCTTCGTCTACGTGATCTTCTGGGTCGGCCTGGTCGCCGCGAGCATCCTGTTCGGCGACGTCTACCGGGCGTTCAACCCGTGGCGGGCGATCGGGCGTGCCGTGGCGTTCGTCGCCAGGGTGGCGGCGCGAGGCGACCTGCCGCCGCCGCTGGAGTACCCGAAGCGGCGTCGGCTACTGGCCCGCGGTCGCGGGGCTGATGGCCTTCACCGCGCTCGAGCTGGTCAACTCGACGCCCGACGACCCCTCCACGGTGGCGATCGCGACGCTCGTCTACTCGGTGGCCACCTTCATCGGGATGGCCCTGTACGGGGTGGAGCCTGGATCAACCGCGGCGAGGCCTTCTCGGTCTACTTCAACTTCTTCTCGCGGCTGTCGCCGTTCGAGACCCGCGACCGGGTCTCGGGCCTGCGCCCCCCGCTGGCGGGCCTGACGGGGCTGCCGGCCGACCGGGGCCTGGTGGGCGTGGTCGCGGCGATGATCGGCACGGTCAGCTTCGACGGGCTGAGCGAGACCACCGCTGTGGGTCAACGTCGGCGGCAAGCTGGGCGACTTGTTCGGCTCGCTGGGGTTCTCCTCCGAGACCGCGTTCGAGATCTCCAACGCGGTCGGGCTGGTGGCGCTGGTGGCGCTGGTGTTCGGCCTCTACCGCCTCGGCATCCCGGGAATGAAGATCCTGGACGAGCGCCACTCGGCCGGCTGGCTGGCCGACTCCTTCGCGCCGACGCTGGTGCCGATCGCGGTGGCCTACGTGGGGGCGCACTACATGACGCTGCTGGCCTTCCAGGGGCAGGCCATCACCTACCTGGCCTCGGATCCGCTCGGTCAACGGGCTCCGACCTGTTCGGGACCGCAGACGTCGGCATCACTACTTCATGGGCGCGCGGCTGATCCAGTGGCTGTAGGTGGTGCTGGTGGTCGGCGGACACGTGGCCGGCCTGGCGCTGGCGCACGACCGCGCGCTGGCCGTCTACCGCGACGAGCAGGACAATGTGGTGCCCTCCCAGCTCTGGATGCTGGCCGTCATGATCCTGTTCACGATCAGCGCGCTACTGCTACTCCTGTCCGAGCAACGCATGACGTTCGTCATCGCTCACGCAGGACACTGGCTGGTGACGATCGCCTACTTCATCCCGGTGATCGGCTTCATGGCCTGGCTGGGCGTCACCCAGCTCAAGGAGCGGCGCAAGCAGAAACACAAGTAGGCCCCTTGTCAGTCCTCGTGATTCACCGTGCGCCGGGCGGTCCGGCTGACCGCCTCCGGTGAGCGGGATTTGGATTGGGAAGCGGCCAAGCTCTTTCGCCCAGCCACCCGGAGCAGGGAAACCTTCGACAGCGGGGCTCTCACCCCCGTCGCCCTCGCCCAGGTTGTGCCGCCGGGCCGACAGGATCAGCGCCGGTGCGATCGAGGCGGCGTCCGCGGTCAGGTTGGTCCCGGCCGCCGGGCGGCCACGGACCCCACGCTGTCCGACTTGCGGCAGATGATGAGGGCCTCGATGTAGTCCCAGCGGTAGCGGCTGGGCTCCTCCGCGACGCGCTCCTCGAGGGCTTCGAGGAAGTCGGCGAGGAGACCAGGGGCACGGTCCTCACCCTCGCGCGCGAAGGCGCGGAGGAGGAGCGGTCCGCCCCAAGCGCTCACGCTCCGGACGTAGTCCCGCGCGAACACGGCAGGATCGTCGTGCCAGTAGGGATTGTCGTGACGGAAGAGCTCGGCGCTCTCGAGCCCCAGGTCGGCCACGTGGCCCCCGCCCGCCTCGAAGGGGTCCCGCATCTCGTCGAGCGTGCGCATCCAGACCGGAACGACGACCGCGGCGACAGTTGCGGCGCCGATGCGCCCGGCGCGGCACCACTCGGCAAGCAGTTGGTTCATGTCCCCGATGATCTCGACGTAGAGACCCGTCCTGTCGGGACACGGAGCGGGGGAAGCCGGGACCGCGGCGATGAACCGGCCACCCGGCGCGAGCTCCATGGCGCGCATCTCGAGCAGCTGCTCCCACTGCCGCGCCGCGGCCACGCGCCAGGCTCGCCGCTCGGCCTCGTCGATGTGGTCCGGGTAGCCCGGGAAGACCGAGCCGGTCGAGGCCAGGCCGGCCGCGTCGGCGACCCAGTGCATCGTCGTCCCGGTGACCGCAACGTGCACGCTCCCCGACGGCAGGCAAGGCGCCTGCTCGAGGGGGATGCCCGCCATGCTGATCACGGTGGCGGGGGGCCGGCTGTCCTCGACTGCTCGGCGGCAGGCCTCGCCGTGGGCCTCCGCCGAGGCGTAGTGGGCCCCGGTGCCGCCATCGGCGACCCCCGCGCCGGCGTCGCCCGGCGCGGGGATGACGACGGCCCCGCCCCCGTCCGCCGCTCCACCGAATGCGTGCCGCACGTGGTCGGCGGCGACGCCCCACGCGTTCGTCGGGAGATCGACGAGCGCGTAGATCAGTGCCTGACCGCCGCGCTCCTCGGCGAGATCACGGATGAGCCCGTGGGAGTTGACGCCGTCGGCGGCGCCGAGATCGGCTACGCAGAGCACCGGCTCGCTCGCAAATTGCCGCGCTGCGGCCAGCACGGCCGGGTGGGTCGCCTCGAACGCGGCGCGCTGTGAGAGCGCGTACCGCGCGTAGTCGTCCGCCATGCTCGAGAGCTCGGGGCGATCTGACGGCGTGTCGCCTCCTTCGGGAAAGCAGCGCCCGGTCTCCGCGCTGCGACAGCGATCGTCGCACAGGCTCGGCTCCGCTCCAAGTGACATCCGACGGGTAACGCCCGCCCGATGGTTGCGTGCTCAAGCGGAGGGGGTGGGATTCGAGCCCACGGTCCGCCTTGACGACGGACTCCGGTTTTCAAGACCGGTGCATTGGACCCCTCGGCTATAGCTACTCCCGCAGCCCAGCGGCTTCGAGGGCCTCGTCCGGGTCCGAGAACATCCGACTCCGAGTGATCTTCCCGTGCCGCACTTTTCCGACGATGCCAATGGGAACGTCGAGTTCTGCTCCGCTGGCGCGTCCGCGTGCTTGAAACCTGATCAGCACCAGCACCTTGTTGCCGACGTCGCGTATCTGACCTACCTCGAACCGAACCTGCTCCCATTCCTCCGTCAAGTCATCCATGAACTGACGCAGGCCGTCATGGCCCCGATAGGCCTGGTCCTCCAGTTGCGCTCGCAGTGGCCTGAACTCACAATCTGGGTCGAAGCACTCGATCCAGGCGTCGTAATCGTCCCGGTTCCACGCATTGATTGCGCCGCGCACCAACTCGACGTTCTCCTGTGACATCGCCCGCTCAGTATCCCTGCCAACGTTCGATTCGCGCCCGGCTCGCCCATGGGGCCGGCTACCGACGGGTGCGCCCGCGCCGGCTGCGCGCCTGCTCCCATTTGAGCGACGCCCGGTTCGGCGCACCGAACGCACCGGACCTCGCGGGGCACGTGCGGTAGACCGCGACGTCACCCCTCGCGGATAGCGAGGCACCCTCCTACGGGTGGTGCATCGACACATGGAGAGTCGCTGACGACCCGACACGAATCGGACTCTCGCCCGACCAGGAGCTAAAAGGAACCGGACTACACCAAGAGCACACACGCAGCGGACTGCTTCATCGTGGGTCAGCACAGGAGCGGGTCTTGGGAGTTCAAGAATCCCAGGCGCCCGTGGCTCAAGTTGCCGGCAGCAGACATCCCGAGCGGGGTCGAGCGTTGCCGGTTCTGCGGCGGTGGACGCTGACGGGGTAGCGTTTCGGCGTGGCCGGTTTCGCGGGCATCGAGGCGTGGTTCGGTGCCGGTCGGCGGGTCGGGGTCGAGCTCGGGTCGGGCCGGTTCGAGGTCTTCACCCGGGTGATCGGGGACGAGGACGCCGCGTGCCTCACGTTCCTCCACGGCTTTCCCACTTGCTCGTGGGACTGGGTCGAGGTCGTGGACGCGCTGGGAGCGGGCCGGCGGGTGCTGTTGTTCGACTTTCTCGGTTTCGGGGATTCCGACAAGCCCCGCGGCCACCGCTATTCCATCCACGAGCAGGCCGACCTCACCGAGGCGCTGTGGCGACGCTTCGGCGTGGAGCGCACCGACCTCGTAGCTCACGACTACGGCGTCTCGGTGGCTCAGGAACTGCTGGCCCGCAGGCTCGACGGAGGGTCGAGGACCGCGGTCCACAGCGTGGGCTTCCTCAACGGTGGCCTCTACGCCCACCTGCACCGCCCGCTGCTGGTCCAGCGGCTGCTCCGCAACCCCGTGCTCGGTCCGCTGGTCAGCCGGCTGATCAACGAGGAACGTTTTCGGCAGAGCTTCTGCGAGGTCTTCGCGCCCGCCACCCGCCCCACCGACGAAGAGATGCATCAGCACTGGCTAGGCGTCTCTCGCCGCGAGGGGTACAGGATCCATCACCGCCTCATCCGCTACATGGACGACCGCCGGCGCCACCACGAACGCTGGGAGGGGGCTCTCGAGAAGACCCCGGCTCCGCTGTGCTTCGTCTGGGGAATGGTCGACCCGGTTTCCGGCGCCCACGTGGCCGAGCACCTCCGCGTACGCGTTCCGGCCTCGCGGCTCGAGTGCCTGGAGGATGTCGGCCACTACCCCCAGCTCGAGGCGCCGGAGATCGTCGCGTCAGCCCTGGGCGAGCACTTCGCGCCTACTCGTTTAGGCCACTAGTGGGCCACGAGCCCCCGTCGCCACGTCGGCAGGGCGCGTGCGTTGCGGCTTAAACGGGAGCGCGAGCGACCGGACTCGAACCGGCGACCTCCGGCGTGACAGGCCGCTGAGACGGGACGACGCGAGAGGACGAAACGACAGACGACGGGGAGGCACAGCGTGGGGATTGCGGCTGATCCTGCACGGCAAGCGATCGGGCGGCAGTCGTGCGAGACGTAGTGGCGACGTAGTGGCGATGCGGTTGAGGTGTCCTGACGCATCTGGAGTGTCGTGACCACGTAGCATTAGTTCGATGGAACTAGAACACGAGTGCGGGGAGAAGAGAAAAAACAAGGACTATTGAAATAACAGAGGTGGCACTGGTACTGGGGAGAAGAGGCGAAAAGATAAGGCGCTACATCGCGAGCGGTCTGCTGAGGGTAGTGCAGATAGGTGGTGAGAGCGACGCGGTTAGCATTAGCGGCGATGACTAGATAGCTCACGGAGTAGCGGCGCAGGGCTGAGGTGTGAAATTAGGGAAGGTTGAGTAGACGAGGCAAGGAGAGAGCGCAAGAAGGAGGAGCTGATAAGAGCGCTGGTAATGAGCGATTAGATTCACAGAGGAGTTGGCAGAGACAAGAGAGATGAGATAGAGGGACTGCCGAAGAGACAAGCTAGCATGAGAGTGGACATAGGAAGAGAGAGAGGCTCAGAGTAGGTACTTTGAACGCAAGTTGAGAGAGAAGGCAGGACGAGAGGCGCAAGAGCAACGAGAAGAGCAGAAGCGCATAGAGGAAGGGCAAAAGCAATCAGCGCAGCGGCTAGGTGACGATATAGCCGCCGCGTGCACGCTGGAAGATAAGGCAGCGGTAACGGGCACTCATAGACTCTCTGCAAGGCTCAGATGCTACACTGTCTCTGGAAGGGGAGAAGATGGACTTAGACGCTGGAGTGAGAGGTCAAGAGCAGTAGTGGGAAGAGCAGGTAGAAGACACAACGGGGCGGTTTTAGAGAACATGAGCGGGCTCGAGTAGATCAGAGGGGAGGACTGATGGGAAAGAGAGAAAGGGGCAGTGAAGGTAGCTTACTCAGCCGCTGTAGTAGGGCTGTCGCTGATAGGAGACAGCAGCGCTATCACGCTAAGGCGATGACAAAGAACAAGATCACAATGACAGAGCAGCACGCGCTGCTACAGCGGAAGGTGACTTCCGCTTACGCGTTACGGATAAAGAGCGGATTGTAGCTGGCGCTGGCGATCAGGTAAGGCTAAGATTACAGACAAAGCTCAGACGAGGACACGCAACTGCCTCAGAGACATCTAGAGAAGAGATAAAGCAAAGCAGGCAAGGGGCGGCAACAACGCAGGCGAGTCTAGGGAAAAGAGTCGTTGTGGCTCAGCTAGACGGAAAAAACGACAACAACACGAGGGTAGAAAGGGAGTAGGTGAAAAGAGAGAGCGAAAAAAATATGCACAATAGCTGGTCTGAGATGAGACGGCACACGGAAGGGGTCTCTGCAGTCTGCACTAAGACGAAGAGAGGTACATAGACAACAAGGGCAGAGACGAAGAGGCACAGGACAATGAAGGCTGGGAGGAGGGGGTAGAGGAAGAGCTCCGCTAAGGGTGAGTGCAGAACTGGCGCTAGCCGCAAGGGACTGGCTAGATGTTAGCTACAGAGGCAGAGCGCAGAGAGGCTTGGGAGACACAAAGGGACAAGCTGATGGCAGAGTAAAGGGAGAAGCTATTACTAGCAGGGAGGCGTCAGTATGAGTGGTGGGAGTTAGATGAAGGTAGCGCTCAGTAACTGACAGAGATCAGAGACAGAGAGCTAGACCTAGACAACAGTACAAGGCT
Organism: uncultured Thermoleophilaceae bacterium; assembly: GCA_963844805.1. Lineage (GTDB taxonomy): Bacteria > Actinomycetota > Thermoleophilia > Solirubrobacterales > Thermoleophilaceae > JACCZR01. The sequence continues at coordinate 166,509 of CAWJPU010000011.1, forward strand.
AAGTCACGAGCGCGAGATCGGAGGCATAGACTGGATGGCGGGAAAGGGCGGCCTGACAGAGCTAGAGTTGCAGACCCCGACGGGCAGAACAGGAGGAGGCAAGGGAGCGGATCGGTACAGAACGAAAACAGAAGGCAGCGCTCAGCACGGACTTCGGCGGTGACAAGCTGCGAGTGGCGGTGTGAGACGCGGTGAGTGCGGCCACCCTCACGCGCGTAGAGAGAGCAGCTAGGGACTCCTGCGGCTCCCAGAATGCCGCCAAGGCGGCAAGACGGCAGCCGCGGAGGCAGCGACTGCCAAACGAGCACACAGAAAGTCTGCGAAGCCATCAAAGAGGACGGCTGAAACTAAAGGTGCCGGCAAAGCCAGCATCCGAGAATGATCAGTCAAGCCAAAAAACACAAGAATAAGAACTGCCACACGCTGGGTGAGAAAGTAGGATGCTCAAAAGAACCGCTATTATCCCTCATGCCCGCAGCAGGCGAATAACCGTGCGCTGGATCGTGATAGCTGTAGAAACAAGAAGTTGGTAAGAGAAGATGATCTTAAAAAAGCTTCAGTGAGGCGACCAACTAGAATCGTACCACTGGGGATCCTCAGAACAGGCCTTCATAAGAGCGGATCACATAAATGAGTCGATTCGCCCCTTCCAAAGCGCGGAAGAAGATCTCGCCACTGACAGAACAGGCCGGCTAAAAAGCATCGCCGGTCAGGCTGGATAGCGGAGATAGATACACAGCTAGGGATCAAAGAAAAAAACAGTCGCAAAAAAAAACGCCGGGGTAAAAAGCGCGTAAAAAAGAAGACGATGCTCTTGCCGTTGAGAGACCAGTCGGAAGTAGTCTGTGTGATCGCCCGGCAAAGCCCCTTAGCCGTTGCTTCAAATGAAAGCGAATAAAAACACGCAAAAGAAAGCGGCAGCTGTAAAAAAAAATGCACAAATCACGTGAAAACACAAAGCCATAAGCCACCATGCCGCCAAAAGGGAGTACCGCGGGATAGATGGCGTACCGGCACAGGAGAACGGAGATAGCTGTAAAACGCCAGCTAAAAAAGGACCAAAAAGAACTCGCTGTAAAGTAAACGAACGCGATAACGTAGTAGAGGACAGGGAAGGAGGAGTGGGAGGAGGGGGAAGCAAAGGAGAAGAAGAGCAGGGTGGAAGCAGAGATCAGGGGGAGGGTGAGAGATAGCAGTCATCGCTAGCGCCGCCGACGAAGCGGCTGCCAGTCGATCACACCGACCCGATATTGAGCGTCGGCGACCAGGTGACGGAGGTAGTCGCCCGTACGGATATGGCGACGACCACGTTGTACCTCGGAGCTGCTAGGGCACAAGAGGGAGTAGAGACTCGACGCCACGAGCGCGAACGCGGAGCTGGCCTCCGCCGGGGGAGAAAACCGGCGACTCGTCGTCGCAGAGGCGATTCGGGTTAACCGCCGCAGCGGATGGCCGGTACGGGAGATCGTCGCGATAGTGTTCTGGCGGTGGTGAAGGCGAGCCGCCGGCCGTCGGGCGACCAGTACGGCGTATAGCCTCTGGCGATCCTGCGCACCCCCGAGCCGTCCAACCGCGACACGTAGATCGAGGGTTGGAGAGAGAAAGGGCGGTAACACACTAGGGAGCGGATGCCAGCGGACGAAGGCGATCTCGTTAAGCACCGACCACGTCGGCTGGTCTCCGATGGTAACACGGCGGCTGTGACCTCAGTGATAGATGCGGACCTCGGGATGGCTCGCCGACTCCGCCAGGATAGGACGGTTCGGTAGATCACGGTACGCTCGAAGACGATGCTCTGGCCGTCGGGAGACCAGTAGGGGTACGCGTCGCCGAGATGTCTTAGTGGGCTCGGGGAGGTAGTAGAAGTTGGTACCGGGGGGCTTGGGAATCATCGACCGCAGGGGCCGACGTCCGTTCGCGGAGCTGAACCAGATATCTGGTGGGACGCGGTGTCGCGATCGGGGCGGAACCGTTGCTCGCTGATACGTGAAAGCCAGTAGGCGACCGCGGGGCGAGAAGAGCTCACGGACGGATTGTTGCGGAGGAGAGTTCGGAGGCGACGGCTGAGCGGGTGAGACAGCCACCAAGCTGTCTTGAAAGATTCGTTGTCGACGTAGACGAACGAGATCACGCCGTTACGACGGGGAAGGCGGTGTGGGCAGGTGGCACGAGGCGGAGAGAGCGAAGTAAGACAACGGCGATACAAGAGGGTAGCGATGCAAGAGCTATCGCGCGCAGCGTTGACAGTCAAGCGACGGCTCGGCAGGAGAACACGGGAAGTGGGCCGGTGCGCAGAGAGCGCAGACGCAGGCGTAGATGCGGAAGACATAAAAAAAAGGCGAAACAGGTACAAAAAAAAACACATGAACGAGAGTTGGCGCGCGGGAGGAGAAGGATGGCATCTCATCTCTTAGACTCCTTCTCTTAGTGACGCGGCGAAGTTGCGCCGCTGAGAGTGATAGTGCGATGTGCTTAGACACGTGGTGAAGGTAGCGGCGCGTGGGCGCCAGTTGGCTGCAATTCGCACTTCGCACGAGAGCGTGGGGAGAGCACGTAGATGACGGTTGCTGCGGTTGATGCGCCCGGCGCTGACGCACGAAGGCGATCTGATTCTCACGACAGGTGGGTTCGCGAGAGGTGACGGCTGGCTGTGGCGGCGGTGGTAGATGCGGACGTCGAAGGCGGGGTGCGCGCGAGAAGACGATGACTCTTGCGTGGGGAGACAATCGGGGTACGTTCGAGTGAACGGTCCGTGGAAGGAAAATGGAGGCGAGGGAGAGCGGATCATCTCGCGGTCCTGCACGTGGAAGAGCGAAAAAGAGCTATAGTCGCTTAACTCATAGTCTCACTACAGGCGACGCTACTGACGCGGGACCAGATGAGAATGCTCGGCGGGCGGGACCGGGAAATGCAAACGGCTCTCGCGTACTGAAGGCCAGCACGGCCTGCGGCGAGAATTGAAGGTGAAGGGGTTAAATGGTACAGAGCAGTTTGGTGCGACTGCGAGGGCGAGAACGAGGACCCTGATCGTTAGGTGGTTGAAGGCGATACGCGTGCGGCGGGGAAGGTGCTGGGCGGCAGGAACACGAGGCGAGACAACAGGCTGCAGACGAGGGCGCGAACACTTGCGGCTTCGTTGCCTCCAGCGTGTGTCGGATTGCGAGACCCTCGTCTAGAAAGACGACGGTTAGACAACGCTACGTGGGTTGGGGCAGGCGAGAGTGCGGAGGTAGCGGAGAGGGCTAGAGAGTGGTGAGAGGACAGGTTTGTGGAGCGGAGGCTGGACTACGGAGAGTTGGCCAGTTGACGGATATGCTCGGCGGCACGTAGAGGTAACTGCGGCAGCTACACAGCGCGATTTTCGACTCTCGTGAGAGCTGCGCGTGATGAAGGTCTCAGTGACAGCGCTAACGCACGGGCGTGTACATGGTGGTGAACGCGGCAGGATTTGCTGGTGAGTGGAGGAAGGCGCGCGAGCGCGCTTGATCGGAATCTCGCTGACGCTGAAATCTCCTGAACGACTGGGGTTTGTTGAAGAGTCTCTGCTGAATGCGTGCGGCGAATCTGATGCGGCGCTGAACTCAGGGTGAGGAGGGTGGAGCTGAAGTACTGGCGTTGGTGCACGGCTGGCGGCGCGAAAAGTGACGGACAGGCGGACTAGCTGCGAGGTGCGAGATGCGCAGGAACAGTGCGCTGGGAGGTGCTGCGTAGGTGAGCGGGCGAGAGCGCTGGCGCGCTCGGTACGCAGACGCGTGCGCAGCGCGTGAGTAGGAAGGCAAGAGGGGGAAGGAATGAAACTGTTTTATAACTGCATTTCGCAGTGCGCGGACTTATTGGGACTGTTTAACGGGCTGGGGTAGCTCATGGAGAGGGCAGTGGGTAACTGCACATTAGGTAAGTGAGAAGCGGTTGGTGCCACTCGCACGAGAGTTGTAAGAAAGAGCGCCTGCGCTGGCTGGCGTTGCTGCTAGAGCGGCGGGAATCACGTAAGTGGAAGCTGGACGCTGCTGCGGGCGCTGGCGGTCGCTAGGAGGACTAGATCACCTCGGCGCCAAACTGCGTAGGGCATCTCGGGCCGAGGAGTGGTAGGGGTTGACCAATACCCGAAGACCTCTCGTGCGCCGGGTGCCGCTGAGCGCCCGAGCGGTCGGCGCACTCGACAGCCTTCCGCCGAGGCTCGACACGCCCTGTCTTCCCGGCAGCGAAGGGTGGGCACATCGGCCTCGATACCTGGAGGACGCGCCAGCGGTACCCGGCGCTGGGAAGCGGCAGGGCTCCGCCGGCGGGGCCCCTATCAACTGCGCCATACCTTCGCCACCGAAGCGCTTGCCGCAGGCATCTCGATCTTTGAACTGGCCGGTGATGGGCGCATCGGTCAAGACCATCGACAAGCACTACGGGCACTTGGCCCGCGACTCGGACCAGGCAATCCGAGCTCGCCTCGACGCGAGGGGAGCCGTGAGCCAAGGGTGACACCGCCCTGACTTTGGCGCGTTCTGGCGACGTAGTGGCGACCGCCTTGGCCCAGCGATCCCGGCCAATGGCCTGGAAAAGGCTGGTTACAGGGCAAACGTGAGCGCGAGCGACCGGACTCGAACCGGCGACCTCCGGCGTGACAGGCCGGCGCTCTAACCAAACTGAGCTACGCCCGCTGGGGGACAGCGAGGATAGCGGCCGAAACCCGCCCCGCTCGGACCGCGGCGGGGGTTCGGAAAAGCCCTCAGCCGGGCTGACGAATTCCCGCACCGGTGACCGCCGTCCGCGGCCGGCCGGCCGGCGACGGGGCGCTCAGCGGACGCGCAGTTCCTGCGTCATCGCCGCCGGATGCAGCGAGCAGAAGATCTGGTAGCGGCCCTTGACCCGCGGGCGGTAGCTGAACGAGCCCGAGCGCTTCCATGGCGGACGAGAAGCCGCGCGGGCCCTGGGTCACGGTCACCGAGTGGAGCTCCCTCGTCTGGAAGCGCCACGTGATGCGCTGGCCGGCCCGGATGCTGACGCGGTCCGGGTCGAAGAACAGCCCGCCGATGAAGATCCCGCTCGAGCCAAGGCGCTGGAACGGCCCGGTGGGCTTCTTGACCAGCGGCACGCGGTAGCGCGGCGGGCGCGCGCGGAAGCGGCGCGGGCGGTTCGTGACCTGGACGTCACGCGGCATGCGCGGGCAGCCCTTGACCGACGGGTCGCGCACGAAGAACCCGCCCATGATGTTCATCACGCGGGTGTGCAGGTACTGGTTGTCGTAGCCCGCTGTGAGTCGCACGCGGTCGCCTCCCGCGACCGGGATGCCCGTGGGGGTCCCCTTGGACTGGATGCGCACGGGCGAGGCCTCATGGAGCCGAGGCTTCACGCGGTAGAACTCGTGGTTGGGCATCCCGTAGTAGGCCTTCGAGGTGACGAGGTTGCGGCGGCAGGTCCGGTCGCGCAGCTGCACGTAGCGCCCGCCCCCGTGCAGGTGCCCGGCCGCGCCGACGATCCGGCCCGAGTAGCCGCTCGGCCAGCGGAAGTGACGCGACATCTTGTGGATCGAGCCGCGGCGGCGGCCGCCGGGCACGTCGTAGACGGGTCCACGGCGCACTTCTTGGCGTCGAGGAACAGCGGCTCGACCTCGTGCTTGGGCGGCTCGTCGGTCCACGTGACCCGCGTGCGCACGTAGACCCGGCGCGGGCTGCCGCGGTGGTTCATGAGCATGTGGGCCAGGTACCAGTTGGGCGCGCGGCCGTTCGCAGTCCGGTTGGGCAGTCCGTAGCCGCGCGGCAAGCGGAATTTCTGGTGCTCCTCACCGCGGCCGTAGAAGCGCCCGCCGCAGGACAGGGGAGCGTTGAGGTGCGTGAATGATCCGTAGACGAGGTGGTGGACCATCACGTCCTGGATCGGGAAGCGCGCGAACGGTCGGCGACTTCTCTGCGACGACGTCGCTGTCCATCGATGTGATCCAGCCCGCGCTTACCGGGTGCGTGGGCGCCGTCGCCCCGCAAGGCCCTGGTACTGCTGCTCGGCTTCGTACGGCTCCGTGTCTATAGGAGCGGAGAAGTAGGCCTCGCGGTGAACCGCCCCTGATGCCACCGCCGGAGCGGCCAGTCCGACCGCCAAGACCGCCAGTGAAAGGCGGAGCAAAGCGATGCGGCACGACAGGCAGGTTAGTGGCGAATCCCCGTGAGCGCTAGTCGGAACCGCTCGGGTCGGGCGGCGGACGTACGCCGCCGCCGGGCAGCCGGTCGGCGAGCTTGCCCATTCGCTCGACCACGCCCTCGAGCGGCTCGGCCAGGCCGACGGCCCGCTGGAGGGTCGGCAGCGCAGCCGCCACCTCATGTCCGCTCTCGGCCACCTCGCGGGCCCGCTCGGCCACCTCCTCGGACTGTTCCAGGCCCCGCTCGGCCAGCTTCATGAACCGCTCGCCCATCTCGAGCACCTGCTCGCCGCGGGCGTCGATGCGCTCGCCCAGCTCGGTCACGTGCTCGCCGCCCTCGACGACCCGCTCGCCCAGGTCCGCGATCCTCGTGCCCTGCTTCTCGATCCGCTCGCCCAGGTCCGCCACCCGCGCGCCCTGCCTCTCGATCGCCTCGCCGAGCGCCATCACGTTCTCGAGCCGCTCGTCGATCATCTCCGCCCGCTCGTCGATGCGGTCGAGCCGCTCGGGCAGCTCGCGGGCGACCGCGGCGAGCGTGCTCAGGTCGTCGAGCGCACGGGTGACCGCCTTCGCGGGCAGGGTGATGGGCAGGGAGAGGATGTTCACGCGGCGAGGCGGCGCGGCGTGGAGACGAGCTCCGACGTCTGCCGACCCACAACCATGGCAGGCGCGTCGCGCAGCAGCGGCAGGCCCAGCGCCGCCGCCGCGGGGCGGACCGCCGCGACGGTGAGGTTGTCCACCGCCCGCGAGCGGTCGATGCCTGCCATAGCGCGCAGGTAGCGCGGCGTGATCGCGATGGCGGCCGCGGCGGTGATGCGCAGCGGCACCTGCAGGGGGAGCAGCTCGCGGGTCATCGGCGGGTGCTGCACGAAGTCGATCGCCGCGCGCGCCGACTCGCTCACGCACAGGCGCGGGCGCACGCCCTCGAAGTAGTCGCGGTACTCGGCCACCGACGCCGGCACGGTGTCCTCGGGCACGTCGAGCAGGGCGGCGATGCGCACCCCCTCGTACAGGTACCGGTCCTGCTCCTCGCGCGTGAGCCTTCCGCCGTAGGCGCGGTAGGCGGCCAGGAACGAGTGCCACTCCACGCAGTGCACCCACAGCTGGGTCTCGGGGTCCTCGGCCGAGTAGGGCAGCCCGGTGACGGGGTCGGTGCCCTTGACCTTGCGGTGCATCTCCTTCACGCGGCGGGCGGCGGCGTGCGCGGTCTTCGTGTCGCCGAAGGTGGTGGCGGCGACGTAGTGGGCCGTGCGGCGCAATCGGTCGAGCGAGCGGTTGCGGTAGTCGCTGTGCTGGGCCACGCCGGCCATGGCCAGCGGATGCAGCGACTGGACGATCAGCGAGCGCAGGCCGCCCACGAGACTGACCTGGTGGCCGACCACCTTCCAGGCCACAGACTCCGGTCCGAGCAACCCCTGGTCTCGGGACGTCATGGCGCGTTCAGACTACCTGGGGGATACGATCGCTCGCGATGATGGTCGCCGGATCGAGGGCGCTGGTAACCGGCGCGTCGGGCGGCCTCGGTGCGGCCATCGCCCGGGTGCTGCACGCGCGCGGCGCGGAGCTCGTGCTCTCGGCTCGCCGGACGGACGCCCTGGAGCAGCTGCGCCACGAGCTCGGCGGCGCGCCGCGCCTGGAGCCCGCCGACCTGGCCGAGCCCGGCGCGGCGCGCGACCTCGTCGACCGCGCCGGGGAGGTCGACCTCCTGGTGGCCAACGCCGCGCTTCCGGCCAGCGGCCCGCTGGACGGGTTCACGCCGGAGGAGATCGACCGCGCCATCGAGGTGAACCTGCGCGTGCCGGCCCAGCTCGCGCGGGCGCTGCTGCCGGGGATGCGCGAGCGCGGCAGGGGCCACCTCGTGTTCATCGGCTCGCTCAACGGCCGCGTCGCCACCGCCGGATCCTCGCTCTACTCGGCGACCAAGTTCGGGCTGCGCGGCCTGGCCGGAGGCCTGCGCGACGACCTGCACGGCAGCGGCGTGGGCGTCAGCGTGGTGGCGCCCAGCTTCGTCTCGGGCGCCGGCATGTACGCCGACACCGGCGTGGACCTGCCGCGGGGCGTCGGCACCGTCACGCCGGAGGCGGTGGGCCGGGGCGTGGTGCGCGCGGTGGAGCGCAACCGCGCGGAGGTCAACGTCGCGCCGCTGGCGCTGCGCCTGGGCGCGCGCGTGTACGAGCTGGCGCCCGGGCCGACCGCGGCGCTGCAGCGCCGGCTCGGCTCGCACGAGATCGCGGACCGGATGGCCCGCGCCCAGTCGGGCAAACGCTGAGCCGCGCTCAGTCGCGCGGCGGCTGGAACTCGGCGGTGGGGGGGCCGAGCTTCTGTCGCTGCGCCGAGAGGTCCGGGTCGAGCCGGTCCTCCTCGATGTCGAGCGCCACGCGCACGATGCGCCCCTGCTCGCGCTTGTGGGCGGCCGCGTAGCCCTCGCCGGGCGAGGCGCGCAGCTGGCGGCCGACGTAGTTGTAGGACAGGTTGGCCGGCAGGATCTCGGCCATCCTGCGCCGCATGAACGCGCGCGCGCCCATGTTGCGCGGCTCCTCCTGCACCCAGACCACGCGCTCGAGGTTGGGGAAGCTCTGCATCAGCTCGCCGATGTCGCCCTCGGGGAACGGGTAGAGCAGCTCCACGCGGGCGACGGCGATGTGCTCGGCGGCGTCGCGCTCCTCGTGGCCGTCGATGTCGTAGAAGACCTTGCCCGAGCACAGCACGAGCTTGGTGACCTTCTGGGGGTCGACCCGGGGGTCGCCGATCACGCGCTGGAACGAGCCGTCGGCCAGCTCCTCCAGGGTCGAGGTCGCCGCCGGCAGGCGCAGCAGGCTCTTCGGGGTCATGACCACCAGCGGCCGCGCCTTGCCCACCAGTGCCTGACGGCGCAGCAGGTGGAAGTACTGCGCGGGCGTGGTCGGGTTGGCCACGCGCACGTTGCCCTCCGCCGCCAGCTGCAGGAACCGCTCGAGCCGCGCGCTGGAGTGCTCGGGGCCCGAGCCCTCGTAGCCGTGGGGGAGGAGCAGCGTCAGGCGTGAGGTCTGGCCCCACTTGGCCAGGCCTGAGACCAGGAACTGGTCGATGATCACCTGGGCGCCGTTGACGAAGTCGCCGAACTGGGCCTCCCACAGCACCAGCGCGTCGGAGGCCTGCACCGAGTAGCCGTACTCGAAGCCCAGGCAGGCCTGCTCGGACAGCGGCGAGTTGTGCAGCTCGAACGGCGCGTGGGCGTCGCGCAGGTTCTGGATCGGCGCGTAGCGATCGCCGGTCTTCGAGTCGTGCAGCACCAGGTGGCGCTGGGAGAACGTGCCGCGCTCGGTGTCCTGGCCGGTGAGGCGGATCGGCACGCCCAGCGCAAGCAGCGAGGCGTAGGACAGCCCCTCGGCCTGGGCCCAGTCGATGCCGCCCTCCTCGCCGAGCGTCTTGCGCCGCTTCTCCAGCTGGGGCGCCAGCTTGCGGTGCACGGTGAACCCGTTGGGCACCCGCAGCAGCTGCTCGTTCAGCGAGCGCAGCGTGTCGGCCGGCACCGTGGTGCGCGGCTCGCGGCTCATCGTGCGGTCGAGCTCGTGCTCGCCGGTCTGGTGGGTGGGGTCGCCACCCATCGACTCCTTGAGCTCGGCGTGGGCGTCGGAGAGCTTGGTGGTCGCGTCGTCGAGCATCGCGCGCGCCTCCTCGGCGGTCACGACGCCCTCGGCCACCAGCCTCTCGGCGTAGATCTTGCGCACCGGCGGGTGGGCCTTGATCGTCTCGTACATGTCCGGCTGCGTGTAGGCGGGCTCGTCGGTCTCGTTGTGCCCGTAGCGGCGGTAGCCGATCAGGTCGATCACCGCGTCGCGGCGGAATTCGCGCCGGAAGGCCATCGCCAGCCGCATGGCGGCGACGCAGGCCTCGACGTCGTCGGCGTTGACGTGGATGATCGGGATGTCGAACCCCTTCGCGAGGTCCGAGGCGTAGCGGGTCGAGCGGGCCTCGCTGGGATCGGTGGTGAAGCCCAGCTGGTTGTTGGTGATGATGTGCACCGTGCCGCCGGTGCTGTAGCCCGCCAGCGCCTGCAGGTTGAGCGTCTCGGACACCACGCCCTGGCCCGGGAAGGCCGCGTCGCCGTGCATCAGCACCGGGACCACCACGCTCGGGTCGTGGTTGTGCTCGCGGCCCTTGCGCGAGGTCTGGTCGGCCCGCGCGCGGCCCTCGATCACCGGGTCGATGAACTCCAGGTGGCTGGGGTTGTGCGACAGCGTGACCGTCACGCCGCGCCCTCCCTGGGTGCGGAACGTGCCCTCGGCGCCGTAGTGGTACTTGACGTCGCCGGTGCCGCCCTCGGGCTGCTGGGTGTCGGCCTCCAGGCGCTGCTCGCCCTCGAACTCGGCCAGGATGCGCGCGTAGGGGAGGCCGACGGTGTGGGCCTGCACGTTCAGCCGGCCGCGGTGGGCCATGCCCAGCACCACGTCGCGCGCCCCGTCCTCGGTGCCGATCTCGATCGCCTCGTCGAGCATCGGAAGCAGCGCGTCGAGCCCTTCGATGGAGAACTGCTTCTTGCCCAGGAACGCCTTGTGCAGGTAGGTCTCGAGCGCCTCGACCTCGGACAGCCGCTTCAGGAGGCGGCGCTTGTGCTCGGCGTCCAGCGGCTTGCGGTGCTCGCCGGACTCGATCTGCTGGCGCAGCCACACGCGGCGGTTGTGGCCGGCGATGTGCTCGACCTCGTAGGCCATCGTGCCGCAGTAGGTGTCCCGCAGGTGGGGGAGCGCCTCGGTGAAGGTCTCGCCGGGCACCGCCACCCGCAGCACCGGCGCGGGGATGGCGTCCATCAGCTCGGGGGTCAGGCTGACCGATTCGGGGTCCAGCGCCGGGTCGCCGCGCGGCGGGGAGCCGAGCGGATCGAGCGTCGCGGCCAGGTGTCCGTGGGTGCGGTGGGCCTTGACCACCGACGTCGCGGCCTGCACGGCCCGCAGCAGCGCCTCGCTCGGGACCGCGCTCGAGGGTGTGCCGGGCACCGGCTCCGCGGCGGTCGCCGGGGCCGGAGCCTCGAGCGCGACGCCCAGGCTCTCCACCACAGCCGTCGTAGAAGTCGTCCTCGCCCTGGAGCAGCTGGTCGATGCGGCGCAGGAAGGACCCCGACTCCGCACCCTGGATGACGCGGTGGTCGTAGGTCGAGGTCATCGTCATGACCTTGTCCACGCCCATCTCGTTCAACCGGGCGGCGTCCACGTTGGCCAGCCCGGGCGGGTAGCCGATCGAGCCGGTGGCCACGATCGTGCCCTGGCCGGGCATCAGCCGCGGCACCGAGGCCACCGTCCCCAGCCCGCCGGGGTTGGTCAGGGTGATGTTGGCGCCCTGGTAGGAGCTGGGGTCGAGCGTGTTGTCGCGGGCGCCGGCGACCAGCTCGTCGTAGCGCGCGGCGAAGTCGGGGAAGGACAGCGCGCCCGCGTCGTGCAGGACGGGCACAACCAGCGAGCGCGTGCCGTCCTTGCGCTCGACGTCCACGGCCAGGCCGAGCGAGATGCCGCCGGGGGTCACGCGCTGCGGCTTGCCGTCGGCCTCGGCGTAGGAGTGGCCCATGACGGGCCAGTCCTCCGCGGCCTTGACGATCGCCCACGCGATCAGATGGGTGAAGGAGAGCTTGCGGCCGGCGTTCTTGAGCGCGCGCCGGCGGGCGTCGAGCGTGGTGACCGGCACGGTGCGGAAGCTGGTGGCCGTCGGGATCGAGCGGCTCTCGTTCATGAAGCGGACGAGCGTCGCCGCCGGGCCGCGGATCGGCCGGGTCTCGCCCTCGGCGGGAGCGGAGGGCGCGGCGGCGCGCTCCGTTGCCCTCGATCGCGTTCTGCACGTCGTCCTTGGTCACCCGCCCGCGCGGGCCCGTCCCGCGCAGCGCGCTCAGGTCCACGCCGTGCGCGCCGGCCATGCGGGCGGCGACGGGCGTGGCGTTGACATCGCCGTTGCCCTGGGTGGGCTGGGCGTCGGCGGCCGGCTCGACCTCCTCGATCTCGGCCGCGGGCTGCACCGGTCCGTTGCCCTCGGCGGCGCCGGCTCCGGCCTCGATCCGGCACAGGACGGTGCCGACGTCGACGGTGGAGTCGGGCTCCACGAGCAGCTCGGTGACCGTGCCCGCCACCGGAGAGGGGACCTCGGCGTCGACCTTGTCGGTGGAGACCTCGACGAGCGGGTCGTCGACGGCGACGGTGTCGCCCACGGCCACTCGCCATTCGAGGACGGTGCCCTCGGCGACGGAGTCCCCCATCTCGGGGAAGGCGACGTCGACGACCTCGCCGCTGGCCCTCGGCGGGCGGCTCAGCGGACGGCTCGGCGGGAGCGTCGCCCGGCTCGATCTCACCCGAGCACGGCGCCGACCTCGACCGTTTGATCAGGCTCCACCGCGATGCTCACCAGCGTCCCCGCCGCGGGGGAGGGGATCTCGGTGTCGACCTTGTCGGTGGAGACGTCGAGCAGCGGCTCGTCCAGCTCCACTCGGTCGCCGACCTGCTTGCGCCACTCGAGCACCGTCCCCTCGGTCACCGACTCGCCCATCTGGGGCATGGTGATCTGGACCGTCGAGGTGCGGGTAGCCATCGGCCATCGAGACTACCCCCTGCGGGCGTCCCGCCCGCAGGTCTGATGGCAGCGGTAGCGGTCCCGGCGCCCGTGACCGCCGGCTGCGCCGGCTCCGGCCCCTGAAGGCCGCCGCCTGAGAAGCTTCGCCCATGGCGACCGAGGCGCCACCCCGCCGGCGCAAGTTCTGGGGCTGGGGGTACGAGGACCAGCAGCCTCCGCACGCCGAGGTCGAGGCCGCCGCGGCGGGAATCGTCGCGCACCTGGGCTTTGGCGCAAGCGACGTCGAGCGCCCGGCGCGGGTGGAGGACCTGGACCTCCCCGAGCCGCGGCTCGCGCCCCCCGCCGCGCTGGAGGAGATCTGCTCCTCCGACCCCCACAGCCGTGCCTCGCACGCGCTCGGCAAGGCCTACCGCGACGTGGTCCGCGCCTTTCGCGGGGAGATCGCCCACCCGCCCGACCTGGTGGCCACCCCGCGCGACGAGGACGAGCTGGAGCAGGCTGCTCGACCTGTGCGAATCGGCCGGGGCGGCGGCGATCCCCTACGGGGGCGGGACGAGCGTGGTCGGCGGGGTGGAGCCGCGCTTCGAGCAGCCCGCGGTGTCGATCGACCTCGGCGCGCTGGCGGGAGTGCGCGAGGTCGACCCGCGTCTCGCTGGCGGCGCGCATCGGCGCCGGCAGCGCCGGGCCCGCCCTGGAGGACGAGCTGCGCGAGCACGGCCTCACGCTGCGCCACTACCCGCAGTCGTTCGAGCTCTCCACGCTCGGGGGCTGGATCGCGACGCGCGCCGGCGGTCACTTCGCCACCGGCCCGACGCACATCGACGACCTGGTCGAGTCGGTCCGAGCGCTCACTCCGCGCGGCGAGTGGGAGAGCCGGCGACTGCCGGGGTCGGGGGCCGGCCCCAGCCCCGACCGCATGCTGATCGGCTCCGAGGGGATTCTGGGCGTGATCACCGAGGCCTGGGTCAAGGTGCGTCCGCGGCCGCGCTTCAAGGCGTCGGCGTCGCTCGGCTTCGCCACCTTCGGCGAGGGCGCCGCGGCGGTGCGCGCGCTGGCCCAGTCGGGCCTCGAGCCCGGCCAACTGCCGCCTGCTGGATCCCCGGTGAGGCGGGGCTCACCGGGGCCGGCGACGGCGAGCGGGCCGTGCTGGTGCTCGGCTTCGAGGCGGCCGATCACGCCGCTGGACGCCTGGCTGGACCAGGGGCTCGAGCTGTGCCGCGAGCACGGCGGCGACCCGCTCGGCGAGCCCAGGCTGAGCGGGCCCGGGGAGGGCGGCGGCGGGCGGCAGGGCTCAGCCGGCGCCTGGCGCAGCGCGTTCCTGCAGGCGCCCTACCTGCGGGACACGATGGTCGCGGCCGGGGTGCTGTCGGAGACCTTCGAGACCGCGATCACCTGGGATCGCTTCGACGCCTTCGTCGCCGAGGTGCGCGAGCGGGCGGAGCGAAGCGGTGGCCGAGGAGTGCGGGGAGGGCAGCGTCACCTGCCGGCTGACCCACGCCTACCCCGACGGCGCGGCGCCCTACTTCACGGTGCTGGCGCCGGCGCGGCGTGGCAGCGAGGTCGAGCAGTGGGACGCGATCAAGGCAGCCGTGACCGAGACGCTGATCGCCGCCGGCGGCACGATCACCCACCACCACGCCGTGGGCCGCGACCACCGGCCGGGGGGCTACGACCGCCAGCGGCCCGACGCCGTTCGCCGAGGCGCTGCGCGGCGGCCAAGCGGGCGGTCGACCCGCAGGCGGATCCTGAATCCGGGCGTGCTGATCGACCCTTGAGCCGGCGGCGGGAGCTCGCCCGGGCGGATCGCGTCCTGCCCGGCCTCTGGCGCCTGCGCCTGCCGCTGCCCTGGCCCGCGGTGCCGCACGTCAACGCGTTCGCCGTGGCGGCGGGCAGCGGCGTGGTGCTCGTGGACTGCGGGCTGTCCCAGCCTGGCTCGCTGAACGGCCTGCGCCAGGCCCTGGCGCAGGCCGGCATGAGCCTGGAGCACGTGCGCCTCCTGGTGTGCACGCACGCGCACGGAGACCACTACGGCCAGGCCGCGGCGATCGTGGAGGAGACCGGCTGCGAGCTGTGGATGCACCCCAACCACGGCCACACCACCCAGGCCGCCGAGGACCCCGACAGCACGCTGCGCTGGCGCCTGGAGGTGGCCCGCCACGAGCGGGACGCCGCTGCAGGACCTGGAGGCCTACGAGGACGCCCGGCGCAACCGCGACTCAGGTCTGTCGGGGATCGCGCTGCCCGACCGCGAGCTGGTCGATGGCGTGGAGGTGGAGACCGACCTGGGCACCTGGCGCACCTACGAGACCCCGGGGCACGCGCCCTCCCACGTGGTGCTGCACCAGCCCGAGCGCCGGCTGCTGCTGTCCGGCGACCACCTGCTGGGCCGCGTCTCGCTCTACTTCGACCACGGCTACACCCCCGATCCCGCGGGCGAGTTCCTCTCCAGCCTGGACGTGGTCGAGGGGCTCGACATCGCCCTGGTGCTGGCCGGCCACGGCCGCCCGGTGCGCGACGCCCCGGGGCTGATCGCGGCCAACCGGCGCACGGTCGCCGCCCGCCTGGACGCGATCCGCGCGGCGCTGCGCGAGGGACCCAAGCGCCGCCTACGACCTGGTGGACGTCGTGCTGGAGGCGGCGGGCATGCCGACGGACATCCCGGCGTTCGCGCGCGTCAGCTGGATCTTCCCCGAGACCCTCTGCTACCTCGACCACCTGGAGAAGCTCGGCGAGGTCGCCCGCGAGGACGCGGGCGACCAGGAGCTCTGGCGGCTGGTCTAGCTAGCGGGCGGGCTTGACCCGGAAGCCCACCCGGCTGCCGCGCCCGCGGCGGAACGTGCCGGTCTGGGACTGCACGATCCAGGGCCGCGGCAGGTTCCCCTCGAAGTCGTTGAGGAAGCTGCGGAACAGGCGCGACGCCCGCGAGCAGGTCAGCCCGCTGCCGCGGAAGCGCGTGATCAGGTAGCGCCCGCGGCGCAGCCGCAGCCGCCCGATGCGGTCGTTGTGCAGCACCCGGAACGTCGCCGGGCACACCGTGCCGTTGCTCGGGTAGACCGGGCCGTTCGGGTTCACCGGCGGCCCGACCGCCGCCTTGATGCGGAAGCCGACGTTCTTCACCGGTGGAGAAGGTGCCCGTCTCGCGGTCGAGGACCCAGGGCCGCGGCAGGCGGCCGTCGTAGTCCTGCAGGAAGCTCGCGAAGAGGCGCGATGCGCGAGCGCACGACAGCCGGCCCACGGACAGCAGCGTGATGCGGTACGGGCCCTCTCGGTATGCGGAAGCGGCCGATGTGGTCGTTGTGCAGGACGGTGAAATACGACGGGCAGGTCGTGCCGCCGTGGGGGTGGTTGCCGCCGCCCCCTCCGCCCCCGCCGCCGCTGGCGCGGGCGACGCGGAAGCCGATGGTGCTGCCCGAGCCGCGGGTGAAGGTGGCCGTGCCCCGGACGTTGATCCACGGACGCGGCAGGCGGCCGTCCCAGTCCTCGAGGAACTGGCGGAACAGGTCGGTGGCGTGCTCACAGCTGAGCTGTGCCTGGTTGATCACGAAGATGTCGTAGTTCCCCGCCGGCAGCTGCAGCGCGCCGATCCGGTCGTTGTGGAGCACGCGGAACGTGAACGGGCACTTGGTCTCGGCGGCGGCGCCCGCCAGGGGCGGCCAGGCCGATCGCGCCCAGCACGACCAGCAGCAGAACGACACGACGCATCAAACGGCCTCCTTGACTCGAGTCCACGGCTGCGCGGCACGCAGCGCGGCCAGGATGGCGCGCGTCGCCGGTGACTTGTTCAGCGTGTAGAAGTGGATTCCTGGAGCTCCACGGGCCAGGAGATCAGAACACTGAAGCGTCGCGTACGCAACCCCCAACTCGGTGACGGCCTCCGCGTCGCCGGCCCGCTCGTCGAGCTCGCGCTCGAGCTCGGAGGGAATCGTGGCGGCGCACATGCCGGTGATCGTCTTGATCTGCTTGACGTTGGTGATGGGCATGATGCCGGGCACGATCGGCACGTCGATGCCCGCGTCGCGAGCCGCCTCGACGAAGTCGAAGTACAGCTCGTTGTCCATGAACAGCTGGGTGATGAGGAAGCTCGCGCCGGCCTCCAGCTTCTCGCGCGCGAACTTGAGGTCCGACTCCAGGCTGGGCGCCTCGGGATGCACCTCGGGGAAGCACGCCGCGCCGACGGTGAAGTGGAACTGCTCGCGGATCAGCTTGATCAGCTCGGTCGAGTAGTGCAGGCCGCCGGGGTGGGGCTTCCACTCGGTCTCGCCCCGCGGCGGGTCGCCGCGCAGGGCGAGGATGTTCTCGATCCCCGCTGCCTCCAGGTCGCGCAGGATCTCGACCAGGCTCTCCTTGGACTCGCCCACGCATGACAGGTGGGCCATCGCCTCCAGCTCCAGGTCGTCCTTGATCCCCTTGGTGACCTCGAGCGTGCGGTTGCGGGTGGTGCCGCCCGCGCCGTAGGTCACCGACACGTAGTCGGGCTCGTCCAGCTTGAGGTCTTCGAGGGCCACCTCGAGGTTCTTCTCGCCGTCGTCGGTCTTCGGGGGGAAGAACTCGAACGAGAACACCGGCCGGCGTTCGTTCAGCACCTTGTCGATACGCATGGCGCGAAAGGCTAGTCGGGAGCGGATGATCTCGAGGCCCACCGCCACCTGGTCGCGCCCGCCCAGCCGGTACTGGACGTCGACCGAGTCGTTCTTGCCGTACGACCCGAACAGCCCGAAGAAGATCGCCGTCCAGCGCCCCAGGCCGAGGCGCTCCTTCTCCAGCGGGCGGTCGAAGTGCAGCTCGTGATCGACGACGCGGAAGTCCTTGCCCTCGGTCTGCGGGACGCCGTTGACGAACACCCGCAGCGGCGGCTCGGCGCCGCGGGGCAGCGGCACGCGCCAGACCTTGCTCATGCGACTGCCCGGCGCAGGGCGTCGTAGGCCGACTCGCCGGGCCGCTGCTCGATCAGCTTGCGGCGCACGCGACCGGTGTAGCACTCGCTGGACCCGTCGCCGCGCACGTCCACGCCCGCCCGCAACCGGTGCGGCCCCCTGAGCTCCAGGCGCGCCACCACCTGCTGCACCGGCTCGATCCGGCGCATCAGGCCGCCGCCCGCGGGCTCGGCGTGCGCGGCGTCCTCGGCCGCCCGGCCGTGCTCCTCGATCGCCTCCAGCGCGGCGTCCAGGTCGCCGAAGCGCAGCCGCTCGACCTTGGGCCCGCGGCGCGCGATTACCGTGTAGGAGGCCATGGAGGCCAGCGTACTTTCGGTAAACGTCGCCGAGCCGCGCACCATCCGCTGGCGCGGCGAGGACGTTCCCACGGGCATCTTCAAGGAGCCCGTCGACGGTCCGGTGCGGGCGAGCGGGGAGCAGCCTGGAGGGCGACCACCAGGCCGACAAGAGCGTCCACGGCGGCGACGCCAAGGCCGTCTACGCCTACGCGCGCGAGGACTACGAGTGGTGGGAGGCCGAGCTGGGGCGCGAACTGGCGCCGGGCACCTTCGGCGAGAACCTCACCGTCCGCGGCGTGGACGTGACCGGCGCCGAGGCGGGCGAGCGCTGGCGCGTGGGCAGCGTGCTGCTCGAGGTCACCGAGCCCCGCCTTCCCTGCTTCAAGCTCGCGGTCAAGATGGACAGCCTGCGCTTCATCAAGCAGTTCGCGGCCGCCGGGCGGCCGGGCAAGTACCTGCGCATCGTCGAGGCAGGGCGAGCTGCGCGCAGGCGACGCCGTCGAGGTGCTCGCGGCGGCTAGATCACCGGCTTGACGTCCGCGCGACGTCAGCCTCCGATGGCGCTCATCGAGCGCGGGGGCTGGCGGAAGCCCTTCTCCCCGACGTGGTGCTTGAGCTCCTTGCGCCAGACCGCGTCGCGCACCACCTGCTCCACCTCGGCGTCGGAGGCGCCGGCGCGCAGCGGCTCGCGCAGGTCGGTCTCGTTGAGGCTGAACAGGCAGGTCCGCAGCTTGCCCTCCGCCGTCAGCCGCACGCGGTTGCAGTCCGCGCAGAACGGCTCCGAGACGGGGTTGACGAACCCGATCTCGCCCGCGCCGTCGGCGAAGCGGTAGACCCGGGCGGTCGAGTGCGGCTCGCGCGGCTTCTCCTCGAGCGGGTGGACGGCGTGGATGATCTGGCGCAGCTCGTCGCCGGTGAGCACCTGGTCCTGCGTCCAGGCGTGGTCGGCGTCGAGCGGCATGAACTCGATGAAGCGGACCTGGAAGGACTCTTCACGCGCGAACTCGGCGAAGGGGATCGCCTCCAGCTCGGTGAAGCCGCGCAGCGCCACGGCGTTGACCTTGATCGGGCTGACCTCGGGGTAGCGCGCAATGGCGTGCAGGCCGGCGAGGACCTGGGGCAGCGAGTCGCGGCGGGTCTGCTCGTAGAAGCGGTCGCGCTGAAGCGAGTCGATGGACACGTTCACCCGGTTGATCCCGGCGGCGACCAGCGCCTCGGCGTCGCGCTCGAGCAGGTAGCCGTTGGTGGTCAGCGACAGGTCCTCGAGCCCGTCGGTGGCGGCGAGCATCCCCACCAGCGCCGGGAAGTCGCGCCGCACCAGCGGCTCGCCGCCGGTCAGGCGCACGTCGCGCACGCCCATCCGGACGAACAGCGACACGAGGCGCTCGATCTCCTCGAAGCGCAGGATCTCGTCTCGGTCGAGCCAGGGCAGGCCCTCGGCGGGCATGCAGTACTGGCAGCGGAAGTTGCAGCGATCGGTGACCGAGACCCGGAGGTCCTCGATCAGGCGGCCGTGTCCGTCGACGAGCGGCTCCACACCTCTCAGCGTACTCTGGCGGCGTTGGCTCGTCCCGCATACAGCCGCCTCCCGGTCTGATGGAGGCCGCCGACCTCGCCGAGGCGCAGATCAAGGCGCCCACGCGCGGCAACCGCAGGCTCGAGCGGCTGATCGACGCCGCCAACGCCGACCAGCGGCTGAAGGGGCTATGGCACGGCCAGCACGTCACGGCGGGGCGGCTGGGGATGTCCGACCACTCGTGGGTGCACGTGCAGATCGTGTGCAACATCGCGCTGCGGCTGTTCCGGCTGCTCAGCCGTCGCGGGGTGGAGCCGGCGATGGTGGCCGACCACGGGATGCGCGAGCACGACTCCGAGGTGGTGATCGCCGCCGCCTGCCTGTTCCACGACACGGGCATGTCGATCCACCGGACCGACCACGAGGAGTTCAGCCTCTTCCTGGCCGCCGACCGCCTGCCCCTGCTGCTCGAGCCGATCTACGACGAGCCGGACCTGACCACGGTGATGTCGGAGTCGCTGCACGCGATCATCGGCCACCGCCGGCGCGGCGACCCGCTCACGATGGAGGCGGGCGTCGTGCGCGTGGCCGACGCGCTGGACCTCGCGGCCGGCCGCTCGCGGGTGCCCTTCGAGACGCGGCGCCCCAACATCCATTCGCTGTCGGCCGCGGCGATCGACGAGGTCACGATCGAGCCGGGCGAGGACCGGGCGGTCTCGATCGAGATCGCGATGAACAACTCCGCGGGGATCTTCCAGGTGGACGAGCTGCTGGCGACCAAGCTGCGCGGCTCGGGGCTCGAGGAGCACCTCGAGGTGGTGGCTCGTATCGAAGCCGAGCACGAGAAGCGGCTGGTGCCCGTCTTCCGCATCTGATGGACCGCGCCTGGGTCGAGGCCGAGGCGGCGGAGATCGCCGCCCGGTGCCGAGCGCGAGCTCGAGGCGCTGGTCGGCGTGTCCTCGCCCTCGGGCGACGTCGCCGGGGCCGACGAGGCGGTCGCGGTGGCCAGCGCGCTGCTGCCCGCCGAGGCCGACATCGAGCGGATCGAGTGCTCCTCGCCCGGCTACGCGCGCGACATGGTCGCCCGCCTGCGCGGCTCCGGCAGCGCGCGGGTCCTGCTGGTGGGGCACCTGGACACGGTGGTCGGCCACGGCGAGCACCGTCCGATGGAGCACGAGGAGGACCGGCTGGTCGGGTCGGGCACCGTCGACATGAAGGGAGGCGTGGTGCTGTCGCTCGGCGTCCTGCGAGCGCTGGCGCGGGACCCCTCCCGCTTCGCCGAGGTGGTGCTGCTGCTGGTGGTCGACGAGGAGTGGCGCACGGCGCCGTTCGCCCACGGCGAGCGGTTTGCCGGCTTCGACGCCTCGCTGTGCTTCGAGGCGGGCGAGCGCGGACCGGGCGGGGAGGAGGGCGTGATCGTCAAGCGCAAGGCGGCCGGCACGCTGCGGGTGCGCGCGCACGGGGTGGCGGCGCACTCGGGCTCGGCCCCGGACAAGGGCCGCAACGCCCTGCTCGCGCTGGCCGAGGTGGCCAGAAGCGTGGCGGCCCGGCACGACCCGAACGGCCCCGACCGCCTTACGGCGGTCCCGACCGTGATCCGCTCGGGTGAGGCCTTCAACGCCGTGCCCGCCGCGGGCGAGCTCCACTGCGACATGCGGGCGGACCGCCTGGGCGCCTTCGACCCCGTGCTGGAGGCGGTCCCCGAGGAACCTCGACGGCGTGCGCCTGGAGGCGGATCTGGTGCGTCGCTGGCCCGGGATGGACACCCGCGAGCGCGCGGCGCCGCTGCTGGAGCGCGCGACCGAGCTGCTGGGGCGGCCCGTCGTGGGAACCCAGCGCGGCGGCGCCTCGGACGCCAGCCACATGGCCGGCCACGTCGAGCTGAGCATCGACGGCCTGGGCCCTCGGGGCGGGGGCGCCCACGCTCCGCGCGAGTACATCCTGGCCGACTCCCTGCGCACACGCGCCGAGGTCGCATTGGCGGTTACAGCCGCCGCCCTCGGTGGGTAGGTAACTCGCCGGAGCGACCAAGGAGAGCCATGCCGGAGATCGACGGATTCAAGGACGGACTGCCCTCCTGGGCGGACCTGGCGTCACCCGACCCCGACGAGTCAGTCTCCTTCTACGGAGAGCTGCTGGGCCTGGAGGCCACCGACGCCGACGAGGAGATGGGCGGCTACCGCATGTTCATGCAGGGCGACAAGCAGGTCGCCGGGCTGATGCAGGTCCAGGACGAGAACCAGCCGCCCTCGTGGACCACGTACATCAACGTCTCCGACGCCGATGCGGCGGCCGAGAAGGTCAAGGAGGCCGGCGGCCAGGTCCACCTCGAGCCGATGGACGTGCGCGAGTTCGGCCGCATGGCGGTGTTCGCCGATCCGACAGGCGCGGTCTTCGGCGTGTGGCAGCCGGGCGAGCACAAGGGCGCCGGCATCGTCAGCGAGCCGGGCAGCGTCGCCTGGCACCAGTGCAACACCCGCGACACCGACAAGGCGCTCGAGTTCTACGCGGAGGTGTTCGGCTGGGAGTCCGAGAAGGTCGACACCGGCGGCGCCGACTACTGGCAGCTGACCAAGGACGGCGCCAGCGTCGGCGGGCTGTTCCGCATCGGCGACGACTTCCCCGACGACGTGCCCGCGCACTGGATCGTGTACTTCGCCGTAGAGGACGCGGACGCGGCGACCGAGAACGCGCGCGAGAAGGGGGCCGGCGTGCGCGCCGAGCCGTTCGACAACGAGGCCGGCCGGTTCGCGGTCCTGCAGGACCCCCACGGCGCGGCGTTCGCGCTGATCAACCAGGGCGGCGGCAGCGTGGCCGGCCAGGAGCAGGGCCAGGGCGACGAGCAGTCGGGCGACGACGAAGCCGGCGACGACGAAGCCGGCGACGACGAGAGCCGGCGACGAGGACAAGTCCTCCGACGATTGACCACGCCGCCGGGACGAGCTCCGGCGGCGCTGCGCTGAGCGAGCGCTGCTAGGCGGAGGTCTTGGTGCCCGCCGCGGGGTCGATCACCGAGGTGGCGCCGGCGCCCGTCGGCGGGTTGACCTTCTGCTCGCGGCCCTCGGGCGGCTCGTAGTCGCGCTCGCGGTCCCCGGTGTAGATCTGCCGCGGCCGGGCGATCTTGGTCTCCTCGTCCACGGTCATCTCCAGCCACTGGGCCACCCAGCCGGAGGTCCGCGGGATGGCGAACATCACCGTGAACATGTCCTTGGGCAGGTTCAGCGCCTCGTAGATCAGGCCCGAGTAGAAGTCGACGTTCGGGTAGAGCTTGCGCTCCACGAAGTAGTCGTCGTCCAGCGCCTGCTTCTCGAGCTCGGTCGCGATGTCGAGCTTCGGGTTCTTGCCCGTGACCTCGAACACCTCGTCGACGTGCTTCTTGATGATCTCCGCGCGCGGGTCGTAGTTCTTGTAGACGCGGTGGCCGAAGCCCATCAGCTTCTCCTCGCGGTTCTTCACCCGCTCGAGGAAGTCGGGGATGTTGTCGGTGGTCTCGATGCGCTCGAGCATCCGCAGGACCTGCTCGTTGGCGCCACCGTGCAGCGGGCCGTAGAGCGCGGCCACACCGGCGGCCACCGCCGAGTAGGGGTCCACCTGCGACGAGCCCACCGCGCGCACGGCGGCCGTCGAGCAGTTCTGCTCGTGGTCGGCGTGCAGGATCCACAGCACGTCGAGCGCTCGCTCGAGCCGGGGGTCCGGCTCGTACTTCAACTCGGTCATCTTGAACATCATCGAGAGGAAGTTGCCGGGGTAGCTGTGGTCGTTGTCGGGATAGACGTACGGCAGCCCCAGGTTGTGGCGGTAGGCGAACGCCGCCAGCGTCGGCATCTTCGCGATCAGCCGCACGCCCGCCATGTGGCGCTCGGTCTCGTCGTCGATGTTGTTGGCGTCGGGGTAGAAGGTCGACAGCGCGCCGACCGTGGCCAGCAGCATCCCCATCGGGTGGGCGTCGTAGCGGAAGCCCTCGACGAACTTCTTGATGTTCTCGTGGACGAAGGTGTGGTGGGTGATCTCGTAGATCCACTCGTCCAGCTGGTGTTGGGTGGGGAGCTCGCCGTAGATGAGGAGGTAGGCGACCTCCAGGTAGGTCGACTTCTCGCACAGCTCGGCGATCGGGTAGCCGCGGTACTCGAGCACGCCGGCCTCGCCGTCGATGTAGGTGATGTCGCTGCGGCAGTTGGCGGTGTTGGTGAAGGCCGGGTCGTAGGTCATGAGGCCGAAGTCGTCCTCGTCGACCTTCATCTGGCGGAAGTCCATGGCCTTCACCGTGCCGTCGGCGATCTCGACCTCGTACTGCTCGCCGGTCCGGTTGTCGGTCACCGAGAGGGTGTCGTTGCCGGCGGTGGCCACGCCGCCGCCGTTCTCCTGGTCCTGCGTCTGCTCGTCTGCCATTCGCTACTGGTCCTCCGCTCGAAGTCTTCCCGCCGTGTCTCCCTACCCCATTGTTACGGGTAGGAGTCTCCGCGCGCTTCCGCGGACCGGCTCAGCGGCGGCGGAAGAGCTTCGACAGCCCGCCCAGGCCGCCGCCGGAGCCGCTGCCGTCGGGCGGGCCGAGCTGGGCCACCTCGGCCGCGGTGATGGTCAGGCGCACCGCGCGCTCCGCGGTGCGGGCCACCTCGGGCGCGTCGACGAAGCGGCGCCGGCCGTCGGTGCTGTCGATCACGAGCCCGTCGAAGATGTGCTCGCGCTTGTTGTCCCAGACCTCGGCGACGGTGCCCACCTGCTCGTCGTCGGAGCTGAACACCGGGGTCCCGCGCTCGAGCGCGGTGTAGTGGACCGCGTAGCCGTCGTCGTCGGGCATCTCAGCCGGACTGTAGGAGGACGGTCTCCTCGTTCTCCTCCTCGCCCTCCGTGGCGCCGGTGTAGACGGCGCTCCCGATCGCCCCGACCACGAGCACGACCGAGACCAGGATGACCAGCCGCTCCGCGAGCCTGGTCCTGGGGAAGCCTTCGCTGGTGATGCCGATGAAGGAGAGCACCAGCGCCCAGATCGCGAGCAGGCCGCCCACTACGTGGAATGCGTTCATCGCTTCGAAACGTATCCCTTGCGCCCGACGAGCGTCCGGACCCGGCGCGGCTCGCGCGGGATCGGCGCCCCGTGGGGCCCGCCGCGGCGCGGGCCGCGTGGATCGCGCGGCCGCCGGCGGTGGGGGTGGTCGTGGCGGTCCGAGCCGTCGTCGTCACGCGGCTCTTGCTCGACCGGAGGTTCGCGCGTGGCGTACCAGACGAGCCAGAACGCGTAAACGATCGGGATCTTCAGCACCACGAACATGAAGAAGAACGTCCACCCCACGTGGCTGTCGATGCTACCCGGCTCGGGCCGTCTCGAAAAGGGGTGGCGTCAGCGCGCCCGTGCCGTTTTCAGAGACCTTCTTCGGCGGCTTGAGCTCGAGCACGTAGACGCGCTTCGAGACCCGCCGTGCGTACCCCGCCTTGTCGAGGCGCTTCAGGACGACCGGGCACTTCTTGCAGCGCGGGCCGTCCTTGCAGCACTTCTTCTTGGCCTTGACCTGCGTCGGCACGGGCGCGGGAAGGTAGCAGACATCGTTAGGGCGCCCTAAGTCGTGTAGGTTGGCCCCGCAGATGGCCTCTCCAGCGTTCGTCGAGAAGCTCAACGAGCAGATCGGGCACGAGCTCGGCGCTCACAACCAGTACCTCGCCCTCGCTGTCCACTACGACGCCGAGACCCTGCCCCGGCTGGCCTCGTTCTTCTACGCGCAGGCGCTCGAGGAGCGCGACCACGCGATGATGATGGTCCGCTACCTGCTCGACGCGGACGAGGACGCCGTGATCCCCGCCGTGGGGGCGCCGCAGACCAGCTTTGCCGACGTGGTGGAGCCCGTGGCGCTCGCGCTCGACCAGGAGCGCCGGGTGAGCGATCAGATCAACGAGCTGGCCGCGGTGGCGCGCCGGGACTCGGACCTGTCGTCCGAGCAGTTCATGCAGTGGTTCATCAAGGAGCAGGTCGAGGAGATCGCGACGATGTCCGACCTGCTGCGCGTCGTCCAGCGCGCGAAGGAGAACCCGCTGTTGGCCGAGGAGTACCTCGCCCGCGAGGGTCTCGGGGACGGTAAAGAGGACGCGACCGCCCCGCCGGCGGCGGGCGCCTAGCTACCGGCGCCGGGCCAGGAGGCGGAAGCGGAGCCGCTTTCGCGCCGACAGGTTGCCCGCCTTGTCCTTCTCCCTGAGCACCATGCGGTAACGACCGGGGCGCAGGGCGCGGCGCCTGCTGGTCCGTCCCTCGAAGCGGACCTTGTTCAGGCCCGCCACGCAGTCGATCGTGAAGGAGCGGCGGCGCACACCGACCCAGCGAACGCAGCGCCGGCGGTTGGCGTTCCGGCGCGTCGTGCGGCGGCAGCGCCCTCCTACCAGGCGGCCGATGCGGCGCGCCTCGAAGCGGAAGGTGACCTGGCCGGGCTCCGACAGGACGAAGCGCACCGTCGTTCCCGTCCTTATCCGCCGCGCTGCGATGCGCGCGGGGCGTCGCCGGCCGAGCCGGAAGGTCCGCCGAGTCAGGCGGGCCGCGACGAAGCGGGGAGCGGTGAGGTCGGGCGGCGCGCCGCCTCCGGTAGCGGGCGGCACGCCGCCTCCGGTAGCCGGCGGCGCCGTGACCCCGGAGATCCGGGCCACCTTGTTGACCTGCTCGAGGGAGGCCCACAGCGTGTTGTTGGGCCCCGCCGTGATCTGACGCGGCCCTCCGCTGAGGCCGCCGAGCGTGGTGAGCGCGCCGCCGGTGGTGAGCCGGCCGAGCGAGAAGGGGTTGGAGGCGAACAGCGCCGTCCAGTAGGCGCCGTCGGAGCCGAGCGTGATGCCGAAGGGATCGCCGGAACGGTTGGTCTTCTTGATCACGCCGCCCTGGATGCGGCCGACCTGCTGCGGGACGTTGCCCGGGTTCGCGTAGGCCGCGTCCGTGCCCGGGCCGGCGGCGACGCCCTGGACCATGCCCCCCACGTTGAACGGGGTGACCGCTCCCGCGTTGGTGACGCGGATGACCCGGCCGGGCGCGTTGGCGTCCGCCACCCAGACGAAGCCGTTCGCGGCGTCGACGTCCCTGCCGCTGAGGCCGGCCACCGTGATGGGCGTCGAGCCGACCGGGTTCGTCGGCGGGATCATCTTGAAGACGGTGTTCGCGCCGGTGGTCCACAGGTTGCCGTCGGAGCCGCGGGCAATGGCCTCACCCCCGACGCCCGTGACGGGGTCGAGGTCGCCGGTGTTGACCGGATCAGAAGGCGAGAAGCTCCCGACCTCGTTCTGTCCGGTGGTCCACAGCTTGCCGTTCGCCGAGGTGATGCCGCCGATCGTCCCGATGTTGTTGGGATCGAAGGTGGTGACCACTCCCGCGGGAGTGATCCGCGAGACGTCGGTGTTGCCGTAGGCGACCCAGATGTTCCCGTCGGGACCCTGGGTCAGGTACCGCGGCATGTTCGGCACCGGGAACTGACCCGTGACCTGCGGCGCGGCCGACGCCGCGGGCGCAAGCGCGGCCGAGGCCAGCGCGCCGGCCAGGAGTGCGAGTCCCGTGCGCACGGGGAGAACATAACCCCTGCGCGAGCGCCCGTGGGCGCTTACGCGGGCAGGCCGGCGAGCGCGGTCATGCGCTCGAACTCGCCGAAACGCTCGTCGATCTCCTCGCGCGTCAGGCGGCTGACGCGCTCGGTGCCGAACTCCTCGACGTTGAACGACGCCAGCGTCGAGCCGTAGACCATCGCGCGGCGCAGCTCCTCCTCGGAGGAGTGGTCGCTGCGGGAAGCGAGATAGCCGAGGAAGCCGCCCGCAAACGAGTCGCCCGCGCCCGTGGGGTCGACCACGGTCTCCAGCGGGTAGGCCGGCAGCGCGAAGAAGCCGTCCTCGGTGAACAGCGCCGCGCCGTACTCGCCCTGCTTGGCCACCACCGTGCTCGGGCCGATGTCCATCACCGCGCGCGCGGCCTTCACCAGGTTCGGCTGCTCGGTGAGCATTCGCAGCTCGGCGTCGTTGAGGAACAGCAGGTCCACGCCGGCGATGGTCTTGACCAGCGAGTCGCGCGTGGTCTCGATCCACAGGTTCATGGAGTCCAGGCCCGAGAAGCGCGCTTGGGACTGCTCGAGCACGCCGCGCTGGACGTCGGGCTGGATGTTGGCCAGGAACAGCACGTCGGAGTTCTTGGACTCCTCGGAGAGCTTGGGCTCGAACTCGCCGAACACGCCGAGCTGGGTGTCCTCGGTGTGGGCCGTGTTCATGTCGAACTCGTAGTGCGCCTTCCAGAAGAAGGTCTGGCCGCCCTCGACGCGCTCGATGTCGTCGGTGATCACGTCGCGGCCGTGCAGCACGGCGAGCTCCTCGTCGCCGAAGTCGTCTCCCACCGGGCCGACGACGCGGACGTCGGTGAAGAAGGAGGCGGCCAGCGAGAAGTGCACGGCGGCGCCGCCGAGCATCTTCTCCCGCTCGCCGAAGGGGGACTTGACGGCGTCAAAGGCGATGGATCCGACAACTGTGAGGCTCATAGGGGCAGGTGAGGCTATTCGCCCCGGCGGTTGACATTCAGATACCGCAGGTATACAAATACTGACGGTATGTCGGTGAGGCTGACTAGGGCGGAGCAGCGCGAGCGCACTCGCCAGGATCTGGTCGCCGCGGCCGAGCGGCTGTTCGTCGACCGCGGCTTCCACGCCACTTCGGTCGACCAGGTGGCCGAAGAGGCCGGCTACACCAAGGGCGCCGTCTACTCCAACTTCGACTCGAAGGAGGAGCTCTTCCTCGCGGTGTTCGACGCGCGCGCGGGGAGGGGAGCCTCGCATGCGGAGGACGTCCTGAGCGAGAGCGGGGACGAGGAGGGCCTGCGCCGGCTGGTGTCCGACTCCATGCGCCGCCGCGGCCGCGAGGACGGGTGGCTGGCGGTGTTCCTCGAGTTCTGGGCCCACGCCGTGCGCCACCCGCAGCTGCGCGACCGCTTCGCCGCCATCCACGCTCGCGGCCTGGCGCCCACCGCCGCGGCCAGCGAGCGCCTGGCGCGGGAGCGGGGCCTGGACGGCGGGGTGCGGTCCGGCCGAGTTCAACCTGGCCATGAACGCGATGCAGCTCGGGCTCACGCTCGAGCGCCTGACCGACCCGCGCGGCGTGAGCCCCGACCTCGCCGAGCGGATGGTGGCCCTGAGCGTTGAGGGCTGGGAGCGGTCGTGAGGCTGCGCTATCACCGCCGCCGGCTGGCCGACGTGGCGGCAGGTGCCCGCATGAGCCGCGAGCTCACCGACCGCGAGCGCTGGCCGCGCGAGCGCCTGGTGGCCCATCAGCAGGAGCGGCTGCGGGTGCTGGTGGAGCACGCGAAGCGCAACTCGCGGTTCTGGGCCGAGCGCCTGGAGGAGGCCGGCGACGGACCGGTCGACCTCGAGCGCCTGCCCGTCCTGACCAAGGCGGAGTTGATGGAGCGCTTCGACGATGCCCTCACCGACCGCCGGCTGGAGCGCGACCGGCTCGCCGAGTGGGTCGAGCGGGCGGAGCGTGACGACCTGTACCTCGACCGCTACCGGGTCATGAGCACGAGCGGCTCCTCCGGGCGGAAGGGCCTGTTCGTCTACGACGAGCCCGGCTGGCAGGGCATCGTCGCCGGCTTCTTCCGCTACAACGCGATCGCCGGCATCCGCCCGCGGCTGCCGCGGGTGAAGATCGCCGCGATCGGCGGCGCCGCGCCAACTCACATGAGCCGCCAGATCAGCGCGACGGCGGGCATCGGGGTGCATCGGGTCGCCGACCTGCCGGTGACGCTCCCCCTCGGCGAGATGGTCGAGGCGCTCAACCGCTTCGAGCCGGACTTCGTCAACGCGTACCCGTCGGTGGCGGTCCGCCTGGCCGACGAGCAGCGCGCCGGCCGGCTGCGGTTGTCGCTCAGGGGCATGTCCACCTCGAGCGAGGTGCGCACGCCGGCGATGACGGAGCGCATCGCCGAGGCGTTCGGGGTGCGCCCTTTCGACCTCTACGGCACCACCGAGGGCCTGTGGGGCTGCGAGTGCGAGGAGCACGACGGCATCCACCTGTTCGAGGACCTCGTGATCGTCGAGAACGTCGACGCCGAGGGCCGGGCCGTGCCGGCGGGCGAGCCGGGCTCGCGCCTGTTGGTCACCAATCTGTCCAACCTCGTTCAGCCGATCATCCGGCTGGAGATCACCGACTCGGTGACGCTCGCGCCCGCGCCCTGCGACTGCGGGCGCACCCTGTGCCGGACCGCCGCCGTCGACGGCCGCTCCGACGACGTGCTGGAGCTGCCGGGCGGCCGCGGCCGTGGCATCGCCGTTCACCCGATGCAGTTCGCGGTGGTAACCCGCGACCGCGACGTGCGCGAGTTCCAGGTGCGCCGCCGGCCCGACGGGCTGCAGATCCTGGTGGTGCCCGGTGCCGGCGCGGGGGCCGAGCTCGAGCAGCGGGTGGCCGCCGCGGTCCGCGACCAGCTCGCGGGCCTCGGCGTGCGGGGCGCGGAGGTGACCGTCGAGCGCCGGGACGAGCTGGCCCGCACCGCGGGGGGCAAGCTCCAGGTGGTGGTCGACGCGGTCTAGCATCGCCTCGCGTGCGCGCGGTGGTGATCGAGGAGTTCGGGGGCCCCGAGGTGCTCCAGGTGGCCGAGGTCGAGGATCCCACCCCTGGGCAGGGCGAGGTGCTCATCGACGTCTCGCGCGCGGGCGTCAACTTCGCCGACACCCACACGCGCGAGGACGCCTACGTCGCGCGCTACGGGCTGCCGCTCACCCCCGGCAACGAGGTGGTGGGCACCGACTCCGACGGCCGCCGCGTGGTGGCGATGCTGTCGGGCACCGGGGGCTACGCCGAGAAGGCGGTGGCGCCCGAGCACAGCGTGTTCGAGGTGCCCGACGGGCTCGACGACGGCGGTGCGCTGGCGCTGTTGATCCAGGGGCTCACCGCCTGGCACCTCCTGCGCACCTGCGCCCGGCTGTCGCCGGGGGAGAGCGTGGTCGTGCAGTCGGCCACCGGCGGCACCGGCGGGATGACGCTCCAGCTGGCCCGGATCTTCGGGGCGGGCCGGGTGATCGCCACTGCCGGCTCGCCCGAGCGCCGCGAGGAGTCGCTGGCCGCGGGGGCCGACGCCGCGGTGGACGGCGGCGCCGAGGACCTGACCGCCGCCCTGATCGAGGCCAACGAGGGCGAGCGGCTCGACGTGATCCTGGAGGCCACCGGCGGCCGGGTGTTCGAGCAGTCGCTGGAGGCCCTGGCCCCGTTCGGCCGGCTGGTGGTCTACGGGGTCTCCTCGCGCGAGCAGGTCGAGGTGCGCCACGGGCGGCTGATGAAGCACGGCCGCGCGGTGGTCGGCTTCTGGCTCGGGCACTGCCTCGGCCGGCGCGAGATGATGGCCGAGCCGCTGGCCGAGCTGTTCGACCTGGCGGCCGCCGGCCGCCTGCAGCCGGCGGTGGGAGAGACCTACGCGCTGTCCGACGTGCGCCGGCTGCACGAGGACCTACAGGCGCGACGCACCCGCGGAAAGCTCCTGGTCGACCCCGGCCGGTAGCGGCTCGCCCGCCAGGAGCGAGTGGAGGGCCTGGATCGCGACGGACCCCTCGCCGACGGCGGAGGCCACTCGCCCGGACGCGCCGTGCCGGACGTCGCCGGCGGCCAGGACCCGCGGCAGGCTGGTCTCCAAGAGGGTCGGCCGCCGCTCCAGCGGCCACCCGTGCTCGCTGCCGAGATCCGATCCCGTGAGCACGAAGCCGCCCGGGTCCCGTGCGACCTCAGCGGGCAGCCAGTCGGTGTGGGGCCGGGCGCCGATCATCGCGAACAGCCCGTCGGCGCTCACACGCTCGTCGGCGTTCGTGCCGCACTCGCGCAGGACGAGGTGATCGAGCCAGCCCTCCCCTCCGCCCCCGACGATCTCGGTGCCCAGCCGCACCTCCACGTTCGGTGCGGCCACGACCTGCCGTACGAGGTAGTGGGACATCCCGGCCTGGAGCGACTCCGAGCGCACCACCAGGGTCACGTGCTCGGTGTACCGCGCCAGGTGCAGTGCCGCCTGCCCCGCCGAGTTCGCGCCGCCGACGACGAAGACGTGCTGACCGGCGACGGCGAGCGCCTCGGACGCCGGCCCTCCGTAGAACACTCCCGCGCCGGTGAGCTCGTCGAGGGCGGGGATCCCGAGCAGGCGATATTCGGCCCCCATGGCGAGCAGCACTGCTCGGGCGCTCACCTGCTCGCTTCCGGACAGGCTGAGGCGGATGCGGTCGCGCGTGGGCTCCAGCTCGGTGACCCGCTGCATGAAGGCGAAGCCCGCCCCGAAGACCCACGCCTGCTGGTAGGCCTGCTGAGCGAGGCGGCCGCCGCTGACACCGCGCGGGAATCCCAGGTAGTTGCGGATCAGGGAGCTGGAGGTGGCCTGCCCGCCGATGCCGCCCTGGTCGATCACGAGGGTGTCGAACCCCTCGGAGGCGCTGTAGACCGCGGCGGACAGCCCGGCCGGCCCCGCGCCGACGATGACCAGGTCGAAGTCGGTCCGGTCGGGCCCGATGGGCGAGCCGCTCGCCTCGGTGAGCTCCTTGTCGGTCGGATCGGTCAGCACCGTCCCGTCGGGCCAGACCACGATCGGCAGGCCGGTCTCCGCACCCGCCCGGGAGAGGACGTCGCGGCCGCGCTCGGAGTCGGCCAGCGAGAAGGCGTGGGGGATCGCACACCGCGCGAGGACGCCCCTCAGCTTGAATGCCCTGCCCGACCAGGAGTCTCCCACCACCTGCACGGTGTGAGCACTGATCCGCTGGCTCTCGCTCCACTCCAGCAGGAAGCCCGAGATCGTCTGGTGGAACAGCTCGTCCGGTGACGCGTCCGGTGACGCCAGCGGCCGGAGCACGTAGTAGTCGATGCGCCCGTCGGCGGTCGCCTCGAAGATCGCCCGGCCCGTCTCGGGCTGTCCCCACCCGCCCCAGTCGATCAACAGGCCGCGCTTCGCGTGCGGGTGGAGGCGGCGGACCTCGCCCAGGAGCTCGCCCCCGGTCGTGCCCGAGAGCACATTGCCCGGCGAGCACCAGCGCGACGTCCGCACCGGAGTCGGCAAGCGCCCCGAGACGGTCGAGCGCCTCATCCGAGGATCGGAAGCACGCGACCTGGTAGTGGGTGCCGTACCGGTCCTCGAGCTCTCGCTTGAGGTCCTGGAGGACGCCTGGATCCTCATCCACAGCGACAAGCCAGGGACCCGGCATGTTCCAACGATAACCCGGGTCGTCACTAACCTCGGACGCGAATGACATCGTTCGCAGACCTGGGCCTCTCGGAGCCCCTGCTCGAGGCCCTGTCTCACCTGGGCTACGAGCGGCCCACTCCCATCCAGGAACAGACCATCCCCGCCCTGCTGCAGGGCCGGGACGTGATCGGCCAGGCCCAGACGGGCACCGGCAAGACCGCCGCGTTCGGCTTGCCGATGCTCGACTACATCGATCCCGAGGACCCGGAGGTGCAGGCGCTGGTGCTCACGCCCACGCGCGAGCTGTGCATCCAGGTCACCCAGGCGCTGCGCGCGTACGGGGAGCGGCGCGGCGTCGGGGTGGTGGCCATCTTCGGCGGTGCCCCGATTCGCGACCAGGCCTCGCGGCTGAAGGAGAACGCTCAGGTGGTCGTGGGCACGGTCGGCCGCGTGATGGACATGATGGGCCGCCACCACCTGTTCCTCGACAAGGCGCGCTACGTGGTGCTCGACGAGGCGGACGAGATGCTCGACCTCGGCTTCCTGGAGGACGTCGAGACGATCCTCTCGCGTGCCCCGTCGGGCCGTCAGACCGCGCTGTTCTCGGCGACCATCCCGCCGCCGATCGCCGAACTGGCCGAGAAGCGCATGTACGACCCGACCACCATCAAGGTCCGCGCCGCCACGCTCACGATCGACACCGTCGAGCAGTTCTACGTCGAGGTTCCCGACAAGGAGAAGCCCGACGCGCTGACCGAGGTGATCAAGGAAGAGCGGCCCGAGCAGGCAATCGTGTTCGCCCGCACCAAGATCGGTGTCGACCGGCTCGCCCGCCGGCTCAACGACGCGGGTGTGCGGGTCAAGGCGCTCCACGGGGACATGTCGCAGGGCCAGCGCGACGGCGTGATGATCGCCTTCAAGGGCGGACGCGAGCGGCTGCTGATCGCCACCGACGTCGCCGCCCGTGGCCTCGACATCACGGGGGTGACGCACGTCATCAACTACGACATCCCGAACTCTCCTGACATCTACGTGCACCGCATCGGCCGCACCGGCCGTGCCGAGCGCAGCGGCCGCGCGATCACGCTGATCACGCCCAAGCAGCGCAGCGACCTCGACGCCGTGCGCAAGCACGCGAACACCGACATCGTCGAGTGGTCGGCCAACGGCGCCAAGCCGGCGCCGAGCCGGCCAAGGAGAAGCCCGAGCGGCGCGAGCCGACGGCGAGCCGGCGCGAGCCACGCCGCCCGCGGCACACCAAGCCGCACGAGACCAAGGGGCCCAGTGGTGAAGCTCGTGGCCGGCGCCGGCCGGCGCGACGGGCTCGAGCCGAAGGACCTGATCGGCGCGATCGTCGACCACTCGCGGCTCGAGGGCGAGCAGGTCCGCAACGTTCGCGTCCTCGAGCGGTTCTCGTTCGCGGAGGTTCCCGCCGACCGCGCCGAGGAAGTGGTGGCCAAGTTGAGCGACAAGGTCGACTACGACCTGGAGGTAGCGAAGAGATGAGCCAGGCCAAGCTGCACACCAACCACGGCGAGATCGCCGTCGAGCTGTTCGACGAGGACGCGCCCAAGACCGTCGAGAACTTCCGCAAGCTCGCGGGCGACGGCTACTACGACGGGCTGACCTTCCACCGCGTGATCCCCGAATTCATGATCCAGGGCGGCTGCCCCGAGGGCACCGGGACCGGCGGCCCGGGCTACACGTTCGAGGACGAGTTCAACGACAACAAGGTCGTTCGCGGCGCGTTGGCCATGGCCAACGCCGGCCCGAACACCAACGGGAGCCAGTTCTTCATCGTCACCACCGAGGCCGCCCCGTGGCTGGACGGCAAGCACACGGTCTTCGGCCGCGTGGACTCGGGCATGGACGCCGTGGACTCGATCGAGAAGGTCGACACCGGCGCCCGCGACATGCCCGTCGAGCCGGTGGTGATGGAGAGGGTCGAGCTGGTCTAGCCGCGGGCTGTGCTGGCCGCCCTTCCCGCCGCCCGAGCCCGCGTACCTGAACCCCGTCTACGGGCGGGTCTTCCCCGACCCGGCCGTGATGAGGGCGCGCGGCCGCTACTACGCCTACGGCACCACGACCGGCTCGCGCCGGCGCGACCTGTTCCCCGTCCTGAGCTCGCCCGACCTCGTGCACTGGCGCAAGGTCGGCTACGCGATGCGCCGGCGGCCGCGCTGGTCGACCGCGCATTGGTGGGCGCCGAGCCCGCTGCGGCGCGGCAAGCGCTACTACCTCTTCTACAGCGCGAAGGCCAGGCGCCCGAACAAGATGTGCGTCGCGGTGGCGACCGCCCGCCGTCCCCAGGGCCCGTTCCGCCACCGCGCGCGGCTGGCCTGTGGCGGCGTGGGCGGCTCGCTGGACCCGGCGCCGCTGGTGGTCGGGCGGCGGGTCTTCCTGTACTTCGCGCGCACCGACGCCTTCTGCCGCTGGGTGCCGGCCCGCTGCTCGATCGTCGGCATGCGGCTGAGCGCGAACCTGCTTCGCGCGCGCGGGCGCCCGCGCCACCTGATCGGCATCGACCAGGGCTGGGAGGGCAGTCGCCGCTACGCGATCGTGGAGAACCCGTGGGTCGTCCGGCGCGGCGGCCTCTTCTACCTCCTCTACTCGGCCAACCACTGGCGGCGCAACTACGGCATGGGCTACGCCGTCTCGCGCTCGCCGCTGGGACCCTTCCGCAAGCCGGAGACCGAGCCTTTCCTGCGCTCGCGCCGCGGCATCTTCGGCCCGGGCGGCGGCTCGGCGGTCGTCGGCCCCCGAGGCGGGCTGTGGCTGGTCTACGCGGCGCGCCGCCAGGGGGTCGGGTTCATCGCCGACCGCCGCCGCTCGCTGCATATCGATCGCCTCAGCGTGGGGGGCGGCAGGGTGCGGATCACGGGCCCCTCGTTCGGGTCGGCGATACAGCCCCTGAGGCAGGCGATGATCGCCGTCGCACTCGGGCTCAGCTCGAGCCTGGCCTGGGGGATCGCGGACTTCATGGGCGGGCTGGCCAGCCGCCGGATGCCGGTGCTGACCGTGCTGGCCGTCTCGCAGGTGGTGGGGCTGGTGCTCCTGATCGTGGTGGTCGCCGCTCGGGCGGAAGGCCCGCCGGAGGCGCAGCACCTAGTCGTCGCCGCGCTGTCGGCCTTCGCGGGCGTCGGCGCCCTGGCCGCGTTCTATCGCGGGCTGGCGGTGGGCACGATGGCGGTGGTCGCGCCCATCTCGGCCACCGCGGCGGTGGTGCCCGTGGCGGTCGGTGTCGCGACCGGTGAGCGGCCGGAGGCGGTGCAGGTGGCCGGCATCGTGCTCGCGATCATCGGAGTCGCCCTCGCCTCGCGCGAGGAGGTCGAGGGCGGCGAGGGGGGAGGGCTGGCAACCGGCGCGGGGCTGGCGCTGCTCGCGGCGCTGGGCTTCGGGCTGTTCTTCGTCTTGATCGACTCCGCCAGCGAGGGCGACGTCTTCTGGGCCCTGCTGGCGAACCGCATCACCGGCGTGACGATGCTCCTCACCGTGGCCGCGGTGGTACGGCCGGCGAGTGGGCTGGTGCGCTCGGACGCGCGCATCCTGATCGGGGTCGGGGCCTTCGACGTGGCGGCCAACGTCTCGTTCGCCGTGGCCTCGACCGAGGGCCTGGTGAGCGTGGTCGGCGTGTGCAGCTCGCTCTACCCGGTGGTCACCGTGCTACTCGCCCGTTTGATCCTCAAGGAGCGGGTGCGGTCGCTGCAGCTGGCCGGCGTCGCCCTGGCGATGGCGGGAGTGGTGGCGATCGGCGCGGGCGGCTAGGCCGCGAGGATCGCCTCGACCGCCGGCCCGGTGTCGCGCAGGTCCTCCAGCACGACGTCGGGGCCGGCGGCACGCAGGTCGGCCTCGCTCGAATAGCCGCTGGCGACCGCGACCACGCGCGCGCCCGCCGCGTGGCCGGCGGCCACGTCGAGTGGGGTGTCGCCCACCAGCACCACGTCGGCCGGCGCCAGCGCGACGCCGCGCCGCCGGCGCGCGCGGCTCAGCGCCACCTCCACCAGCTCGGAGCGCGCGCCGCCGTCCGAGCCGTAGCCGCCGATCTCGAGGTCCAGCCAGCGGTCGAGGCCGAATGCGCCGAGCTTGGTGGCGGCGTTGGCCTCGATGTTGCCCGTGAGCAGGGACTGCAGCAGGTCGTCGCGGCGCGCCAGCTCCTCGAGCACGGCCTCGGCGCCGGGAAGGGCGCGGCCCTCGGCGCGGATGGCGTCGGCCTTCCCGTCCAGGGCGCTTTCGAGTTCGCGCCACATCGCCGGCAGGTGGCTCTCGCCGTCGGCCACGCTGCTGCGCTCCAGGATCGCCAGCGCGATCTCGTGGTCGGTCCGCCCGGCCATCGGCACCAGGCCCTCGGGCGGGCGGCCGAAGACCGCCTCGAAGGCGTCGGCGAAAGCCGTGGCCCCATGGCCGGCGGTATCGACCAGCGTGCCGTCGATGTCCCAGAGGACGAGCCGCATCGATCCCTAGGCTGGCAGCCCGTGCTCGACCGGCTCGCCATCCCGCCCCGGCTTGTCCTGCGCGCGCTGGACGAGGCGAGCCTCAACCGGCTGCACGGTGAGGTCCCGGCGCTGCTGGAGGAGATGCGCGGCGTCCGCACGCAGATCGGCGCGTTCCACGAGGAGATCCGGGACCTGCGCGACCGGATCCCCGGAATCTAGGCCAGCGCGACCCCCAGCAACCGCTCGAGCTCGGGCAGCGTCGTGTCGGCGCCGCGGTGCAGCACGGCGGTCATGCCCACGGTCTCGGCGCCCTCGCAGTTCTCCTTCAGGTCGTCGACGAACACGCACTCCGCCGGGTCGAGGCCGACGCTCTCAGCCCCCAGGCGGTAGATCTCGGGCTGCGGCTTGTGGAAGCCGACCTCACCGGAGATGACCACTCCGTCGAACATCTCCGGGAAGCTGTCGCGGTCGTAGCGGCCGGCGCCCATCGAGTTCGAGACGAGCCCGGTGGGGACGCCCAGCGCCTTCGCCCGCTTGACCGCCGCCACCATCTCGCCGTCGGGGGACATGCCCGCGAACAGCCGGTCGATGAAGCCCTCGGTGCGCTCGAGGCCGATCTTCGGGCCGATGCTCGACGCGAACTCCTCCTCGTCGATCTTCCCTGTCTCCAGCCGGCGCAGGTCGTGGCGGGCCTCCTCGTCGGAGCGGAACAGGTTCAGGAACGCGTTGGGATCCAGGCCCTCGCGCTCGCAGAACTCGCGGAAGGAGTGGAAGACGTTCGTGGTGAGCACGCCGCCGAAGTCGACCAGCAGGGCACGGCTCACGCCCCCGCGATCTCCTTGGCCTTCTCCGCCAGCGCCGGAACGCCCTCGTCGAACATCGCCAGGAACTCGTCGTCGCTGTCGCCGGCCTTGAAGCGCTTGAAGTTGCCCTCCATGAACACCGCGGCCTTCCAGGCGGCGAGCGCCTGGTACCAGTTCAGCGCCCCCACCGAGCGGCCCGAGCGGTCCTCGTAGCGGGAGACCAGCTCCGACCGGCTGAGGAAGCCCTCCGCCCGCGTCACGGACGTGAGCGCAGAGAACATCGTGTCGTCGGACTCGCCCGGCTCGGTCCAGGTGAGGCTGAGGTAGCCGACGTCCGCCAGCGGGTCGCCGATCGTCGAGAGCTCCCAGTCGAACACCGCGACCACCCGGGCCGGCGCCTCGTCGGCCACCATCACGTTGCCGAGCCGGAAGTCGCCGTGGACGATCGTCGCCGGCGGGGACTCGGGGAGATTGTCCGCCAGCCACTGCCCGACCTCCTGCACCACCGGCAGCTCGCGGGTCTTGTTGTGGTCCCACAGGCCGTTGAAGCGCCGCAGCTGGCGCTCGAGATAGCCCGTCGGCTTGCCGAACCAGTCCAGCCCCCGCTCGCGCCAGTCCACGGCGTGGATCTCGACGAGGGCGTCGACGAGCTCCTCGCCGGCGCGCCGGCGCTCCTCTGGCGTGTCGAGTGCGTCGGGGATCGTGTCGGTGACGACGGTGCCGTGCTCCTCGGCCATCACGTAGAAGGGCACGCCGAGCACGTCCTCGTCCTCGCAGACCGCGAGGATCTCCGGCCCGCGCGCGTGGGTGCCCTCCAGCGACTGCAGCAAGCGGGCCTCGCGCAGCACGTCGTGCGCCGAGGGCGGCAGGGGAGGCCGCGGCGGGCCGGCGCAGCACCACGCGGGTGTCGCCACGCCGGACCAGGTAGGTCACGTTCGAGTGGCCCTCGCCGATGCGGTCGGCCTCGACCGGGCCCTCCCCGATGCCCTGGCCGTCGAGCCATTCGGCGAGCGGCTCGCGGACCAGCAGCGGCGGGCGCTCGAGCGCTTCGGCCTCGGCCTTGGTGTCCACCTGCTCGCTCACGCGGGCGCGGATGGTCGCAGAACCTTCGCGCGGGTTGCCACGCCGCAGTTACCCTGACCATGTGCGACGCCCCTTCGCGCTCTCGCTGCTCGCCGGGTGCCTGGTCGCCCTCGCCGCCCCGGCGGCGGCGCTGCCGGCCACGGTCGACATCATCGACAACGACTACACGCCGCGCGAGCTGCGCGTCGTGCCCGGCGAGACCGTGGTGTGGCGCTTCAAAGCTCTGCTGGACCACACCGTGACGAGCGACCCCGGCCAGGCCGAGTCGTTCAACTCGGGCCAGCCGCGTATCGGCGGACCGGACTTCGGCCACCAGTT
Organism: uncultured Thermoleophilaceae bacterium; assembly: GCA_963844805.1. Lineage (GTDB taxonomy): Bacteria > Actinomycetota > Thermoleophilia > Solirubrobacterales > Thermoleophilaceae > JACCZR01. Next base: position 205,673 of record CAWJPU010000011.1, read on the forward strand.
CAACGCGCTCGGGTCGCTTCGTATACCGCTGCACGGTGCACCCCGACATGACCGGCGCCGTCACCGTCGCTCCGCCAGATCTGACGCGCCCGTCGCTGACCCGCCTGCGCGCCAGCCCCTCGCGCTTCTGCGTGCCGGGCAGCGGCTGTCGGCGGGCGGGCACCCGGTTCCGCTTCCGGCTGTCGGAGCTCTCCCGGGTACGGGGCTCGATCGCCACGCTCCGCCGCCCCGGTCGTCGCCTGCGCCGGTTCAGCGCGCGGCTGCGCGCCGGCGATCGCTCGATCCGCTTCCGGGGCCGCGGCCTGAGGCCGGGGCGCTACATCGCCCGGCTGCAGGCGACCGACGGCGCGGGCAACCGCTCGGCGGTCAAGCGGGTGCGCTTCAGGGTCAAACTGCCCTGATCGCCGCGCTCGCCGAGCTCACGAACAGCTCGCACGCACGCTCGAGCGCCGGCGTCTCGCCGCGCTCCAGGCGCTCCAGCGCCAAGCCCTCGACGCCCGCCATCACCAGCACCACGCCCGCCTCGGCCTCGGCCCGGCCAGAGGGCCCGTCGGACGTGGCGAGGAAGAGCCCCGCGACCACCTCCTGCCAGCCGGTCTTCATCTCGCGCATTACAGCGCGCACGTCGCGCTCGACGACCGAGACCGCCGCCAGGTCGAAGTAGAGGCGGGGTAGGCGGGGGTCCTCGTCGATAAGCCGCCAGAGGCCGTCGAGTAGCCCGCGCACCACCTGCTCGACGGTCTCCGGCTCGCCCATGCCGCCCAGCACCTCGGCCGTGATCGAGTCGCGCACCTCGCGCCCCACTGCGGCGACCAACCCCTGCTTGGAGCCGAAGTGGTACGAGATCAGAGCCTTGTTCTGGCCGCTGCGCGCCGCCACCTTGGCGGTGGTCAAGCCCGCGTAGCCCTCCTCTTTCAGCACCTCGAACCCGGCTTCGAGCACGCGCTCGCGCGCGCCCGACGCCGGGCGGCCGGGTCCGCGGGTTGCCGCGGCCTCAGGCTGCTGCTTGGCCAACGGGCTCCATGCCCATGGCGGCCAGCTTCTTCGAGAGCGAGCGCATCGCGTACTCGAAGATCTCCTGGGAGCCGTAGCCGAAGGGCGTCACGAAGTCGAACGGGTCGTCCGCGTAGGGCGGCGCGAGCGCGAGCGTGCCGACCGGCAGCGTCTCCTCCAGCGTGGCCTGGATCGTGCGGGCGTGCCGGGGGTCCGCCTTGATCGCGTCCGCGAGGAACTTCACCCCGAAGCCGATGTGACGCGACTCGTCGCGGTTGACGGCGGTGAAGCCCTGCTGGAAGCCGGGCAGCCAGCCGTTGTCCTTCATCGTGCGGAGCATGAAGCGCGCACCGGTGAGGGCGAGCGTGCCCTCGATCACGATCATGTAGACGGTGATGCCGCGCACGAGCGCGTCGAAGTCGCTCGGGTCCTTGCGCACGGTCTCGGCGCAGTCGTGGAGGATCTCGTCGAAGAGCTGCCCGTACTCGGGCTTCATCTTCGGCCGCTGAGCCTCGACGTTCTCCGACAGCGTCGCGGCGTCGACGCCGAACACCTCGCGGTAGAAGCGGTCGAAGAAGACCATGTGCTTGGCCTCGTCGGAGATCTGAGTAGCCAGGAAGGCCCGCGCCTCGTGTGACGGCGCGGCGATTGCGAAGGGCAGCAGCTCGGTGGTGACGCGCTCCTCGCCGAGGAAGAACGACGAGCACGACCACTGGAAGAACTCCTTCTGGTCCGGGCTGATCAGGTCGGGGTCGGCCCACTGCTCGGCATCGAGCGAGAAGTCGAACTGCTCGCTGCTCCAGGACTGGCGCTCCCAGCGGGCGAACAGCTTCCCGTAGGAGGGGGCCGCCTCCACGATCCGGTCCAGGCCGGCCATCACCTGGTCGATGTCCGCGTCGACGAGAGCTTGGACTGCGTCGGTCTCAGCCATGCCAGGATTATTACCCGTTCGTTCAGTTAAAGGCAAGCAGGGCGCCCTGAACCGCCGAACCCCGGCGTGTCCGGGGCCACGAACCACGAAGTGCCTCCGCGGGGGCAGGGCGCTTCGAAATCCGCTGCGGGAGCGGATTTCGTCGCAAAAGCGAACCTTTCGGTTGCTCCATGCGTTGGAGGGGAGGCAGAGCGAACCCGACATCCAGCCAAGGGAGTTTTGTTCTTGAGATTGCGTTTGATCCTTGCGACCGTGCTGGCGCTTGCCTTAGCGGTCCCAGTCGTCGCCGAGGCCGCCAAGGGCGCCAAGCCCCCGCCAAAGGGGAACCCGAGCTTGGCCGCGACACCGAATCCGGTGGTCTTTGGTAGCCAGAGCGTCCTGTCGGGCCACCTCAAGGGACAGAACAACAGCGGGCGGGTCGTGACCCTGCAGGGAGCACCCCATCCCTTCACGAGCTTCAACAACAACGTCGCCACGGCCACCACCGACTCGGCGGGCAAGTTCTCGTTCGCGAGGCGCCCGCGGCTGCACACGCAGTACCGGGTGAGCATCGGCGGGATCCTGAGCCCGACGGTAACGGTGCTGGTCCGCCAGCGGACCAGTCTCTTCGTGAGCGACCGCACCCCGCGCCGCGGACAGCTCGTCCGCTTCTCCGGGCGCTCGTGCCCGACGCACGACGGAGCGGTCGTGTCGATCCAGAAGCGCACCAGCACCGGCTCGTTCCGCACCGTGCGCCGCACCCGCTTGCGTGATGCGACGCGTTGCTCGGTGTACTCCCGCCGCCTACGGATCTTCCGAGACGGCACCTTCCGCAGCGTGGTGGCGGCCGACGCGAGCCACGCCCGCGGATTCAGCCGGCTGAGGTCGCTCGACGCTCACCGCTAGACCGTTGAGACGGGCGCCTGCGGCTCGGGCCGCAGGCGCCGACCATAGGCCGCCGCGACCGCCGCCACGGCAGCGCCCCCGGTGGCCCACCACCTGGCTCCCGGGTGCGGCCTGGGTCGGGTTCGCCGCTTCGGACCAGCGGCTGCGCGCGATAACGGGACGGCTTATGTCGCCTGCCGGGCAGGACCCAGCAGCAGGGCGCCGGCGAGTCAGGCGATCTCGTCTACGTGGCGGACGTTGGCCACGTCGTCGGAGTCCGGGCTCGGCTCGCCGGACAACCACGCGTCGAGGATCTCCTCCAGCAGGGCCTCGCTGGTGCTGCGGAGGGAGAGCGCGAGCACGTTAGCGTCGTTCCACTTGCGCGCCCCCGAAGCGGTCTCGGCGTCGCCGCACAGCGCGGCACGAGCGCCCGGCACCTTGTTGGCCGCCATGGACGCGCCGGTGCCCGTCCAGCACGCCACCACGGCCTGGTCCGCGCGGCCCTCGGCGACGTCGCGGGCGGCGGCCTCGCTGGCCCACGCCCAGTCGTCGCGCTCCTCGTCGTTGAGCGCGCCGTGCAGCAGCGGCTCGTGCCCGCGCTTGCGCAGCTCCTCGACCACAGCGCCGGCCACGCCGGTGCGCTCGTCGGCGGCGACGGAGATCCTCATCGGCCCAGGCGGGAGCGAGGCAGCCGGCTGCCCACGCGCAGCCGCACGGTGAACGGCGCGGCGAGGGCCGCGAGCGCAAGCGCTGCTGTGATCAGCCTCCTCACCGCGCGACCATCGTAGCCTCAGGCTGTGCCCGAGCTACCCGAGGTCGAGATCGCCGCGCGGCGCCTTACCGCAGCCGCCGCCGGCGCGCGCGTGGAGTCCGCGCTGGCGCCCGGGATGGTGACCATGAAGACCTTCGACCCGCCGCTGGACGTCCTGGCGGGGAGGACAGTCGACCGCGTGGGCCGGGTGGGGAAGATGCTCACGATCGAGCTCGGCGACCTGGGGCTGCTGATCCACCTGATGTCGGCGGGCCGCCTGCAGCTGTTCGACTCGCGCGCCTCGCTGCGCGACAAGGCATCGCGGCTGCTGCTGCGCCTGGACGACGGCCGGGAGCTGCGGCTGCGGGAGTTCGGCACCCAACAGCGGGCGTGGGCGAAGCTGCTGCCTCTGGACGAGGTCGGCGCCGACGAGCAGGTGGCCACGCTCGGCCCCGAGGCGCTGCCGCCGCCCGAGAACCTGCCCGAGCTGCTCGACCAGCCCCGCCACCTGCACCCGCTGCTCCGTGACCAGCGCACCGTGTCCGGGATCGGGCGCTCCTGGGTGGACGAGATCCTGTGGACCGCCAAGCTGTCGCCGTTTCGCAAGGGCTCGGACCTCGAGCCCGCCGAGGTGGACGCGCTGGCCGCGGCCTTCGAGTCGACGCTGCAGGGCGCGCTCGACCACTACGAGGAGGTGCTCGGGCCGGCGATCCCCGACAAGCTTCCGATGCCGCTGCAGGTCCACCGCCGCGCCGGCGAGCCGTGTCCGCGCTGCGGCACGACCATCGAGGCGATCCACTTCAAGGACTACGTCATGTGCTACTGCCCGCAGGAACAGACGGGCGGCCGCGTGCTGAAAGACCGCCGCCTCTCGCGGCTGCTCAAGTGACCGCGACCCTCGGCGACTCGTTCCGGTCGTTCTTCGAGGCGATCGACAAGTTCTTCACGAACCTCGCCGAGGTCGAGCTGCTCCCGCTGCTGGTCGCGTTGACCGCGTTCGGCGTCTACCTGACCCTGCGCGCGCGGGCGTCGCTGAACATCCTGCGCGCGGCGTACCCCGACGAGCCGATCCGTTTCCGCGACATCTGGGGCGCGTACTTCGCCGGCTACGGCTTCAACGCCGTGGTGCCCGCACGCGGCGGCGACATCGTGCGGTTGTTCCTGACCAAGAACTCCGTGCCGCACGCCAGCTACCCCGCGGTGGCTTCCAGCTTCTTCGTCGAGATGGTCTTCGACCTCACCATCGCGATCCCGGTGCTGGCCTTCGCCTTCTCCCAGGGCGTGTTCCCCAAGCCGCCCGACTTCGCGGACCTCGAGGCGTTCGACCTGTCGTTCTTCGCATCTCACCCGGAGTTCACGCTGTTCCTGCTGACCTTCCTGGGGATCGCGTTCGTGGCCGCGTTCGGCGTGCTGTCGCAGCGCGTGAAGCGCTTCTGGGAGCGGGTGCGCCAGGGCCTGACGATCCTGCGCGACCACCAGCGCTACTTCCGCGAGGTGTGGCTGGTCCAGCTGGCGGGCTGGGGGTTTCGCTTCACCGCGTTCTGGTTCCTGCTGGAGGCCTTCGGCGTCGGCGGCTCGGTGACGAACGTCCTGCTGGTGCTGGGCGTCAACGCGGTGTCTGCGCTCGTGCCCTTCACCCCGCAGGGAGCCGGGGTGCAGCAGGCGCTGCTGGCCAAGGTGTTCGCCGGCTCGGCCTCGGGGGGCACCGTCGCGGCCTACTCGGTGGGCCAGCAGGTGGCGATCGGGGCCTTCACCTTCGCCGTCGGTTTCCTGGCCATGCTGTTCATCTTCCGCGTGCGCTCATTCAAGGAGGTAATCCGCCGCGGCAAGGAGGAGCGCGAGGCCGAGAAGGCGGCCCGGTCGGCTACGTCCTGAGGCCGAGCGCCTAGTTGGCGCCGAAGCCCTCGCGCGCCTCGCGCACGAGGATGACTGCCTCGGGGAACAGCGTGCGGATCGCCTCGCGAACCTCGGCGGCCTGCTGCTCGGCGTTGCCCTGGAGGTTCAGCCGGTTGATGCCGGCGATGGTCATGTCGGCGGCGAGCTTGATGGCGTTGTCGGCCCAGGCCACCTTCTGCGCGCCCTGCATCTGCTCGGCCATCTCGCCGAGGCGCTTGCGCAGCTCGTCCGGGTCGCCGAAGAGTCCGCCGAAGGGGTCTTCAGAACTCATGCCTTCCCTATCGTAGACGGCGTGCCGCTGCCGCCCCCCGCGCAGGACTCGACCTGCCTCGTCACCGGCGCGTCGAGCGGGATCGGAGCGGAGATCGCGCGGGCGCTGGCCCGCCGCGGGCAGGGCGTGACGCTGGTCGCGCGCCGCGCGGACAGGCTCGACGAGCTGGCCGCCGAGCTGGGCGAGACGGTCTCGCGCGGAGGTGATCGCCGGTGACGTGTCGTCGGCGGAGGGACGGGGCGAGATCGTGGCCGAGGCCGGCCGCCGGCGGCTGAAGGTCGAGGTGCTCGTCAACAACGCCGGCTTCGGCAGCGGCGGGCGCTTCCACGAGCTCGACCGCGCGCGCGAGCTGGAGATGGTCGACGTCAACGTGGCCGCGGTGGTCGACCTGTGCGGCCGCCTGGTCCCCGAGATGGTGGCCCGCGGGCGCGGGGCGGTGCTCAACGTCGCCTCCTCCGCGGCCTTCCAGCCGCTGCCGCGCCAGGCCACCTACGCGGCGACCAAGGCGTTCGTCCTCTCCTTCACCGATGCGCTCACCTCCGACCTCTCCGGCACCGGCGTCAGCGCGACCGCGCTCTGCCCCGGCCCGGTGAAGACGGAGTTCGTCGAGAGAGCCGGGCTCGACGAGGCCGAGGGCGGTGTCCCATCGTTCATGTGGACCACCGCGGAGTTCAACGCCGAGCAGGCCGTCAAGGGGGTCGAGGGCGGCAAGCGGGTGGTGGTGCCGGGTCGCTTCAACGCGGCCGGAGCGCTGGGCGGCCAGCACGCGCCGCGGGGACTGCTGCTCAAGGCGCTGGGCCGGATCACTCCTGCAGGAAATTGAGGCTGCGGCTCGCCCTGCTCGCGGCGTTGACGCTCGCGGGCTGCGGCGGAGACGACGAGGAGCGGTCGGCACCGGCACCCGCGCCCCCGCGCGCGGAGACCACTCGCGACAGCACGGCCGGGACCGGGCCCGAGCGCGCGCGGGGCGAGGCGCGCGTGCAGACGGTGGCGACCGGGCTGGAGATCCCCTGGGACCTGGCCTTCCTCCCCGACGGGCGCGCGCTCGTGACCGAGCGCCCCGGCCGGGTGCGCCTGCTGAGCGCCGGTGGGCGCTTCGCCCCGAGCCGGTCGCGGAGGTGGAGGTCAACGACGCCGGCGAGGGCGGCCTGCTCGGCTTGGTGGTCGACCCGGACTTCGAGCGCAACCGCTACGTCTACCTGTACCGGACCACCTCCGGCGGCAACGAGGTCGCGCGCTACCGCATGTCCGGCCACCGCCTGGATGAGCAGGCGGTGGTGGTCCGCGGGATCCGCGCGGGCGTGATCCACGACGGTGGCCGCATGCGCTTCGGGCCCGACGGCGACCTGTACGTGACCTCGGGCGAGGCCGGACAGGACGACCTCGCCCAGCAGCCCGGCTCGCTCAACGGCAAGATCCTCCGCCTCTCACCGGACCAGTACCGCGGCCGTGGCGGGCGGCCCGAGATCTTCTCCATCGGGCACCGCAACCCGCAGGGTCTCGACTGGCAGCCGGGCACGCGCCGCCTGGTCTCCGACGAGCACGGGCCCGACGGCCGACATGACGAGATCAACTTCCTGCGCCGCGGCGCCAACTACGGCTGGCCGCGGGTGGGCGGCGAGGAGGGCGGACCGGGCTCGTCGGGCCGGTGGTGGCCTACGCCGAGTCGATCGCTCCGTCGGGCGCGACGTTCGTGCGCAAGCCCGGCTCGGCCTGGACGGGCGACTACCTGATCGGCGCGCTGGCCGGGGAGCAGATGCGCAGGCTGACCATCGACCGCTCGGGCAGGATCACGCGCAACGAGGCCCTCTTCGAAGGCGAGTTCGGCCGCCTGCGCACCGTGGTCGAGGCGCCCGACGGCTCGCTCATGCTGCTGACCAGCAACCGCGACGGCCGCGGCGATCCCAAGGAGGGCGACGACCGCATCCTGCGCGTGGTCCCGCCGGCCGGCTAGCGCGGCCGGACGCCGCGGAGGGGAAGGCGGCCGCCACCAGGGCGAGCGCGAGCAGGCGAAGTGCCCAGGCCATCGGCTGTCCCAACACCCTCAGGCGGTCGCGGTCGCGGTGTCGAGCTCCCAGGACAGGCCGTGGTCGCCGCAGTGGTTGAGCAGCACCTCCGGGTCGTACGCCGCCGCCGGCCCCAGCGGGCCCGTGCGGTCGTAGCTCGCGGCCGTCATCTGCTCTGCGCCGTGCACCAGCAGGACCGCGGTGAGCCCGTAGACGTCGCGGCCCCGCACCACTCCGCGGGTCTCCCGCCCCTCGCGGTCCCGGGCGACGGCGACGACCGTGAAGCGCGCCGCCCGGCGCGATCGTCCTCGTCGGGGCCCTCGGGCAGGGCGCCGATCGCCTTGTCGAGCAGGCCGCTCAGCGGGGTTCGCAGCGCCAGGCCGAGCGCCGGGAGCGTGAAGGGGACGAAGGGCTCGAGCAGGGGGTGGGGCGAGGCGCTCGAGGTGGTGAGCAGGGTCGTGACCTTGCGCGTGTCGGTGTGACGGGGAACGGTGAGCTGCTCGCCCGCCGGATAGGGCGAGACCCCGCGCCGGCCGATGGGCTCGGGAAAGGGGAAGCTGCCGCGCTGGACGCCGCGCGGCGCCGGGCGCCAGTCGCCGTCGCGGTAGACCACGGCCGCCTCGCTCATCATCCCCAGCGCCGAGCGCAGCGTGCCGCGGGTGGCGCCGAAGCCCTGGACGGCGTAGGCCACGGTCACCTCGTCGAGCGGCTCGCGCCCGCGGGCGGTCAGCCGGGCGATGCAGTCGCCGGGCGCGTAGTCGAAGCCCATGCCGGGCACCAGCGCGACACCGCGCCGCTCGGCCTCCTCGCCGTGGCGGTCGAAGACCATCTTCATGAAGCTCTGCTCGCCGGTGGAGTCGATGTAGTGGGTTCCGGTCCGGACCGCGGCGGCCACCACCGGCTGGCCCGCGCGGTTGAAGGGCCCGGCGCAGTTGATGACCACCGAGGCGTCCTCGAGCATGTCGCTCAGCCCCGCGGCGTCGTTCACCGATGCCGTGCGGGTGGGCGCGCCGCCGCCGTGCTCCTCGCGAGACCCGCGCCAGGCGCTCGGCGCTGCGCCCCGCCAGGACGAAGTCGAGGCCCCGCCGGCGCAGCTCATCGGTTACGAGGCGCCCGGTGTAGCCCGTGGCGCCGTAGAGCACGACGGTCACGGGCCGGACGATACAGTCGGCGGTGATGGCGCCGCTCACCCCTGACGAGCTCCGCACCCGCGAGCGCGTCGAGACCGTCATCCGGCTGGCCTCTCCGGCGCTCAACCTGGTCCTGGCGGTCGGCGAGCGGGTCTCGAAGCTGGTGGAGCCCGAAGACCACGAGTACTACCCGCCCCGCGCCTCGGCCCGAGCCGCCGAGGCCGACCGGGCGTCGTCCTCCGAACGAGCGTGAACCGCGAAGAGCAGCTCGAGTGGGAGGCTCGCTGGAGCCGCCCGGCGGCGGCTGCGGCCGCGGCCGCCGCGTTCTTCCTCGTCGCCTCGTTCGCCTACGGCGTGTCCGCCCTGGGAAGCGGCACCGCCCGCGGGGACAAGGCGCAGCAGCTGCGCATCGACGAGCACGCCGGCGATCTGCTGGTCATCGCGGGTCTGAACGGGCTCGCCGTGCTGGCCATGGGAGGCGTGCTGGTCTACCTCTTCTACGCCACCAAGGCGCGCCGGCCGGAGCTGCAGCGCGCGGCGCTGATCCTGGCGATCGCCGGCCCGGTGCTCTACATGATCGTCCTGATCGCGCTGAACATCGTGCGGCTGGACGTGGCCAACGATTTCGCGGCGCTCCCCGGGCCCGAGCAGACCGACCGGGCCGCGCGGCGGCTCGAGGACGCCAGCATCCTGTCCGACGTCGGCCTGATCGGGCTGGCGCCGAGCCTGGCCTTCGGCTTCTCCTTCGTGATGATCGGCCTGGGCGCCATGCGCGCCGGGCTGCTCAGCCGCTTCATGGGGATCCTCGGGATCATCGTCGGCGTTCTGTACGTCGTGCCCCTGCTGGGCGGCGGACCGCCGATCGTGACCATCTTCTGGACCGCCGCGCTGGCCGTGCTGTTCCTGGACCGCTGGCCGGGAGGGCGCGGCCCGGCCTGGGCCGCCGGAGAGGCGATCCCCTGGCCCTCGGCGATGGATCAGGCCAAGGCGCGGGAGGAGGCCCAGCAGGGCGAGCTGCCCGAGCCCGAGGAGCCCTCGGCGCCCAAGCCGAGCCGCAAGAAGAAGCGCCGCGTAGGGACGAGCGGGCGGTGCTCGCCCGACCAGTCGGGCGGCGCTCCGACCGCTAGGCGATCGCCGGGGCGTCCGGCAGGCGGCCCAGCGCCGCCTCCATGTCGTCCTCGGAGAACTCCGGGTCCTCCAGCTCGCCGCGCAGGTACGCGTCGTAGGCCGACATGTCGAAGTGGCCGTGGCCGCAGAGGTTGAACAGGATCGTCCGCTCCTCGCCGGCCTCCTTGCGCCGCGTCGGCCTCCTCGATCACCGCGCGGATCGCGTGCGCGGGCTCGGGCGCGGGGAGGATCGCCTCGCGTGCGGGCGAAGCGCACCGCCGCGTCGAAGGTCTCGTTCTGGCGGTAGGCCCGCGGCTCGACCAGGCCCGCCTTGACCAGCCCGCAGACCATCGGCGAGTCGCCGTGGTAGCGCAGCCCGCCGGCGTGCACCGGCGGCGGGACGAAGTCGTGGCCGAGCGTGTACATCGGCAGCAGCGGCGTCATGCCCACGGTGTCGCCGAAGTCGTAGCGGTAGGCGCCGCGCGTCAGGGTGGGGCAGGCGGCGGGCTCGGCGGCGACGAAGCGCGTCTTGGCCTCTCCGCGCAGCACGCGGCGCACGAAGGGGAACGCGATGCCGGCGAAGTTCGACCCGCCGCCCACGCAGCCGATGACCACGTCGGGGTCGACCTCCGCCAGGGCCAGCTGCTCGATCGCCTCCTGGCCGATCACCGTCTGGTGCAGGCACACGTGGTTCAGCACCGAGCCGAGCGCGTAGTTGAGCCCCTCGTCGCCCGCGGCCACCTCCACCGCCTCGGAGATGGCGATGCCGAGCGAGCCGGTCGGGTGGCTCGCCTGCGCGCGGCCGGCGTCGGTGGTGTCGCTGGGTGAGCGCAGCACCGAGGCGCCCCAGGTCTCGATCATCGAGCGCCGGTAGGGCTTCTGGTCGTAGCTGGAGCCGACCATGTAGACGGTGCACTCCAGCCCGAACATCGCGCAGGCCAGCGACAGCGCCGAGCCCCACTGGCCGGCGCCGGTCTCGGTGACCAGGCCGCGGATGCCCGCCTCCTTGTTGGCGTAGGCCTGGGGGATCGCGCTGTTGGGCTTGTGCGACCCGGCGGGGAGACGCCCTCGTACTTGTAGAAGATCTTCGCCGGGGTATCGAGCTCGGCCTCGAGCCGCTCGGCGCGGTACAGCGGCGTCGGGCGCCACAGGCGCAGGGCGTCGCGCACCGGCTCGGGGATCTCCACCTCGGGCTCGGGCGAGACCTCCTGCTCGATCAGCGCCATCGGGAAGATCGGCGTCAGGTCGGGCGGCCCGGCCGGCTCGCCGGTCTGGGGGTTCAGCGGCGGGACCGGGTCGCCCGGCAGGTCGGGCAGCAGGTTGACCCAGTGCGTCGGGATCGCCGACTCGGGGAGCGTGATCTTCACGTCGCCGGCCACGTGGGCCGCAGCCTATCTCGCGAGCGGCAGCTCGCCCTCCAGGGCCGGGTCGGTGCCCACAACGCGGCAGCGGACCACGCGGTTCAGCACCTTGGGCAGGCCGCGCTGGTGGACGTGCGGGAGGCGGTCGCCCATGCCGTCCGCCACGAACGGCCACGGATACAGCTCGTGGGTGACCCGGCGCCCGCGACGGTCGAAGCACTGGACGCGGACCTGCGCCGCGCCCTTCGCGGTCTCGGGCTGGTTGACGTCCTCGGGCACCGAGATCAGCACCTCGCGGCCCCGCTGGACGTCGTCGAAGAAGCGCACCTTGAGCTGTGGCTCGCTGCCACAGCCGGCGAGCGCACCACCAGCGCCAGCACCGCGGCGCGCCGCACTCAGTCCGCGCCGGCGGCCTCGGCCACCTCGCGGTAGGCCGCGGCCGGGTCCTCGCGCGCCGAACACCGACGAGCCGGCCACGAACAGCGTCGCGCCCGCCTCGGCGCAGGGGCCCGCGGTGGCGGCGTCGATCCCGCCGTCGACGGTGATCGGCGTGCCCTCTCCGAGCAGCTCGCGCAGGCGCGCGACCTTGCGCTCGGAGCCGGGGATGAACGCCTGCCCGCCCCAGCCCGGGTTCACGGTCATGCACAGCGCGAGGTCGGTGACGTCGGCCACCGGCGCCACCGCCTCCGCGGGGGTGCCGGGGTTCAGGGCCAGCCCCGCCAGGCAGCCCGCGCTCGCGCACCGCGTCGAGCGCGTAGCGGATGTGGGGCGTGGCCTCGACGTGCACGTTGATCGAGTCGGCGCCCGGCCTCGGCGAACGCCGCCACCTGGCGCTCGGGCCGCTCGATCATCAGGTGGACGTCGAGCCAGCCGCCCGCCTCGTGCACCTGGTCGCGCAGGGCATCGACGATCAGGTCGCCGATCGAGATCGGCGGCACGAAGTGGCCGTCCATCACGTCGACGTGGATGACCTTCGCCCCGGCGTCCATGACCTGTGCGACCTGCTCGCCCAGACGGGCGAAGTCCGAGGCCAGGATCGAGGGAGCGACGCGCACGGCGTCGAGGAGCTCGCGGGGCATGGGCGGAGTATCGCGTCCGCACGCCCCGATAACGACGAAGGGCCCCCGTCCGTGGGGGCCCTTCGCCGGGATTGCGAGTGCAGCCGGCGCGCTACTTCTGCGCCCGGTCCTCCCTGGGGGACTGCACCCTGTTTTCGGCCCCGTCGCCTTCGCTCGAGGCGTCGCGGCGGATCACGTGCTCGCAGGACCCGGTCGGGTCGCCGACGGAGAGGTCGGTGATCAGGTCGAACTGATCGGCGGACACGCGGTCGAAACCGGCGCCGCAGGTGATCAGGTCGGGCTCGCCGTCGCGGACGCGGAAGCGGTCGTTGCCGTTGCCGCCGTCCAGCGCGTCGACGCCCGGCTGGGACACGTCGCCCTTGGCGAGCGCCCACAGCATGTCGTTGCCGTTGCCGCCGAACGACTTGTCGGCGCCGAGGTTGGCGTAGATGACGTCGCGCCCAGCGAACCGCCGTACTGGGTGTCGTCACCCTTGCCGCCGGACATGCCGTCGCGGCCGGCACCGCCGTACAGGTGTCGTTGCCGTCGCCGCCGTGCAGTCGGTCACCGCGGAAATTCCGGCTGCGCTGGCAGCCGGGCGCCCTTGCGAGCCGAAGCGGTGGCCTGACGGTCGCCGAACAGGGTGTCGGTGCCGGGGCCGCCGAACACGCCGTCGCGGCCGCGGCCGCCGACGAGCAGGTCGTCGCCCTGGTTGCCGATCACGAGGTCGCGGCCGGTGTTGCCGTAGACCTTGTCGTTGCCGACGTTGCCGAAGACGCGATCGCCGCGCCGGCCGGGGGCGCCGCCGCCACCGCGAACGGTGTCGTCGCCGTCGCCACCGCGCACGCGGTCGTGGCCTCGGTTGCCGTCCAGACGGTCGTTGCCGTCGCTGCCGAAGACGCGGTCGCGTCCGGAGAGGGCGCGGACGGTGTCGTTGCCGGCCTTGGCGTCGATCCGGTCCTTCTTGCTCGTTCCGGTCAGGACGTTGTCGCCGTCCGTCCCGATGATCATAGCCGCCATCGCCACCGTCGCAAAGGCAGCGGAGAGACCCACTGCCAGGGCGAGAGAGACGAGGAGGCCCTTGGTACGCTGCCTCACGGGGCATCCTCCTAGTCGGGTTGGTGCCCCCACAACAGCCCCGCGCCGGTCAAAGTTGCGCTCTGGCCGACCTCCGGGCGTGGGTGCGGATCTCGCTGAGTATCCGCTCCAGTCGAGGCTCCGTTCCCGTGTCCACGTGCGTCATGGCGGCCGCCACCGCGGGGTGGACGGCGGCGATCTCCGCGTGCATTGCGTGAGCAACCGCACGGTAGGAGGGGTGGCCCTCCCGTCCTGAGCGCAGCTCGACCAGATGCATCGCCTCGCGCGCGTTGAGATCGAGCACGTAGCGGATCCGGAAGCCCAGGCAGAGCGCGTAGGGGGCCAGCTCCGGTCGTCCCATAGCGACCAGCCGCTCGTACTCCTCGCGCGAGCGCTCCAGGCCCGCGCGGTAGGCGTCGGCCACCCCCGCCTGCTCGAGCTCCTCGGGCACGCCGGCGCCCAACTCGGGCCCCAGCGTCTGCCACTGCGCGGTGAGCATGCGGTGGCGCTGGAGATCGCGGAAGGCGCCGTAGTCGGAGACCACCTCGAAGCGGTAGCTCAGCGCCTCGAATCCGCGGCCGGGGCGGTAGCGGCGGTTGGCCCGCTCGCCGACGAGCTCGGAGAGCATGGTCTCGCGCTCGTCCGGGGGGAGGTTGCGTACCGCCTTGCGGGCCTCCTCCTCCGAGCACGAGGCCGCCTCGAACAGGAGCGCGGCCAGCAGGTCGTCTTCGCTGCCGCGCGCCTCGACCAGCCGGACGGTGGGCCCGCCCTCAGGGGTGCGCTCGCGGTCCAGGCCGAGGCGGCCCGCCCAGCGCGACGGCGGCCTGGGCGCGCTGCTCCAGATAGGCCGCCCACTCGCCGCCGCGGTCGGGGCGATCCACGCGCGCGACGAAGCTGGGCACCACCTGCTGCAGCTCGTTCAGGATCATGCGGCCGGTCTCCCGCGCCTCGGGCAGGGGCGAGGAGTGCAGGCGCAGCAGCAGCTGCTCGTAGGCCTGGCCGGTGGCGTAGATGCCCATGTGGGAGAGCGAGCCGGCGGGCAGCAGGCCGCGCAGCAGGTCCAGGGCCTTGGCCTTCAGCGAGCGCCGGTGTGCCGCCTCGGGCTCGCCGTCGGCGCGCGGGAAGCGCTGCTCGGCCCAGGCCATCACTTCGGCAGCGACTCGGCGTAGGTATCGAACAGGAAGTCCATCGCGCGCTCGTGCTCGGGGCCGAGGTCGGGGTGGCGCCAGTAGCGGTAGCCGCCGCCGGGCATGGGCTGGTCGTAGGCGATGTAGCGGGTGGATTGCTCGAGGTAGGCCGCCAGGCGCCCGCGCTGGAGCACCTTGGTCATGACGTTCGAGACCCACTCGCAGGCGACATGGACGCCGCCAAGCTGGGCCACCGAGTCGTCGCCGTAGCCGAGGAAGATGCGCTCGTACAGCTTGCGCGCCCGCTCGCCCTCGGCGCCGTCGAAGGTGGCGCGGGCGCCCTCCTCCAGGTCGCCGGCGAACTCGTCCAGGAACAGCCGCCTGAGCGTGCCCGGATAGCGCGAGTAGCGCGCGAACATGGCGCCCTTGACGGTCTCCGGGAGGTTGACCAGCGCGAAGACGGGCCGGTCGAGGTTGGTGAAGTGGGGGGCGAGCGCCTCGCGCTCGGCGTCCGTGAAGCTCTCGACCGGGTAGTCCATTCGGGGCGGCCAGTCTAAGCCGCGTCCCGGCGGTCCGAGCTCAGCTGAGCTGGCGCTCCAGCACGGGCTCGATCGTCGTGTCGTTCTCCTCGTCGCCCATGACCTTGTCCAGGCGCATGACCAGGCTGCGGCCGTCGATCATCAGCGTCGAGAACTGGTTGTCGAACCAGGGCCCGTCGCCGACCTGTCGCCAGCGCACGTCGGCGTCCGGCACCCCGGCGGCGCGGCGCAGCAGCTTCGCGGCCTTGATCATCGCCGGGTGCATCGTCGAGCGGATGACCCGTCGCTCCTTCTGGTCCAGCGGGTTGCGGAACGGGGAGCAGACCGCTTGGTAGACGGCGCTGCGCACCCCCGAGCCGCGCTTGAACGCCACCTCGCTGAGGTACGCGTGGTGCACGTCGCCCGACAGGGTGAGGATGGTGGCCGGCGCCTCGCCACGCTCGCCGGCGCCCACGGCGCGCTGTAGCTCGCCGAGCCGGGCGAAGGACTCGCGGAAGGCCGCCCAGTGCTCGAGGTCGACGGCCTGGCGCACCTTCTCTCCCGCCCAGGCGGCGGGCTTGCCCCAGGCGCCGTCGCAGACCGCCTCGCTCGCCGCTTCCAGGTCGTGCAGGGCGGGCATCAGCAGCCAGGGCAGCGAGGTGGCCAGCAGCAGGTGGTCGAAGCCGCCGGTGGCGACCTCCTCCAGCCACTCCCACTCGGCCTCGTCGAGCATGGACCGCTTGCCGGGATCCAGTACGCGGCCCGCGCGCGAGTCGATCACCACCAGCCGGGTGTCGCCCAGGTCGCGGTAGAAGCTCCAGCGCGTGCCGTCGGGCTCCCGGTCGGCCTTCATGGCGAAGTCGCGCAGCAGCGGTGCGCCGTCGTCGATCTCGTTGACCCGGCGGTAGAGCTCGTCCTCGTGCAGGTCGCGCGGGCGCAGGTTGCCGAGGTGCTGGTAGACCCAATACGACATCAGCGCGCCGATGATGTGCTCGGTCCCACAGCGGGCCGGTGCGCATCTGCTCCAGCCAGGTGGCCGAGATGTTCCAGTCGTCGTGGACGTCGTGGTCGTCGAAGATCATCGCCGACGAGACCGTCGACAGCAGCCAGCGGATCGGTGGCTCGCTCCAGGACTCCAGGTAGAGCTGCGTGTACTCCTCGAAGTCGAGGACGTCCTCGCCGGCCGGCCCGGCGACCGTGCGCCGCTGGCGGATGAACTCCTTGGTCCCGGGTGAGGTCTCGTCGGCGTAGACCTGGTCGCCCAGCATCAGCAGCAGGTCGGGCCACTCGTCGAAGGGCTGCTCCTGCATGCGCTTGGCCAGCCCGCGCAGCGCGTCGACCTCGCGGCCCTCGGCGTCGTGGTCCTTGGGCAGGTTGTAGGGCGGGTGGTTGGGGACAGCAACCCGGCAGGAGCCGAACACCACCTGCAGCGGGTTCTTCGCGGTCGCTTCGCTCCCCTGGGTGCGAAAGCGGCTGGGCGGGTAGGGCGAGTCGGGCTCGGGCCAGGCCATCTCGCCGTCGAGGTGGACCTCGTACTCGTGCACCGTGCTCGGCTCGAGCCCGGTGACCTCCACCAGCGCGTAGTGGTGGCCGGCCACGTGGAAGGTGGGCTGGGTGGCGCCGAGCACCTCGACCTCGCACGGGGAGTCGGTCTCGACCCACACGTGGGCGCACTCCTCCCCCACGTAGCGCAGGAGGGGGCCTAGGAGGAGGGCGGGCACCCTGGAAGCGTACGCTGTGGCCAATGCCCACGCGCGCGCCAGGAGGGCAGGCGCTCGAACCGGAGATCGGGCGCATCGGCCATGCGCTCGCCGACGGCTTTCCCTCCCCGGCGCGGCACCCCCTCCGGGCGCTGGACGCCAAGGCGATGGAGGCCACCTCTTCCGACGAGGAGCTGCGCGCGGCGCTGTTTCGCCTGGTGGACGTCACACCCGCATGCCGCTCGCTGGACGACCTCGCGCGCCACCTGATCGGCTTCATCGAGCAGATGCCCGAGCGCCCGCCGGCGCTGGACGGGGCGATGCGGGCGGCGGGGACGAGGGCCGGCCGTATGGCCCTCGGCGGCGCGGTCACCGCGGGAGTGCACCACATGGCGCACCGGTTCATCGTGGCCGAGCGCTCGCGCGCCGCGCGCCGCCAGCTCGAGCATCTGTGGAAGGCGGGCGTGGCCTGCTCACTCGACCTGCTGGGCGAGGCCACGGTGACCGAGGCCGAGGCCGACCGCTACGCCGATCGCTGCCTCGAGGCCCTGGAGGAGGTCGCCGGCGCCTCGGCGCGGTGGCCCTCGCAGCCGTTGCTGGAGGCCGACTCGCGCGGGCCGATCCCGCGGGCCAACCTGTCGGTGAAGGTCTCCGCGCTCACGCCCCTCCTGCGCCCCGAGGCGCCCGAGCTCGGACGCGAGGATGCCGCCCGGCGCCTGCGCCCGCTCCTTCGCCGGGCCCACGAGCTCGATGCCCACCTGCACGTGGACATGGAGTCGGTGGACACGCTCGAGGCCACGCTGGACCTGGTCCTCGAGCTGCTGTCCGAGGACGAGTTCCGCGACGGCCCCTCGGCCGGGGTGGTGCTCCAGGCCTACCTGCGCGAGTCGCCCCAGCAGCTGGAACGGGTGGTCGAGTGGGCCCGCGCCGGCGACCGCGGACAGCCGCTCACCGTGCGGCTGGTCAAGGGCGCCTACTGGGACCACGAGGTGATCGAGGCCCGCAGCCACGGCTGGAGCACGCCGGTGTTCGAGGACAAGGCCGAGTGCGACCGCAACTTCGAGGCGCTCACGCGGAGGCTGTGCGACGAGCGGCCGCTGCTGCGGGTGGCCGTGGCCTCGCACAACCTGCGCTCGGTCGCCCACGCGATCGCCTACTCGCGCTCGCTGGGCGCGCCGGACTCCGAGCTCGAGCTGCAGGTGCTGCGCGGCCTCGGCGACGATCTCGCCGTCTCGCTGGCGGCGCAGGGGATGAGGGTGCGGTCCTACTGCCCGGTCGGCGACATGGTCGCGGGAATGGCCTACCTGGTCCGGCGGCTGCTGGAGAACACGGCCAACGAGTCGTTCCTCGGCGACCTCGGCCGCGGGGCCGACCTGGACGAGCTGCTTCAGGCCCCGTGAAGCCGTTCGCCAACGAGCCCGTGCTCGAGCTGCGGCGCTCGGCCGTGCGCGAGTCGCTGGCGAGCGCGCTGGACGGGCTGGAGCTGCCGGTGCGGGTGCCGGTGATCGTCGACGGAGCCACCGGCGCGGCCGAGGGGCTCGTCTCCACCGACCCCGGCGCGCCCGACCGAGTGGTGGCCGAGGCGGCCCGGGCGGGTCCCCAGGAGGTCGGCGACGCCGTGAAGGCGGCGGTGCGCGGAGCGCGCGAGTGGGGCGCCCGGACCGCCGCCCAGCGCGCCGAGGTGCTGGTGGGCGCCGCCGAGCGGCTGCGCGCGCGCCGGCTGGAGCTGGCGGCGCTCCAGGTGCGCGAGTGCGCCAAGCCGTGGCCGGAGGCCGACGCCGACGTGTGCGAGGCGATCGACTTCCTCGAGTACTACGCGCGCGGGGCGGTGGAGCTGGAGGAGGGTCCCGAGCTGGTGCAGGCTCCTGGCGAGCGCAACACGATGGCCTACCGCCCGCGCGGCGTGGTGGGGGTGATCGCCCCCTGGAACTTCCCGCTGGCCATCCCCTGCGGCATGACCGCGGGCGCGCTGGCCGCCGGCAACGCGGTGGTGCTCAAGCCGGCCGAGCAGTCACCCGGCTCGGCGCCGGCGCTCGTGCGGGCCCTGCTGGACAGCGGGCTGCCGCCCGCCGCGCTGGGGCTGGTGCCCGGGGACGGCGAGACCGGCTCGGCGCTGGTGGGCGACCCGCGGGTGCAGGCAATCGCCTTCACCGGCTCGGCCGCCGTCGGGCTGGAGATCATCCGCCGCGCGGCCGACACGCCCGAGGGCCAGCCGCACGTGAAGCACGTGGTGGCGGAGATGGGGGGCAAGAACTGCGTGATCGTCGACGCCGACGCCGACCTGGACGAGGCGGTCCCGGGGATCGTCAGCTCGGCGTTCGGCTACGCGGGCCAGAAGTGCTCGGCCGCCTCGCTGGTGCTGGCCCACGAGGCGGTGGCCGAGCCCCTGCGGGAGCGCTTGACGGGGGCGATCGAGCGGCTGGTCGTGGGTCACGCCGCCGAGCTCGCCACCGAGGTGCCGCCGGTGATCGAGAAGGAGGCCCGCGACCGGGTGCGCTCCTACGCCGATTCGGCGCCGGCCAAGGCCCAGGGGGCTGGCGGGCCGGGCGAGGGGTGGTTCTGCCCCCCGACCCTCACCTGGGACCTGCCCGACGACGCGCCGGTGCTCCGCGAGGAGGTGTTCGGGCCGCTGCTGTGCCTGGTGGAGGTCGGCTCGGTGGACGAGGCGTGCGACCGGGTGGACTCGCTGCCCTTCGCGCTCACGGGCGGGCTGTTCTCGCGCGACCCCGCCACGGTGGCCGAGGTGGTGCGCCGCACGCCGGTCGGGAACCTGTACGTGAACCGCGGCACGACGGGGGCGATGGTGGGCCGCCAGCCCTTCGGCGGCAACCGCCGTTCGGGGGTGGGCGCCAAGGCGGGCGGGCCCGATTACCTCAAGCAGTTCTGCGAGCCGCGGGTGGTGTCTGAGAACACCGTGCGCCACGGCCTCGCGCTGGGCTGAGTATCAGCGGGTTCCGCGGCTCCAGTCGCTCATCCGCACGCGCTGATCGCGGCCCGAGACGCTGGACGAGCCGATCGCTCCGGGCGCGCCGCCGTAGCGGTTGCCGTACGGGGTCTCGGCGATTCCGCTACCCGACACCGTGTACCAGCCGTAGATGACTCCGACCAACATGACGATGCTGACGATGATGATCTCCACCGTGCTCTCCTCCGATTGAGTGCACGGACGACCCTCCTCCCCTCAGCGGGGCCGGGGTGTGACGTCGGTCACGAGCTGACTTCGGAGGGGACCTCGATCTCGCGCTTGAGGATCTTGCCGGTCGGGCCCTTGGGGAGCTCGTCGACGAACCACACCTTGCGCGGGTACTTGTAGCTGGCGACCTCTTCCTTGACGTAGCCCTTGATGTCGTCCTCCGAGACGTCCTCGCCCTCCTTGAGCACGACGGCCGCGCCGACCTCCTCGCCCATGTTGTCGTCCTCGACGCCGATGACCGCGGCCTCGACCACGGCGGGGTGCTCGTACAGCACCTCCTCGATCTCGCGCGGGTAGACGTTGTAACCGCCGCGGATGATCAGCTCCTTCTTGCGGTCCACGATGAAGAAGTAGCCGTCCTCGTCGACCTTGGCCATGTCCCCGGTGTAGAACCAGCCGTCCTTGATGGCCTCCCTGGTCGCTTCCTCGCGGTCCCAGTAGCCCTTCATGACGTTGTGGCCCTTGATGACGATCTCGCCGACCTCGCCCTGGTCGACCTCGTTGCCGTCGTCGTCCACGACCTTCATCTCCACACCCTCGATCGGGGTGCCGATGGAGCCGATCTTCGCCTCGCGGTCGGGCGGATTGAACGAGGCGACGGGAGAGGTCTCGGACAGGCCGTAGCCCTCGCGCACCTTGCAGTCGAAGGCCTCCTCGAAGCCGCGCAGCACCTCGCCCGGCATCGCGGCCCCGCCCGACGCGCACACCTCCAGGCAGGAGACGTCGTAGTCGCCCTTGTTGTCGAGGTTGAGCATGGCCGTGTACATCGTCGGCACGCCCTCGAACACGGTCACCTTGTCGCGCTGGATGATCTCCAGAGCCTTCTCGGGGTCGAAGCGGGGGATGAGGGTGAGCATCCCACCGCCGGCGATGGTCGCGTTCAGCCCGCAGGTCTGGCCGAAGGAGTGGAACAGGGGGAGCGCTCCGAGCGTCACGGCCCCGTCGCTCAAGTCGAACATCTCGCGGGAGACCTCGGTGTTCTTCTTGAGATTTGAGTGGGTGAGCTCGGCGCCCTTGGGCTTGCCGGTGGTGCCGCTGGTGTAGAGGATCACCGCGGTGTCGTCGGCGCTGACGTCCTCCATCACGTCCTTGGGCTCGGCGCTGCCGACCATCTCCTCGAACTCGCCCGGCTTGACCAGGATGCACTCGGCGCCGGCGTCGTCGGCGCCCTTCTCGGCGGCCTCGGCGAAGTCGTGCCAGGCGAAGAGGATCTTCGCGCCGGGGTCTTCGAGGTAGAACTGGACCTCACGGCCCTTGAGCAGCGGGTTCATCGGGACGACCACGCCGCCGGCCCGCAGAACGCCGTAGTAGATCGCCGCGAAGTAGGGGACGTTCGGGAGCATGATCCCGACCCGGTCTCCGGGCTCGAAGCCCTTGCTCTCGAGCAGCCCGACCATGTGCTTGGTCGCCCCGTCGAGGAAGTCGTAGGACAGCTCGGTGTCGTCGAGCTTCAGCGCGATGCTGTCGCCGTGACGCTCGCGCGTGTCGGTCAGGATCGTGGCCAGGTTCTCGCTCATCGGTTCTCCCTTGGTCTGTCCGGGGAACCTACCCGCTGGGACCAGTGAGCACGCGAACCGGGCGCGCGCGGACCGCGTCCACCCCTCGAAAACCCTCAGGCGGGCTGAGCGTTTTCTCCGCCGGGTGTGCGACGTCCGCGGCTCGCGCGTCCTTGGGTGCTAGGCGCCCCTTGCACTTCTCCAGGTTCTCGTCGTCGGGGTTGCGAGCAGGGTCGTCCTCGAACTCCGAGAGGTACCCCGGCTACCACGGGTCGCGCCGCGAAACCGCGACGCGACCCGCGATGTGAAGCCGGACTGCCTAGTTGGTCGTGCGCGCGTAGAACTGGACCGTGAAGTCCTCGTTCGCCGGGCTGTTGCCGTTGAAGTTCCGCAACCTGACCCGGATCACGACCTCGTTCTCGTTCGCGCTGATGGCCTCGGCGCTGGCGTTGGAGAAGCTCTCCGACGTGGCCTGAATCGCGACGTCGTCAACGCTGTCGATTTTCAGGAACTTGCCTGTTCCGGTGTTGGCCTTGAACGTCACGAGGTAGGTCCCCGAGAACTGCCTCACCGCGGTCACGCCTGGCGGGCTAGTCGCCGTCTGCTGCCCACCGAAGTTGAGCACCGGGGCGTTCCCGTTGGCGTTCTGGCCGTCGATGGTGGCGAAGCCCTTGGCCACCGCCAGCAGGGCGTTCACGTCACGGTTCTTGATGTCGCCGGTCTTGCCGCCGCCGCCCTTGATGTCGGCGCTGGTCACCGCGTCGTTGACGATGTCGCGGCTTCGCACGGTGTTTGCCGCGTAGGCCACGCCGCTCATCGCCACGAACAGGGCGATGCAGGCGATGACGAAGGCCGGCGACGGACGCCGTCCTCGGATCCTTGCGCGCATACTGCCTCCCTTTGAGAGATCGCTTTGCGGCGCGAGCTTATGGGTGGCGGGGAGACGGGCGCAAGCAGGAACCCTCCGCGCAGATCAACACGACCCTGGACATCCCGGCTTTGGTCCACCCCGGGCCGCGCCGCGAGAGACGCAGCGCGACCCAGGACGGGTCGTGTCGACTAGTTGGTCGTGCGGGCGTAGAACTGGACGCTGAAGTCCGAGTCGATCCCGCCTCCGTTGTCCGGGTTGCGCATGAAGACCCGCAGCTTGATCTGGTTCTCGTTGGCCGTGCTCGCGGCGTCGAAAACGCTGCCCGTCGAGAACCCGTTGCGGCCGGTCACCTGCCAGGTGAGGTCATTGACGCTGTTCACGTTGACGAACTTGCCCGTGCCGGTGTTCGCCTTGAACGTGACGTCGTAGATGCCCAGGCCGATCCGCTGGGCGCGTGCACGCCGTTGGGCTGGTCGCCGTCTGCTGACCGCCGAAGTTGTGCACGGTCGCCGGCCCGTTCGTGTTCCGGGCGTCGATCGACGCGAACCCCTTGGCCACCGCCAGCAGGGCGTTCACGTCACGGTTCTTGATGTCGCCCGTCTTGCCGCCGCCGCCCTTGATGTCGGCGCTGGTCACCGCGTCGTTGACGATGTCCCGGCTTCGTACCGTGTTCGCCGCGTACGCCACGCCGCTCATGGCGACGAACAGGGCGATGCAGGCGATCACGAAGGCCGGCGACGGACGCCGTCCTCGGATCCTTGCGCGCATGCTTCCTCCCTTTGGAGAGATCGCTTTCGCGGGACCCTATGGGCCGCTGGCGCAAGCGCGCAAGGCGCTACTGACGAAGTCCGGTGAGGGCGCTGCCCACGTCGCGGGCCGCGTCGAACAACGGATCCGGATAGACAAAGACGGCGACGATCGCCACGGCGCACAGGACCGCCACGAAGGTCACCTCGGGCTGCGCGCGGGCGTCGGCCTCGGGCGACCAGCCGGCCACGGGCCGGGCACGCCGGTGGGGGACCGTCGGGAGCTCCACGTCCACCCGGCCCAGCCACATCTCGGCGAGCACGCGCAGGTAGTAGCCCAGCGAGATGATCGAGCCGACCACGATGGCGATGCCCAGCACCGTGTAGTCCCCGGAGACCGAGGCGTCGATCAGATAGAACTTGCCGGTGAAGCCGCCGGTCAGGGGCATGCCGGCCAGCGCCAGCATCGCGACCGTCATCGGCCAGGCGAGCCAGGGCTGGGCCCGGCCGAGGTCGCGGAGGCAGGACAGGTCGTCGCCGTGCTCGGACACGCGCTCGCGCGCGATCACCACCGAGAACGCCGCCACGTTCATGAGCAGGTAGACGGCCAGGTAGAACGCCGTCGCCTGCACGCCCAGCCGCGTGCCGACCACCACGCCGGCCAGCAGGTAGCCGGCCTGGGCCACGCCCGACCAGGCCAGCATCCGCTTGAGCGAGCGCTGGAACAGCGCGCCGACGTTGCCGATCAGGATCGTCGTGATCGCCAGCGCGGTAAGCGCCGGCGCCCACTCGACCTGCGAGTTGATCAGCGCCCCGTCGAAGAAGCGCAGGAAGATCGCGAACGCGGCCGCCTTGGTCGCGACCGCCATGAAGCTGGTGATCGGCGTGGGGGCGCCCTGGTAGACGTCCGGCGTCCACTGGTGGAAGGGGGCCACCGACGCCTTGAACGCCAGGCCGGTGACCGAGAGGGCGATGCCGGTGAGCAGCAGCGGGTCCGTGAGGCCGATGTCACCGCCGATGGCCCGCGAGATGCCGGCGAACGAGGTGGAGCCGGTAGCGCCGTAGATGAGCGCCAGCCCGTACAGCAGCGTGGCCGAGCCCACCGACCCGATCACCAGGTACTTGAGCCCGGACTCCAGGGAGGTCGCGCGGCGCAGCTCGCTGGCGCACAGCACGTACAGGGGGATGGAGAGCAGCTCCAGGCCGACGAACAGCACGATCAGGTTCTCGGCCCCGGCGAGCACGACCATGCCGGCGATCGAGGCCAGCAGCAGCGAGTGGTACTCGCCCGCGCCCGCCTCGCGCACGGCGTTCGACCGCACGGACAGCAGCACGGCGAACAGGCCCGCGACGTAGAAGAGCATCGACAGCCCGACCGCCAGCGTGTCCATCGACAGCGCGCCGACCAGGATGGGCTTCAGGTTGCCCGGCTCCCAGATCCAGATGCTGAGGCCGATGGCGGCGAGCAGCGAGGCGGCGGTCAGCCCCGGGACGACGATCCGCTGCACGGCGCGGCCGCGGAACAGCCCCGCCATGAGCACGACGATCGAGCCGCCCAGCACCGCGAGCAGCGGCGACAGCGCCTTGTAGTCGATGTCGGGCGCGGGGACGTCGGCGAGCGGGAGGGTCACGGAGCGGGCGCCTCCTGCTGCGGTGCCTGCGACGGGTCGACGGGGGCCTGGGAGGGGTCGACGGGCACCTGCTGCTGCGGGACCTGCTGCTGGGGCGCGGGGGCCGCTTGGGCCTCGCCGCCGTTGTCGGCCAGCTCACCCGCCTTGCGCACCTTCGACACGGTGGCCTCCTCGGAGCGGTCGAGCACCAGCTGCGGGTAGATGCCCAGCGCGACGATCACCGCCACCACCGGCGCGATGACGCCTAGCTCGAGGCCGCTGGCTTCACGCTCTTCGACGCCTGCGGGCGGCGGGTTGTGCATCGACCGCTGGAAGACGCGGATCATGTAGACCGCGGCGAGCACCACGCCCGCGCTGGCCACCAGCCCGAACACGAGCTTGTCCTCGAAGGTCCCGAACAGGATCAGCAGCTCGCCGACGAAGTTGGGCGAGCCGGGCATGGCCAGCGTCGCGAAGGTGATGATCAGGAACAGCGACGCCAGCACCGGCGCCCCGAAGGCGATGCCGCCCATCCGGTCGAGCGACCCGCTGCCGCCGGCCCGCGCGGTGAGCGCGGCGACCACGAAGAACAGCGGGATGACCACCAGCCCGTGGGTGACCATCTGCATCACCGCGCCCTGGGCGCCCTTGGGGTCCAGGGCGAAGATGCCCAGCACGATGAAGCCCATCTGCGCGATCGACGAGTAGGCCACCACCAGCCGTGCCTCGGTCTGGGTGAAGGCCAGGGTCGACCCGTAGAGGATCGAAACCACCGCGAAGACGATGATCAGCGTCTGGAAGTGCTGCGCGGCGTCGGGGAGGATCGGCACCACGATCCGCAGGAAGCCGTAGACGCCCACCTTCGACAGCACGGCGCCGACCAGGATCAGCACCGGGATCGACGCCGAGCGGTAGGTGTCGGGCACCCAGCCGTGCAGCGGGAAGGCCGGCGCCTTGACCAGGAAGGCGGCCGCGAACAGCAGGAAGATCCAGTACTGGGTGCCGGGCTCCAGCGTGCGCTCGGAGAGGGTCGGACAGC
This sequence comes from uncultured Thermoleophilaceae bacterium, assembly GCA_963844805.1. GTDB lineage: Bacteria > Actinomycetota > Thermoleophilia > Solirubrobacterales > Thermoleophilaceae > JACCZR01. Next base: position 231,418 of record CAWJPU010000011.1, read on the forward strand.
GCGAAGGAGATCGGCTGCCCGTCGCCCGCCGAGAGCACGCCGAGCGCCACGGCGCCGGCCAGCATCAGCAGCGAGCCGACCAGCGTGTAGATCACGAACTTGGTCGTCGCGGCCACGCGGGTGTCGGCATCGCCCCACCCCCCGACGAGGAAGTAGAACGGCACCAGCATGAGGTCGAAGAAGATCACGAACAGCGCCAGGTCCTGGGCGGTGAAGGCCCCCAGCACCGCGGTCTCGGCCAGCGCGAGGTGGAAGAAGTAGAGCCGCAGGCGCTCGGTCTCCCGCACCGCCGACCACACCGCGGCGAACACCCAGGCCACGGCCGTCAGGAAGAGCAGGAACAGGCTGAGGCCGTCGACCCCGAGCGAGTAGCGGATCCCCAGCTCGGAGATCCACGCGTCGTCGGTGACGTAGTGCAGGCCGCCCGACCCCTTGTCGAAGTCGGCGATCATCCAGACGACGATCGCCAGCACGGCGACCGTGGCGCCCGTCACTACCCAGCGCCCCACCCTGGCGGGGAGGAAGGCGTTGACGACGCCCGCGGCGAGCGGCAGGAAGATAAGGATGGAGAGGTGGAAGGTGCCCATCAGCCGGCCGAGGTGATCAGGAAGTACAGGCCGAGCGCGCTCACGCCCACCACCAGCAGGGCCGCGTAGGCGCGCAGGTAGCCCGACTGCACGGAGCGCGCGACGGAGCTACCCGCGCGCACGAGGCCGACGGCGCCGCCGACGATCGCGCCCTGCACGAAGCGGGTCTCGATGACGGTGCGCCCGAAGCGGCCGAAGGCGGCCATCGGGCGCACGACGGCGGCCTCGTAGATCTCGTCGAAGTACCACTTGTGGAACAGGAAGGTGTGCACGGCGTCGAAGCGCTCGCGCAGCACGAGCCGCAGCTCGCGCCGGCGCAGGTAGATGACGAACGCCAGGCCGATGCCCAGGAAGGCCATGATGCTGCCCACCCCGAGGTCGGCGTACTCGGAGGCGTCGGTGGGGGTGTCGTCGATGTAGCGCGAGTCCGCGAACGTCGGCTCCAGAAACTTCTCGAGCACGTCGGTCACTCCGGGGACGGCCACGTATCCGGCTATCACCGCGCCGAGCGCCAGCGGCGCCATTGCGAACTTCATGGGCCAGGAGGTCTCGGCATTGTGGTGCTCGGTGCCGTCGAAGCCCACGTGCCTGTCCTCGGGCTCGCCGGTGGCGGGGTTGTGCGGCTCCCCGTGGTGGGGATGCCCGTGCTCCAGCTCGCGCGCCTCCGGCACCGGCTCCCGGAAGAACACCCGGAACACCATGCGGAAGGCGTAGAAGCCGGTGATCGCCGCCGCCAGGTAGCCCACCACCCCCATGACCACGAAGCCGCCGCCGCGGTTGAGCGTGTAGGACAGGATCTCGTCCTTGGAGAAGAAGCCGGACATCAGCGGGAAGCCCGACAGGGCCAGCGCCCCGATCGTGAAGGTCACGAACGTGAACGGCATCGCCTTGCGAAAGCCGCCCATGCGGTCGAGCGACTGGTTGCCCGCCATCGCGCCGATCACCGACCCGGCTCCCATGAAGAGCAGGGCCTTGAAGAAGGCGTGGGTCATCAGGTGGAACAGCCCGGCGCCGTAGGCCGCCGAACAGACGCCGAGGATCATGTAGCCGATCTGCGAGATCGTGGAGTAGGCGATCACGCGTTTGAGGTCGGTCACCACCACCGCCACGGTGGCCGCGAACAGCAGCGTGGCCGTGCCGATGATCGCGCCGATGTCCGCCGCCGCCGGCGCCAGCTCGAACAGCGGGAAGCAGCGTGCGATCAGGTAGACGCCCGCGGTGACCATGGTCGCCGCGTGGATCAGGGAGGAGACCGGCGTTGGACCCTCCATCGCGTCGGGCAGCCAGGTGTGCAGCGGCAGCTGGGCCGACTTCGCGAACGCGCCCACCAGCAGCATCAGGCAGGCCGCCACCAGCTGGCCGTCGTTCGCCGTGAACACGTTGTCGGCCGCGCCGAAGACGCCTTCGAAGCTCAGCTCGCCGGTCGCGTTGAACAGCAGGAAGGTGCCGATCACCAGCCCGACGTCGCCGATCACGTTGATCACGAAGGCCTTGATGCCGGCCCGGGTGGCAGTGGTGCGGCGGTACCAGAAGGAGATCAGCAGGTAGGACGCGGCGCCGACGAACGCCCAGCCGACGATCAGGATCACGAAGTTCGCCGCCAGGACCAGCAGCAGCATCGAGAAGACGAAGTAGTTCAGGTAGGCGAAGTAGCGGACGAAGCCCTCGTCGCCGTCCATGTAGCCGATCGAGTAGACGTGGATGAGGAACGACACGCCGCTCACCACCAGGCACATGAACACCGACAGCGGGTCGACCAGGATCGACAGGTCCACGTTCATCCCGGCGGTGTTGAAGTACGTGAAAGCGCTGTCGACCAGCGCCCGCTCCTCGGCCGGGAGGTCCTGGACCTGGAGCAGCATCAGGATCGAGGCGACGAACGAGCCGAGAATGGCCAGCGAGCCGATCCAGCCCGCCGAGCGGCCCGGGAGCCTGCGCCAGCCGAAGGCGCAGACCAGCATCCCCACCAGCGGGAAGGCCAAGACCAGCCACCCGTAACCAGTCGCGCTCATCCGCGCAGGTCGCTCAGCTCGTCGACGTCTACCGGCAGCCGGCGGCGGAAGATGGCGACGATGATCCCGAGGCCGACGGCCACCTCACAGGCGGCGATCACCATCACGATCAGCGCGAAGATCTGGCCGCCGCCGTCCCCATGCATGCGCGCGAACGCGACCAGCGCCAGGTTCGCGCCGTTGAGCATCAGCTCCAGGCACAGCAGCACCACCAGCGGGTTGCGCCGCGACAGCACGCCGGCGGCGCCCACGCAGAAGATGAAGGCAGACAGGACCAGGAACCACGAGACGTCCATCTAGGCCGTCTCCTCTTCCAGCCCGCGGCGCCGGCGGGCGAGGACCACGGCGCCCACCGCCGCCACCAGCAGCAGGTAGGAAGCGGCCTCGAAGGGCACGAGGAACTTCTGTAAGCAGCAGCGATCCGATCTCGGCGGGGGAGCCGAAGTTGGCGGCGAGGTCCTTGCCCTGGCTGTCGATCAGGCTCAGCGAGCTGCCGAGCAGGGCGATGCACAGCTCGACCACGAGCACGAATGCGAACATCGGTCCCAGCACGCGCAGGGCGCCGCCCTCCGGTCGCAAGGGCTCATCCGAGCCGCCCACGTACGCGACCACGAACACGTACAGCACCATCACCGCGCCCGCGTAGACCACCACCTGCGCGGCGGCGAGGAACTCGGCCTGCAGCAGCAGGAACAGCACGGCCAGGAAGATCAGGTGCGCCACCAGCGCGAGCACGCTGTAGAAGGGGTTGCGCAGCGCCACCACGCCGACGGCGCCTCCGAGGGCGCCGATCCCCGCCACGAAGAACATGACCTGCTCGAACCACACGGGGCGGGGCTACTCCCCCTCTCGCCGCAGGGGCGTGTGCTCCAGCGAGTCGGCCAGGAGCATCTCCTTGGTGAAGATCAGGTCCGAGCGGTCGAAGTCGGCCAGCTCGTAGTCGTTGCCCATCGTGATGGCGTCGAACGGGCAGGCCACCTCGCAGTAGCCGCAGAAGATGCAGCGGCTCATGTTGATCTCGTAGACCGCGGCGTAGCGCTCGCCCGCGCTCACCTGATGCTCGGGGGTGTTCTCTGCGGCCACGACTCGGATGCACTCGGCCGGGCAGGCTGCCGCGCACAGCGAGCAGCCGACGCACTTCTCGAGGTCGGAGTCCTCGAACTTGTGCAGCTTGTGGCGGCCGCGGAAGCGGGGGTAGACCGGGGTCTTCTCCTCGGGGTACTCCCAGGTGACCGGGCCCTCGGCGACGCGGCCCATCGTGGTGCGCAGCCCGCGCAGGGTGGCGCCGAAGATGCGGGCGGCGCCGGCGAGCCCGCCGGGCTCGGGCCCGCGCTGGACGGCGATCACGTCTTCGCCCGGGTCCCAGGTCACGTGGCCACCAGAACGATCGCGGTGACGAGCACGTTCAGGGTGGCCAGCGGCAGCAGGACCTTCCACCCGAAGGACATGAGCTGGTCGTAGCGCAGGCGCGGGAGGGTGGCACGAACCCAGATGAAGAGGAACACGAACAGCCCCATCTTCAGGAGCACCCACAGCGGCGCCAGCGCCTCGGGGCCGGGGCCGTGCCAGCCGCCGAGGAAGCAGGCAGTGGCGATGCCGGAGATGATCACGACCTCGATGTACTCGGCCATGAAGAACGAGCCGAAGCGCATGCCGCCGTACTCGGTGTTGAAGCCGGAGACCAGCTCGGCGTCCGACTCCGGCAGGTCGAACGGGGGCCGCGAGCTCTCGGCGAAGCCCGCCGTCAGGAAGATCAGGAAGCCGACGAACTGCGGCACGATGAACCAGATGCCCGTCTGGTCGTCGACGATGTCGACCAGCGACATCGAGCCGGCGGTCATCGCCACGCCCAGCAGCGACAGGCCGATCGCGACCTCGTAGGAGATCAGCTGCGCGGCGGCGCGCATCGAGCCCAGGAACGAGAACTTCGAGCCCGACGACCAGCCGCCGAGCACCAGCCCGTAGAAGGCCAGCGAGCCGAAGGCGAAGAAGTAGAGGAGCGCGATCGGGACGTCGATGCCGTAGAGGCCGAAGTCGCCGCCCCACGCGCCGGGCGGGCCGAAGGGGATGATCGCCAGCACGGCGACCGCGGTCACGATCGAGATCAGCGGCGCCAGGGCCATCATCCACGGCACCGCGGTGGCCGGCGCGGACTGCTCCTTGGAGACCAGCTTGAGCACGTCGGCCAGCGGCTGGAGCAGCCCCCGGAAGCCGACGCGGTTGGGCCCCAGGCGCGACTGGAAGCGCCCGAGCAGCTTGCGCTCGGCCCACAGGATGACCGGGACGATCTGCAGGATCACCGCGAAGATCACGATCGCCTTGACGATCTGGACCAGTGTGTTCTCCGCGCCGGTCACGCCGGGCTGACCTCCACGGTGCGCGGGACGCCGTTGGTCAGCGCGGTGGCGTTGTCCGCCGCGGTGCCGGAGATGAGGAACACGCTGCCCGGCGGCACCGACGCGCGGACGGCGGCCTCCGCGCGCACCCTCTGGCCGTCGACCGTGACGGTCACCTCGTCACCGGCGCTGACCCCGAGGCGCTCGGCGTCACCGGCGCTGAGCTCGGCGCGCTGGCGCGGAGCGAGGAAGCGCAAGGCGGGGGCGTTCTCGGTCTCGGGTCCCGTCCACAGCGAGACAAGGGCGCCCAGACGCAGGCCCTCGGCCGGGGCAGGCGGCTCCTCGAGCTCGCCGTCGGGGAGGTCGGCGGCCGGCACCGACGAGGCCGCGTCGCGCTCCTGCCAGCGCAGCCCCTTGCCCGCCAGGGCCTCGTAGGTGAGGCCGTCCCAGAACGAGACCGCCTTGGCCGTCTGCTCGAAGATCGCCGGCGCGCCCTCGACGCCCAGGCCGGCGCCGACCCGCTCGCACAGCTCGGACAGCACCCACCAACCGCCGCGCGTCTCGCCCGGGTGGGCGATCGCCTGGCGCACGCGCTGCAGGCGCCCGTCGGGGTGGGTGAGCGTGCCCTCCTTCTCGGCGTAGGACTCGGCGGGGAACACCACCGTCGCGTGCTCCTCCAGCGACTCGGTCCGGAAGTCCGCGAAGGCGACGACCGAGGTCGCGCCCTCCATGGCGGCCTCCCAGACGGGGCGCTCGGGGAAGTCGCGCAGCGGGTCGGCGCCCATCAGCAGCAGCGATGACAGCTCCCCCTCGCCCAGCGCCCGGCCGATCTCGGCCGCCGAGCCGCCGGCGTCCGGAGCGTCCTTCAGCCCGGGCCCGAGGTTGGGCAGGCAGCCCGTCTCGCGCAGGCCGCGCGAGTTCGCCGCCGGCGGGATCTCGATCATCCCCGCGCCCTCGGTGGCCCGGAGGTCCAGCGCCCCCGCCAGCGCGAGCAGGGCGTCGACGGCCTGCTTGCCGCGAGCGCCCTGGGCCACGCGCTCGCCCCAGATCACCACGACCTCGGGCGCGTCGCGCAGCACGGCCGCGGCGTCCTCGAGCGCCTTCCCCGGCTCGCGCGCCGCGCCCGTCGGGACAGCGGGCTGGAACCCGGCCAGGAGGCCGGCGCGGTTGGCCAGCTCGGCGGCGCTCAGCCCGGCCCGCGGCGAGCCCAGCGCGGCGGCCAGGGCGCCGATCGCGGCCTCCGCCGCACCGGGCGCGAAGCGCAGCGCCGCGGCGGCGTCGGGGTCGAGCGTCGAGGGGTGGCTGGTCAGGGTGACCACCTTGGTGCCGTGGCGGCGCGCGCCCTTGCGCACGCGCAGGTCGAGGATCGGCGCCTCATCCACCAGCTCGGTCTCGATCACCAGGACCGCGCCGGCCCACTCGATGTCGGGCACCGAGGCGGCGAGGTCGGGGCGCGCCAGCACGCGCGCCTGCTCGCCGTCGATTCCGCCGGCGGGACGGGAGTCCACGTGCGGGGAAGCCAGCCCCTCGCGCATCAGGTGCTGGACGAGGAAGCCCTCCTCGTTGGTGGTGCCGCCGCCCACCAGCGCCGCGGCCTTCGATCCCGCCTTGCCCAGCGCCAGCGCCGCCTCGTCGAGAGCGCGCTCCCACGACACCTCGCGCAGCGCGCCGCCGTCGCGGACGAGCGGCTGGGTGATCCGCTCGCGCGCGTGTATGGACTGGTAGGCGAAGCGCCCCTTGTCGCACAGCCAGCCGTCGTCGACGTCGTGGTTGTCGCGGCAGTTGACGCGCACGACCTTGTCGTCGCGCACCGTGAAGTTGACGTTGCACTGCGACGGGCAGAGCGTGCAGAGCCCGCCGGCGGCCTCGATGTCCCACGGGCGCGCGCGGAAGCGGTAGGAGGTGGACGTGAGCGCGCCGACGGGGCAGAGCTCGAGGATGTTGCCGCTGAACGGCGCCACGTAGGGGCGCCCGTCGTGGGTGCCGACGAAGGTGTGGTCGCCGCGCTCGAGGAAGACCAGCTGGTAGTCCTCGGCGATCTCCTGCGAGAAGCGCACGCAGCGGTAGCAGAGGATGCAGCGCTCGCGGTCGATGGCGATCAGCGGCGAGAGCTCCAGCGGCTTCTTGAAGTGGCGCTTGGGCTCGATGTAACGCGACCGCCCGGCGCCCCAGCCGAACGAGATGTCCTGCAGCGGGCACTCGCCGCCCTTGTCGCACACCGGGCAGTCCAGCGGGTGGTTGATCAGCAGGAACTCGACCACGGCGTTCTGCGCGGCCTTCACGCGGTCCGAGGTGGTGTTGACCACCATCCCGTCCTTGACCGGCGTGGAGCACGAGGTCTGGAGCTTCGGGATGCCCTCGATCTCCACCAGGCACATGCGACAGGCGCCGACGGGCTGGCCGAGCTTGCGCTCGTAGCAGAAGTAGGGGATCTCGACGTCGCCGTGCTTGGCGGCGTCGACCAGCATCTCGCCCTCGGGGGCGACGACCTCGCGGCCGTCGATCTCGAAGGTGATCTCTCTCGGCCTCGGGCGGGGCATGGCTAGGCGGCGCCGGCTCCCTGCGCGGCGGCCAGCTCACCGGCGCCCAGCGCGGCCATGTGCTCGCGGTCGGCAGCGGCGCGGGCGGCCTCGATGTGCTCCTCGAACTCGTCGCGGAAGTGCTTGATCATCGAGCCGATGGGCATCGCCATCGAGTCGCCCAGCACGCACAGGCAGTTGCCGATGATGTTCTGCTGGACCTGGCTCATGATCTCGAGGTCCATGGGCGTGGCCTCGCCCGAGTCGATCCGCTCGAGCGTCTTCACGGTCCAGTTGGTCCCCTCGCGGCAGGGCACGCACTTGCCGCAGGACTCGTGGCGGTAGAACTCGGCCAGCCGCAGCGCGATGGAGACGATCGGGACCGAGTCGTCGACCACGATGATCGCTCCTGAGCCGAGCATGGAGCCCGCCTCGGCCATGTCCTCGAAGGTGTAGGGGAGGTCGAGCGCCTCAGGGGTGAGCACCGGCGCCGAGGAGCCGCCGGGGAAGAAGCACTTGACCTCGTGCCCCTCGGGCGGGCCGCCGGCCAGGCCGTAGACGATGTCCCTCACCGGCATGCCGAGCTGGATCTCGTAGTTGCCGGGCTTCTGCACGTTGCCCGAGACCGAGACCACCTTCGTGCCCGTGGACTTTCCGACGCCCAGGCCCTCGAACCACTTCGCGCCCTTATCGATGATCAGCGGCGCGTTGCACAGCGTCTCGACGTTGTTGATCAGCGTCGGCCCCTGGTACAGGCCCTGGTTGGCCGGGAAGGGGGGCTTGAGGCGCGGGTTGCCGCGCTTGCCCTCCAGCGCGTCGAGCAGCGCCGACTCCTCGCCGCAGATGTAGGCCCCCTCGCCGCGGTGGACGACGAGGTCGAAGTCGTGCTCGGAGCCGAGGATCCCCCTGCCGAGGTAGCCCTTGGCGTAGGTCTCCTCGACGGCCGACTCGAGGATCTCGGCCTGCAGCGAGTACTCGCCGCGGATGAAGATGAAGCCCTTGTTGGCGCCCGCGGCGATCGAGCCGATGATGCAGCCCTCGATCAGCAGGTGCGGGTTCTTCTGCATCAGCACCCGGTCCTTGAACGTGCCCGGCTCGGACTCGTCGGCGTTGCAGCAGAGGAACTTGTCCATCGTCCCCTTGGGGATGAAGCTCGCCTTCTTGCCCATGGAGAAGCCGGCGCCGCCTCGCCCGCGCAGCCCCGACTCCTCGAGCTCGGTGAGCACGGCCTCGGGCGACATGTCGAACAGCGCCTTGCGCAGCGACTTGTAGCCGCCGAGCTTCTCGTAGACCTCGATCGTGTGCAGGTCGGGCTCGTCGATGTTGGCGAGCAGCACCCGGGTCTCGGTGCTCATTGGCTCTCCGGCTCCTCGGACTCGCGGTCCTTCACGGTGCCGCCCTCGGGCGAGACGTCGGGGTGCGAGACACCTCTGGGCTCGGTCGCCCACGGCAGGTGGTAGTCGCCGTCCTCGAGCCCGCGACCGGGCAGGACGGGGCGCTGCTCCTTGATCGCGGCCACCAGCTCGTGCGCGTCGGAGTCGTCGAGTGGGCCGACGTAGCGGCCGTCGACGGAGGCCATCGGAGCCATGTCGCACGCGCCGAGGCACTCGAACTCGCGCACCTCCACGCCCTCGAGGCCCTGGTCGCGCGCCTCATCGGCGATGGCGTCGTAGACGGCCTTGGCGTTGCGCAGGTGGCAGGCGACGCTGGTGCAGACGTAGACGTAGCGCGGGCCCGTCGGCTGCGTGCGCAGCATGTCGTAGAAGGTGCACACCGAGGACAGGTAGGCCGGCGTGACCTGCATGACGACCGCCACCTGGTCGATGGCGCGGGGCGAGCACCAGCCGTGCGACTCCTGCGCCGCGCGCAGAGCCGGCAGCGCCGCCGAGTGGCGGTCGGGGTACCGGGCCATGATCGCCTCGATCTTCTCCCGCAGCCGGTCGGGCACCTTGACCTCGGCGGGGTCCGGCACGGTGGCCGGCGGCTTGTCGATGTCCACGGCGGTGTCCCAGCCCGGGGGCAGCGGGGCGGCGCGGATCGCGCCCTCGTCCCGGCTGCTCTGGCTGTACTCCTCGGCCATCAGCGGTCGATCCCTCCGAGGATCGGGTCGAGCATCGCGATCGACGCGATGAAGTCGGCGATCAGGCCGCCCTCGCCCATCGGCGCGAGCGCCTGCAGGTTCACGAAGCTCGGGTCGCGCATGTGCACGCGCGCCGGCTTGGCCGACCCGTCGGCCACCACGAAGCAGCCCAGCTCGCCGCGCGGGGACTCGATCGGCACGTAGGCCTCGCCCGGCGGCACGCGGAAGCCCTCGGTGACCAGCTTGAAGTGGTGGATGAGCGCCTCCATCGAGGTGGCGAGCTCGTGCCGTGGCGGCAGGGCGACCTTGCGGTTGGCCGTGATCCACGGGCCCTCGGGCATCCCGTCGAGGCACTGCTCGACGATCTTCAGCGACTCCCGCATCTCGGCCAGCCGCACGCGGTAGCGGTCGTAGTTGTCGCCGACCGTCCCCACCGGGATCCTGAAGTCGAAGTCCTCGTAGCTGGAGTAGGGCATGGCCTTGCGCAGGTCCCAGGGGTGGCCCGAGGCGCGCAGCAGCGGGCCGGTCACGCCCAGCTCCAACAGCCGCTCCTGGGACACGACGCCCGTGTGGCGGTTGCGCCGGATCCAGATCTCGTTGCGGTCCAGCAGCGCCTCGTACTGGTCGATGCGCTCGGGCATGACCGCGAGGAACTCGCGGCACTTGGCCTCCCAGCCGGGTGGCAGGTCCTCGAAGACGCCGCCGACCTGGAAGTAGCGCGTGTGCATGCGCTGGCCGCTGGACATCTCGAACAGGTCGAGGATGAGGTCGCGGTCGCGGCAGCCCCACCAGAGCATCGTGATCGCGCCGATGTCCAGCGCGGCGGTGGCGATCCAGAACAGGTGGGAGGCGATCCGGTTGAGCTCGAGGTGAAGCACCCGCAGGTACTGCGCGCGCCTGGGGACCTCCTCCTCGAGCAGCGTCTCGACGGCCATGCAGAAGGCCATCGCGTTGTAGTAGTAGGCGAGGTAGTCCATCCGCTCGACGAACGTGATCGCCTTCCAGTACTCCTGGTCCTCGCAGCTCTTCTCGATGCCGGTGTGGACGTAGCCGATGATCGGCTTGATGTCCTTGACCGTCTCGCCCTCGAGCGTGGTCAGCAGCCGCAGCACGCCGTGCGTGGCCGGGTGGTGGGGCCCGAGGTTGACGGTCATCAGCTCGTGCTCGGGCTCGAGCTGCAGCTCGTCGCCGGCCGGCGCGTCGGTGCCGTAGATCGGCTCGGCGCCGGCCACGTCGATCGTGGTGGAGCGCTCGCGCTCGCGGTATGAGCCGCCCTTCAGGTCAGCCATACCAGTTGGGCAGCTTCTTCTCGTTGTAGGTGAACAGCACCGGCTCGCCCCCCATGGGGAAGTCGCGCCGCTGCGGGTAGCCCTCGTAGTCCTCGGGCATGAGGATGCGCCGCAGGTCGGGGTGGCCCTCGAAGACCACGCCGAACATGTCGAAGACCTCCCGCTCCTGGTGGTCGGCCGTGGGGAAGAGGTCGATCACGCTGGGCAGCGTGGGGTCGTCGAGGCCCACCCGCGTCTTAACGTTGAGCCGGTCCTGGCGGCCCATGGAGAGCAGCTGGTAGTGCACGCCGAACCGCGGCTCCTCGGGCAGGTAGTCGCAGCCGTGGACGCGAGGAGAGGAACTCCCACGGCTCCTCGTCCTCCTCCTTGAGGAAGGTGAGCACGTCGAGCACGCTGCCGGGCGCCACCTGGAGCGTGGCCTGGCGGCGGAAGAACGTCGTGTCGGTGACCGCCTCGTCGCTCAGCGCATCGCGAACGCGCTGGGCGATGAGCTCGAGGCCGGTCGCGTCAGGCAACGATTACCTCCGCGGGGCGTCCGGCCCCGCTCGCTTCGCTCACGCAACCTCCTCGGTTCCTTCTGCGCCGTAGCGCTCGCGCCAGCCCTGGCCGGGGTCGCCCATGACCTTCTCCTGCAGCTTGATGATCCCGTACATCAGGGCCTCGGGCCGCGGCGGGCAGCCGGGCACGTAGACGTCGACCGGTAGGAACTTGTCGGCGCCCGCGACCAGGGCGTAGTTGTTGAACATCCCCGCGCTGGAAGCGCAGGCGCCCATCGAGATGACCCACTTGGGCTCCAGCATCTGGTCGTAGAGCCGGCGGATGACCGGCGCCATCTTCACCGAGACGCGGCCGGACAGGATGAGCATGTCGGCCTGGCGCGGGGTGAAGCGGATGACCTCGGCGCCGAAGCGCGAGAGGTCGTTCCGCGGCGAGCCGATCACGGTGATCATCTCGATCGCGCAGCAGGCCAGCCCGAAGCCGAGCGGCCAGATCGCGTTCTTGCGCGCCCAGTTCTGGGCGTCCTCGAAGCGGGTGAGCAGCACGCGCTCCTCGACGTACTTCTCCAGGTCCTCGCCCTCCAGGTCCCCGCGCAGCATCTGCTGGGCGCGCGCCTGGCGCACCTTGAGGTCGTCGAGCTTCTGGCGCTTCACTTCCATTCGAGGGCCCCTCTTCGCCACACGAACACGAAGGCGACGAACAGCAGGACGATGAAGATGATCGTCTCGACCAGCGCGAAGACGCCGAAGGCATCGAGCTGGAGCGCCACCGGGTAGAGGAACACCACCTCGATGTCGAACAGGATGAACAGCATCGCGATCAGGTAGAAGCTGATCCCGAAGCGGAAGCTCTTTCGCACCTCCGAAGGAAGGCCGCACTCGTAGGGCTCGGTCTTGACCCGATTGGGCTTGGTCGGGCCCAGGAAACGGTTCAGGTTCGTGAGCACCACCCCGACCGTCACTCCGAGGAAGAGGAACACCAGTGCGGGCACGTATTCCTTGAGCACCGCCGGAGGTATATCTGGGTTTGTGCGCCGGTGCTACATAGTGCGAAAGGCCTCTTTGTGACTGGTCTGCACATGGTGCTGGGCATCGCGGTCCTGGTCACCAACGGGGTGGCCGCGGCGTGGGGCGCCGTGTCCTATCTGCGGGGTCAGCCGTCGCGGTGGTTCTGGCCGCTGCTGCGGGTCGCCCAGGCCGCGGTGGCCACCCAGGTCGTGCTCGGATTGATCCTCTCCGCGCGCGGCGCCGAGGCGCCCGACGGCCTGCACATCGCCTACGGCGTGGCGCCGCTGCTGGTGACGCTGTTCAGCGAGGGCTTCCGCGCGACCGTGGCCCTGCGCGTGCTCGAGGACGTCCCGGACGTCGAGTCGCTCGAGCGCGCCGAGCAGGTGGCCATCGCCCGGCGCGTGGCGCTGGCGGAGATGGGGGTGATGACGATCGGGCTCCTGCTGATCCTGACGCTGGCCCTGCGCGCCTATGTCACGGGCGGAGGCTGAGTTCGAGGTCAGGCCCGGCTCGGCGGGGACCGAGGTGCGCCTGCCCCTGCGGAGCTAGCCGCTCAGCGGCCCGTCACCTCGAGCTCGCCCGTCATGCCGAGCTGCTCGTGGTTGGCCACTGTGCAGATCATCCGGTAGCGCCCAGGGGCCAGCTTGACCGTCCCGCCGCGCGTGCCCTTGGGGGGGAAGGTCGGCGTGCCGCCCAGCTCGCGGGCGCCCTGGGCCACCTTCAGGTTGTGGGCGAGCGAGCCCTCGTTGTCCAGCTCGATGCGGATCGGATCCCCGCTCGCCCTCACGCGCGCGGGCGTGAATGAGTACTCCTTGCCTACGACCTTCACGGACTGGCCCGCGGCGAAGGTCTTGACCGCGACCGTCGGGCGGTCTGGCTCGTCGCCGCCGCATCCCACGGCCAGCGCCGCGGCCAGGACGAGGGACAGGCAGGCGCGGGACCGCATGGGGCGGCGGATACTATGCAGCGCCGTGCCCCGCCCCCTGAGCCTGATTCCGCGCGCCGGCGTCGTCGCCGGCGCGGGCCTTCTGGTGGCCCTGGCCGGCTGTGGCGGCGAGGTGAAGGTGCCCGAGAACCAGCAGACGGCGCGCAGGGGAGCCGTCCTGTTCCAGGAGCGCTGCAGCGGTTGCCACTCCCTGGAGGCGGCCAACGCCTACGGCTCCAAGCCCGAGGGCGAGCTGCAGGGCGGCGAGCGCACCAACGGCCCGAACTTCAACGTCCGCAAGGAGGACAAGGCAGACGTCCTCTACGCGATCCGCAACGGCGGCTTCTCGGGCGCGATCATGCCCGCGAACATCGTGGTGGGCCAGGACGCGCAGGCCGTGGCCGGCTTCGTCGCTCAGTACTCCGGCAAGCAGGGCAAGGAGGGCCTCGAGCAGGTCAACCCGTCGCCCAACACCGGCAGCGGCCAGCGCAGCGGGCAGTAGCCCCCGCGCGTGCTGGACCTCAAGCAGCTACGCGACGATCCTGATTCCGCGCGCGATGCGCTTGCCCGCCGCGGCGACGCCGAGCGGCTGGACCCCGTGCTCGAGCTCGATGCCCGCCGCCGCGAGCTGCTCCCCGAGCTGGAGGAGCTGCGCGCGCAGAAGAACCAGGCGTCGAAGCGGATAGGCGAGCTCCAGCGCGCGGGCGAGGACGCCTCGGAGGCGATCGCCGCGGTGCGTAGCTCGGGCGAGCGCGAGAAGCAGCTCCAAGCGGAGCTGGCCGAGGTGGAGTCCAGCCTGGAGGCGGCGCTGGCCGCCGTGCCCAACGTGCCCTCGCCCGACGCGCCGCCCGAGGACACGGTGTTGCGCGAGGTCGGCGAGGCGGGCGCAGCGGGCCCCGACCATCTGGAGCTGCTGGACGGCCTGGTCGACCTCGAGGCCGGCGCCCGCGTGGCCGGGTCGCGCTTCGCCTACCTCAAGGGCTCGCTCGTGTTCCTGGAGCTGGCGCTGGTGCGGTGGGCGATGGAGGAGCTCTCGGGCCAGGGCTTCACGCCCGTCATACCCCCGGTGCTGGTGCGCGAGGAGGCCCTGTTCGGGACCGGGTTCCTGCCCGACACCGAGCAGCAGATCTACCGCGTTCCCGACGACGACCTGTATCTGGTGGGCACGTCGGAGGTGCCGCTGGCGTCCCTCCACGCCGACGAGATCGTCGACGAGGGCGAGCTGCCGCTGCGCTACGCGGGCTTCTCGTCCTGCTTTCGGCGCGAGGCGGGCGCGGCGGGCAAGGACACCCGCGGGATCTTCCGCGTCCACCAGTTCGACAAGGTCGAGATGTTCGCGTTCGTGCGGCCGGAGGACTCCGAGGCCGAGCACGAGCGCCTGCTCTCGATCGAGGAGTCCCTGCTGCAGGCGCTCGACATCCCCTACCGGGTGGTGAACATCGCGGTCGACGACCTGGGCGCCTCGGCGGCCAAGAAGTACGACCTCGAGGCGTGGCTGCCGGGCCAGGAGCGATTCCGCGAGCTGACCTCCTGCTCGAACACCACGGACTTCCAGGCGCGGCGCCTCGGCGCCCGCTACCGGCCCGCCGAGGGCAAGGGGACGCGCCCCCTGCACACCCTCAACGGCACCGCCGTCGCGGTGGGCCGGACGATCATCGCAATCGTCGAGAACCACGGGCTCGACGTTCCCGAGGTGCTGCAGCAGTACGGCGCCCCCGCGCGCCTAGACTCGTAGGGGCGATGCTCTTCCTCTCCAAGCACAAGACCGAGATGCCAGCGCCCGGGGACGCCCTGCCGGGGCGGGAGGAGAAGATGCCCGTTCCCGCCCAGCACTACGTGCTCGGGACTCCGCTGGAGCCGCCCTTCCCCGAGGGGCTGGAGCAGGCCGTGTTCGGCATGGGCTGCTTCTGGGGCGCCGAGCGGATGTTCTGGGAGATGGAGGGCGTCTACACCACCGCGGTCGGCTACGCGGCGGGCTACACGCCGAACCCCACCTACGAGGAGGTCTGCTCGGCGAAGACCGGCCACAACGAGGTGGTGCTGGTGGTCTTCGACCCGGCCAAGGTCTCCTACGAGGATCTCCTGCGCACGTTCTGGGAAGGCCACGACCCGACGCAGGGCATGCGCCAGGGCAACGACGTCGGCACCCAGTACCGCTCGGGGATCTACACCTTCTCCGACGCCCAGCAGCAGGCGGCCGAGGCCTCGCTGCCCAAGTTCGCCGAGGCGCTGAAGGCGGCAGGCCACAGTTCGGAGATCACCACCGAGATCCAGCCGGCGGGCGACTTCTACTACGCCGAGGACTACCACCAGCAGTACCTGGCGAAGAACCCGGGCGGCTACTGCGGCCTGGGCGGCACCGGCGTCTCGTGCCCGGTGGGCGTGACCTCAGCGACCTAAGCTGACGCCACCCGGAGGGGTGGCAGAGCGGTCGAATGCACCAGCCTTGAAAGCTGGCGTCCGTCGTCAGGCGGACCGTGGGTTCGAATCCCACCCCCTCCGCATCAGCTCCAGGTACGTCAGCGTCCACAGCGAGTGGTTGAAGGTGCCCAGGGCGCCGTAGGCGGTCAGTGCCAGCGGGATCACGACCAGCCCGGTCAGCACGCCCACCGCGATGCCCACCGGGGTCGCGCCGGCCACCAGCAGGATGATCGTGGGGAGGCACAGCAGCAGGAGCCCCAGCAGGATCGCCAGCGAGCCGATGAAGTTGGCCACCTGCTGGATCAGGAAGATCGCGCCGGACGGGATGATGTTGTGGCGCAGCAGCTGCCAGCCCGCGCGCAGCGAGTCGACGATCCTCGCTCCGGCGATCACCACGTGGCGGATCGCCAGCTGCGCGAGCACGCCGAGCACCAGGATCAAGCCGATCAGGACGATCAGGCCCGGGATCCCTGCCGCGATCGCCACGATCACGATCGGGACGACGCTGTCCGAGGCCAGCACCACGGCCACGATCACGCCGGCGACCGGCAGCACGACCGCGAGCACAAGCGCGAGCCCGATCAGGCCGATCAGGATCCCCACCCCGAGCACCCGCCAGAAGCTGTGAAGGCCGGACCGCCAGGCGCGCTTGAAATCGCGGGTCTCGCCGCGCCGGATCGCCGCCACGCTGTCGGCCAGCGAGCCCTGCGACACCGTGCTCAGGACTGCGAACACGATCACCAGCACGAGGAGCCCGACGGCGATCGCGATCACCACCCCCGGATCGACGGAGGAGGTCGGGTCGGCCGAGCCGTCACCGGTGTCGCCGGGGTAGGAGGCCTGGAAGTTGAACGTCGCCCCACCGGCGAATACGCCGTAGAACCACAGGTAGCGGTTCCGGCGGGCTATCTCGAACGCTTCTCTGACCAGCTCGAGATAGGGCACGGGGAGGGCGCTAGACCCGGTCCTCGCCCGCCTTGTACGCCAGCTGCAAGAAGTCGGAGATCGCCTCGGCGGTGTAGACCGTGGCCACCAGGCGGGTGGACCGCGGCGCGTAGACCAGGCCGATTGCGAATCCCGCCGTGACCCACTGCGCCAGGCAGTAGGGGCAGGTCAACAGCTCGCCGAGCGAGCGGCGAAAACCGCCGCCGCGGGGCTTCTCCTCCACCTCGCCGTGGCCGGCCGGCTCCTCGAACTCGGTGAACGGGGCGCGCACGAAGCTCGTGATCCGGTCCTTGCTGATCGTCCGCGACAGCTTGTGGCTCGCGACGCCCACCAGCACCACGTCCCGGGTCGACACCTTCTCCGGCAGCTCGCGGCCGCTGGCGCGGGCCGCAGCCAACGCGCCCCCGAAGACGGTGCCGAACACCGCGGTCATGAAGGCGTAGCCGCCGAACGGGGGCGGGTCGTCCGAGTAGCCGGCCAGGGGCCCGGGGGCGGAGCTGGCGGCCGGTTCGCCGGCGGTGGTGGCGGATTCCATTCCCGCGAAAGCTACCCGGCGGGCGCGGGACCACGCGCTTGTTTTCCGGGGACGGCGAGCGGGCATCCCAACTCAGCGGAATGTTCTTCCTCAAGCTGCTCATCGCGATCGTTCAGGCGCCAGTGCGGCGAATCGCCGAGCTGCTGGGGCTCGACGCCGGGCCCGCCCGCGAGCAGCCCGCCGAGCGCGACCGCCCGCGGCCGCGCGAGCGGCCGGTGGAGCAGCCCGTGCCCTCCCCGCTGCGGGCCCGGGCCCCGCGGAGGCGCCCCGCCCGCCGGGAGCCAAGCCCACCCCGCAGCTCCCCGCGGATCAAGGAAGTGGACGAGGAGCCGGTGCTCACGGCCGAGTTCGCGGAGGAGGGCGCCGAGGACGGCGCCGGAGCCGAGGTCCACGTGGACGAGCCCTGGGAGGGCTACGCGCGCATGCCGGTGAACGAGGTCAAGGACCGGCTGGAGCGGGCGACCCCGGCGGAGCTGGCCGCCGTCGAGCTGTACGAGGCCGCTCACCGGGGCCGGAAGTCCGTATTGGCTGCCGTGGAGGCGCGCGCCCGGCATTAAGCTGGAGGCTCCTGTCTACTGATCCGGGCGGGGCAGGGATTGGCCCCGGATGATCTCCACCGAACGACTCGTAGCAGCACTGGAAGAGCTGGCCCCGAATGATCGGGAGCTGCTGGAGCTTTCCCTGCGCCGACGGGTGCCCGACGAGGCGCTGGCGACCCTGTTCGAGGTCGACGAGGCCGAGGTGGCGCGCCGGCGTGCAAGTGCCATCGAGCAGCTTTCCCAGCTGCTCGACCTCCAGCGCGGCGCGGACCTGGGCAATGTCCTCAAGTCGCTCCTCGAGCAGAGCACTTGGGCGGAGATCGGCGCCCGCCGGGAGACGGACACGCTGGGAGACGGCGAGGCCGAGCCCAAGAGTGCCGAGGAGCCCCAGCCCGTGCTCGAGCTGTTGGCCGACCGCCCCGCGGGCGCCGCGCCCGCGCCCAAGCGCCGCCGTTGGCTGGGCCCGGCCGCTCTCGCGGTCGGCGTGTCGCCGTTCTCGGCGCGGCGATCGGAGCGCTGGCCCTCTCCTCCGGAGAGCCCTCGGGCAAGAACGGCCGCGGCGACCCCGAGCGGCGGACATTCGAGCCCAACGGGCCGAGCAAGGCTGAGGGGCAGGCCCAGGGAGAGCCCTTCGCTTCCGGGTCGGCCGAGCCCCTCGACCAGAACCTGACCGCCACCGTGCGCGGCCGCGCGACGATCTACAGCAAGCCCGGCGGCGGCAGGAAGCGCACGCTCCCGACGCGCACCCAGTTCAAGACCCCGCGGGTGTTCGGCGTGGTCCGCCGCAAGGGGGACTGGCTCGCGGTCCAGGCTCCCGAGCTCAAGAACGGTCAAGTGGGGTGGCTGCGCGCGAGCGACGCGAGGCTCGGCAGCACGCCGTGGACGCTGCACGCCGACCTGTCCAACAAGCGCATCGAGGTGCGCAAGGACGGCGAGCTGGTGCGGGCGTTCGCGGTGGCGATCGGCAATCCGCAGAACCCGACGCCCAAGGGCCGGTTCTCGGTCACCGACAAGCTCAAGGTGACCGACGCGGGCTCCCCCTATGGCTGCTGCGTGCTGGCGCTCAGCGGCCACCAAGTCGATCTGCCACCGGACTGGCCCGGCGGCGACCGGCTGGCGGTGCACGCCACGCGCGACCCCAGCTCGATCGGCAAGCCGGCCAGCCTCGGCTGCATGCGCGCCCGCTCCGAGCAGGCGAGCTGGCTGATCAAGAACATCCCGCTCGGGTCGCCGATCTACGTCACTGCCTAGAAGGCGACCTCACAATGCCGGCGGCTGCCACGTTGTAGGGGCGTGACCGCACTGCCGCCGTTTCAGGCCGTGCTCGACGAGCACGGCCCCGACGTCTACCGCTACCTCGTGGCGTCGGTCGGCCCCGTGGACGCCGACGACTGCTTCCAGGAGGCGTGCGTCTCCGCGCTGAGGGCCTATCCCGACCTGAGCCACGGCGACCACCTGCGCGCGTGGCTGTTCCGGATCGCCGAGCGCAAGGTGATCGACTTCCACCGCGGGCGGGCCCGGCGCGCGCTGCCCACCGACGCCCTTCCGGAGCAGCCCGTGACCGATGCGCCGACCGACGGCACGAGCGACCTGTTCGAGCAGGTGCGCCGACTGCCCGACAAGCAGCGCGCGGCCGTCTTCCTGCGCTGCGTGCTCGGGACGCCCTACAGCGAGCTGGCCCGGGCGCTGGACTGCTCGGAGCCCGCGGCGAGGCGCAGCGTGCACGAGGGATTGACCAAGCTGAGGAAAGGAGCGCACCGATGGACGACCTCGAGCGCGAGCTGAAGGAGGCCGACCTGCCGGCGGGCCCGGATCGCGCGACCCTCACCGCGGTGGCAGAGCGTGCCGAGCGGGAGGGCCTGCTCGACGTGGCCTACACCACGTTCGACTCGCCGCTGGGCGAGCTGCTGCTGGCCGCCACCCCGGCGGGCCTGGCCCGCGTGGCCTATCCGCTGAACGACTTCGACGCCGTGCTCGCGGACCTGGCGCGGCGCCTGTCGCCGCGCGTGGTCGAGGCTCCGGCTCGGCTGGACCCCGTGCGGCGCGAGCTGGACGAGTACTTCGCCGGCGGCCGGCGCGAGTTCGACCTGCCGCTGGACCTGTCGGTCACCTCGGGGTTCTCCCGCCGCGTGCTGGAGGCCACCGCCGAGATCGGCTTCGGCGAGCAGCGCAGCTACCGCGACGTCGCCCGGGCGGCGGGCAGCGAGGGCGCGGTGCGCGCGGCCGGCAGCGCGCTCGGGCGCAACCCCGTGCCGGTGGTGGTGCCCTGCCACCGGGTGCTGCGCACCGGTGGCGGGCTCGGCGGCTACACCGGCGGGCTGGACAAGAAGCGCTTCCTGCTGGACCTCGAGGGCCTAGAGGTCTGACACCACCGCGCCGACGACGAGCTCGACGATCGGCCCGGCGGGCAGGCCCGCCACGGTGGCGTCGGTGCGCACCACCTCCGCCCGCCCGCCGCGGCTGGCCAGGTCGGCCTCGACGGTGAGCGGCAGCTCGGTGCTGCCGCCTCCGGGCAGCGCGCGCCCGGCCAGCCCGCCGGCGATCCCCCCGAGCGGGCCGCCGGCCTCGGCGCCGAGCAGCTCGATGGCCTCGCGGCCGGTCACCTGCCCGCGCATGCTCAGCCGGTAGGGGTCACCCGAGCGCAGGCGGGTCAGCGTGAAGCGGCTGGCGTCGACGCCCTCGACGTCCAGCCCGTTGACCTCGATGCGGACCTCCTCGAAGCCATCGAGACGGCTGAACACCTGCTCGCCGCGCCCCGGCACGAACTTCAGCCCGCGGCCCCTGACCTCGAACCGCTTGCCGTCACCCCACAGCAGGCGTACGGCGGGGAAGGCGCTGAGGGAGACGTCGGCCGAGCCGCCGTCCTCGGTCAGCCGTCCGGCGACCCGCTCCTCCAGGAACGGGGGAAGCAGGAGCTGGGTCAGGACCACGAGGGCGACCAGGCCCACGGCCAGGCCCACGGCGAATCGGCGCATAGAATCCCCCATTCTCCACGGAGAGGTGGCCGAGTGGCTGAAGGCACTCGCCTGCTAAGCGAGTAGGGGTCTCACGATCTCTCGCGGGTTCGAATCCCGCCCTCTCCGCCTCTCAGGCGAAGTCCGGCGTAGGCCCACGGCCGGCGTCGCCTCACGCGCTCCATTAGCCGGGGGGTGGCGCCCGGGACGGCCACGAAGGCGGCTCACAGAGGTCTCGCCCCGCCCATCTCCTCCGCGGCGGGCGGTGGTCGGGCGTTGAAGGTTCGTCTGTGCTCCAAATGGGAAGACTCTCGCTGGGAGGGGTTATGAAAGTCGCCGAGTTGATCTGCCAGGGGTGCGGCAGGGTGAGTTCCGCTCCCCTGCTCACTGACCGAATGGAAACGATGCCTCGCTGCTACTGCGGTGGCACGAACCAGGTTGTTCGGGTCAAGGCCGCAGCCGGGCTGGCCGCCGCTCACCGGGCGCCTCAGGTCGAAAGCACTCAGGTCCTCGCCGCGCGCTGAGCGCCTGTCGCCCGGCGTGCTGCCAGAACGCCGAGGCCTAGCGCCGTCACACCGCCGAGGGCCGGGATCGCGTGCCGCGCGGCAGCCGGCGACAGGACCAGCTCGAACAGAGGAACCGGATCGCCGATCCGCTCGCCCACCGGCCCCAAGGGGCAGTCCCCGTGGTTGAGCGCAACCACCGCCCCCTCGGCCGCCAGAGAGGCGACCGCCCAGCGCAACAAGGCGCCTCGTCGGCCGGTGATCGCGCACCACCAGACGTATGCGATCGCGGCGAGGAACCCGGTTGCGATCAGCCCGTGCGCCGCTCTCCAGACGAGAACGGCAGGCGAAAGAGCTACCTGCGCGCGGGCGCCTGAGGGGTTCGCCATCCCTCGCCGAGACTACGGGGCTTGCGCCGGAAGCGCTATGCGTGGGAGCTCGCGTGAGCACCCCGCCGCGGGGTATCGGGCAAGGTTCCGGCATGTCCGCACGGGTCGGCATGGCCGCGGTTCTGGCCTCCATCGCTGTCGCGGGGTGCGACCTCGAGAAGTCCATCGGTCCCGGTGACGACCGCATGCCCGACGTGGTGGGCAAGACCGCCACGCAGGCGAACGTAGCCCTCGAACAAGCGGGGGTTCGGCCCCTCGTATGGCAAGCAGGTGCCGTTCGACCCCGACCGCTGCCGGGTGGTGTTCCAGAAGAGCCCGCCGGGCTCCGAGGTGCGGCCGTTCTCGACCCAGCAGATCCGCTGCGTGGTGCGCGTTCCGAAGGTCGTCGGCCTGACGGCCGACGAGGCCGACTCGGAGCTCGAGGAAGAGGGCCTCGACCCCGTGTTCGTCGGCGGGCCGCGGGGCTCCGGGCGGGGACGCTGCCGTGTGGTGGCCCGCGGTGGGGGCCCGGAGGCCCGCCCGCAGGCCGATATCCGCATCAGATTGCGCTGTTGAGCACGCCTTTCGCGCTCAGGCGCTAAGGAAAGGTGGCCCGCTGCGGCAAGGGACACCGCTACGGCCTTAAAGGCACGGCGATCCCGCTGAGGCACGCATCCTGGCGGTGGCCGAGAGTCTCGGCTTTCCTGATCGCCGCCGACGCGGGCATCGCGCGGCCTGTGGATCGGCCACCCCGCCTGAGCTCGCGCGATACCTTGCCTGTGTGAGGCGGGGTGCGCTGGTCGTGCTGTGCGTGGCGGGGTTGCTGGCCGCGTATGCGCCCGCGGCCTCCGCTCGCAGCTACGCGCCGCCCCGCGGCAAGGCCTTCCACGGCGGAACCGGCGGCTACACCGAGCGTGAGATCCGCGCCTTCGCACGCCGCTCGGGCCGGCGGCCCGCGGTCTACCAGTACTTTTTCACTCCGAACTGGTTCCGGCCCGGCCGGGCCTCTATGCACTGGCAGAGGCACTTGGTGCTGAAGACGGCCAGGCAGGGCGCCCGGGCGATCCTGCACCTGTCGACGGCGCGCGGCGGTCACGGAGCGTCGGTGATCACGCCGCGAGGCATCGCGCGCGGCCAGGGCGACACCTACCTCAAGGCGCTCAACTCGATGATTGCCCGGACGCGGCAGGTGGTCTACGTGCGGCTGATGGCCGAGATGAACAACTTCAACAACCCGTACTGCGCGGTGACGGCCAGCGGCGCTCCACGCGGCCGCCACCACTCCTCACGCGCCTTCCGCAAGGCCTGGCGCAGGACGGCGATCGATCCTGCGCGGCGGCCGTGTGCGGAGCATCAACCGCAGGCTGCGCCGTGCGGGCATGCCGCGGCTGCGCACGCGACTACGCCGGCTACCGCATCCGCGCGTGTCGCTGATGTGGAACCCGTTCACCGCCGGGCTGCCCAACGTGGCCTCCAACTCTCCCGGCCGCTACTGGCCCGGCGGGCGCTACGTGGACTGGGTCGGGACGGACCTGTTCGCCAACTCGCCGAACTTCGCGGGCCTCAATCGCTTCTACCGCGACCGCCGCTGGCGCCGCAAGCCGTTCATGCTCGGCGAGTGGGCGCTGTGGGGGCGCGAGGACCCCGGCTTCGTGCGCCGGCTGTTCGCCTGGATGGCACACCACCGCCGGGCGAAGATGCAGGTCTACAACCAGGGCGCCCACCACCCGCGCCTGCTGGCCCTGCGCTGGTACCCGCGCAGCGCCCGCGAGCTGCGCCGCCGGGCGCGCAGCAGGCGCTACGCCTACTACCCGCCGGAGCTGCGCCGCCGCCGGCCGCGCCGCCCGCCGGCCCACGAGCCCGCGCCGCCGCCGAACGAGACCCCGGCGCCCGGCCAGCCGGGCGCCGCGGGCGGCGAGCCGCTGCCCGCCGAGCCCCTGCAGGACCGCCTCGATCCGCTCCTCAACCTGCTGTTCTCCCGCCGCTAACCTCCAGCGCTGGCGCCCGTAGCTCAGCTGGATAGAGCGTCGGTCTACGGAACCGAAGGTCTCAGGTTCGAATCCTGACGGGCGCGCTACGCTGGGAACCCCTCTAACGCGAGCGGGTTTTCTGCGCTCTAGAGGTTGGTCGCATGGGACCAGAATCGCTAGTGGGCAACCAAGAGGGCAACGCGCCGAGCCGATTCGTCGGTTGAACGCTGGGCGACAAGCGAGCAGGGAGAGAGGTTGCTCCGGAGGGGTTCCAACGCACCCACCGCCCGCTTCTAGCCGGAGGAACCTTCCCAATAGCTGGGACGGGGTAAGGATCGTAAGAGGGCGAGTCGGGGTAGGGAACAAGGTTCCCGCCGAATTGCCTCGAGGTTTCCCCGTCCACCTTGTTGCCGCGAATCGGCTTCTCCCGCGACCAAGTGCAAGACATGTGTGCCTCGCAACCGAGGGCGGCCCAACCCGGAGGGTCCTAAGCGTTGGTTGAGGGAGTCAAGCGCCGTCGAGGGGTCTCCCACCCAGTCGGAGATGGGCGGATCGCAGACCAAGCAATGCCCTCGTGCGGAGTCCGGGCGGATGTGGTTCGTATGTCCGGCCCCTGTCCGCGGCCATTGGTAGCTTCCCCTCTCTTCCAGCGGCCCGCCCTAATGGACACGTTCACCGCCCCACGTCGCAGAGAGATCATGCAGTCAATCCGCTCTAGTTCGACAGGGCCAGAGCGGATCGTCCGCGGTTATCTGCACCGAGCGGGTCTTCGGTTCGGGAGACATCCCGAGAGACTTCCCGGCACCCCGGACATAGTGCTCCCGTCGAGGCGTGCGGTGGTCCTCGTGCACGGGTGTCTTTGGCATGGGCATGACTGCAGCCGAGGAAAACTGCCCAAATCGAACGAAACGTACTGGCGACGCAAGGTCGAGGGAAATAAGGCGCGAGACCTAAGGTCGAGCGCGAGCTTATTGCCGCTGGATGGCGCGTCTTCACAATTTGGGGCTGCGAATTGCGCTCCAAGGAGAGGCTCGATTCCCGCCTTAGCCGACTACTTGCGGAGATCATTCGGCCTCAGGAGCCGACTCGTCAGTTGACCTACTCGGTTCTCTCATTGTTCTCGGGCGCTGGAGGCCTGGACATCGGCTTCGAGCAGGCGGGGTTTGAGCTTCAGGCGTGTCTGGATAACGACCCTGAGTCGTGCAAGACACTCCGCTGGAATCGACCTGCCTGGAACGTCTATGAAGCCGACATTCGGCGGTTCGATCCCCCTGCTGGAGCGGACCTGGTGGTCGGGGGGCCGCCTTGCCAGGGGTTTAGCTCAGCCGGAAAGGGCGACCCGAACGATCCGCGCAACTTTCTTTGGCGCGAGTACCTGCGAGTTGTCGAGGCAAGCGATCCGCGAGGGCTTCTCCTTGAAAATGTGTCCGGAATGATGCACGAGAAGAACAGGCACCATCTTGAAGGGATACGGCGATCCCTCGAAGGCCTCGGCTATCACACGGCGGTAGAGGTCTTGAACGCTGCTGACTTCGGGGTGCCGCAAATGCGTAGTCGGCTGGTTCTCGTTGGATTCAAGGATCAGCCTCCCACGTTGCCGAGCGGTGACCCTGGGATGCGACACACGGTGCGAGAGGCGATTAGCGACCTGGAAGGTGTGGTTGATCCCGAGTTCAACCACGTCCCGAATAAGCACGCGCTACACGTCGTTCGCCGCTGGAGCTTGCTGGCCTACGGGGAAAGCGATCCGCAGTACCGGCGTGCTCGTCTGCATCCCAACAAGCCGTCTCACACGATCCGCGCCGGTGGCGGATATGGCCCACGCGGGAACCACCTCGCAGGCTTTCATCCACCGATTCATTACGCGCTTCCACGCCAGCTCACTGTCCGAGAAGCGGCTCGCTTGCAGTCTTTCCCTGATTCGTGGATCTTCCGGGGGAGCAAGACGGCCCAGGGTCGCCAGGTCGGCAACGCTGTTCCTCCACTGCTCGCTGAGGCGCTCGGTCGGCACTTGATCAAGACGCTTGAGGCGGTCGACGGCGATCAGGCTGAGGTGAAGGTGAGTGACCAGCGAATGGAGGCTGTTGCCGCTTGAGTCGCGCGGTCACATCCCCGTCTGTCGAAGAACGAGTTCCGGTGGACCCCTTTCGAGACCGCTTCTTGTCCCTCGAAAAGGCGGGGTTACTGACGCGGGGCGAGCTAGCGCGGCAGCTCAACTGGTTTCGTCGCCCTTCCGCACGGTCGCGGCGAACCGCGACCCTGATCCCCGATGCGGGTCGCGCGGCGAGGTCCCTGGGTCTGGTGCCCGGGCATATGCAGCGCACGGTGAGCTACGAAATCGCTGTCCGTCTGTGTGAAGCACTCGACCTGGACCCGGTCGACGTAGGCATCTAGCCGTTCACAGCTTGGCTTTTACCTTTGCCTCGTAGGACCCGGCGGGCGGCAGGTTCTCCGGCGTGATGAATGCCAGTGAGAGATCCGAGGTCGAGATGGTCATCGGAGGCTTTGGCGCAAGCGACGCCGTCTGCCCAGGGGGAGGGGCTTGGCCGTAGTCGTACCTCAGGAAGGTGATGCTGCCGGGCTGAAGAGGAATCTGACGGAAGCGCTGAGGGCCGCCCAGCCGCAGCATGATCCGGTCGTAAACCGGCTCGGGAGCGAGGAAGTAGATGCCGTGGCCGCATAGGCGCTCGCCTTGGAGCATCAGGCCTTTCACGATGAGCTGGGGGAAGGATGCGCTTGTTGACGTTCTCCCAGTTCATGCCGAAATTCGAGGCCACGATCTGGCGGCCTTGCTGAAGGCCAGTGATGCTCGCGCCATAGTTGTTGGTCGTGTCGATGGTCTGGACTTCGAGGGGCACGATTCGCAGAAGAGCGCCGGTCGGGTCCACGGCCACTAGAACGAAATCGATGGAGTACCGCCCGGCTCCCGGATGCGCGGGCGGGAGTTTGATCTTCGCCTCCCCACCCGCCGCCAAAGATGCCCACGGCTACTTGCTGAGCTTTCTGTGCTTCGGCCTTGACGCCGTCGCCGTCGAAAAGCTTCGGCTCGCCATTGGCATCAAGGATCGGGCTGAAGGAACCGAACGCGGACTTCGCGATCCACCGCAAAATCTTGTAGTTATCGAAGTAGAGCCGCTTTGGGCAGACGGCGACTGCCAGGGGGTCCTTGACGGACGGCTGCAGGGAGCAAGCACCGTTGGGGTTCCTGCAGTTGGCTTCGTACACGGCCCGTTGACGAACGGACAATTTGTGTTCGCGGCGGATGCGGCGGCCACCGAACTGTTGTCGGTGGCAGATAGCCGTACCACTCGTAGACCCGGCCAGGCATGACTCGTCAGACCGATTCGGTCATCTCGACGGCTTTCCTGCCTGGCCGGACGAACTGCGGGCCAAAGGGAACCGAAGGCTCAGGTTCGAATCCTGACGGACACGCTAAGAAAGCCCCGCAAACGCCCAGTTTTCTCGTTGAGGGGTGAAGACCGATTTGAGCGCGTCCGTCCTGCGTTCCGCGTGGGCCGGATGCGACTGCCGCCGGAGGGCATCTGTATAGGGTCGGATCGCATGGACTGGGCGACCGAGGTCAGGCCGGTGCTGGACGCGACGTATCGCCTGCTCGCCACCGAGGAGCACATCAGCGGGGATGCGGTGATTGCCGAGCTGGGCCGCCCGCACAACGATCCACAGACGGGCCGGGCTCTCAAAGCGCTTGTGGACTCCGGCTACATCGAAGGCCGGTTCGTTATGCAGACCTCGGTGCCCATCCTGATCTCCGCAACGGAGAAGGGGCTGCAGGAGACCTCGGGCTGGCCGAAGCCGGGAGGCGGAGGGGACCAACTCGACCTGCTCCTGCGACTCCTGGACGAGCGGATAGCCGCAACGGAGACGCCGCCGGAGGAAAAGGGCCGCCTTGAACGCGTGCGCGACTCGCTAGCGGACGCGGGGCGCGACGTTGTCGTCGGCGTCCTGAGCAACTTCATCGCCAAGCAGACAGGCGCGAGCGACTAGGTGGCCGCCCCAACCTTCTAGGAAACGAATGCCTTCCGAACAGACGCAGCTGTCCATCTGTTCGTGCCGTGAATCGTTGGAACCTTCTCCACGTTCAGCTTCTCGGCGATCTCCTCCAGCGACATCCGCTTCCCGAGCATCGCGTTGATCTTCATCCGCCATACGTAGTCACGTCGGTTGCAGAGCCGATGCGCGAGCCGGACGTTGTCGGGGGTGAGGTGACCTCCGTGCATCTTGAGTCTCGGATAGTGGTCGGCCGTCGGCTGCCAATCGGAACGCGGCGATCTCGGCTCGAAGTACCTACGACCCCGGAAGCAGTAGCACTGGGGCATCTCGCAACGCACGTCGATGATCTGGCCATCCCGGGCAAGTTGCCGGAGGATTCCGCGAACTCCCAGGGCCTCGAGCTTCTCAACTGGAGTTTCTCCAGCGTCCGCCGGTGCCGCTGGGGTTCTTGCTTGAGGGACCTGCTCTTCGTCGTTCATGCTCGGGCTCTCAGTCCTCGAAGGTGGCGACAATCGGGCTATGGTCGCTGAAGGCGTACCACTCAGTCGGATTGAACGCGGTTCTCGGCAGCGGACCTGAAGCTGACCGCGCCCGGGCCGACTGACACGCTTCGGGTAGACGTGCGGAGCGGGATATTGAGGGCCGACTGGCTCGGGCCGAGCGGGCACCACGAGCCAACGAATTGGCAAGCACTAGATCAGGTCTGTGGGGTTTCGCTACGTCAGGACCGAGCCTGCGGAGGGGGAATAGGCCAGGACGGGGCCCTCTGTTAGGGCAATCGCCGAGCGAGAATCTCGCAGTCAGTCCCGTTGCTCGCCCAGTGCCGCGAGGGCGTCGGAAGCGTGGCGTGCTACTTCGTCGACGAACTCGCCTGCAGTCGTCGAGGCGGGCGGCCTGTTCCAGCCCCCATCGCCACACCAGCATCAATCCGGGTCGCGGATGAACGCGAGTCATCTGTTGCGTGAGGTCTCGGAACTCGTCCGGGTAGTCGGTTGGCACGATCCCTGCTTGCACGAGCGAGCTGATTACCGCGTCCCAGCGGTCCGTGGGCAGGACCGTGGCATCCCCACGTGATCGGCCCAGTAATCGACGTAGGCAGCTAGGCCCGATGGACTCCCAGCCCAGCCGAAGCCAGTTTGAATGTGGCCAAGGTGGAAGTTCGGAGCGATTTCCCAACCGCCTCCAAGCGCTTCGACCACTTTGCGCGCCGGGGCGGCTTGATCTCGAAAAAGCTGTCGCGCCTGCCCGAGCGTGTCTCCGGGGTAGAGGCGAAGCTGCACCTCGGCGTTGCCATCCAACTGCTCCAGGGCTAGGAACACGTAGCGCACCGTCTCGCCCTGCGGAAGCTCCCACCGAGCCCACTGGTTTCTCTCGACCGTGGCGGGACCGCCGAGGACCTCTTCTAGGACGCTTCGCAAACGGCGCAGAATGCGATAGCGATTCCTGCCGCACACGCGGAGCCGAGTGAACGGACCGAGGTCCCCGTGGTTGCGCTCGACAAAGTCGAGAAAGTCTTTGAGCACCTCCGCCTCCGCCCCGGACACGTGGCCTCCTTCGACCAACCCGGCCCAAGCGCCCCAAGAGGTCCCGCCAGTTGACGACTCGGGCAACTGGATCGAGGGAGATGCGAGCGTCGCCGACGTTAATCTCCCGCGCCTGTCGAGCGTCTGGCGGCGGTACGAACTTTACTTCCAGCACTATGACGAGGCCGTCGTCGCCGTACTCAATGACGCCGTCGTAGATGCCTCGCCGGTCACTCGGCGCTACCTCGCCTTCGACAGACACGGAGTCGGCGGATTGGAGAACAGAAATGCCCCGGCGCGCATCGTCGGGACTCGCCTGGGCGGTAGCTTCGCTGCGGGTCAAGGTCGCAGTCTGGGTGTCGATGTAGGGAGGGCCGGGCAGGGTCGCCAGATCAAGGTCTTCGCCGACGAGATTCAGCCACGCTTGATGCGCGAGGGGCGACATCCGGAGAACCACCAGGAACGCTCTTGTGAGCTGGTTCTCATGGTAAGCGGCCAGGTCCGGCCAGGGGTCAAAGAAGTTCAGGTGCTCTTGTGACATTACGGCTGGGTGAGCCGCCCTTTCTGACGGCGACGACGGCTGACGGGGGTTATGGTCGAGCGATGCGCAGGCGGGGGGCGTTACTACCACTCGTCCTTACTCGCCCTCGGCGGGTGCTCGGACGAAAAGGAGCGGGCCAAGCGGCCTGCGCCGAAGCCGCACCAAGCCGCTGACCCTGGAGGTCCGCAGCCTCTCGCAGAAGACGACCACGAACGAGGCCATCACCGTGCGCGGCAGCGTCACGCCCGGCGCTCTGGTCACCGTGGGCGAGAAGGAAGCTCGGGTGCAGGGCGACCGCTTCCGTGCGCGCGTTAGGCTCAAAGTCGGTGTCAACCGCATCAGGATCACGGCCACCAAGCCGGGCTACGTCACGGCGCGCAAGCGACTCAAGGTCAAGCGACTGGAGCCGCCACCCGTGACGGCACCGGCGGGACAGGACAGCTCGTCCGAGCACAAGGTGGGCAGGACGGCTGTCCGCCTGGCGAACACGTCGAAATGCAGATGGGCCAGCACTACTGCACTCCTCCGACGCCTACGAATTGTCCATCGGCGGCGAGGTCCGGTTCGAGCGACGCAATCGTGTGTACTCGCTGGCGCAGCCCCAGGTGCCGGCACGACGAAGCCGCATCCGGAAAGCAACGAGGACGACCTCCCGACTGCGTCATCTACCCCGACGCGAGCGATAATGGTCGCTGCGGGCCGGACTGATCAGTTGCTAGCCCACCTTCTCGTTAAGGGGCGCGATCTTCGGGAAGCGACTCAATCCGTTCAGGTGGGCGAGGACACGCAAGTAGTCGTAGCTCGGGAATGCGCGCCCCGGCCCGCCGTTAGGGGCTTTAGCGGATTCGGCGGCGTCGCTCTCGGGATGGCGTTCAGGCGACCTTGAGCGAAGGTAGGCGTTGCGAAAACGCGGGGCTATGTTCGCCCCCCGCGCCGGCGCCCTCGATCCGCGTCCGCACCCTCCTTGCCGTGCTCCTGCTGTCGGCGCGTCGCCCTCAAGCCCTTGCCGCAGCGGCTTCGGCCTCCCGATGGCGAGCGCTATGAAGAGGGCGAAACGGTCACTCTTGAAGCGAAGGGGTTCGAGGGACTGAACTACAACACGGAGTTTGGCCCCGACTTGCTGATCGAGGTCGCCCCGCACGAGTGGTGGCTTTCTGACCTCCGGCGCGTGGGAGATCGGTCCAAGTAGGAAGGAGTATCCGGCCCCCGTTGAGTTCAAGGCGGGCCCTGTTTTGGGACGTAGGACCGGTCTACTGGAGCTCGATCGACGTACTCTCCTCTGGCGGGACTCGGACGCCTGGCCCGGTCCGAGTGTTCTTCGTAGACCGACTTCCGCTTAGCTTGACGATCGGCGGCTCCAGCACCTGAGATTGTTCGCAAAGGCCCCCCGATTCCGCGTACCGCTCAGGTGCAACCGGACTTGCCTCGCTACATACTGCTTAGCGCGAGCTTGCGCGCACGCGGAAAGACGCGACGGCTTACGCGCCTGTCGCTCAAAAGGTCCCGCACCCTCCGTACTCGTGGGACCATCGGCGGCGCCCCACTCAGACGGCGGTATCTGCGCCGTCTGCTGAGGGAGTACGGAGGAGCCTCGTATCGGATTGCCGTTGGGCGAGAACCCACTAGACCATCACGCAATCGAAGCGTGTGGTGATTCGCCTTCGGCCAAAGCCAGGCCCCCGGCGACGGGCGCGTCCTCCAGCCTCCCTGCAACGGGTTCGTCGCGCGGTCGCAGCAGAGCTAGACCGGCGCTACGAGATGTCGATCTACCTGGAGGTTCGTCGTCGCCGTCGGACGACTACTTCCGTTGTAGCTTTGCCGGACGACATGTCGTGACCGACAGGAAGGGAACGTCGATGGTCACTCTGGCGTCGCCGACGATGCGCTACCGCTCCGGTTTCGACGTGCGGATCGCGTCCTTCCGATGGGGCGGCGCTGCCTATAAGCTCGACCCTCTCGTTGTACGGCGCGAACCTCGGGGAGAGCACGACGCCGTCTCAGGCGGGCGAGAACGCGGAGGTAGTCGTAGCGGAACTGCGGGGCGCTAGCCGTCAGGAGGCCCTGACTACGGGCGCTAGAGAGGTCCACCACGCCACCGTCGAAGTCGAGGTTGAAGACGTGGCTTATCCGCACCTCTGGGCCGCTCGGGGCGAAGGAAGAACCCCACTGCGACGGACAGGTCCGGCGTACCGGTTGGCGAGGTCGAGCGTAGTCTTCGAAGACAGCCTTGGCTGGTCGCGCTGGTTGAACGCTGAGATATCCTGACTCGGTAGTTCTCGCGGTTCACGCCATTCGACTCTGGTGGCCGAGCTTGCCCAGCCGCTTGACGATCAGTCAACGGGCCGAGCGACTGGGCCAGCCACTTCCGTGCGGAGTCGTCCCAGCCACCTTGAACGCACCTATCAGGTGGGACAGAACAACATCTGTCGGTGACCCGACGCTGAGGGGTCCGAGAGGAGGCGGCTGGGGGTCGTCTAGCGCCACGGCGGCGTCTACGGCGGCTCGGACGAACTCACTGAGGGTCAGGCCGCGCTCGGTGGCGGCACGCTCGACGGCGGTGCGTTCCTCCACGCTGAGGCGCACGCCGAGCCGGTCAGTTTGAGTTTGAATTCGCATGGTCAGTTCGGCGTAGGGACGGACGGCCTCTCCGGGTCGGTCTCAGCGGCCCCCGCCTCGGCTCGAACATTGGTAGACGGGGGCCGCTCGAGCATACGCTCGACGAAGTAAGATGAACGGCAGGGTACGTGATGCCGCCTGCGCCGGCCG
>CAWJPU010000012.1:0-316913 GCA_963844805.1 uncultured Thermoleophilaceae bacterium
AGGTACGAGACGCTGCCCGAGCAGTCGTAGGCGCTGTCGCGGAAGGAGCGGTGCCCGCCGCCGAGGCGGTAGGGCTTGTGGGCGATCCGGTCGCCCGCCCAGATCGCGCGGCGCACGCGCAGGGGCAGGCCGCCGCCGCGGCGGCCGCGCGAGCCGCGCGACGCGCTGCGGCGCTTGAGCACCGGCCGTGAGCCGCGGATGCCGAGCGCGCGCCACGTGGCCGGGCCGACGATGCCGTCGGCGGCCAGGCCGCGGCGGCGCTGGAAGCGCTTGACCGCCCGCGCGGTGCCGGGCCCGAAGATCCCGTCCGCGGCGACGCCGATGCGCCGCTGCAGGATGCGCACGCTCGCACCGCGGGACGCGACCCGGGCCCGGGCTCGGCCGCCGCCGCGCTTGAGCGCACCCCACGTCGCGCGGCCGACGATGCCGTCGGCGCGCATGCGGTGACGGCGCTGGAAGCGCTTGACCGCGCGGACCGTGCCCTTGCCGAACAGCCCGTCGGCGCGCACGTGCAGCAGGCGCTGGAGCTTCTTGACGGTCGCGCCCCGGTCGCCGCGCTCGAGCGTGCGCTCGGCCTGGGCGGCCGGGGCGGCGACGAGCAGCAGCGCGACCAGCGCGCAGCAAGCGATCAGGATGGGGCGGAGCCTGTGGGACATCTCGATGGGGCCTACGAGGTGAGCTGACGGGCTCGCGCAGTGCGCTACGCCACCACGTGGTGGCGATTCGCCCCACGGCCGTCTCCGGCCGCAGTGGTTCCCCCGCTCGCCGTCCCCTGAGGGACCGCGACTCGGCAGGCGGCAAGGTACCCACGGTCAAGAGGGCGGTCGCAAGATTCCTTGCAAACGGAAGGGTTCCGCCCTCAGGCGGCGACGGCTACCGCGTGACGCCGGGGACCGCCGCGGCGAACAGCTCGCTCAGGCGGCTCGTGGCGTCGAACGTCTCGCCCGCGGGCGGCGCGGCGATGCGCAGCGGCGTGCCGAAGTCGCTGAAGTCGATCCGCATCCCGATGCGGCCGGCCGCCAGGCCGCCCTGCGCGGGCGTGCGGATCTCCTGGCGCATGCGCCGGATGCGCTTCTCGCCGTCGACCCACACGTCCATCCGCTGCGCGACGTCGGCGCTCGTCTGGCCGCCGGCGCGATCGAGCTGCTCGAGTGCCTTGCGGGCCGCCCTGCGCTGGTCGGCGGGCAGCCCGGCGATGAGGTCGCCGATGCGCACCTCGCCGCGGAAGTGGGTGGTGTCCACGCCACCGACCTTCTCCTCGCCGACCTTCTTCACGCCCTTGGCCGAGGTGAGCGCCTCGAGCTGCGCGCCCGGGTCGGCGTTGACCACCGACGCCATCGCCTTGGCGTCGATGCCGAGCGCCTTGCCGACCTCCGCGAGGTCCAGGCCCACCCACTCGGCGCCGCCGGGCAGCTCGAGCTGGCGCACGGCGGGCGGCTTGACGTAGACGTCCTTGCCGCGCACGACGAGCCGCGTCACGCCGTCGCCCTCGACGCCGGCGAGCGCCAGCAGCGGCCCGAGCTCGAGCGTGAGGTCCATCTGCGCGCCCTGCAGCGCGGTGACGCCCTTGCCCTGCACGGCCAGCGGCACCGGCGAGCCGAAGCCCGAGGCGGTGAGCTGCATCGCGACCCGCGCCGACTTCTCGTCGCGGGTGGCCGCGGCGGCCGAGGCGACGTCCTCCGGCGACAGGTCGTCCGCGCCGCACCCGGCGGCGAGCGGGGCGACGGCGAGCAGGGCGGCGGCGGTGACGGCGGACAGGAGCTTGCGCATGGACGCCGAGCGTAGTCGGCGGCCGGGATCTAGCCGCCCAGTACGGCCATCGCGGCGTTGTGCCCGGCGATGCCGCTCACCCCGCCGCCCCGGATCGCGCCGGCGCCGCAGAGCAGGATGCGCTCGTCGTCGGTCTCCACGCCCCAGGTCCCCGCCTCCCCGTCGGCCGCCCACGGCCACGAGAGCGCGCCGTGGAAGATGTTGCCGCCCGGCAGCCCGAGCTCGCGCTCGAGATCGAGCGGCGAGCGCGCCTCGACGCAGAGGGCGCCGTCGGCGTCGCGCGCCAGGCAGTCGCGGATCGGCTCGTCGAGGTGGCGGTCCAGCGCGTCGAGGTAGCGGGCGGTGAGCGTCGCCTTGGCGCCCTCGTTGTCGGCGCGGAACAGCGCCGCCGGCGTGTGGAGCCCGAAGAGCGTCAGCGTGTGGTGCCCGTCGGGGACGATCGAGGGGTCGGCGAGCGAGTGGCAGTAGAGCTCGGCCGGCGCCGGGTCGGGGAGCTCGCCGCGCACCGCGGCGGCGTGCGCGGCCTCGAGCTCGTCCTCGCGCTCGTGCAGGCGGAAGGTCCCCGAGAAGGCCTGCTCGGCGGGCACGCCGGAGCGCAGGCGCGGAAGCCGGTCGAGCAGCAGGTTGACCTTGAGCTGACAGCCCTCGGCCGTCGCCGGGACGGGCAGCCCGCGCAGGCGCGCGAGCTCGGCCGGGGCGACGTTGGCGAGCACGTGGCCGGCGGTGACCGTGTGCTCGCGGCCGGCCTCGACCCAGGTGACCTCGCCGCCGTCGACGGCAACGACCTCGGCACCGCAGCGGATCTCCGCTCCCGCGCCACGCGCGGCCGCCTCGAGCGCCCCGCTGACCGCGCCCATCCCACCCACCGGGACGCGCCAGGGGCCCCCGACCACGTGGTAGAGGAAGCAGACGTTCTGCGCGAGCGAGTCCTCGTAGAGCGAGGCGAACGTGCCGATCGAGCCCGTCCGTGGCCACCACGCCGCGCACGAGCGGGTCGGCGAAGCGCGCGGCGAGCGTCTCCCCCAGCGGCTGCTCGACGAGCTCGGCCCAGGCCTCGGCCCCGAGCAGCGCCTGCGCCTCGGCGCGGGTGGGCAGCGGCTCGAGCATCGTGGCGAAGAGCCGCCGCGCGACCGCGTCGGTCATCGCGTAGAAGCGCTCCCACGCCTCGGCCTCGCGCGGGGGACGGTCGCCGATGAGCAGGTCGGGCGGCGCGAAGGCCGAGATCGGGCGCGTGCGCAGCTCCACCCCGACCCCCAGATCGCGCGCGATCCGGGCCGGCAGGAGGCTCACGAGGTAGGCGTAGCGCGACAGCAGCGCGTCCTTGCCGGCGAACGGCCGCTCGCTCACGGCGGCCCCGCCGGGACGGTCGCGGCGCTCGAGCACGAGCACCCTGCGGCCGGCCCGCGCGAGGTACGCGGCGGCGACCAGCCCGTTGTGCCCGCCGCCGAGGACTACCGCATCCATCGCGACCACCGTATCCTTGCCCTGTGCACAGCCATTTCGAGAGGGGGTGATCACCACTGGCAGTTGAAGAGAAGGTCGCGTTCGACGGCGAGGTCGTCGAAGCGCTTCCCAACACGATGTTCCGCGTCAAGCTCGAGAACGGGCATCCCGTCCTCGCGCATCTGGCCGGCAAGATGCGCCGATTCCGCATCCGCGTCCTCCCCGGGGACCGCGTGCGCGTCGAGGTCTCGCCGTACGACCTCGACCGGGGTCGCATCGTCTACCGCTACAAGGACTAGCCCCCCGGCGTAGCGCCGACCCGGGCCCCTACCCTCGTCAGCCATGCGGCTGGCGGACCTCACGACCCTGCGCCTCGGCGGCCCGGCGGGGCGGCTCGTGGAGGCCTCCACCGAGGAGGAACTCGTCGCGGCGATCCGCGAGGCCGACGCGGCCGGCGAGCCCCTGCTCGTGTTGGCCGGCGGCAGCAACGTCGTCGTCGCCGACGACGGCTTCCCCGGCACGGTCGTCCGCGTCCTCACCACCGGGATCGCGCGCGAGCCCGGCGACGGCGGCCGCGTCGTGCTCGACGTGCAGGCCGGCGAGCCGTGGGACCCCTTCGTCGCGACGTGCGTCGCCGAGGGCCTGGCCGGCGTGGAGTGCCTCTCGGGCATCCCGGGCTCCGTCGGGGCGACGCCGATCCAGAACGTCGGCGCGTACGGCCAGGAGGTCAGCGACACGGTCACCGCCGTGCGCGTCCTCGACCGCACGAGCGGCGAGGTCGCCGAGCTCGAGCCGGACGCGTGCGGCTTCGCCTACCGCTCGAGCGTCTTCAAGCGCACGCCCGGCCGCTGGGTCGTGCTCGCGGTGCGGTTCGCGCTCGATCGAAGGCGGGACGTCGGCCCCCATCCGCTACGCCGAGCTGGCGCGAGCGCTCGGCGTCGAGGTCGGCGCGACGGCGCCGCTTGCCGACGTGCGCGCGGCCGTGCTCGACCTCCGCCGCGCGAAGGGCATGGTCGTCGACGCCGACGACCCGGACTCGGTGTCGGCCGGCTCGTTCTTCACGAACCCGATCCTCGACCCGGACGCCTTC
This sequence comes from uncultured Thermoleophilaceae bacterium, assembly GCA_963844805.1. Classification (GTDB taxonomy): domain Bacteria; phylum Actinomycetota; class Thermoleophilia; order Solirubrobacterales; family Thermoleophilaceae; genus JACCZR01. The sequence continues at coordinate 4,304 of CAWJPU010000012.1, forward strand.
GCGCAACTCGAGCAGCGGGTGCGCGAGGTGCTCGGCGACGACGTGCGCGTCCCGTCATGGCCCGAGGACGACGGGCGGGTGAAGACGTCGGCCGCGTGGCTCATCGAACGCGCGGGCTTCACCAAGGGCCACGGCGACCCGGCGACGATCGCGATCTCGTCCAAGCACACGCTCGCGCTGACCAACCGCGGCGCGGGCACGACCGCGCTGCTCGTGGCGCTCGCCCGCGAGGTCGCCGGCGGCGTGCGCCTCAAGTTCGGGGTCGATCTGCACCCCGAGCCGGTCTTCGTCGGGCACGTCTGGGCTCAGGAGCGCGAGCGCGGCACGCAGGTGCGGTAGCTGCGCGCGATCGTGCGCGTGCCTCCCGCGGCGTCGCGGACGACCACCTTCACCCGCACGCGCCCGCGCGGCAGGCCGCGCAGCGACACCGGCGCGCGCAGCCGCCGCCCGCGGACGACGCGCGTGCGCCTGCCGTTGACGTACACCGTGGCGCGCACCGGCCGCGGCGTCGCGCCCCGCGCGATGCGGATCGTGAAGGCACGCCGGCTGCGGCAGCGGCGCCGCGCGGGCAGCGTGGCGGGGCGCCCCGCGGCCGACGGGTCGGCGCCCGGGCCGTCGGGCTGCCGCGCGTAGGCGACGTAGTCGAAGTCGGGCGGCAGGCCGTCGGGGCCCATCCCCGGGCAGCCCGTCCGCACGTCCTCGCACACGAACCGCGTGCCGCCGGCGCGCCCGATGTCCAGGCGCGAGCGGTAGTAGCGCGAGAAGAGGTTGCCGTCGCCGGTCGGGTCGACCTCTCGCCCGCGCGCGTCGTCGTGCCAGCGCGTGGTCAGCAGCCGCGCGTCGGCGGCGACGTCGCCCTTGAGGTAGCGGTCGAACCACGCGGCGGTGTACCAGGCGACGAGGTCGATCCCGCGCAGGGTGGCCGAGAAGTACGGGTTGGGGATGTAGGACATCTCGTAGTGCGTGCCGCCGCGGATGACGAGCTCGCCGGTGTCCACCCCCGCCGCCGACGCGGCGAAGGAGCCCTCGCTCTTGGCCAGCGGGTCGGGCTCGGACGTGTTCGGCTGGCGGAAGAGCCCGTAGTCGTTCGAGATGCCGAGCGACGGCTTGCTGATGGCGCCGGCGGGCCGGCGGCTGTCGGGCGCGCTCGCGCAGTCGGAGGCCGCGGCGCTCGTCGCGGGTCGCAGGTTGTCCCAGCCGACGACGACGTCGACGCGCGGGTCCTTCTGCCCGACGAACGAGACGCCCTGCGCGCCGAACGAGTGGCCGGCGATGCCGATCCGCTGCGGGTCGACCGCCGCCCAGAACGGGTTGTGCGCGGCGTTGCGGCCCTCGGCGACGCGGCGCGCCTGCTTGGGCGCGTGGCTCGTGCCGGTCGTGCACGACGGGCGCGGCACGTACGGCTTCGCCGCGGTCGAGAGGAAGAAGTCCAGGCCGTCCTCGGTCTGGTCGTAGAACGGCCGGCCCTGCTGCGCGGGGACGCCCTCGTTGCGGTCGGCGCCCTCGCCGTAGGTGTCCGAGTAGCCCTGGCCCTGCGACGTCGAAGGTCATCACGACGTACCCGGCCTTGGCGAGCGTCCCGGCGGCGAACCAGTAGAGCTCCTCGGGCGCCTGCACGGACCCGCTCGTGATGACGATGCCGGGGCGCTTCGGCGGGCCCGAGCGGGTCATCCAGACGTGCCCGGAGATCGTCGCTCCGTTGCGCGCGGTCCACAGGACGGGGCGGCGCAGCCCGGCCACGCGGTCCCAGTCGTACATCCGCACGTCGCCGGCGCAGCCGTCCTGGTGGTTCGAGCACAGGTTCGCGCCGAAGTCGCGCTCGGGGTCGGTGAGGCGGATCTCCTCCTTCTCGGCCTGCCGCTGGACGCCGGCCTCGCGCAGCAGGCGCTGGAACTCGGGGTCGGCGGCGTCGCGCTTGGCCCGCTCGTCGATCTTCGAGTAGTTCTGCTGCTCGTAGAGCGGGTCGAACGCGGCGTCCGCGCCAGGGGCGCAGCAGAGCGCCAAGACGGCGGCGAGGAGGCCTGCCTTCCGCATGGCGCCGGACACTAGGGGTTGGCGAGCGCCATGAGCCACCACGCAGCGGCGCCGACGCGTCGGCCACGGCGAGGCATCGCTGGGCGACGCGCAGGCGCCAACCGCCCGACGACCCGACAGCTGACCCCCGGCGCCGGGGAGCTCGACACCGACGTCGAGTTCCACGGCGAGGCGGCGCGCCGCGGGCGGCAACGAGGACCGAACGGGTCAGGCGCGGCGCAGCAGCACGAGGCGGTGCCCGCCGGCCAGCGGCCGGCGCCACGGCCCCTCGCCCTCGGGCGCCTCGGCGCTGTCGAGCAGCAGCGCGGCCAGGCGCCGCGCGTCGTCGAGCGACTGGGGCGGCGACGCGTAGCTCTTGCCGGGCCGCCGGCTGAGCGACGCGCTCAGGCGGTCCTCGACCTCGAGCACGTAGAGCGGCCCGAGGGTGAGCTCCATCTGCCCCTCGATCGGCTCCTGGATGGCGTCGTCCATCGGCGCATCATCGCTGACGGGCCGTCGTCAGCGTGCTGACACGCCACCGCTCCGGCCGACCATCGGCCGCGTTGGGACTCGGATGCCAAAGACGACACTCCTCCTCATCCTCATCGCGGTGCTCGCCCTCCCGGCCCTCGTGCCGGCCCAGGCCGACGCCCGCTACAAGACCCGCATCGGGATCGGCGACCAGCAGACCGCGATGTTCGACAACGTCCATTTTCGCGCGCTGAAGGTCAAGCGGGTCCGCTATTTCGTCCCGTGGAACGCGATGCGCAACGCCGAGCAGCGCGCCGCCGCCGAGCAGTACGTCGCCGCCGCCCGCAGGAACCGGGTCAGCGTCTTCATGCACATCTCGAGCGACAACCTGGTGCGCAAGAAGGCCCGGCTGCCGAAGCTCAGGACCTACACCCGCGAGGTCAAGCGCCTGATCACGCACTTCCGCAAGCGCGGCGTCCGTGAGTGGGGCTCGCGCAACGAGGCCAACCACGACTCGCAGGCCACGTGGAAGAGCCCGAAGCGCGCCGCGCAGGAGTTCAAGATCGTCCGCCGCGCGTGCAAGAAGTGCACGGTCCTCGGCCTCGACGTGCTCGACCAGGCCGGTGTGACGCGGTACATGGCGCGCTTCTACCGCGCCCTGGGCTCCTACCGCCGCTTCGTCGGCACCGTCGGCATCCACAACTACTCCGACGTCAACCGCCGGCGCACCCGCGGCACGCGGTCGATCATGCGGACGGCCAAGCGCTACAACCGCCGCACGAAGTTCTGGCTGACCGAGACCGGTGGCGTGGTCAACTTCGGCCGCAGCTTCCCGTACAGCGAGAAGCGCGCCGCGAGCCGGCTCGGGTACCTGTTCAAGACGACCGCGAAGATGCGCCGCAGCATCTCCCGCGTCTACGTCTACAACTGGACCGGCGCCGCGCGCGGGGCCCGGTTCGACGCGGGGGTCACCAACCCCGACGGCTCGCCGCGGCTCGCGTACCGCGTGCTGCGCACGCAGATCAAGCGGTTCTCCCGCTAGGGCGGGCCGCACGGAGCGGGAGGAGGGAGAGGAGACGCGTCACACCCGATCGGACGGGACCTGCTGTACTTAGGCAACCCTAATCCCGACTGCACCGATCGGAATGACTCGACTCCTCACCCTCTTCGCCCTCGTCCTCGCTGCCGTGGCCATCGCGACCTGGCTGCCGAGTTCGGACAGGGTCTCCGAGGCCGGCGGGAAGTGGTCGCGCGGCAGGACCCCGATCCGCGGCAGCAGCTCGAACAGGACCAGCACCCCGGCCACGCTCGCCCAGGGCAGGGCCCAGTCGGGCAAGCGCGGCCGCGGCCGCCCCGCGGCCGCCAGCGGTGCGGTCGGGGCCGCGGCCACTACTTGCGGATCAGCTGGTTCAGGTCGGGCTGCTGGTCGATCAGCCCGTACTTCTGGCTGAGTTTTGCCGCCTGCTCGATCGTCGGCTCGTTGAGGTCCGCCCGCCAGATCGGCAGCTTGATCTTCTGCGCCGCCTCAGGCGGGATCTCGGTGTACTCGGTGAGCACCTGGCGCACCTCGTCGGGGTGCGACTGCGCGTACTCCAGCGACTTGTTCATCGCCTTCACGAACCGGTTGATCACGTCGGGGTTCTGCTCGGCGTACTGCTTCGAGGTGAAGTACGTGGCCACGGTCAGGTCAGGCGCCGTGTTGACGTAGAAGGGGTCGATCCCCGTCGCCTTGCCGGCCTTGCCCTGGCTTACGAAGGGCTCGACCGCGCAGGCGCCGTCGACGCGCTTGGCCTCCAGCGCCGCGTTCATGTCCGGGAACGGGACCTCGGAGAACTTGAGCTTGGACACGTCCACGCCCTTCTTCTCCAGCGAGGCCTTGATCGTGACCTCGCACACGTTGTTCAGGGTGTTGACCGCGATGGTCTTGCCCTCGAGGTCCTTGGGCTCCTTGATCGGCCCGTCCTTGAGCACGAGCAGGTCGGCCCAGGCCTGTTTCTCGCCCTTGCCGCCCAGGACTCCCTGGCTGATGATCGTCACAGGCAGGTTCTTGGAGGCGGCGATCAGCAGCGAGATCGTGTTGGAGAAGCCGATCTGGAAGTTGCCGCTCACCACGGCGGGCGTGATCGCCGCCCCGCCCTCGGCCACCTGAGGATCGATGGTCAGCTGCTGCTCCTTGAAGAAGCCCTTCTTGCGGCCCAGGTAGAGCGGGGCCACGTCGGCGATCGGGATCACGCCCACCTTCAGCGTCTGCGGGCCTTGGCCGCCCCCGCCGCCAGATCCTCCTCCGTTGTCGTCACCACACGCCGTGACAGCCACGGCGCACGCCAACGTCGCCGCCAGGGCGGCAAGCCAGGTCCAACGCACTCTCCTCACTGCATCCCTCCTCAGATAAGTCAGACAATTTGTCTTATCCGGAAAATGGCGCGTTCAAACACGTCGCGCGAGGGGACATGACCAGCGTGGGCCGCGACCGCAGCACCCGTTCGCAGGTCACCGGTGTCGCACTGATCGTGGCCACGGTGCTGCCGGGCTTCCTCACCGCGAGCCTGGCGCCGCGCATCCGCGGCGACTTCGGGTTCGCCGACTCGACCCTGGGCCTGACCATCGCGGTCTTCTACGTGGTCTCGGCGCTCAGCTCGACGCCCTGCGGCCGCTTGGTCGACCGCATCGGCGGGGTCCAGGGAATGCGGCTGGCGGCGGGGCTGGTGGTGGTTTGCGCCACCACCGTCGCGCTGTTCGCACAGTCCGCCGCCGGCCTGCTCGGCCTTCTGGCCCTCGGCGGCGTGGCGAACGGCATGGGCGGCCCGGCGGTGAGCGCGCTGCTCAAGCGCGAGGTCCACGAGGGCCGACAGGGGCTGGCCTTCGGCGTGCAGCAGTCCGGCGCCTCGATCGGCTCTCTGCTCGCGGGGCTTGCACTGCCGCTGGTGGCGATCCCTTTCGGCTGGCGGTGGGCGTTCGTGGCGGCGGCGGTGCTCGCCGTGGTCTCGGTGCTGCCGGTGCCCCGCGGCGGGCCCGCGCCCGCCGCGGCGGCCCCGACCCAGCGCCACGGCCTGAGCTCGGTCCACGCCATCGCCGTCGCCGCAGCGCTGGCCAGCGCGGCCGGGGTGGGCTTCGTCTCCTTCCTGGTCACCTACGCGGTGAGGAGCGACATCGGGGAGGCCGAGGCGGGCCTGCTGCTGGGCGGCGTGAGCCTGGTCGCCACGCTCAGCCGCATCGGTCTCGGCGCCCTGTTCGACCGCACCGGGCGCGAGCCGCTCGCGCTCACGGGGGTGATGCTCGCCGCGGCGGCGGGCGCCTACCTGCTTCTCATCCAGGACGAGCCGGCGGTCATCGTCGCGGCCGCGCTGGTGGCAGGCGGACTGGGCTGGTCGTGGCCGGGCGGCCTCACGCTCGCGGTGGTGCGGCGGCGCCCCGAGGCGCCGGCCTGGGCGGTCGGGGTGATGATGTCCGGCCTCTTCGCCGGAGCGGTGGCGGGCCCGCTGGTGGTGGGCCTGCTGGCCGAGCACGGCTCGTTCGCCGCGGTGTGGTCGCTGTGTGCGGGGCTGGCGCTGTCCGCCGGCCTGGTCCTGCTGGCGACCCGGCGGGCCGAGGCCCGCTGCTAGCCCTCCTCCTCCAACACCCTGCGCAGGACCGCGAAGGCCGAGTTCGCGGCCGGCACGCCGCAGTAGATGGCGCTGTGCAGCAGCACCTCGGCGACCTCCTCCTCGCTCAGGCCGTTGCGCAGCGCGGCGCGCAGGTGCAGCCCGAGCTCCTCGTGATGCCCGCCGGCCACGAGCGCGGTGACGGTGATCGCGCTGCGCATGCGGCGGTCGAGGCCGGGGCGCTCCCAGACCTCGCCCCACGCGTAGCGGGTGATCAGGTCCTGGAAGTCCTCGGTCAGCGGGGTGGTGCGCTCCTTCGCCCGGTCGACGTACTCGTCGCCCAGCACCTCGCGCCGGTTTCGCTCGCCGTCGCTCACCGCTCCTCCTTCCACTGCGTCAGGGCCCGGTCCACGAACGTTCCCGCCGAGCCCAGGTAGTTCACCGGGTCGAGTGCGGCGTCGACCTCCTCGGCCGAGAGTCCGGTGTTCTCGGCCAGGACCGCCTCGCGAAGCCCCGCGTCGGAGTGGGCGGCGCGGACCACGACCTCGTGGGCGCGGTGGCGGCCGAGGCGCGACGCGAGCGCCGTGGTAACCGCCTCGGACATGATCAGGCCGCCCTGGGCGTCGAGGTTCTGACGCATGCGGTCGGGATGGACCTCCAGGCCCTCCAGCGACTCGCGCAGCGCCCAGGCTGCTCCGCCCGTGTGGGCCAGCGCGCCGCTCAGTGCCTGCCACTCGGAGTGCCAGCCGCCGGCTCCCCGCTCGTGCTCCTCCGGCAGCGCGGCGAACAGCACCGAGCTCTCGCCGCGCACGCGCCGGGCGCAGGCGATGGTCATGGCCGCGCCCACCGGGTTGCGCTTCTGCGGCAGGGTCGAGGAGGCGCCCCTCCCGGCGGCTTCGCCCACCTCGCCCACCTCGGTCTGGGCCAGGAGCTTCAGGTCCAGCGCCACCTTCTCCAGCGCCCCGGCAGCCAGCGCGAGGGCGGCTGCCAGCTCGCCCACCCGGCCGCGGTCGGCGTGCCACGGCAGCTCGGGCTCGGCCAGGTCGAGCCGCGCAGCCAGGTCCTTGACCACACGGGGGCCGTCGGCCCCCAGAGAGGCAAGGGTGCCCACGCCGCCGCCGAGTTGCACGGCCAGCGGCACCTCCCCCAACCGCCTTCGCGCGGCGAGAACGCCGAGGAGCCAGCCGGTGGCCTTCAGCCCGAAGGTCGTGGGCAGCGCCTGCTGGAGCAGGGTGCGCCCGGCCATGGGGGTGTCGCGGTGCTCCTCGGCAAGCCCGGCGCAGGCCGCGGCGACTGCGCTCAGCTCAGCTTCCACCAGCTCCAGCGCCCGCCTGCTGACGAGCATCGAGGCGGTGTCGAGCACGTCCTGGCTCGTAGCGCCCACGTGCACCCAGCCGGCGGCCTCCTCGCCGACCGCTTCGGTGAGCCGCGCCACCAGCGGCGCCGCGGGGTTGCCCGTCGAACGTGCGGCCTCGGCCAGCGCGTCCACGTCGAACCGCTCCGCACCGCAGGCCGCGGCGATCTCGGCGGCCGGCTTCGCGGGCGCGCTCGCTGCCGCCAGGGCTGCTTCGAAGTCGAGCATCGCCTGGACCCACGCTCGGCCCGAGACCGCCTGGCGCAGCGCGGGCGGCACGTACATGGCCTCGAACAGGTCGTCCATCAGGCGACGGCGCCGACGTAGTTCTCGGCCAGCATCGTCGAGGCGGCACGCGACGAGCACACGTACTCGAGCTGCGCGAGCTGCAGGCGGGTGGCGAAGCCGTCCTCGTCGTCGGGCGGGCGGTGGAGCATCGAGGTCATCCAGTACGAGAAGTGCTGGGTGCGCCATACCCGGCGCAGGCACTCGTCCGAGTAGCCCGCCAGGGCCGAGTCGTCCCCATCCTCGTAGTGGCGGCGCAGGGCCTCGGCGAGCACGCGCACGTCGGCGATCGCCAGGTTCATGCCCTTGGCACCGGTGGGCGGCACGATGTGCACCGCGTCCCCGGCGAGGAACAGGCGCCCGTGCTGCATGGGCTCGGCCACGAACGAGCGCATGGGCGTCACTCCCTTCTCCACGATCGGTCCCTCGCCTGGGCCACCGCCGTCCGCCAGCGCCAGGCGCGAGGTCAGCTCCTCCCAGATCGCGGCGTCGTCCCAGCGGTCGGGGTCCTCGCCGGCGTCACATTGGAAGTAGAGCCGCGAGAGCGTGGGGGAGCGCATGCTGTACAGCGCGAAGCCGCGGTCGCTGTGGCAGTACACGAGCTCCTCGGTGGCGGGCGCCGCCTCGGCCAGCACGCCGAACCAGGCGTAGGGGTACTCGCGCTCGTGGAAGCGCAGGGCGCCGGCGGGCACGGTGTCACGGCAGACCCCGTGAAAGCCGTCGCACCCGGCCACGTAGTCCGCGGTCAGCGCGTGCTCCTCGCCGCCGTGCACGTAGCGGACCGCCGGGCGCTCGGAGTCCAGCCCCTCGACCCGCACGTCCTCGACCTCGAAGCGCAGCGGCGCCGCGGCGTCCACGCGCGCCGCGATCAGGTCCTTGACCACCTCCTGCTGGCCGTAGATCGTGATGCACTTGCCGCCGGTCAGCTCGGTGAAGTCGATCCGGTGGGGGCGACCGGCGAAGCGCAGCTCCACGCCCTCGTGGACCATCCCCTCGCGGTCCAAGCGGTCGGCCACGCCCATCTCGCGCAACAGGTCGACCGTGCCCTGCTCCAGCACCCCCGCGCGGACGCGCGACTCCACGTGCTCTCGGTCACGCGCCTCGAGCACCACCGCCTCTATCCCCATCGCGTGCAGCAGGTGGCCCAGCACGAGGCCCGCCGGGCCTGCGCCCACGATGGCGACCTGCGTGCGGACCGTCCCCACGCGCCGGATCGTACGGCTAGCCTGAGCCGGGTGGGCAGGCGCTGGATCCTGATCGCCGTGGTGCTCGTCCTGGCCGGCTGCGGTGGCGACGACGACAAGGCCGTCCGGGAGGACCCCAAGACCGTCGGCACCACGGCCGAGAAGCCCCCGCCGTCGAGGTCCACGGAGACCGCCCCGCGCGAGACGACCACCCAGCGCACGACTCCTCCCGAGGTGCTCACCAACGGCCCGCGCCGCGACGTCGCGCGCACCGTGGGCCAGCTGATCCAGGCCGTGGAGCTTGGGGACGGCAAGATCTTCTGCCAGGTCCTGGGCCGCGACCCCGGCGGCGCCCAGGGCATCGAGGCGCTGCGCGCCTGCGGCCGCCAGGCGGGGATCGACCCCTTCGGGCTGCCCACCTCGGACGAGTTCTCGGTCAGCTCGGTGACGGTCCGCGGGTCACGCGCAACCGCCAAATTGCAGGGTGGGCAGACGGTGGTCCTGCGGCGCGTGCGCAAGCGCTGGCAGATCGTCTCTTTCCGTCCATAGGCGCCCGTACCTTGATCGCGTCCCGCCACGCGATCAGGGAGCTGAACCCAGGTGTCTCTCTGCTTCATCGAACCCCACGAAGCCATTCGAGTAGTCGCCGAGTCCATCGGGCGTGAGGCCCGCCGGCAGCTGCTGGGCGAACTGGTGCGCGCCTGGGTCGACGAGATCCCCGACGACGAGCTCGAGGTCCACTACGCCAAGGCGGTCGAGGACCTGGACGACGAGGACCTGTCGATGCTGGCCGCCTGGCATGCCTCGCTGGAGATCGCCCAGCCGATCGCCAACAAGGAGTTCCTGATGCGGGCCTTCAACCAGCTGGGCGAGCACCGCCGCGAGGCGCTGCGCATCGCGGCCGGCTTCCGAGGCGACGACGTGTTCGACTCGGGAGCCAGCGAGGAGCAGGCCCTGGACGCCGTCCTGCCCTGGCTGTCGAACGAGCGCACGATGGAGCTGGCCGCGGAGGCCGTCGAGCTGTACTGCTGGGACCGTTTGGGCTCGGACAACTGACGAGAGCGCCGATAGGCGGCGGATAGCGGCGCCCTCGGTCCCCTCACGTGCGGAGCACGCTTCGGGGGCCTGCGTCCTTGCTCTCCTTGCCTCTCGGCGCTCTCGCTGCCGCCTTGGCGGGCTCCGCGGCCGCGCTTGCCGGCTGCTCGGCGACGCTGGCCGAGCCCGAGGGGTCGGCGCGGGTGGTTCGCGTCGTGGACGGGGACACCGTGGTGCTGAGCGGCTACGGGAAGACCCGGCTGATCGGGGTCGACACGCCGGAGGTCCACGGCGGGGTCGAGTGCTTCGGCCCCGAGGCCTCGCGCTTCGCCCGCGGGGCGCTGCCGCCGGGACGCCGGGTGGGGGTGACGGTGGGCGTGGAGCGGCGGGACCGCTACGGGCGGACGCTGGCCTACGTCTTCACGGGTGGCGGGCGGACGTTCAACGAGACGCTGGCCGCGCGCGGCTACGCCCGCCCGCTGACCATCCGCCCCAACGACGATCTCGCGCCGGAGATCGAGGAGGCCGCCCGCCGAGCCCGCGCGCAGCGGCGCGGGCTGTGGGCTAGCTGTTGAGCAGCGCCCGCACCTCGGGGATCGCCTGGTCGGCGTCGCGGAAGTGCACCGGGTGCATGCCGGCCTCGGCCGCAGCGATGCAGTTGTCCTCGAAGTCGTCGATGAACACGCACTCGTCGCCCGGCACGCCGAGCCGCTCCAGCACGATCGCGTAGATCTCCGGCTCGGGCTTGCGGGTGCCCACGAAGCCGGAGTCGATGATCGTCTCGAACAGCTCGTCGATCTCGTGCAGCATCGCTCGCCACCGCGGCTCCCACTCGCGCACGTTGTTGGTGCACAGCGCCAGCCGCAGGCCGCGGCCGTGCAGCTCGGCCAGGAACTCGAGCATCGGCTCGTTTCGCTCCAGGCGGGTGAAGTAGCCCTCGCCGAGCTCGGTCAGCTGGACGCCGTCTGCCAGCTCGGAGGACACGCGGCGCATGAACTCCGTCTCGGTGATCTCGCCGCGCTCGAGCGCGTAGAGCGGATGCGCGCCGGTGCGCTTGGTGGAGGCCGCCATCGCCACGCCCAGGTCCGACAGCGTGGTACCACAGCTGGTGGCGTACTCCTCGAGGGCCGCGAACAGCGGGCTGGTGAGGACCCCGCCGAAGTCGCTCACGACGGCGGAGGGAGTCACGCGGCGTCGGGCGCCGTGGAGCGCAGGGCGAGCTCGTACTGGCCCACCGCCTCCCGCCCCTCGAGCCGCCAGGCGAAGATGGCGGCGTGGACGTCGAGGCCCTCCAGCTCGAGCGAGGAGCCGGCGGTGACCGAGCCCGACGCGCGGCGGGGGAAGTCCTCCTCGGACAGCCACAGCTCCAGCCCGGCGTTGCGCTGGCGTCCCTCCCCGTCGTACACGGTGGAGAGGCGCGCGTCCTCCACGGGCTTGACCTCGCCGTCGGCTATCAGCGCCGCGCTCACCAGCTCCTCGCCGTGGCCGGGCGCGCCCCGGGGCCGCCGGGACACCGCCAGGAGCGCGTGCCCGGGGTCGGCCAGCACCGAGATCGCGCGCAGCGCGTCGAGCTCGTCCCAGGCGGGCGCGCGCAGCGTCTCGCTCACGGTGCCCAGGCCGTCGACGGGCGTGCCGGCCACCTCGCCGGTCACGGTGCAGACCCTCACCCGGTTGCCCGCCAGCTCCACCGGCTCGGAGGCCGGCTCCAAGCGGACCTGGAAGCGGTTGCCCACGCCGGCCTCCCATGCCTGGCCGGACGGCTCGAGGCGGGCGGGCTCGTCGAGCACCAGCGAGCGCGAGCCCTCGAACAGCAGCGTCGCGCCCGCGCGCGCGAGGCCGTGCACCTGGCGCGCCGGGTCGAAGAAGGCGACGGAGAGCGCGGGCTCGCTCACCGCTCGAGGTGCTGCGGCGGCAGCTCGACCTCCGTGGCGGTGCCCTCGACATCCCAGACGCCGCGATCGGCACCTCCGGCGCGGTCGGCGACCCGGCTCACCGCCCGCCGGGTGAGTGCTCGCATCACGAAGCGGCGGACCACTGCGCGCGTCGGGGGGATCAGCAGCAACAGGCCCAGGATGTCGGTGAGGAAGCCCGGCGTGATCAGGAGCGCGCCACCGAAGATCACGAGCACACCGTCCTGGACCTCGCGGTGTGGCATGCGACCGGCCTGCATGGTGGCCTGGAAGCGGCGCCAGACGGCGCGGCCCTGGGACCGCAGGAGCACCGCGCCGATGATCGAGTCGGCGATCAGAAGCGCGATCGTCCAGCCGAGTCCGATTGCGCCCCCAACCTGCACCAGCAGCGCAATTTCGGCGATGGGCAACACGATGAACACCACCACCAGTGCCACCAGGCGCATGCTTCGACCCTACTAAGCTGAACCCGATGCCCACGAAGGACGAAGTCACCGAAGCGCTCACCAACGTCATCGACCCCGAGCTGGGTCTCGACTTCGTCGAGCTCGGCCTGGTGTACGACGTCGAGGTGGAAGGCCCTGAGGTGTTCGTGACCTTCACGCTCACCTCGCCGGGCTGCCCGATCGGCCCGCAGGTCTCCGAGCAGATGGAGGAGTTCGTCGGGGAGCTGGACGGCGTGGAGCGCGTGTACCCCAAGATGGTCTTCACGCCGCCCTGGACGCCGGAGCTCATGAGCGAAGAGGCCAAGTTCGCCCTCGGCTTTTAGACCAGTCTGAGCACCGCTCCCTCGCCCCTTCTCAGGTCACCTCGCGCAGCTCGCCGCTGCCCACGTCGTAGACGAAGCCCCGAATCTGCTTGCTCGGGATGAAGGGGCTCGCCTCGATCTTGCGCTTGGAGGCCCGCACGCTCTCCTCGAGGTCGTCGAAGGCGTGAGCCCGCCACGCGGGCCGCTCGCCGGTCTCCCGCTCCAGCCGGTCGGCGAACTCCTCGTCGGTGATCCTGGTCATGCCGCAGTCCGTGTGCTGGATGAGCATGATCTCCGTCGTGCCCAGCAGGTGCTGCGAGACGGCTAGTGAGCGGATCTCCGCGTCGGTGACCACGCCGCCGGCGTTGCGGATCACGTGGGCGTCGCCCTGCTCGAGCCCGAGCAGGCGCGCCGGCGCGAGGCGGGCGTCCATGCAGGACACCACCGCGATGTTCTTGGAGGGGCGCACGGCCGCGTGACTCTACGCGTCGTTCTGGACTCCATCCCCGACGACCCGGCGCTCGACACCGCGGTGGCGCGCGCGCTGCTCGAGCGGGTGGCCTCCGGTGAGCTGCCGGAGACCCTGCGCCTCGCCCGGCCGGGACCGATCGTGGCGTTCGGCAAGCTCGACGTGGTGGGCCCCGGCTACCGCGAGGCGGTCGCGGCGGCCCGGGATGGCGGATTCGAGGCGATCGAGCGGCTCGCCGGGGGGCGAGCAGCCGTCTTCCACGAGGGCACGCTGGCGTTCTCGCACGCGATTTCCGATCCGGACCCGCGCTCGGGCGTGCGCCCGCGCTTCGACCAGATCGCCGACCGCGTGGCGGTGGCGCTGCGGTCCCTGGGCGTCGACGCGCACGTGGGGGAGGTGCCCGGCGAGTACTGCCCCGGCTCGCACAGCGTCAGCGCGGCCGGGCGCACGAAGCTCATGGGTGTCGGTCAGCGGCTGATCTCCGGCGGGGCGCACGTGGGCGGCGTGCTCGTGGTCGAGGGCGCCGACCGCGTCCGCGACATCCTCGTCCCTGTCTACCGGGCGATGGGCCTCGACTGGAGGCCGGAGGCGACCGGCGCCGTGGCGGACGAGGTGCCCGGAGTCACGCTCGGCGACGTGATCGCGGCGCTGCGGGACGCGTTCGCGCACGAGTACGAGCTCGAGCGCGCCTCGCTCGACGAGGAGACGCTGGAGCTGGCCCGCAGGCTGGCTCCCGAGCACCTGTCCCCGCGCGACTAGCGCGCCGCCCGCACGGGTAGGCCAATGCCATGAGCGAGAAAGAACAGGGCTCCGACGAGCAGAGCGCCACGACCAGCCCCCCGGACCCGACCCACGAGGCCACGACGCCCCCCGGCAACGCCGAAGTGGACCAAGACGCCCTGGACAAGGGGCGCGAGAACCTGGACCAGGCGGGCGGAGGCCACTAGCGCTCGGCCCGCACCACCCGGTTGCGCCCGGCGCGCTTGCTTCGTAGAGCGCGCCGTCCGCCCAGCCAACCCATTTGGGTTTTCCCGCCGTGAACGGGGGTAATGGGCGGGCATGCCACAGCAAGACCTGAACGAGCTGCCGGTGTCGGAACTGGTGCAGCGCATGTCCCAGCAAACCGCCGACCTGGTTCGCAAGGAGCTCGAGCTCGCCCAGGTCGAGATGAAGGAGAAGGGCAAGCGCGCCGGCATCGGCGCGGGCCTCTTCGGCGGGGCGGGGTTGATCTCCGCCTACGCCGTCGGCGGCCTCATCGCCACGGCGATCCTCGGGTTGGCGACGGCGGTGGACGCCTGGCTCGCGGCACTCATCGTAACCGTGGTCCTGTTCGCGATCGCCGGCGTAGCGGCGCTGGTGGGCAAGAACCAGGTCGACCAGGCGACCCCGCCGCAGCCCGAGCAGGCGATCGCGAGCACCAGGCAGGACGTGGACCAAGTCAAGGAGAGGGCTAGTCGCGCATGAGCGCCGAGAACCAGCAGCAATCCGAGAGCACACAGCAGGCCCCGAGCACCGAGCAGGCCCAGAGCCCGGAGGAGATCCGCGCGGACATCGAGGCGACGCGCGAGGACCTCGGGGATACGGTCGAAGCGCTCGCCGACAGGGCCGACGTCAAGGCCCGGGCCCAGCAGAAGGCCGACGAGGTGAAGGCGCAGGCTCAGGCCAAGGCCGGTGAGCTCGGCGATCAGGCCAAGCAGAACCAGAGCCAGGTGGCCGCCGGCGCCGGAGCCGTCGTGCTGGCCGGGCTGGTCCTGCTGCTGTGGCGCCGGAGGTCCTCGTAGTCATGGCGGACGGGAACGGCCTCCGCCGCAGCGAGCGGGAGACCATCGAGGCCAAGGAGCGCGGCGGCGCGCCCGCCGAGCGCACTCCCGACAGCCCGACCGAGCTGTCCGGGACCTCGAAGAAGGACACCTTCAAGCGCACCTTCAAGGAGTTCTCGAACACCGACGGCACCGACAAGGCGGCGGCGCTCACCTACTACTCGATCCAGGCGCTGTTCCCGGCGCTGATCGCTCTCGTATCGGTGCTGGGCATCATCGGCCCCTCGGCGACCCAGCCGCTGATCGACAACCTGAAGTCGGCGCCGATCCCCGGCCCGGCCCAGGACATCCTCACCAACACGCTCACCAACCTGGGCAAGAGCCAGGGCGCGGCGGGACTGACCTTCGTCATTGGCCTGCTGCTGGCGCTGAACTCGGCGTCGAGCTACATCTCCGCCTTCTCGCGCGCGTCCAACGCGATCTACGAGGTAGAGGAGGGCCGGCCGATCTGGAAGCTCAAGCCGGCGCAGATCGGGACGACGCTGGTGATGATCCTGCTGCTGGTCGTCGTGATCGTCGGCGTGGCGATCACCGGCCCCATCACCGAGAAGGTGGGCAACCTGATCGGCGCGGGCAGCAGCTTCGCCACCGTGTTCGACATCGCGAAGATCCCGGTGATCCTGCTGCTGGTGTCGTTCATGATCGCCTTCCTCTACTGGGCGGCGCCGAACGTCAAGCAACCCGGCTTCAAGTTCTTCAGCCCCGGCGGCGTGTTCGCGCTGTTGGTCTGGATCGCGGCGTCGGCGCTGTTCGCGCTCTACGTGGCCGTGGCCGCCAACTACAACAAGACCTACGGCCCGCTGGGTGGCATCATCGTGTTCCTCATCTGGTTGTGGATCACGAACATCGCGATCGTGCTCGGGGCGCAGTTCAACGCCGAGCTCCAGCGAAGCCAGCAGATCGAGGGCGGCCACGCGGCGCCGCTCGACCAGCCCTTCCTGGAGCCCCGCGACGTGAGCAAGATCGAGAAGTAGCCTGCTCGCCTCGCTCTGGCACCAGACCGCGGCGCAGACCCCGCGCCCGCGGCTCGAGCACGACCTGACCGTCGACGTCGTAGTGGTCGGCGGCGGCATCGTGGGCCTGACCACCGCGCTGCAGGTGGCGCAGGGCGGGGCGTCGGTGGCCCTGCTGGAGGCCCGCCGGCTCGGCTCCGGCGCCAGCGGGCTCAACACCGCGAAGCTGTCGTCGCTGCACGGGCTGACCTACGCGAAGCTGATCGCCTCGCAGGGCGAGGAGCTCGCCCGGCTCTACGGCGAGGCCAACCAGCGCGGCATCGAGCGCGTGGCCACCCTGGCCGAGGAGCTCGCCATCGACTGCGAGCTGCGGCGCAAGCCGCACGTCGTCTACGCGGAGGACCCCGCCGACCGCGACGACCTGGAGGACGAGGCGTCGGCGGCCAGGCGACTCGGCCTCCCCGCCTCCTTCGAGCGCGACACCGACCTGCCGTTCGGCGTAGCCGGCGCCGTCGCGTTCGCCGACCAGGCCGAGTTCCACCCGCTGCGCTACCTGGAGGGCATCGCGGCCGCGGCCGAGGAGGCGGGCGTCGCCATCCACGAGGAGTCGCGGGTCGAGGGCGTCGACTTCGGCGACCCCGCGCGCGCCCGCACCGAGCACGGTCCGGCGGTGACCGCCCGCCACGTGGTCCTGGCCACCCATCTCCCGTTCCTCACGCGCGGGCTGTACTTCGCCCGCTCCCATCCCGAGCGCTCCTACATCGTGGCCGGCATCGTGCCCGAGGGGCCGGCGGCCATGTACCTGTCGACGGAGTCCCCAACGCACTCGATCCGCGTGCACGAGACCGGCGGCGACCGCTGGCTGCTGGTCGGCGGCCAGGGCCACAAGACCGGCCAGGGCAACGGCCGCTCGAGCTACGACCGCCTCGAGGGCTGGGCGCGCGAGCGCTTCGGCCTCGAGCAGGTCGAGCTGCGCTGGGCCAGCGAGGACCACATCTCGGCCGACGGCGTGCCGTTCGTGGGCCCGGTCGACCCGGCCACCGACAACGTCTGGGTGGCGACCGCGTTCCGCAAGTGGGGACTGGCGATGGGCACGGCCGCCGCCGAGGTGGTCACCGCCGGCGTGTTGGGCACCGAGCACCGGTGGCGGCGTCTGTTCGACACCGCCCGGCTGCGTCCGCGCGCGGCCGCCGCGTCGTTCGTCAAGGAGAACGCGAACGTCGGCGTCCGCTTCCTCGGCGACCGGCTGCTCAAGCGCGCGAGCGTCGACGACATCGTCACCGGGCGAGGGGCGGGTGATCGGCTCAGGGCTGGGCCAGCAGGCGGTCTACCGCGACGAGGAGGGGGCGCTGCACCGCATGTCGGCGCGCTGCACCCACCTCGGCTGCATCGTCAACTGGAACCAGGGCGACGAGACCTGGGACTGCCCCTGCCACGGCGGGCGCTTCAGCCCGTACGGCGAGGTCATCGAGGGCCCGCCCGTCGCACGGCCGGGCGCCGCTAGGCGGCAGCGCGCGCCGCGGCGGCGGGGCTGCGCTCGGTGTTCTCCACGATCGCGTCGATCACCTCGTCCCAGACGGCGGGCGGGAGGTCGTGGGCGAGGTCGGCGATCTCCACCATCCGCGCCCCGGGGATGGCCTTGGCCGTGGCGTGTCCCGCGCGGGTGGGCACCAGCGGGTCGTCGGACCCGTGGACGACGACGGTGGGGACGTCGAGGCGCTTGAGCTGCTCGGTGCGGTCGCCGGAGGCCTGGATCGCCACCAGCTGGCGCAGCATGCCCACCGGGTAGTGGCAGCGGTCGTAGGCGGCGGCGGCCACCGCGCGCACGCGCTCCTCGTCCATGTGCTTGCGCGAGCCGATCACCTTGGCCACCTCGACGGCGAAATCGAGGTAGGGCTCGCGCTCCGAGGGCGCTCGCTTGAGCAGCAGGCCCAGCGCTCGCATGCGGGGCACGCCCACCCGCCGGTTGCCGGTGGTGGACAGCAGCGAGGCCAGCGACAGCACGCGCTCGGGGTGCTTGATCGCCAGCGACTGGCCGATCATGCCGCCCATCGATATGCCCACGACGTGCGCGGCGGGGATCTCGAGGCGGTCCAGCAGGCGGGCCGTGTCGTCGGCCATGTCCCACAGCGTGTAGGAAGCCAGAGCCGGTGAAGCCCGCGAACGCGGCGAGCGCGTTGGGCTTGGGCCCGCCGCGCACCTTGGTCGACAGGCCGACGTCGCGGTTGTCGAACCGGATGACGTAGAAGCCGCGGTCGGCCAGCCGCTGGCAGAACTCGGGGTCCCAGTGGATCAGCTGGAAGCCCAGGCCCATGATCAGCAGCAGGGGCGGGTCGGAGCGGTCGCCGAAGGTGTCGTACTCGAGCTCGATCGTCATATCGGGCGGGAACGCTACCGCTACCTGTGCGCCGCCCAGTGTGTTCAATGACCAGGTGACCCGCCGCGTCCTGCTCCTCACCCTGGCCTTGTGCCTCGTGGCCGTGCCCGCCGCGCAGGCGCGCGTCGAGCGCACCGGGCGCTACCTCGTGACCTTCGACAGCAAGCGCACCGCGCGCTCGGAGGCGCTGCTGGGGGACGTCCTGGGCGACGCCGGCGCGCGGCGGGCGGGAGCCGGCGTGCCCGAGCTGGGCGTGGCGACGGTCAAGGGCTCGCCCCAGGCGATCGCCGAGCTGCGCCGCGACCCGGCCGTGAAGAGCGTCTCGGTCGAGTACCGGCGCGAGTTCCGCCGCTCCCCCAACGACCCTGGCTTGGGCGGCCAGGAGCCGGGCGCCCCGGGCGGCACGCCGCGGCAGTGGTGGCTGGCGCGCCAGGCGTTCCCCGCCGCGTGGGACGTCACCACCGGCCAGGGGGCGACGGTGGGCATGATCGACTCCGGCATCGACGCCGGCCATCCGGAGCTCGGCGGCAAGATCGCCTCGGGCGCCGAGCTGGGCACCTCCTCGGGAGCGGGGCGCGACGACGACGGCCACGGCACCCATGTCAGCGGCCTCGCCTGCGCGGGCACCGACGACGGCCGCGGGGTGGCGGGCGCGGGCTGGGGCTGCCGGATCGTGATGGTCAAGGCCCCGCTGCTGCGCGACGAGGACATCGCCGACGGGATCCGCATCGCCACCGACCGCGGGGCCACGGCGATCAACATGAGCTTCGGAGGCGGCCCCGGGACCGCGGTGCTCAGCCAGGCCATCGACTACGCCTTGAGGCGCGGTGTGGTGCTGGTGGCCGCGGCCTCCAACAGCCCGGACACCGACCAGGGCGCCCCGGCCTCCGAGCTGCAGCCAGGGGATGCCCCGAACATCGACGCCGGACGCGGCCTGGTGGTCACGGGGGCCGACTTCAGCGACCGCAACGCGGCAACCGGCCGCGGGCCGCAGATCTCGGTGGGCGCGTACGGCTTCTACGACGGGATCTTTCCCTACGAGGGCCCGATCGGCCTGCTGTCCACCTACCCGGGCAACGCCACCGACCGCGAGGCCGGCATCCCGCTGGTCAGCCAGCCGTGCGGCTGCCGCGCCAGCATCGACGGCGACTCGCGCTACGCCCGGCTGGAGGGCACCTCGATGGCCGCTCCGCAGGTGACCGCCCTCGCGGCCATGCTCGCGCAGCTCAACCCGTCGCTGAGCGCGCGCGAGCGGATGCGGATCATCAAGGCCACGGCCCGCGGCCGCGGCTCCTGGGAGCCGTCGCTGGGCTTCGGGATCATCGACGCCGGGCGCGCCGTGGACAGCGCCCGCAGGGTCGACCGCCGCGCGCCCGAGTCGCGCCTGCGCGCGCGCCGCCGGGCCCGCCTGCGGGGCGCCCGCCGCGTGCGGGTGCGGCTGCGCTGGCGCGGCAAGGATCTCGCGGGGCGCCGAGGGCTGGTGCCCTCCGGCGTGCGCTCGTTCGACGTGTACCTCAAGCGCCAGAGCGGGCGCTACCGGCGCATCAAGCGCACCGGCCGCCACACCCTCGTGGTCAGGCTGCGCCGCGGGCGTTACCGGCTCTACACCCGGGCGCGCGACCGCGCGGGCAACGTCGAGCGCAAGCCCCGCCGCGCCGACGCGCGCATCGTCGTCCGGCGCTAGCTGGTCTTCGCCCGGGCGCGGGGCTTCTTCTTGGCCGCGGCCGCGGCGTCGAGCAGCTCGGCCAGCGACTCCTCGAGGTGACGCGCGAAGTTCTCCACGTCGGGCATCGCGTCGTAGTCGGCCAGGAGGCCGAAGTCGAGCTTGCCGTTGTAGCTCATGATCGCGACCGCCAGCGCGTGGTCCTCGGGCAGGAAGGCGACCGGCACGATCTCCTCCATCTCCCGGCCCAGGAGGTAGAGCGGGAACTGGGGCCCCGGCACGTTGGTGACGATCAAGTTGAACAGCCGGGTGGAGAAATTCACGCGCGAGGCCTGGGCCAGGATCGTGGGCGGCGCGAAGTCCTGCAGGCCGGCGATCACCTCCGCTCCCAGGGCCTGCTTGGACTCCTTCAGGCCCTCCATCTCGCGGCGCACGATGTCGAGCCGCTCCACCGGGTCCTCGGCGTAGACCGGCAGCGGCCCGCGCATCGCCGCGATGCGGTTGCCGAGCTGGCCGTGCTCGTCCTCGCCCCGGATCGACACCGGCACCAGCGCCCGCAGCTCCAGCCCCTCCGTGCGCACCCCGCGCTCGCGCAGCCAGCGCCCAACGGCGCCCGCCACGATCGCCAGCACGGCGTCGTTCACCGTCCCGCCCAGCGAGTTCTTGATCGCCTTCAGCTGCGAGAGCTCGGACTGCACCCACCACAGCCGCCGGTGCGGCCCGATGGTCTGGTTCAGCGGCACGTCCGGCGCCGGGTTCAGGCCCGCCCACAGGATCTCGCCGACGCCCTCGGCAGCCTCGCGCACCTCGTCCACCGCGCGCCCGGGGTGCGACAGCGCGCCCACGGCCTGGCCGGCAAGCTCCGCGGGGCGGCGGAGCAGGCCCTTGACGCCCTCGGCCACCAGCTCGGCCTCCGAGGGCTCGGACTCGGGGGTCCAGTCGGCCCCGGCGCCCTCGATCTCCTGCGGGACGGGGCCGACGTCGAACAGCACCGCGGACAGGTCGACCCCGCTCACCCCGTCCACCAGCGCGTGGTGGGTCTTGGAGATCAGCGCGAACTTGCCCGACTCGAGGCCCTGGACGAGCCACATCTCCCACAGCGGCTTCGACCGGTCCAGGCGCTGGGAGAAGATCCGGCCGACCAGCCCGCGCAGCTGCTCGACCGTCCCGGGGGCCGGCAGCGCCGTGTGGCGCACGTGGTAGTCGATGTTGAACTGCGGGTCGTCGACCCAGAAGGGACGGCCCATCTCGAACCGCGGGAAGGCCAGCTTCTGGCGGTAGCGCGGCACCAGCCCCAGCCGCGACTCGATGTGCTGCACGAAGTCCTCGCGCGAGGGCGGCGGCCCTTCAAAGATCACGAGCGCCCCGACGTGCATGTGCGATGCCTGGCGCTCCTGCGCCAGGAACGAGGCGTCGATCGCGCTCAGCCTGTCCTTGTGGCCCTGGTTTGCCACCGCGTTGGTCAGACTATCCCCGGTGCGTGCCCTGTACGTGGTCCTCGCGGTGCAGGTCTTCCTGGGCGCGACCTTCGCCGTGCTCGCCGCGACGGGGAACATTCCGTTCACCTCCGACGAGCCCGCCGTGCGCAGCCACCGCTTCGACTCGCGGGCCGCCTATGCGCTGCTGCGCGAGCAGGTCGAGTTGGGGGCGCGCCCGGCCGGGTCGCGGACCTCGCGCGAGCTCGGCGACAGGTTGCGGCGGCTGCTGCCCCAGGGGGTTTTCGCGCGGGCGCCCGGCGGCCTGCGCAACATCGTGGGCGGTGTGCCCGGCCGCGACCCCGGCCGCAAGGTGGTGGTCGGCGCGCACTACGACACCAAGGACGAGCCCGGCTTCGTGGGCGCCAACGACGGCGCCTCGGGCACCGCGGTGGCCGTGGAGCTGGCGCGCACGCTCAAGCCGCGCCAGGTGCGGCCCACCGTGGTGTTCATCCTGTTCGACGGCGAGGAGACCCCGCGGGGCACCCCGGATTCGCAGTTCGTGCAGAAGGGCCTGCGCGGGTCGAAGTTCATCGCGCCCCGGTTCAAGGATGCGGAGGCGATGATCCTGCTCGACTTCGTCGGCGACCGCGAGCTGAGCACGCCCCGCGAGGCCAACTCCGACGAGGCGCTGTGGGCCAAGCTGCGCGCCGCGGCGCGGCGGACGGGCACCGCGGCGGCGTTCCCGGCCGCCACCACCGGGGCCATCAGCGACGATCACCTGCCCTTCATCGAGCACGGGGTGCCAAGCATCGACCTGATCGACTTCGACTTCCCCTGCTGGCACCGGCCCTGCGACGACCTGAGCGCGGTGTCCGAGCGCAGCCTGGACGTTACGGGGGAGACGGTGCTGCAGCTGCTCACTAGCCTCTGAGGGGATGCCTCCCGCTCCAGAAAAGCTCTTCCTGGCCGCCCCGCGCGGCTACTGCGCCGGCGTGGACCGCGCGGTCCAGACCGTCGAGCGCGCGCTCGAGATCTACGGCCCGCCCGTGTACGTCCGCAAGGAGATCGTCCACAACAAGCACGTGGTCGAGCAACTCCACGAGCGGGGCGCGATCTTCGTCGACCAGGAGACCGAGGTGCCCGAGGGGGAGACCGTCGTGTTCTCCGCCCACGGGGTCGCCCCCAGCGTCCACGCGAACGCCGCGGCGCGCGACCTGCACACGATCGACGCCACCTGTCCGCTGGTCACCAAGGTGCACGTGGAGGCCAAGAAGTTCGCCGCCGACGGCTACACGATCGTCCTCATCGGCCACGAGGGCCACGAGGAGGTCGAGGGGACGATGGGCGAGGCCCCGGCCAACATGGTCCTGATCGAGACCGAGGAGGACGTGGACACGCTCGAGGTGGAGGACCCCGACCGCGTGGCCTACCTCACCCAGACCACGCTGTCGGTGGACGAGACCGACCGCATCATCCGCAAGCTGCGCGAGCGCTTCCCGAACGTGACCGGGCCCAAGTCGGACGACATCTGTTACGCCACCACCAACCGCCAGGCGGCCGTGCGCCAGATGGCGCGCGACTGCGACCTGGTGCTGGTGATCGGCTCACGCAACTCCTCGAACTCCAACCGGCTCGTGGAGGTCGCGCGCGACTTCGGCGCCGACTCCTACCTGATCGACAACCAGTCCCAGGTCCAGGAGCAGTGGCTGGAGGGCAAGCGCGTGGTCGGCATCACGTCGGGCGCCAGCGCGCCCGAGGAGCTGGTGCAGTCCCTGGTCGACTTCTTCCGCGAGCGCGGCACCGAGGACGTCTCGGAGTACGAGGTGGTCCAGGAGGACGTGCGCTTCATGCTCCCGAAGGAGATCCGGAAGGCGATGGCCGCGGCGCAATAGGCGTCGCGGGGCCGCCGGGAATGACTGC
This sequence comes from uncultured Thermoleophilaceae bacterium, assembly GCA_963844805.1. Taxonomy (GTDB): domain Bacteria; phylum Actinomycetota; class Thermoleophilia; order Solirubrobacterales; family Thermoleophilaceae; genus JACCZR01. Next base: position 27,505 of record CAWJPU010000012.1, read on the forward strand.
AGGATCGTGCGGGCCTTGGCCCGCAGAATCCTTCAGTCGCGCGGTGGCACGGGCGTGAACTGCACGCCGTGCAGCCGCAGGCCCGGGTCGTCGGCGACCACGCGGCCCTCGCTTGCCTCATACAGGCCAGCGTCGCGGTCGGCGCCCGACAGCACGGCCCAGGCCGCGCCGCCCGTGTAGCTGAACTCCGCCGCGGCGCCCGCGTCCTCGGCCTCCAGGTAGTCCTCGCCCGGCAGCCAGTCGCGCACCAGGGCAAGGCGGTCGACGTCGCCCGGCAGGGCGATGTCCGCCGTCTGGGGCTCGAGCCGCACTCCGGGCGCGTCCTCGGGCCGGACCGGGTCGAGCGGCGGCGGGGACTCGAAGTCGTCGTGGAGCTCCGACAGCACCTCGCCGATCGCCACCTCGCAGTCCAGGTAGTCGCCCTCGCCGTAGTGGACGTAGCGCAGCACCCCGCGGCGGTCGAACAGGTACCGGCCGGGCCAGCCGCGGTTGCCGTAGAGGCGCCATACCGAGAACGCGGGATCGAGGAGCACGGCGTACTCGATCCCGAGCCGCTCGACCGCCCGGGCCACGGTGTCGTTGTCGCGGCCGAAGGAGTAGCCGGGGCAGTGAACGCCGATGACCCTGAGGCCGGCCGCGTGGTAGCGCTCGTGCCAGGCCTTCAGGTACGGCAGCGTGCGAAGCGAGTTGATGCGGGCGAAGTCCCAGAACTCGACCAGCACCGCGTTGCGGCCCATCAGCCGGTCCATGCGCAGAAAGGCCACGTTCAGCCAGTCCATGCGCGGCGGAAACTCCGGGGCGTGCAGCTCGTCTTCGCGGGGCGGTCTCACGGGGGCGCATAGGATGGCGATCCTGGCCCGTTGATTAGTCCCTGGGGGCTTCCCGCCCCCAGCTCGGATGACACCGGTCGCCCTCCGGGCGCCGAGATTGGAGCAAAGTGCACTTCTTCACCCGCCTCGACGCCGTCCGCGAGCGCTGGGACGTCCTCCAGCACCCCTTCTACCAGCGCTGGAGCCGGGGTGAGCTCGAGCCGGGCGAGCTGGGCTTCTACGCCGGCGAGTACCGGCACGCGGTGGTCGCGCTCGCCGATGCGATGAATTCCGCCGCCCGCGCCGCCGAGCCCGCCATCCAGGCCACGCTCGAGCAGCACGCCGCCGAGGAGGCCGCCCACATCGAGCTGTGGGACTCCTTCGGCGAGGCCGTCGGGGCCCAGCCGGACGCCGAGCCGCGGCCCGAGACCCGCGAGTGCGTGGAGGGCTGGACCGCGGGCCGGACCGCGCTCGAGCACCTCGTCGCCACCTACGCGATCGAGGCTGCGCAGCCGGCGATCTCGCAGACCAAGCTCGAGGGCCTGGTGCGCCACTACGGCCTGGAGGAGGGCCCGGCGACCGAGTACTTCTCGCTGCACTCCGAGCGGGACGTCGAGCACGCCGAGCACTCCCGGGAGCTGATCGAGGAGCGCCTCGACGGTGCGGACGCCGATCGCCTGCTGGAGATCGCCGAGACGGCCTTGAAGGGCAACTGGGCGCTGCTCGACGGGGTCGAGCGCAGGCGCGAGGGCCGCTAGCTGAGGTAGGACAGGCGGCCGGCCAACCGCCCGGCCCGCGCTCCGACGCCAGGTGGCGCCTACTGAGCGGCGGGGACCTGCTCGGTCTCGGTCTCGCCCTCGGCCGAGGCGCCGTTGCCCGAGCCCGGGGCGTGCGCCGCACGCTCCTCGGCCTCCTCGGGCTGCTCGGCGATCATCGGGAGGTCGCCCGAGGGATCGACGACGCCCTCCTCCAGCCACTGGTAGCGGCCGTCGAGGAGCTTGAGCGCGGAGTCGTAGTTCTCGGCGTCGTCGTTGGCCCACAGGGCGTTGAACAGCGCGTCGCAGCGCCGGCGCGACTGCCGGCAGAACAGGTCCGCGAGCTCCTCGGCCTGCTCGCCGCGCTCGGGCTGCTCCTGCTTGATCGTGTTCGCGTAGACGACCGCCGAGGCGATCGCGAACAGCTCGGCGCCGATGTCCACCAGGCGGCCGAGGTAGCCCTGCTTCTTCTCGAGCTTGGCCTGCCAGCGGGTCATCCCGTAGAAGGTCGAGCGCGCCAGCTTGCGCGAGCTGCGCTCGCAGTAGCGCAGGTGCTTGGCGAGGTCGCCGAAGTCGGAGAAGGCGCTCGGCGACTGCCCCTTGCCCGCGGCCAGCCCGGCCAGCCATTTGGGATAGAACGCGGCGGCCGCCTTGGCGGCCTTGGCCTTGTCCTTGAGGTCGACGTCGGGCTCGAGGATGTCGCCGGCCACCGCGAGGTGCGTGTCGACGGCCTCGCGCGCGATCAGCAGGTGCATGATCTCGGTGGAGCCCTCGAAGATGCGGTTGATCCGCATGTCGCGCAGCACCTGCTCCACGGGGACGCCCTGCTCACCGCGGTTCTCGAGCGACTCGGCGGTCTCGTAGCCGCGCCCGCCGCGGACCTGCATCAGCTCGTCGGCCACCTGCCAGCCCAGCTCGGAGGCCAGCAGCTTGCCCAGCGCGGCCTCGATGCGGATGTCGGCGCTCTTGTCGTCGGCCAGGCGGCTCGACACGTCGAGCATGGCCTCCAGCCCGAACGCGGTGCCGGCCATGAACGCGAGCTTCTCCGCCACGGCCTCGTGCTTGCCCACCGGCTGACCCCACTGCACGCGCTCGGCGGCGTACTCCCGCGCGACCTTCGTGGCCCACTTCGAGACGCCAACGCAGATCGCCGGCAGCGCCAGGCGGCCGGTGTTCAGCGTGGTGAGGGCGACCTTGAGGCCCTGGCCCTCCTTGCCGATCAGGTTCTCCTTGGGCACGAAGACGTCCTTGAGCAGCGTCTGCGAGTTCTCGATGCCGCGCAGTCCCATGAACTGGTTGCGCGCCTCGACGGTGATGCCCTCGGTGTCGTAGGGGAGCACGAAGGCGCTGATGCCGCCCTTGCTGTTCTCGCTCTTGGGCACCTTCGCCATCACGACGACGATGTCGGCGATCGCGCCGTTGGTGGCCCACAGCTTGCGGCCGTTCAGCAGGTAGCCCGAGCCGTCCTCGGTGGGGGTGGCGGAGGCGCTGAGGCGGGCGGGGTCCGAGCCCACGTCGGGCTCGGTGAGCAGGAAGGCGGAGACGTGGTCCTTGGCCACCTTGGGCAGCCATTGCTGCTTCTGCTCCTCGGAGCCGAAGAGCATCAGCGGCTCGGCGACGCCGATGGACTGGTGGGCGGAGAGGAGGGTCGAGAGGGAGGAGTGCCACGAGCCGACCAGCGTCAGCGCGCGGTTGTAGTACACCTGCGACAGGCCGAGCCCCCCGTACTTCTCGGGCACCTTCATGCCCAGGGCGCCGAGGTCCTTGAAGCCCTGCAGGACCTCGTCGGAGATCCTCGCCTCGCGCTCGATCTGGCGCACGTCGACCTTGTCGACCAGGAACTGCCTCACGTCGGCGAGGAACTTCTCGCCCTTCTCGACGGCGGCCGGGTCGAGCTTGGGCTGCGGGTGGATCAGGTCGAGCTGGAAGTTGCCCATGAAGAGCTCCTTGCCGAAGCTCGGTAGCTTCCACTCTTGCTCGCGCGCGCTCTCGGCTACGTCGCGTGCTTCCTTCTCGCCTACCTGACTCGCCATGTCCTCAGATCCACTCCTTAGGAGACTCCACCAATGCCTACCCTGAGCGGCAAGACGATATTCGTGTCCGGAGGCAGCCGAGGCATCGGATTGGCCATTGCGCTGCGGGCTGCGGCGGATGGCGCAAACGTGGCGCTGATCGCCAAGACCGGCGAGCCGCATCCCAAGCTGGAGGGCACCGTCTACACCGCCGCGGAGCAGATCGAGGAGGCCGGCGGGCAGGCGCTCCCGATCGTCGGCGACATCCGCGAGGAGGAGCAGGTCGAGGCCGCGGTGGAGCAGGCCGTCGACCGTTTCGGCGGCATCGACATCGCCATCAACAACGCCAGCGCCATCAACCTCGCCGGCACCGAGGCGCTGGAGTTGAAGCGCTACGACCTGATGCAGGACATCAACACGCGCGGCACGTTCGTGGTCTCCAAGCACTGCATCCCGCACTTGCGCCAGGCCGAGAACCCGCACGTGCTCACGCTGTCGCCGCCGCTGTCGCTCGACCCCAAGTGGGCCAAGAGCCACGTCGGCTACACGCTGGCCAAGTACGGCATGTCGCTCTGCACGCTGGGGATGGCCGAGGAGTTCCGCGACGAGGGCATCGCCTTCAACTCGCTGTGGCCGCGCACGCTGGTGGCCACCGCGGCGGTGCAGAACCTGTTGGGAGGTGACGAGGCGATGGCCAAGTCGCGAAAGCCCGAGGTGGTGGCCGACTCCGCCTACGCGGTCCTCACCCGGCCCTCGCGCGAGTGCACGGGCAACTTCTTCCTCTGCGAGGACGTGCTGGCCGAGGAGGGGGTCACCGACCTCGACCGGTACTCGTTCGTCGAGGATGCGGACCTGCAGGTCGACCTGTTCGTCGAGCAATGAGGGCGATCCAGGTCAAGGAGTTCGGCGGGCCGGAGGTCCTCGAGCTGAGCGAGGTCGAGGAGCCCGGCGTCCCCCGGGGCGGCGAGCTGGTGGAGGTGAGCGCGGCGGGGATCAACTACGCCGACACCCACCAGGCCGAGAACACCTACCTGGCCGAGGCGTCGCTGCCGCTGGTGCCCGGCGGCGAGGTCGTCGGCACGCTGCGCGATGGCCGCCGGGTGGTTGCGCTGGTCCCGGGCGGCGGCTACGCCGAGCGCTGCGTGGCCTACCCGGGCGCGCTGTGGCCGGTGCCCGACGGCGTGGACGACGCCCAGGCGCTCGCGCTCGTGCTCCAGGGGACCACGGCCTGGCACCTGCTCCGCACCAGCGCGCGGCTGCGCGAGGGCGAGAGCGTGGTGGTGCACGCCGCCGCCGGCGGCGTGGGCACGCTGGCCGTCCAGCTCGCCAAGCGCTTCGGCGCCGGACGCGTGATCGGCGTGGCCTCGTCGGAGGAGAAGCGCTCGCTGGTCTCGCGGCTCGGCGCCGACGCGGTGGTCGACTCCGGGGCGGAGGACCTGACCGCGGCGCTGCGCGAGGCGAATGACGGCGACCGGGTGGACGTGGTGCTGGAGATGACCGGCGGCGACGTCTTCGCCCAGTCGCTGAAGGCCGTGGCGGCTTTCGGGCGCCTGGTGCACTTCGGCCAGGCCGCGCGCGGCGGCACGCCGGACGTCAACCCGGGCGAGCTCATGGGCCGCTCGCAGGGCGTCCTCGGCTTCTGGCTGGTGCACATGATGCGCAAGCCCGAGCTGATGAGCCAGGCGATGGAGGACATGTTCGCCGCGGTGGAGCGGGGCGACCTCGAGGTGATCGTCGGCGGCGAGTACCCGCTGGAGGAGGCCCGGCAGGCCCACGAGGACATCCGCGCCCGCAAGACGATGGGCAAGCTCGTGCTGCGCCCGTGAGCGAGCGCCGGCTGGAGGTCACCTGGGACGACCCGGCCACCCTGGCGGCCGAGGGCATGAAGCGATCGCCGCTGGAGTTCCTGCAGGCGATCCGCGACCGCGAGGTTCCCACCGCGCCGATCAGCCGCCTGATGGGCTTCGACCTCGACGAGGTGGAGGAGGGCCGGGCCGTTTTCGGCGCCGACCCCGGCGAGCAGCACTACAACCCGATCGGCGTGGTCCACGCCGGCCTGGCGGCGACGATGCTCGACAGCGCGATGGCCTGCGCCGTGCACTCGGCGCTGCCCGAGGGCAGCGGTTACACGACGCTGGAGACCAAGTTCAACCTCGTGCGGGCGATAACCGCGGACACGGGTCGCATCGAGGCCGAGGGCAGGGTCGTGAACCTGGGCCGCCGGGTGGGGACCGCCGAGGGCCGCCTGACCGCTGTCGACAGCGGGAAGCTGCTGGCGCACGGCACGTCGACGTGCCTCGTGGTGCCGCTGGCCTAGCGGTCGCGCGGGCGTCGGGCGCGTTCCTCGAAAAAAAGCCCTCAGCTGCGCTGAGCATTTTTCCTGAGGGCGTGGGCGCAGCGCGCCCGGCTGCGCCTCGTGCCGTCGACCGTGGGCGACGAGACGGCGGGGACCGGCTCCTCGGGCCGCGGGATGCTGTCCGCGGTGGCGCTCACCGGCTTCGGCGGCGGCCCGTCCCGCGCGGGCCGCGCACCTGGTTGAAGAGCCGCCTGGCGGCCACCAGCTGGAGCAGCCGCCGCAGCAACGTCACATGTCCATCCCGCCGTTGACGGCGAACACCTGGCCGGTGATGTAGGACGACGCGTCTGCGCAGATGAAGTGCACCACGCGCGCGATCTCGTCGGGGCGCCCCATGCGTCCCATCGGGATCTGCTTCTTGACGCTCTCGACCACCTTCTCGGGGAGGTCGGCCGTCATGTCGGTCTCGATGAACCCGGGCGCCACGCAGTTCACGGTAAGGCCTGGCCCCATCTCGTGGAGCTTGTCGTCCTTGGCCAGCGCCTGGCAGGCCTCCCGCGCGAGCGTGGTGGTCAGGCCGAACATGCCGGACTTCGACGCCGCGTAGTTGGCCTGGCCGACGTTGCCCATCTGGCCGACGATCGACGAGATGTTCACGATCCGCCCGCTGCCGCGCTCGACCATGTGCTCCAGCGCCGGCTTGCTCATGTAGAAGGCGCCGGACAGGTTCACGCGGATGACCTTGTCCCAGTCGTCGGCGGTCATCTTCATGAACGGCTTGTCGTTGGTGATGCCGGCGTTGTTGACGAGGATGTCGAGCCGGTCGTGCTCGTCGATCACCTCGCCGACCACGCGCTCGCAGTCCTCCCAGCTGCCGACGTTGCCGCGGTGGATCGAGCCCTCGTGGCCCTCGGCCCGTGAAGCCCTCGAGGTACTCCTCGGCCGCCTCGGTGTTGGACGTGTAGCCGGAGGCGACGATCGCCCCCTGCGACGCCAGGCTGTGCGCCACCGCGGCGCCGATGCCGCGGGTGCCGCCCGTGACGAGGGCGACCCGGCCCTCGAGCTTGCGTGGACCGGTGCCGGCTGCGCGGGGTGCTGTCTCTGTGCTTGCCATTAGGTACTCCTCTCCTCGGGTCCCGCCTCAGCGGTCTGACCGCGAGTCCAACCACTCCACGATGTCGGGCCAGATCTCTTCGCGCGCGCTCGACCCCGCCATGAGGCCGATGTGGCCTCCGGGCCGGTCGAAGTGGGTGACGTCCTCGCTCGAGACCAGGTCCAGTAGCGGCCTGGTCCCGGGCGGCGGTGCGATGTGGTCGGCACCGGCCGTCACCACGAGCAGGTTCTGCTCGATGCGGCCGAGGTCGACGCGCTGCCCGCGAAGCCGCACGCGGCCCTCGACGAGCTTGTTCTGCTTGTACATCCAGGTCGTCCACTCGCGGAAGGCGCGCGAGGGGAAGGGCGGGTTGTCGGCCACCCACTTGGCCATCGGCTGGTAGGAGCCGCGCGGGTCCTTGCCCTCCAGCACCCCCTCCCACAGCTGGCGATAGGTCGTCCAGTAGTTGGTGACCGGCTTCATCATCTTGTTGGCGAAGTCGATGGCCGGGCCGGGGACCGAGGGGTAGGCCTCGGCGACCACGTTGGGGTCGAAGGAGTCGCGCCGGATCCAGTTGGCGTACAGCGAGCCGGTGGTGTCGATCGGGGTGGTGAGCAGCGCGAGGTTGCGCACGGGGCTGTCGGGCTCGATCGCCGCGTGCATCGCCGACAGCGTCCCGCCGATGCACCACCCGAGCACGGTCAGCTCCTCCTCACCGGACTCGCGCAGGGTCTCGCGGATGCCCCAGGGCAGCGCGTCGCAGACGTAGTACTCGAGCCCGAGGTCGCCGTCCTCCTCGCCGGGCACGCCCCAGTCGAGCAGGAAGACGTCGTAGCCCTGGTCGAGCAGGTACTCGACGAACGAGTTGCCCGGCTTGAGGTCGAAGATGTCCGGCCGGTTGATCAGCGCGAAGACGAGCAGTATCGGCACGGGCTGGGTGCGCTGCGAGCTGCGGTAGCGGTAGAGCGTCGTGGTGCGGTGGGTCCAGACGACGTCCTTGGGCGTCGAGCCGATCTCCGCGTCGTCCTGGGTGAGCAGGATGTTGAAGAACTCGGTGGCGGCGCGGGGCGCGCGGACCAGCTGCTCGACGGGGTTCACTTGGACGAGGACTTGGCGCGCGAACGTGAGCCGTTCGACGAGCTCTTTCGCTTCTGGCCGCCGCTGCGCGAGCCGCCGCTGCGCGAGCCCTCGTTTTCCAGCCGCTCGACCTGGTCCTGGAGGCGCTCCACCTCCTGCAGCACGCGCTCGAGCTTGTCCTCGTTGCGCGAAAGCTGGTGGCCGAGGCGCAGGATGTCCGGCTTGCCGGCGATGCGCAGGTTGCGGACCACGAGGTCGGCGACGCCGAAGCCGATCTTCGTCAGGCCCATGATGTTCTCGGTCGACCGGGCCAACAGCTCTCCGAAGGCGTTGCTCTGCACGAGCTGCTCGGCGGCCTGGGCCGTCTGCTTCTCCGCTTGCCCGTAGAGCTTGCGGATCTGCTCGTCCGGTGTGACTACCTCTCCACTCTCCCCCATAGCTATCCGGTACCCGTGCGGGCCTATCCTCAACCTGTGGCCGACGAAGCGTCCCTGGGCGAGATCATCCGCCGTCAGCGCGAGCTGAACGCGCTGTCGATGCGCCAGTTCGCCCAGATGGTGGGTATCTCCAATCCCTACCTGTCACAGATCGAGCGCGGCCTGCGCGAGCCCTCCGAGGGCGTGGTGGAGGCCATCGCCCGCTCGCTGGAGATGTCGGCCGACGCCCTCTACGAGCAGGCCGGCTGGGCCGCGGCCGAGGACGACTCCGGCGACCCGCCGGTGATCGAGGCGATCCGCGCGGACACCTCGCTCACCGGCCGCCAGCGCCAGGCGCTGGTGGAGATCTACGAGGCCTTCGCCCTCAGCAACGGGAAGCCGGCGCGCAAGCGGCGCCGCAAGCCCGCCGCCGACTAGCGCCGGAGCGCAGGCCGGTCACGGCGCCGGGATCGTCTTGCGCTTGGCCGGCGTGCGCCGGCGGGCGCGCTCCTCGGCGGAGCGCTTGCGGGCCCTCGGCTTCGAGCTCGCGAGCACCTCGGCCAGGATCGGCGGCCAGTGGTCGCGCAGCGCCTCGCGGCCCATGAACAGGCCGAGGTGGCCGCCGGTGGTGGTCCGCATGGTCACGTCGCGCTTGGGCGTCCGGGTCACGTCGGCCGCCGCGAACACCTGCGCGGGCGGCGTGATGTGGTCGGTGGCGCCGGCCAGCAGCTTGAGCGGCATCCGCAGGCGCGAGAGGTCGGCGGTCCGGCCGCCGATCTCCAGCTCGCCGGAGATCAGCTTGTTGTCGCGGAACAGCTCGCGGACGATCCACAGGTAGAAGTCGCCCGGGATGTCCTGGGTGTGCTTGAACCAGTCCTCGAACTCCGCGTAGCGGCGGCGGTGGATCGGGTCGTCGAGGCTGGTGAGCAGGCCGAGCTGCTTGGAGAGCTCGTTCTCGGGCTTGATGGCGACGAAACCGCCGAGGATGTAGTCGCCCGCCATTACGCCGCCGCGCGAGGCCACGAGCGCCTCGTAGAAGCTCATGTCGCCTGTCGAGCAGAGCAGTCGCACCCACTCGGCGATCGGGCCCTCGCCGGCGTGGAAGTCGATCGGCGCGCCGGCCAGCGTGAGCGTGTTCACGTGCTCGGGGTGCAGCGCCGCGTAGAGGGCGGCCAGCCAGCCGCCCTGACAGTCGCCGATCAGGTTGACCGGGCCGCCGATGTGGTCGATCGATCGCTCGATGAACGCCAGGTAGTCGTCGATCCCGTAGTGCTTGGTCGCTTGGGTCGCGCCGATCCACTCCATCGAGAACAGGCGCTCGAGCCCGGTCGCGCGGATCACCTGCATCTGGCTCTGCTCGGTGCTGAAGTCCACGATCGACGACGAGTGGCCGGCCTGCGGCGGCAGCACCAGCGTGGGCACCACCTGTTTGCGCGAGCCCTGCGAGAAGTCGCGCAGCGCCGCGACGGGGCACTCCAGCACGGTCTCGTTGGGAGACGTCCACTCGGGCTCGCTGCGGTCGCTCATGGCGCCCCACCAGCGGACCAGGTCCAGCGGGCGCCCGGTGCCCTCCAGGGCGCGGGTCCAGAAGGCGTTCGTGCCCTCGGCCAGGGCGAGCATGGTCTCCATGCCGCTTTCGAGCAGCTGGGGGCCGAGATTCGACGGATATGTGGGAGGGCAGCTCATGTGGGGTAGTCAGGTTAGGTGCCCGGAACGCCGGAAGACATGAGCGGGCGCGTGGCGGTCGTCACCGGCGCCGCGAGCGGGATCGGCCGCGCGATCGCGGAACGGCTGGAAGTGGACGACGTTTCCGTCGTCGCGGCGGACCTCTCGCCGGCCGAGGACGGTCCCGGCGAGCCGGTCGCCGCCGACCTCACCACCCGCGAGGGCAATCGTGCCGTCGTGGACGCCGCGCTCGAGCGCTTCGGGCGGCTGGACGCGGTGGTCGCCAACGCGGGCTTCCAGCACGTCGCGCCCGTCGCCGAGTTCCCCGAGGACAAGTGGGACGGCCTCGTCTCGCTGCTGCTCACCAGCCCCTTCCTGCTGGCGAAGTACGCCTGGGGCGCTCTCGCCGAGTCGGGCGAGGGCCGCTTCATCGGCATAGCCTCGGCGCACGCGCTGGCGGCGTCGCCCTACAAGGCGGGATATGTGAGCGCGAAGCATGGTCTGCTCGGGTTGGTCAGGACGCTCGCGCTCGAGGGGGCCGATCAGGGCATCTGCGCCACGGCGGTCTGCCCGGGGTTCGTGCGGACGCCGCTGGTGGAGAGCCAGATCGCATCTCAGGCCGAAGCGCACGGGATGGAGGAGGACCGCGTCCTGGAGGACGTGATCCTCGCCCCGCACGCCGTCAAGCGCCTCATCGAGCCGTCCGAGGTCGCGGACGTCGTCTCGTTCCTGATGGGCCCGGGCGGGCGGCCCTTCACCGGGGTCCCGGTGACGATGGACCTCGGCTGGACCGCCCGCTGACCCTTCCGCAGGGCTACTTCAGGACGCTCCCTACTTCAGGACGCTCCCTACTTCAGGACGCTCCGCGCGGCCGAGGTGTAGGCGGTCGCCAGATCGCGCGTGAAGTTGGCCTGCGCGTTGGCGATCGTGGTGACCCACTCGACCTGGCTCTGCTCGCCGACCTTGTCCTGGTAGTCGGCGATCGAGTTCAGCGTCTTCTCGTACAGGTCGAGGTAGACGTTCCCGGCCTTCTTGCTCGACTCGATGATGCGCTCGTTGACCTCGCGGATGCGGTCCGCAGCGGCCTCGGCGTTGTCGGCGGCGGTGTTGGGCTTGGTCTTGGTCTGGGTAGCCATTTGGGGTACTCCCTCGTCGATCGACTGCTGTTACTGCTTGCAGTTTAGCAACGTACCCAGCTAACGGCTAACGAAACGTCTCTCGTCAGAGGCGAAGCAGGCGCCGCCGGGGCGGGGACTTCGGCTCGCTGCTCCGAAGAGCGGACTCGAGCTCGAAGAACTCCTCCGCGTCGATCTGGCCCTTGGCCAGCCGGCGCTCAAGGATGGCCCGGGCCGAGCGCCCACGCTGCACCGCCTGCACGATGATCTGGGTCACCCGGATGGCAGCGACGACGGCGATGATCGCGATGACGACCATGGCCGCCGCGGCCAGCGCATTGAGGTCACCCTCCACGACAGGGAGAGTAGCCCGTGGCTAGCCCGAGACGAAGGTGTGCGCCGGGTACATCTCCGGCGTGTCGGTGATGCCCACCTCCTCGAGGATCGGGCCGAGGTGCTGCCCGAACTCCTGAGCGGCCTCCTCGGACTCCCAGACGTCGACGACGCGGAATCCGCTGTCGGCCTGGCCCGCGGCGTGGAAGATGATTCCTTCCACCGGCCAGTCCGACAGCGAGTCGACCTGGGGCTTGCCCCCGGTCAGCCGTCGAACCGTCTCCTCGTAGCCCTCCTGAGTCAGGCTCGGACCCTGATGCACCAGCACGACCGCCATGGCTCTCTCCCGTGTCGAGTCAGGCGAGCATAAGTCGGCCGGCGCGCCGACGCTAGTCGGCGGCGACCACGACTCGAGCGCCCTCGGCGAGCCACGGCTCCAGCAGCGCGTGGGCGCGCTCGGGCATCGCGGCGAAAGAGGCCGACCCGCACGGCCAGCACCTTGTCGAAGCGCCGCTCGCCCAGGTCGAGGTCCTCGAGGTGGCGGACGAGGAACTCGGCGCGGCCGGCGCCCACGTGCTCGGCGTTGCGGGCGCTCGCGGCGGCGATCATCTTCTGCGAGCGATCGACCGCCGTCAGCCGGCCGCCGTCCAGGCGCTCGCAGATCAGCGTGGCGGCCACGCCGTGCCCGCAGCCGACCTCCAGCACGCGGTCGCCGGGCTGGACGCCGAGCTGGTCCACCAGCGGGCCGAGGCGCTCGCTCACTCGCGCTTGAAGGACCGAACGCCCTTTTCCGGCGTCCAGACCTCGATCACCAGCGCCTTGCGCTCCTCGTCGAGGCCGACGGTCGAGACCTCGCGCAGGTCCAGCCGAAAGGTGTGCGAGCTCTCGCCCGGCCGGGTCGTCTCCTCGGCGGTGCCGGCCAGCTTGGCGTCGCCGCTCCATTCGTCCGGATCGTCCGAGCCGCTGTGCAGCGCGAAGCGCGGGTCGCGCTGCAGGTCGCGCGCCTTGACCGCGTTCCACATCGACCCGATCCAGAGATCGTCGTCGCGCCACTGGGTCTCGGTCCCCGAGATCCGCGGCGAGCCGTCGCTGCGCAGCGTGGCGAGCGTCTTGTGGACGTGGGCGTCGAGCCGCCCGCGCACGCGCGCGGCGAGCTCAGGCGCCGCGGCTTCGAATTCCGACCAGGAGGCCACAAGGGCACCGTAGCCGTGGGACCCTTGGCGGGTGTTCGAGACCCCTGCCGATGCCTACGACCGCTACATCGGCCGTTACGGCCCCGAGCTGGCGCGCGCGCTGATCTCCAAGGCCGGCGCCGGGCCTGGCCAGACGGCTCTCGACGTGGGCTGTGGTCCCGGGGCGCTGACGCACGAGCTGGCCGAGGCACTGGGGGCCGAACGGGTCGCGGCAGTCGATCCCTCGTCGTCCTTCGCCGAGGCCTGCGCCGCGCGCCTGCCCGGCGTGCGCGTCGAGCTGGCCCAGGCCGAGGACCTGCCCTTCGAGGACGACGCGTTCGACATGGCCCTCGCCCAGCTCGTCGTGAACTTCATGGCCGATCCCGCCGCCGGCGTGGGGGAGATGCGGCGCGTGACCCGCCCCGGCGGCATCCTGGCCGCAGCGGTCTGGGACTACGCCGGCGAGATGGTGCTGCTGCGCCGCTTCTGGGACGCCGCGACGGCGCTTGACCCGGCCGCGGCGGAGAAGGACGAAGGCCGGTCCATGCCCTTCGCGACCCCTGAGGAGCTGAGCGAGCTGTGGCGCTCGGCCGGATTGGCGGACGTGGAGGTCGCGCCGGTGACGGTCAGCGCCGGCTACACCGGCTTCGACGACCTGTGGGAGCCGCTCGAGAGCGGCGTCGGGCCCGCAGGCGCCTACGTGGCCGCGCTGGACCCCGGCGACCGCGCCGCCCTCAGGGACGAGTTGAGACGGCGGCTCGCCGTGACCGACGAGCCGTTCTCACTCTCCGCCCGCGCCTGGGTGGCTACCGGGCGTGCCTGAAGGATTGTGCGGCCGGTAGGCCGCACAAATCTTCAGGGACTTGGCCCGATCGGGTGACTGAAGACGCCGCCTGACGATGCCCCGCAGGCGGTCTAACCGACGCTGCCGACCATCTCCAGCTGGATCAGCCGGTTCAGCTCGACGGCGTACTCCATCGGCAGCTCCTTCGTCACCGGCTCGATGAAGCCGTTGACGATCATCGAGGCCGCCTCCTCCTCGGAGAGGCCGCGCGACTGCAGGTAGAACAGCTGCTCGTCGGAGATCTTGCCGACCACGGCCTCGTGGGCCACGGTGACGTGCGGGTTCTGGATCTGGATGTCGGGCCAGGTGTCCGAGCGCGAGCGGTCGTCCATCATCAGGCCGTCGCACTGGACGTGGGACTTGGAGCCCTGCGAGTTGTGGCCCATCCGGACCAGCCCGCGGTAGCCCATGATCCCGCCGTCCTTGGAGATCGACTTGGCGAGGATGTTCGACGTCGTGTTCGGCGCGAGGTGCAGCACCTTGGCGCCGGTGTCCTTCCACACGTCACCCGAGGCCACGCCGACGTTCAGGTGGTCGGCCCGCGCGTGCTCGCCCATCAGGAACGAGCCCGGGTAGAGCATCACCTTCTTGGCGCCCATGGAGCCGCCGACCCACTCGACGGTGCCCTCGGCGTCCACGATGGCCCGCTTGGTGTTCAGGTTGAAGACGTCCTTCGACCAGTTCTGGACCGTCGTGTAGCGGGCCTTGGCGCCCTCCTTCACGAAGATCTCCACCACGGCGGAGTGCATCGAGTTGGCCGAGTAGGTCTGCGCCGTGCAGCCCTCGATGTAGTTCACCTCGGAGCCCTCGTCGGCGATGATCAGCGTGTGCTCGAAGGTGCCCTCGCCTGAGCCCTCCATGCGGAAGTAGGCCTGCAGCGGCAGGTCGACCTTCACGCCCTTGGGCACGTAGAGGAACGAGCCGCCCGACCACACCGCGCCGTGCAGCGCCGAGAACTTGTTGTCCTGCGGCGGCACGCACTTGGTCATGAAGTAGGGCTCGACGAGCTCGGGGTACTCGACCACGGCCGTGTCCATCGCGCAGAAGATGATCCCGAGGTCCGCGTACTCCTTCTTGAGGCCCTCGTAGAAGGGCTCCTGGCGCCACACCCCGACCACGCCGGCCAGGTGCTCGCGCTCGGCCTGCGGGATGCCGAGCTTCTCGAAGGTGTCCTTCTGCTCGTCCGGGACGTCGTCCCAGGAGTCGTACTTGCCCGCCGTGGGCGGGGAGTACAGGACCAGGTCGCTGAGGTCGAGGTCGCTCAGGTCGACGCCCCACGTGGGGATCGGCTTGCGCTCGAAGATCTCGTAGGACTTCAGCCGGCGCTCGCGCATCCAGTCGGGCTCGTCCTTGATCCTCGACAGCTCGTCGATGACCTCGCGCGAGATGCCCTTCTTGGCGATCAGCTGGCCCTGATCGTCCTCTGCGATCGCGCTGGGCTTGGCGATTCTCGTCTTGTCAGTGGCTGCCATTCAGTTACCCCAGGAATCCTGTTCGGGTGAGTCGGATATCGGCCTCCGAGTCTAGCGCTGTGGTTGGATGCCCGACCATGAAGCTATACGTCTGTTACGGCACCTTCAACGCCGCCCCGCGACCCGGGGGCCATCCCTGCGGAGTGGCTCATCAGGCCCTGCGAGGAGGCCGGCTACGAGCCGGAGGTCATCAAGTCCTACGGATGGGGGATTCTTCCCGATTTCCTCAATCCCTCAAGGGGCCGGCGCGAGGTCCGCGAGATGACGGGGTCGAGCACGGTCCCGGTGCTGGTCACCGACGACGGCGAGGTGATCCAGGAGTCGCGCGAGATCAAGAAGTGGGCTGAGGCGCACCCCGCCGCGGCGAGCGCTCCGTAGGTGTTCGACCGGCTCGACTTCGTCTACCTGCCCAGCGACGACGTCGCCGCCGACATCGAGCACTACACCGCCGGCCTGGGCGCCGAGCTGGTCTTCGCGATCGAGCGCTTCGGCACCCGCGTCGCGATGGTGCGCGCGGACCCCGAGGGGCCGGCGCTGCTGCTCGCCGAGCACTTGGAGGGCGAGCGGCCGATCCTGATCTTCCGCGTCGCCGACCTCGAGGCCGCGAGCGCCGAGCTGCGGGCGCGCGGCGTCGAGCTGGGGGCGGCGTTCGGGATGCCGTACGGGCACGGCGTCCAGCTGGCGATGCCGGGCCCTCAGCGTCTGGCGATCTACGAGCGAAGCCGCGGCGAGCGCGGCGACGGCCTGGCGGGCCGCAGGGACTTCTAAGGCGCTTATGGGTCGCGCGCCTCGTCGGCGTCCGGGTAGAGCGTCATGCGGCAGATCGCGCCGTCACGCACCTCGTAGACGGTGGCGTAGCGGGCCTGGAGCTCGACGCCGCTCTCCCGGCCGCGGCCCAGTTGGATCGCCTCGACCAGCACCCTGCCGCCGAGTCGCGAAGCTCGGTGATCTCCTCCCGCCAGTCGGCGAGTCGCATCCACTCGCCGATCAGCCGGGCTAGCTCGTCCCGCCCCCGCCCGAACCCGGCGTCGACCCGGCGACGGAGGTCGATCTCTACGTCGGGCGAGAAGCACTCCAGCGCCTCCTCGGCCTCGCCGCGGTGGAAGTGCCCGAGCATGCGCTCGACCACCTCGATGTCCGCCTGCGACATGCCCGTATCCTGACGGCGCGCGCGAGCAGGGGGAGGGTCGCGGTCGTGGGTGCCTGCTCGCGCTGATCGTGCCGGTGGCCCGCTCGCGCCTGAGCCTGCCGCGCCCGTTGCGCCGCAAGCGCCTGCGCACCTGGCGCGGCCAGCGCGCGGGCTACTCGGGCCAGGACGCGTCGCCCGTGGAGGCGCCGCGCATGACCTTCAGCGACAGCAGCGCGCACTTGCGCCGGGTGGGGGAGATGTCGATCCCCAGCAGGTCGATCAGCCACTCGGCGCTCAGCTCGGGCAGCTCGTCCACTCGCTTGCCGATCAGCTCGTCGGAGACGATCGAGGCCGCCGCCTGGGAGATCGCGCAGCCCTGGCCGTGGAAGCGCAGGTCGGCGACCCTGCCGTCCTCGACCTTTACGTGCACGCCTAGCTCGTCGCCGCAGAGCGGGTTGTGGTCGTGCCAGTCGAGGTCGTGGGGCTCGAGCGTCCCGAAGTTCCGCGGGTGCTTGTAGTGGTCGAGGATGTAGTCGCGGTAGAGCGCGTCCACTAGAGCCCGAACACCTCCCGTGCCGTCTTGAGCGCGTCCACCAGGCGGTCGATCTCCTCGCGTGCGTTGTAGACGTGGAAGCTTGCCCGGGCGGTGGCGCCCACGCCCAGGCTGTGCATCAGAGGCTGGGCGCAGTGGTGGCCGGCGCGGACGCAGACGGCCTCGCGGTCGCAGATCTCGGCGATGTCGTGCGGGTGGATCCCCTCGATCGCGAACGAGACCACGCCGCCGCGCCGATCCAGCGCGCTGGGGCCGAACAGCTTGATGTCGTCGACCTCGGGCAGGCGCTCGAGGGCGTAGGCCGTGAGGTCGCGCTCGTGCGCACGGACCCTGTCCATGCCGAGCGCTGCCAGGTAGTCCACCGCCCGGCCTAGCCCCACCGCCTCGGTCGCCGCGGATGTGCCGGCCTCGAACTTGTAGGGCAGGTCGTTCCAGGTCGAGTGCTCGCGCTCGACACGCGAGATCATGTGCCCGCCCCCGAGGAAGGGCGGCATCGCCTCGAGGAGCTCGCGGCGCCCGTGCAGCAGCCCGATGGTGGGGCCGAGCGCCTTGTGGCCGGTCCAGGCGTAGAAGTCCGCGTCGATCGTGCTCAGGTCCACCGGGAGCTGTGGAACGGCCTGCGAGCCGTCCACCAACGTGACCGCGCCCACCGTCCGGGCGTGCCGGACGATCTCCTCGACCGGGTTGACCGTGCCCAAAACGTTGGAGATGTGGGCGACCGCCACCAGCTTCACCCGGCCCTCCGCCAGTACCGAGTCGAGCTCGTCCAGCGACAGCTCGCCCTCCTCGTTGACCGACAGGTAGCGCAGCGTCGCCCCGCGCTCCTCGCACAGGATCTGCCAGGGCACGATGTTCGAGTGGTGCTCCATCTCGGTGATGAGCACCTCGTCGCCGGCGGCGACATTCGCGCGCCCCCAGGTGTAGGCGACCAGGTTGATCGCCTCGGTGGCGTTGCGCGTGAAGATCGAGCAGGCCGGCTCGGCGCCGAGGAAGCGGGCAATTCGGTCGCGCGCCGACTCGAAGGCCTCGGTCGACTCCCGCGCCAGCTCGTACACGCCCCGGTGGATCGGGGCGTAGGACTCGCTCTGGAAGCGATCCATGGCCTCGATCACCTGCTTGGGCCGCTGGGAGGTGGCCGCCGAGTCGAGGTAGGCCACGCGCTTCCCGAGGAACTCCCGGCCGAGCACGGGGAAGTCGGCGCGGACGTCGACCAGCGGCTCGGTGGCAGTGGGGGTCACCGGATTACCTCCGCGGGGCTTCCAGCCCCGCGTCCCGAGTCGGACGCCCGGCCTCCGGCCGTGCGATCGGAGATGAACTCGCGCACCTGGTCCTCGGCCGACGCCAGCTTGTCGGCGATGCGCCGGCGCACGAGCTCCTCGAGCCCGGGGTCGTCGAGGCGCATGACGACCTCCTCGAAGTAGCCCTCCACCAGCACCCGCACCGCCTCGGCGCGTGAGATGCCGCGGGTCTCCATGTAGAAGATCTGCTCCTCGTCGAGCTCGCCCACGGTGCCGCCGTGCGAGGCCGACACGTTGTCGACCTCCACGATCAGCGACGGGATCGCGTCGCCCTTGGCCTTCTGCGACAGCAGCATGGAGTGCGTCTGCAGGTACGTGTGGGTCTCGCTCGCCCTCGGGACGATGTGGATCAGGCCCTCGTACGACGCGCGCGACTCGCCGGTCAGCGCGCCCTTCCAGACGGTGTCGCCGGTGGTGTGGCCCGCCTCGTGCTTGTCCGAGGTGAACAGGTCGAGGTGCTCGTCGCGCTCGGTGAAGTACAGCCCCGAGTGGCGCATGTCCGAGCCCTCCTCGGCGGTGATGATGTCCAGCGTCTGCTTGGTCAGGTGGCCGCCGAGGTGGACGGGGACCCACTTCACCCGCGCGTCGCGCGCGACCTCGACGCGCTTCACCGAGACGTCGTGCACCTCGCCGCGGCCCCAGTCCTGGTAGTGCGCCAGGTCGACCTGGGCGCCCGGCCGGGCGTACAGCTCGAAGGCGCCGGCGTGCAGCGCCTGGCCCTCGATCTCGGGCGCCAGGCAGTACTCGCGGATCTTGCACTCGGAATGCTCACCGATCACGGCCAGCGTGTGCGCGTACTGCGCGGTGCCGGGCTCGTCGATCAGGTACACGACCTGGATCGGCTTCTCGAGCTGCGTGTTCTTCGGGACGTGTACGAACGCGCCGCCGGTCCAGAAGGCCGCGTTGGCGGCCGCGAACTTGCCCTCGTCGACGGGCAGGCGCCTGCCCAGCCACGGCTCGACCAGGTCGGGATGCTCCTCGACCGCCTGCTCCAGCGAGGTGACCGTGACGCTCGGGTCGTCGCAGTGCGCGTAGATCACGCTGGCGCCGCGCTGGACGATCAGGCCCGCGTGCTCCTCGTCTCCGAGGTGCTCGCGCACGATGTCGGGCAGCTCGTCCACGGCGTCGTAGCGGCGCGGCTCCAGGGCATCGAGGTCGAGCTTGCGCAGGCTCGTGGTCCAGAAGCCCGAGCGCCGCCAGGTGGGGACGGGCTCGGCCTCGTAGGCCTCGAGCGCCTTCGCCCGGCGCTCTTCGAGGAAGGAGGGCTCAGGCACCCGCGGAGACCTCCTCGCGGAGGAACTCGTAGCCCTTCTCCTCCAGCTCGCCGGCGAGCTCGGAGCGGCCCTCGCGGACGATCCGGCCATCGAGCATGATGTGGACGAAGTCCGGCTTCACGTAGTTGAGGATGCGCGTGTAGTGGGTGATGATCAGGAAGCCGCGCTCGTCGCCCCGCATGGCGTTGACTCCGTCGGCGACGATGCGCAGGGCGTCGATGTCGAGGCCCGAGTCGGTTTCGTCGAGCACCGCGAAGTCGGGCGCGAGCATCGCCAGCTGGAGGATCTCGGCGCGCTTCTTCTCGCCACCGGAGAAGCCTTCGTTGAGGTACCGGCTGGTGAAGGCGCGGTCGATCTTCAGCAGCTCCATGTTCTTGCCGAGGACCTGGCCGAACTCCTTGACCTTGATGTTCTCCTCGCGGCGGGCGTTGACTGCCATGCGCAGGAAGTTGGCCACCGAGACGCCGGGGATGGTGGCCGGGTACTGGAAGGCCAGGAACAGGCCGGCGCGGGCGCGCTCGTCGGGATCGGCCTCGGTGAGGTCCTCGCCGTCGAGGGTGATCTTGCCCTCGGTGATCTCGTACTGCGGGCTGCCCATCAGGGTGTTCGCGAGCGTGGACTTCCCGGACCCGTTGGGGCCCATGAGGGCGTGGGTCTCGCCGCGCGCGACCTTGAGGTCGACGCCGCGGAGGATCTCGCGCTCCTCCGTGCGCACGTGGAGGTTCTGGATCTCGAGGCTCATACGGGGGTGGGGCTCCTAGTCAGATCGGCAAGGGTCATGTCGGACAGCGTGCGGACGATCGATCCCTGCACGCGGGTCCACAGCAGCTTGGTCGGGCACGGCTCGTGCCCGGGGTCGCCGTCGCGTACGCATACGAGACGGCCGTCGGCGTCGGCGGTGATGCACTCGATGGGGGCGATCTCGCCCTCCAACGCGCGCACCACCTCGGCCATGGTGATGGCCTCCGCGGGCCGCGCGAGCGAGTAGCCGCCACGCGCGCCGCGGCGCGATTCCACCAGGCCCTCGCGGCGCAGCCGCTGGACCAGGTGCTCGAGGTAGGCGAGGGGCAGGCCCTCGGCTTCGGCGATGGAGCCGAGGGCGACCGGCGCGTCGTCGTCGCGCTTGGCCAGGTGCGCCATCACGCGCACCCCGTACTCGGCTTTGGTGGAGAACATCATTTGCATCGGCGCCTGGAAGGCGCCATTCCTTTCGGTACCTGGGGCAGGAAGCCCCAGGGGGTAATACCTACCGCGGAACTAGGATAACGGTGGCGTGAGCGCTCTCCCGGATGAGGTCGAGAGCTATCTCGAAGTGCTGGTCGAGCGGCTTCTCGACGGGCTCGGCGACCGGCTGGTATCCGTCTGGCTCATCGGCTCGGCGGCCATGGGCGCGTTCCGCCCGGGGGAGAGCGACCTCGACGTGGCGGTGGTCGTGACCGAGCCGCCGGAGGCGGTCCCCGGCCGCGACCTCCCGGTGCCCGCCTCCGTGTTGGAGATCGTGTTCTACGACCAGGCGCTGAACGTGGTGCTCGACCCCAATCCGGGCTCGGGCGACCACTGGTACGTGATCGACCTGGCGATCGCGCGCGAGCACGGCCGCGCCCTGTACGGCCCGTCGCCGGCCGAGCTGATCGCGCCGATCCCGCGCGAGCGGGTGCTCGCGGCGCTGGAGGCCTCCGACCGCTGGCACGCCGAGCACGAGCCCGGCAGCGCCAACGTCGAGCGGGGCCGGATGTTCCGCGAGACGGGCAGGTGGGTGCCTAAGCCGCGCTCGGGGTGAGCTCCGCCCGCACCAGCGGCGCGACCTCGGCGAAGGTTCAGACGCCGACCCCCACCCGCTCAGGCCCCCTGCTCGAGCAGGCGCAGATCGTGGGCGATGCGCTCCGGCGTGGCCTGGTCGATCGGGAAGGCCACCCGCTGGCGGCCCTTCGCGTCCAACAGCACCAGGCGGCCCGTGTGCTCGAGGTTCTCCCGCTGCGGCTGCACGGAGAACCCGTTCCAGACCGGGCGGAGATCATCCCTGCTGCCGAGCGCGAAGCGCAGCCGCTTGCGCATGCGCTGCTCGGCGAGGAACCTGCGGGCGCGCGCGGGCGTGTCGCGGGGCGGATCCACGGCCACCGCGACGGCGGGCAGGTCGCGGCCCAGCTCGGCGAAGGCGCCCTTGATCACCTGGGCCTGGCCGGGGCAGGTGTCCTCGCAGGTCGTGTAGAGGAACGTGACCACGGCCGGGCGGCCGCGGAAGTCGGCCATCCGCACCCGGCGGCCCTCCTCGTCGGTCAGCGTGAAGTCCGGCGCCCGCAGTCCGGCCGGGAGCGTCGAGCCCTCGAACCGCCGTGGGCCCTCGCTGCGCTCGGCGTCGTCGCTCGCCGCGGAGGCGGCCAGGAGGACGGCGACAAGGGCGGCGACGCCCACCAGCAGCAAGGCGATCGCCAGGCGGGGGTTCACCCCGCTCAGGCTAGGGCTCGATCAGCCGGCGTCTGATCGCATAGGGCACCAGCTCGACGCGGTCGCGCATCCCGAGCTTGCTCCAGGACCAGGAACTCCCACCGCTGGCCCTGGACCTCGAGGTCCAGCCCGGCTGCCGGGCTGGCGCCCCGCCGGCGCGGCAATCTCGTAGAGCTCGAGGGCTTGACTGGTGTGACTGAGCGGTCGGGACGCTTCGTCAGGAGGGGCGTTGCGGCCGCTATTTTTTGGGCTGAGCCACGCTCCGCGCACCGCTATACTTTTTGAAGCAATGCCCTCGGGAACCGATCTGATCAAGCAGGCCAAGGAGCGCATCCGCGAGGTGGACCCGCGCGAGGTGCACGACGTCGTCGACCGCCGCAACGGCGAGTACATCGTCGACGTCCGCGAGCAGACCGAGTTCGAGGAGGCCCACCTCCCGGGCGCGATCCACGTGCCTCGCGGCTACTTGGAGTCCCGGATCGAGATGGCCGTCCCTGAGAAGGACGCCCGCGTGATCCTCTACTGCGCGACCGGTCAGCGCTCGGCGCTCGCCGCCGACGACATGCAGCAGAAGCTGGGCTACGGCACGGTCGAGTCGATGACCGGCGGCATCACGCTGTGGAAGGACCGCGGATTCGACGTCGAGGTCCCCCGCGCGCTCACCGCCGAGCAGCGCGAGCGCTACTCGCGCCACCTGCTGGTGCCGGAGATCGGCCTGGAGGGGCAGCTGAAGCTGCTGGACGCCAAGGTGCTGCTGCTGGGCGCCGGCGGGCTCGGCTCGCCGACCGCGCTCTACCTGGCCGCGGCCGGCGTGGGGACGCTCGGGATCGTGGACGACGACGAGGTCGACCTGTCCAACCTCCAGCGCCAGGTCATCCACACCCAGGACCGCGTGGGCACCCCCAAGGTGGACTCCGCCGAGGAGTCGATCGCCGCGATCAACCCCGACGTGAACGTGGTCAAGTACCCCGTTCGCATCGGCCCGGACAACATCATGGAGATCATCGACGGCTACGACGTCATCGTCGACGGCCTCGACAACTTCCCCACGCGCTACCTGCTCAACGACGCCAGCGTGCGTCTGCAGATCCCCGTGGTGTCGGCCTCGATCCTGGGCTTCGACGGCCAGATCTCGGTCTTCGCCCCCTACGAGGGCCCCTGCTACCGCTGCCTCTACCCGACGCCTCCGCCCGCCGAGCTGGCCCCGTCCTGCGGCGCCAACGGCGTGCTGGGCGCGCTTCCCGGCGTGATGGGCGTGCTGCAGGCGATCGAGGTGGTCAAGCTGGTCACCGGCGCCGGTGACCCGCTCATCGGCCATCTGCTCCTCTATGAGGCGCTCGGCACGAGCTTCACCGACCTCAAGGTCCAGCGCGACCCCGACTGCCCGATCTGCTCGCGCGACCCGAGCGAGATCACCGAGGAAGAGATGGGCGTCTTCCCGGACTACGAGCAGTTCTGCGCCGCAGCGGGCTAGCCGGCTGCGAACACCCGCCGGCCTCCGTCCTCGCCGCAATTCGTCAGCCGGCTGACGAATATCTCGCGCGGGTGCGCGCCGGCTGCGCCTCGCGGCCGGCGCGGGCGGCGTCGTCATAGGGGCCGCTAGGCTGCCCGCCGTGCCGACGATCAAGATCCCGCCGGTCCTTCGCTCCTCCACCGCGGGGGAGAAGGAGGTGCACGCAGAGGGCGAGAACGTCGGCGAGCTCCTGCGCGCCCTGGCCAGCCAGCACCCGGCCACCGAGGGCCAGCTGTTCAGCGACGAGGGCGAGCTCAACCGCTACGTCAACGTCTACCTCAACGACGAGGACGTGCGGGTGCTCGGCGGGCTGGAGACCGGTGTATCGCCCGACGACACCCTGGTGATCCTGCCGGCCATGGCCGGCGGCTAGGCCGGGCGCCGCAAGAAGGTTCGCCCGGCGCGGCCCGGGTACTACACTTTCTGAAGCGATGGGTGCGCCGGACCTCGACACGCGTCCCTGCGGGGGCAAGTACGGCGACATCGTCCAGGCCATCGGCAACACGCCGCTGGTCGAGCTCAAGCGCATCTCGCCCAAGCCGAGCGTGCGCATCTGGGCCAAGCTCGAGAGCCACAACCCGACGGGCTCGGTCAAGGACCGCGTCGCCCGCGCGATGATCGAGGACGCCGAGGCCCAGGGCGCGATCCGGCCCGGCCAGACCATCCTCGAGCCCACGTCGGGCAACACCGGCATCTCGCTCGGCATGATCTGCTCGCGCAAGGGCTACCCGCTCAAGGTGGTCATGCCCGACAACGTCACCGCCGAGCGCACACAGCTGCTGCAGATGTACGGCGCGGAGATCGTCTACTCGCCGGGCGGGCAGGGCAGCAACGGCGCAGTGGCCAAGGCGCTGGAGATGGCCGAGGCCGACTCCTCGTACTACATGCCGTACCAGTACGGGAACCAGGCCAACCCCGACGCCCACTACAACGGCACCGCGGTGGAGATCCTCGAGGAGCTGGACGAGGTGGCCGCCTTCGTGGCCGGCCTGGGAACGGGCGGGACGCTGATGGGCAACGCCCGCCGCCTCAAGGAGGCCGACCCGGACACGCTGATCGTCGCCGCCGAGCCGCTCCAGGGCGAGCTCGTCCAGGGCCTGCGCTCGCTGGAGGACGGCTTCATCCCGCCGATCATCGACCTCGAGATACTCGACCGGAAGATCTTCGTCTCCAACCGCGACTCGGTCATCTGGACCAAGAAGCTGCTGGCCGAGGAGGGCCTGTTCGTCGGCGTCTCCAGCGGCGCCATCGCCTCGATCGCCGCGCGCGTGGCCGAGGGGCTCGACGAGGGCAACGTCGTGTTCGTCGTCTGCGACGACGGCTGGAAGTACCTCAGCTCCGGGGTCTACACCAAGCCCCTCGAGGAGCTCGAGGACACGATCGAGGCCGCCAGCTTCTGGTAGCGGCTATGACGGCGAGGGGACGGTCTCGTCCTCCTCTTCGTCCTCTGCCTCCAGCTCGTCGTCTTCTTCGTCGTCGAAGCGGGCCCCAGACATCGCCTCGCGCATCTCCCGCATGCCCCTGCCGACCGAGCGGGCGGCTTCGGGGAGCTTCTTCGGGCCGAGCACGAGCAGGGCGATGACCGCGAGCACCGCGATCTCCAGCGGACCCACCGAGAAGAAGGCCATCACACTCACCAGGCTACCGGCCCGTCACGAAGGCGGCGGGGACCGGATCCTCGCCCAGCAGCCCGCGCAGGTAGGCCAGGTGCTGGGCCTCGTTGGCCATGGTGCCCGCCGCGCCGCCGAGCAGGGCGGGCGCCTTGAGCGTGGCCTGGGCTGAGTGGTAGGCGCGGATGCAGGTGAGTTCGTGCTCGACGGCCGCCCGGATCATTCGGCGGGCGCTGCCCCGGGGCGTCTCGCCGGCGGCACCGGCCGCCGGCACCGGCGCGTTCATCGCCCGCAGCGCCTGCACGAGGGCGTCCACGTGCCGGCGCTCCTGGGCCAGGAAGTGCTCGGCGGCCGCGCCCGCCTCGCCCGTCAGCTCGCGGGCGAGCTTCTCGTAGAGGCCGACCGACGTCCGCTCCAGCCTCAGCAGGTCCGTTACGACCTGGCGATCCGTCACGCCCGCACCCTCCCCGTCACGAACGGCTCGGGCACCGCAGCCCGCGGGTCGCCTGGGTGGCGCGCGCCCAGCAGGACGGTCGCGTGCTGGGCCTCGTCGCAGAAGATCGATGTGGTGATCTGCCGCAGCCGGGCGTCCTTCAGCTTCGGGATGCCCTCGGCGTAGGCCGCGATCGCCACGTTCTCCAGGTCGGTCGCGAAGCGCAAGAAGGCGGCCTGGTCGGGCAGCCGGGGGAAGGCCGCGCGGTACTCGGCGGGCGGCTTGGGCCGGTTGGGCTCGCCGTCCATGTCGCGCACCAGGCCCGCCAGGGCTGCGGCGTGCTCGCGCTCCTGGCCCAGGAAGCGCTCGGCGTAGCGGCGCACCTCGCCGCGCAGCAGCGGCAAGCCCATGGCGTAGGCCGCGACCGCCGTGTTCTCCAGGGTCAGGGCGCCGTTGAGGATCGCGCGGTCGCGCTGGGGGGTGGCGCGCGGGTCGGGCACGCCGACGGTGCCCCTTTCCTCGCCCCCGCAGGCGGCGAACCCGACGCTGCCGGCGGCGCCCAGTGCGAGCCCGGTGAAGCGCAGGAAGTCGCGCCGGTTCCACGAGGAGCCGTTCATCTAGCCTCAGAATGCCTATGCGGATCGCTCGGCGGCACTGGGACGAGATGGTCGCGCACGCGCGCGAAGACTCACCGAACGAGTGCTGCGGGCTCCTGCGCACCGACGGCGCCGAGGTCCAGGAGCTGGTGCGGGTGGAGAACGAGCGGCACTCGCCGTACGGCTTCCAGCTCGACGGCAAGGCGCTGATCAAGGCCAACGACTGGGACGACGACGGTCACGGAGTGGCCGTCTATCACTCCCACCCCCGCAGCGCCCCGGAGCCCTCGCAGACCGACATCAACCTGGCCCAGTACCCGCACTGGCTGTGGCTGATCGTCTCGCTCGCGGGCGAGCCCGAGATCCGGGCATGGTGGATCGCCGAGGGCAAGGTCACCGAGGAGGCGCTGGACGTCTTCTGAGCTCGTTTGTCCGGCCTGCGGCCGCGAGCACGAGGCGCACGAGCGCTTCTGTGAGCGGTGCGCGATGCCGCTCGTGCTCCCCGGCGGCGAGGCGGTCGAGGAGCCCCGCGACGAGCGCCACGCGCGGCTGCGCAAGATCCGGCCCGAGTACGCCGACGGCCCGCTGGTCACGGTGGCCGGGGCGCGCCACCTGGCCGAGGCAGAGCTGATCCAGGGGCTGCTCCTGGAGGAGGGCGTGCCCAGCGTGCTCAAGCGCACCGCCGGCTTCGACGTGCCGGACTTCCTCGCCGCGGGCCCGCGCGACGTTCTCGTGCCCGAGACCGGCGCGAGCTTCGCCCGGGAGCTGCTGTCGGGCACCGAGCTCGCGCCCACGGAGGGCGAGGGCCCGGTGCGCCGGCCGCTCCTGCTCACCTTCGCGGTGGGCGGGGGAGCGGCGCTGTGCGCGCTCTTGGCGTGGCTGCTGATCGAGTCCGCCGGGTAGGCTCCGGGCCGATGGACTTCCGCCCCTCGGATCGCGTGGCCGTCGCTGCTCGAGCGGGTGCGCGCCTTCTCCGAGGAGCACGTGATGCCGCACGAGAGCGAGCTGCTCACTGCGCTCGACGAGGAGGTCCGGCCCGGGGTGCCCTACCCGGCCCGGCTCGTCGAGATACGCGAGCGCGCGAAGGCCGACGGGCTGTGGAACCTGTTCCTGCCCGACGAGGAGTACGGCCCCGGTCTGACCAACTGGGAGTACGGGATGCTGTGCGAGGAGATGGGCCGCTCGCAGGTGACGCCGATGGCGTTCAACTGCTCGGCGCCCGACACCGGCAACGCCGAGATCCTGGCCGAGCACGGCACCGCCGACCAGCGCGCCCGCTGGCTCGATCCCCTGCTGGACGGCACGATCCGCTCCTGCTTCTCGATGACCGAGCCCGAGACCTCGGGCTCGGACCCGACCGGCCTTGCGACGCGGGCCGAGCTGCAGAGTGGCGAATGGGTGATCAACGGCCACAAGTGGTTCACCTCGGGCTACAACGGCGCCGAGGTGGCCATCGCGATGGTGGTCACCGACCCCGACGCCGCGCCGCACAAGCGCGCCAGCATGATCTGCGTCCCGATCGACACGCCCGGCTTCAAGGGCATCCGCCCCGTCTCGGTCATGGGCCACGACGGCGGTCCCGGCCACTGGGAGGTCCGCTACGAGGACGTCCGCGTGCCGGAGGACCACCTGCTCGGCCCGCGCGGGGCCGGCTTCCCGATCGCCCAGGATCGCCTGGGACCGGGCCGCATCCACCACTGCATGCGGGCGATCGGCTCGGCCGAGCGCGCGTTCGAGCTGATGTGCGAGCACGCCCAGCGCCGCGAGTCGTTCGGCGGCAAGCTGGCCGACAAGCAGTTCGTCCAGGACTTCGTGGCCAAGTCGCGCATGGAGATCGACTCCGCCCGGCTGATGGTGCTCCACGCCGCGTGGAAGATGGACACCGAGGGCAAGCGCGAGGCGCGCCAGGAGATCTCGATGGTGAAGGTGATCGCCGCGCAGATGCACCAGGAGGTCGTGGACCGGGCGATGCAGGTGCACGGCGCGCTTGGGATGTCCGACGACGTGCCCCTGTCGCTGGCCTGGCGCCAGGGCCGGTGGCTGCGCATCGCCGACGGCCCCGACGAGG
The DNA here is from genome assembly GCA_963844805.1 of uncultured Thermoleophilaceae bacterium. Lineage (GTDB taxonomy): Bacteria > Actinomycetota > Thermoleophilia > Solirubrobacterales > Thermoleophilaceae > JACCZR01. The sequence continues at coordinate 55,483 of CAWJPU010000012.1, forward strand.
TGCACAAGGCCAGCATCGCCCGACGCGAGCTGAACCGCTTCAAGCCCGAGGGGCAGGCGGAGCAGCAGGCGCCGCCCGAGCTCGCGGCCAAGAGCTGACCGGCTGACCCGCGCGGTCGACGAGCGCGCCTCGGCCGTGGGGGCGACGGCGAGCTGTCGGCCCGAGCGAACGTCTCGGCGGCGCAGGCCGTGCCGGGGCGCGGATGCGCCTGGGTCGTGGCGCGACGCTGGTTGCGGCGGAAGGTGGATCGGATATCGTCGCGCGCCCGATGACGACGGCCACCGCGGAGACCGGGCTCACGCCCGAACAGACCGACTTCGTCGACGCGCTGCGCGACTTCGCCGAGCGCGAGAGGTTCGAGCTCGAGGGCGACGACCACCACTCCGACGAGGCCGCGGCCAAGATGGGCGAGCTCGGCTGGTACGGGCTGACCATCGACGAGGAGTACGGCGGCTCCGGCGGCTCCTTCCTCGACGCGACGCTGTTCCTGGAGGAGACTGCGCGCGGCCAGATCCCGGTGGCCGCCTACGGCGTCACGCTGATCGTGACCGGCGCGCTGAACCGGTTCGGCACCGAGCAGCAGAAGCGCGAGCACCTCGGGCACGTGGCGCAGGGCGGGACGCTGGCCATCGCAATGTCCGAGCCCGACTCCGGCTCGGACGTGGCGTCGCTGAAGACGCGCGCGCGGCTGGAGGATACCCAGGGGGGCACAGGCGGCGAGTGGGTGCTCGACGGGGCCAAGATGTGGTGCTCCTACGCCCACCGCGCGAGCCACGTGCTGATCGTGTGCCGCACGGGCGAGGGCTCGGAGCGCCACGAGGGGCTGTCGATGATCCTGGTCCCGCGGGACGCGGAGGGCTTCACCATGACGCCGATCCCGACCATGGGCGGCCAGGAGACGAACGAGCTCCACCTCGACGGCGTGCGGGTGCCCGAGGAGGCCCTGCTGGGCACCGAGGGCAACGGCTGGATCCAGCTCATGGCCGGACTGAACGTGGAGCGCATCATCCTCGCCGCCAGCGCCCTGGGGATCGCCCAGCGCGCCTTCGACGACGCGCTGGAGTACGCCAAGGAGCGCAAGCAGTTCGGCCGCCCGGTGGGCTCCTTCCAGGCTCTCCAGCACCGCTTCGCCGACCGGGCCACCGAGCTGGCGCAGGTGCGGCTGCTGGTCCGCTGGGTCGCCCGCCTGACCGACGAGGATCCCGACCGGATGCTGCCGCAGGAGGCCTCCATGGCCAAGCTGGCGGCCACCGAGCTCGCCAAACGCTGCGCGCTGGACGGAGTGCAGGCCGCGGGCGGCTACGGCTACGCGTCCGAGTACCCGATGGAGGGCCACCTCCGCAGCGCGCTGGTCACCACCATCTACGGCGGCACCTCGGAGATCCAGAAGAACATCATCGCCAAGACGCTGGGGCTCTAAAGGGACCTGCTCGTGAGGCTGAACGAGCGCGATTGACCGGGCTCAGGCCCGGCCGATGCCGAGCGCGGGGCCGTCGGACCGCAGCCCGCCGCGGCGGCCGGCCGCGCGTTCGGCCAGCACCGCGCGCCGGGCCTCGAGCTCGAGGTCGGGCAGGCGCAGCTCCCCGGCGAGCTCGCGCAGCGTGTCGGCCACGAACGGGTCCAGCCGGCCGCCGCCCTCCGCCACCAGCCACTCGAGCGCGCCCGGCTCGGCCTTGCGCCCGGGGCCCAGCCGCTCGCAGAACGCGTGCGCCGCGCTGAGGATGCGCGCCGGGGCGGGGATGTCCTGCCCGGCCAGCCCGTCGGGGTAGCCGCCGCCGTCGTAGCGCTCGTGCAGCGACCGGACGATGCGCCCCACGGGCACCAGCGCAGGTGCCGCGGTGAGGATCCGCTCCGCGATCAGGGTCTGTTGAGCCACCAGCGGGTCCTCCGATCCGCGGGTCGCCAGCCCGGCGGGCAGCGCGACGCGGCCCACGTCGTGCAGCTCGGCCGCGCGCACCAGATGGTCGAGGTCGGGTTGCCCGAGCCCTTGGCGCTGGGCGACCAGGTAGGCGAGGTCGGCGAGCTCGCGGTGCCGTGCCGAGGCGGCGGGGGAGCGCTCGTCCAGCAGCGCCTGCAGCGCGGCGCGCGTCTGCTCGGAGGGCGAGCTGCGGCGGCGGTCCTTGTGGGCGTACATGCGCCGGTCGGCGAGCTGCAGCGATAGCTCCGAGGTGCGCGCCTCCTCGGGCATGCTCACCGCGCCGTGCGAGGCCGTGATCGAGAAGGCGTCGCCGTGCTCGACCAGGGCCGCGGATCCCCCTTCGACCACCGCCTCGGCGCTGAGGCGGTCGGCGGCGATGAGCACGCAGAACTCGTCGCCGCCCACCCGGTAGGCCGAGTGCGGGGCCACGGCGACGCCGAGCCGACGCGGACAGCCGGGCAAGCAGCGCGTCCCCGGCGGGATGGCCGAAGGCGTCGTTGTAGGCCTTGAAGCCGTCGAGGTCGAACATCACCAGCGTGTGCGGGGGCCAGTCGCCCTCGATGGCCTCCAGCTCCTCGAAGTCGCGCGCGAGCTGGCGCCGGTTGCCCAGGCCGGTGAGCGCGTCGGTGACCGCCTCGCGCTGGGCGCGGTCCAGCAGGCGGCCGTTGTCACGGAAGGCGAGCAGCGTGCGGGCCACCAGCACGACGAGGGTGGCCGCGGCGAGGACGACCGCGACCGGGCTGGTGTCCACGACCCCCGCCACGATGAGCACCGCCACAGCCACCAGCGCGAACGCCGCGGGCCAGAACAGGCGGCGGCGGTCCTCCCGGGCCCCCGCCGCATGCTCGAGCGGGAGGAAGGCGGCCACGCCGAGGGTCAGGGCGCTGGCCACGAACAGCGAGTCGACGGCCCCGCCGCGCTCGAAGGTCCCGTTGCGTGCTCTCGACCACCAGCGCGCAGTTGCCGATCGTGTTGAGCACGATCCCGCCGGCGATCAGCGCCCAGCCCCGCCCCGGGCGCCAGCCGGTCAGGCCGGTCACCACCACCACGAAGGCCAGGATCGCCAGGTCGGCCAACAGGAAGAGGGCCGGGGGAGTGGCCTGGGAGACCGGCGTGGTCTCCTCGCCGAACAGCGGGATCGCGGCCACCGCGGCGACGGCCAGGCCGCCGATCAGGCCGTCGAGCAGCAGCCGCGGCTCCACCTCGCGCACCCGGCGCCGCGACAGCAGGGCGATCGTGGTGGCCGCGAGGGTGAAGCTGAGGAGCAGCAGCACGCGGGTGGCAGGCGGATAGACGGCGGTAGGGTCGCTCTCCGTTGCCCGGTAGACGACCTCGGCGGCCAGCCAGGTAGCGACGCCCACCGCGGCCAGCGTCCAGGGCACCCGCTCGCTGGGGCTGCGCACCGCCCGCCCGGCGCAGCTGGCGCTGGTGGCCGCGAACAGCGCGCCGTAGAGCCAGTCCTCGACCGGCGCCCCGCCTGCGTGCCCGGACAGCGCGAAGCCCAGGTGCACGCCGACGCCCGCCGCCGCGAGGACGGCGAACGCGGTCGCCCAGGCCTTCATCAGCGGACCTTGGGGGCGGCGATCACCAGCAGGGCGACGTCGTCGCGCAGTTCGACGGGCGGAGCCAGCGCCCGCCGCACCGCGGCGATGATCGTCTCGGCGGACTCGCCCGCGCGCGGCCGCAGGGTCCGAATCAGGCGCGCTTCGCCGAACAGCCCGTCCCCGAGGCGCGCCTCGGTCACGCCGTCGGTGAACAGGACGAGTGCGTCGCCGGGCTCGAGGTCGAGGCCGATCTCCTGCGTCAGCCGGCTGGTGGAGACGCCCAGTATCGAGCCGAGGGTCCTCGGCGACGCCACGGAGCCGTCGGCCCGCAGCACCATACGGGGGAGGGTGGCCCGCGTTGGCCAGCTTGAGCCGCGCCCTGCCCAGCGACACGGCGGCGCGTACGAGCACGGCGCTGCACAGCCGGTCCTCGTCCTCGGCGTGCAAGATCTCATCGGCCAGGGCCAGGGCCCGCGGAAGCCGCCCATGGCCGCTGGCGGCCGCCCGCAAGGTGTGGCGCATGAGCGCGCTCGAGGCAGCGGCGTCGATGCCCTTGCCCGAGACGTCTCCAAGCACCGCCACCCACGACCCGTGCCCGCCGGGGAAGAGGTCGTAGAAGTCGCCGCCCGCCTGGGCGCCATCGCCCACGGGCTGGTAGTGAGCGGCCACGTCCAGCCGCGGCACGTCCGGCAGCCGTCCCGGACGCAGGCTGCTCTGCAGGCGCGCCGCCGTGCGCTGCTGCTCGCGGAAAAGGCGCGCGTTGTCCAAAGCCAGCGCGTAGCGCCGGGCGAGGCGCTCCAGCAGCTCGAGGTCGGCCGGGGAGTACACCCGCCCGGACTCCGCGGTCGCCAGGGTCATGGCCCCGAGCAGCCGGCCCCGGGCCCGCAGCGGCACCACCGCGGCCGACTTCAGCTCCAGCATGGCCAGCCCGGCCAGCCGCCGCTCATCCGCGCGAGCCTCCTCCGCGATCCAGGCCGACAGCTCCCCGACCAGGCCGGCAGCCTCCAGGCCGCCCAGGCCGGGCGCGGTGGCCGCGCTGGGGAAGCGCCGCGGGTCCTCGCCCGCCCACCGTTCGCGGTCGGGGTCGGAGTGCGCGATCGCCCTGCGCACCAGGCTGCCCGAGCCGCGGCGCACCTCGATCGCGCACCAGTCGGCCAGCCGCGGCACCGCCAGCCGCGCCATGTTGCGCAGGCTGGTCTCCATGTCGAGCGAGCGCGAAAGCTCGTCGGCGGCCTCGGCCACGAAGCGCTCGCGGTCGCGCTCCCAGCGCGGCAACGAGACGTCCTCCAGCACCAGCAGCTCGAGCGGCTCCCCGCCGCGGCCGCGCACCGCCGCGGCGCTGCGGCCCTCACCCACCGCTCCTCGCCCGGCGCACGCCCGATCGAGCTCCTCCTGCCGGCCCTCGCCCGAGACCAGCCGCAGCCACGCGTCTCGCTCGACCCTCAGCTCGGGCAGATCCTCGAGCGGCACGTCGAGCAGGTCGTGGCGCGACGCCAGCCCGAGCATCTCGACCGCCGCCGGGTTGCAGTACAGGGTCCGGCCCGCGGAGTCGCGTACGACGAGGCCCTGGGGAAGCGCCTCGAGGACGGCGTCGGACCTCAGCGAACCTGCATCGAGTCCATCCTGGATTCTCTGCTCTACCGGGCCAATGGCCCTGTCAGGGAACAGGGCGCCACGGGTGGTGTCAAGCACGTAGCGCGTCCAGGTAGTCCCTCCAGTCCCGGGTCAGCTCTCCCAGGGGCCGGTCGAAGGCGTGGGTGAGCGCTGTCTCGGGCCGCTCGGCGGGAATGGAGCGGGCCAGAGCCACCGCCGCCCTGGGCCCCGCCTCCTCGTCGAGCATGGAGAAGACCGTGCCGCCCAGGATCAGCGCGTCGCGGGGCGCCGGCGGGAAGTCCGGCCGCCCACCCTCGCGCAGGCGGCGGGTGATCGCGGGCCGCAGGTGGGGCACCTGTCCCGACAGCCAGGCGGCCGCGCCCTCCGCCAGCCAGGCCAGACGCAGGTAGCGGGTGAAGCTGCGCGGCCGGAAGGGGGGCGGCAGGCCGGGGTTGTGCGCCCCGATCACCAGGTGGGCGTACTCGTGCCGGGGCGAGAGCAGCAGCGCCTGCTCGGACCCCTCGCCGCCCGAGGCCCGCGCGCGCAGGGCGTCGGGGGCGAGCACGTGGATCTGGTCCTCGGAGAACCAGCCGGCGTAGTAGCGGCGCGCGGCGGGCGCCGACAGGCGCCGCGCGAGGGGCAGCCAGGGGTGGGCCAGCGCGAGGGCGGTCGGACGCGGATGGAGCACCACCGTGACCTCGCCCGGCGTGGAGGGAAACACCGCCCGAGCCTTGGACCGGAACACCTCGAGGTCGTCCAGCACGCGGGCCGCGTCGTCGGACTGGGAGGACTCGTGGCGGGCCGAGAACGACGGCGAGAAGCTCTCGACCCAGGACACCTACGGCACGCTACTCAGCGGAGGAGCGCGGCGAGGCGGGCTGTCACGGGCCCAGCGCCAGCGACTGCTGCCAGGTGCCGCGGTCGAAGAAGGGCAGCTCGGGCGTGTCCGCTGCGCCCTGGGCCGTCACGTCGTACATGCGGCGGGGCTCGCGCCAGCGCGCCGGGTCCGAGGTGCCGAAGCGGCGCGCGAGGACGTCCGCGGTGCGCTCGGCGGCCAGGCGCAGCGCGCGGCGGCCGAGGGTGCGGAAGGCGTAGGCCTCGCCCAGCGTGATGTCGAACTCGTGCGACGTGCCCGTCTTGCCGGCCAGGGGCCCGGCGCCGGGGCGGAACCGGAACAGCGCGATCGCCTCGGCCTGGTCCTTGAACTCCTCCCACGCCGCCACGCCGGGGTCGACGGTGCCGTTGGAGGCGGTGCGGTCGTAGCTGCCGCCCCAGCGGCTCAGCGGCGTGAGCACGCTGCGGGCCTTGGCGCTGCCGCCGCGCCGCGCCAGGCGCAGCTGGCGGGTGAAGAACGGGCGCTGCTGGGCCACCGTGCCCGACGCGCGGTCGATCGCGCGCGACTTCGCGTAGGTGGGCCCGCCGCGCTTGACCCGGCCCGCCAGCAGCTCGAGCCAGCGGGCGCGGTGGAACGGGCCGGTGGCGCGCTCGCGGGCCTCGGAGTCGCCGTTGGTCCAGCCCGCGGAGGGCACGTTGTTCCAGTTGACGAGGAAGGCTCGGCGCGGGTTGATCACGCGCGGGGTCTGCGTGCGGCGCTTCAGGAAGCCGCGCCACTCGGCCTCGCCCGTGCCGGGGTAGGGCAGGCGCTCGTCGTAGTTGCGCGGGCGCAGCGGATGCAGACCCGGATGCCAGTAGCCGATGTTGCCGCGGCTGTCGGCGGCGATCACGTTCTCGTTCCAGGTCACGTTCTCCATCGCGCGGCGCACGTCCTGGATGTTGTTCGCGTCGTTGAGCATCGTCAGCCCGGCGAGCGTCTCGATCTCGCGGTCCCAGATCGCGTACCGGCGCGCGTAGGCCCGGCCGCCGGCGCGCACCTGGACCGGCCCGTGGCGGGTGCGGCAGATGCGCTCGGTGCGCGAGCCGGCGATCTTGCTCGGCTGCAGCACCAGGTCGGGCAGGTCGGTCGGCGAGGCGCGGAAGGTGAACCGCTCGTTGCGGCAGCTCATGCGCTCGGTGCGCCCGCGGAAGCGGTAGGACTCGGCGCCCGCGAGCTGCTCGGCGTAGAGGTCGTCCTCGTCGGAGAGGCCGGACGTGAAGCCCCAGCCCACCCGGCCGTTGTGGCCGATGCCGACCACGGGGATGCCCGCCGCGCTGACGCCGCGCACGTTCTGCTCGGGCGAGTGCAGCTCGTACTCCACGAACAGCTCGGGCACCGAGAAGCCCAGCTGGGGGCCGTTGAACAGGTAGGCCTGGCCGGGCCGGCGCCCGCGGCGGCGCGAGATCGCCCACATGTAGGAGCCCCGCCGGCCGAAGACGCGCTGCGAGGCGCGCGCGGCCGAGCTCGCGGTGGCCTCGGCCGGGGCGGCGGGCAGCCGCAGGTCGATCAGGAAGCGGCGCGAGTTCGAGTAGCTGCGCCGCTCCTGGCGCCGGGTGCGCCGCGGCTGGGAGGGGAACAGCCCGTTGCGCCGCGGAACGGTGTAGATGCGGCCTGGCGTGCGCAGCGGCAGCAGGCGGGCGAAGGCGCGCGAGCCGATGGCCTGGAACACGCGCGCGTTGTCGAGCTCGGCGCCGTCGGACGGAGGGGACGGTGCGCGCCAGGAAGATGCCGATCCGCGCGCTGTCGGTGAGCGACCACTCGCGCGGCGTGATCCCCAGCGCGGGGAACTCGCCCGGCAGCTCGAGCGGGCGGCTGCGCACGCGCCGGATCCAGGCGTTGATGCCGTCGCGGTAGGCCTCGCCCCGCCGGACGAGCTTGCGCGGCAGGCGATTGAACTGGTTCTCGGCCTCGCGGTCGGTGTAGTAGTCGCGCCGGGCGACGAGGTCGTCGTCGAGGTACTCCTGCCCGAGGATCTCGGCGAGCCGGCCGCTGGTCGCGCGGCGGAACAGCTCGAGCTGGAACAGGCGGTCCTCGGCCACCGCGTAGCCGACGCCCCACCAGGCGTCGTAGTCGCTGGCGCCGCGCACGTTGGGGACGCCGCGCGAGTCGCGCGTGATGGTCACGCCGGGGCGCGGCGAGCTGCGGCTCCCGGAGCGGTCGAAGCGGGCGTCCTTGAAGCGGAAGCCCTTCCACAGGTCGGTCTGGTCGTCCAGGTGCGGCGAGCCCGTGCCGCTGGCCACGCCGGGGATCGACACGTGGCCGCTCTGGCCCGGCGGGAGGACCGACTCGGCCTGCAGGACGCGCGCCTGCGCGGGGGCGGCGACGGCCGCCGACGCCACGAACAGCGCAACGCAGGTCAGTGTCGCCCTCACCCCGGGGGCGACCCTACCGTCGGATGGCCCCTAGGCCAGCGCCGGTACGGCGTCCGAGGCGATGGCCTCGATCTCGCCGGTGGCGCGGTCGAACTCCTCGTCGGAGAGCACCGGGGTGCCCTCGAACGGGAGGTCGCGGTGCAGCTCGATCCAGGACCGGCAGCCCTGGTACTCGGGCAGCACCCGCACCGTGACCGGCCGCGGGATGCGGTAGGTGCGCAGGACGATCACGTGCATCGGGTGGCGACGCTTCCAGGCCAGCCGCTTCTCGGCGTAGTCGGTGGTCCAGATGTAGTACGGCGACAGCGCGTCGATGCAGCGCGGGTCGGTGATCAGGTAGCTCGCCGACACCTCGGCCCAGGCCCGGATCCGCACCCGGTCGGGCTGCGGGATGCCCCCGTCCTGGGTGAGCGCCTCGACGGGCGGCTCGGCGTCGGGCCACACGCCCTCCTCCAGCGCGCGGCCCAGCTCGGGCATGTGGGACTCGCGCACCAGGTTGTTGCGCTGGTGGTCGAAGGTCGGGTAGAGGAAGAAGCGGTCGTGCTCGATCTCGAAGTGCTTGTTCTCCTCGCGGATCCCGCCCTTGCGCAGGGTCAGGAGCTGCTCGCCTTCGGCTAGGGCGCGCACGGTGACGGCCCACTCTTTGAGTGCGGTTGGCATCAGAGGGAGAGAACCTCGAACTCCGCGCCCGGATGGCAAATGACCACCCGGCGCGGAGCGGCCATTCTTACTCAGGGGCAACTTCGTTTCAAGCGATTTTCGACGCTCGTGTCAGACCTCACACGCCACTACGCCAAAGCCTGCGACCTGCCCGACTTCGCGGACCCCCGCCTGCTCGGCGTCGCTGCGGGACATCCTGCCCGAGCGCGATCCGGCCACCCACGCCGAGCGCAAGGTGTGGGAGTTCGCCCAGCTGGCGATGTTCCTCGAGGACGCGGGCATGCTGGACGACCGCTCGCGCGTCCTGGGAATCGGCGCCGGCGACGAGCGCATCCTGTTCTGGCTGGCCAACCGCGTGGGGGAGGTGGTGGCCACCGACATCTACGGCGAGGGCGACTTCGCCGGGCGCGAGGCGGGCGGCTCGATGCTGGAGGACCCGGCGGCCCACGCGCCCTTCCCCTACCGGGAGGACCGGCTCGACGTGCGCTGGATGGACGCGCGGCGGCTGGAGTTCCCCGACGCGAGCTTCGACGCCGTCTACTCCCTGTCGTCGCTGGAGCACTTCGGCGGCCCCGGGTCAGGTGGACCGCGCCGCGCGGGAGGTCGCCCGCGTCCTGCGCCCCGGCGGCGTGGCCCTGCTGTGCGCCGACGTGCTGGTGCGCCGCCACCCCCTCAACGCCGCGCCGGTGGACCTGGCCGCGCGGCTGGTCTCGCTGGGCCGCAAGCGCCGCGACGCCCGGCCGCGCCACCGCTCGGTCCTGGCCGAGAGCTTCACGCCGCGCGAGCTGCGCCGCCACGTGGTCAGGGCGTCGGGCCTGGAGCTGATGCAGCCCCTGGACGTCGGCGTCTCCGCGTCCTCGTGGGAGAACGTCTGCCGGCTGTACCCCGACGGCCGCCAGGAGCCGGCGAGCGGCTCTTTCTTCCCCCACGTGCTGGTGCAGATCGACCGCTCGGTGCTCACGTCGGTGTGCGTGCCGCTCCGCCGCAGCGGGTAGCCGCCGCCGAGGGCACGCGCTACCCCGAGGCCCAGATGGCGACGGTCAGCGGCTGATCTGCGTGATCACGGCTGCGAAGTCGTCGCCGCCATGGCCGGCCTCGTCGGCCGCGGCGTAGAGCCACTCCGCGGCTCCCGCCACCGTCAGGTCGAGGCCCAGCTCCCGGGCCTCGGCCAGGCAGTGGCGCACGTCCTTGAGCATGTGCTCGAGCTTGAACAGCGGCTCGAAGTCTCCCTCGCGCATCGGGCCGGCCTTCAGCTCGAGCATCGCCGAGTTGCCCGAGCCCGAGCCGACCACCTCCTCCACCGCGTCAGGTCCACGCCTGCGGCCTGGGCCAACGTGATCCCCTCGGCCAGCGCCGCGGCATTCACCGCCGCGAGCGTGTTGTTGATCAGCTTGACCATCGAGCCGTGGCCGTTGGGACCCGCGTGCACGACGAGCCGGCCCATCGCCTCGAGCAGCGGGCGGGCGCGCTCGAGGTCGGAGGCCTCGCCACCCACCATGATCGTCAGCGTCCCGTCCTCGGCCTTGGGCCGCGACCCGGTGACGGGGGCGTCCAGGAAGGCCACCCCGCGCGCGCGCAGCCGCTCGGCCAGCGCGCGGCTGGCGGTGGGGCGGATGGTCGACATGTCGATCACCAGCGAGCCCTCCGGCGGCTGGGCCTCCTCCAGCACCGCCTCGACCTCGGGTGAGTCGGGCAGCATGGTGATCGCCACACCGGCCTCGGCCACCGCCTCGCGCGGGGAGGCCACGGCGGTTGCGCTGTGCTCGGCCGCGAAGCGCTGGGCCTTGTCGGAGTCGCGTGTCCAGACGGTGAGCTCGTAGCCGGCGGCGCGCAGGTTCGCGGCCTGGGGCCAGCCCATGATCCCCAGCCCGAGGAACGCCACTCGCTCAGACGCCACCGTGGCCTCCTCCCCCCGGCGTCTCGATCCGCAGCCGCTGGCCCTCGCTCACGGTGCCCGACCACTTCGGCGGGAGCTCCTCGCCGTCCAGCGAGTTGCGGCCCCGCTCGCCGGGCTTCCCTCCGTCGGCTCCGGGCGGGGCATGGCGCCGCCGCTCGGTGATCAGCGAGGCGCGCATCTCCTCGCGGGCCTCCAGCTCGCGTACCACGCCGTCGCCTCCGTGGTGGCGCCCGCCGCCGCCCGAGCCGCGGCGCACCGAGTACTCCACGGCGCGCACCGGGAACTCGAGCTCCAGCGCCTCCACGGGTGTGTTGAGCGTGTTGCTCATGGCCACGTGGACCGCGCTCGGGCCGTCGGCGTCGGGGCACGCGCCCTGGCCCCCGCCGAGGGTCTCGTAGTAGGTGAAGTCGTCGTTGCCGAGGGTCATGTTGTTCATGGTTCCCTGACCGAGGGCCCTTCCGAACGCGGCCAGCACGAGGTCAGCCACGCGCGACGAAGTCTCCACGTTCCCGCCCACCACCGCTGCGGGGTAGCGGGCGTTGAGCAGCGAGCCCTCCTCGGCGATCACCTGCAGCGGCCGCTGCACCCCCGCGCAGGGCGGCACGTCGGGGTCGGCCAGCACGCGCAGGGCGAACAGCGAGGCCGACAGCGTCACCGCGAGCGGGCAGTTGAGGTTGCCCTCGCTCTGGCGGCGCCGAGCCGGTGAAGTCGAGCGTCAGGTCGTCGCCTTCGATCGTCGCCACGAGCCGCAGCTCGAGGTCGCCCTCGGCCGCCTCGAGCAGGTCGTGGGACTCGCGCCGCCCCTCACCCAGCGCCGCGATGCCCGCGCGCGTGCGGCGCTCGGCGTAGTCCTGGGTCTCCTCCAGCCCCTCGCGCAGCGCGTCGGCGCCCATCCCCTCTGCCAGCTCGCCCAGCCGCTCTGCGCCGGTGCGGTTGGCCGCGAGCTGGGCGCGCAGGTCGGCCACGCGCTGCCGGGGGTTGCGCATGCGCGAGGTGAGGTCGTCCAGCAGCTCGCTGTCCAGCTCGCCGCCCCGCGCGAGCCGGGTGGGCTCGATCACCACGCCCTCCTCCTGCAGCGTGCGCGAGTCCGCGGGCATCGAGCCCGGCTCCTTCGCGCCGATGTCGGCGTGGTGCGCGCGGCTGGCCGCGTAGCCCACCAGCTCGCCACCCGCGAACACCGGTGAGACCACGGTCACGTCGGGGAGGTGGGTGCCGCCGCGGAAGGGGTCGTTCAGGATCCAGGCGTCGCCGGGTGACTGCTCCTCGTCCACCACCTCGGCCACGGCGAAGGGCATGGCGCCCAGGTGGACCGGGATGTGCTCGGCCTGCATGACCATCAGGCCGCGGGGGTCGAACAGCGCGGTGGAGGAGTCGCGGCGCTCCTTGATGTTGGCCGAGTGCGCCGAGCGCACCAGCACCTCGCCCATCTCCTCGCAGGCGGCGTGCAGTGCGCCGAGCATGACCTGAAGGGCGACCGGATCGAGGCTCACGAGCGCTCCATCGTGACGGCGTCACCCACGACGCGTGCGGTCCAGCCGGGGGGGACCACCAGGGTCGAGCCGGGCAGCTCGACCACCGCCGGGCCGTCGACCTCCCCTTCGCCCTCGGGGGCGAAGGCGAGCACCGCGGCGTCGGCCTGCTCGCCGCCGAAGCGGGCGCTGCGCGAGCCGCGGCGCTCCAGCCCACCCTTGCCCGCGGGCGCCTCGGCGCCGGGCAGCGCCGCCGCCACCCGCACCGTCACCAGCTCCAGCTCAGCGTCCTCGTCCACGTAGCCGTAGTGCTCTTCGTGCGCGCGGTCGAACGCGGCGCGCAGGTCGGCGGGCTCGGGCTCCAGCTCTCCCGGGACGGTCAGCTCGAAGGCCTGCCCGGCGTAGCGCAGGTCGTAGCCGGCTCGCAGGTCGGCCTCGGCGGCGCCGAGCTCGTCGCGGCCGCGCTCGCCCAGCTCGGCCACCACTTTCGCCACCGCCTCCGCGGTCAGTTCCTCGCCGCCGAGCAGGACGCTCTGCGCGACGTCGCGCCGCCGCTCGGAGACGATCAGGCCGAGGGCCGAGAGGACGCCGGAGGAGACGGGTGCGATCACACGGCCCATGCCCAGCTCGCCGGCCACCGCCGCCGCGTGCATCGGGCCGGCGCCGCCGAAGGCCACCAGCGCCAGGTCGCGCGGGTCGATGCCGCGCTTCACCGTCACCACGCGCACGGCGCCCGCCATCTCCACCGCGGCCACGCGGGCGATGCCGGCGGCGGCCTCGTCGACGTCCATTCCCAGGCTCTCGCCGAGGACGCCGACGGCCGCGCGCGCCGCGTCGGCGTCCAGCTCCACGTCGCCCGACAGCGGCGAGCCCGGGTCCAGGTGGCCGAGCAGCAGCGCGGCGTCGGTGACGGTGGGGTCCCCGCCGCCACGGCCGTAGCACGCGGGCCCGGGCTCGGCCCCCGCCGAGTGGGGGCCGACCCGCAGCGCCCCGCCGGCGTCGCGCCAGCCGATGCTGCCCCCGCCCGCGCCCACGGTGTGCACGTCCACCATGGGCAGCGCCAGCGCGCGGCCGCCCACCTCGCGCCCACCGCCCACGGCGACCTGGCCGTCGAGCACCACCGACACGTCGCACGAGGTGCCGCCCATGTCGAGCCCCACCGCGTCTTCCACTCCGGCCTCGCCCGCCGCCCGCGCGGCGCCCACGGTCCCGCCCGCGGGGCCGGAAAGCACCGTCCACGAGGCGTGACGGGCGGCCAGCGCGGCCCCGGCCACGCCGCCGCTGGAGAGCATCACCTGCGGGTCGGGCAGGCCCTCGTCGCGCGTGCGCGAGGCGAGGTTCTCGAGGTAGCGGCGCAGCAGCGGCGACAGCGCGGCGTCGACGACCGTCGTCGCGCAGCGCTCGTACTCGCGGAAGACGCCCGCGGTCTCGTGCGAGGTGGATACGTGCACGCCATCTCCGAACGCCTCGGCGGCCCGGCGCTCGTGGGCCGGGTGGCGAAAGCCCCACAGCAGGCACACGGCCGCCGCCTCCACGTCGCCGTCCAGCTCCGCCAGCCGCTCGCCGAGCAGGTCCTCGTCGAGCTCGCGGATCACGCCGTCGGGGCCGGTGCGCTCGGGCACCGCCACGCGGAGCTCGGGCCCCACGAGCGGCGGGGGGTGGCCGGCGCACAGCCGGTAGAGCTCGGGCCGCGCTTGGCGGCCGAGCTCCTCGAGGTCGGTGAAGCCCTCGGTCGCCAGCAGCGCGCAGCGCGCGGTCTTGCCCTCCAGCAGCGCGTTGGTGCCGACGGTCATCCCGTGCACGAAGCGCTCCACGTCGCCCGCGTCTCGCGCCGGCCTGCTCCAGCGCCTCGCGCACCGCGGACAGCACGCCCTCGGACTGGTCCTCCGGCGTGCTCGGCACCTTGGCGGTCACGAGCCGATCGCCCGCGAGCAGCGCGGCGTCGGTGAAGGTGCCGCCGACGTCCACGCCCAAGACCACGGCTGTTTCTTACCTCAAAGAAACCCGAAGGCGGCCCGCAGGCCGCCTTCGGTCTCTCTCCCTCCATCCCCGACCCTGCGCCCACTGCCTCCTGCGTGGGCTCGCGGGAAGAAGATGCAAGCTCTTACGCCGCGGTCGTAGCCAGCTCCTCCTCGAGGTGCTTGTGCGACGGGCAGTACTTGCTGCCCGGCAGGGGCACGCGCTGGCACGAGGTGCCCTTGCGCGTGGTGGCGTGGCAGCACAGCGGGCTGCCGTCGAAGGTCACGCCGGAGCGCGCCTGGGTGTCGACGTAGTCCGAGGCCAGCGAGACGTGCCGGTCGATCACGTTCAGCACGCGCACCTGCGACTCGATCGGGAACAGGTCGCGCACCTCGTTGAACAGCGTGCGCGTGGGCCGGGCGAAGTAGTGGCGGTCGGTGGCCAGCCGCTCCATCGTGCGCTCGCAGGCGCTGAGCAGAAGCTGCCGTGCGGCGCAGCCCCCGTCGCGCTGCGCACTCACGACCTCCGCGGATAGCTCGCGGTAGATCGAGCGGCTGAACTGGTACATCCTTGCCTCGGCTCCTGTCCCTCGTGAACTACGAGGCGATTAGAACAATCTCGGTTGAAGCCGCTTGGAAGGCCGCGTTAAGCGGTGGTTAACCGGCAGTAGCGCTACTTGAGCGTCCAGTTCATGCGCCGGCGCGCGTAGAGGAGCGGCTCGCCGTGGTCGTGGCGGCCGTCCTCGAGGTCTCCGATGAGGATGGAATGGTCATAGCGGCTGAAGGTCTCGCTGCGCCGGCAGCGCAGGTAGGCCATCGCTCCGGTGAGCTCGGGCACCTCGCCGTCCCAGCGCCAGGCGAGCTCGGCGAACTTGTCCTCCGCGCGGCTGACGAAGACGCGCGCGTCGGGCTCCTGGTGGGCGCCGAGGATGTGCACGCCGAAGTGCTCGCAGGCGGCAAGCGTGTCGTGGCAGCGGGAGGAGTGCGCGATGGAGACCATCACCGACGGAGGGTCGGCGGAGAAGGCGGCGGTCGAGGTGGCGGCCAGGCCGCACGGCGTGCCGTCGTCGCGGCGGGCGGTGATCACGGTCACGCCCGACGCGAGCGCGGCCATGGCTTCCGCGAAGAGCTCGTCCTTGTCCACCGGGGCCGACCCTACGTCCACCGCTCGAACTCCGCGCCCCCGTCGCGCGTGACGACGGCGTGCATGCCGTCGAGCGCCGGGTCGGTCCGCGGGTGGTCGCGCCGTTGGTGGGCGCCGCGGCTCTCCTCGCGGGCCAGGCAGGCGGCCGCCACCGAGCGGGCTAGGGGGAAGGGGTCGTTCAGCAATTCCCCCAGGCCCTCGGCGTCACGCTCCAGGCCCGCCAGACGCCACAGCGTCTCGCGGGTCTGGCGTGAGGGGAGCTCGGGCGCGGCGGCCGCCGGCGGCTCGCCGCGGTCAGGTGGCGGGAGAGGCTCGTCCAGCGCGGCCAGCGACGCCCGGCGGCCGAAGACGAAGCACTCGGCCAGCGAGTTCGACGCCAGCCGGTTGGCGCCGTGCAGGCCGGTGCAGGCGCTCTCGCCGACCGCGAACAGCCCCGGCAGCGTCGACCGGCCGTGCAGGTCGGCGGCGACGCCGCCCATCGTGTAGTGCGCGGCGGGGGCGACCGGCAGCGGGCGGTGCGGGTCGAGGCCCACGTCGTCGAGCGCGGCCGCCACGTTGGGGAAGCGGGCGAGGTCGACCGAGCTCACGTCCAGCCCGACCGAGTCGGTGCCCTGCTCGCGCATCCGCGCCTGCACGGCGAGCGCCACCTGGTCGCGCGGGGCCAGCTCGTCGGTGAAGCGCTCGCCGTCGGCGTCCACCAGCAGTGCGCCCTCGCCGCGGATCGCCTCCGTCACCAGGAAGCCCTCGCGGCGGCCGCCGGTCACCAGGGCGGTGGGGTGGAACTGGGTGAACTCGAGGTCGGCGAGAGCGGCGCCCGCGGCCAGCGCCAGGCTCAGGCCCGTCCCGGCCGCGCCCGGCGGGTTGGTCGTCCGCGACCACAGCGCCGCCGCGCCGCCGGTGGCCAGCACCACCCCGCGCGCGGCGACCGATCTCGACTCGCCGTCGCGGCCCACGGCGGCCAGGCCCACGCAGCGGCCCTCGTGGCGCCACAGCGCGCCGGCCGCGTACGGCTCGATCACCTCGATGCGCTCGTCGGTCGCTACGAGCGCGGACAGCTCGCGGGTCACGCGGCGCCCGGTGGAGCTGCCGCCCGCGTGGACCACGCGCCGGCGCGAGTGGCCGCCCTCCAGCCCCAGGGCCAGGGCGCCCGAGCGGTCGGAGTCGAACCGGACGCCGAGGTCGATCAGCTCGGCCACGCGGTCGGGTGACTCCTCGCACAGCACCCGGGCGGCCTCCGCGCTGCCGGACCGTCGTCCCGCGGCCAGCGTGTCGGCCTGGTGCAGCTCGGGGGAGTCGTCAGCCGCCAACGCCGCGGCGATGCCGCCCTGGGCCCAGTAGCTCGCGGTCTCGGCCAAGGGCGTGCGCGACACCAGCACCACCTGCGCGCCCTCGCGGGCCGCGGTCAGGGCGGCCAGGAGCCCGGCGGCACCGGCGCCGACCACTGCCAGGTCGGCTTGCACCGCGGGTACGGTAACGGCCATCGCGGGGCCGCTCCTGTTCTCTCATCCGTCGTCGCTCGACCACGACACCGGGGCGCACCCCGAGAACGCGCGCCGGATTCAGGCCATCGAGGCCGAGCTGTCCTCTCGCGACTGGCTGGGCTGGGAGCGCCGCGAGGCGCCGCGGGCCGAGCTGGAGCAGCTGCTGCGCGTGCACCCGCGCGAGCACGTGGAGCTCGTGCGCGAGACCTGCGCGCGGGCCGCCGCCTTCGACCTGGACACGCCCACCAGCCACGGCTCCTGGGAGGCGGCGCTGCGCTCCGCGGGCGCCGGCTGCGCGATGGTGGACGCGCTGCTCTCCGGCGAGGCGCCGACCGCGTTCTGCACCCTGCGCCCACCAGGCCACCACGCCGAGCCGGCCCGGGCGATGGGCTTCTGCCTGTTCTCCAACGCCGCGGTGGCCGCGCGCCACGCTCTGGCCTCGGGGGTGGGGCGGGTGATGATCCTCGACTGGGACGTGCACCACGGGAACGGCACCAACGCCGCGCTGCACGACTCGTCCGAGGCCCTGTTCGTGAGCCTTCACCGCTACCCGTTCTACCCCGGCACCGGGCCGCTGTCCGACGTCGGCTCCGGCGAGGGCGCGGGCTTCTCGCTGAACCTGCCGCTACCCGGTGGATCGGACGAGGAGCAGTGGCTGTCGGTGATGGAGCACGTGGTGGCGCCCGTGGCCGCGCAGTTCCGCCCCGAGCTGGTGCTGGTGTGCGCCGGCTACGACGCCCACCGCGACGACCCGCTCGGCGGCTGCATGCTCGAGACCTCCTCGTACGGCGAGCTCGGCCGCTGGTCGCGGCTGCTGGGCGAGCGGGCCGGCGCCCCGGTGGGCTGCCTGATGGAGGGCGGCTACGACCTCGGCGCGCTCGCCGCCTCGGTGGCGGCGACCATGGAGGCGCTCACCGACGAGGCCGAGCCGCGGTCGGTTCCGGCCGGTGCCATCGTGGACCACGCGGCCGCGCAGGTCGGCCGCTTCTGGTCGCTGTAGCCCGCAGCTACTTCTTCGCGCCGACGATGACCACGAGCTTGGCGTCGCCGGCCCGGTCGGCCACCGCGGGCTCCATGGCCTTCACCTCGCCGATGCCCTCCTCGTCGGCGAGCGCCTTGGCGGCCTTCTCGGAGCCGTCGGCGTACTGCACGGAGAAGCTGCCCGCGCCGCCGGGGGCGTTGGTCACCTCGCCGAGGTCGTAGCCGTCGCGCTTCAGCGCGCGGGCGTAATCGGCCGCCGCGCCGTTCTCGGGCACGCCGCTCAGCACGGCCACCGGGCCGCGCTTGGCCACGGCCAGCGAGGAGCCGGTCGGCTCCTTCTCCGGCTCGGTCTCCTCCGGCCGGGCCTCGCCTGGGTCGTGGCCTGGGTCGTCCCGCGCGCCTCCTCGCGGCTCGCCGGCCCGCGGGCGACCTCGCTCTCGGCCTCGTCGGATGCCGCCTGCAGCGCAAGGAACACCCCGACCACGGCCAGCACCACGACCGCGGCGGCGAGCGCCACCGGCACCTGCCAGCGCGGCGGGCGCCTGTACTGGAGCCCGACCCGGCCGCCGCACCTCAGGCAGACGAGCTGGCCGCGCTCGACCGGGGCGCCGCAGGTGGGGCAGCTACCGCCCGTGGGGGGTGTCTGGGCGTCGGCCAAGCGGTCGAGCGTAGCTAGCCGTCGCGGCCGTTCTCGGGCGGCTCGGGGACGGGCGGCGGTCCCTGGACGAACGTGTCCTCGTCGTCGAGCGGGCCCTCCTCGTACTGCGGTGCCTCCTCCTCGAGCGGTGCCTCCTCGTAGAGCTGGCCCTCCTCGTAGACCGGCTCCTCCTCGTAGACCGGCTCCGCCTCGTAGGCCGGTTCCTCCTCGTATACCGGTTCCTCCTCGAAGGCCGGGCGCTCCTCGTAGAGCGGCGCCTCCTCCTCGAGCGGCGCCTCCTCGTAGAGCGGCTCCTCCTCGCCGACCGGGGGCCCCGGGTCGGCCTCCTCGAAGTCGCCCGCCTCGAGCGCGGCGCGCTCCTCGGTCGGGATCTCCTCCGGCGGCTCGTCCTCCTGCGGGGGCAGCGGCGGAACCTCGGCCGGCGCGTCTATCGGAGCGGCGTGCTCGGGCGCGCCCGGGCCCAGCGCTACCTGCACCGGCGCCCCGCAGCTCGCGCAGTAGCGCGCGTCCAGCGGCATGATCGCCGCGCACTGCGAGCAGCTGCCGGCGATGCCGGCGGCGGTCAGCTGGAGCACGTTCGCGCCGGTGCCCAGCGCGTCGTCGAGCGCGCGGACTTCCTCGTCGACCGCCATCAGCTCGGCGGCCTTGGCCTGGAGCAGCTCGGGCTCGCGGCGGCCCTGGCGGTGCAGCTCGAACACGAGCGCGCCGAGGTCGAGCAGGAGGGCCTCCCGAACCTGGCTCTGGCGGCGCAGGCGGCGGCGCATTCGGCCGCGCTCGAGCGCCCCCGGCCGGTCTGGGTCTCTGCGGAGCAGGCCCACGACGGGGCGACTATAGCGTCGCGATCAGGCGCGCTCGCGCGCCTCGCGCACCACTCGCAGAAGCTCCTCCCCGCGCCGGTGCAGGGGGAACGCGGTGAGGATCCTCTCCCGCGCACGGCGGCCTCCCTCGGGCCCCAGATCGAGGGCCCGGCGCACCCCGTCGGCCACCTCGGCCGGATCCTGCGAGGACACGAACACGCCCGCGTCGCCCACCACCTCGGGCATCGCCGTCACCTCCAGCACCACGGGCACGCAGCCGGCCAGCATCGCCTCGGCCACGGCCAGGCCGAAGCCCTCATGGCGCGAGGCCTGGACGTAGACCGAGGCCCGCCGGTACCAGTCGAGCAGCTCCTCGTCGGAGGCCCAGCCGGTGAGCTCGACGTTCTCCCCGGCCCGCTCGCGCAGCCGCTCCACCGAGTCGTCCAGCCACTTGCCCACCAGCACGAAGCGAACGTCGAGCAGCTCCGCCGCCGCCTCCACGAACGGGATCTGGCCCTTCTGGACGAGGGTGCCCTCGTCGACTGCGCCGACGTTGAGCGCCACGGGCTCGCCCGGCGTCGCCTCGCCGAACGGGTCGGGCACGCCGTGGTGGATGACGGTGATCCGGCTCGTGTCCAACGGCGTGTTGCGGCCGATCTCCTCGAGCGAGTAGTTCGAGTTGGTCACCAGCCGCGTCGCGCGGCGCATGATCCACAGCGCGGCGTGGCGCCGGAGCCCGCCCTGCTGGTGGCCGTAGCCGATGTCGGGCATGTTCGCTGTGTCGAAGCCGCCGATGATCATCACCGACGGCGTGCGCGTCAGCCAGGCGAGCGTGATCGGGAAGAAGGTGTGCCAGGAGGCGAACCAGCCGACCACGACGTCGGCCCGCAGCACGGCCCCCGATCACCTTCAGCGGGTTGGGCCAGCGACCGGGCTGGTAGAGGTCCTCGACCTCGTACTCGGTTTCGAGCGCCTCGCGGTCGATGGCGATGAAGCTCGCCTTGCGGCTGTGGACGTAGAGCAGCCTCATCCGGCCACGAACGCTCCGTGCCACTCGGACAGCTCGAGCAGGCAGAAGAGGACCCAACGGTGGTCCGCGCGGCCGGTGCGGTGGGACTCGACCAGTCGCTTGGCCGCTCCGGGGTCCACCAGCTCCGACAGCGCCTCGCCGGGCGCGTAGCGCTTCTCGATCTCCCGCCCCAGCGACTCGCGCAGCCAGTCCTCCCACGGGCTGGAGAAGCCGTGCTTGGGGCGCCGTGCGATCTCGGGCCCCAGCAGCCGCTCCATGGCCTGGCGGTGAAGACGCTTGCCTGCGCGCGGGCGGACGCGGGCGCGCGAGGGAATGCGCTCCACGAACTTCATGAGCTCGACGTCGAGGAAGGGGACGCGCTGCTCCAGGCTCGCCGCCATCGACATCTTGTCCCCGCAGATCAGCAGGCCCGCGGGCAGGAACATGTGCGTGTCGAGGTAGAGGGCCTGGCCGAGCAGGTCGCGGTCGGGGACGTCGGCCAGCAGGTCGCCCGCCTGCGCGGTGCGCTCGGTCTCGGCCTGCTCGCCGTCGCGCCCGGTCAGCCGCCGGCGCAGGCTCTTGTCGCTGATTTCCACCAGCCTCACAAGGCGCTGGGCGTCCTCCATCGGGCCGAGCAGGTGGCCGAGCCGACGCGCGCGCTCGTTGGGTAGCTTCGCCGCCAGCCCGGCCAGCGGACCGGGCAGGCGCGACAACGGGCCCAGCAGCGCCGCCGCCTGGTGGCGGCCGTAGCCGCCGTGGGGCTCGTCGGCGCCCTGCCCCGACAGGACCACCTTCACGTCCTGCGCCGCGAAGCGCGACAGCTGCAGCAGCGCGGGCGCCGAGGGGATGCCGCACGGCTCCTCCATGCGCCTGACGGCCCCGGCGAGCTCGGTCAGGTAGTCGCCCTCGACCATCGCGGTGTCGTGGTGGTCGGTGCCGAGCACACGCGCGGTGTGGGCGGCTGCCTCGCGCTCGTCGAGCACGTCGCCCGCGCCGGGGAAGCCGACGGTGAAGGTCTTGGGCGGTTCGTCGGAGCTACGCGCCATCGCGGCGACGATCGCCGCCGAGTCCACGCCGCCACTCAGCAGCGCGCCGTAAGGAACGTCGGACATCATCTGGCGCTCGACCGCGGCGGTGAACTCGCGCGCGAGCTCGCCGGCCAGGTCGTCCTCGGCGATCTCCGGGCCGGGCGCCTCGCGGAAGCTGCGGATCTCCGTGCGGCCGTCGGGCGTGGCGGTCAGCAGCTCGCCGGGGGCGAGCTTGTGCACGCCCTCGAACAGCGTGCGCGGGCCGGGCACGAAGCGGCACGCCAGGTAGTGGTCGAGCGCGATCGGATCAATCCTCGGCTCGACCAGGCCGGCGGCCAGCAGCGCGCCGACCTCCGAGGCGACCGCCGTGCGCCTGCCGTCGGTCCACCAGTACAGCGGCTTCACGCCGAAGGGGTCGCGCGCGGCCACCAGCCGCTCCTCGCGCGCATCCCACAGCGCCAGGCCGTACATCCCGTTGACGTGCCTCAGGAAGTCGAGCCCCGCGTGCTCGTAGCGGTGCACGAGCGCCTCGCAGTCCGAACCGGTCCCAAACCGGTGGCCGGAGTCCTCCAGCTCCCGGCGGAGGTCGAGGTGGTTGTAGATCTCGCCGTTGGCCACCAGCGCGACCCGGCGGTCCTCGGAGTACAGCGGCTGGTCGCCGCCGGCGACGTCGATGATCGCCAGCCGGGTGCTGACCAGGGTCGCCGGGCCGAGCCGCTCCACCGCGCGGCCGTCGGGGCCACGGTGGCGCAGGGCGTCCGCCATCCGCTCACCGGCGTCGGCGGCCGTGGCCCCGGCCGGGTCGAGCAGCGCTGCGATGCCGCACACGCGGCGACATCTTCGCAGTAGCGTCCGCCGCCCTTGCTCCGCGGCCGGCTATGTCTGCTGCTCTGCCTGCTCGCCGCTTGCGGCTGCGGCGGCTCGGATCGGGCCGACGCGCCGCCCTCGGTGCCCGCCGTCGACCCCAGCGCCCCGGGTCCGCTGGTGCGCTCGCTCGTCCGCGCGGCGTCCGCGGGGCGGTGGTCGCAGGTCTGGGCCGCGGTGGACCCGGCCGACCAGCGCCGCGTCCCGCGGGCGCTGTTCGTGCGCTGCCTGCGCCGGGTCGCCGCGGGAGCGGCGATCCCGCTGTCGGAGATCCCGGTTCGGGTCGTGCGGGTGCGGGGCCGGGGGCCCCGGGCAACGGTGGAGCTGCGGGCCGCCACGCCTGTCGGGCCCGTCGGGCGAACCGTCTACGCGGTCCGGGTGGGCTCGGGTTGGCGGCTGCGCCTTCCGTCGTCGCTGGCGCGGCCCCTGGCCGCCGGGAGCTGTCCGCGAGCGGTCTGAGCGCGATGTGGCACACCCCTCCAAAGAATTCGTCAGCGCCGCTGAGCATTTTTCTTGCGCGTGTGCGCCCTCGCCGCGCTTCCGCCGCCCGCCGCCCCGCTCGCCCCGCCGCGGCCGATCCGGCGCGCTCCCGTCGCCAACTCGTAACACCCCGGTCTGGTCTCGTCACCCGCCCCGGCGGACGATCTCCCTCCAATCAACCGAAGGAGGAAAGAGGTCATGTACCGCCTGTTGGGAGCCGTCCACGCCAGGGCTCTGGGAGCCGCCGGCGCGCTGCGCCGTCAGCGCGGCCAGGGCACGGTCGAGTACGTCGCGCTGATCCTGCTCGTCGCGTTGGTGATGGCCGGCGTGGTCGCCGCGATGAAGGGCTTTCGCACCGACGAGGGCAAGGAGCTGGGCGACGCGATCCTGGCCAAGATCAAGTCCGCGGTGAAGAAGGTGGAGTTCTGAGTGGCACCCCACCGTAGACCCGGATTTGGCTTACTGGAGCCAAACTCGACCGCTGGGGGACCGCTCAGAACCGCTCCGACGAACAGCTCCCAGGCCACTGACGAGGACGCCCCAGCGGGTTCCCCCCGCCAGGGCGTTCTCCAATGACTACTTGCCGTGAACCGCTAGGAAGTCACGCCGCGCGTCCGCGCGCCTCTGCGCGGTTACTCGAGACGCCCTGACCACCAAACGACTGTTGCCTCTCGCGCAACGCACGTCCACGGAGTGGGGATAGGTAATAGTCGAAGACGGATTGAAGCCGTCGACGAACCACCCCTTGCCGTCGCCGGTCGGCCCGTCCACGACGTGTTCGATGGGTCCGGCGTAGGAGCCGCCCCCCGTCGCCGCATATCCCCGTGGGCACTTCGCTCGCGCCTCGGCGATCGTTCCCGGGGCCACTTGCCTCTCGGGACCGAGGCGGTCCGTGAACCTGATTCCGGGCTTGCGGGCGCTGTCGGCGGTTGCCGCGAACCCTGCCACCGCCACGAGCGCCACGATGACCACCGCCAGTACGGATTTCCGCATTTCCATCCTCTCCGCGCCAAAGGCCCAGTAGACACCGGATCAAGCGGGAGGCCCTGCGCTCTGCCGAAGCTAACCCGAAAGGGCAGGAGCCGCAACCGTTCGGGCGATCTGAGGCGGCTGCTCGGGTTGGCAGCGGGCTTTCTAGAGCGGTCTCGACCGCTGGGGAACGGCTCAGAACCGCCCGATACGGACCTCGACTGCACCGCACGGGCACCGCAGAACGAGGTCCGGGCTCGCGTCGGTAGGTGGGATACTTTGGGCTTCGTGGAGGCAGCGACAAGGGAAGGGATCAGGACCACAGCCCTCAAGGTGCTCGACCTGCCCGCGGTCGCGGACGCTCACACGTTCGAGATCCACGTGACCTGCCTGGCGGAGCGCGCACCGGATGCGGCGACGCTGGAGGGCATCGGGCGCGTGCTCGGTGTACGGGCGCGGGAGGCGATGGTGGAGCAGGCCGGGGGCAGGACCCTCACCGGCGTTACGGTCGACACGGTCGACTGGAGCGACCACGCAGACTGCGAGGACCTCCACGGCAAGATCGGCAGCGCCTTCGATCGGGGCGAGCGCTGCTACCGCATGGTCCTGCTGGTCGCTGCGGAATAGCGAGCCAAATCCGGCTCTACGGCGGGGTTCCCATCAGAACTCCATCCTCGGTGCCGACCGGCGCCAGGGGCGGGATTCCACGGGGTGCGGTGCAGTCCGCGGTGCAGACGGTGGAGTTCTGACCCGCCTGCGAACATCGGGCGCGTGCCGCGCGCCGACCAATCGCTGCCCGTAGCGGTATTCGACTCCGGCGTGGGGGGCCTGACGGTCCTCCACGAGTGCCTGGTGTCGCTGCCGCACGAGGACTTCGTCTACTTCGGGGACACCGCCCGCTTCCCGTACGGCAATCGCGAGCCCGGCGAGCTGCTCGACTTCTCGCGCGAGCTCGCGGGGCGGCTGCTGGACGACGGGGCCAAGCTGCTGGTGATCGCCTGCAACAGCGCCACAGCGGCTGCCGCCGCATCGCTGCGGAGCGAGCTGGAGGACCGCGTGGACGTGGTGACTGTGGTGACGCCCGAGTCACGCCTGGCTGCGCAGGCCACCACCAACGGACGGGTGGGGCTGCTGGCCACCACAGCCACGGTGAACAGCGGCGCCTACGCCCGGGCGCTCGCCGAGGTGGCGCCCGGGGCGGAGCTGCACGCGGTCGCGGCGCCCGACCTGGCGCCGCTGATCCAGGAGGGCGGCGAGGTCGACGAGCGCGTGATCGCCTGCGTCGAGGAGGCCTGTGCGCCGCTGATCGAGGCCGAGGTCGACACGGTGATCCTGGGCTGCACCCACTACCCGCTGGTCCGTCCCGCGCTGCAGCGGCGGCTGGGGCGCGGGGTGACGCTCGTGTCCTCGGGCGAGGCCATCGCCCAGGACGTCGAGGAGCGGCTGCGAGAACGGGCCCTCGCGCGTGAGGACGAGGAGCGCCGCGGCGACTACCGCTTCCTCGCCTCGGGCGACCCGGACGACTTCCGCCGCCTCGGCCTGCGCTTCCTGCAGCTGCCGATCGGCGAGGTGCAGCACGTCGATGTCGGCGCGAGCAGGGCGGCGGCGTGAGCGGCACCCGCAACGACGGCCGCGCCCCGGGCGACCTGCGGCCGGTGTCCATCACCCCGGGCTTCGTCAAGAGCGCCACCGGCTCGGCGCTGATCGAGCAGGGCGGCACGCGCGTGATCTGCACCGCCTCGGTGGAGGAGGAGGTCCCGCGCTGGATGGCCGGCAAGGGCCGCGGCTGGGCCACGTCGGAGTACGGCATGCTCCCCGCC
The DNA here is from genome assembly GCA_963844805.1 of uncultured Thermoleophilaceae bacterium. Classification (GTDB taxonomy): domain Bacteria; phylum Actinomycetota; class Thermoleophilia; order Solirubrobacterales; family Thermoleophilaceae; genus JACCZR01. The sequence continues at coordinate 80,999 of CAWJPU010000012.1, forward strand.
TCCACCGGCGAGAGGAAGCGCCGCGACGTCTCCAAGGGCCGCCCTGACGGTCGGACGGTCGAGATCCAGCGGCTCATCGGCCGGTCGCTGCGCGGGGTGATCGACTTCGAGGCCCTGGGCGAGCGGACGGTGTGGATCGACTGCGACGTGCTCGAGGCCGACGGCGGCACTCGATGTGCCGCGATCACCGGCGGCTTCGTGGCGTTGGAGCTGGCGCTGCGGCGGCTCGTCGAGGAGGGCAAGCTCGAGTCGGCGCCGCTGAACGGGACGCTGGCCGCCGTCTCGTGCGGCATGGTCGACGGCGAGGTGCTGCTGGACCTCGACTACTCCGAGGACTCGCGCGCGGAGGTCGACATGAACGTGGTCATGACGGGCGACGGCGGGCTGGTCGAGGTGCAGGCCACCGGCGAGCGCACTCCGCTGTCGCGCGCGTCGCTCGACGACCTGCTCGAAGTCGCCGCCGCCGGCATCGAGCGGCTGCGCGAGGCCCAGCAGGCCACGGTCGCGGCCGTCATGGGGGCCGGGGCGGGCTGAGCTCCGCGACCGTCGGGCCGGCGCCGTGCGCCTCATCCTCGCCACCCGCAACGCGCACAAGGTGCGCGAGCTCGAGCCGCTGCTCGCCCCGTACGAGCTGACGCTGCTCCCCGAGGAGGTCGAGCTCCCGCCCGAGACCGGGGACACGTTCGCCGAGAACGCGCTGATCAAGGCCCGGGCCGCGCACGCCGCGACGGGGCGCCCCTCGGTGGCCGACGACTCCGGGATCGGCGCGGCGGCGCTGGGGGGCCGGCCGGGCGTGCGCTCGGCCCGCTACGCCGGCAAGGAGGCCACCGATGAGGAGAACCTCGCCAAGCTGCTGCGCGAGGTGCCCCCGGACGGCGACACGCGCGTCGCCTACGAGTGCGTGCTGGCCTACGTCGACGGCGAAGGCGAGCTGACCGCGCACGGCAGCTGCGACGGCGAGCTGGACCACGATATCCGTGGCGACGGGGGCTTCGGCTACGACCCCGCCTTCGTCCCGCTGGACCTGCGCGACGGCCGGACGATGGCCGAGCTGTCGCCGGACGAGAAGGACGCCATCAGCCACCGGGGCCGGGCCGCGCGGGCGCTGGCGGCGCGGCTGAGGAAGGAGCGCGCATGAGCGGGCCGCTCGGCCGCGTGGCGAAGGCGCCGGCGGGGGCGATCGGGCCGGACGCCCAGGCGCCGCCGGCCAAGTCGCGGGCGGCGGCGGTCTCGATCGTCTCGAACTCGCTGTTGATCGTGCTCAAGCTCATCGCCGGGGTGATCACCGGCTCCATCGCGATCATCACCGAGGCGATCCATTCGAGCATCGACCTGGTGGCCTCGATCGTCGCGTTCTTCTCGGTGCGCAAGGCCGACGAGCCGGCCGACGAGTCGCACCCCTACGGCCACCAGAAGGTGGAGAACCTGGCCGCGGGCATCGAGGGCATGCTGATCCTGGCGGGCGCCGCGGTCATCGTGATCGAGTCGGTGCGCCGGCTGGTGGACCCCCCGCAGGTGGAGTCGCTCGGGATCGGCCTGGCAGTGATCGGCTTCTCCGGGGTGGCCAACATGGGCGTGTCGGCGTACCTCTACCGGCAGGCTTCGAGGACCGACTCGCCGGCGCTGGAGGGCGACGCCGCTCACCTGCGCACCGACGCGCTGACCTCCTTCGGCGTGCTGGTCGGCCTGGCGCTCGTCGAGGTCACGGGCGCGGAGGTGTTCGACCCGATCACCGCCCTGGTGGTGGCGGCCGCGATCGTCGTGGCAGGGCTGCGGATCGTCAGGCGCACGTCGCGCGTCCTGGTCGACGAGGCGCTGCCGGCCGAGGAGCTCGAGGCGGTCCGGCAGGCGATCGAGGAGCACGGAGCGGAGGAGGTGGTCGGCTTTCACAAGCTGCGCGCGCGCCGGGCGGGCAGCCGCCGCTACGTGGACCTGCACGTGCAGTTCCGGGACGGCACCACGCTGGCCCGCGCGCACGAGGTGAGCCACGAGATCGACGCCGCGATCACGCAGCGCCTCCGCGGGCGCCGACGTGCTCGTGCACCTGGAGCCCGAGTAGCGCCGGAGCGCAGGCCGGGCGTTGGCCGGCCGCCTGCCACCGGAGGTAGGAGCACCGCCGCTCGGGTCGATCACCGCCGGTCCGGTCGATACCGCTAGAGCAGGTTCACGGCGGCCGCCGCGCCCACGGCCAGCAGCACCCCGGAGTAGCCGGAATAGCCGTTGAGGATCAGCAGGACGGCGGCGACCACACAGGCGCCGACGGTGACCCACCAGGAGATTCGGGACAGGGGCATGCGGCGGTCTATTGTGACCGGGGATGGCGACAGGCCCACTCTCAGGCTCGCTCGCGCCCGCTCAAGCGCCCGCCGCGCTGCTCGAGCTCTCGCGTGAGATGAGGGCCGCGGTGATCGTCGATCCGGCCGGAGAGCCGGTGGCGGCCGAGGGGGTCGAGGAGGACCGCACGCGCGAGTTCGGGGCCGCGGCGGCCGACCTGTTCACCGCCGTGGACCGCGCCTCGGCCGCCAGGCCGGCCGAGCAGGTCGAGGCCCAGGTGGACGGCGCGGCCGTCTACGCCATTCGCAACGCCCGCTTCACCCTGGCCGCGGTGGCCAATCGCACCGCGCTGCCCTCGCTGGCGGTGATGGACCTGCGGCACGTCCTCGGGCGGGTGGAGGCATGAAGGAGCGGCCCCGCGGCGCCGTGGCCCGGGCAACCGCGGTGGCCGAGGGGTTCGCGGTGGCCGCGCGACGGCGCGCCCAGGACCGCGAGCCGCGGATCGTGCTCGGCGACGAGCAGGGGCTGACCTTCCTGCTCAAGCCGTCGGCGCGCGGCTACGACGCGGTGCTGGAGGCGGCCGAGCGCATGGCCGAGCTCGCCGCCCCCCGGCCCGCCGAGGGCGCGCGCCGCTCCCGCAACTCCAAGTGACGCTGGTCGAGCCCCAGCTGGCGGAGCGGGTCCTGGCCCGGGCGCTGGCCCGCGGGGGCGACCTGGCCGAGCTCTACGCCGAGGACCGCACGAGCTTCTCGCTGGCGCTGGACGACGGCCGCATCGAGAACCCGCAGCACGGCAGCGAGCGCGGTGCGGGGGTGAGGGTGGTCGTCGGGGACTCGACCTACTTCGGGCACGTCGACGGGCTGCGCGAGGAGGACCTGCTCGAGGTGGCCGACTCCGTGGCCGGCGCGGTGCGCGCCGAGGCCCGCGAGCCCGCGGCGCTCGGAGCCGCGCAGATGGCGGCCGAGCACGCCATCGGCACCCGCCCGCAGGACGTCGAGGCCGCTCGGAAGGCCGAGCTGCTGCGCGCCGCCGACGACCGGGCGCGGGCGGAGGGCGGCGCGGTGAGCCAGGCGCGGATCGGCTACTCGGAGGGACGGCGGCTGGTGGAGGTATTCAACTCCGACGGCGTCGCGGCGGCCGACGACCGCACGCGGGTGCGGCTGGCCGCCCAGGTGGTGGCGCGCGACGGTGACCGGGTCGAGACCGGCACCGACACGCTCGGCGGCCACGCGGGGTTCGAGCTGCTGGAGGGCGGCGAGGAGACCGGTTCGAAGGCCGCCCGCCGCGCGCTGACGCTGCTCGGCGCGGTGGACGCGCCGACGGGCCGGATGCCGGTGGTGGTCGGGAACGGCTTCGGCGGCGTGCTCCTGCACGAGGCAGTGGGCCACGGGCTCGAGGCCGATGCCGTGCAGAAGCGCGCGAGCGTCTACGAGGGCAAGCTCGGCCAGGGCCTGGCCCCGGACTTCGTGACCGCCTACGACGACGGCCTGAAGGCCAACGAGTGGGGCAGCGACGGCATCGACGACGAGGGCACCCCCACACGCCGCACGACGGTGATCCACGACGGTGAGCTGACCTCGTACCTCTACGACCTGCTGAGGGCGCGCAAGGACGGCGTGTCCTCCACCGGCAACGGCCGCCGCCAGTCCTTTCGCCACCTCCCGATCCCGCGCATGACCAACACCTACTTCGCGCCGAGCGGGGCGAAGGTCGACGAGCTGATCGCGGGGGTGGAGCGCGGCCTGTACGCGGTCTCCTTCGGCGGCGGCCAGGTCGAGCCGGCCACCGGTGACTTCGTGTTCGGCGTATCGGAGGGTTACCTGATCGAGGACGGCGAGGTGACTTCGCCAGTGCGCGGGGCGACCCTGGTGGGCAACGGGCTGGAGGCGCTGTCGGCGCTCGACGGGATCGCCGACGACCTCAGCATCGCCACCGGCTTCTGCGGCAAGGCCGGCCAGTCGGTGGCCGCCGGCGTGGGCCAGCCCCACGTGCGCATCCGCGAGCTGACAGTGGGGGGCACCGCGTGAGCGACCTCGAGGGCGTGGCGCGGCGGGCGGTGGAGGCGGCGCAGGATGCGGGCGCGGGCCAGGCCGAGGCCTACGCCGAGGAGGACCGCAGCCGCCAGATCCGCGTGTACGAGGGCGCGGTCGAGAGCCTCAGCGATGCCGGCGGGCGCGGCGTCGGCGTGCGCGCGTTCGTGGACGGGCGCGCGGGCCACGCCTACGGGACCGACCTCGGCGACGACGGCCTGCGCGATCTCGCACGCGCGGCGGTGGAGGCCGCCCGCACCTCCGACCCGGACGAGTACGGCGGGCTGGCCGAGGAGACCGGGGCCACCGACGTGGAGGGCCTGCACTCGCCGGAGCTGGCGAAGTGGGCCACCGAAGCAAAGGTCGACCTGGCGCTCGAGGTCGAGCGCGCAGCGCGCTCGCACGAGGGGATCACACAGGTGGAGGACACCGTCTACGCCGACGGCGAGGGGGACGTCGCCCTGGCCAACTCGGAGGGCTTCGCCTCCCGGTTCAGCCTCAGCTCGGCCCACGCCTACGCGTCGGCCTTCGCCGGCGAGGGCGCCGACCTCATGACCGGGCTCGGCGTGGGCATGGCCCGCGACCCGGGGGGTCTCGACGCCGCCGCCATCGGCGACGAGGCGGCCGAGCGCGCGCTGGCCCTCACCGGCGCGCGCCAGCCGGAGAGCCGGCGCTGCCCGGTGGTGCTCGACTCGTTCGTGGCCGCATCGTTCATCGGCTTCATCGGGGCGATGCTCTCCGCCGACGCCGTGCAGCGGGGCCGGTCCCTGTTCGCCGGCAGGGAGGGCGACGAGGTGGCCGACCCGGCGTTCGTTCTCAGCGACGACGGCGCCCACCCCGACGGCCTCGCCAGCGCGCCGTTCGACGGCGAGGGGTCGCCCACCCGCCGGACGTCGCTGATCGAGGACGGCCGGCTGCGGACGTACCTGTTCGACTCGCGCACGGCGCGCAGGGCCGGCCGCGCCACCACCGCCAACGCCCGTCGCGGCTCCTACCGCTCCCAGCCCACGGTGGGCACCTCCAACCTGCTGCTCGAGCCCGGCGAGCCGGACGCTGGCCGGGCTCGTGGCCGAAGCGGGGGAGGGGCTCTTGGTGACCGACGTCGCGGGCCTGCACTCGGGCGTGAACCCCGTGTCGGGGACGTTCTCGGTCGGGGCCGAGGGGCGCCTGATCGAGGGGGGCGAGCTGGGCCGCCCGGTGCGCGAGATCACCATCGCCAGCGACCTCGTGGGCATGCTCCGGGCGGTGCGGGCGGTGGGCTCGGAGGCCCGCTGGGTGCCTTTCGGGGGAAGCGTCAAGGCCCCGCCGCTGCTGGTCGGCGAGATGTCGGTGTCGGGCTCATAACCCGCAAAGTGCGGCCTTTTGCGGCGCCCGAACCCGCATAGACATGGGAAACGCGTCCGCGACCGCTGTTACGTTCGCGGCCGTATTGCCCCCGCCATCTAGGAGGAGAAGTGACCAAGCAAGAATTCGTCGACCAGGTCGCCGCGAAATCCGACCTCTCGAAGAGCGATGCGGCCGAGGCGGTCGACGCTTTCCTGGAGGTCGTGGAGGAGACCCTCCAGCGCGGTGGTGAGGTGAGCTTCACCGGCTTCGGCAAGTTCTCGGTGTCCCACCGCGGAGCTCGCCAGGGCGTGAACCCCCAGAGCGGCGAGAAGATCCAGATCGCTGCCAGCAAGGTGCCGAAGTTCTCGGCAGGCAGCGCCCTCAAGAAGTCGGTAAAGGGCTAGGCGGCTGCAAACCGGCGCCTGGCGGGTTCCTCGGTCGCTCGCCTGCGATGCAGGCGTCGCTCCCTGCGTCCCGGCCATCCACCGGTTTTCGCTCGCCTAGGCAGTAGCTGACGGCACCCTTCCCAGACCGGCTCGCCGCTCTAGTCGAAGAGCGGCGGAGCCAGGTCGTCCTGGGCCTCGACCCCGACCCGGCCGCACTGTGGCCGGGGGCGGTCGAGGACGGCGATGACCCGGACGGCGAACCGGCCGTCCGGGCAGCGGCGGCAGTGGCTCGACACTGCAGGCTCGCCATCGAGGCCGCCGGGCCCGCCTGCGTGGCCGTCAAGGCCCAGCTGGCCTGCTTCGAGCGCCTCGGGGCGCCCGGCTGGCAGGCGCTGGGCGAGACCGTCGCGGCCGCCCGCGAGAACGGCCTGCTGGTGATCGCCGACGGCAAGCGGGGCGACGTCCCCGTCACCGCCACTGCCTACGGCCAGGCCCTGGTGGGCGAGACGCCGACCCCCTACGGCGCCGTCCCCGGCCTGGGCGCGGACGCCTTCACCGCCAACCCGCTGCTGGGCCGCGACAGCCTCGAGCCCCTGATCGACGCCGCGCGTGCGGCGGGGGCGGGCGTGTTCGTACTGGTGCGTACCTCGAATCCCGGAGCGGCCGACCTCCAGGACACCGGCGAGCCGCCCGTGCACGAGCGCCTGGCGGCCATCGCCGACGAGCTCGGCGAGGGCGAGCTGGCCGACGTCGGGGCCGTCTGCGGGGCCACCGAGCCCGAGCACCTGGCGCGGCTGCGGGAGCTCATGCCGCGCGCGCCGTTCCTGCTTCCCGGCGTCGGCGCACAGGGCGGCAGCGCGGACGAGCTCGGCCCCGCCTTCGCTCCCGGTCCCGCCGCGGGGCTGATCACGGCGTCGCGCTCGATCGTGGGCGCATACCGCGAACGCGGCGGCGACCCGGCCGCGGCGGCCGCGGCTGCCGCGTCCGAGTTGCGCGACGTGGGGTGGCGCACGGCGCAGGCGGCCTGACCGCCCAACTATCCTCCGCCGGGCCATGGAGCCCCGCAGCCGCATCTCCGGGCGCGTTCTCGCGCCCGCGGCGCTGGTGGTCTGCGCGGTGCTCTTCCTGTTCGTCGTGGCCACCTCGGGCGGCGGCGGAGACGACGAGAAGAAGAGTGACTCCGCCACCACCCAGACGCAGTCGAGCCGCACGAGCGAGCCCAAGCGGCAGCGCAAGCGCCCGACGGGCAGCACATACACCGTGAAGGCGGGCGACACGCTCGGCAGCATCTCGGAGAAGACCGGCGTGAACGTGGAGCAGCTCCAGGAGCTCAACCCGGAGCTCGACCCCCAGGCCATGGTCGCGGGCCAGAAGCTCAAGATCCGCTAGGGGATGGCCGTCCGGACGATCCTGCGGCTGCTGCCGGCGGCCTTGGCGGCGGTCGCTCTGCTGGCGGCTCCCGCGACTGCGTCCGCCCAGGACCGCCCGCGGCTGAGCGGGGCGGCGGCGGCCATCGTGGTCGACGCCCGCGACGGCACGGTGCTGCTGGCGAAGAACCCCAACGCGCGCCGCTCCATCGCCAGCACCACCAAGCTGATGACCGCCCTCCTCACGCTCGAGCGCGCGCGGCCCGGCAGCGTCTTCGCCGGCACCAGCTATCAGGCCGGGGCGGCCGAGTCCAAGATCAACCTCGGCCACGGCGAGCGGATGCGGGTGGGCGACCTGCTCGAGGCGCTGCTGCTCGAGAGCGCCAATGACGCGGCCGTCGCGCTGGCTCAAGGCGTGTCGGGCTCGCGGGAGGCGTTCGTGCGGGACATGAACGCGCGGGCACGTGAGCTCGGCCTGCGCGGCACCAGTTACGCGAACCCGATCGGCCTCGACGACCCTGCGAACCACTCGACGGCCACCGACCTGGCGACGCTCGCCCGCCGTCTGCTGCGCAATCGCCGCTTCGCCCGGATCGTGCGCATGCCCAGCGCCCGGCTGGAGTCCGGCAGCCGGCCCCGGGTGGTCAACAATCGCAACGACCTGGTGCGCGAGGGCGTACGGCCGGTCACCGGCGTCAAGACCGGCCACACCGGCTCGGCGGGCTACGTGCTCGTGGGCTCGGCCCAGGCGCCCAACGGCGCGCGGGTCGTGAGCGTGGTGCTCGGCGAGCCCGGCGAGGGGGCCCGCGACGCCGAGTCGCTGGCCGCGCTGCGCTGGGGCGTGGCGCAGTTCCGCCGTGTGGGGGTGCTCGACGCCGACCGCCCGCTCGCCCGGGCCGACGTCGAGCTTCGCGACGAGCGCGTGGCGCTCGTCCCGGCCAGCGACCTGAACCTGACCCTGCGCCGGGGCCAGCGGGTGCGCAAGCGCGTGGACGCGCCCGAGGAGGTCGAGGGCCCGCTTCCGGTCGGCCGGCGGGTCGGTGCGATCGACGTCATGCGGGGAGACCGGGTGGTCCGTCGGGTGCCCCTCGTGACCGCCACGGAGGTCAGGGCCGCCTCCTTTCCGACCAAGATGTTGCATTCCGTCGGGGGGCCCTTGACCTTGCTCGGCGCGCTCGCGATATTGCTCGGCGTGACGACACTCGTGATGCGGAGGGCGCGGGCGTGATCATCACCGTGACCCTCAACGCGGCGATCGACAAGACGCTCGCCGTCCCCAACTTCCGCCTCGGGCGCCGCCACCGCGCCACCGAGCAGACCGCCATGGCCGGCGGCAAGGGTGTGAACGTGGCGCGAGCGCTGAAGGCGCTGGGCCAGCCCGTCATCGCCACGGGCGTAGCGGGCGGGCCGACCGGCACGCGCATCATCGAGCAGCTCACCGACGAGGCGATCCTCAACGACTTCGTGCGCATCCACGACGAGTCGCGCACCTCGACCGCCGTGGTCGACCCGACCTCCGGCGAGCAGACCGAGATCAACGAGCGGGGCCCCTCCGTGACCGAGGTCGAGCTAGAGCTGTTCGTCGACAAGCTGCTCTACCTGGCCAAGGGCGCCGGCGTGTGCGTGATCTCCGGCAGCCTCCCCGGTGGCGTGGACAACAGCCTCTACGCGCGCCTGGTGGAGGGGGTGCGGCGGCTGGGGGTGACCACCGTTCTGGACTGCGATGGCGACCCGCTGCGCCAGGCCACCCGCGCCCAACCCGACGTGGTGACGCCCAACGAGCTCGAAGCCGAGGAGCTGGTGGGCCACGAGTTCGCCGACGACGAGGACCGGCGCACCGCGGTGGACGAGATGGTCGCACTCGGCGCTCGCGACGCGGTCATGACGCTTCCCGACGGCTGCCTGGGGCTGCTCGGCGACGATGCCGACGCCACCAACCCGCGGCGCCTGTTACGGGCCACCCTGGACCCGCTGGAGCCCGTCTCGGCTGTGGGATCGGGCGACGCCTTCCTCGCCGGCTTCGTCACCGCGCGCTACGGCGGCCGCTCGGCGGAGGACTGCCTGCGCTTCGCCGTGGCCTGCGGCGCGGAGTCCACCCAGCACTTCGGGGCCGGCGTGCTCGATCCGCGCGAGCGTGGAGCGGCTCCAGGGGGAAGTCGAGCTGGAGCAGCTCAGCGCCGGAAGCCCGCAAGTAGCGGGATAGCACGCGTAAATCGGCCAGGCGGCCACCCGCTAGGCTCAAATTTCGTCCGCGCCCGAACCTAGGATGCCGCCATGGAAGTAGAGATCGGTCGGGGTAAGAAGGGCCGCCGCGCCTACGGCTTCGACGACATCGCCATCGTCCCGTCTCGCCGCACGCGGGACCCCGATGAGGTGGACATCACCTGGAAGCTCGGCCCCTATCGCTTCGAGCTGCCGCTCCTGGCCTCGGCGATGGACGGCGTGGTCTCGCCCGAGACAGCCGGCATCGTGGGCCGTCTCGGCGGGCTTGCCGTACTGAACCTCGAGGGCGTCTTCACCCGCTACGAGGACGCCGAGGCGCAGCTGGAGCGCATCGCGCAGCTGCCCAAGGACGAGGCCACCGCCGAGATGCAGCACATCTACCGCGAGCCGATCAAGGACGAGCTGATCACCAAGCGGATCCGCCAGATCAAGGACATGGGCGTGGTCTGCGCCGCCTCGCTGACCCCCCAGCGGGTGCGCTCGCACTACACGGCCGCGCTGGACGCCGGGCTCGACATCCTCGTCATCCAGGGCACGGTCATCTCCGCGGAGCACGTCTCCAACGACGAGTCGCGCCCACCGCTGAACCTCAAGGAGTTCATCCGCGACGTGCCGGTCCCGGTAGTGGTGGGCGGCTGTGCCTCCTACGCCACCGGCCTGCACCTGATGCGCACCGGCGCAGTCGGCGTGCTGGTGGGCGTGGGCCCGGGCGCCGCCTGCACCACCCGCGGCGTGCTGGGCATCGGCGTCCCGCAGGCCACCGCGATCGCCGACGTGGCCGGCGCCCGCTCCCAGCACATGATGGAGACGGGCGAGTACGTCGAGGTGATCGCCGACGGTGGCATGCGCAACGGCGGCGACATCGCCAAGGCCTTCGCGTGCGGCTCGGACGCGGTGATGGTCGGGTCCCCGCTGGCCCGCGCCTACGAGGCGCCCGGCCAGGGCTTCCACTGGGGCATGGCCACCTTCCACAGCTCGCTCCCGCGCGGCGCGCGCGTGAAGACCACCCAGAACGGCTCGCTCGAGCAGATCCTGCTCGGCCCCGCCCATGAGAACGACGGCACGTTCAACCTCATGGGCAGCTTGCGCACCTCGATGGCCACCTGCGGCTACGAGGACATCCGCACCTTCCAGCGCGCCGAGGTCATGGTCGCCCCGTCGCTGCAGACCGAGGGCAAGCAGCTCCAGCGCGACCAGGCGATCGGCATGGGGGCCACCTCGGCGGCCAAGGCCGCGCCGGCGGCCGACGGCATCAGCAACGGCGCACCCAGCAATCCGGAAGCCGCGCTGGTCGAGTCTTGACCGAGCTCTCGACCCCCGTTCCCAAGGCTTCGGCCGAGGGGGTTCCCGAGCCGCCCACGCAGGACACCGCCCGCGACGAGGTCCTCGTCCTGGACTTCGGCGGGCAGTACTCGCAGCTGATCGCGCGGCGGGTGCGCGAGTGCGGCGTCTTCGCCGAGCTGCTCCCGCACGACACCCCGCTCGAGGACCTGCGCGCCCGCGCGCCCAAGGGCCTGATCCTCTCCGGCGGCCCGGCCTCGGTCTACGAGGAGGGCGCGCCCTCGCTGCGCAGGGAGCGTGCTGGAGCTCGGGGCCCCCGTGCTCGGCATCTGCTACGGCATGCAGGCGATGGTGCTGGAGCTCGAGGGGCGGGTCGAGTCCGCCCCAGTGGGTGAGTTCGGCCGCTCGTCGCTGACCGTCCACGAGCCGGGCACGCTGCTCGCGGGCCTGCCCACCGAGCAGAGCTGCTGGATGAGCCATCGCGACACCGTGTTCGAGCCGCCGCCCGGGTTCACCGCGCTGGGCTCGTCCGACCAGTCGCCGGTGGCCGCCCTCGAGGACAACGACCGGCGGCTGTACGGCATCCAGTTCCATCCCGAGGTCGTCCACACGCCCTACGGCACCCAGATCCTCGAGCGCTTCCTGCGCGACGTCTGCGGGCTGCCCATGGACTGGAGCGCCGCGTCGGTGGTCGAGGAGCAGATCGCGCGCATCCGAGAGCAGGTGGGCGACGGCCAGGTGATCTGCGGGCTGAGCGGAGGCGTCGACTCTTCGGTGGCCGCGCTGCTGACCCACCGCGCGGTCGGCGACCAGCTGACCTGCGTGTTCATCGACCACGGCCTGATGCGCCTCAACGAGGGCGAGCAGGTGATCAAGGCCTTCCGCGACCAGTTCGAGGTGCCGCTCGTGGCCGTCGACGCCGAGGAGCGCTTCCTCGCCCGGCTGGCCGGCGTGACCGACCCCGAGGCCAAGCGCAAGGCGATCGGGTCGGAGTTCATCCGCTGCTTCGAGGAGGAGGCGGCCAAGCTCGGCAACCCCAAGTACCTGGTGCAGGGCACCCTGTACTCCGACGTGATCGAGTCCGGGGGCAGCGCCGGCGCCGACACGATCAAGTCCCACCACAACGTGGGCGGCCTGCCCGAGGACCTCGAGTTCGAGCTGGTGGAGCCACTGCGGTGGCTGTTCAAGGACGAGGTGCGCAAGGTGGGCGCCGAGCTGGGCATGTCCGAGCGCCTGGTCTGGCGCCAGCCGTTCCCCGGCCCGGGGCTGGCGATCCGCATCGTCGGCGACGCGGTCACCCGGGAGCGGCTGGACGTGCTGCGCGCCGCCGACTTCGTGCTCCAGGACGAGGTGCGCGCCGCCGGCCTGTACCGCGAGCTGTGGCAGAGCTTCTGCGTGCTGCCGGCCGGCGTCCGCGCGGTCGGCGTCCAGGGGGACGGGCGCTCCTACGGCTACGTGGTGGCGATCCGCGCGGTCACCAGCGACGACGCGATGACCGCCGACTGGGCCCGCCTGCCCTACGACCTGCTGGACCGGGTGGCCTCCCGGATGGTCAACGAGATCCCCCAGGTCAACCGGGTGACGCTCGACATCACGTCAAGCAAGCCGCTGCGCGCCGGGCATTGCCATGCGGCGCTAGGAGTTTGCCGGCGCCGATGGGAGACACCGCCGACGAGTTCTTCGTCGTCGAGCGCACGTACTCAGACGACCCGTCTGGTCTCTCGGTCGGGCTGGCGAACATCCACGCCGAGGTCCCCGGCATCGAGGCCAACAAGGACAAGGTCCTGCGCGTGGCCAAGATCTTCAAGGAGCGCGAGCGTCAACATCGGCGTGTTCCCGGAGTTCTGCCTGTCGGGCTACTTCTGGGAGGACGAGCGGGCGTGTCGCGAGTACATGGACACTGCGCTCACCGAGAAGCACTCGACTGGATCGACAACGAGCTCGTGCCCCTGTTCGACGACCGCTTCGTCGGGGTCGTCCTGAACAACATCACGCAGGGCAGCGACGGCAAGTACTGCAACTCGACTTTTCCCGTGGCGCCCGGTTTCGACTACCGCCACGACGACAACATCTACAACAAGGTCTTCCTGCCGGGAATCGAGAAGACGTACACCGAGAGCGGGCGAGACGACCGGCTGGTCTTGGACAGCGAGCGTGGATGGGGCCGGTTCGGGTTCACCACCTGCTACGACTACCTCTTCAGCGACCTGCTGCGCGAGTACGCGCTGGGCGACAAGGTCGACGGCATCGTGCAGGTGGCTTCCTGGCGGGCCGCCGCTACGCGCGACTACGCCGGTATGAACGTGCGCACCGACGCCTATTACGGCCAACTCTGGGACAAGGTGATGGCCGCCAACTCGGCCATCAACCAGGTGTGGACGTTCGCCTGCAACGCGGTCGGGCGGCACGGGATCAGCGACGTGCCCTTCTGGGGCGGCTCAGGGGTTTGGGCGCCCTCGGGGATGAACCTCGTTCAGGCCTCGCACTTCAACGAGGAGCTGCTGATCGTCCACAACCTCGACATCAAGGGCGCCCGCGAGGCCGAGCAGGACGAGTTCAGCTACGCGCTGGACTTCGAGGAGATCTACCGGCCGCTGGAGAACTCGCGCGGCTTCACACGCGAGCTCTGACCGCCCGGCCCAGGGTCACGCACACCGGCACGGCCAGCCGGTCGCCGTCGCGGCATTCGTCCGCGAGCCGGCGCAGGCGCTCGCGGGCCCGCTCGCGCTCGGCCGCCGGCTGGGCGTGCACGCGGGCGGCCGAGCGGACGCTGCCGCCCAGCAGCCCCTCCCACAGCTGATCGGGACCGTCGACGGGCTGGTCGAAGCGCAGCGTGTGCGCGGCGGCGTCGGCCAGCCCGGCTTCGGCCAGCAGCGCCTCGAGCTCCTCGCGGGCGGCGAAGCGGTAGGGGTCCGGGCCGGAGGGCACCGCGTCGTGGGCGATCTCCCCGATGGCGTCCCCGATCAGCCCGAACAGGCGATTGCGCTCCGGGCGGTCCCATAGCGAGAGCACCAGCCGCCCGCCGGGTGTGAGCGCGCCGGTCCAAGACTCGACCGCTCGCTCGGGGTGGGGGAGGTGGTTGATGAGAAAAGCGGCCACCAGCACGTCGAACCCTTCACCGACGGCGAGCGCCTCCGCGTCGCCGGCCAGGAAGCGCGCCTCGGGCACCCGCTCGCGAGCCACCGCGAGCATCTCCTCGGAGATGTCCACCCCGGTCACCAGCGCGCCGCGGGCGACCGCGGCGGCGGCGACCGCGCCGGTGCCGGTGGCCACGTCGAGCACGCGATCGCCACGCCGGACTCCCGCCGCGTCGAGCAGCGCCTCGGCGACCCGGTCGGTGACCCGGCCCATGAGCCGGTCGTAGCTGCCCGCCCGGGCCGACCAGCCCTCGGCCTCGAAGGCCTTGAACTCGTCGGGGTCACCCACGGGCAGGCGAGCATGACAAGGCGCCGGGCGGCGAGAATCGCGGCGTGGCTGTCGTCGCGCTTGCCTGCTTCGCGCTGTGGTTCCTGCTGGCCGTCGCGCTGCGCGTGCTGATCCAGCTGCGCCGGACCGGCTCCTCGGGCTTTCGCGGCATCAGCGGGCGCGCCGGCTCGGCCGAGTGGATCGGCGGGGTGCTGTTCGTGGTCGCCATCGCGCTGGGCGTCGCCGCTCCGGTGTGCGACCTGCTGGACGTCGCCGAGCCGATCGGCGCCCTGGATCGGGCCGCGGGCCACGTGGCCGGCCTGGTGCTGTTCGCGGCCGGCCTGGCCGGCACGGTGGCGGCTCAGCTCGCCATGGGCCGCTCGTGGCGGATCGGCGTGGACCCCTCCGAGCGGACCGACCTGGTGACCGGGGGCCCGTTCGCCAGCGTGCGTAACCCGATCTACGCGGGAATGATCCCCACCTCGCTGGGGCTTGCGCTGATGGTCCCCAACGCGGTGGCCGTGGCGGCGGTCCTGGCCCTGATCGGCGCGCTGGAGATCCAGACCCGGCTGGTCGAGGAGCCGTACCTGCTCACCACCCACGGCGAGAGCTATCGCGCCTACGCCTCGCGCGTCGGCCGGTTCTTCCCCGGCCTCGGCCGGCTCAGGCCGCGGTCGCGGTGACGATCCAGGTGGACGCCGTGGTGATCACGCCGTCCGGGCCCTCGAACTGACCGAGGTCCTGCTTGAGGGCGGCCTCGATCTGCGGGCGCAGGCGCACGGCATCGTCGCCGGCCAGGCGGAGCACCTCGCCGGCCGGGCCGATCGCCATGACGAGCCCCACGGCCTCGTCGATGTCGCGCCCGCTCAGGAAGGGAAGGTCGCTGCGCCTCAGAACGATGTCCTCGAAGCCCGCCGACAGCAGGATCTGGCTGGTCTTGTCCGCGTCGGCCAGCGCGAAGGGGCCCGGCCCGCAGGTCAGCTCGTCGCTGTCCTCGTCCTCGGTGACGAATCGCTCCACCACCTGCTCGGCGCGGTACATCCACTCGTTGTCGAGCTTCTTGCGCCAGACCACGTTGCACAGCCGCCCGCCGCGCTTCATCGCACGGCGGATGTTGCGGTGGGCCGGGACCGGGTTGGCGAAGAACATGGTCCCCATGCGCGCGAAGACGTAGTCGAAGCCGTCCTCGAGCTCTGCCGCCTCCACGTCGGCCACCTCGAACCGGGCGTTGTGCACCCCGGCTGCCTCGGCCTCGCGGCGCGCGACCTCGATGAACCGGTCGCTGGAGTCCACGCCGACGACCTCTCCGGTCGGCCCGATGAGGCCGGCGAGCTGCTGTGTGGTCTCGCCGAAGCCGCAGCCGATGTCAAGGGCCCGGTCACCGAGACGGGGAGGGAAGTGGGCCAGCGCACTGTCGCTGTGCGCGGCGAGTCCCCCGACGAGGATGTCGCGGTACTCGAGGAAGCGGTCGAAGAGGACGCCGTTCCAAGCCTCGATGGCTTCCTCGTTGTCTACCGAGACGGGCTCCACGGGACGAGCCTACGCCTCGCGCGCGGCCCGCCGCAAGGTCTCGCGGGGCCTCCTAGGAGTAGGAGTCCCAGTCCCGCAGGGCGGGCAGGGGGTCGAACGGACGGCCGCCGTCGTACCAGCCGGGCTTGCGCCACAGCTCGAAGTGCAGGTGGCAGCCGCGCGCGTTTCCGGTCTCGCCCACGGTGCCGATGCGCTGGCCGGTGAGGACCCTGTCGCCGCGGTCGAAGGCGCTCGGCTCGGTCATGTGCATGTAGGCGTAGTCCTGGCCGGTGCGCGAGCCGGTGATGACCAGATAGTTGCCCGCGGCGCTCTGGTAGCCCTTGGCCTTCACCTTGCCGCCGCGCGCGGCGACCATCCGCGTACCGCACTTGGCCATGATGTCCTGCCCCTGGTGGCTGCGGCCGCCCCGGCCGGCGCCGAAGCGCGCGCCCTGCTGGCCGAAGTTGTGGCGCCCGCGCACGGGGAAGATGTGCGGGAAGAGGTCGAAGGCGTCGCGCGACGCGCTCGGGGTCGGTGGACGAGCTGCGGGCGCGCGCGCCGGACGACGACGCGGCGTTCAGGCGGAAGGAGTATCGCCCGGGTGGGGCGGGGAGACCCCCCAGCGTGCCGCGCCACACCAGGCTCAGCGTCTGGCCGGGCGCGGCGGCGCCGGGAGACCAGGTGTAGGCGACCGTGCCGTCGGTGCGCAGGAGGTCGACGGTGACGCTCACCGGGCTCGGGTGCGTGATCCGGTAGGAGAAGCGGACGCTGCTGCCGGCGAAGTAGAACTTGGTGCGGCTGGTCGCCGTCTCCAGCTTGGGCGTGCCGCCCTGGCCGGTGCCGGGCACCAGGGAGAGGACCGGGTTGGGCTCGATCTCGGGGGCCGGGAGGATCTTCACCGAGCGCGAGCGGCGCGACTTCACCGACTTCGAGACCTGGACGGAGACGGGCCCCGACACGGCCGTGAGCGGCACCGGCACGCGCAGGCGGCGGGTGGAGGTGCCGGGCTGGACGGCGACGCGGCGGTCATCGCGGCGGCCGACCGAGCCGTGGAAGGTGACCTTGGTCACGCCGGCGAGGTAGCGGCCCTCGATGCGTGCGGTCGAGCCGCCCCGCAGGCGCTTGCGGGAGGCGCAGGCCTTCACGCAGCGGACCTTCCTGATCACCGGCGGGGAGGAGTAGGTGCTGCCGCCGGGGCCATCGTCCCGTTGTCGGGCGTGGTGGTCGTCTGGGCGAACGCGCTCGGCACCGCGGCGCAGGCGGCGCAGCAGCGCGAGCACGACGACTATCCGCGATGGGGTGCGAGCCAAACCAGCCACTACCTGTCCGTCCTTCGGTCCCGGCCTACGGGGTTAGCTGACGGGCTCGCGACGATCTGACGCCGCTACGGCCGGAAGGTCCAGAGGACCCGGCCGATTCGCCCCCACGGATGCCGCTCACACGGCCCCCGTACGGTTCCCCCGTTCCCCTCGGGCACCTTGATCACCTGAGGGGATTCGGCAGACTTCTCGACTGGCGGAGCAGCGTAGCACCGGGTGGGGTCGCTCGGAAGGGACGGGGCGAGGTATCTGCTACCTCTAAGCTCTGCCTTTTCCGCGGGCGCCTGAACCCCTGCCCGCATCCCTGGAATGAAGACCTTTGTTGCAACACCGGCAAACCGCGAGCGCGACTGGCTCGTCGTGGACGCGAGCGGCCACACGCTCGGCCGCCTGGCCACCCAGGTGGCCGACGTCCTGCGCGGCAAGCGCAAGCCGGAGTACACCCCGCACTGCGACGTGGGCGACTTCGTGATCGTCGTCAACGCCGAGAAGATCGCCGTGACCGGCAAGAAGCTCGAGGAGAAGCGCTATCACCGCCACTCGGGCTATCCGGGCGGCCTGCGCAGCCGGACGCTCGAGGAGATGCTCGACCGCCGGCCCGAGGAGGTCATCCGAAAGGCGGTCAAGGGGATGCTGCCGCGCACGCGCCTGGGCCGCGCCCAGCTGCGCAAGCTGAAGGTCTACGCGGGGCCCGACCACCCGCACGCCGCGCAGCAGCCGGCGCCCCTCGACATACCCATCCGCGAGCGCCGGGAGGCCGGCTCATGATCGAAGATCCGCGCGAGCCCGACGAGGCTCCCGAGGAGGAGCCCGCCGCCGAGGCCGAGGCCCCCACGCCCGAGCCCGACGAGGCCGACCAGCACGACGAGGCGCCCGAGACCGCCGGCGAGTCCGCCGAGAGCGGGACCGACGAGCCGCCGGCCGAGGAGCCCGCGGCCGAGGGCGGAGGAGGCGCCCGCCGACCGAGGAGCAGCCCGCTGCCGATGCGGCCACGGACGAAGAGGCTTCCGCCGACCAGCCCGCCGAGGAGGCGCCCGCGGCCCCCCGGGCCCAGTCCGGCGGCGAGGACGTCATCATTCCCGGCGCCCACCTCGAGCCCGACCTGGTGCTGGAGGAGGAGGGCGCGGGCAGCGAGGCCGAGCAGGCCCTGGCCGGCGACGAGTTCGAGGCCGAGGAGGGCGCGCTGGCCCAGCGCGACGAGTCCGAGGACGAGGCCGACCAGCCGCTCGCCCGCGAGCCGCTGGACTTCGCCAAGGACGCCCGCTACCAGGCAACCGGCAAGCGCAAGCACGCGATCGCCCGCGTGATCCTCAAGCCCGGCGACGGCACCTACCGCGTCAACGGGCGCCCGCTGGACGACGTCTTCCCGCGCGTGAAGCTGCAGCGCATGGCCCGCCAGCCGCTGGAGACCGCCGGCTACGGCTCGCGCATGGACGTGGCCGCCCGCATCCACGGCGGCGGCGTGTCCGCTCAGGCCGGGGCCCTGCGCCACGGGATCGCCCGCGCGCTGGTCGAGGCCGACCCCAACCTGCGCACCGAGCTCAAGAAGCGCGGCTTCCTCACGCGCGACCCGCGCGTGAAGGAGCGCAAGAAGGCCGGCCTCAAGAAGGCGCGCAAGCGCCCGCAGTTCTCCAAGCGGTGACCGCACGACCGAGCGGTGCTCCCGACCTCCGGTAGGACAGGGCGGCCGGCCGACGCCCGGCTCCGTCGGTAGGCCCGCGATGGCCAGGCTGTTCGGCACCGACGGGGTGCGCGGAGTTGCCGGCGACCTGCTGACGGCAGAGCTGGCCGTCGCACTGGGCCGCGCTGCCGCGGCGGAGGCGAAGGCCGACGCGCCGCAGGTGCTCATCGTGCGCGACACGCGCGAGTCCGGCGAGATGCTCGAGGCCGCGCTGGCCGCCGGAGTGGCGGCGGGCGGCGGGCACGCGCTTCTGGGCGGGGTGCTGCCGACGCCGGGCGCCGCGCTGCTCGTGCGCCGCTACGAGTTCGACCTCGCGGCCGTCGTCTCGGCCTCGCACAACCCCTACCGCGACAACGGCATCAAGCTCTTCGGCTCGGCCGGGACCAAGATCCCCGACGAGGTGGAGCGGCGCATCGAGCAGCAAGTCCAGGCGGGAGCGCAGTCCGCTCGCGGGCCCCATCGGCCGCGTGCACGAGCTGCACGGCGCCACCGGCGACTACCTGCGCGAGCTGGAGCTGCGCTTCAGCGGGCTGGACCTGTCGGGCCTGAAGGTGCTGCTCGACTGCGCGAACGGGGCCACCTACCGAGTGGCGCCCGAGATCTTCCGTCGCCTGGGCGCCGATGCCGAGACCGTGGGCGCCGAGCCCGACGGGCGCAACATCAACGACGGCTGCGGCTCCACCCACGTCGAGGAGCTGGCCCCGCGGGTGGCGGAGGGCGGGTTCGACGTGGGCTTCGCCTTCGACGGCGACGGCGACCGCGCGCTGGCGGTGGACCGCGAGGGCGCGGTGGTCGACGGCGACGAGCTGCTCGCCCTGTCCGCGCTGCACCTGCGCGGCTCCGGGCGCCTGCCGGGCGACGGCGTGGCGGTGACCGTGATGACCAACTACGGCTTCCATCAGGCGATGCAGCGACGCGGGCGTGGAGGTGGCCACCACCCCGGTAGGGGACCGTCACGTGCTGGCCGAGCTCCTGCGTCGCGGCTGGGGGCTGGGCGGCGAGCAGTCGGGGCACATCATCGAAACCGGCTTCGTGCCTTCAGGCGACGGGCTGGCCGCGGCCCTGCTGTGCCTGGAGGCGCTGAAAGGCGGCGACCTGGCCGCCCGCCAGGCGATGGAGAAGCTCCCCCAGTCGCTGGTCAACGTGACGGTGGCGGACCGAGACGCGATCGAGGGGGCCACGGTGGTCTGGGACGCGGTGGAGCGCGAGAACCAGCTGCTCGAGGGCCGCGGCCGGGTCCTGGTGCGGCCCTCGGGAACGGAGCCCCTGGTGCGCGTGATGGTCGAGGCGCCGGGGAAGGACGAGTGCGAGGCGGTGTCGAAACGCCTGGTGGACCTCGTCGTCCAAGAGCTAGCCTGAACCCCTTATGTGCGGCATCGTCGGATACACCGGCTCGCGCTCATGCCGCGGGCTCCTGCTGGACGGCCTGGGCCACCTCGAGTACCGCGGCTACGACTCGGCCGGCCTGTCCCTGGTCGGCAAGGCCGGGGTCGAGTCGGTTCACGCCGTGGGCAAGCTCTCGTTTCTGCAGGAGGCCATCGCCGCGGGCGACGACCGCGACGGCGGCACCGCCACGCTGGCCATCCCGGCCACCACGGGCATCGCCCACACCCGCTGGGCCACCCACGGCCGCGTGACCCACGAGAACGCCCACCCCCACGACGACCCCTCCGGCCGGGTCCACATCGTGATGAACGGCATCGTGGAGAACTGGAGCGAGCTGCGCCGCCGGCTGGAGGCCGAGGGCTCGGAGTTCACGTCGGAGACGGACACCGAGGTGGTGGCCCACCTGATCGCCTCCCACCTCGACGAGGGCCTGCTCGAGGCCGTCCAGAAGGCCTACGGCGAGCTGCGCGGCCATTACTCCTTCGTCGCGGCCAGCTCCGAGGAGCCCGACCTGCTGGTCGGCGCGCGCAAGGAGACCCCGCTCGTCATCGGGCGCGGCGACGGTGAGAACTTCTTCGGCTCGGCGGTCGCCGCTTTCCTGAGCGAGACCCGCCGGGTGCAGTTCATCCAGGACGACGAGATCGTGGCCATGACCCCCGACGAGGTGCGGATCTTCAACGCCGACGGCGAGGAGGTCGAGCGCGAGATCGAGGAGGTCGACTGGGACCAGGCGGCGGCCGAGAAGGGCGGCTACGAGACCTTCATGCTCAAGGAGATCCACGAGCAGCCCGAGGCCATCGCCGAGACGGTCGGCGACCGGCTGCGCCCCGACGGCACGCTGGACCTGACCGACCTCGGCATCTCCGACGAGGAGCTGCGCACCTTCCGGCGAGTGCTGGTGGTGGCCTGCGGCACCTCCTACCACGCCGGCGTGGTGGCCCGATACGCGATCGAGGAGTGGTCGGGGGTGCCGGTGGGCGTCGACATCGCCTCCGAGTTCCGCTACCGAAAGCCGCTGTTCGACGACCACGACCTGGTCGTCGGCATCACCCAGTCCGGCGAGACGGCAGACACCCTCGCCGCGATGCGCCTGGCCCGCAACAGCGGCGCCAAGGTGATCGCGATCACCAACGTGATGGGCAGCCAGGCAACGCGCGACTCCGACGGCGTTCTGTTCACCCGCGCGGGGCTGGAGATCGGCGTGGCCGCCACCAAGACCTTCGTCGCCCAGACCGCCGCCATGTACCTGCTGGGCCTCAAGCTCGCCGAGGTGCGCGGCGCCCTGCCCGACGACGTGATGGCCGGCCTGGGCTCCGACCTGCGGGCGATGCCGCGCCACATCGAGCACATCCTCGAGACCCAGACCGAGCGCCTGCAGGACATCGGCGAGCGCTTCCGCGACGCAGGCTTCTTCTTCTACCTCGGCCGTCACATCGGGCTGCCGATCGCGCTCGAGGGCGCGCTGAAGATGAAGGAGATCTCCTACGTGCCCAGCGACGCGTACGCCGCGGGGGAGATGAAGCACGGCCCGATCGCTCTGCTCGACGACCGCACTCCGGTGGTGTGCGTGGCCACCGAGCTGCCGATGCTGGACAAGATGCTGTCGAACATGGCCGAGGTGCAGGCCCGCGGCGCACACGTGATCGCCGTGGCCACCGAGGGCTCGCAGCAGGTGGGGGAGAACTCGGAGGAGGTCGTCTACGTGCCGCGCACCGACTGGCTGCTGCAGCCGCTGCTGGCGGTGGTGCCGCTCCAG
This sequence comes from uncultured Thermoleophilaceae bacterium, assembly GCA_963844805.1. Classification (GTDB taxonomy): domain Bacteria; phylum Actinomycetota; class Thermoleophilia; order Solirubrobacterales; family Thermoleophilaceae; genus JACCZR01. Next base: position 102,942 of record CAWJPU010000012.1, read on the forward strand.
CTCCTCTCCTACTACGTGGCGCGGGCGCGGGGGCTGAACATCGACCAGCCGCGCAATCTCGCCAAGACCGTGACGGTCGAGTAGCCCGCCCTTGAGCGGCGTCGGCCTCGACCTCCTCGACATCGCCCGTCTGGAGCGCTCGCTGGAGCGCCGGCCGCGGCTGGCCGAGCGGCTGTTCACCGAGGCCGAGCGCGGCTACGCCGCCGAGCGCGCCCGGCCGGGGCAGCACCTCGCCGCGCGCTTTTGCGCGAAGGAGGCGGTGGCCAAGGCGCTGGGCCTGCGCGGGTGGAGCTTCCGCGACGTGGAGATCGTCGCCGGCGAGGGGCCGCCCACCGCGCGGCTGAGTGGAGCGGCCGCGCGCCGGGCTGAGGAGCTCGGCGTGGAGGCGCGGATCTCCCTCACCCACACCGAGACGACGGCGGGAGCCGTCGCGGTCGCCCTGTGAGCCTGCCCGGCTGGCTCGACCCCCTCTACGAGGCCGGCGAGATGCGCGCGGCCGACGCCTACGCGATCGAGGAGCGCGACGTGCCGTCGCTCGACCTGATGGAGCGCGCCGGCGCCGGCCTGGCGCGCCTGGTGGCCGCCCGCGCGGCCGACGGCCCGGTCCGGGTGGTGGTGGGCAAGGGCAACAACGGCGGCGACGGGCTGGTGGTGGCGCGCCTGCTGCGTGAGGAGGGCCGCGAGGTCGACGTGCTGGCGGTGGCCGACCTGGGCGGGGCGCAAGGCGACGTGGCCGCGAACCTCGAGCGGCTGCCCGGGGACGGGCCGCGCGAGTTCTCGCCCGAGGCGCTGGAGGGGTCGGGCGCCGTGGTCGACGCCATGCTGGGCACCGGGCTTCGAGGGCTCGCCGCGCGAGCCGATCGCCGGGAGCGATAGCCGCGGTCAACGACCAGGACGCGCCGGTGATCGCCTGCGACGCGCCCTCGGGGGTCAACGCCTCCACCGGCGAGGTCGAGGCCGATGCGGTGCGGGCCTCCGCCACCGGCACCTTCCACGGCGCCAAGATCGGCCTGCACGTGAACCCCGGGTCCGATCACGCGGGGGAGGTCGAGGTGATCGAGATCGGCATCCCGCGCGGCGCGCCCAGCGGCCAGCAGCGGCCGGGCCTGATCTCCGAGCGGGTGCTCGACCTGTACCCGCGCCGCGGACGCGAGGGGAGCAAGTTCGCCTCCGGCGTGGTCGTGGTGGCGGGCGGCTCGGAGGGCCTGACCGGCGCCCCCACCATGGCGGCGCTCAGCGCCCAGCGGGCCGGCGCCGGCTACGTGCAGGCGGCGGTTCCGGCCCCCGCCCAGCCGGCGATCGAGCTCCGGCTCCTCGAGGGGATGAGCCGCGGGCTGCCCGACCGCGACGGCGGCCACACGCCGGACGGCGCCGGGCAGGTCGAGGAGATGGCAGAGCGCGCGGGCTGCGTGGTGCTCGGGCCGGGCCTGGGCCGCGCGGAGGGCGCGGTGGACTTCGCGCGGGCGGTCGCGCGCGGCGTGCGAGGTGCCGCTGCTGCTCGACGCCGACGGCCTCAACGCCCACGCGGGCGCGCTGGAGTCGCTGGCCGAGCGCGATGCGCCGACGGTGCTCACCCCGCACGAGGGCGAGCTGGGCCGGCTGCTGGACCGTGACCGCGAGGAGGTGGCCGGGCACCGTCTCGCCTGCGTGCGGGAGGCCGCCGAGCGCAGCGGGGCAGTGGTGCTGCTCAAGGGCGACGACACGCTGGTCGCCTTCCCCGGCGGACCGGTGGCGGTGAGCCCCGGTGGCAGCCCTGCGCTGGCCACCGCGGGAACGGGTGACGTCCTCTCGGGAGTGATCGGCGCCCTGCTGGCCAAGGGCCTGGGCCCATTCGAGGCGGCGTCGCTGGGGTGTCTGGCCCACCTTCTGGCCGGCCGCGCGGCTGCGGAGCGCCTGGGCGCCGAGCACGTGATCGCCGGCGACGTGATCGAGGACCTGCCCCGGGGCTTCCGCTCGATCCCGTAACTTCGGTCGATGGCCTCTGAGCCCGCCACACAGCCCGTGGAGCGTGCGCTGGCGCGCGTGGACGTGGGCGCGGTCGCCCGCAACTGCGGGCGCCTGAAGGACGCCCTGACCGGCGAGGCCGCGCTGTGCGCGGTCGTCAAGGCCGACGGCTACGGCCACGGCGCCGGTCCCTGCGCGCGAGCGGCGCTCGAGGGCGGCGCCACGTGGCTCGCCGTGGCCACGGCGCACGAGGCGATGCAGCTGCGCGAGGAGGGCATCGACGCGCGGATGCTGGTCATGGGTGCGCTGACGCCCGAGGACGCCCAGCTGGCGCTGCAGGCGGAGGCCGACGTGGTGGCCTGGCGCCCGGAGTTCGCCCGCCGTCTGGCCGACTGGGCCGAGGGCCGCCGGGCGCGGGTGCACGTGAAGCTCGACACGGGGATGGGCCGCCTGGGCACCCGCGACCCCGATGAGGCGCTCCGTGTGGTCGACGTCCTGGCCGCCGACGACCTCCTGGAGTTGGCCGGCCTGATGACCCACTTCGCCACCGCCGACGAGCCGGGCGACGATCACTTCCCCCGCCAGCTCGAGCGCTTCACCGCCTTCGTGGAGCGGGTGAAGCCCGACCATCCCGATGCGGTCGTCCACGCCGCCAACAGCGCGGCCACGCTGCGCGACGCGGCGTCGCACTTCGACATGGTGCGGTGCGGCATCGCGATCTACGGGCTCGACCCGTTCAACCGCGACCCGGCCGACCATGGCCTGGAGCCCGCGCTGTCGCTGTCCTCCTACGTCGGCCGCGTCGAGCCGCTTCGAGCCGGGGGCGGGCACCGGCTACGGCCAGACCTGGCACGCCCCGCGGGAGACCTGGGTGGCGACGCTGCCCATCGGCTACGGCGACGGCTGGCGCCGCGGCCTGTCCAACGACGCCGACGTGCTGATCGGCGGCCGGCGGCGGCCGCTGGTGGGCACGGTGAGCATGGACAACATCACGGTGGACCTCGGGCCCCGAGGCCGACGTCGCGCCCTTGGACCACGCCGTGCTGATCGGCGCCCAGGGCGAAGAGCGCATCCTCTGCGAGGAGGTGGCCGGCCGCCTGGGGACGATCAACTACGAGGTGACCTGCGGCCTGAGCGCCCGCGTGCCGCGCCGCCACGAGCGGTGAGCGCCCTCGAGGACCTGACCGGCCACGAGGCGACCCTCGCCGCCCGCGAGGTGCTCGAGCGGGAGGGCGTGAAGGCCTGGCTGGTGGGCGGCACGATCCGCGACGCGCTTCTGGGCCGCCCGCTGCACGACCTCGACCTGGCCCTCGAGGGCGACGCCGAGGCCCAGGCGCGCGCGCTGGCCGACGCGGTGGGCGGGCCCGTGTTCAGCCTCTCGGAGGCCTTCGGCGCCTGGCGGGTGATCGATCGCCGCCGCGGGGTCACCTATGACCTGACGCCGCTGCAGGGGGAGACCATCGAGGCCGACCTCGCCCAGCGCGAGCTGACGCTGAACGCGATGGGCCTGCCGCTGGGCGGCGGCGAGCTGATCGACCCGTTCGGGGGGCGGCAGGATCTGGAGGCGGGGTGCCTGCGGCTGGTCAGCGAGGAGGCCCTGGTCGGCGACCCGCTCCGGACGCTGCGGCTGGCCCGCTTCGCCTCCGAGCTTGGCTTCGCCGCCGATCCGGCAGCCGAGGAGGCGGTCTCCCGGCACGCGGCGCGGGTGACCGAGGCCGCCCCCGAGCGCATCTGGGCCGAGCTGCGCCACCTGGTCTGCGCCGACGGCGTGCTGGAGGGACTGGAACTGGCCGAGCGCACGGCCGTGCTGAAGGAGGTGCTCCCCGAGCTGTCGGCGCTCCACAGCGTGGAGCAGAGCCAGTACCACCACCTCGACGTCTACGAGCACACCCTCGAGGTGCTCGCCCGCCAGCTGGAGCTCGAGCGCGACCCCTCGGCGGTCTTCGGCGACCTGGCCCCGCGGCTGGAGGCGGTGCTGGGGGAGACTCTGGCCGACGAGCTGACCCGTCGGCAGGCGCTGCGCTTCGCCGCCCTGCTGCACGACGTGGGCAAGCCGGCCACCCGCGGCGTGCGCCCCGACGGCCGGGTCACGTTCATCGGCCACGACGCGACCGGGGACGAGATGGTCCAGCAGATCTTCCGTCGCCTGCGGGCGAGCTCGCGGCTGGCGGCGTTCGTCGGCGCGCTGACCCGCCACCACCTCGTGCTCGGCTTCCTCGTGCACGAGCGCCCGCTCTCGCGCCGCAGCGTCTATCGCTACCTGCGCGCGACCGATCCCGTCGAGGTGGAGGTGACCCTGCTCACCTGCGCCGACCGCCTGGCCACCCGCGGGCGCAAAGCCGAGGCGGCGATCGCCGCCCACCTCGAGCTGGCCCGCGAGCTGATGGGTCCCGCGCTCGACTGGCGCGAGCACGGGCCACCGCGGCCCCTGCTGCCGGGGGACGAGCTGGCGCGCGAGGTCGGGATCGAGCCGGGCCCCGAGCTGGGCGAGCTGGTGCGGCGGCTGGAGGAGGCCACCTACGCCGGCGAGGTCGACGGCCGCGAGGGCGCGGTGCGGCTCGCCCGGCGTCTGCGAGAGGATGCCGCCCGCGAGTGATCGTCGACTGCGCCATATACGAGGACGGCAAGCGCGTCGACGACGACGTCGACCCGGCGGACGCCCTCCAGGCCGCGCGCGACCGCGGCTCGTTCGCGTGGATCGGCCTGTTCGAGCCCTCCGAGGACGAGTTCGACTCCATGCAGCGCGAGTTCGAGCTGCACGAGCTGGCCGTGGAGGACGCGGTCAACGCCCACCAGCGGCCCAAGCTGGAGACCTACGGCGACACGGTCTTCCTCGTGCTGAAGACCGCGCGCTACATCGACCCCGACGAGGTGATCCAGTTCGGCGAGATCCTCGTCTTCCTGGGCCACGACTTCATCGTCACCGTTCGCCACGGCGAAGGCAGCTCGCTGCAGGGCGTGCGCGAGGACCTCGAATCACGGCCCGACCTGCTGGCGCACGGTCCCGGCGCGGTGTTGCACGCGATCGTCGACCGGGTCGTCGACGACTACTTCCCCGCCGTGGCGGGGCTGGAGGAGGACATCGAGGAGGTGGAGAACTCGGTCTTCTCCTCCGAGCGCACCAACCCGGCGGAGCGCATCTACCGCCTCAAGCGCGAGACCCAGCAGTTCCATCGAGCGACCACGCCGCTGCTGGAACCAATGGACCGCCTCACGGGCGGGCGCGTGGGCCAGATCCACCCCGAGGTCCAGACCTACTTCCAGGACGTCAACGACCACCTCGTGCGCGTGACCGACCGGCTCGACGTCCTCAACGACAGCCTCAACAGCATCCTCCAGGCCAACCTGGCCCAGGTCACCGTCCAGCAGAACGACGACGTACGCCGCATCTCGGCGATCGTGGCGATCATCGCCGTGCCCACCGCGATCGCGGGCATCTACGGCATGAACTTCGAGCACATGCCCGAGCTGAAGTCCGAGCTGGGCTACCCGATCGTGCTCTTGGTGATGGCGGCCATCTGCTTCGGCCTGTACCGCTACTTCCGCCGCGTCGGCTGGCTGTGATCGGGCCGAGCGGCGGTGCTCCCTACCTCCGGTAGGACAGGCGCCCGGCCGACGCCCGGCCTGCGCTCCGGCGCTATAGGCGCCGCACCAGCGCGTCGCACAGCCGCGCGCAGTCGGCCACCGTGCCGTAGTCGACCTTGTCGGCGGTGTCGGTCGGCCAGTGGTAGTTGGTCGGGATCTTGAGCTCATCGACCGAGCCCAGGGCCACGGCCGGGTAGCCCCGGCGCAGGGGCACCACCCCGTCGGTGGCGTTGCGGAAGCGCAGATCGGGCACCAGGTCGATCCCCAGCCGCCCCGCCTCCTCCTTGAGCAGGGCCAGGAAGTCCTTGGGGTACTCGTTCATCCACAGCATGCCCTCGCCCTCCAGCGGCGCCAGCCGCGGTGAGCCGACCGTGTCCACGCACACGAATGACGTGCGGTCGGGGGCGAGGTCGCCGAAGTGCCGGCGCGAGAAGGCGTGCATGCCCTCGAGGAAGGACTCCTCCGAGCCCGTGGAGAGCAGGATCACGCGCAGCCCCTCCGGCGGCGGCTCGGCGGCCAGCGAGCGGGCGAGCGAGCTCAGCACGGCCACGCCGGAGAGGTTGTCGTTGGCCCCGGGCACCGCCTTGCGCAGCCCGATGTCGGCCATCGCCGCGGCGTAGCCCAGGCACAGCATCCGGCCGAGGCGCTTCAGTCGCCGCAGGCCCAGCAGCGCGCCGAGGCCGACCAGCGCGGGGCCCACCACCGCGCCCCACATGGTGGGCGGCGTGGTGTTGGACTGCTCCAGGAGGCCCGGGAAGCGGCCCAGGAGCGCCCGCGGCGGATCGGGATGGAACACCAGGCCGGCGTGGGCAGCGTCGTGGTGCGCGTGGACGATCACCGTGCGCTCGGCGTCGGCCGGGCCGATCTCCGCCACCACGTTGGAGGTCGGGCGGCTGGGGAGAAGCCGGCGGCGGAAGTGCTGGTGCACCGGCGGTGATGTCGTCGGCCACCGCGGCCGCGCCGGCCAGCCCGGTCAGCGCCCCGAGCAGGCGGCCGCGCCCGGCCGCCAGCGCGCTCAGCGCCGCGGGCAGGCCGATCGGCCACCAGTAGCCCCCGTGGGCCCGCTCGTCCTCGATCCGGACCCGCGCTCCGGCGGCCTCGAGGTCGGCGGCGATCAGCTCGGCGGCCTCGCGCTCGCCGGTGGAGGCCGAGGGACGGTCGATCTTCGCGAGGCGCTCGACCCACGTCCGCAGCTCGGCTTCGGTCACGCGCAGGTACGCTAGCCGCCTCGGTGGCCGAGGACGACTGCCTCTTCTGCAAGATCATCGCCGGCGAGCTGCCGGCCGAGAAGCTCGACGAGGACGAGCACACCCTCTCCTTCATGGACATCAACCCGTGGACCCGCGGGCACGCGCTGGTGATCCCCAAGCAGCACGCCCGCAACATCCACGAGATCTCCGACGAGAGCCTGGCCCGGGTGATGAGCGCCGCCAAGCGGTTGGCCGCCAAGGCTCGTGACAACCTCGGGGCCGACGGCGTCAACCTCCTCAACTCCGCCGAGGCGGCCGCGTGGCAGACGGTCTTCCACTTCCACGTCCACGTGATCCCGCGCTACGAGGACGACCCGCTGCGCCTTCCCGGACAGCCGATGCGGCTCGAGGAGGGCGAGCTGGCGCAGGTGGGCGCCGAGCTGCGTGGCTGACCGGATCCGCTTCGAGCAGGAGGGCGACGTCGGCCAGATCGTGGTCGAGGCGCCGCCGCTCAACCTTTTCGGCGCGGGAATGGGGGAGGAGCTCCATGACGCGCTGCGGCAGGCGGAGGGCGCGGGCCTGCGGGCGCTGGTCTTCCGCGCCGAGGGCAAGGTCTTCACCGGCGGGGTCGACGTCCAGGTCTTCGAGGGGCTCAGCTCGCGCGACGCCGAGCGGGTGGTGCACGAGCTGCTGGCGATCACCCGGCGGGTGGAGGACTTTCCGTTTCCCACCATCGCGTCGGTCGGCGGCCTGTGCCTGACGTGGGGCTTCGAGCTGTCGCTGGCCTGCGACCTGATCGTCGCGGCGGACGCGGCCCGGTTCGGCCTGGTGGAGCGGGTGGTGGGCATCACGCCGTTCATGGGCGGGGTACAGCGCCTGACCGAGCGGGCCGGGCCCGCCCGGGCGCGCGAGCTGGTCATGACCGGCGAGCTCTACCCCGCCGAGACGATGCGCCAGTGGGGCGTGATCAACCGCGTGGCGCCGCTGGTCGAGCTCGAGGAGCAGACGCGGCTGCTGGCCGAGGACCTGGCGGCCGGGCCCACGCTGGCGATGGCGGCCACGAAGGGCATCGTCCGCGCCCAGGTCGACGAGGGCACCCGTGGCGCCGACGACCGCACTTCGGCCCTCGCTGCCCCTCTCTTCGACACCGACGACACCAAACGCGCCATCCGAAGCTTTTTGGAGGAAGGTCCGGGAAAGGCCACCTTCGAGGGCCGTTGAACACCCGGACTGCCGGATCTCTTGCTAGCGTTTCGCTTGGTAAGAGGTGCCGCTGGCCGGTGCCGTCAGAGAGAGCAGCAAGTGCCGTGGTTCGGATCGCATTTCGTGGCCCGGCTTTGCAGAAAGAGGGCAACACAGAAATGCCGACTGGAACCGTCAAGTGGTTCAACGACGAGAAGGGCTACGGCTTCATCACTCCGGACGACGGGGACCGTGACCTGTTCGTGCACTACTCGGGCATCGACGGGCATGGCTTCAAGAGCCTGACCGAGAACGCCAAGGTGGAGTACGAGGAAGAGGTCGGGGACAAGGGCCCCAAGGCGGTGAACGTCCGGGCGCTTTAGCGCCCGCGCCGCGCCTGCGGCGGCCTCTCATGGCCAAGGAAGACAAGATCGAGATGGAGGGCGAGATTCTCGAGGCCCTCCCCAACACCATGTTCAAGGTCAAGCTGGACAACGACCACGAGGTGCTGGGCCACATCTCGGGCAAGATGAGGCGGCACTACATCCGGATCCTGCCCGGGGACCGGGTGAAGATCGAGCTCTCGCCGTACGACCTCGATCGAGGCCGGATCACCTACCGCTACAAATAGCTCCGCGGGCATCCCTGCCCGCGGTACCGAGGGGGTAGGCGCCATCCGGCGCCGTAACCGGGCGGCTTTGCCGCCCCTCCTCCGATTGGCTCCGCGGGCATCCCTGCCCGCGGTACCGAGGGTTGGCGCCTCCAGGCGCCGTGACCGGGGCGGCTTCGCCGCCCCTCTCCGCCGGCCCCTCGGGAGGGCGCGTGCGCGCTTGCCCGCGGGGGTAGCATCGTTCTCGGTGAGCCTGGAGGGGTGGATCTTCATGGTCGGATTCCGAGTCTTCGACCTCGGTCTGCTCGTCCTCTGGCTCGTCTGGTTCTTCCGCCTCCGCGACGACGGTGAGGACCCGCCGGAGGACGGCGGCGGAGGCGGCGGCGGTCCCGGTCAGGGGCCCGACAAGCGCGACCCGCGCGGCGGTGGCGGCATGCGGCTGCCGCTGGGGCGCTGGCGCGGCGGGCGACGCCTGCGAGAGCACGGCCGCCGGCGCCACTGGCCGCGGCGCCGAGGGCCCGCGCCACCCGTGCCCCGGCCGGTTCCGTCGCGGATTCGCCATCCCGGTTCACCCGTGCCCGCCCACACTCGGCGCTGATACCGTCCTGCCCCCTGCCGTAAGGCGGGGCCCTTCGATTGGGGAGGGTTTGGCCCGAGAAATGCGAAAGCTTCCAGCGTTCGAGCTCGACGATGAGCAGGTGGACGACGTCCACGTGCTGGTGCCCCATGGGGAGATCGACGCGCTGACCGCGCCCACGCTCGGGCGCCGCATGCTGGAGCTGATCGACGCGGGCATGAGCCGCCTCGTGGTGGACCTATCCGAGACCACGTTCATGGACTCGACGGGCCTGGGCGTGCTGATCAACGGGCTGCGCCAGACCGGCCGCAAGCAGGGCAAGCTCGTGGTGGTGTGCCCGACCGAGCGCATCATGCGCCCGTTCGAGATCACGGGGCTGCACAACCACCTCCCCATCGTGAAGACCCGCGACGAGGCCTTCTCGGCCCTCTCGCAGGGCGCTTAGCTAGCCGCAGGCGCCCGGGTTCTCCTTACAGAAGTTCTCGAACCGCTCCTCCGGCGAGCCACGGGGCGGCGGTGTGTCGTTCTGCGGGGAGTCCTGCTGCTGGCGCTCCTGGGACGGCGTGCCGCCCGACTCGCCGCCGGAGGTGTCCGGCGTGGTGTTCGTGCCGGTCTGGGGCGAGGTATCGGTCGAGGTGCCCGTCTCGGTGTCGGTGGTGGTTCCCGTGTCCGTGGTCGTGGGCTCGGACTCCGGCAGGGTCAGCTCGGGGGAGGACCTGGGCGGAGGCTCCTCGTCGCCGCCGCAGCCGGGCGCGGCGAGCGCGAGCACGCACAGGACGGATACGGCCAGACGCAAGCGGCCTAGGGCTCGATGGCGGGCAGCCGGCGCCCGCAGTGCATGCAGTCGTTGAGGTCCTTCGGCACCAGCTGCTCGAGCGAGCAGCCGCACAGCCGCAGGTTCTCCACCGCCCAGGGCAGGTCGCTCGGCGAGGGCGCCATGGGCAGCACCGCCCCGACGACCTCGAACTCGTCGCCGCCCTTGCGGTCCACGTAGGTGGTGCCGGGCTCGGCCTCGCGAATCACCTCGCGGTCGTGGCGGGTACGCATGCGGTAGAGCTGACGCTGTCCCATCGGCGCGGCAGTCTATTAGGCCCTCTTGCGGATTCTGATCTTCCACGGCTACCTGCTGCGCGGCACCGGCAGCAACATCTACAACGCCAGCCTGGCGAGGGCGCTGGTTGCGCTCGGCCACGAGGTCCACCTGGTCTGCCAGGAGCGCGACACCCGCGGCATGGACTTCGTGGACGGCGAGCGCTGCACGGTCCATGTTCCCGACATCGAGGGCGTGCTACCGCTCTACGTGGCCGACGAGTACGAGGGCTTCGAGGCGGTGCCGTTCCCCGATCTCGACGACGCTCGCGTCGAGCGCTACGTCGAGCTCAACGCTCGCGCAGTGGCCGACGTGGCCCTTGAGGTGAAGCCCGACGTGGCGCTGGCCAACCACCTGATCATGGGGCCGGCGATCCTGGCCCGGGGCCTGGAGGGCCGCGTGCCTTATGCGGTCAAGGTTCACGGCAGCGCGCTGGAGTACGTGGTGCGCCCGCACCGCGACCGCTTCATCGGATGGGCCCGGGAGGGCCTCGCCGGCGCCTCGGCCGTGCTGGTGGGCTCGCGCCACACCGCCGAGAGCCTGTGGGAGGTGATGGACGAGCCCGGCCTGCCCGAGCGCACCCGCCTGGGGCCGCCCGGGGTTGACGTGCACCGGTTCCGGCCGCGATCCGACGAGGAGGCCGCCGAGGGGCTCCGCCGGCTTGCGGACTCGCTCGAGGGCGCCGAGGCGGCCACCTGGGGCGGCGAGCCGGGCGCAGCGGAGACGCTGCGCGCGCTCGACCCGGCGCGAGACCGGATCGTCGGCTACGTGGGCAAGCTGATCGTCTCGAAGGGCGTCGACCTGCTGCTCGCCGCCTGGCCGCTGGTGGTCTCTGAGGTCCCGCAGGCGCGGCTGTGCGTGGTGGGCTTCGGCACCTATCGCGCGGGGCTGGGACGGATCGTGGCGGCCCTCGCTGGGGCCGACATGGACGCCCTGGCCGACGTGGCCGCTCGGGGGCGGGAGCTGGAGGGGGGCCCGCGGGACCAGCTGAGCTACCTCCGGGCCTTCCTGGACGGGCTGGAGGGCGGGCGCCGGGCCGCCTATCTGGCCGCCGCCCCCGAGGCCGCGCGCCGCGTGCACTTCACCGGCCGGCTGGAGCACGACGCCCTGCCCGGGCTGCTGCCCGCCTTCGAGGCCCAGGTGGTGCCGAGCACGTTCCCCGAGGCGTTCGGCATGGTGGCTGCGGAGGCGGCCTCCTGCGGCGCGCTGCCGGTCTCCGCTGCCCACTCGGGCCTGGCCGAGGTGACCGCCGTGCTCGCGCCGGCCCTGGACGAGCGGCTGCGCGACCTACTGTCCTTCTCCCGCGGCCCCGATGCGGTCCCCGAGCTGGCCGACCGGCTGGTGCGGTGGCTGTCCCTGGGGGCCGCCGAGCGGTCCCACGCCAGCCGCGCGCTGGCGGACCTGGCGCACTCGCGCTTCAGCTGGGAGAGCGTCGCCGAGGGGGTGCTGGCAGCGGCGCAGGGGAGGCTCGACGAGCTGCCCGAGGTGCCGTCAGACAGCGACGCTTCCGCCGCCCCGCTCGGATAGTCTTCCCGCCTCGTGAGGCTCCCCGCTCAGAGGTTCCTGGTCCCCCTGATCGCCCTCCCCGCCCTCGCTCTGGGCGCGATGGGCTGCGGGCGCGAGGACGCGCCCGACCTGATCAACGGCAAGACCAACTTCGTCCAGAAGTGCGCCTCGTGCCACGTGCTGGCCCGGGCCAACGCCTCGGGCGTCCAGGGCCCGAACCTCGACCAGGCCTTCGGGCCCGCCCGTCGCGAGGGCCTTGGCGAGCAGACCGTGGAGGGCGTGGTGCACGAGCAGATCGCGCTCGTGCGCCGAAACAGCATCATGCCGCGCAACCTGGTCACGGGCGCCGCCCAGCGCGACGTGGCCGCCTACGTGGCCGCGGTTGCCGGCCAGCCCGGCAAGGACACCGGCGAGCTGGCGAGCGCGGGCGCCCCCGACGTCTCCAACAAGGTCATCAACGAGAAGGACGGCAAGCTGTTGATCGACGCCGACCCCTCGGGCGCACTGTCCTTCACCGCCGGCAAGGCCAACGCGAAGGCGGGCAAGCTGACCTTCATCATGAAGAACCCCGCCTCGATCCAGCACAACATCGCGATCGCGGGCGACGGGACGGGGCCGGTCGTCGGCCAGGGCGGGACCTCGCAGTTCACGGACACGATCAAGCCGGGCAAGTACACGTTCCTGTGCACGGTGCCCGGCCACGCCGACGGCGGCATGAAGGGCGAGCTCACCGTCAACTAGCGGAGGAGCGCAGGCCGGGCGTTGGCCGGTCGCGCCGCTCGCTCCCAACGGTCTAGGTTGCGTGGGGTGGACGAGGACGCCCTCGACCAGGTCTACGCCGGCGACTTCGACGGCTTCGTCTCGCGCCGCAACGAGCTCGCCAAGCGGCTGCGCTCCGAGGGCGACCGCGAGGGCGCGGACGAGGTCAAGGCGCTCACGAAGCCCAACCAGCCCGCCTGGGCCCTGAACCAGCTGCCGGCCAAGCAGCGCGGCCGTCTGTTGAAGGCCGGCGCCGCTCTGCGGGAGGCGCAGGAGAGGCTGATGGGCGGCGACGCCGAGCCCGAGGACCTCCGCGCGGCCGCCGACGCCGAGCGCGACACGGTCAGCGAGGCGTTGGGCGCGGCGACGGCGCTGGCCGGCGAGGCCGGTACCGCCCTGAGCGACCCGGCCACCGAGCGTGCGCGCCAGACGCTTCACGCGGTGGCGCTCGACGAGGAGGTGCGGGCGCAGTTCGAGCGCGGCCGGCTGACCTCCGACCACGACGCCCCCGGCCTGGGCGGGCTGTCGCCGGGCGCCGTGAAGCCGAGCAAGGCGGGCGGGGCGCGCAGGAAGAAGAAGAGCGCCGACCGCGAGCAGGCCAAGCAGCGCCGTGACGAGCTGAAGGCCGCGGAGGCCGAGGCCAAGAAGCTCACGTCCCGCCGCGAGGACTCCGAGCGCGAGGTGGAGGCGGCGCGCAAGGAGGCGGAGCGTGCCCAGCACGCCCTCGAGCGCGCCACCGAGCGGCTCGAGAAGGCGACGGAAGCGGCCCAGGCCGCCGACGAGCGGCTGGCCGCTCTGCGCGACGACTGAAACAGCAGCGACGAGGGAGGCCGGCGGCCGCGCGAGCAGGCGCGCACGCCCGCACCTATTTCAAAAAGTCCTCAGCGCGCTGACGACTTCTTCCCAAGAGTGCACCGCGTCCGCCCGCGACGGCTCCCCGAGAGCGCGGCTAGCCGGCGAAAGCGCTCAGGCGCCCGAGGCGCACTCGGTCACGCCCAGATCGCCGGCCAGGCGGTTCACGTCCTGCGTGTTGATGTTGCGCAGCTCCAGCGCCGCGGTGCGGATCTGCTCGCGGTCGCGGCTGGTGACGGCCTTCTGGAGCTTCTCGACGCCGGGTTGGTAGTCCTCTTCGAGGAACTTCTCGAACGCCTGCTCGAACTGCTCGGCCTGCTCGCCGGCGTCCCCGCTCGGCTTGTCCAGGCCCTTGATCTTGTTGACCCCCGTGGAGAAGGCATCCACCGCCTGGTCGGTGCGCTGGTTGATCTCCTTGGGATCGTTCGTCTGCCCGCCCTGGCTCACCGCCTGCAGGTCCTTCTGGATCTGGGAGCAGATGCCGTTGGCCTGCTCGGCGTACTCCTCCTTGGAGGGACCACCGCAGCCCGCCACCACGGCGGCGCAGAGGAGGGCAAGGCAGGCCAGGGCGCGAGAGCGATTCATGCGCGCCAGGCTAGCCGACCAGGCCGACGAGTTCTGCCGCCAGCTCGGCCGTGGAGGCGGCCACGAGCCCCACCGGCTCGCCCTCCAGCTCGACCACCGTGCCGCCCGCTTCGGCCACCGCGAGCCGGCCGGCGGCCCAGTCCCACTGCTGCAGCCCGCGCTCGAAGTAGCCGTCGACGCGGCCCGCGGCCACCATCGCCAGGTCCAGCGCGGCCGCGCCGGCGCGGCGCACGTCGCGCACCCGCGGCAGCACACCGGTGAGCACCTCGGCCTGCTGCGCGCGCCGCTCGCGCTCGTACGAGAAGCCGGTGGCCACCAGCGCCTGCTCGGCCGCGACCGGCTCGCGCACCCGGGCCTCCTCGCCGTTGACGCGGAAGCCGCGGCCGCGCTCGGCGGCGAACAGCTCGTCGCGCACGGGGTCCAGCACCACCCCCGCCACGCCGCCCGCGGCGTCCTCCACGGCCACGCTCACCGCCCAGGCGGGGAAGCCGTAGAGGTAGTTGGTGGTCCCGTCCAGCGGGTCTATCACCCACCGCCGCCCGCTGCTCCCCTCACGGCTGGCGTCCTCCTCGCCCAGCAGCCCGTCGTCGGGGCGCTCGGAGCGCAGCATGTCGACCACCAGCGCCTCGGCGTCCCGGTCGGCGTCCGAGACCATGTCGGTGCTGGAGGACTTCTCCTCGACGCCGCTGGCCGGGCCGCCGAAGCGCTCGAGCAGCAGCCCGCCGGCGGCGCGCGCCGCGCGCTCGGCGAGCTCGAGGTCGGACAAGGAGCTCAGAGCGCCCGCACGACCAGCACGACCGCGACCACGACGGCGGCGACCACGGCCACGTAGACCAGGAAGCGGAACGCCTCCTGCTCTGAGCGGAGCGGGTTGATCACGGCCGCGCTAGAGGATGTAGATGGTCGTGTAGACCACGATCCACATCACGTCGACGAAGTGCCAGTAGATGCCCGGGACCTCGACCCCGCGGTGCTCCTTGATGGAGAAGTGGCCGCGGAAGGCCCGGACCGTGGCGAACGTGAGCAACGTCAGGCCCACGAACACGTGCGCGCCGTGCAGGCCGGTGAGGCCGTAGAAGATCGAGCCCTGGGCGTTGTCGGCCGGCGAGAAGCCGATGTGCACGTACTCGTTGATCTGGACGCAGAGGAAGGTGAGGCCCAGGCCGACGGTGGTGACAAGCCCGGCCTTCAGCGCGCGCCGGTTGCCGTTGCGCGCTCCCTCCAGTGCCCAGTGCATCGTGAAGCTGGAGGAGATCAGGATGGCCGTGTTGACGCCCGCGATGGCGACCGGCAGCTCCTCGCCCTGGGCCGGCCACTCCGCCTCCGCCACGACCCTGATGAAGAAGTAGGCCGTGAAGAATGCTCCGAAGAGCATCACCTCGGAGATGATGAAAAGCAGCATCCCGAGGAACTGCGCCTCCAGCCGTGAGGACTGGTTGGCCTCGGGCGGGCCGTGGTGCTCGTCGTGCTCGGCGGCGTGCGCGCCGCCGACGGCGATGCTGGCCGACTCCATCAGCGGTCCTCCACCACGACGTGGTGCACGGGCTTGGAGGTGGCCGACTGCACGCGCTGGATGAGGTCTGAGCGCAGCCAGCCGGAGCGGGTCTCGGGGAAGGTCGAGATCACGATCTCGTCGGCGGGATAGAACTGCAGCGCGTTCTGGATCGCCGTGTATGGGTCGGAGTGGGCCACCTGGCCGACGGCCTGCAGGCCCTCGTCCTCCAGTCGCTTGAGCGTGCGGGCGAGACGCTCCGACGCGCCCTGGTCGTCGTTCTCGCTGGCCGGGCACGATGACCACGAAGTTGTGCTCGCCCTCCTCCTCGGAGAGCTCCTCCAGCTGCTTGATCAGCGCCTCGCCGCCCACGGTCTGGTTGGCGACCACGAGCGCCCGCTTGCCGTGCTCGCGGTCGGCGTCGAGGTCGACCACGACGTGCTCGACGGGACACGACGTGTCCTTCTCGACGCGGGTGATCAGGTCCTGGCGCAGCCAGCCGGAGCGGGTCTCGGGATGGGTCGAGACGATGATCTCGTCGTACTCCTTCTCGCCGACGGCGTCCATGATCGCCGAGTAGGGGTCGGGGTCCATCACCTCGCCCGTTGCGTCGACGCCGACCTCCTTCAGCTGGGAGATCGTGAGGTTCAGCCGGTTCTCGGCGGCCTCGCGGACGGTGCCGTCGTAGATCACGTAGCCGTGCTTGGGCGCGTTCTGGGGGCAGATCACGTGCACCGCCACGGGGCCGGCGTCGGCGTGGCGCTTGACCGCGTCGATCAGGGCGGTGCCCCCGACCGTCTCGTTGGCGACCACGAGTATGCGCCGGGGGTCGCTCATTCAGAGGGAGGTGGTGCGCCGCCGCCCGCGCCGGCCGGCACGGCCGCGCCCTTCTTCTCCTTGAAGACGCCGTGCACCGCCCCCGGCACGCCGTACTCGTACGGGCCGCCGACCACCGTCGGGACCTCGTCGAAGTTGAAGATCGGTGGGGGCGAGGAGACCTGCCACTCGAGCGTGTGCGCCCGCCACGGGTTGGCGGCGGCCTTCGGGCCGTTCCGCCACGAGGTGATGATGTTGTAGAGGAAGACCAGGAACGACAGGCCGAACAGGAAGCTCGACACCGAGATGATCACGTTGAGCGTGCCGAACTGCTCGGCGTAGTCGGCCACCCGCCGCGGCATGCCGTCGATGCCCACGAAGTGCATCGGGCCCGAAGGTGAGGTTGAAGAACACGAACGAGAGCCAGAAGTGGACCTTGCCCAGTCCCTCGTCGTACATCCGGCCCGTCATCTTCGGGAACCAGTGGTAGATGCCGGCGAAGATCGTGAACACCGACCCGCCGAACAGCACGTAGTGGATGTGGGCGACCACGAAGTAGGTGTCCGAGACGTGGATCACCACCGGGATGACGGCGAGCATGATCCCGCTGATCCCGCCCAGGGTGAACATCGTGATGAAGCCCAGGGCGAACAGCATGGGCGTGGTGAGGTGGATCACCCCTCGCCACAGCGTGGCCAGCCAGGAGAAGATCTTGATGCCCGTCGGGACGGCGATGAGCATCGTCGTGATCATCATGGGCACGCGTAGCCAGCCGAACATGCCGGACACGAACATGTGGTGCGCCCAGACCGTGAAGCCGAGCACCACGATGGCCATCAGCGAGAAGGCCATCATCCTGTAGCCGAATACCGGCTTCCTGGCGTTGGCCGAGATCACCTCCGAGACGATCCCGAAGCCCGGGAGCATCATGATGTAGACGGCTGGGTGGGAGTAGAACCAGAAGACGTGCTGGTACATGAGCACGTCGCCGTTCCCTATCGGGTCGAAGAAGTGCGTGCCGAGCGCCCGGTCGAACAGCACGAAGAACTGCGAGCCGGCGATGAAGGGCGTGGCGATCACCACCAGCAGCGAGGTGGTGAAGTTCGCCCACACCAGCAGCGGCATGCGCCAGAACGTCATGCCCGGCGCGCGCATGGTGATGATGGTCACCAGGAAGTTGAGCGCGGTCGCGATCGATGACGCGCCCGCGAACTGGACCGCGATGTTGAAGAAGGTCTGGCCCAGCGGCGTCTCGGTGGACAGCGGCGCGTAGGCGGTCCAGCCGGTGGCGAACGCCCCGCCCTCGGCGAAGAAGGAGGCCAGCATGAGGATGCCGGCCGTCGGCAGCATCCAGTACGACAGCGCGTTCAGGCGCGGGAAGGCCATGTCCGGCGCGCCGATCATCAGCGGGATCACGTAGTTCGCGATCCCGGCGAACACCGGGAT
Organism: uncultured Thermoleophilaceae bacterium; assembly: GCA_963844805.1. GTDB lineage: Bacteria > Actinomycetota > Thermoleophilia > Solirubrobacterales > Thermoleophilaceae > JACCZR01. Next base: position 120,576 of record CAWJPU010000012.1, read on the forward strand.
GATGAACAGGAAGATCATGATCGACGCGTGGACGCTGAAGAGCCCGTTGTAGGTGTTGGGCTCCACGAACTGCGTGCCGGGCTGGGCCAGCTCTGCCCTCATCACCATCGCCATCAGCCCGCCGGCGATGAAGAAGAAGAAGGTCGTGACGATGTACTGGATCCCGATGACCTTGTGGTCGGTGTTGACCTTGAAGTAGTCCTTCCACGTATGGGCGCCGTGGCCGGAGTGGTCCTCGGGGACCGTGGGCGCGCCTGAGGCCCAGCGGAACCAGTAGTCGAAGCAGCCGATGCCGACCAGGAAGGCCAGCGGAAGGGCGATCATCGTGACGGTGACGATCGCGTCCCAGTCGAACAGCGGGTCGTAGCCGTACAGCGCCCGGACGCCCACCGTGAGACCCAGCGCGACGGCGAAGCCGATCGGCTGCGAGAGCAGGGCTCGCCACCAGCCCGGCGCCATCAGGCGGCCGGCAAGCGTCACCTCTCCACCTCGGCTGACACGCCCCGAAAGTACCTCATTGCCTCTTCGGGCTTCCGGGCTGCTTCTCCGGGTTCTCGGGCTCGGGCGGGGTCTCGCCGCCCACCTTGCTCTGCTGCTTGCGGGCGTTGGCCGCCCAGGTGCCGTACTCGCTGGGCGGGACGACCCGCACGGCCTGGCGCATCGTCGAGTGGCCGATGCCGCACAGCTCGGCGCAGACGACGTCGTAGCGGCCCAGGCGGCTCGGCGTGACCCGCAGCTTGGTGGTCAGGCCCGGCACGGTGTCGGTCTTCAGGCGGAACTGCGGGACCCAGAAGGAGTGGATGACGTCGTTGGTGGTGACGCGGAACTCGACCGGACGGTCCTTGGGCAGCACCAGGTTGTTGGTCTTCAGGCCGCCCTCGTCGGGGTAGGTGAAGCGCCAGGCGAACTGCTGGGCGCGGACCTCGACCACCAGGGTGTTCGGCTCCTTGGCCTCGAGGTCGTCGAGCACGATCCAGCCGTAGACCGCCAGCGCGGTGACCATGAGGAAGGGAACGGTCACCCACAGGATCTCCAGGCGGGTGTTGCCGTGGATCGGGGCGCCGTCGCCCAGGTCGCCCGGCTTGGCCCGGAACTTGATCACGCTGTAGATGGCGACCGCCATCACCAGCACGAAGATCGGCACCGAGGCGATCAGCAGGACGTCGTAGAGGGTGTCGATGTCCCCCGCGGCGGTGGACGCCTCGGTCGGGAACCAGTCCAGCAGCAGCACGGCGACCGTCCCGAGGACGGCCGCGATCAGGGCGTACGTGATCATGCGCGCAAGGGGGTGGCCCTTCACGCGCGGCATGTTATTCCCCGTGCGGGCGTCCAGCCCGCACCTTGACCAGGTTGGCGCCGTCCAGGCGCCTTGACGGCGGGCGGTCGTCGAGACCGCACGGAGGAGGTGGCGCGTTGCTCGTGGCCGCCGGCGGCGGCGTCACCTTGCTTGTAGCGGTGAGACACCGATGAGGCCGAGCATCGGACAGCTTGCGCGGGGCCCGGGATCGTGTTCTTGTGGAGTCCACCCCGAACGTCCACGTTCTACCCGGCGCGTGGTGAAGAGGAGCCCTCATGACCTGGATTCGCCGCCTCGCGCTGCCCGCCCTGCTCGCGGTGCTGTGTCTCGGGGCGGCGCCCGCACACGCGACCCTGCGCGTCGAGTCGCACTCGACCGGCCTGATCGTCCAGGACCAGAACGGCTTCGGGAGCACGATGACGATCACGGCGGCCACCCAGGGGGGCAATCCCGTCTACCTGATTGAGCACCTCAGCTCCAGCCTTGACGCTCTTCAAGTTCGACTTCGGGGCCAACTGCTCGCAGGGCGCCGTCAATACCAAGGCGGTCTGCAAGCGCCTCAGCGGGGCGCTCAACCTGGCGATGGGAGGTGGCAAGGACCTCGTCCAGGTCGGCAGTTCCGGCGCGACGTCGGTGTCGGCCAACCTCGGGACCTTCGACGACACCTACATCGGCATCGGCGGCCCGGACAACATCTTCGCTTCCGACGGGGACGACGACGTCAACACGGGCGGCGGCAATGACGACATCAGGATCGGCAACGGGGCCGACAAGGCCGATGCGGGGAGCGGCGACGACGAGGTCACGGTCGGGGCCAGCACCAACTCCGCCGGCCACGACGTGGTCGAGGGCGGCCCGGGCGCCGACCACATCGAGCTCCACCAGGAAGGCAATCCGTTCGGGAGAAAGACGGTGTCCGGCGGATCGGGCAACGACTTCGTGCGCACGGACGACGGCATCGACATCGTCGACGGGGGGTCCGGTGTTGACGACATCGGGACAAGGGGTGGCGATGACGAGATCTTCGTCAAGGAGTCGGACCTGGAGAAAGCCGCCGCCGCCGACACCGTGAAGTGCGGGTTCGACCACGACGAGGTGACAGCGGACCTCAAGGACGTGGTCGATGCGATCTCCAACCCTGGCGGCGGCACCTGCGAGGAGGTCGACCGCAGCCCCATTGGCGAGACGCCGCACGTGCGCATCCTCAGCAAGACCCTGCGCGTCCTCCCGACCGGCAGGGTCAGGGTTCGCCTCCGCTGCCCGCGACGGAGTCAGGAGGCTGGGCTGCAGAGGCCGGCTGCAGCTACGGGTCGCCCGCACCCGGAGGGGCGGCGTACAGGCGAGCCGCTCGCGGAAGGTGCGCTACCGGATCAGGGCCGGCAGGCGCAAGACGGTGACCCTAAGGCTGACACGCAGGGACGTCCGCACACTTCGGCGCCAGAAGCGCCGGAGGGTCAAGTCCCGGGGGATCCTCGTCAGCGTCGAGAGGGGGCGCAAGGGCCGCAAGACGACCGTCCGCAACCCGCGACTGCGGCTGCGATGAGGATCGCCGGCACTGGCGCGCGATAACGACTCAATAGCTAGCCCGCGCTCGCCCGACCCCGTTGGCGCAGGCGGGGGCTAGGCGGCCGCGCGGGCCTGGCCCGCCGAGCGGAAGCTCGACGGCGGGGCGCCGTGGTGGCGCCGGAAGGCCTTGGCGAACTGCGCGGGCTGCCTGTATCCCACCGAGCTGGCGACCTGGTTCACCGGGAGGGCGCCCTCCCGCAGCAGCTCGGCCGCCTTGGACATGCGGACCTTCTGGAGGTAGGTGCGGAAGCTCGTCTCGCCGGCCTCGGCGAACGCGCGCTGCAGCTGGCGGCGGGACGCCGCGACCCGCAGGGCCACCTGATCGAGGGAGATGTCCTTCTCGTATTCCCGCTCCAGAATCTCGGCCGCTTCCTCGTACAGCGCACGGCGGCGATCGATGGTGGATTGGCGTTTGGCGGCGAAGGACATCGTTCTGGGTACGGGGGTAGGACCCAATTGGATCAGCCGTTAGTGTTCGAGACGATCGTCACTAGCGGAAAGGAGGCGGGATGGAGGTTCGGCAAGGCATGAGCGAGATGGTGCTCACGGTGGGCCCCAGCCACTCGCTCAGGGACGCTGCGTGCGCAATGGCGGAGAAGGGAGTAGGCGCCGCCGTCGTGGTCGATCCCGAGCAGCCCGGGCCCGGAATCGTGACCGAGCGCGACCTCCTGGACTCGATTGGCGCCGGGCAGAGCCCCGACCAGGAGAAGGTGGCCGACCACCTGTCGAGGAACCTCACCTTCGCCGAGCCCTCCTGGTCGCTCGAGTACGCGGCCGAGGCCATGGTCCGAGGCGGCTTCCGCCACCTCATCGTGGTCGACGGAGCCGACCTCATCGGGGTGCTTTCCATGAGGGACATCGTCCGGTGCTGGGTCACCGACGGCGCCACTTCGGAGATGCCGAGGGACGCGGCGTCCGCCTCCTGACGGTGGCCGAGGAGGATCCCAAGACCGGCGAGCTGCGCCGCTCACAGCTCGAGCGCGTCCGCGAGGAGCGCCAGCGCGAGGAGGAGGCGGTCGAGGAGGAGGAGGCGGAGACCCACGGCCGCCGCGCCGAGAGGGCCGACTACCTGCGCGAGAAGCTCGAAGAGCGCGCCGAGGCGGAGAAGGACAAGCTCGAGGACGCCGACGAGCGGCCCGGCGGCTAGTGCTCCAGCGGCAGGTCCGCGATGTCCCTGCGGACGTCGCGGATCCAGAGCCCGATGCAGAGGAGCACCACGAACAGCGCGATGCCGAACACGACCCAGTTCAGCACCACGCCCACAAGGGCGATCGTGGTGAAGGCGGCCACCAGCACGGGCAGGTAGGTCGGCCCCGGTAGGTGGACGCTCTCCGACGGAGGGGCCAGGCCGGCCCCGTCGACCTCTTCTTCGGCCATCAGTAGATGAAGCCGACGAAGAACGAGGCCCCGAACACGATCAGCGAGATCGCGCCCGCGATCAGGCCCGTGCGGATGTTCTTGTTGGCCAGGCGCCGATCCATCGGCGTCGCAGGCTAGCGGAGGAGCGCAGGCCGGGCGTTTGCCGGCCGCCTGTCCTACCGGAGGTAGGGAGCACGCTCGCTTCGAGCGGACTAGCGCCTGACGAGGTGGGCGCCGGGGCCGGGCGCGACCTCGAGCGTGCCGGTGGGCGGGGCCGTCTCGGGGCCGAACAGCGCGAGCACGCCGCCGCCGAAGCCGCCGCCGTGCAGCCGGGCTCCGGTGGCGCCCGCCGTCAGCGCCGCCTCCACCGTGCGCTCCACGTCGGGCACCGAGACCTCATACAGGTCGCGCAGGCTCGCGTGGGAGGCGTTGAGCAGCTCGCCCAGCCCTGCGAGGTCGTCCGCGCGCAGCGCGGCGACCCCGGCGTCCACCCGCCGGTTCTCATCGGCGACGTGGCGGGCGCGCGAGCGCAGCGGCTCGGGCAGCGAGCCGAGCTCTTCGCTCGCGTCGCGCAGGCTGCCCACCCCCAGCAGCCGGCAGGCCTCCGCGCACTCGCGGCGGCGCTCGTTGTAGCCCGAGGCGGCGTTGCGGCGCGAGGCCCCGGAGTCGAGCACCACCAGCCGCCACCCGCCCAGGTCGAGCGCCACCGGCTCCGTGGCGAAGGACCGCATGTCCAGGCGCACGGCGTGCCCGTCGCGGCCCAGCAGGCAGGCGAGCTGGTCCAGCAGCCCGGTCCGGGCGCCGGCCCAGTCGGCCTCCACGCGCGAGCACAGGCGGGCCAGCTCGACCGGCTCCCCGGGGTTGGCGCCCACCGCCAGCGCCACCGCCACGCACAGCGCAGCCGAGGAGCCGAGGCCCGCGCCGGCCGGCAGGTCGCCGGCGATCTCCAGCGCGACGCGACCGACCGCTAGCTCGGCCAGGACGCCCTCGACGTAGGGCTCCCAGCCCGGGCGCGGTGCCCGCACCGTGGTCTCCGCCGCGGGCGAGGCGGAAACCGTGATCCCGCGGCCGATCGCGAGGGGCAGGCAGAGGCCGCCGTTGTAGTCGGTGTGCTCCCCGAGCAGGTTCACCCTGCCCGGCGCGAAGGCCGTGCGGTTACTCGGGGGCGACAACCAGGCTGCGCGGCGCGGGGCCGGTCAGCCGCCGGAACGCCGGGCCGCTGCCGGTGAAGAAGTGCCAGGAGTGCAGCACGTAGAACGAGTGGGGGTCGCGCGCGATCACCCGCGAGTATCGCGCGATCGCCTCGACGTAGCGCGGCGAGTGGTTGTACGCGTGCAGCGCCCGGCGGTAGTTGCGCGGCGCCCCCGAGGCCCGCAGGTAGTTGCCGGCGGCCAGGATCGAGTCCTCGGGGTCGCGGATGTTGCCCCCCAGCCCGTAGATCCGCCACGTGGCGGGCATGAACTGCATCGGCCCCTTGGCGCCCGCCGAGGAGGTGTTGCGCAGGCGGTTGAAGCGCGTCTCGACGAGGTTGATCGCCGCCAGGATCCGCTTGCGGACGCGGAAGCGGCTCTGCGCCTTGCCGTACAGCTCCAGCAGCCGGCCGGCCGGCAGCGAGGCCCCGTAGCGGATCCGCCTGCGGGCGCTCCCGCCGGCGAGCCGCCTCAGCGAGCGCTGGGCCACGTAGAGGTCGCGCGCGTCGGCGGCGAGCTTGGGCGGCAGCAGCTTCACCACGCGGCGAAACAGGCGCGGGCTCTGGGCCAGGCGCAGCTGCAGGCGCTGGTGGAAGGTGCCGCGGTTGGTGATCTCCAGCGGCGTGGAGCCCACGCGCGTGTCGGAGCTCGCCCGCCAGGAGTCGATCTGCGAGTGCACGGTCGTGGTGTTGGAGGCGATCGTGCCCGCCAGCGCCGCGGGATCGGTCGGGATCTCCTGGCCGGGGTCGAACTGCGGCGGAGCCGGGGCGGGGGCGGGCGCCTGGGCGCACGCCGGCGCGGCCCAGGCGAGGGCAAGCAGGAGCAGCGGGAGCGGCGTGAGGCGGCGGAGCACGAGTGCTCCAACACACCACAGGCGCGTCAGTCGCGCCAGCGCTCGCCGCCGGACGGCGCGGGCTGCGGGCGGGCGCCCTGGGCCGACCGCCCTTTTTCGTAGGCTGCCGCTGATGGCCACGCGCATCCTGTCGATCGACGGAGGCGGAATCCGGGGGCTGATCCCGGCCCGCGTCCTCGCCGAGATCGAGAAGCGCTGCGAAAAGCCCATCGCGGAGCTGTTCGACGTCATCGCGGGCACCTCCACCGGCGGCATCCTCGCGCTCGGCCTGACCTGTCCGCAGCCCGCGTACGCCGCGAAGGACCTGGTCCGGCTGTACGTCGAGGAGGGGGAGAACATCTTTCCCAAGCGCCTGATCAACGTCCGCCAGCTGTACGACGAGAAGTACTCGGCCGACGGGCTCGAGCGTGCGCTGCGCGCGACGCTGGGCGACACCCGCCTGAAGGACGCGCGCACGCGGGTGCTGGTCACCGCCTACGACATCGAGGCGCGGGCTCCCGTCTTCTTCCGCAGCGAGCAGGCCAAGCACGAGGCCGGCCGCGACTTCTTCATGCGCGACGTGGCCCGGGCCACGTCGGCGGCGCCCACCTACTTCGAGCCCACCCGATTCGGCGACCCGCCGATGGCGCTGGTCGACGGCGGCGTGTACGCCAACAACCCGGGCATGTGCGCCTACGTGGACCGCGACACGCCGGGGGATCTCGGCGACGTGGTGATGGTCTCCCTGGGCACCGGCCAGCTCACCCGCAAGCTGCCCTACGAGGAAGCGAAGGACTGGGGCCTGCTGGGATGGGCCCCGCGCGTGCTGGACGTGGTGTTCGACGGGGTGAGCGACACCGTCGACCACCAGCTGAAGACCCTGCTCGGGGACAGCTACATGCGGCTGCAGACCGAGCTCGACCTCGCCAAGGACGACATGGACGACGCGAGCGCGGCCAACATCGAGGACCTGGAGAGAGAGGCGAAGCAGCTGATCGACGCGAGCAAGAAGCTGCTCGACGGCATCTGCGCGAAGCTCGCGGCGTGATGGACGTGCCGGAGGGCTTCAGCCCCTACCCCGACCAGGGGCCGTTCCTGGAGCACATCGGGCCGATCCAGGTCCGCGAGGACGGCGACGAGCTGACCCTGGGCCTGCGCGCCGAGGAGCGCCACGCCAACCACCGCGGGACGATCCAAGGCGGGCTGCTGTCCACCTTCGCCGACTTCGCGCTGGGTCGCGCGATCGAAACCGACGCCGACGACGACAAGGAACGCGCCACCGTCAGCCTCACGGTCGACTTCCTCAAGCCGGCGGCGGTGGGGGACTGGATCGAGTCGCGCACGCGCGTGGACCGGGTCGGCGGGACGCTGGCCTTCGCCGACTGCTCGCTTACCGTCGAGGGGCGCGAGGTGGTGCGCTCGCGTGCGGTCTGGGTGACCGCCGGTTAGGTTCCGTCGCGATGAGCGCCACGGACATCGTGCTGTTCTTCCACGTGCTCTCGGCGTTCGCCCTCGTGGCGGGGGTGGTCGCGTTCGGAGCGGTCATGGGCCAGGCGACGCGGCCCGACGGCGCGGCGGCGCTGCGGCTGACCCCGCTGGCCAGGCGGCTGTGGGACATCGGCGGCGGCGGCACGCTGGTGCTGGGGATCGTCCTCGCGCTCGACGAGTTCGACATCACCGACGGCTGGATCCTCGGTGCCATCGTGGTGTGGGTGGTCGCGGCCGGCGCCGGGATGCGGCTCGGCCTGGAGCTGGCCGACACACGAGGGTGCCCCGGTCGGCGGGCGGGCGTGGGGTCTGTTCGCGGTGGCCGCGCTCGCGACGCTCGGGATCCTCTACCTCATGATGTTCAAGCCGGGAGCCTGAGGTGGACGCCTCGAAGTTCGTCCACATCCTCGGTGCGATGGTGCTGATGGGCGCTTTGGTGGTCGCCTTTGCCGCGCTGGTCCAGGCCAAGCGCGGGGACGCGCCGTTCCTGTCCCGGCTGGCCTTCAGGGGCCTTCTGCTCGGCGCGCTGCCGGCCTGGGTGGTCATGCGCGTCGGTGCGCAGTGGGCGTACTCGGAGGGTGGGTACGACGCCGCGAACTCCGAGCCGGGCTGGATCGGCATCGGCTTCATCACCTCGGAGGCGGGCCTGCTCCTGTTGATCGCCGCCACCGTGGTGGCCGGCGTGGCCTCCCGCCGCTTCGGTCGCGGCGACGCCTCGGCGGGTGCGCTGCGTCCCTGGAGCCAGGGGCTGGTGGGTGTGCTCATCGCCCTCTACGTAGTGACGATCTTCGCGATGAGCGCGAAGCCCGACTAGGCGCGCCCCGCCCGGGCGCGCTGAACGGCGGCCGCCGGGCTGCCGTGCCACGGCTCGCCGTGGCCGGGCAGGATGACGTCGGCCTCCAGCCCCTCCATCGCGTCGAGTGAGATCACGGCCTGCTCGTCGCTCACGTTGGTGACCTTGGGCATCACTTCCGGCCCCTCGCCGCGGGAGAGCGGGTTCGACGTGCACATCGAGTCGCCCACGAACAGCGCGGCGTGGCCCGCGAACAGGAACGAGCAGTGCCCCGGCGTGTGTCCGGGGGTAGCGACCACCAGCGGCTTGCCCGGGACGTCGAGCTCGTCGCCGTCGGCGAAGTGCTCGGCGCCCTCGATGGCCGTGGGCTTCGCGCCGCCGGCCCGGGCCATCCCGAAGAAGAAGCGCCAGAACGCGGGCTTGTGCAGCTGGGTGACGAGGTGCTTCGGGCTGGCATCACCGGTCTTGGGCCCCGGCTTGCGCAGGGTCTCGTCGTCGTTGGAGTGGATCAGCACGCGGGCGCCCGCCTCGCGCAGCTGCGTGGCGACGCCGGTGTGATCGGCGTCGGAGTGGGTGAGGATCACCGCCTCCACGTCCGCGGGCCGGCGCCCGATCGCCGCCAGCTGGTCCTCCAGGTCCGTTGCGAAGCCGGGCAGGCCGGCGTCCACCGCGGTCAGGCGCTCGTCGTCCTCGACGAGGTACCAGTTCACCAGCGGCGAGCCGAGGCGGTGGACGCCCCGGGCGACCTTCTCGTTCACGCCGCGCGCAGCTCCATCAGGACGTGCAGGAAGGCCTCGGAGAAGGCGGGGAAGGGCTGGATCGTGTCGCCGATCACCTCCAGCGGCACCTTGGCCCGGATGGCCAGGGTGGCCTGCTGGAGCCATTCACCGGCCTCGGGGCCGAGCGCGTGGGCGCCGGTGAGGTACTCGCCGTCGGAGATCACGGTCAGGTAGCCGGGCCGCTGGTAGTCGCGCATGAAGGTGGCGGTGCGCGCCACCGAGGCCAGCTCGATCGTCGCGGTGCGCTCGCCGTCGCTGGCTCCCACGGCGGCGGCCTGAGGATCGGTGAAGACCACGCGCGGGACGGCGGTGTAGTCGGCGTGGCGTTCGCGGCCGAGGATGTTGGCGGCTGCGATGCGGCCCTGGTACTTGCCGACGTAGGTGAAGGGCCACACGCCGCAGCAGTCGCCGATCGCCCACAGGTTCTCGCCGGCGTTCATCCGGCTGTCGACCACCACCTCGCCGCGCTCCCCCAGGTCCACGCCCAGGCCGTCGGTGCTCGGGCGGCGGCCGGTTGCGACCACCAGGCGCTCGCCCCGCAGCTCGTCGCCGTCGCCGAACTCGAGCACGTAGTCATCGCCGTCGCGGCGGGCCGCGGTGGCGTGGCGGCCGAAATGCAGCCGGATGCCTTCGGCGCGCAGCGCCTCGTCCAGCGTGTCGCCGAGCTGGCGGGCCTCGTTCGGCAGCACGTGGTCGGCGCCCTCGACGATCGTGACCTGCTCCGATCCCAGCCGCTTGAGGGCCTGCCCCATCTCGACCCCGACCGGGCCGGCGCCGAGCAGCAGCGCAGTCCTCGGCACCTCGTCGAGACCGGTCACTTCGCGATTGGTCCAGACGCCGTCCAGCTCTCCGAGCCCGTCGATGGGCGGGACGAACGGGTCGGAGCCGGTGGCCAGCACCACGTGCTCGGCGGTGTACTGGCTGCCGTCCACCTCCACTCGGCCCTGGCCGGCCAGGCGGCCCTCGCCGCGGATCAGCTCGATGCCGGCGTCCTTCAGCCAGGCCTCCGGGCCCGAGTCGTCGTAGCGGCCGTCGTGGCGAGAGGCCATGTAGTCGCGCCAGCCGAAGGCCGCCCCGGCGTCGAGCGTGCCGGTGGCCGCCTCGGCGGCTCCGGGTGCCGCGCGCGCGGCGGCGAGCGCCTCTCCCGGCCGCAGCAGGGTCTTCGAGGGGATGCAGGCCCAGTGGTCGCACTCACCGCCGAGCAGCTCCCGCTCCACGATCGCCACCCGCTTGCCGTTCTCCGACAGGCGGTCGGCGCAGTGCTCACCGGCGGGCCCGCCACCGATCACGATCACGTCGAAGTCGCTCACGGGTGGCAACCTATACCGCCGATGCCCTCCTTCGACGGCGCGCTGGTCATCGTGACCGTCGCCTTCGCCGCGCCCTTCATCCTCGGGCTCTTCCCCCGCGTCCGGCTTCCCTCGGTCGTGCTGGAGATCGTCGCGGGCATCGTGATCGGCCCGGCGGTCCTGGGCTGGGTCGAGGTCGACCAGACCATCGAGGTCCTCTCCCTGCTCGGCCTCGCGTTCCTGCTGTTCCTGGCGGGGCTGGAGATCGACTTCACCCACCTGCGCGGCCGCCTGCTGCGCCTGGCGGGTAGCGGCTTCGTGGTCTCCTTCGTGCTCGCGGTGGTCGTCGGCTTCGCCCTCTCGGGGCTGGGCGTCGTGGAGACCCCGCTGCTGGTGGCGATCATCCTGTGCTCCACCTCGCTGGGCGTGATCGTCCCCGTGCTGACCGACGCCGGCGAGATCGGCTCGCCCTTCGGCCAGCTGATCGTGGCGGCCGGCTCGATTGCCGACTTCGGGGCGATCATCCTGCTGTCGTTGTTCTTCAGCGGCGAGGGCGGAGTGGGCTCGACCCTGCTCCTGCTCGGGCTGATCCTCGCGCTGGCGGTCGCCGCCTACTTCTTCCTGCGGGAAGCGGAGCGGTCCAAGGCGATCACCTCCGACCTGGTCCGCCTCCAGGACACCACCGCGCAGATCCGCGTGCGCGGCGCCGTGGTGCTGATGATCGGCTTCGTGGCGCTCGCGGAGGCGCTGGGCCTCGAGGCCATCCTGGGCGCGTTCGCCGCGGGCGCGCTCCTCGCCTTGGTCGACAAGGACGAGTTCATGACCCACCCCGATCTGCGGAACAAGCTCGAGGCGGTGGGCTACGGGGTGTTCATCCCGATCTTCTTCGTCACCAGCGGCGTGCGCTTCGACCTCGACGCCCTGCTCGACGACCCGGGCAACCTCGCAATGGTCCCGGTGTTCGTGGTGGCCCTGCTGGCGGTGCGGGGCCTGCCGGCGCTGCTGTACCGGGGCTTCGTGGGCACCCGCCGGGCGGCGGTGGGAGCGCTGCTCCAGGCGACCTCGCTCCCGTTCATCGTCACCGCCACCGCGATCGGGGTGGAGCTCGACCTGATGGACGGCGCGGAGGCAGCGACGCTGATCGCCGCGGGCCTGGTCTCGGTGCTGATCTTCCCGGCGACCGGGCTCTCGCTCCTGACCCGCTCGTCGAGACCCGCGCCTGAAGGATCGAGCGGGTAGCAGCCCGTCGAATCCTTCACCCGCGCAAGCGCGCGGCCACGGAGGCCAGGACGCTCTGGACTCGGCGCGGCTCGAACGCGACCTGAGCGTGGGTGAAGCGCAGCGGCGTCAGGCCCGCCGCGGCATGCCGCTGGTCTCGAACGCGGTCCCGGGCCTGCTGGGCCGGGGTGCGGTGATAGCGAAGGCCGTCGGTCTCGACCACCAGGCCGAGTCCGGGCCAGTAGAAGTCGACCCGGAAGCCCGTCACGCGCCGGCCGGTCTCCGGTGCCGGCAGGCCGGCGCGGGCGGCCAGGGGCAGAAAGCGGCGCTCGAGCTCGGACTCGGTCAGCGTGAAGGTGAGCCGATCGATGATCCGCCCCAGCGCCGCGGAGCCCGGACGCCCCGCGCGCTCGCCCAACCGGCGGCGCAGGGTCTCCGGATCGATGAGCTCGCGCTTGTCGGCCTCGTCGACCATGCGCTCGACCTGCCGCCGCGTCAGACGGAGTGCCAGGTCCAGGATCGTCTGCGCGACGTCGGTGACCGGGACGCCCTCGAAGCGGGTGACCGGCAGCGGCTCGGGCCAGCAGCGCCGGTGCGCGACCAGGCCGGCCCGGCGCCGGACCGTGCTCACCGGCACCGAGAGCTCGATGCGACCGCCCTCCCGGCCGATGCGCCAGAGTGCCGCAGCGCTGGCATGGCTGAGGACGGCGTCGTCGCCGCACGCCAGAACCGCGGCCAGCCACTCACCGTGACGGGCGACCTGCGGGCGGCCGACGGCGTAGACCCCGCGCCACAACGGGTGCAGCCGGCCGACGGCGATTCGGTGGCCGATCGCGTCCCGGCTGAAGCCCAGGTCCAGGAGCTGACTCCGGGAGACGACCCCGTGCTGGCGAGCGGCGAGGCGCCACACGCGAGACGAGTGAAGGTTCGAGCGGCCCACCAGCCGCCGAAAGCTTCAGCGGCGCGGTTTTCGCCCCCTCAGACCAGCAGCGTCGCGCCCACGGCCCCGCCGAGGTCCCCCAGCGCCGCGGGCCGCACCGCCGGGGGGCGGTCGGAGGCGAACAGGTGGGGCATCATCGCCGCTTCGATGCGGCGCACGTAGGGCTCGCCGAGCCGGGTGCCCAGTCCGCCCCCGATCACGACCGTCTCGACGTCGAGCACGTTCAGCGTGGACGCGACGCCCGTTCCCAGGGCCTCGACGGCGCGGTCGATCAGCGCGATCGCCAGCCCGTCCTTGTGCTCCAGGGCGCGCGCCCAGATGCCGCTCTGCAGGCGGGTGCGGCCCCGCTTCTCCATGATCTTGAAGAGCCTCGTGTGATGGCCCTTCTTCTTGAGCTTGCGGGCCCGGATCTCCATCGCGGCGCGACCGGCATAGGCCTCCATGCAGCCCCGGCGCCCGCACGGGCAGCGCGCGCCGCCCTGCTTGACCACCACATGGCCGATCTCGGCGGCGGCGCCCCGGCCGAGCCAGGGCTCGCCGTCGAGGATGATCCCGCCGCCCACGCCGGTGCCCCACCAGACGCCGAGCAGCGAGGAGCTGTCTTGGCCCGCCCCCAGCTTGAACTCGCCGTCGACGGCCACCTGCACGTCGTTGCCCAGCGCCACCTTGGTGCCCAGGGCCTCCTCCAGAGCGGGGCCCATCGCGAACGGCTCGTCCCAGCCGGGCAGGTTGCGTGCCTCGGCCACGACGCCCGCGTCGGCGTCGATGGCCCCGGGTGAGCCGACGCCCACGCCCTTCAGGTCGCCCGTCTTCACGCCCGCCTGCTCGGCGGCCTCGCGCACGGCCTCGACCATGCGCGCCACCACGTCGGGCGGGCCGCCCTTGACCGGGGTGGCGTGGCGAGCCTGGGCGACCACCTCGTGGCTGTCGTCCACGACCACGACCTGGATCTTGGTGCCGCCGAGGTCGACTCCGCCCTTCACAGCTCCGAGGCTAACCCAGGTCTCCGCCGCGATAGCGTGCGCCCGGTGCCAGGCGAAGCGGAAAGCGGCAGCGTGCTCACCGAGGAGAGCGATGCGGTGGCGGGCAGCACGGCGACCTCGCGCAGCGTCGCCGTGGCCGGCAGCGCCCTCACCCGCCTCAGCGCCGCGGTGGGCGCCAGCGTGGCCACCTTCGCCAGCGTCGCGGTGGTGGGCTCGGCCGGCACGGCGCTGAGCGTGGGCATCGCCGGCAGCGCCGGCTCGATCGGCTGCGTGGGGTGCGCCGGCTGTGCCGGGTGCATCGGCTGCGTCGGCTGCGTGAACTGCGCCGGCTGCGTGGGTTGCGTCGGGCTCAGCGGCGTCTCGGGCCGGGTGGCCGAGGTTGGCTGACGGCCTCTACTTCGGCGTGGACGTAGGCGGCACCAAGGTGGCCGCCGGGGTGGTGGCCGACGCCAAGGTCACCGATGAGTCCGAGCAGCCGACCGACCTGTCGGGCGCCGAGGCGCTGATCGAGGAGATCGCCACCGCGGTGGACCGCCTCGTCGAGCGGCACGGCCAGCCGGCGGGCATCGGCGTCGGATTCCCTTCCCAGATCGACTTCGACGCCGGCGTGGTGGTCTCCAGCGTGAACATCCCGCTCGAGGGCGTGCCGGTGCGCGAGCAGCTCGAGCACCGCTTCGGCGTGCCGGTCGTGGTGGACAACGACGCCAACTGCGCGGCGCTCGCCGAGGCCGCGGTCGAGCGGGTGGACCAGCTCGTGATGCTGACGCTCGGCACCGGCGTGGGCGGCGGCGTCGTGATCGACGGCAAGACCTTTCGCGGCGCCCACGGGCTCGGCGCCGAGCTCGGCCACTTCCCCATCCAGGCCGACGGCCCGGACTGCCCGGGCAAGTGCCCCGGCCGAGGCTGCCTGGAGGCGCTGTGCAGCGGGACCGCCCTCCAGCGCGAAGCCACCGAGGCCGGGAAGAGGGCACCCGACTCCGAGCTGGGCACGCGCTATGCCGACGACGGCCTGGTCACCGGCCGCGAGGCCGTCGAGGCCGCTGAGCGCGGCGACGCCACGGCGCTCGAGCTGTTCGATCGCCTCGGGTACCACCTCGGGGTCGGGATCGCCGGCTTCGTGAACGTCTTCGAGCCCGACCGGGTGGCGATCGGGGGAGGGTTCTCGCGCGCGCACGAGCTGTTCCTGCCGCAGGCGATCGAGGAGGCGGGCCGCCGCTCGCTGCCGCGGCTGTGGGAGCGCACCGAGGTCAAGCTCGCCCAGGGGGGCGCGGCGGCGGGCCTGATCGGCGCCGGGGTGCTCGCCCAACAGGAGTTTGGAGATACTGCGCGACCGAGCTAAAGAGGAGACGAGTGGCAGCCACCGCTGAGCAGAAGACGGACATCGAGAAGCTGGCCATCGACACGATCCGCACGCTGTCGATGGACGCCGTCCAGAAGGCCAACTCGGGCCACCCCGGGGCGCCGATGGCGCTGGCGCCGGTGGCCTACCAGCTCTACACGCGCACGATGAAGCACAACCCGGCGGACCCGCACTGGTTCGACCGCGACCGCTTCGTCCTCTCCGCGGGCCACGCCTCGATGCTCCTCTACTCGATCCTGCACCTGAGCGGATACGGGATCTCGATGGACGACCTCATGAACTTCCGCCAGCTGCTCTCGCCCACGGCGGGCCACCCCGAGTACGAGGCCGAGGGCACGCCCGGCGTCGAGGTCACCACTGGCCCTCTGGGCCAGGGCGCTCGGCAACGCGGTCGGCTT
Organism: uncultured Thermoleophilaceae bacterium; assembly: GCA_963844805.1. GTDB lineage: Bacteria > Actinomycetota > Thermoleophilia > Solirubrobacterales > Thermoleophilaceae > JACCZR01. The sequence goes on from CAWJPU010000012.1 coordinate 136,068, forward strand.
CGCGCTCGCCGAGCGGATGCTCGCCGCGCGCTTCAACCTCGACGGCAACGAGATCGTCGACCACCACACCTACGCCATCGCCTCCGACGGCGACATGCAGGAGGGCGTCGGGCTCCGAGGCCAGCTCGCTGGCCGGGCACCTGGGCCTCGCCCGCCTGACCGTCTTCTACGACGACAACCACGTGCAGCTCGCCGGCCCGACGTCGATGGGCTTCTCCGAGGACGTCGGCGCCCGCTACGAGGCCTACGGCTGGCACGTGCAGAACCTGGGCGAGGACATCGAGCTCGAGCGGCTCGACGAGGCGATCGACAAGGCGCACGCCGCCGACGACCGGCCCTCGCTGGTGATCCTGCGCACCCACATCGGCTACGGCTCGCCGAACAAGCAGGACACCCAGAAGGCCCACGGCTCGCCGCTGGGCGAGGACGAGGTGCGGCTGACAAAGGAGGCATACGGCTGGGACCCCGACGCCCACTTCCTGGTGCCCGACGAGGTGCGCGCGCACTTCGCGAGCGTGCGCGAGCGGGGACAGAAGGCCGAGGACGACTGGAAGGGCAAGCTCGAGGGCTACCGCAACGACCATCCCGAGGAGGCCGAGGTCCTCCAGCAGGTGATCGAGGGCCGGCTGCCTACCGGCTGGGACACCGACCTGCCGCGCTTCTCGCCCGACGACAAGCCGATCGCCACCCGCAAGGCCTCCGAGGCGGTGATCCAGTGGGCGGCCAAGCAGGTGCCCACGCTGGTCAGCGGGTCGGCCGACCTCGAGCCCTCGACCAACACCGAGATCGAGGACGGCGGCTCGGTCGAGAAGGGCGAGTACGGCGGGCGCAACGTGCACTACGGGGTGCGCGAGCACGCCATGCAGGCGGTCGTCAACGGGCTGAACCTCCACGGGCTGAAGGCCTTCGGCTCGACCTTCTTCAACTTCCTCGACTACCAGAAGCCCTCGGTGCGCCTGGCGGCCCTGATGCACCTGCCGGTGCCGATCGTCTACACGCACGACTCGATCGGGCTGGGAGAGGACGGGCCGACTCACCAGCCGGTGGAGCAGCTCGCCACCCTGAGGGCCACCCCGAACGTCAACACGGTGCGCCCCGCGGACGCCAACGAGACCGCGCTGGGCTGGCAGTTCGCACTGAGGCAGTCCGACGGCCCGTGCGCGTTGGTGCTCTCGCGCCAGGGCCTGCCGATCCTCGACCCCGACGCCATCCCGGCCGACGCGATCGAGCGCGGCGCCTACGTGCTGCGCGACAGCGCGAAGGCCGTGCCCGAGCTGATCCTGATCGGCACCGGCTCCGAGGTGAGCGTGTGCGTGGAGGCGCAAGAGGTGCTGGAGGGCGAGGGCGTGGCCACGCGGGTGGTGTCGATGCCCTGCTTCGACCGCTTCAACGAGCAGGACGAGAGCTACCGCGACTCGGTCCTGCCGCCCGCCGTGCGCGCGCGGGTCTCGGTGGAGGCTGCCGCCACGCTGGGCTGGGAGCGCGTCGTCGGCGCCGATGGCGAGATGATCGGCATGCGCGGCTTCGGGGCCTCGGCCCCGGCCTCCGCCCTGCTGGAGCACTTCGGCTTCACGGCGGAGACCGTGGCCTCCACGGGCAGGCGGCTCGTAAACCGACTGAGCGAAGGGAAGTAGCTAGATGGCAACCGCTGCACAGACCAACGAGCGCCTCGCGGCGCTGCTCGAGGCGGGCACCTCCCCGTGGCTGGACCAGATCCGCCGCTCGCTGATCGAGCAGGGCGAGCTGGAGCGGCTGATGCGCGAGGACTCCCTGCGCGGGGTCACCTCCAATCCGGCGATCTTCGAGAAGGCGATCCTCGGCTCCGACGACTACGACGACGACATCGAGCGCCTCGCCGGCGAGGGCCTGGACGCCAACGACATCTATCTGACCCTGGCGGTCAAGGACGTCCAGATGGCCTGCGACGTCATGCGCCCGGTGTGGGAGGAGGCCGGCGGAGCCGACGGCTTCGTCTCGCTCGAGGTCGAGCCCGGAGTGGCCTTCGACACCGACGCCACGCTGCGCCAGGCCAACGAGCTGTGGGAGCGGGTCGACCGCCCCAACGTGCTGATCAAGATCCCCGCGACCGACGAGGGCATGCCGGCGATCGAGGACGCCATCGCGTCCGGCATCAACGTGAACGTGACGCTGCTGTTCGCCGTCGAGGCCTACGAGAACGTGACCGAGCGCTTCATCCGCGGGATGGAGCGCCGCATGGAGGCGGGCGAGTCGCTCGACGTGCACTCCGTGGCGAGCTTCTTCGTCTCGCGCGTGGACTCCGAGGTGGACAAGCGACTGGAGAAGCTGGGCCGCGAGGACCTGAAGGGCAAGGCCGCGCTGGCCAACGCGCGCTCGGCCTACCAGTCCTTCAAGCGCATCTTCCAGGGCGACCGGTTCGCCGAGCTGCGCGAGGCAGGCGCGCCGGTGCAGCGGCCGCTGTGGGCCTCCACCGGCGTCAAGAACCCCGACTACCCCGAGACGATGTACGTCGACGGGCTTGGTCGCGCCCCACACCGTCAACACCATGCCGATGGCCACGCTGAACGCGGTGGCCGAGAAGGGCGAGATCACCGGCGCCACGGCGGACGTCGATCCCACCGACGACCTCAACGCGCTCGCCGAGGCCGGCATCGACATGGGCGACGTGACCACCAAGCTGCTCAAGGACGGGGTCGAGGCCTTCGTGGTGCCCTTCGACAAGCTCCTGGCGGGCGTCGAGTCGGTCAAGGAGGCGATCGTCACCGGGCGGCCCCCGACCATCGACTCGGTCCTGCCGGACGAGCTGGAGCCCCCGATCGCCAAGCGCGCCGAGGCCGCCGTGGAGGAGAACGTCGCGCGGCGGGCGTGGCGCAAGGACGAGACGCTGTGGGGCGGCCCCGGCCCGGAGATCGGCAACCGGCTGGGCTGGCTGACGATCTCCGAGCCGATGCTGGAGAACGCTCCCGACCTGAAGGCGTTCGCCCTCGAGCTGAAGAAGGAGGGCTACACGGACGCCGCGCTGCTGGGCATGGGCGGGTCCTCGCTCGGGCCAGAGGTCATCCGGCGCTCGTTCGGCAAGGCCGGCGGCCTCGCGCTGCACGTGCTCGACTCGACCGACCCCGGCGCGATCCGCGAGCTGGAGTCCCGGCTCGCGCTGGAGAAGACGATCTTCATCGTGTCCTCGAAGTCGGGCGGGACGGTCGAGACCCTGTCGCACATGAAGCACTTCTACGAGGCCTCCGGCCGGCGCGGCGAGCAGTTCGTCGCGGTCACCGACCCGGGCAGCGGCCTGGTGGAGGAGGCAAACGACCGCGGCTTTCGGCGGGTGTTCCAGAACGACCCCAACATCGGCGGCCGCTACTCGGTGCTGTCGTACTTCGGGCTGGTCCCGGCGGCGCTGGCGGGCGTGGACATCGAGGCGCTGCTGGAGTCCTCACGCGAGGCCGAGGAGAACTGCAACTCCTACGACTCCACCCGGTCCAACTCCGGGCTGTGGATGGGGCTGACGATGGGCGAGCTGGCCCTGCGGGGCCGCGACAAGCTCACCTTCGTGGTCGACGAGCCGATCTCCAGCTTCGGCCTGTGGGTCGAGCAGCTGATCGCCGAGTCGACCGGCAAGGAGGGCAAGGGCATCCTGCCCGTGGCCGACGAGCCACTGGGCTCGCCCGGCGCCTACGGCGACGACCGCGTGATCGTGCACCTGGCCAACTCCGAGTCACCCGACGAGGACAACGCCGCGAAGGTGGATGCGCTGGCCAAGTCCGGGCAAGCGGTGATCAAGCTGTCGTCGCGCGGCGTCCCCGAGGACCTGGGGCGGATCTTCTTCTTCGCCGAGTTCGCGACCGCGGTGGCGGGCTGGGCGCTGGGGATCAACCCCTTCGACCAGCCCAACGTGCAGGAGGCCAAGGACAAGACGAACGAGGTGCTGCACGCCTCCTCGCCTCCCGAGGTGTCCGACGCGGGCGACGACGAGCTGAAGGCCCTGCTGGGCAAGGCGGCGCCGCCGCACTACGTGGCGATCATGGGCTACGTCAAGCCGTCGCCGGAGTTCGACGAGGCGGTGCTCGAGCTGCGCTCGGCCATCCGCGACGCCACCAAGGCGACCACCACGTTCGGCTACGGCCCGCGCTTCCTGCACTCGACGGGCCAGCTGCACAAGGGCGGGCCGCCCACCGGCCTGTTCCTGCAGCTGATCCACGACGGGGACGAGGACGTCGACCATCCCCGACGCCGAGTTCACCTTCGGGGAGCTGAAGAACGCCCAGGCCACCGGCGACCTGCAGACCCTGCGCGACCACGGCCTGCCGGCCGAGCGCGTGCGGCTGGAGGGCCGCGACCCGGCGAAGGCGCTGCGCGAGCTGACCGAGCGGATTCGCGGCTTGCTCGGCTGAGGCCCTACAGCCAGCCCGCCAGGCCGAAGGCCACGCCCAGGACGACATCCACCGCCGCCAGCGTTCCCACCACGCGCAGCTGGCGCCGGTGGTCGGTGCCCATGTCGAAGACCCAGGCGGCGACCGCGAAGAAGGTCGCGTAGCCGAAGATCACGATCAGGGGGACGAACGGCGTGTTCCACCACCAGTACTCCCAGGTGAAGTAGCCGGTCGACTCGAGGAAGAGCTCGACGAGCACGCACAGGCAGGAGAACGCGAGCACGAGCACCAGCCGGTTCGGGATCCCGAGGATGCGCAGCTTCGGGTCCGGCGGCAGGGTCTTGACGAACACCACTCCGGAGACCAGGAACAGCAGCGAGATCTCGACGCCCAGGCCGACGAGGATCAGGTAGCTGGTGTCGCCGGTCACCGTCCACAGCGGGGCGCGGTCGGTGGCGTGCAGGATCGCGGAGTTGACCAGCTCGTTGAACCAGTCCATGAGCCAGAAGGCCAGGCCGGCGAGCAGGATGTCCCACCGCCGGCGCTCGACCTCGACCGCATAGACGTAGAAGACGAGGCCGAGCAGCGCCACGGTCGACCACTCGAAGGTCCTCCCGTCGCGGAGCATCCCCAGCGCCTCGCGCGCTGCATCGGTCACGGCGATCATCGCCGGCATCATCGCGACAAGGTGGATTCGGCGGCTGGGGGCCGGGTAATCTCGGCGTCCCATGCCGCTGCGGAAGGTCGGACCGACGTGCGCGCGCCGGGGCTGCCCACGGCCGGTGCTCAAGGACGCTCTGTGCGGGCCCTGCTGGCAGCTGGCCCACCTGTTCAAGCGGGACGCACGGATGTTCGCCTACGAGCCCGTGAACGGCTACCGCAACGAGCGGGACGCCGTGGAGCTGCCCTGGGAGCGCTGGGAGACCGAGGCCGGAGCCGCGGGCAAGAGCGTCGTGGACCTCTTCACCGAGCCCGGACGCCCCGGCTAGGCCCGGCCGGCCTCAGGCCGCCGCGGGCGCCTTGCCCTCCGTGCGCGCCTTGCGCAGGCCCTGCTTGGCCAGTAGGCCGGTGGCGATCAGCAGCAGGGTCTTGTTCTTGGGCGCCATGAAGCCGGTCGAGGTGTGCGGCGCGTACAGGCCGTCGTGGAGCCAGCCGGTGTGCTGGCGGGCCCTCAGGCCGGTGAGCTTGTCCTCGTATCGGTGGGCGACCACGCCGGCGCGCCGGGCGCCGGGAGGCAGGCCGGCCGCGCTCTCCAGGCGGATGCCGTCGACGCCCGCGCCGGTCACCTGGGCCGCGACCACGGCGGGGTGGCCGTCGGCCTCGCGCCAGGAGGCGAGCAGGTGGGGGAGGCGGTCGAGCTTGCGCGCCGCCTCTGCGCGCGTCCAGCCGCGGGCCCGTGCCCTTCTTCGGCGCTGACTGCGACGGGGGATCGTCGGGCCTCGGCGAGCCGTGGACCGTCGGCTCGCCCGAGCAGTCGAGAGCGGGCCAGACGACCACCCGCTCGACGTCGATCGTCACCGGCACCCGGTCGGCGTAGTACTCGCGCAGCCAGCGGTCCCACAGCGGGCCCCGGCGCGGCTCGCCCATGAAGGGCACGCTGGCCGGGCCGAGCACCTTCTCGTTCCACTCCTCGTCCGCGTCGGGAATGGGCCGAGCCTTCCCCTGCACGAGCACGAACAGGTTGCCGTCGGCCAGGCCGTGCTCGCGCGCGTGGTAGGCGAGCGCCACGTGGGGGTCGCGCTCGAGGCGCTCGAGCTTGCGGCCGAGGCCCAGGGAGGTCGTGAAGGTGACCGTGCCGGCGTCGCGGTCGCGCAGGCCGATCGGCGCCACGGCCGCCACCACGGTGCCTCCTGCGGGGGTGACATAGGCCAGCCCCGCGGTGAGGTCGCCGCCGAGGACGCGGTCGACTTCGTCGGGCCAGGAGATGGGCATGCCGCAATCATGCCGCCTGTGAGCCTCACAGTCACCCAGAACATCACGCTCGACGGGGTCATCGACGCGAGCGAGGGGTGGTTCGCCCCGGCCGGCGAGGACGAGGTGGACACCTCGGACATCGAGGCCGTCCTCCAGGAGCACATGGCGGAGGAGAAGGCGCTGCTGCTGGGCCGCCGGACCTTCGAGCAGATGCGCGGCTTCTGGCCCCACCAGACCGACGACACCACCGGGGTGACCGACCATCTGAACCGGATGCGCAAGTACGTCGTCTCGACCACCCTCCAGGATCCCGAGTGGGACAACACCACGGTCCTGCGCGGAATCGACGACGTCCGCGAGCTCACCCAGCGGGCCGACCTCCAGCTCACCGGCAGCATGGCGCTGGTGCGCGAGCTGATCGCTCAGGGGCTCGTCGACGAGTACCGGCTGTTCGTCTACCCGGTCGTCCTCGGCCGTGGCTTCCGGCTGTTCGAGGGCGCGACCTCCGTGCCCGACCTCGAGCTGACCGGCTGCCGGCCGTTTCGCTCCGGGGTGGCGCTGATGAGCTACCGACGCCGGTAGCCGGGGCTAGCCGGGCGTGGCGCGCTCGTAGAGGCGTCGCGCCTGGCCGAGCAGCCGCACCGCGGTGCCCCGGGGGTGCAGCGCAGACCCGGCGGCGCCCCGCAGCGCCTCGGACAGCCCGCGCCCCATCCCGCCCTCCTCGGGCAGCTCGATGTCCAGCTCCACCTCGTCGCCGTCGCGATGGGTCTGCGTGGCCCCGAGGGTCGACAGCACCCTCACGGCCCCCGGGTTGGCGGCCTGTACCAGGGCGGTGAAGTGGGTCAGGTCCTCGTCGCGGGCCCGGTCCACGAGCCGCTCCAGCAGCCCGCTGCCGATGCCCTGGCCCTGCCGGTCGTCGACCACCGACACCGCGACCTCGGCCCGGGAGGGCTTCTCGAGCGAGCGCACGTAGCGCGCCACGCCGACCGCCTGGTCGTCGTCGAGGGCCACCAGCGCCTCGTGGTCGTGGTGGTCGACCTCCGTCAGGAAGCGCAGGTTGCTGTCGCTCAGCTCGTGGATCGGCTGGAAGAAGCGCCGGTAGCGCGAGTCCTCGCTCATCCGGTCGAAGGCCCCGACCAGCAGGTCCTTGTCCTCGGGCTCGATCGCCCGGACTTTCACGCGACCTCCGTCGCGGAGCTTCAGCGTGTCCGCGCTCTCGAAAGGCACCCCGAGCTTGCACCGTAGCGCCCGACCTGAGAGAAATCAGCCCAATTGGCAAAGCGCGGGGGCCGAGGCGCCCGAGAAAGGAATCGGATGCAGCTCGGTTTCGTCGGTCTGGGAAAGATGGGCGGGAACATGGTCCATCGCATCCACCGCGACTCGGACCACCAGGTGGTGGCTTTCGACTTCTCCGAGGAGGCGGTGAAGGAGGCCGAGGGACACGGGGCCACCGGCGCGGGGTCTCTCGAGGAGATGGTCCGGCAACTCGAGGCTCCCCGGGCCGTCTGGATCATGGTGCCCGCGGGCGACCCGACCCAGGAGACGGTCGAGAAGCTGGCCGGGCTGCTGGACGAGGGCGACACCATCGTCGACGGGGGCAACTCCAAGTGGACCGACGACAAGGCCCGGGCCGAGCAGCTCAAGCCCGACGGCATCCACTACGTCGACGTGGGCACCAGCGGCGGCGTGTGGGGCATCAGCGTGGGCTACTGCATGATGGTCGGCGGGCCGGACGAGGCCGTGGAGCGCCTGTCGCCGATCCTCGACGTGCTCGCCCCGCCGGAGACCGAGGAGCACGGCCCCGGCTGGGGCCACTTCGGGCCGACCGGCGCCGGCCACTACGTGAAGATGGTCCACAACGGCGTCGAGTACGGGCTGATGCAGGCCTACGCCGAGGGCTTCGACATCTTCGACAAGTGCGAGTACGAGCTCGACAAGGCCCAGATCGCCCACCTGTGGATGCAGGGCTCGGTGGTCCGCTCGTGGCTATGCGAGCTGGCGGCACTCGCCTTCGAGCAGGAGGGCAACGACCTGGCGGAGCTGACCGCCTACACCAACGACTCCGGTGAGGGGCGCTGGACGGTCGAGGACGCGACCAACCTCGACGTGCCCACGCCGGTGATCACCAACTCGCTCTATGCGCGCTTCTACACGCGCGGGAACGGCGACTTCACCGGCCGCGTGCTGTCGGCGCTGCGCAACCAGTTCGGCGGCCACGCGGTCACCAAGCAGGGCGAGTGATGGCGACCGTCGAGGAGAACCCGCTCGCAGAGGGCCTCGAGCGCCTCCCGGTCCACCCGACCACGCTGGTGATCTTCGGGGCCACCGGCGACCTGTCCAAGCGCAAGCTGCTGCCGGCGATCTACAACCTCGCCCACGAAGGGGCCCTGCCCGAGCGCTTCAACTTGATCGGGAACTCGCGCACGGAGATGAGCGACGAGGACTTCCGCAACCTCGCGCGCGACTCGATCAAGCAGTTCTCGCGGCGCCAGCCCGACGAGACCGTGCTCGAGGCCCTGGTGGAGCCCATGCGCTACGTCTCGGGCTCGTTCGACGACGACTCGGTCTACGAGCAGATCGGCCAGGCCGCGGCGAAGTTCGACGAGGAGGGCGTGCAGCCGTTCAACCGCGTCTTCTACCTCTCGACCGCGCCCACGTTCTTCCCGGTGATCGTCGGCAAGCTCGGCGAGCACGGCCTCGACGACCACGAGGAGGCCGAGGTCCGGGTGGTGATCGAGAAGCCGATCGGCACCAACCTGCAGGAGGCCGAGCAGCTCAACCGCGACGTGCTGGCCGTGCTCGACGAGTCCCAGGTGTTCCGCATCGACCACTACCTGGGCAAGGAGACGGTCCAGAACATGCTGGCCTTTCGCTTCGCGAACGGCCTGTTCGAGCCGATCTGGAACCGCAACTACATCGACAACGTCCAGATCACCGCCGCCGAGGACCTCGGCGTGGGAACGCGCGCCGGGTACTACGACAGCTCAGGCGCGCTGCGCGACCTGGTGCAGAACCACATGCTCCAGCTGCTCGCCAACACCTGCATGGAGCCGCCCGTGCACTTCACCGCCGATGAGGTGCGCGACGAGAAGGTCAAGGTGCTGCAGGCGGTGCCCACGCCCAAGCCCGAGGACGCGGTGCCCGCGCAGTACTCGGAGGGCGTGTACGCCGGCGAGCAGGTGCCGGGCTACCTCGACGAGCCCGACGTGCCGGAGGACTCCACCACGGCGACCTACGTCGCGCTGCGCCTGGAGGTCGACAACTGGCGCTGGGCGGGGGTTCCCTTCTACCTGCGCACCGGCAAGCGCCTGGCCCGCAAGGTCACCGAGATCGCGGTGACGCTCAAGCCCGTCCCACACCTCGCCTTCAAGGAGGAGGGCTCGGTCGGGGTGCAGCCCAACATGCTCGTGCTGACCGTGCAGCCCAACGAGGGCGTCTCGCTCTCGCTGGGGGCGAAGATCCCCGGCACCCGCATGCGCATCCGGCCGGTGAACATGGAGTTCCTCTACGGAACCTCGTTCATGTCGGAGTCGCCGGAGGCCTACGAGCGGCTGATCATGGACGCCATGCGGGGGGACGCCACGCTCTTCACCCGCAACGACGAGGTCGAGGCCCAGTGGAAGATCTGCGACCCGATCCTGGAGTCGTGGGCGAAGGAGCAGGGCCCGCTCCCCAAGTACCCGGCGGGCAGCGACGGGCCCGAGGAGGCCAACCGGCTGATGCCCGAGGGAAAGACGTGGCGGGCGATCTAGGCGCCGGCCGCTGGGCGGCCGAGAACACCACGCCGGGCGAGATCGAGGCGGCTCTGCGCGAGCTGCTCAAGGAGCGCTTCGCCGAGCACGAGAGCTTCGCCCCGGCGAGGGTGCTCAACCTGGTCGTGGTCGCCGACCACGAGTGGAAGGGCGAGATCCAGAACCGCCTCGACGGCGTGGGCCGACACCACGCCTCGCGCACGATCCTGCTCGCCGTCGAGCCTGGCCGCCAGACGCTTCAGGCCCACGCCGAGATCAACGTCGAGGACAGTGGCGCCTCGGGCGAGATGGTGGCGGGCACCGAGCAGATCACCATCACCTGCGGCGAGCGCCACCTGACGGGGCTGGACAGCATCGTCGACCCGCTCGTGGTGACCGACCTCGCCACCCTGGTCTGGGCTCCGCACGGCCACCGCGAGGGCTTGGACGCGCTTCTGGGAATCGCCCAGATCGTGCTGGTGGACTCGGTGAACGAGCCCGACCCGGCCGGCGCCATGCAGCGCGCCCAGGAGCTCGCCCAAGAGGCCTACGTGGTCGACCTTGCGTGGCTTCGCTCCACCCCCTGGCGCGAGCGGGTGGCCGCGAGCTTCGACCCGCCGCGGTGGCGGGAGGAGCTGCGCCGCATCGACTCGGTCACAGTCCGCTACCGGCCCGACTCGGGCGCCTCGGCGGTGCTGTTCTTCGGCTGGCTGGCCACCCGGCTGGGCTGGGAGTGCCAGAGCCTGGTGGGCCAGAACGGATTGCGGTGGGGAAAGGCCCGCGGCAAGCGGGGCGAGGTGACGCTGCAGATGGAGCCCGACCAGAGCATGAGCGCGCCCGGCCTGGCGGGGGTCACCGTCGCGACGGCGTCGGGGATGTCGCTGTCCCTGGACCGCGGGCCCGGCGGCCTGGCGGCCACCCGCACGCTGTCCGACGGCCACAGCACCTCGTTCACGGTCATGGGCGCCTCGCGCGGCGAGGCGGGGATCCTCGGCGAGGGCATCCGCCAGGCGCTGCTGCGCGACCACACCTACACACCGGCGCTGGAGGCCGCGGCGACGATGCTGGCCTGAAGCGCGCGTAGGATGCCCGCCGTGCGCGCCGAAGTGGAGGTGGAGGACGACCCGGCCGAGACGGTGGCCGAGCGCCTGGTGGCCGGGAGCGGGCACGTGGTCCTCACCGGCGGGTCGACCCCGCGCCAGGCCTACGAGCGCGCCGCCGAGCTGCGCCACGACTGGTCCGGGACCACCTTCTGGTTCTCCGACGAGCGCTGCGTGCCTCCGGAGGACGAGAACTCGAACTACCGCATGGTCGAGAAGGCGCTGCTGCGCACCACGACGGGCGCCGAGGTGCGCCGAATGGAGGGCGAGCGGGGGCCCGACGGCGCGGCGCGCCACTACGCGGGCGAGCTCGGAGCGGTGTTCGCCCACGAGCTGCCCGAGTTCGACCTCATGCTGGTGGGCATCGGCCCTGACGCCCACCTGTGCTCGCTGTTCCCCCACGCCCCGGCCCTCGAAGAGCGCGAGGCGCCCGTGGTCGGGGTGGAGGAGGCGGGGATGGAGCCGCTGGTGCCTCGCGTGACGCTGACGCTGCCGGTGGTCGACGCCGCCCGGGAGCTGATCTTCCTCGTGACCGGCGGGGGGAAGGCCGAGGCGCTGGCCCGCGCGCTCGGCGGCCCCGACCCCGCGGCGCCGTCGAGCCTCGTGCAGAACGACCGGGCTCGGGTCGTCTGCGACGCGGCGGCGGCGAGCCGCCTGTGAGACAGGCGAGCGGGGCCCAGCCCGTCCGCGGGGACGCGTTCCCGCCGATCGCCGACTACGGCTTCCTGTCGGACTGCGAGACCTGCGCGCTGCTGGCCCCCAACGGGAACGTGGAATGGCTCTGCCTGCCGCGCTTCGACTCGCCCAGCGTGTTCGGCGCGATCCTCGACCGCGACGCCGGCGGGTTCCGGCTCGGGCCCGACGGCGTCGAGGTGCCGGCCGCCCGCCGCTACCTGCCGGGCACGATGGTGATCGAGACCAGCTGGGGCACCAGGGGCGGCTGGATCATCGTGCGCGACGTCCTGTTGATCGGGCCGTGGCATCACGAGACCGACCGCTCGGAGACCCACCGCCGCTCGCCCACCGACTACGACGCCGACCACGTGCTGCTGCGCACGGTGCGCTGCGTGAACGGCGAGGTCCAGATCAACATGGACTGCGAGCCGCAGCTCGACTACGGGCTGACCCCGGGCGAGTGGCGCTACGACGGGCCCGGCTACCACGAGGCGGTCTGCACGGCCGAGGGCAGCGAGATCGAGCTGCGCCTGACCACCGACCTCAACATGGGCATCGAGGGGCCACGGGCCACCGCGCGCACGATGATGAAGGAGGGCGACACGCTGTTCGTGGCCCTCTCGTGGTCAGATCACCCGGCGCCCTCAACCTACGAGGACGCCTACGACCGCCTTGTCTGGACCGCGCACCACTGGCAGCACTGGCTGGACCACGGCGAGTTCCCCGACCACCCGTGGCGCACCTACCTGCAGCGCAGCGCCCTGACGCTGAAGGGGCTGTCCTACGCCCCCACGGGCGCGCTGGTCGCCGCCGCCACCACCTCGCTGCCCGAGACGCCCGGCGGCGAGCGCAACTGGGACTACCGCTACACCTGGATCCGCGACGCCACCTTCATGCTCTGGGGCCTCTACACGCTGGGCTTCGACTGGGAGGCCAACGACTTCTTCTACTTCATCGCCGACGTGGCCGAGAGCGAAGAATCCCAGCTCCAGATCATGTACGGCATCGGCGGCGAGCACGAGCTGCCCGAGAAGACGCTCGACCACCTGTCCGGCTACGAGGGCGCCAAGCCGGTGCGGATCGGAAACGGCGCCCACGACCAGGACCAGCACGACGTCTGGGGCGCGATCCTCGACTCGTTCTACCTGCACACCAAGTCGCGCGACCACCTGCCCGAGCGCATCTGGCCGATCCTGACCAAGCAGGTGGAGGCGGCGCTGGACAACTGGCGCGATCCCGACCGCGGTATCTGGGAGGTGCGCGGCGACCCCAAGCACTTCACCTCGTCCAAGCTCATGTGCTGGGTGGCGGCCGACCGCGGCGCCCGCTTGGCGGAGGTGCGGGGCGAGCCCGAGCCACGCCGACCGGTGGCAGAAGGCGGCTGACGAGATCAAGGACGACATCTGCGAGAACGCGCTCGACGACCGCGGCGTGTTCTGCCAGCACTACGACACCGACGCGCTCGACGCCTCGGTGCTGCTCATGCCGCTGGTGCGCTTCATGGACCCGAAGGACGAGCGGATCAAGAAGACCGTGCTGGCGATCAACGACGAGCTCAGCGAGGACGGCATGATCCTGCGCTACCGCGTGGAGGAGACCGACGACGGCCTGTCGGGCGAGGAGGGGACGTTCGCGATCTGCTCCTTCTGGATGGTCTCGGCGCTCGTGGAGATCGGCGAGCTGGAGCTCGGCCGCGACATGTGCGAGCGGATGCTCTCCTACGCCAACTCCCTCCAGCTGTACGGCGAGGAGATCGACGCCCGCTCGGGCCGCCACCTGGGCAACTTCCCGCAGGCCTTCACCCACCTGGCGCTGATCAACGCGGTGATGCACGTGATCCGGGCGGACCAGGGCCTCGAGGTGGGCACCTTCGGGCTCGGCCAGGAGCTGGCCCGGGCCCGCGCCCAGAACATGACCTGAGCCTTGCCCGGGCCGCTCGACCGCCTGCGCTCCGGCGCACGGCCGTCGCTCGCGATCGGCCTGACGGCCCTTGGCTTCGTCGTCCTGATCGTGATCGCGGTGGCCGGCGGGCTGACCGGCGCCGGCGAGGACGGAGGAGGCGGCGACCCCGAGCTGGGCGGGGGCGACGACGGCGACGTGGTGCGCTGCGCGCGCCGCAACGGGCGCTTTGGCGTCACACGCACCGCCCGCGCGCGGGTGATGGTCACGGCGCGCAAGCCGGTGACGGTGACCGCGACCGGAACCGTCACCGAGTCGGGTGCCGGCGGCAGCGTGACGGTTACCGCGCAGGCCACTCGCCGCGCCGTGGCGCGGGCCGCCGTCACCGCCGAAGCGAGCGCGCCGGCCACCGTGCGCGTGCGCGGCAGCGCCCGGGCCTGCGGCCGCGGTCCCGACGCCGAGTCGGCCGAGCGGCGGGCGATCGCCCGCGCCCGCTCCGGCGCGCGGCTGGATGCCGACCGCCGCGGCGGCCCCCGAGCCGAGGCCGCCGCCGGGCGCCGCGCAAGCGACGTGGCACGCGAGCGCGCCGCAGAGCGGGCCCGCGCCCGGGCGGAGGAGCAGGCCCGCGCGGAGGAGCCGAGACTGCAGCGGGCGGCGGAGCAGGACGCCCGCGAGGCCGCCCGCCGCCAGGCCCGCGAGCGCCTGGCCGCCGGCTAGCGGGGGCTACGCGATGCTCGTTGGGCGGCACGCCCTGCCCGCAACCGCGCGCGGCCGAACGGCGGATCAGGCAGCCTGGCCGAGCGCCGGCCGGATGACCGGCCGGACCTCGACGGCGTCTGCGAACCCAACCGCTTGCAGGCAGCAGCCGCAGCCGTCACAGACCATGAGCTCTACCTGGTCGAGCGACCAGACGACCTCGACCACCTCGTGGTCGCAGCCCCGATCGCTGCACACGAGTGTCACCGCAAGCATCGGACCGGCCATTGTGGACCGGTCGGCGGACGGACCTACAACCTGACGTCGGCCACCATCGACGCGAACAGCAGCGCCAGGTAGGCCAGCGAGTACAGGTAGAGGCGCAGCGCCGTGCGGCGGTCGGGCTTGCGCAGCAGGCGCCACGCGCCGTAGATGAACACCGCGCCGAGAGCCACCGAGCAGACCAGGTAGGTGGCGCCGAAGGCGCCGGCGCAGAACGGCAGCTGGGAGACCGCGTACAGCAGAACGGTGTAGAGCAGGATCTGGCGCCGGGTCTCGCGCTCGCCGCGGACCACGGGCAGCATCGGCACGCCGGCCTTCTCGTACTCCCCCTTCATGAGCAGCGAGAGCGACCAGAAGTGGGGCGGCGTCCAGAAGAAGACGATCGCGAACAGGTAGACCGGCGTGCCGCTCAGCTCGCCGGTCACCGCGGCCCAGGCCACGAGCGGTGGCACCGCGCCCGCGGCGCCGCCGATGACGATGTTCTGCGGCGTGGAGCGCTTGAGCCAGAGCGTGTAGACGAACACGTACCCCAGCAGCCCTGACATCGACAGCACCGCGGCCAGCGGGTTGACCGCCAGGGACAGCAGCGCGAAGGAGGCGCAGCCCAGCAGCGCTCCGTACACGATGGCGGCCGTGGGGGAGACGCGGCCCGAGGCGACCGGGCGGTCGGCGGTGCGCTTCATCACCCGGTCGAGGTCGCGGTCGATCGCGTGGTTGATCGCGCCCGCGCCGCCGGCTGACAGTGCGCCGCCCAGGCAGGTGAGCGCCACCAGGCCGAGCGAGGGGTCACCGGCGAGGTACATCGTGGTGACCGTGGTGAACAGCAGCAGCGACTGCACCTTCGGCTTGGTCATCTCGAAGTAATCCGAGACGACCGTGCGCCAGCCGGCGCGGCGTCGTAGTGCGACGGCCTCCATCAGGCGGTCACCGCCTGCGCCGGGGCGCCGGCCGGCGAATGCGCCGGCTCGCGGCGGAGCTGGAAGACGGTGTTGATGGCCGCCGCCCACAGCAACGTCCCGAGGGCGAGGTGGGCGAGGATCAGCAGCTCGTACTCGTCCAGCCACACGTTCAGCGCGCCCACCAGCACCTGCGTCAGGAGGATTCCCGCGAGCACGTGCGCGGAGCGCTTCATGCCGCGTCGCAGCAGCATCACCGCGAGCATGCTCACCGCGATCACCGCGAGGTACATGAACAGGCGGTGGGTCAGGTGGATGTCGACCAGCTCGGCGTCCCCGAAGGGCATGAGCCCGCCGTTGCAGGTGGGGAACTCCTTGCCGCAGGCGTGATGCGCGCCGTCACCGAGCTGGTAGTCGGGCCGGCCGTACTTCTGCGTGCCGGCCATGTAGCCGCCGGCTACGACGGTGCACAGCACCAATCCGGCGGCGATGACGGAGAGCGCACGAAGCCGAGGCTCGTCCTGGACACTGGGGCCCGGGGACTGGGGCCGCTCGGGCCGGCTCTCGCGCCATACGTAGAGCATCAGCGCCAGCAGGCCCATGGCCAGCCCGAGGTGTGCGGCCACCAGGCCCTCCTCGAGGTTCTCCTCCACCGTCAGCGCGCCGAGCAGGCCCTGGGCCACGACCAGGCCCGCCGCGGCGACGGTGGGTCGCACCAGCGCGCGCTGGCGGATGGCCATCACGGCGAGGGCGATCATCATGATCCCGACCGCGCCGGCCAGGACACGGTGGGTGTACTCGATCACCGAGTTGAGGTCGAGCCCGGGCACGACGTCGCCGTTGCAGAACGGCCAGCCGTGGAAGCCGCTGCCGCCCGGGCCGCAGCCGAGCCCCGAGTCCGAGACGCGGACGACGCCGCCGACGATGATCAGCGCGAACGTCGCGAGGCCCGTGGCGAGCGCCAGGCGGTGGAAGCCGGGCGTTGACCGGCCGCCTGCCCTACCGGAGGTAGGGAGCACCGCCGATCGGCCGCCCATCACGACGTGCCCGAGGTGACCGGCTGGGCGGCGGTCTCCGAGGCCTTGCCGGCCCGCTGGACCTCACGCCGGATGTCCTTCATGGGCTCGACGCTGCGCACGCGCGGGACCACGTCGAAGTTGTTGGCCGGCGGCGGCGACCGGACGAACCACTCGAGCGTGTTGCCCTTCCACGGGTCGTTGCCGGCACGCCGGCCGCCCTTCACGCTCTTGAGGACGTTCACCACCGTGATCAGCACGCCGATGCCGAGCATGAAGGAGCCGATCGTCGAGATCAGGTTGTAGGCCTCGAGGCCCGAGTCGGCCGGGTAGTCGTAGACCCGGCGCGGCATGCCCGACAGGCCGGCCGAGTGCTGGACCAGGAAGGTGAGGTTGAAGCCCACGAACATGGTCCAGAAAGAGAGCTTGCCCAGCGCCTCCGAGAGCAGCCGGCCGCTCATCTTCGGGAACCAGTAGTAGAGCCCGGCGAAGATTCCGAACACCGAGCCGCCGAAGAGCACGTAGTGCAGGTGGGCCACGACGAAGTAGGTGTCGTGAAGCTGCCAGTCGACGGGGAAGACGGCCAGCATGATCCCCGAGATGCCGCCGATCACGAACAGCGCGGGCAGGGCGGCCGCGAAGTAGAGCGGCGTCTTCATCATGATCTGCCCGCGCCAGAGCGTGGCGATCCAATTGAAGATCTTCACCCCCGTCGGCACCGCGATGGCGAACGAGGACAACATGAAGAAGGCCAGCACCACCGTCGCCGTCGGCGTGGTGAACATGTGGTGCGCCCACACCAGCAGGCCGAGGAACGCGATCGCCACGGTGGACGCGGCGATCGCCTTGTAGCCGAAGATCGGCTTGCGCGCGAACACCGGCAGGATCTCCGAGATCATCCCGAAGGCGGGCAGGATCATGATGTAGACCTCGGGGTGGCCGAAGAACCAGAAGAGGTGCTGCCACAGCAGCGGGTCGCCTCCGTCGGCCACGTTGAAGAACCCGGTTCCGAAGTGCCGGTCGGTGAGCAGCATCGTCGCCGCGGCGGCGATGGCGGGCAGCGCCGCGATCAGCAGGTACGAGTAGACGAGGATCGACCACACGAACAGCGGCATCCGGCCCCAGCTCATGCCGGGCGCCCGCATGTTGTGGATCGTGGCCACGAAGTTGATCGCGCCGACCAGCGAGGAGAGGCCGGTGAGGTGGACCAGGAAGATCCAGGCGTCGATGCCGCCGCTGGGTGAGTACGCGTCATCGGACAGAGGGGCGTAGGAGGTCCAGCCGGCCTGGGGCGGCTCGAAGAAGAGGGAGGCGAAGAACGCGATGCCGCCGCCCACCAGCAGCCAGAAGGACAGCGCGTTCAGGCGCGGGAAGGCCATGTCCCGCGCGCCGATCATGAGCGGGATGAAGTAGTTGCCGAAGCCCGCCAGCACCGGGACGATCCAGAGGAAGACCATCGTGACGCCGTGCATCGTCGCCAGGCTGTTGTAGGTCTCGCCGCCGAGCAGCGTGTTGTCCGGCTGAGACAGCTGGAGGCGCATGATCAGCGCCATCACGCCGCCGAGGATGAACCAGATGAAGGTGGCGTAGAGGTACATCACGCCGATCCGCTTGTGGTCGGTCGTGGTCAACCAGGACAGCCAGCCCTTCGGCTGCTCCGTTGAGCCCGTGCATCGCGATCTCGGGGGCGCCGGCCAGGCGGGCGCTACTGGCTTCCATCGGTGACTACCCCCCTGCCTCGGCCTCGCGGGCCCGTCGCGTGGCCGCGAGATCCTCTCGGGCCGCCTTGATGTCGGCGCGCTGCTTCTTGGCCCAGCGCTCGAACTCGTCGGGCGGGACCGCCCGCACCACGGCCCGCATGTCCGCGTGGTTGGCGCCGCACAGCTCGGCGCACTGTCCCTCGTAGCGGCCGGGCTTGGAGATCTTGAACCAGGTCTCGTTCACGTGGCCGGGCACCGCGTCGGCCTTGCCGCCGAGCTTGGGGATCCACCACGAGTGCTGGACGTCCGACGACGTGATGTCCAGCAACACGGTGGTGTCGGTGGGGACGACCATCTCGTTGTAGGTGAAGAGGTCGTTCCCGCCGCCGTAGTCGTAGCGCCACAGGTACTGCTGGCCGTTGACGCCGATGTGCAGCCCGCCGCCTCCGGGCGGATTGGGCTGGTCGATCGAGGCCACCTGGACGCCGCCGGCGATCTGCGGGCCGGAGCGCTCGGGGTCGGTGATGCCCTTCAGGAAGGCGAAGGTGACGCCGGTGAGGATCACGAGGATCACCGCCGCGCCGATGGTCCAGCCCAGCTCCAGCGGCGTGTTGCCGCGGATCTGCTCGGCCTGGCCGCCCCGCTTGGCGCGGTACTTGACCAGCGACCAGATCAGCGTTCCCTCGACGATCAGCAGGATCGGGATCGAGACCAGCAGCGTGATCGTGTACAGCGTGTGGATCTTGTCCGCATTGGGTGAGCCGCCGCTCTCGGGCGTGATGACGCCCGCCGCGGCGGGGCCGGCCAGGACCAGCAGGGCGACGAGGGCGCCGCCCAGCGCGAGGGAGATCCTTCGGGAGGACAAGGCGGCGGCCAGTCTACCCAGCGGGAAGGGGGTTCAGGCGCCGGTAAAGGCGGGGTCGCGCTTGCTCAGGAAGGCCGTGGCGCCCTCGGCGAAGTCCTGGGTCCGCGCGAGGGCGTGCTGGAGCTCGGCCTCCAGATCGAGCTGGGCGTCCAGGTGGGGGTAGATCGACTGGTTGAGGGCCTTCTTGGCCGCCGCGTAGGAGCGCGTGGGGCCGTGGGCGAGCCTGGTGGCCAGGGCGTCGGCCTCGGCCGCGAGCTCGTCGTCGGGGTGGACGGCGTTGATCAGGCCCCACTCGAGCGCCTGGGGCGCCGGCACCCGCTCGCCCAGCAGGGCCATCTGGAAGGCGCGCGCCTTGCCCACCGTCGCGGGGACGAACACGGTCGAGCCGCCGTCGGGCATCAGGCCGATGTTCACGAAGGCCAGGCTGAGGAACGCCGACTCGGCGGCCACCGCCAGATCACAGGCCAGCGCCAGCGAGCAGCCGATGCCCACCGTGGGGCCGTTGAGCGCGGCCAGCACCGGCTTCTCCAGCCGCCGCACCCCGACCAGGATCGGGTGGTAGTACTCGTGCAGCGCCTTCAGGATGTCGGGGAAGCCGTCGTCGGCCTGGATGAAGCCCTGCTTGAGGTCGGCCCCCGAGGAGAAGCCGCGCCCGGCGCCGGTGATCAGCACCGCGCGCACCGAGGGGTCGGCGGCCTCGCCCTCGATCACCGACTTCATCTCCTCGCCGAACTCGATGGTCCAGGCGTTGAGGCTGTCGGGGCGGTTGAGGGTCAGGCGCCCGAGGCCGTCGGACACCTCCCAGATCAGTGTTTCGTAGCTCACGAGCGCGAGGTACGCTGCGGCATCCAGCCGCGGCCTGAGGAGGTCGCCTCCGGCGCCCATATGCAATGCTGCTCGAGCTGGTCGAGTGGCTCGGCCACTCGGGCTTCCGCATCAGGGTCGGGCGCTCGTACGTCTACATCGACCCCTATCGGGTGCCGGCCGACTCGCCGCCGGCCGACCTGATCCTGGTCACCCACGGCCATTACGACCACTTCTCGCCGCGGGACATCGAGCTGCTCTCGCACAGCGAGACCTGGATGATCGCGCCGGCCGCCGTGGCCGAGCGGGCGAGCGGCCGTGTCCTGTCGCTGGGCCCCGGCGACGGGCTCGAGCACGAGCTGGTCCCCGGCGTGGGCGTGGCCGCGGTGGCGGCCTACAACACGTCCAAGCGCGACCCCGAGGGCAACCTGTTCCACCCCCGCGCGGCCGGCTGGATCGGTTTCGAGGTCAACGTCCGGGGGGAGCGGCTTTACCATTCTGGTGACACCGACGTGATCCCCGAGATGGACGACGTCGCGGGGGTCGACGTGGCTCTTCTCCCCGTGAGCGGCACCTACGTCATGACAGCCCCCGAGGCGGCCGAGGCCGCCCGCCGCATCCAGCCCCGCGTGGCGGTGCCGATGCACTGGGGCGAGGACATCGGAACCGAGGCCGACGCGCGCGAGTTCGCCGAGAAGGCGCCCGTCGAGGTCCGGGTCATGGAGCCGGTGGCGTGAGCGCGCAGACCGAGCTGCTCGAGCGCCTGGCCGCCGACGACCCCGAGCTGGGCGCGCGCCTCGTGGTCATGGGCCTGCCGGCCGCCGCGGCGAGGATCGACGACACGCTCGCCTATCAGCTCGAGGTCGAGGGCACCGGCACCTGGCGCGTGTCGGTGTCGGACGGGCGTGCGCGCGTGGCGCCGGGGGAGGACGGGGAGGTCGACTTCCGGCTCAGCTGCGGGCCGCGGGAGCTGGTCGAGCTGGCCGCGGGCAGCGCGAGCCCGCTGAAGCTGGCCGCCACCGGCAAGGTGCGGATCAGCGGGAGCCGCCTCAAGGCGCTGAAGCTCCGCGCGATGGGCAACGGCGGGATGGACATGAGCGAGGTCGCGCGCGCCGGCGGGCGCCTCGATCCCGACCTGCTCTACCGCTCCCTGCCCTGGGTGGTCGATCCCGAGTGGACCCGCGGGCACCGTTTCACGATCCGCTACGAGGTCACCGGCGAGGGCGAGTGGTTCGTGACCGTCAACGACGGCGAGCCGCTGACCGTCTCCCGCGAGACGCCGCCGTGGGGCGTGGCCGGCACCGCCCGGGTGACCTCCGACGGCTACCAGCGGCTGGCTGCGGGCGAGCTCACCCCGACCGAGGCGATGCAGGACCGTGTGATCGAGGTCGAGGGCGACATCTGGCCCATCTCGCTGCTGGGCCGCTGGATCGACCGCGGCCAGGGCCACGACGACGCCGAGCTCGAGCGCGAGGAGCGCCAGCGGGAGGTGCAGCAGCGCCGCGCCGGCGGCTTCGAGCCCTCGAACGGCCGGCTGATGGACTACCGCCAGCTCTACGCGCTGTGGGAGCGCCAGAACTGGAAGTCGACGGAGCTGGACTTCACCGTCGACCGCGAGCAGTGGCTCACCACCACCACGCACGCGCAGGAGAGCACGATGTGGAGCATCGGGGCCTTCTACGTCGGCGAGGAGCGCGTGACCGCCGACCTGGCGCCGTTCCTGCTCGCCGCCCCGTCGGGCGAGATCGAGATGTTCCTCGCCACCCAGCTGGTGGACGAGGCCCGCCACGCCGCCTTCTTCGACCGCTTCGGCGCCGAGGTGATGGCCCTCGACGGCGAGGACTTCCGCGCGCGCATGCGCGAGATGGAGCAGGGCCTGGCCAACGCGTGGCGCGAGGTCTTCGACGACGGGCTGCGCGAGACCGCGCAGCAGTTGCAGGCCCGCCCCGACGACCTGGACCTGTTCGTGAAGGGCATCGCGACCTACCACATGGTGGTCGAGGGCTTCCTGGCCGTGACCGGCCAGAAGTTCATCCGCGAGTGGTTCGCCGACCACGGGATGTACCCCGGCTTCGTCGAGGGCTTCGGCCTCGTCGAGCGCGACGAGCACCGCCACATCGCTTTCGGGATGCGCTTCCTCAGCGACGCGGTGGCCGAGGACCCGCGCCACCGCAAGACCATCGAGGACGTGGTGCTCGAGCTGGTCCCCAAGGCCGGCTACGTGTTCGTGCCGCCCTACGCCGAGGACCCGTCGGACTTCCTCAGCTACGGCTACCACTCATCGGAGATCTACGGGTACGCCTACACCACTCTCAAGCGCCGGATGGCGTTGCTCGGCATCGGGCTGCCGCCGCCCGAGGAGCTGATGCCCGGTCGCATCGAGGAGAGCTCCTCCCTAGCCGTCGCGACCGTCGCGTAGCCTCGCCCACGTTGTGCGGAGCTCGCGCGCGCTACGGACGCTCGCCTGGGGCGCCGTGGCGATCGGGGTGGCCACACCGCTGCTGCGCCGCCGCCTGAAGCTCCCGGTCCCGGCCGTCACCGTCCTCTCCTACCAGGCGCCCGCCGCCCTGGCGATCGCGGCTCCCCGCACCAAGCTGCGCGACGCCGGCATCTACGCGCTGCAGATGTGGGCCTACTTCGCCCACTTCGACATGCCCGACGACGACCCGGGCGCCTTCGCCGAGCGCGTGCACGTCGACTATCCGATCCACGCCGACCGGGTGATCGGGGGAGGGGAGGAGCCCACGCTGCGCCTGCAGCGGGCGCTCGGCCGCCCGGGTGAGATCCGCCCGCACGACCGCTTCCTGTCGGCGGTGCACTGGAGCTGGTTCGCCGTGCCCCACGGCGCGATGGCCTACCTGCTGCTGCGCCACCGGCGCCTGTACCCGAGCTCGGCCACCCTGATGGCCGCCTGCTTCGACCTCGGGCTGCGTCGTCTACTGGGCCGTGCCGACCGCGCCGCCCTGGTGGGCGGGGGCGAACGGCAGCATGGCGCCGGTCCGGCGCATCATGGCCGAGACCGGCGAGCGCGTCTGGGGCAGGGCCTGGAAGCCGCTCTACAGTTCGCTCGAGGGCAATCCCTTTGCTGCCATGCCGTCGCTTCACTTCGGAACCTCGGTGATGGCCGCGCGCCTCCTCCAGCGGGTGGGTCCCGGGCACGGCGCCGCGGCCTGGGCTTACGCGCTCACATTGGGCTTCGGCCTGGTGTACCTCGGCGAGCATTACGTCGTGGACCTGATCGCCGGTTTCGCCCTCGCGGAGGGCATCGTCCGCGTGGCGCCGCGCCTGGAGCATGTGGGCGTGGCGGTGTCCGACGGTCTGGCGAGGCTCTCACCGTGAGCACGGTCGAGGCCGAGGTCGCTCAGGAGGAAGCGGAGGTCTCGACGGGTTCAGGTCGCTGCTCCACGACCGCCGCAAGCTCGCCTCCGCGGGCCTGGCGATCGTCCTGGCCGTCGTCGCGATCTACGTGCTGTTCCCGCAGGTCGTGGGGCTGGAGGGCAGCCTCGAGCGGATCGACAGCGCCAAGTGGTACTGGGTGGTGGTGGCGGTCGGCGCGACGGTGGCCGGCTTCTTCGCCTACGTGATGCTCTTCCAGGGCGTCGTCGGCAGCGGGGACGAGAAGGTCAGCCGGCGCCTGGACATGAGGGCGTCGTTCCAGATCAACCTCGCGGGCCTCGCGGCCACGCGGATCTTCTCCGCCGGCGGCGCGGGCGGCATCGCCCTGACCTACTGGGCGCTGCGCAGGGCGGGGATGCCGCGCCGGCGCTCGGCCTGCCGGATGGTCGCCTTCCTCGCGCTCATGTACTCGGTGTACCTGTTCTCGCTGGTCATCTTCGGCGTGCTGCTGCGCACCGGCGTGCTCCCGGGCGACAACCCGGCCGGGGGCACGATCGTGCCCGCCGCCGTGGCGGGCGCGGTGATCTTCGCCCTGGCCCTGGTGGCCCTGATCCCCGCCGACATCGAGCGGCGCATTCGCAAGCTGAGCGACCATCCGCGCGCCTCCCGGATCGGCGCGAGGCTGGCGGCCGGGCCGGCGACGGTGGCCAGGGGCATCCGGACGGCGATCGCCTACGTGCGCCACCCGAGCCACGGCGCCGTGGCCGTCGTGGGCGCCGTCGGCTTCTGGGCGGCGCAGATCACCACCCTGTGGGCGAGCTTCGAGGCCTTCGGCGGCGACGTGCCGGTCGCCGTCCTCATCCAGGGCTTCTTCGTGGGCATGGCGGCCAACCTGATCCCCTCGCCCGCCGGCGGGGCGGGACCGGTGGACGCGGGCATGATCGCCGCCTTCGCGCTGTTCGGAGTCGACAACGCCGTGGTCTTCCCCGCGGTGCTGACGTACCGGGTCATCGCCTTCTGGCTGCCGATCCCGCCGGGGATAGTGGCCTACTTCGCGTTGCGGCGTACCGTCCGTGCGTGGGAGGACGAGGACGACCGCGAAGGCTATACTTCAGAAAGTAAAGTAAAGGCGGAGGCCACTTGAAGACCGAGAACGTCGTAATCGTGGGAAGCGGACCGGCCGGCTACACAGCCGCGCTGTACACCTCCCGCGCGGACCTCGAGCCGCGTCGTGGTCGAGGGCTTCCTGTGGGGCGGCCTGCTCCAGAACACCACCGACGTCGAGAACTACCCCGGCTATCCCGAGGGCGTGATGGGCCCGGAGATGATGCAGCAGTTCCGCGACCAGGCGGAGCGCTTCGGCACGCGCTTCATCACGGACGAGGCGACCAAGATCGAGCTTTCGCAGGACGGCGGCACACACGTGATCCACGTGGGGGGCGAGGAGATCCACGCCCGCGCCGTGATCCTGGCGATGGGCGCCGAGCCCAAGAAGCTGGGCGTGCCCGGCGAGGACGAGCTGGCCGCCAAGGGCGTCTCCTACTGCGCCACCTGCGACGCCGCCTTCTTCCGCGACAAGCCGACGATCGTCGTCGGCGGAGGGGACACCGCGATGGAGGACGCGACCTTCCTCGCCAAGTTCGCCAAGGACGTGAAGGTCGTGCACCGCCGCGACGAGTTCCGCGCGTCGGCGATCATGCTCGACCGCGCGCGCGACAGCGAGAACATCGAGCTGGTGACCCCGTACGTGGTCGACCGCTTCGAGGCGGGCGACGACGGCAGCCTGTCCACCGCGGTGCTCTCCAACACCGAGGGGGGCGAGGACCGCGAGCTGGAGATCGACGGGGCGTTCGTGGCCATCGGCCACAAGCCCAACTCGCACCTCGTGGCCGACCAGGTCGAGACCGACGAGAACGGCTACGTGCTGGTCGAGGGGCGCTCGACGCAGACCAACCTCGCCGGCGTCTTCGCCGCGGGCGACCTCACCGACCACACCTACCGCCAGGCGGTCACCGCCGCCGGCACCGGCTGCGCCGCCGCGCTGGACGCGGAGGCCTATCTGCGCGACCGGCCGGTCGACGCCGAGGCCCACTGGGAGGGCGACCCGGACAAGATGGAAGCGGCGGCCGAAGCCGCGGCCTCCAAGTAGTCCGGCTCTCGCCTAGCGCTCCGCGTTCTTGCGGTAGCGCCACACGGCCAGCGGCGCGAAGACGACGATGATCCCGATGGACCAGGCGACGGACTGCCACAGGCTGCCGCCGGGGGCGCCCAGCCACAGCTCGCGCATCTCGTCCACCACCACGGTGAACGGGTTCACCTCGGCGAACACCTTGAGCGCGTCCGGCATGGAGTCGACCGGCACGAAGGCCGACGAGATGAACGTCAGCGGGAACACGAGCATGAAGCCGAGCGAGTTCGCCGCCTCGGGGGTGGAGACCAGCATCCCCAGGAACGCGAACACCCACGAGAACGCGTAGCCGAACAGGACCATCAGCAGGATGCCGGCGACGACGTCCCCGACGCCGGTGCCGAACGAAAAGCCGATGATCAGCCCGGTGACGATCAGGATCGTCATCGAGACGAGGTTGGTCACCACGTCCGAGAGCGTCCGCCCGGCCAGCAGCGCCGCCCGCGACATGGGCAGCGACCGGAAGCGGTCGATCAGGCCCTTGTTCATGTCCTCGGCCAGGCCCATCGCCGTGATGAACCCGCCGAAGGCGATGTTCTGGACGATGATCCCCGGGATCAGGAAGTCCTTGTAGTCGAACCCGGGCGTGTTGATCGCGCCGCCGAACACGTACACGAACAGCAGCACGAACATGATCGGCTGGATCGTGAACGCGGTGAACAGGTCGGGCTGGCGCGGGAGGCGCGTCAGGTTGCGCTCCGCGGTGATCAGGGTGTCGTTTGCCAGTCGCCTCACGCCGCGACCTCCTCTTCCTCTGTCTCGTGGTCGGCCACCTTGCCGGTGAGCGACAGGAACACGTCGTCCATCGTGGGCGTCCGCATGCCGATGTCCTCCACCCCGACGCCGGCGGCCCCGAGCCGCTGGACGGCCTTGACGATCGTGCCGTTGCGGCGGGGCACCGCCAGCGTCACGTGGTCCTCCTCGGTCACGGCGCCCTCGTCGGACAGTGAGGCCAGCGCCTCGACCGCCTGCTCGGCCTGAGCCCGGTCCTCGAGGCGGACCTCGAGCCGCTCGCCACCCACCCGGGACTTGAGCTCGGCAGGGCTGCCCTGCGCGATCACGCGCCCGTGGTCGATGACCGCGATGTCGTCGGCCAGCCGGTCGGCCTCGTCGAGGTACTGCGTGGTGAGCAGCACCGTCGTGCCGCCGCCTGTCAGCTCCTCGATCATCTCCCACAGGTCGAGCCTGCTGCGCGGGTCGAGCCCCGTCGTCGGCTCGTCCAGGAACAGCACGGGCGGCCGGGCCACCAGCGCCGCCGCCAGGTCCAGCCGCCGGCGCATGCCGCCCGAGTACTCCTTCACCACCCGGCGGGCGGCGTCGCCGAGGTCGAACCGCCGCAGCAGCTCCTTCGCGCGCGCCTTGGCCTGGCGCCGGCTCATGCCGTAGAGGCGGCCGACCATCACGAGGTTCTCCTCGCCGGTCAGCACGTCGTCCACCGCCGCGTACTGGCCCGCCAGCCCGATCCGCTCGCGCAGCGACGGCCGCGTCGGTGACCGCGTCGACCCCGGCGACGCGGATCTCGCCGGCGTCGGGCGACTGCAGCGTGGTCAGCACCCGCACGGTCGTCGTCTTGCCTGCCCCGTTGGGGCCGAGCAGCCCGAACACCGTGCCCGCATCGACTTCGAAGCTGACGCCGTCCACGGCGCGCACGTCGCCGTAGGTCTTCACCAGCCCCTTGACTCGTATCGGTTTCATGCCGGCACCCTATGAAGGGTTTAGGCCAGTATCTGGCCGCAATTCGTGAGAGGGTTCCGGGCGTGACGCTGACCTCCGGACGACTGCTCCAGCTGCTGTCGCTGCTGCAGACGCGGCGCTACTGGCCGGGCGAGGAGCTGGCCGGGCGGCTGGAGGTCTCGGGGCGCACGGTGCGCCGCGACGTCGAGCGGCTGCGCGAGCTCGGCTACCCGGTCCAGGCGACCACGGGGCCCGACGGGGGCTACCGGCTCGAGGCCGGCACCGCGATGCCGCCGCTGCTGCTCGACGACGACGAGGCGGTGGCCATCGCCGTCGGCCTGCGCACCTCGGCCGGCTCCTCGGTGACCGGAATCGAGGAGAACTCCGTGCGCGCGCTCGTCAAGCTCGAGCAGGTGCTGCCGCCGCGCCTGCGCCGGCGCGTCAACGCCCTCCAGTCGGCGACCGCGACCTACAGCCGCCCGGCCACCGAGCTGAGCGTCGACTCCGAGCTGTTGATCGTGATCGCCGGTGCGTGCCGCGACAAGCAGCGGCTGCGCTTCGCCTACGAGGCGCGCGACGGCGAGCGCACCCGCCGGCTCGTCGAGCCCGACAGCCTCGTGAACCTCGGCCGCCGCTGGTACGTGGTGGGTTGGGACTGCGACCGCGACGACTGGCGCACCTTCCGCCTCGACCGCATCGACAAGCGGCCGACGCCGGCCGAGCGGTTCCAGCCCCGGAGCCTGCCCGGCGGCGACGCCGTGGCGTTCGTGCAGCGCAGCACGCGCTCGGTCACCTACCGCCACCAGGCGCGGGTGATCCTGCACGCCTCCGTGGACGAGGTGGCCGGCCGCCGGCACTGGCTGCGCGACGACCTCGAGCCGCTCGGCGAGGACCGCTGCGCGTACGAGACCAGCGACGACTCGCTGGAGTGGCTGGCGCTGCGGATCGCGTTCCTCGGCGTGGACTTCGAAGTCGTCGACTCGCCCGAGCTGGCCGAGTGGTGCGGCCGTGTCGCGGCGCGCTTCGAGCGCGCGGCCGCCGGAACCGGTGGTCCCTGAGGCCGATCGGCTTTAACATCCTGGTGTGAGGAGAAGGTGCCTGGGCCCGGTGGGGGTCCTCTTCCTGCTGATGCTGGTGATCGCCCCTTCGGCATGGGCGGGCCACCCGGGCACCAAGCCGGCGAACCGCGAGGCCGAGGCGCTCGCCGCCGCGAGCCCCGAGGCCGAGCTCAACGTCGCCGGCCGCCCGCGCAAGGGCAAGACCTCCTACACCGAGGTGACCGGGCTGCTGGAGGGCCACCTGCACGCGATGGCCTTCGAGTTCCTGGGCGGCGGGGTGCACTGCGGCAAGCCCTGGGACGAGGGCGGGATCACGCAGGCGCTGAAGGACTGCCCCGACCACGCCGGCAACGGCGCGGGCGCGGTGCTGGAGAACGTCCTCTCCACGGGCAGCCCGCTCGGGACCCACAGCACCGACGGCTGGCCCAGCTTCCGCGGCTGGCCGCGCCACGACTCGCTCACCCACGAGATGACCTACTACAAGTGGATGGAGCGCGCCTGGATCGGCGGGCTTCGTCTCATGGTCAACCTGCACGTGGACAACGAGGTCCTGTGCCAGGTCTACCCGATCAAGAAGCACGGCTGCAACGAGATGGACACCGTGCGCCGCGAGATCGCGGACTTGCGGGCGCTCCAGAGCTACATCGACCGCAAGTCGGGCGGGCCGGGCAGGGGCTGGTTCCGGATCGTCAAGGACCCGTTCGAGGCCCGCCGGGTCATCAATTCAGGGAAGATGGCGGTGGTCCAGGGGATCGAGGTCTCGAAGCTGTTCGACTGCGACCTCTCCTTCGACACGCCGTCCTGCACGAAGGCCGACATCGACCGGCGCCTGGACGAGATGTACCGCGCGGGCATCCGCGACCTCGAGTTGGTGAACAAGTTCGACAACGGCCTCGCCGGGGTGGCGATGGACGCCGGCACGACGGGCCTGGCGGTCAACGGCGCGAACCGCGTTCAGACGGGGCGCTTCTGGCAGGTCGAGACCTGTGACGGGCCCTCGCACGACCAGCCCCAGGTGACCGGCCCGGGCACCGGTCGCGATGAGTTGCTGGGCACGGCGCTGTCGCTGTACCTGCCGCCCGGGGTGACTCCGGTCTATCCCAAGCAGCCGCACTGCAACGTGCGCGGGCTGAGCGAGCTCGGCGAGCACCTGATCCGGCGCATGGTCCAGAAGCGGATGGTCATCGACGTCGACCACCTGAGCGTGGCCGCCCGCAAGCAGGCCCTCGCTCTGATCGAGTCGCTCGGCCACTCGGGGCTGATCTCCAGCCACTCCTGGGCCGACGAGGAGAGCTACCCGCGCATCTACCGCATGGGCGGCGTGGTCACGCCGTCGGACAACAACTCGGCGGACTTCGTCAAGGACTGGCAGACGATCCGCAAGTACCGCAGCTCGAAGCACTACTTCGGCTTCGGCTTCGGCTCCGACCTCAACGGGTTCAGCTCGGCCGCCGGGCCGCGCCCGAACAACGGCGCCAACCCGGTTCGGTACCCGTTCCGGGCGATCGGCGGCCCGATGATCGACCGCCAGCGCACGGGCACGCGCACGTTCGACGTGAACTCCGACGGGGTGGCCCACTACGGCCTGTATCCGGACTGGGTCGAGGACCTGCGCAAGGTCGGCGGCCGGCAGATCCACAACGAGATGGCGCGCGGCGCCGAGGCCTACCTGCAGATGTGGGAGCGGGCCGAGGGCATTCCCTCTCGCCGCTGCCGCTCGCCGCACGTCAACTTCTCGCGCCGCGGGCTGAACAACGTCAAGATCGGGCTCACCCCCAACGCCCAGCTGCGCAGGGCCGGGCAGCCGAATCGCCGCAACGGCAGGGTCTGGCGCTGGTGCGTGGGCGGGCGCAAGAACCGCCGGGCCAAGACGCTCGCCGCGTTCACCCGCTCGCACAAGGTCGGCCTGATCGCCACCACCGGCTCCGGCCACCGTGCCGCGCGCGTGGCGCCGGGCATGCGCTCCCGCCGCCTGCGCGGGAAGGCCCGCTCGATCGGCCGCGGGCTGTACGTGCGCCGCGCCGGACGCGGGCGCTTCGTCTACAAGGTGCGCCGCGGCAAGGTGCGCTTCGTGGCCCTCGCCTCGCGCGGCGTGTCGAAGAACCGCCGCACCATCCGCAACTACCTGCGGATGGCCGGGCTCCGCTGAGAACCCCTCGATCGGCGGTGCTCCCTACCTCCGGTAGGACAGGCGGCCGACCGACGCTCGGCCTGCGCTCCGGCGATGGGCAGCGCTGGACCAACTGGGCGGGCCAGCAGGTCTGCGCGCCCGTCGCCGTCGAGCACCCCAGGTCGGAGGAAGAGGTCGCCGCCATCGTGCGCGACGCCGCCGCGCGCGGGCTGCCCGTGCGGGCGGTCGGGGCGGGCCACTCGTTCACCGACATCGCCTGCACCGACGGCGTGATGGTCGATCTGTCGCGGATGGACGCTGTGCTCGACGCCGACGCCTCGTCCGGCCTCGTCCGGGTGCAGGCCGGGATCTCGATCAACGCGCTGGGGGAGGCGCTCGAGGCTCACGGCCTCGCGCTGGAGAACCAGGGCGACATCGACACCCAGGCCCTGGCGGGCGCCCTGGCCACGGCCACGCACGGGACCGGCCTGGCCTTCGGCAACCTCTCCTCGCGGGTGGAGTCGCTGCGGCTGGTGGACGGTCGCGGCGAGGCCCGGGCGATCGCCGGCGGCGACGAGCTGCTGGCCACGCGCGTGGGGCTGGGAGCGCTGGGGCTCGTCACCGAGCTCACGCTGCGCGCGGTCCCCCTGTTCACGGTCCGCCGCCGCGACGCGCCGCTGCCGCTGGGGGAGACGCTCGACGCCATGCAGGGCCTGGTGGAGGGGGCCGACCACTGGGAGTTCTGGGTCTTTCCCTACTCCGACGTCGCGCTCGTGCGCTCCAGCACCCGCAGCGACGAGGAGCCCGAGGCGGTCGACGAGCGCAAGCTGTGGCTGCAGGAATACGTGCTGGAGAACGCCGTGGTGGGGGCGTTCGCGCGCACCGGCCGGGCGTTCCCCCGGCTGATCCCGTGGCTGAACGCGACGCTGCCCAAGCTGGCCTCGCCCACCACGAAGGTGGACCGCTCATGGCGCGTGTTCGCCACCCGCCGCGCCGTCCACTTCACGGAGATGGAGTACGCGATCCCCCGCGCGCACGCGCGCGAGGCGGTCGAGGCGGTGCTGGGCCTGGTGGAGCGGCGGCGGCTGCCGGTGACCTTCCCGATCGAGGTGCGCTTCACCGCCGGCGACGACGCCCTGCTCTCGACGGCCCACGGCCGCGAGACCTGTTACATCGCGGTCCACCAGTACCTGGGGATGGAGTACGAGACTTACTTCCGCGCCGTGGAGGGCATCATGGACGGGTTCGGCGGCCGGCCGCACTGGGGCAAGCGCCACTACCAGTCGGCGGCCACGCTGGCGACGCGCTACCCCGAGTGGGAGCGCTTCGCCGCGGTGCGCGACCGACTGGATCCCGAGCGGCGCTTCGCGAACGACTACACGCGCCGCGTGCTGGGCGCATAGCGCGCGCACCCGGCACAGCCGTCCGAAAAAGCGCTCAGCGGCCTGACGATCTATCCGGCACCGTGTGCGGGGTCCCGCGGCGGGTGCGCAGCGGGGCCGTGCACAGCGTCGCCAGCGCGTAGACCAGCGCCAGCGCGATGGCCGCGAACTTGAGGACGGCCGCGGCGTAGGCGAGCTGGGGCCACGGGGAGGCCGGGTCGCCCCACAGCGAGACCGCCAGGCCCAGGTTCTCGACGTAGTCGAACGCCGCGGCCGCGGTGGCCACCCAGGCCATCGCGATGCCGGCCGCGGCAAGCCGCGGGCGGCCGGCGCGCTCCCAGGCGCCCGCCGCGGCGATGCAGCCGCCCGCCAGCGCGGCGGCGTAGATCAGCGGGTAGACGAGGTCGAAGAGCTGGATCGCCTTGGCGTCGCCGATGACCCCCTCCGAACGCCACGCGCCGAGGATCTCCTGCGTCCGTTCCACCGAGCCGGCCAGCTCGAAGTCCACGATCGTGGCGTCGTCGGGGAGCGGGGTGGCCACGGCCGCGAGCACCGTGATGACCAGCGTGGCGCCGAGCACGCAGCCGAAGGCGAGGCGCCTGCGGCGCGCGGGCCAGTGCTGGAGCGGGTGGGACGTCGGGCGCATCGCCGGCAGGGCTAGAGGAAGCAGTATCCCTCGCCGCGGTAGGTGGGCACCTCGTCGACGATCTCGCCGCCGCGGACCAGCAGCAGCGAGTCGAAGCGCTCGCACAGCTCCCCGGCTTTCGCGTGACGCATGTACACGTGGTCGCCCACCCGCAGGGGCGCCGCCGCCGGGCCGGTGACCGGCGTCTGCACCTCGCCGGCTCCCTCCTGGGGGTCGAGCTTGAGGCCCTCGGGCAGCCAGGGCGCCGGCTCGCGGTCCCACCCCGGAGCTCCCGAGGCGATGTAGCCGCCGCCGAGCAGCGTGGCGGTGGTGTCGCTCGGCCGCCGCACCACCGGCAGGGCGAAGGCGGCGGCGGGCGTGAGCCTGAAGCCCGAGTAGCGGTCGAACAGAGTGGGGGCGAAGAAGCCCGACCCGGCGGTCAGCTCGGTCACCGCGCTCTCGCGTGAGGTCAGGTGCAGGCTGCCGGTGCCGCCGCCGTTGACCAGCTTCAGCGGCGCCACCTCGGAGACCGCCGCGACCACCGCGGCGCGCCGAGAGGCGATCTCGGCCGCCGACCGGCGCTGCATCAGCTCGATCACGCGGCCCTGGAGGCGCTTGCCCAGCGGCCGGTCGCCCACGCCGGCGATGTGCGCTTCGTAGCCCATGACCCCGACGAGTTCGAAGCCGTCACGGGACACCACCTCGCGCGCCAGCCGCGCCGCCTGCTCGGACGTGCGCAGCGGCGAGCGCTTGGCGCCCACCCTCAGGCGGCCGCCCGCGGCCCACCAGCTCACGTCCAGCTCCAGGCATACGCGGAAGCGGCCGCCGGCGGCAGCGATGAAGTCGAGCTGGTCGGTGGAGTCGACCATCAGCACGGGCGGGCGCTCGCTGTCCAGCGCGCCGAGCGCCCGCAGGCCCTCGCGGTCCGCGGTCGGGTAGGCCAGCAGCAGGTCCTCGAAGCCCTGCTCGTGCAGCCACAGGCTCTCGGCCAGCGTGAACGTCATCAGCCCCCGGAAGGACGGGTCCCCGTCGAGGATCGAGCGCAGCAGCGGCCGGCAGCGCACCGACTTCGACGCGACCCGGATCGGCTTGCCGGCAGCGCGGCCCTTCATCTCGGCGGCGTTGGACCACAGCGCGTCGAGGTCGACGAAGGCAAACGGGGCGTCGCGCCCCTCGAAGAGCGCGGCGTAGGCCTCGTGGCTCGCCATCGTCGCGATGATCCCACGATGCCTCCCGTCGGACTGGTGCTGCTCGCGGTCACGTCCGTGCAGGTGGGCGGGGCGCTGGCCAAGACCGTGTTCGACGATCTGGGGCCCGGCGGCACGGTCTTCCTGCGCGTGGCCTTCGCCGCCGCGCTGCTGGCCGCGATCTGGCGCCCGCGGCTGAGGGGCCTAGGCCGGCGCGACCTCGGCCTCGTCGCACTGTTCGGGGCGAGCCTGGCCGGCATGAACGGCTCGTTCTACCTCGCGCTCGACCGCCTGCCGCTGGGCGTGGCGGTGACGCTGGAGTTCGTCGGCCCGCTCGGGGTGGCGGTGGCGGGCTCGCGCAAGCTGCTCGACGCTCTCTGGGTGGTGCTGGCCGCGGCCGGCATCGTGCTGCTGGCCGGCCCCGTCGGCGGGGACATCGACACGGCGGGCGTCTTATTCGCGCTGCTGGCCGGCGCCTTCTGGGCCGCGTACATCCTCCTCAGCGCACGGGTCGGGCAGGAGTTCGAGGGCGGCACGGGCCTGGCGCTGGCGATGATCGTGGCGAGCGCGCTGCTCGTCGCGCCGGGCGTGGCCGACGCCGGTGACGCGCTGCTCGAGCCGGGGTTGCTGGCCGTGGGCGCGGCGGTGGCGCTGATGTCCTCCGCGATTCCCTACTCGCTGGAGCTGGAGGCCTTGCGGCGGCTGCCCAAGCGCGTGTTCGGGGTGCTGATGAGCCTGGAGCCGGCCGTCGCCGCTGCGGCCGGGTTCGTGGTGCTGGGCGAGGTGCTCGACGCGCGTGAGCTGGCGGCCATCGCGCTGGTCGTGACCGCCAGCGCGGGCGCCACGCGGACCGCAGAGACGGTGCCGCGAGACGGGTAGCCTCTGCCCCGTGGCGGTGACCGAAAGCCCCGAGGCGCTCGGCGTCCGCCCGTTCCACGAGTTCGACGAGGCCAACGCCACGTGGCCGCGGGGCGACCGTCTCGAGGCCATCCGCGCGGCTGCCGACGAGTTCCGGCGCCGCTTCAAGGCCCAGGGAACCGTGGTGGCCAGCCGCACCATCGACCTCGTCACCGCCGGGTATCCGACCCGGTTCGCCTTTGGTGGGGCCGCCAAGGGATTCAACCCCTACATCGGCATCACCAACCGGATGGTGATCGTGCAGTTCCACGACTTCGAGGGCGAGCTCAAGACGCTGGTCTGGGAGCCGACCGTGCCCGAGGGCTCGGCCCAGGCGCCCTTCTACCAGCAGCTCATCGGCCGCTACGGCGAGTGGCTGTCGGAGAACGTGCTCGCCACCGAGCACAACTCCGTCGCCGGCGCGCTCGACGTGTGCGGGCTGCGCCCCGAGGACATCGACTACGTCTCCTTCGACCACCTCCACGTGCAGGACATGCGCCTCCTGATGGGCACGACGATGCCAGTCGAGTCCGAGCTGGAGCCGCGGCCGCCCTTCTTCCCGCGCGCCCGCTTCCTGTGCCAGCGCAAGGAGGTCGACACCTTCCGCTCGCCCCACCCGATGCAGTGGGCCTGGTACGTGCCCGGCGGCATGGACCACGTGATCGAGGAGCGCCTGGTGCTGCTCGACGGCGACGTGGAGCTGGGGCCCGGCGTGGCCCTGGCCGCGACGCCGGGGCACACCGACGGCAACCAGTCGCTGGTGCTGAACACACCCGACGGCGTCTGGGTCTCGTCCGAGAACGGCGTGGCCGCCGACAACTGGCACCCGCACCTGTCGAAGATCCCGGGCGTCAAGCGGGAGGCCGAGTTCATGGGCGTCGAGGTGATCCTGAACTCCAACACCCTCGAGGACTCGATCGACCAGTACGACTCGATGGTCAAGGAGAAGGCGCTGGCCGACCCCAACCGCGAGGACCCGCGCTGGATGAACGTCTTCCCCTCCTCGGAGATGCCCCGCCTGCGCCGCCAGTGGCCGGTGGTGCCGAGCTTCACCTACGGCGGCATCGACTACGGGCGCATCCAGGCCGTTTGACTGGCGCGGAGGAAATGGACTACGAGACGCTTCGCTATGAGCACGACGAACACGTCGTGACCCTCACCTACGACCGGCCCGAGCAGCACAACGCCGTGAACCGGGTCATGAACCGCGAGCTGCACCACGCCTGGCAGCGCTTCCGCGACGACGACGACGCGTTCGTGCTCGTCATCACCGGCGCGGGTGAGACCACCTTCTGCGCGGGCTGGGACCTACAGGACGCGGCCGATCTGAACGAGCTGGGCGACTACGACGCGTTTCGCGTCCACCTCTACAACTCGCCCGGCGAGTGCGGCTACACGCGCAAGGCGGACATCTTCAAGCCGGTGATCGCAGCGGTGAACGGCTACGCCTTCGCGGCCGGGCTGGAGACCGCCCTGCTGGCCGACATTCGCATAGCCGCCGAGAACGCGGAGTTCGGTGCTCTCGAGCGACGCTGGAACATCGTTGGGGGCGACGGCATGACGGTCCGGCTCCCGCTCGTGGTCGGCTTCTCAAAGGCGATGGAGCTGATCCTCACCGGCCGGCGAATCGGGGTCGAAGAAGCGCGAGAGATCGGGCTCGTCAACGAGACAGTGCCTCGCGGCCGGGCGCTCGAGCGCGCCCAGGAGCTGGCCCACGAGATCGCCCGGCTGCCCCAAGGCGCCATCCGCAGCGACAAGGAGAGCGTGATGCGGGGCGTGGGCCGCACGCTCGAGGAGCGTCTGCGCATCGAGGCCGAGCAGACCCTGTCAATGTTCATGCGCCGCGACCCCCACACGCTCGGGGCCGCCGCGTTCAAGGCCGGGGACCTCGACCCGGACTGGCCACACCACGGGCTCTGATGAACGAGAAGATCTTTCGCCTCGACTCCGTCAAGGGGTCCGACCGCCTTCCCTACTCGCTGAAGGTCCTGCTGGAGAACCTGCTGCGCCACGGGGAGGACGAGAGCGCCGAGGCCATCGCCAACTGGGACCCCAAGGCCGACCCCTCGCACGAGATCGCCTACACGCCCAGCCGCGTGCTGATGCAGGACTTCACCGGCGTCCCGGCGATCGTCGACCTGGCCGCCATGCGCGACGCGATGGAGGACCTAGGCGGCGACCCGACCAAGATCAACCCGCTGGTCCCCGTCGAGCTGGTGATCGACCATTCGATCCAGG
Source organism: uncultured Thermoleophilaceae bacterium (assembly GCA_963844805.1). GTDB lineage: Bacteria > Actinomycetota > Thermoleophilia > Solirubrobacterales > Thermoleophilaceae > JACCZR01. Next base: position 172,690 of record CAWJPU010000012.1, read on the forward strand.
TCGACGTGTTCGCCGAGCGGCTGGCCTTCATGCGCAACGCCGAGCTCGAGTTCCAGCGCAACCGCGAGCGCTACGCCTTCCTGCGCTGGGGCCAGGGGGCGTTCGAGAACTTCGCCGTGGTGCCGCCGAACACCGGCATCTGCCACCAGGTGAACCTGGAGTACCTCGCGCGCGTGGTCACCTCGCGCGAGGGCCAGGCCTTCCCCGACACGCTGGTCGGCACCGACTCCCACACCACGATGATCAACGGCCTGGGCGTGCTGGGCTGGGGCGTTGGTGGCATCGAGGCCGAGGCGGCGATGCTGGGCCAGCCGGTCTCCATGCTGATCCCCCAGGTGGTGGGCTTCCGGCTGGAGGGTTCGCTGCCCGAGGGCTCCACGGCCACCGACCTCGTGCTGACCGTGACCCAGATGCTGCGCGAGCGCGGGGTGGTGGGGAAGTTCGTCGAGTTCTTCGGCGACGGCCTGCCCAACCTGCCGCTGGCCGACCGCGCCACCATCGGCAACATGGCGCCGGAGTACGGCGCCACCTGCGGGATCTTCCCCGTGGACGCCGAGACGCTGCGCTACCTCGAGTTCTCCGGGCGCCCGAAGGAGCAGGTGGAGCTGGTCGAGGAGTACATGCGCGAGCAGGGCATGTTCCACGAGGAGGGCGACGAGCCGGCCGAGTACTCCGACACCCTGGAGCTCGACCTCGGCGACGTCGAGCCCTCGCTGGCCGGCCCGCGCCGCCCGCAGGACCGCGTCCCTCTCTCTCGCGCGGCCGCCAGCCTGCGCGAGGAGCTGAGCGACGGCGACGCCCGCGGCCAGGACGAGGCCGTGGCCGAGACCTTCCCCGCCAGCGACACGCCCACCACCGACGGCGGCGGGCAGGAGGACCCCCCGCACACACCGCCCGGCAACGGGAGCGGCAACGGCTCCCACGGCGAGGGCCTCGGCGACGGCGCCGTCGTGATCGCCGCGATCACCAGCTGCACCAACACCTCCAACCCCTCGGTCATGCTCGGCGCCGGCCTGCTGGCCAAGAAGGCCGTCGAGGCCGGCCTGGAGCGAAAGCCGTGGGTGAAGACCTCGCTCGCGCCGGGGTCCAAGGTCGTGACCGAGTACCTGGAGCGCGCCGGCCTGATCGAGCCGCTGGAGCAGCTGGGCTTCAGCCTCGTGGGCTACGGCTGCACCACCTGCATCGGCAACTCCGGGCCGCTGCCCGAGGAGGTCTCCAAGGAGATCACCGACCGCGACCTGTCGGTGTGCTCGGTGCTCAGCGGCAACCGCAACTTCGAGGGGCGCATCCACCCCGAGGTCAAGCTGAACTACCTGGCCTCGCCGCCGCTGTGCGTGGCCTACGCGCTCGCCGGGCGCATGGACGTCGACCTGCTCAACGAGCCGCTGCAGGGGGACACCAAGCTGAGCGACATCTGGCCCAGCGGCGAGGAGGTGCGCAGGCTGATCGGCGAGGCGGTGGAGTCCGACATGTTCCGCCGCTCCTACGGCGAGGTGTTCGAGGGCGACGAGGACTGGAACGGGCTCGAGGTTCCCGAGGGCGACCGCTACGCCTGGGACGAGGAGTCCACCTACGTCAAGCGCCCGCCCTACTTCGAGGGCATGGGCCCCGATCCCGCGGAGGGGTTCGAGCAGATCACCGGCGCGAAGGCGCTCGCCCTGCTCGGCGACAGCGTCACCACCGACCACATCTCGCCCGCCGGCGCGATCAAGCCCGACTCGCCCGCGGGCAAGTACCTCACCGGCCACGGGGTCGAGCGCAAGGACTTCAACTCCTACGGCTCACGCCGCGGCAACCACGAGGTGATGATGCGCGGCACCTTCGCCAACGTCCGGCTGCGCAACGAGCTCGCGCCGGGCACGGAGGGCGGCTTCACCAGGAAGGACGGCGAGGAGACGACGATCTACGAGGCCGCGATGGAGTACGCCGAGGAGGGCACGCCGCTGTGCGTGCTCGCGGGCAAGGAGTACGGCTCCGGCTCCTCGCGCGACTGGGCCGCCAAGGGCCCGCGCCTGCTGGGCGTGCGGTTCGTGATCGCCGAGTCCTACGAGCGCATCCACCGCTCGAACCTGGTGGGCATGGGCATCCTCCCGCTGCAGTTCCCCGAGGGCGAGTCCGCGGAGTCGCTCGGCCTTACCGGCGAGGAGACCTTCGACCTCGACCCGCTGGAGAACGGCGCAGAGACCCTCACGGTCAAGGCGGGGGACGTCGAGTTCGAGGCGCGCGTGCGCGTGGACACTCCCAACGAGTGGGAGTACCTCCGCCACGGCGGGATCCTGCACTACGTGCTGCGCGGGCTATCGAAGAGCGCCTGACCCACCACGACCTCTGCTTCGGCTGCGGGCAGGCGAACCTGTTCGGGCTGCAGCTCGAGCTTGCCCGCCGGGCAGAGGGCGGCGTGGCGGGCCGCTTCTTCGTCAAGCAGGACCACCAGGGCCCGCCGGGCTATGCGCACGGCGGCGTGATCGCGACCGCGCTGGACGAGGCGATGGCGCTGCTGCTCCACGGCCAGGGCACGTACGCGCTGACCGGGCGGCTGGAGGTGGAGCTGAAGCATCCGGCGGCGGTCGGGACCTTCCTCGAAGTGGAGGCCGACATCGTCGAGGCCGACGGGCGCCGCCTCACGCTCGAGGCCAGCGCGAGCGGTGACGACGGCACCGTGGCCCTGGCGCGCGGCACCTTCGTGGAGATGGAGCCGCCGGAAGGTTCGCCCGGCGCCGACCGGGGGTAGCTTCCCGCCATGGGAGAGAACCTCACGCGGCAGATCCTCGGCGAGCACCTGGTCGACGGCGAGCTCAGGCCGGGCGAGCCGATCTCGCTGACGATCGACCAGACGCTGCTGCAGGACGCCACCGGGACGATGTCCCTGATGCAGTTCGAGCAGCTGGAGATCCCGCGCGTGCAGGTCGATCGCGCGGTCCAGTACGTGGACCACAACGTGATCCAGCTCGACTACAAGAACCCCGACGACCACCGCATGCTGCAGGCGCTCGCGCGCAAGTACGGGATCCACTTCTCGCGGCCGGGCAACGGCATCTGCCACTACGTGCACATCGAGCGGTTCGCGAAGCCCGGCGCGATCCTCGTCGGCGCCGATTCCCACACGACCACCAGCGGAGCGCTGGGCCAGATCTCGATCGGGGCCGGCGGCCTGGACGTGGCCGTGGCCATGGGCGGCTACCCCTACGAGATCGCCTGCCCCGAGGTGGTCGAGGTGCATCTGACCGGGACGCTCGCGCGCCCCTGGGTGCAGGCCAAGGACATCATCCTCGAGCTCCTGCGCCGGCGGAGCGCCAGCGGCGGCAAGAACAAGATCTTCGAGTTCACCGGCGAGGGCACCGCCGACCTGTCGGTGCCCGAGCGGGGCACGATCGCCAACATGATCGCGGAGCTGGGGGCCACATCCGCCGTCTTCCCGCCCGACGACAACACGCGCGACTGGCTGAAGCGCCAGCAGCGCGAGGACGACTTCGAGGACATCGGGCCCGACGACGGCTGCGAGTACGACGACCGCGAGGAGATCGACCTGGGCGAGCTCGGCCCGCTGGTGGCCAAGCCCTCGAACCCGGACAACGTCGTGCCCGTCGAGGAGGTCGCCGGCACGAAGGTCGAGCAGGTCTGCATCGGCTCCTCGGTCAACTCCGCCTACGTCGACCTGGCCCTGCCGGGCGCGATCCTGGCCGACAACGACGGCCAGTTGGTCAACGAGAGCTGCACGGTCACGGCCACGCCGGGGTCGCGGCAGATCCTGGTGGCGATCGCGGAGTCGGGCGTCTATCGCCAGCTGGTGGAGGGCGGGATCCGCATGCTCGAGCCGGTATGCGGCCCGTGCGTGGGCATGGGGCAGGCGCCGCCGTCCGACGCCAACTCGCTGCGCACCTTCAACCGCAACTTCCCCGGCCGCAGCGGCACCCCCGAGGACTCGGTGTTCCTGTGCTCGCCCGCGGTGGCCGCCGTGTCGATGCTGCACGGCGAGATCACCGACCCGCGCGAGTACGGCGACCCGCCCGAGCTGCTGGAGATGCCCGAGCTCAAGCCCTACGTGGACGACGTCCACATCTTCGCCCCGGCCGACGAGGACGAGGCGGAGTCGATCGAGATCCCCCGCGGCCCGAACATCAAGACGCCGCCCGAGCACGTGCCGCTGGAGGACTCGGCGGAGGCCAGGATCGCCACGGTCCAGCCGGACGACATCAGCACCGGCGACCTGGCGCCCGACGGCGTGGTGGTCATGTCCTACCGCTCGAACATCCCTGCCATCGCCGAGTTCACCTTCCAGCACCGCGATCCCGAGTTCCGCAAGCGGATGGAGGAGTGGGGCTCGGGCTTCATCGTCGGCGGCGAGAACTACGGCCAGGGCTCATCGCGCGAGCATGCCGCGCTGGCGCCGCTGCAGCTCGGGGTCAAGGCGGTGTTCGCCAAGTCCTTCGCGCGGATCCACCGCCGCAACCTGGTGGCCCAGGGGATCCTCGCCCTGACCTTCAAGGACGAGGCCGACTACGACCGCGCCGAGGTCGGCAAGTGCTGGAAGCTGCCGAAGGTCAAGGAGGAGCTGGAGGAGGGCTCGGACGACATCACGGTCGAGACCGAGGACGGCGACACCTTCGCGGTCACCCACGACTTCGCGCCGGCCGAGCGCGAGATCCTGGTCGAGGGCGGCCTGCTGCACTACCTCAAGGAGCGCGGCGAGCAGGCCGCGACCGCCTAGGGCGAAGCGCAGACCACCCAGGTCCTGACGAACGCGTCGTTGTCGTCGCTTTCGGGGAGGAAGGACCCGGCCCAGCTCGTGGGTGTCGCGCCGGCGGCCGACGGGCTGGGGATGGAGGCCACCGGCCTGCCGTCGGTGAAGCTGTAGTCGAGGATCGCCGAGCCTCCGCCGGTGGCGCGCTCGGAGCCCACGCAGCTGACGAACGCGACCTCGGTTGCGCCGTCGGACACGCCCGGGGTCGAGGACCCCAGGCGGACGACGACCTTGGTCGCCCCCGGCGCTCCGGCGCTCCCGGCGGCCCGAGCGGGCCCTGGGCGCCCTGAGGCCCGGCGGGCAGCTGGCCGCCCCGGAAGTCCTCGGCGATCAGCGCGCCGTTCCGGACATCCCGGCTGCGCAGCGTGTTGTTGCGCACGTCACCGCTGCGCACGGTGTTGTTGCGAATCTCGCGGGTGTCGATGGAGCCGGTGGCCACCGCCCAAGAGGTGCCTCCGAGCACCAGGAACAGGCAGACGGTCGAGACGACGTTGGCGTAGGTCAGGCGGGGGCGGAAGCGGCGCGACATAGCGCTAGCCCGCGCTCGGCGTGATGTTCGCGTTGAGCCGGAACAGGTTGTCGGGGTCCCAGCGGTCCTTCAGGGCCACCAGGCGCTCGTACTTCTCGTCCCCGTAGACGCGCCGCAGGCGGTTCTCGTCGGCGTTGACGAAGTTCACCTGCGGGCCCGAGCTCGAGAAGCCCTCCATCGCCGCGTAGAAGTCACGCGCCCAGGCGATGCTGGCCTCTGCCTCCTCGGGTTCCTCCCACGCCCCGACGGCGTAGTAGCGAAACTCGGCGCCGCGGTTGCCGATCGGGGTGTCGGCGTCGCCGGTGCGCGCGATGGCACGCCCTCCAGGCTCCAGGATCGTGATCGAGAAGGGCATCGGCGTGCGGCCGGCATGTTCGACGATCGTGGCCATCGCGTCGTCGCTCATCTCGTCGACGGTGTCCACCTTCCAGTAGCCCTGCTGGCCGAACGGGGCGCTCGCGTCGAGCAGCTGCTGGACCGCCACGTAGGGCATCGGCATCACCAGGTCGAGCACGGGCCCGGACTCGCGCAGCTCGTGCACGAGCTCCTTCCCCTCGGCCAGGTCTCCGGTGTGGCAGACGACCACGCCCATCACAGGCTGGAGGCGCACGTCCTCGGGCACGAACTCCTCGGGAGGCGCCGTAATCCACGCGATGGCGCCGCCGAACTCGTCCGGCGCCCGTCGCATCAGGTCACGGTACTGGCCGAGCAGCTCAGCCGCCTGCTCGCGCGGGAACAGCAGCATCCCCCCGAGCACGAGCGGGCCCACCGGATGCAGCTGGAACTCCAGTGCGGTCACGATCCCGAAGTTCGCGCCGGCGCCCTTGAGGCCCCAGAAGAGCTCGGGCTCGTCGGTCTCGCTCACCCGCACGGGCTGCCCTTCCGCGGTCACGAGGTCCGCGGAGATGAGGTTGTCGCAGGTGAGGCCGAGGCTGCGCTCGAGCCAGCCGCTGCCGCTCCCGAGCGTCAGGCCCGCGATGCCGGTGTTGGAGACGCGCCCTCCCGTCACCGCCAGGCCGTGCACCTGCGTCTCGCGGTCCAGCTCGCCCCAGGTCATGCCCGCGGCGGCCGTCACGGTCCGGGCCGCGGGGTCCACGCGCGCTCCCTTCAGCGGGTTGAGGTCGATGACCAGCCCGTCGTCGAGGCTGGAGTAGCCCTGGATGCTGTGCCCTCCACCGCGCACGGCGATGTCGAGGCCCTCCTCCCGCGCGTAGTTGACCGCCGCGATGACGTCGGCCACCCCTCCACAGCGCGCGATCTGCGCGGGGCGGCGCTGGTACATGCCGTTGAAGACCAGTCGCGCGGCGTCGTAGCCCGGGTCGTCCGGGCGCAGGACCTCGCCCCGGAAGTCCATCGCGAACGTCTCGGCGGGGCTGGGGGCGGGAGCGGTGGCCATCTCTCTCCTCGTTTCGGGAGGCGTCGAGCGACCCTAACCCGGCGCCGCCGACCGACGCAACCGCTCGGCCTCATCCCAGAAACATGTTCTAGAATCTCGTTCCAGATGGACCGGCGGGACCAGATCCTGAGCGCCGCTCTGGGTGCCTTCGCGGAGAAGGGCTTCGCGGCGACGACCATCGACGACGTACGGGCTCGCTCGGGCGCCAGCACGGGGAGCATCTACCACCACTTCGGCGACAAGGAGGGCCTGGCCGCCCACCTGTACGTGGGCGGTCTGCGCGACTACCAGGAGGGGTTCCTCGCACGGCTGCGGCGCGCGCCGGACGCCGAGCAGGCCGTGAAGGGCATCGTCCGCCAGCACCTGACCTGGATCGAGCAGAACGCCGAGCTCGCGCGGTTCATCTTCGGGCGGCGCGAGACCGAGGTGATGGCCGCGACCGAGGAGCCGATGCGCGAGCTCAACCGCGAGCTGTTCGCGCAGAGCAAGGCGATCCTCGCCCCCTGGTTCGAGGACGGCTCGCTTCGCCGCGTGCCGCTCGACGTCTTCCACTCACTTCTGCTGGGCCCGGGCCAGGAGTTCGCCCGGGCCTGGCTGAGAGGCAGTACCAAGACCTCGATCGCGTCCGCGCGGCGCTCCCTGGCCGAGGCGGCCTGGGCCGCTCTGCGCGGGGAAGGAGCCTGACCATGCCCGACGACTATCCGTCCCTCGTAGCCGAGTCCCGCGCCGACGAGCGCACGCTCGTCCAGGTGGAGCGCTCCGGCGCCCACGCCGTGGTGACCATGGACGAGCCCGAGCGGCTGAACCCGCTGAGCGCGCCGCTGACCATCCAGCTCCGCGACCGGCTGACCGAGCTCGCGGCCGACGAGGACCTGCGCGCCATAGTGCTGACCGGCCGCGACCCCGCCTTCTCCGCCGGCGGCGACCTGACGCTCATGCGCGACGGGGCGGGCCCCATGCTGGAGGGGCCGAACGGCACCCCGGAGCTGTGGCGCTGGATCCGGCTGGAGTTCGGCGGCATCGCCCGGCTGATCACCCGCACCGACAAGACCTTCATCGCCGCCGTCAACGGCGCGGCGGCCGGCGTGGGGCTGGCGTTCGCGCTGGCCTGCGACCTGATCCTGGTCTCCGACCGCGCCCGGCTCGTCCCGGCGTTCTCGAGGATCGGGCTGCTGCCCGAGGTGGGCACGAGCTGGCTCCTGACCCGGCGGCTCGGCTACCAGCGCACCTACGAGCTGTTCGCGGCCGGCCGCCACCTCTCCGGCGAGGAGGCCGCCGAGCTGGGGCTGGCCAACGCGCTCACCGACCACGACTCGCTCCTGGACGAGGCCGAGGCGTGGTGCGAGCGCGTCGAGGCCATGCCGCCCCACGTGGGCCGGATGATGAAGCCGCTGCTGCGCCACGCCGCCGACCTGACCTGGGAGCAGGCCATCGCGATGGAGGAGCTGGCCGAGCCGCACAGCTTCACCACCGGGTCGCACAAGGACGCGGTCGCGGAGATGTTGGGCGGGGTACGGTGAGCCCGTGCCGCTCGAGGTCCGCGAGATGGCGATCGACGAGGTCGAGCGCGGCTAGAGGCGGTCCTCGACCGACCGGACCTTGTCGTCCAGCGTCTGGTCTGGGCGGTCGCGCCGCTCGTCGAGCTTGAGGACCGTGTAGACCCGGGGCGCGCCGGCCTCGAAGGGGATCGCGTGCAGCTCGCCGACGATGGCGAGGATGTCCTCGGTCGAGCCCTCCAGCGAGGTGCCCATCGCGTGCAGGCGGTAGCCGCACCCTGTCCTGCGCGGCCAGGCGACGCTGGATCTCGGCGATGTAGCCGGAGGCGCTGACGTCGGCCCGGCCGAGTGTCAGCACGGTGAGGTCGGCGGTGGCCATCACCTTGCAGCCTCCTCCAACCCGACGCCCAGCGCCACCGCGCGGCGCAGCAGCGGCGCCGCCCGGTAGCGCTCCTCGCGCCGCTCGGCCCACAGCGCCTCGAGGGTCACCAGCACCTCCTCCAGCCCGATCGCCTCGCCCCAGGCGACCGGCCCGCGGGGGTGGTTGAGGCCCAGCGTCATGCCGGCGTCGACATCGGCCGCCGAGCCGACGCCCTCGCCGATGGCGAAGGCTGCCTCGTTGACCAGCTGGCAGACGATCCGGCCCTGGACGCCGCCGGGGGCGTCGCGCTCGAGCCACTCCACCTCCAGGCCCAGCGCGCGAAACGGCTCCTCCGCCTCGTCGCTGCGCGCGCCGCTCAGCTCGACCAGGCGCGCGCCGCGGCAGCAGGTAGAACCCCGCCAGCGACGGGTCGCGGCGCATCGAGGGCGAGCGCTGGCCCGACCAGCGCAGGCCGCGGGCCTCTGCGGCCGCGCGCACCTCGGCCAGCGGCGGCGGCTCCCCTTCGGCGGGCGGGTCCTCGGGCCGGTGCGGCCCGTCGTCGTAGCGGTACCAGCCGCGGCCGGTCTTGCGACCCAGGCGGCCGGCGTCGACCATCCGCTGCTGGAGGGGGCTCGGCCGCCAGCGCGGCTCGCCGAAGGACAGCTCGGTGAACGAGCGCGCCACCGCCAGCCCCACGTCGATCCCGACCAGGTCCATCAGCTCGAAAGGGCCCATGCGAAAGCCGCCGCCCAGCCGGCAGATGCGGTCGATCTGCTCGGGCGAGGCCACCCGCTCGGTCAGCAGCCGCAGCGCCTCGCCGCCGAACGGCCGCCCGCACCGGTTGACCAGGAACCCGGGCCCGTCGGCGGCGCGGATGACGCGCTTGCCCATCGCCTCGCCCGTCTCCCGGGCGCGGGCCAAGGCCTCGTCCCCGGTCTGCTCGGCGGCGATCACCTCCACCAGGCCCATCAGCGGCGGGGGGTTGAAGAAGTGCATGCCCACGACCCGCTCGGGCCGGGCCGCGGCGCCCGCGAGCGCGGTCACCGGGATGGACGAGGTGTTGGTGGCCAGCACCGCCTCGGGGGCCACCGCCGACAGGCGCTCGAACAGCTCGCGTTTGAGCTCGCGGCGCTCGGGAGCGGCCTCGATGAGCAGGTCGCAGCCGGCGAGGTCGTCCAGCTCCGGGGCGGCGGCCAGGCGGTCCGGCGCCTCCCGCGGCGCCCGGTCCTTCTCGATCCAGCGCCGGAGCCCGTCGCGCGGCTCCCTCGATCCCGCGCTCCAGCGCGCCCGCATCGGGATCGTGCAGCAGCGTCTCCATGCCCGCCGCCGCCCCGAGCTGGGCGATGCCCGAGCCCATGGTCCCGGCGCCGGCGACGCCCAGCCTCACCGCAGCTGCGTCTCGGCTTCCGCCGGCTTCCGGCGATTGAGGTAGAAGACCTGGTAGGGGAGGCCTCCGAACCAGCACAGGCAGGCGAGTCCCGAGCTCACGAAGGCGACCGGGATCGACAGCACGAAGAAGATGACCGGAGCCAGTGCGCTGGCGCGCGACCAGCGAAAGACGCTCTCGCTCAGCCTCGGGTCGAGCAGGTCCTGGTTGTGGGCGCGGTTGAACATGGCCACCTCCAGCGCGCTGATGATCGCCACGGTGACCGCGTACAACGCGACGGCGACCGGATTCTCGAAGTAGTTGCCCAGGACATCGGTGGGGAAGGGAAGGAACGCGATCACCGCGAGGCAGACGAGGTTGATGGCGATCAGCCCGCCGTCGAGAGCCCGGAGGCGCGAGAAGAACTGGTGATGCGCGAGCCAGTAGCGGCCGATCACCGCGAAGCTGATCGCGTAGCTGATGATCTGGGCCTCGCTGTCGCCCAGCGCGTCGAGCAGCTGGCTGCCGTCGCCGGCGTCGTGGAGTCGCGGCAGGTCGATGCTCAGCACGAGCAGCGTGATGGCGATGGCGTATACGCCGTCGCTGAAGGCCAGCACCCGGCTGAACTCGTCCTCGCCGCGGGGGTACTTGCGCTTCACCGCGCGCGGAAGTTCGGCTTGCGCTTCTCGATGAACGCGTTCATGCCCTCGACCCGGTCCTCGGTGGCCAGCGCCAGCTCGAACAGGCGCCGCTCGGTATCGAGACCCGCCGTGATGCCGACCTCGTCCGCCGCCAGCACCGCCTTCTTCGCCATCTGCGCCGCCAGCGGCGCTCGCGAGGCGACCACCGTCGCCAGCTCCACCGCGCGGTCCAGCCACTCGCGCTTGCGGGCCACCACGTTGACCAGGCCCAGGCGGTGCGCCTCCTCGGCGTCGATCCGGCGGCCGGTGAGCACCAGCTCCATCGCCTGCTGCTTGCCCATGACTCGGGTCAGGCGCTGCGTGCCCCCGCCGCCCGGGATCACGCCGAGCATGATCTCCGGCTGGCCGAACTCGGCGGTCTCGGAGGCCACGACCATGTCGCACAGCAGCGCCAGCTCGCACCCGCCGCCCAGCGCGTAGCCCGACACCGCGGCGACCAGCGGCTTCTTGACGGCCGCCACCCGCTCCCAGAAGCTCACGCCGGCCTCGGTCACGAAGTCCTGGAAGCCGCGCTCGGCCATCATCTTGATGTCGCCGCCCGCGGCGAAGTACTTGTCGTTGCCCGCGACGACGACGCAGCGGACCTCGTCGTCGGCGTCCCAGGCCTCCAGCAGCGCGGCGAGCTCGTCCATCAGCTCCGCCGACAGCGCGTTGCGGGCGTCCGGGCGGTTGAGGTAGGCGATCCCCACCGGGCCGCGGCGCTCGCTGAGTACGGGCCCCTCGTCCGCCATCACGCCATCGCGTTCACGCCGGTCACCGCGCGCCCGATGATCAGCTTCTGGATCTGAGAGGTGCCCTCGTAGAGGGTGGTCACCCGCGCGTCGCGCAGGTAGCGCTCGACGGGGTACTCGTCCACGTAGCCCGCGCCGCCGTGCACCTGGATCGCGTTGTTGGCCGCCCGCACCGAGGCCTCGGTGGCGTACAGCTTGGCCACTGATGTCTCGGTCGTGCTGGGGGCCCCCGAATCCTTCAGCCACGCCGCTCTCCACACCAGCGCGCGGGCGGCGTCGGTCTCGACCACCATGTCCGCGATCAGCTCCTGGACGAGCTGGAACGAGGCCAGGGGCCGGTTGAACTGCTCGCGCTCGCCGGCGTAGGCCACGGAGGCGTCCACGCAGCCCTGGCAGATCCCGACGCAGCCGGCGGCCACGCTGAAGCGCCCGGAGTCGAGCGCCGACATGGCCACCTTGAAGCCCTCGCCCACGTCGCCCAGCAGAGCATCGCCGGGGACCTCCACGCCGTCGAGGAACAGCTCCGCGGTGTCCGAGGCGCGCAGGCCCAGCTTGCCGTGCACGGCGGTCGAGGAGAAGCCCTCCGACGCCGTCGGCACCAGGAAGGCGGCCAGCCCGCGGTGCTTGAGCTCGGGATCGGTCTGGGCGAACACCAGCGCCACCTCGGCGTAGTTGCCCATCGAGATCCACTGCTTCTGGCCGGTGAGCCGCCAACCGCCGTCGACCCGCTCTGCGCGGGTGGCCAGGTTCGCGGCGTCCGAGCCGGTCCCGGGCTCGGTCAGGCCGAAGCAGCCCAGCGCCTCACCCGAGCACAGCCGCGGCAGCCACCGCTGCTTCTGCTCCTCGGTGCCCCAGCGCTCGATCGACGAGCACACGAGCGAGGTCTGCACCGACACCATGGTCCGGGCGCTGGAGTCCCCCCGGCCCACCTCCTCCACGATCAGGGCGTAGGTGCGGTAGTCGATCCCGCGCCCGCCGTACTGCTCGGAGACGATCGAGCCGAGGTAGCCCATCTCGCCGAGCTTGGCCACCAGGTCGAGGTCGAAATGCTCGTTGCGGTCGTTCTCCCGCGCGCGCGGGACGATCTCGCGGTCGGCGAACTCGCGAGCGGTCTCCTGCACCAACCGCTGCTCGTCCGTGAGCTCGAAGCTGATCACGGGTTGGGGATTCTGCATGATGCGAACGGCGGTGGCAGAAGAGCACGCATCATGGGGCTTCGAGGAGGGGGACGAGATCGCCCCCGGGCGCTCGGTGCTGCGGTCCCTCGGAGGCGGCAGCCGCTTCGAGGTGATGCTGGTCTGGGACGACCGGCTGTTCGCGATCATGGTCGCCAAGGTCCTCCGGCCCGACCAGGTCGACTCCTCGAAGGCGCTCCGGGAGCTGAAGGAGGAGGCCGAGGCGCTCCAGCGCCTGGCGCACCCGGTGCTGGTGCGGGGCTTCGACGCGGTGCTGGAGTGGCCTCATCCGCATGTGCTGATCGAGCACCTGGAGGGCCCGACGCTGCGGCGGCTGTTGAGCAAGGGCGGGCCGCTTGGCCTCGAGCAGCTGTTGCCGCTGGCCGCGCACGTGGCGGCGGCGCTGCACTACATGCACGAGGAGGGCTGGGTCCACCTCGACACCAAGCCCGACAACATCGTCATGGGCGTGCCGCCGCGGCTGATCGACCTGAGCATCGCCTGCACGGTGGAGGACGCGGCGCGCGTCACCGGCGCGATCGGCACCGACGCCTACATGCCGCCCGAGCAGTGCGCTCCCGAGCGCTTTCCCGGTCAGATCGGGCCGCCCTCGGACGTGTGGGGGCTCGGCGCCACGCTCTATCACGCGGTCTCGGGCAACCGGCCCTTCCCGCGACCGAAGGGAGCGCGCGACTCCGACGATCGCGACGTCCGCTTTCCCCAGCTGGTGCACGAGCCCGAGTACCTGGTGGCCGCCCCCGAAGCGCTGCGGGAGCTGATCGAGTCGATGATGCGCCGCGACCCCGCCGCCCGCCCCACGGCCGCCGACGCCGCCCTGGCCCTGCAGCCGCTGGTGGCCGCGCTGCCGCGGAAGCTCTCGTTCGGGCGGATGGGCACCCGCCTGCGCTGACCCCCGAGCGTGAGCTTTGGCCGTCCGGTGGGTTCCGCCGGTACAGAACCGCTGAACCGAAGGGGGATCTTCCACATGCCGAGCAAGAACCACCGGGCGGGCGCACCCGCCCTCTTCATGGGCCTGTCGGGCGACGGGTCCGAGCTGGAGGACCAGCGCTCGCTGCCGCGCAAGGGCTTCATGATCGCCGTCGCGCTGGTGTATGTGCTCTCCGTCCCCCTGCTGTGGTCGGCCACGGCGCTGGCCGACTCCGGCTCGGGATCGGGCGACGCGCCGGCGGCCGTGATCCAGGGCGGGTCGAACAGTGGCCCGGGCTCCGGCGGGAGCAACGACGACAACAGCGGCCCCGGAAGCGGTGGCGACGGTGACGACGATGACGACACCAGCGCCAACACCAACTCCAACACCGGGACCAACGGGGCCACCAACACCCGCACCGGCCGGGACGACACGGTCACGAACACCAACACGAACACGGGCACCGGCCGGGAGACCCGCGGCAACACCGATCGCGGCGGTCAGAACACCGGCGTGTCGACCCGCGGCGAGACCGACCCGGGCGACCACACCGGCAAGACCGAGCGCACGCAGGGCACCGGCCACGAGACCCGCGGCGCCACCGACCGCGGTGACAAGAACACCGGCGTCTCCACCCGCGGCGAGACCGACGGGCGCGACGGCACCGGCAAGACCGAGCGCCGCTAGCTCAAAGGCGACGGACGACCGGCGGCCGCGGCTCGAGGGAGCCGCGGCCGCTTGCGTTCTGGTTCACGCGCGCCGGGCTTTGGCGGGTAGGCCGTGCGGCCGTAAACTGCCGCGATGGACGAATTCGGGGTGTTCATGTTCTTCGCCGTGCTCGTGGTCGTCCTGATCTTCCTCGCCCTGGGCAAGTTCTATCCCGGGTCGGGAGCCGAGCAGGTCGACTGGAAGCCCACCCGCTCGCCCGAGCTGGAGGCCGAGCTGGAGCTCGACGACGTGGACCAGATGCTCGAGGCCCAGAACGCGCGCCGGCGGCGCGACGGCCGGCCGGAGATCACCGAGGAGGACGTGGAGGCGCAGCTTCGGGACGACGAGCGGTGGCGGGCCGAGCAGCTGGAGCGCTCCCGCCGGCGCGACGAGCCCTGAGGATTGGCGCGCGTCCTCGTCGTGGGCTGCGGCTGCCGCGGGCGCCGGCTGGCCTCCGCGCTGATGGCCGAGGGGCACTCGGTCCGCGGGACCTCCCGCTCGGCTGACGCTCTGGCGGCGATCGAGGCCACCGGGGCGGAGGGCGCCGTCGCCGACCCCGACCGGCTCGGGACCGTCATGCCGTTGCTGGAGGGAGTTGGCGTGGTGTGCTGGCTGATGGGCACCGCGTCCGGCGAGCCGGACGCCGTCGCGGCGGCTCACGGGCCGCGGCTGCGCTCGCTGCAGGAGAAGTTGGTGGACTCGGGCGCGCGGGGGCTGGTCTACGAGGCCGCGGGCAGCGTCGAGCCTGAGCTGCTGGCGGCGGGCGCCGCGATCGTGCGCGAGGTGGGGGAGACCTTCCGGATGCCGGTGGCGGTGGTCGGCCGGGACCCGTCCGACGGCGAGGCCTGGACGGCGGCGATGGTGCGAGGCGTGGCCGAGGTGCTCGAGGAGCCTGAGCCCACGTGCTCGAGGCCCAGCCCGTGGGCGCGCAGGCGGACCCCGGACCCCCTCGAAAAACCCGTCAGCGGCCTGACGAATTCTCAGACCTGGCCGCCGCCGATGCCTATCACGGTGATGGCGATGGTGGCCACGGCGAGGACGATCGCCAGCGCGAAGGCGATGTGCCAGGTGAAGGCCGCGACGAGCGCCGCGACCGGGCGAGGGTCGGCGAGCGGGCGCGGGACGGGCGGGCGCGCGGGGGCGTCGGACGGCGCCGCCGGGGTGAGCGGTGCCTCGCGAGCGGGCGGCTCGGGCGCGGCGGGCGAAGGCGGGGCCACCGGCGCCGGCACCGGCCGAAGCGCGGGCTCCGGCGCGGGATCGGGTTCCGACGGGCCGGCGGGCTCGGAAGGCGCGGGCTCCTCCTCGAGCTCCTCCGGCGGCCTGCCCGGGGGCAGCGCCTGCGCCGGCGGCAGCACCAAGCGCACCGCGGCGGCCGGCTTTGCCGGGGCGGGCATGCCCTCGGCCAGCTCGTCGATCGCTTGCGTCAGCCGCAGCTCGTGCTCCACGCAGCGGGGGCAGTTGCGCAGGTGGGCGTCCAGCCGCTTGGCGGGGAAGGTGGCGAGGTCGCCGTCGAGCCGGTCGCTGATCAATCGCTCGGCCTTCTCGCACCAGCCGCTACCGGCCAGGGCGTGGCGCGACCGGCGCAGCTCCTTGCGCGCCCGCGCCAGCGTGGCGCCCATCTGCTCGGGGCTCAGGCCCAGCTCGCGGGCGGCCTGATCGCGGTCCACCCGGGCCAGCTCGACCAGCGCCAGAGCGGTCGCCGCGGGGGCGTCGAGGGCGGGGAGGCGGGCCGCCACGTAGCGCCGGGCGAGGTCCGGGTCGGCCGGTCGCGAGGGCCGCGAGGGCAGCGGGCGGAGGGCGGCGTGCTCCACGGTCCGAGGGTACCCCGCGACGCCGGATGGCAGCACCCACGTTCGGTGCTATTACTTATCTCCTCTAACCCAAAGGACTTTCCGCCCTTTCTACGAGCGCCCGGAGGTGCCACTCGTGGCCGAATACGCGAATGACGTCCTCGTCGACACCCAGTGGGTCGAGGACCATCTAGACGACGACTCGATCCGCATCGTCGAGGTCGACGAGAATCCCGCCCTCTACGACGAGGCCCACATCCCCGGCGCGATCGGCTTCGACTGGAAGCAGGACCTGCAGGACCAGGTCAAGCGCGACTTCCTCGGCCCGCAGGAGTTCGGCGAGCTGTTCGGCTCGCACGGAATCTCCAACGACCACACGATCGTGCTCTACGGCGACCGCAACAACTGGTTCGCCGCCTACACCTACTGGTACCTCAAGTACTACGGCCACGACAACGTGAAGCTGGTCAACGGTCCGCGCGAGAAGTGGATCAGCGAGGGACGGCCGACGAGCACCGACGCGCCGAGCTTCCAGGCCCAGACCTTCACGGCGCAGGAGGGCGACGACGCCATCCGCGCCAAGCGCGACGAGGTGCTCGGCGTGCTCGACGCGGACACCCGCCTGGTCGACGTCCGCTCGCCGCAGGAGTACTCGGGCGAGCTGATCGCCATGGCCGGATACGAGAACGAGGGCGCCCAACGCGGCGGCCACATTCCCGGCGCCGCGTCGGTGCCCTGGGCCCAGGCCGTGCAGGAGGACGGCACGTTCAAGTCAGCCGACGAGCTGCGCGAGCTCTACGAGGGCAAGGGCGTCCTGGACGGCGACACGGACGTGATCGCCTACTGCCGCATCGGCGAGCGCTCCGCCCACACGTGGTTCGTCCTGCACGAGCTGCTGGGCCACGGCGACGTCAAGAACTACGACGGCTCGTGGACCGAGTGGGGCAACATGGTCGACGTCCCGATCGAGAAGGACGTCGCCTAGCCGGCGCCCCCTCACAGCAGCGGCTCCAGGCGCAGCAGCAGCGACTGGACCATGCGGGCGGTGGCGCCCCACACGAAGTGGCCGTCGACCGTGTACGTGGGTGTCTTGATCGGCACGCCGCGGCGCAGCAGGCGCTTGTTCTCGTAGCCCCGCACCAGGTCGGGCAGCGACAGCTCGAGCACCTGCTCCACCTCGGTCTCCTGCGGGGTCCACGTGCGCCCGGCCGGGATCGTGCCCACGAAGGGGTGCACCCGGTAGCCGGTGACGAACGTGCCCACCGGCGGCAGCGCGCCGACCATCTCCACCACGTCGGGCGGTAGCCCGATCTCCTCCTCGGCCTCGCGCAGGGCGGTCCTGCGCAGGTCCTCGTCGGGCTCGTCCTGGCGCCCGCCGGGGAAGGAGATCTCTCCGGCGTGCTTGCTCAGGTCGCCGCGGCGCTCGGTGAAGACCGCGTGCAGCTCGCCGTCGCGGGTGTAGAGCGGCACCAGCACGGCCGCGTCCTTGGTCCCGGGCGCGTCCATGGCCGCGGCCTCCTCGGGAGTCAGCAGCAGGGGGCGGAGGTCCGAGGGCTTGGCCACCAGGCGTATTCTCGCGGACGGTGAGTGCCGAGCTGTGGCGCCGGATGGAGTTCAGCATGCGCGAGGAGTTCCGCGTGATGCCCGACGAGGGGGGCGGCTCGCTCTTCGAGCGCGACGGGGTGCTCGCGACGGTCCTTCCGTCGGTCCCGGACCGGTCGCTGCCCAACTCCGTGCTGTACCGCGACGCCGACGGGTTGGCGCGTGTGCTCGACGAGGTCGCCGCCGTCTACCGCGACGCCGGCGTGCGCGCCTGGACGGTCTGGGTCCCGCGTCAGGACGAGGCGGCGCGCTCGCTCCTGCGGGAGGCGGGCCACGTCCTGGACGCCGAGCCGGCGGCCATGGCGGCCGAGCTGGCCACCGTGGAGCCGCCCCGCGACGACGACCCCGACGTCGAGCCCGAGCCGCGGCTGGAGGACCTCGGGCGGCTCAACGATCTCGCCTACGGCACCAGCGACGAGCTCGCCAAGGTGATCGGCGGCGGGCCCGGCGAGCCGGGGCACCTGTACGTGACCCGCGACGGCGACGAGGCGATCGCGGCGCTGCTGACCGCCGACCACGAGGGTGACTGCAGCGTGTGGTGGGTGGCCACCGCCCCCCAGGCCCGCGGCCGCGGCCTGGCCTCCGGCCTGATGCGGCGGGCGCTGGCCGACGGCCGCGAGCGCGGCAACGACATCTCGACCCTCCAGGCGACCAAGATGGGCCGGGGGGTCTACGAGGCGCTGGGCTATCGCGCGTTCGGCGTGTGCGAGATGTGGGAGCGGCGCGAGGCCGCCCCGAGCCGCTAGCGCAGCTCGACCTTCTCCTCGAACATGACCTCGCCCTCGAGCGTGCGGTGCACCGGGCACTTGTTGACGATGGTCATCAGCCGCTCGCGCTGCTCCTCCGGCAGCTCCTTGGGCAACTGCACGGTGAGCTCGAACCGCGTGGGCGAGCCGCGCTGGGCGGGCTCGTAGCCCACCTCCACCACGACGTCGCCGATGTCCCAGCCCTTGCGCTCGGCGTACATCTCCATGGTGATCGCGCTGCAGGAGGCCAGGCTGGCGGCCAGCAGCTCCTGCGGGTTGGGACCGGAGTCCTCTCCGCCGGTGCGGTGCCCCTCGTCGGACTTGAAGCGGTGGTCGCGCACCTGGAGGTCGTGCTCGAGCTTGCCGTGCCGCCGCCGGGCGATGGCCTTCATCATCGTTTCCCCTCCCGTCCCCCGAACAGCTCCGGCTCGGGCTCGTCGGCGAACCGCGCCATCGCGAACAGGGCGTCGGACGCGCGGTTGAGGAACCGCAGCACGGCGTCGTCGGCCAGGTCGAGCACCGACACGCGGCGCTCGGCCCGGCGCAACGCCGTGCGCGCGACGTCCAGGCGGGCGGACAGCTCGGTGCCGCCCGGGATGACGAACTTCGGCGGCAGGTCGACGCGGTCCATGTAGCGGTCGATCACCTCTTCGAGCCGGTCGACCATCGCGTCGGTGATGCGCGAGACGCCGTCCTCCAGGCGCTCGGCGGCGGCCGGGTCGGTGGCCAGCTCGGCGCCGGCCACGAACAGCTCCTCCTGCAGGCGCAGGATGTCGCCGTACAGCTCCGAGCCCGGCTCGGCCGCGGCGCGCGCCACGCCCAGCGCCGAGGCCGCCTCGTCCACCGAGCCGTAGGCCTCGGGCCGCGGGTCGGCCTTGCCCACCCGGCCGCCGTACCACAGGCCGGTGGTGCCGTCGTCGCCCTTGCGCGTGTAGATCTTCACTCTTCGAGGAGGTTGAAGACCAGGCCCGTCGGGACCTTGGGGTAGAAGAAGGTGGACTTGGGCGGCATCGACTCGCCCTCCGCGGCCACGTCCTGCACCTGCTGCACCGGCGTGGCGCGCATGAAGAACGCGGCGTCGACCTCGCCCGCCTCGACCTTCGCGCGCGCCTCCTCCAGGCTCTTGGAATAGCCCAGGCCGTTGAAGTGGGCGATGTCGTCCTCGCTCATACCCAGCGCCCCCTTGAGCACCAGCGCCTCGAGCACCGCGGTGTCGAGGTCGCGGTAGGCCCGCGGCTTGTCGGGGAGCGCGCGCGCCACAGCGTCGGGGTCCTTCGAGGGTGGCGCGGTAGGGCTGGCGGTGGAAGGAGTCCATGTAGCCGAATGAGACGGGGCCGGTGGCCGGCGGGGCCGGGTCGTCGACCTGCTCGACGTCGAAGTGGGTGGTCAGCACCTCCCGGATCGCCTGCTGCTTGGCCGTGTCGTCCTTCAGGCCGGTGAGCAGGCGGTGGGTGGGGAAGACCGCCAGGCCCGGGTCGGCCAGCGAGCACAGCAGCATCAGCACGTAGCGGTGCGGGCCCTCGCCGCCCACCTCCTCGGCGTACACCCGCGCCGTCTCGTAGCGGTGGTGGCCGTCGGCGATCAGCAGCTCCGCGGTCGCCCAGGGCGTCGGTCAGCGCGGTGATGGCGGTGGGGTCGGCGATGCGCCACAGCGTGTTGTCGGTGCCCTCGTCGTCGCGCGCCCGCGCCCAGGGCTCGCCGCTGGCCAGGCCCTCGACGATGGCCTGGGTGGCGCCGTCGGGATCGGTGAACAGGCTGAAGACGGGGGAGAGGTTGGCCCGCGTGGCGCGGGTCAGGCGCAGCCGGTCCTCCTTGGGGCCGGGATGCGTGCGCTCGTGGGGCCGGATGCGGCCCGGGCCGTAGTCCTCCACACGCACGCGCGCGAAGACCCCGCGGCGGACGCGGTGCTCGCCGCCGGGCGTGGTGAAGGACTGCTCCAGCGCCCAGATCGCCGGCTCGCGCTCCTGGACCAGCACGCCCTGCTGGCGCCAGTTCTCGAAGGTCTCCTCGGCGTGCTGGTAGGGGTCGCGCCCGTCGGCCTCGGGCAGGTCGATGTCCACCACGTTGAACGGGCTGCGGGCCGCCAGCTCCTCGCGAAACGGGGGGTCGATCACGTCGTAGGGGGGGGCCAGCACGTCCTCCAGCGAGCCTACGGCGGAGGGCTCGTACCGGACGGTGTGAAGGGGCTCTATGCGCGCCACGGCGGGCCACCTTACTCTTGGCTGCGATGGCCGCCGAGCGCGTCGTGCACGGCGCCTGCCCCCACGACTGCCCCGACACCTGCGCCATGCTCGTCCACGTCGACGCCGGGCGGGCCGTGAAGGTCGAGGGCGACCCCGACCAGCCGGTCACCGCCGGCTTCCTCTGCGGGAAGGTCTCCGACTACCCGGCGCGGGTGTACTCCGAGGACCGCCTGCTGCATCCGCTGGTCCGCACGGGCCCGAAGGGCTCGGGGTCGTTCGAGCGGGCGTCCTGGGACGAGGCGCTCGACCGCGTCGCCGAAGGGCTGCAGGGCGCCATCGACCGGCACGGCGCGCGAGTCGATCCTGCCCTACAGCTACTAGGGCACCCAGGGCCTGCTGCAGGCCAACATGATGAGCGCGCGGGTGATGAACGCGCTCGGCGCGAGCGAGCTGGAGCGCACGATCTGCGCGACCGCCGGGATGGCGGGCACGGTCGCCACGCACGGGCTGTCGCCCGAGGTGGACCCCGAGCTGTGGCCGCGGGCGCGGTACCTGCTGGTCTGGGGCTGGAACCCGATGTCGACCGCGCCGCACCTGTGGCGGCTGCTGCTGGAGGCGCGCCGAGCGGGGGCGAAGCTCGTGGTGGTCGACCCGGCCCGCTCGCGCACCGCGCGGGTGGCCGACGAGCACCTGCGCCCGCTGCCCGGGCAGCGACGGCGCCCTGGCGCTGGGGATGATGCGCGCGGTGCTCGACGCCGGCCTGGCCGACGAGGCCTGGTGCCGCGCGCACGCCGACGGCTTCGACGGCCTGGCTCGAGCGCGTGGGGGAGCGCAGCGTGGAGGAGTGGGCGGAGCTGTGCGGCGTGCCGGCCGCCGACGTGGCGCGCGTCGGGCGTGAGTTCGCCTCCACCGAGCCCGCCCTGCTGCGCCTCGGCGTGGGCGCGCAGCGCCACCTGGGCGCGCCGGCGGCGTATCGCACCGCCGCCTGCCTGCCCGCGCTCACCGGGGCCTGGCGCCACGTCGGCGGCGGGTGCTCCTACGTGCCCACCGCCACGGCCGACGCCGTCCAGGCCGCCCGCGCGCCGCGACGACCTGCGGCCGGGCGAGGTGCGCACGATCAACATGTCCCAGCTCGGCGACGCGCTCACCGACCCCGCGCTCGACCCGCCCGGTGGCCGCGCTCGTGGTGCTGGTCGTCGAACCCGGCGCAGGTGGCGCCCCAGCAGCAGCTGGTGCTCGAGGGGCTGCGCCGCGAGGACCTCTTCTGCGTGGTGCTGGAGCAGTTCATGACCGACACCGCCGCCCACGCGGACGTGGTGCTGCCCGCGACCACCCAGCTGGAGCACACCGACGCGCTGTTCTCCTGGGGCCACCACTACCTGACCTACAACGAGGCGGCGATCGCGCCGCTGGGCGAGGCCCGCTCGAACTCGGACGCGTTCCGCGCCATCGCGGCGCGCATGGGGCTCGACGACCCCTGCTTCACCGAGACCGACGAGGAGATCCTCGAGAGCCTGTTCGAGCCCGAGCCCGCGGGCATGACGCTGGAGAGCTGCGCTCGCGCGGCTTCGCCAAGGTCGACCTGGGCCTGGGCGAGGCGCCCCACGCCGAGCGGCCGGTTCTTCACCGAGAGTGGAAAGCTGTCCCTGGACGCGGCGCGCTACGAGCCGTCGGCCGAGGTGGCCGACGCGGAGCTGGCCGAGCGGTTCCCGCTGGCGCTGATCACGCCCAAGACCCACCTGTTCCTCAACTCCACCTTCGCCAACGCCGGCTCGCGCCAGCGGCGCAGCCAGCCGTCGCCCTACATGGTGCTCCACCCTGACGACGCGGCGGGCCGCGGCCTCGCCGACGGCGAGCGCGTGCGGGTGTGGAACGACCGCGGCTCGTTCACCTGTCCGCTGAAGGTCTCCGACGACGCCCGGACTGGCGTGGCGGTCGCCCGATGGGATGGTGGTAGGAGGACTAGGAAGGAGGCGTCGGGGCGCAGGCCACGACGTCTCAGCGGCTGACGGCGCGGGCGCGGCGCCGACCTTCAACGACAACCGGGTGGAGGTGGAGAAGGCACATGAGCGACGGCTACGCAGCATCGAAGATCGACGACCTGCCGGACCTCTGGGACGGCTTCGCGCGGCTGGTGCGAGCGGGGCTCGACGTGAGCGCGTTCGGGTGCCAGGTCATGGACCTGCCGGCCGACTACTCGACGAAGTCCCACGACGAGTCCGACTCCGGCCAGGAGGAGGTCTACTTCGCGCTGCGCGGCTCGGGCGCGGTCCTGATCGACGACGAGGACCGGAGCCTCACGCTCGACGCCGACCACGTGGCGCGGGTCTCGCCGGCACGGCGCGGACGCTGACCAGCGGTGGCGACGGCATGCGGGTGCTGATCGTGGGCGGCGTGCCCGGCAAGGCATACGAGCTGCCGGAGTGGACCGAGGGAGTAGCGGCTGCGGTGTCCGCAGCGCCGGGTGCGGATGCGCGCGCACTACCTGAAAAATTCATCAGCGCGCTGACGGCTTTTCTGGCAGATGTGCCCGTGCCCGGCCTAGACTGGCCGCCGTCGGGGCGTAGCGCAGCCTGGTAGCGCGCGGCCTTTGGGTGGCCGAGGTCGGCGGTTCAAATCCGCCCGCCCCGACTTGCGCGGGCGGGGGCGTGCCGGGTGGCACGCGGAAGGGATGACGAGCGGGGGCCCCGGGGGGATACTGGACGGGCGATGTCGCAGGAGAACGTCCAACTGGTGCAGAGGGCACTGGGGGCCTGGGCGGAAGTGGACAGCGGCCACGCCGGTCCCGAGCGCCTGGCGGAGTTCTTCGCCTCCGATGCCGTGTGGGACATGGGGCCCTTCTCCGGCTGGCTGGAGCGAGGGGAGCTCCGGGGAACCGCTGAGTTCCTCGCGTTTCGGGACAGCTGGACGGCGGCCTACGACGAATGGGGCTACGAGGCGGAGGACATCGTGGACGGCGGCGACGATCGCGTTGTCGCCACGATGAACCAACGCGGGAAGCTCGCCGATAGCGATTCCTGGGTCGGGCTCCGTTACGGCATCGTCTACACGGTCGAGGACGGGCTTATCCGGCACGCGGCGGTGTACGCCAGCCCGGAGGAGGCCCTCGAAGCCGTGGGGCTACGGGAGTAGCGGCTTCCAAACGCTGCCGGGGGCGTCATGGCCGGCGCGGCACGCCCGTGGCCGTGCGCAGCATCGCGTCGAGCACCGCTGTCGGGGTCACTGCGCTGAGCGCTCCTTGGATGCGGGGGCCGGCGCCCACCACGTAGCGCGCCTTCGGGCGCCGGGCCGACAGCCCGCGCTCGATCGCGGCGGCCACGGCCTCGACCGGGGCCGCCATGCGCTGGGACATGGGAATCGACTTCCGATAGCCCGCGATGTGCTTGCGGTACAGCTCGCGCTGGACGGGGGAGAGGGCCGCGACCGAGTCGTCCAGGGCGTCGTAGGCGCCCTGCCAGATGTCGGTGTCGACCTGGGCGGGCTCGACCAGGACGACCCGCACGCCCCACGGGCGGACCTCCATCCTCAGCGCGTCGGCCAGGCCCTCGAGGGCGAACTTGGACGCGTTGTAGGCGCCGGTCATGGGGGTCGCAACGCGCCCGCTGAGCGAGGAGACGAAGACGACCCGGCCCCGGGCGGCCCGCACCTGGGGCATCACCGCCTGGGTGACCGCGGCCTGCCCGATCAGGTTGACCTCCATCTGGCGCCTCAGGTCGTCCAGCGGCACGCCCTCCACCGGGCCGCCGACGACCACCCCCGCGTTGTTGACCAGCCCCTCGACTCGCGGGGGCAGCGCGTCGGGCAGGGCGGCCACCTGGTCCGAGTCGGTGACGTCGAGCTCGACCGGGACGATCCGGTCGCGCCCGCGCTCGCCAGCGCTTCGCCGTCCCGGGCGCGGCGCACGCCGGCGACCACGTCCCAGCCTGCGGCCGCCAGTCGGAGGGCGGTGGCGCGGCCGATTCCCCGGCCGGCGCCGGTCACGAGGACGGTGGGCACGCGCGCAACCTACCTTCTGGCCGATGGACCGGGGGCGTCTCAGGGACCGCGCGCAGCTCGAGCTCGGCCGGCTCATGCTCGGCTGCGCGGCCGGCTCGGTCAGCGGTGCACCGCGGCCAGTAGCGAGGCGTAGGAGCGCACCAGCAGGACGCGCTCCTCGCCGAGCATCGGGCTGCCGGGATCGCAACCGCCCTCGACCCAGCGGTCGGAGACGTCCATCGCCTCGGCGCGCAGCGCCGCGGCGGGCCGCACGCCCGCCGCGTCGGCGCTGTAGACGTGCTCGTAGAGCGCGGCCAGCGCGTCGGTGAGCGGCTCGCTGGTGGTTCCCGGCTGGTGCTGGTGCTCGCGGTGCACGCGCCACCACTCCACCTCCAGCTCGGCCGCGCGGGTGGGGTCGGGGGCGCCAGCATCACGTAGAAGCGCCGCATCAGCCGGCGGGCGGCGTCGGGGTCGTTGTTCGGGAACGGAGCCCACACCTGATTGGCCCTCAGGACGAGCCATGCGCCATAGAGGGTCTTGGGCCAGCTCATGCGAAACGCCGCCCGCACCAGTCCCACCGAGGCGACCAGGAACGACCGCCACCGCCGCCGGTAGTAGGTCTCCCACGCCCGGGCCTCGAGCCCGCCGACCGCCCGCGGATCGAACGAACGCGTCGCGCTCGTCATCCGGCTGACAACCCCGCGGCCTCGAGCGCGGCCTCGGGCTGGGTGAAGGCGGCGCGCCTGCGGATCCTGTCGTCCTCCGCCAGCCAGTAGACCGCGAGACGGACATCTCGACCTCCGCTGCTGTGGCGGCCGCGCCCGCGAGGCCGCTCCTCGACGACCACGACGTCGTCGCCGTCGTGCAGCACGTCTCCGAGGGTCGCCTGGAACTCCTCCCACTGACTGCGCACGATCTCCGCCCAGCGCTCGATCGCCTCGGGACCCAGGTAGTGGTCGGCGAGGCCCGGGAACGCGCCGGTGGGATCCCCATTCGACGTCGGGGGTGGCGAGGTCGATCATCGCCGAAAGGTCGCCGTGGTTGAAGGCCTCGTCGGCCTCGCCTGATGTGAGCGAGCCCTTGCCGCGCGCATGTCCCATCATCGTGCCATGCCCCCGGGAGGACTCGAACCTCCGACCCGCTGCTTAGAAGGCAGCCGCTCTATCCACCTGAGCTACGGGGGCGTGTATGTCCGAGCGTATGGTGCAGCACGGTCATGGACCTGTCAGCGATCGCCGCCTTCACCGGTGTGGCCATGCTGCTCACCATCACGCCCGGTGCCGACATGGCGCTGGTCACCCGCGCCGCGCTCGCCGGCGGAAGGCGCGAGGCGTTCGCGGTCACGCTCGGGATCGTCTGCGGGCTGATGGTCTGGGCGACGGCATCGGCGCTCGGAGTCGCGGCGGTGCTGGAGGCGTCGGCCGGCGCGTTCACCGCGCTGAAGGTCGCCGGCGCGGCGTACCTGATCGGCCTGGGGGTCTACACGCTGATCACGGCCGGGGCGCCATCAGCGCTCGAGGCACGCGAGCCCGGCCGCGTCGGGGTTCACCGTCGGGCTCGTCACAAACCTGCTCAACCCCAAGATCGCCGTCTTCTACACGACGCTGCTGCCCGCAGTTCATCGGCCCGGCGACCCGGTGCTGGCCATGTCGCTGGTCATGGCGTCCGTGCACGGGGCGCTCGGCGTCGTGTGGCTGAGCGGCTACGCGTGGGCGGTGACCGCGATGGGCGACGTCCTGCGCCGCCCGCGGGTGCGGAGCGGCGCTGGACCGCGGTGACGGGCTTGGTGCTGGTGGGCCTGGGAGAGCGGGCTCCTGCTGGAACGCCGCTAGCCGGCCTGCAGGGCGTGCGGCGCGGAGTAGCCGTTGCCATTCGCCGTTCGCCGGCACGGCGGTCGGGCCGGAGACGGGCCCGAGCACCGGGTGCGGCTCGGCGGCCACGGCCTCGGCGTGCTCGGCCTCCTGGGCCAGCTTGGTGCGCAGGTCGGCGAGCTCGGTGCGCATCGTGTCGATCACGCGGCCGAACTGGTTCTCGATCAGGGCGAGCTGGGACTCGAGGTGCTCGACGTGGCCGACGATGGTGCCCGCCGACTCGAGGGCCTCGCGGCGGATGCGCGCGCCGTCGACCGTGGCGGCGCGCTCGATGTCGCGAGCGTGGCTGGCCATGCCGTCCAGGTGCGTGCGCACGGCGTTGGAGAGGTCCTTGCGCTGGGGCGGAGGCTCGGCTTCCACACCGCGGAACCACCAGCCGCGCAGTCGATCGGAACGAGGGGACTTGGAACTTTCGTCGATCTTCTTCCGCATGCATCTCGTATCGGCACCGGGCCGACGAGCTTTAGTTCTTGGCGCGTGGGGGATTATTCTCCTCGTCAATGCCCACCTCACTGGTCGGTATGCCCATTCACTGGTACCGGCGGCGCCGGCTTCCTCGGGTCCCACCTCTGCGATCACCTGCTGGGCGAGGGCCACCGGGTCATCTGCGTCGACAACCTCGAGACCGGCTCGCTGGACAACATCCGCCACCTGCGCGGGCCGAACTTCCGCTTCGAGATGTTCGACATCACCCGCCACTACGAGGTCGACGAGGCGGTCGACTTCGTCTACCACATGGCCTCGCCGGCGAGCCCGATCGACTACGCCCGTCTGCCGCTGCACACGCTGAAGGTCGGCGCCTACGGCACCCACAACACGCTCGGGCTGGCCAAGAAGAACCGCGCGCGCTTCCTGCTGGCCTCGACGTCCGAGGTCTACGGCGACCCGCTCGTGCACCCTCAGCCCGAGAGCTACTGGGGCAACGTCAACCCGATCGGCCCGCGCGGGGTCTACGACGAGGCCAAGCGCTACGCCGAGGCGCTGACCATGGCCTACAACCGCCAGCAGGGCGTGGACACGGCGATCGTGCGGATCTTCAACACCTACGGCCCGCGCATGCGCCCGCGCGACGGCCGGGCGGTGCCCACCTTCTTGCGCCAGGCGCTCGCGGACAAGCCGGTCACGGTGTTCGGCGACGGCTCGCAGACGCGCTCGCTTCTGCTTCGTCGACGACCTGGTCCGCGGCCTGGTCGCCCTGCAGGAGTCGGGCGTGCACGAGCCGGTAAACATCGGGAACCCCTACGAGATGACGCTGCTGGAGATGGCCGAGGCGGTGGTGGAGCTCACCGGCGCGCGGTCGGAGATCGTCTTCGAGGCGCTGCCCGTGGACGACCCCCAGGTGCGCCAGCCCGACATCACCCGCGCGCGCGACCTCCTGGGCTGGGAGCCCCAGGTGGACCTGCGCGAGGGCCTGCGCCAGACCATCGACCACTACGAGAGGGCGCTCGGGACGCCGGCGAAGCGATGAGCGCGGAGGCCAAGAACCTCGAGGTGATCGTCAAGGCGATCGAGCAGCACGACCGCAACTGCGAGTACCCGGCGCTGGCGGTGGCCATGAACCCCTTCGAGGTCGAGCGGCTGGGGTGGGACACCATCAAGGGCCTGCCGATCCGCTCGGACCCCAACCTGGGCACCGGCTCGTTCCGGGTCATCTGCAGCGGCGACGAGGACGGCTCCGGCCTCGAAGAGGAGGAGGTCGTCGAGGCGGTCTCCGAGCAGGAGTCCGAGCGCCTCGTGCCGGTCGACCGCTAGTCAGCGCGGCAGCTCGCGCTCCAGGCGCGACCGACCGCTCCAGGAAGCCGCGCATAAGCCAGGCGTAGGAGTCGGGGCGAGCCGCCCCCCGCCCCGGCACAATCAGGGGGTGCGGATCCTGGTGGTGGACGACGACCGGTCGCTGCGCGACGCGCTGCGCCGCGCGCTGACCCTGGCCGGGTACGACGTCGACCTCGCCGAGAGCGGCCAGGAGGGCCTGACGAAGATCGCGGCCGGCGAGCCCGACGCGGTCGTGCTCGACGTGGGCATGCCGGGTATCGACGGCCTGGACGTCTGCCGCCGGCTGCGGACGGCAGGAAACCGGGTGCCGGTCCTGATGCTCACCGCGCGGGAGTCGGTCGAGGACCGGATCGACGGCCTCGACGCGGGCGCCGACGACTACCTCGCCAAGCCGTTCGACGTGGGCGAGCTCAAGGCGCGCCTGCGGGCCCTGATGCGCCGGGCCGGCGAGGACGACGGCGCGAGCGAGCTGAGCTTCGAGGAGCTGACGCTGGACAGCGACCGCCATGGGGTGGAGGTGGAGGGCAACTTCGCCGAGCTGACCCGCACGGAGTACCAGCTGCTGGAGCTGCTGATGCGCAACCCGCGCCGGGTCCTCCCGCACGGCGTGATGTACGACCGCGTCTGGGGCTACGACTTCGGCCCGGGCTCCAACGCGCTGCGTGTCTACATCGGCTACCTGCGCCGCAAGCTGGCCGAGGCCGGCGCGCGGCCGCTGCTGCATACCGTGCGCGGGGTGGGTTACGTGTTGCGCGAGCCGTGAGCCTGCGCCTGCGCATAGCGGCCATCGCCGGCATAGCGGTGGCGCTCACCGTGATCGGCGTGGCCGCCGGCGTCTACGCGGCGGTGCGGGCCAACCTCCGGGGAGAGGTGGAGGACGCGCTGGAGCTGCGGGCCCAGGCCTACGGCCGGTCGCGGGCCGCCCGGCCGCCCTTCCCCGGGCCCGGCGAGCGGCCCGGGCGCCCGGGCGCCCCGCCGCCCGGCGGCGACCGCTTCCCGGGCCCCGGCTTCGGCGGGCCCGGAGGGCCGCCGCCGCGGCTGCAGCCCGGGCGCTTCGGCGGCGCCGAGGGCGTGGCGCAGGTGATCTCTCCCGCGGGACGGGTGCGCGACCGCGAGGGCGGGCGCCGCGGCCTCCCGGTGGACTCGCGCGCTCGCTCGATCGCCGCCGGCGGACAGGGCAGCGAGACCTACGAGACAGAGGTCGACGGCACCCACCTGCTCGTGCTCACCGAGGGCCTGGGCCCCCGCGGGGCGGTGCAGGTGGCGCGGCCGCTCACCGAGGTCGACGACTCGCTCGGCCGCGTGCTGCTCGCCGTGGTGGTCATCGGCGCGCTTGGCGTCGCGCTCGCCGTGCTGCTGGGGGCGGTGGTGGCCCGCGCCGCGCTGGCGCCCATCGGGCGCTTCACTCGCCGCACCGAGGCGATCGCTGCGCGGCCCGACCTGTCGGAGCGGATCGAGGTCGAGGGCAGCGACGAGCTCGCCCGGCTGGCGGCCAGCTTCAACGCCACGCTCGACGCGCTGGAGGGCGCGGTCGAGTCCCAGCGCCGCATGGTCGCCGACGCCAGCCACGAGCTGCGCACCCCGATCGCCAGCCTGCGGGCCAACTTCGAGACCCTGCGCGAGAGCGAGCGGCTGCCGCCGCACGAGCGCGAGGCCCTGCGCGCGGACATCGTGGAGGAGCTCGACGAGCTGACGGCCCTGGTCAGCGACGTGGTCGAGCTGGCCCGGGGCGCGCGGCCGGAGGAGTCGCTCGACGACGTGCGCCTCGACTCCCTGGTCGCGGACGTGGTCGAGCGCGCCCGCCGCCGCGGGGACAGCCCGCCCGTCTACGAGACCGAGCTCGATCCGACGCTGGTCCGCGGGGCCCCGGACCGGATCGCCCGGGCCGTGTCCAACCTGCTCGACAACGCCCGCGAGTGGAGCCCTCCGGGTGGGACGGTGGAGGTCTCGCTGCACGACGGAACGCTGACCGTGCGCGACCATGGCCCGGGCTTCGCCCAGGCCGACCTGCCGCGGGTGTTCGAGCGCTTCTACCGCGCCGACGAGGCCCGCGGCATGCAGGGCTCGGGCCTCGGCCTGGCGATCGTCAAGCAGGCCGCCGAGACCCACGGCGGCACCGTGTCGGCGGCGAACGCGCCGGACGGCGGCGCCATCGTGCGGATGAGCTTCGGACCACTAGGTCCGCTCGAAGTTCTCCCCGTACATCGTCAGGCCGTAGATCAGGACCAGGTCGACGACCATGATGATCACGGACCAGATCGGGAACGCCGGCAGGAAGAAGAACTGCGCGACGAGGTTGAGCATCAGCAGCGTGATCGCCAGTAGCTGACCCCGCCCCTGGAAGAGCCGGCCGCCGGCTATCAGCTGGAGCGTGCCGATCACCAGCAGGATGACGCCCCACATGGCGAGGTCGCCGAAGAACAGCTCGTCGGCGACGAAGTTCTCGTCCTCGGCCAGGGCGACGATCCCGTCGATGATGTTGAACGCGCCGAGCACGAGGAACAGGGTCCCCGCGAAGGCGATGTAGCCGGCCCCCTTCTTGTGGCCGGCGTCTGGGGTGGTTGATTCCAACTCTCCTCCTTGAACGTTGAGCACCTTGGACGCGTCCATCGTCGCCCCGTTCAACGCAGTTTGCAACTGATGCAACGAAATGGACACAGCCGGCGGTGAATACGGCAACCGGGGGCCGAAAGTACGGCAATGCAGCGGATGTGAGGGGTCGTGAGCCGACGTACGGTCGCCGGCATACCCGTAAACCCCTCACCCGAGGAGAGCACCATGAAGACCTACGTCATCGAGCGCGAGATCCCGGGCGCGAGCGAGCTCACCCACGAGCAGCTGCGCGGCATCACCAGCACGTCCAACGACGCGGTGGAGTCGCTGCACAAGCCGTACCAGTGGCTCCACAGCTACGTCGCCGGAGACAAGATCTACTGCTTCCACCAGGCCGAGAGCGCCGAGGTGATCCGCGAGCACGCGAACGCCGGCGGCTTCCCCGCCAACCTGGTGACCGAGGTCGCCGCCGTGTTCGACAGCACGGGCCCCCGCGACCTCCCTCGCTGACGGCTCCGCGAGCGGTCGGCCCGGGGCTCCGCGAGGGCGCCGGGCCGACCTAGACTGGGCCGATGAGCCAAGGCGTCCTCATAGGGCGTGGGACCGAGCTGGCCTGGCTGGAGCCGGCCCTCTCCGACGCGCTCGACGGCTCGGGCTCGCTGGTGCTGCTGGCCGGGGACGCGGGCGTAGGGAAGTCGCACTTGGCGGAGGACGCGCTCCGGTCGGTCGACGCTCGTGTGCTCCGGGGCGCCGGCGGCGAGGCCGCGATCGCCTACGAGCCCGTGATCACCGCCTTCCGCGGCTTCCTGCGTGCCGAGCCGGAGGGGCTCGCGGGCTTCGACGGCCCGTTGCGCTCGCACTTGGCGCTGCTGCTTCCCGAGCTGGGCGAGGCGATCGAGGAAAGCGACCGCGCGACGCTGTTCGAGGCGATCCGGTGCGGTCTGGTCACGGTGGCCGCCGAGCGGCCGGCGGTGTTGCTCCTGGAGGACCTGCAGCGGTCCGACGACGCGACGCTCGAGCTGCTCGCCGCCCTGGCCGCTCCGCTGCGGGAGATGCCCCTGCTCGTCATCGGGGCCTACCGGTCGGACGAGATTCCCCGCACGCACCAGCTCCGGCGGCTGCGTGACGACCTCCGGCGCAACCACCTGTTGAGCGAGCTCACGCTCGGGCCGCTGGATGCCGAGGGCACTGCCCAGATGGTGGAGGCGGTGCTCGGCGCCGCGCCCTCTCCCGCGCTGGCCAGGACGCTGCACGATCGCACCGGCGGGGTCCCGTTCTTCGTGGAGGAGCTGGCGCAGGCCCTCGAGTCCGACGGCCGCCTGCGCCCGGGGGCCGAGGGCCTGGAGCTGGCGCTGGACGGAGACGTCCCGCTGCCGCGAACCATCCGCGACGCGGTCCTGCTGCGGACGAGCGACCTCTCCGGCGAGGCGAGGGCGACCGCGGAGGCGGCCTCCGTAGCGGGTGCCCGGTTCGACCTGGAGCTGGTGGCCGGCCTCGGAGGGGAGGCCGGCCTCGACGAGCTGTTGAGCTGGGGCCTCATCGCCGATTGCGCTCCTGGCGAGGCCGCATTCCGCCACCCCCTCGTGCGCGACGCGATCTACGACGACGTGCCCTGGCTGCGCCGGCGCGCGCTGCACCGCGAGCTGGCCGGGGCCCTGGAGGCGGGTGGCGGCAGCCAGGCCGAGGTGGCCGCCCACTGGCTGGCCGCCCGCGACGCCCCTCGCGCCCTGGACTCGCTGGTGCGGGCGATCGGCGAGCTGGCGGCCGTCCACGCGTATCACGACGCGGCGCGGCTGGGCCGCCAGGCCCTGGATCTGTGGCCGGAGGGCGAGCGCGGCCTCGAGCGGATCGCCGTGCTCGAGCGCCACGCGCGGTTCGCGGAGCTCGCCGGCGAGCTGGCCGAGGCGGCCCGGGCGCAGCGCGAGGTGGTGTCGGTGCGGCGCGCCGAGGGCGCGGGGCGCGCGCTGGCCGACGCGGAGCGGTCGCTTGCCTCGATCTACGCGCTCCAGGGCGACCGTCGCCGAGCGCTGGGCGCGCGGCGCGTCGCGGCAGACGCCTACGCCGCCAACGGGTTCCCCGGCGAGGCGGCGGCGGAGCGGCTCATCGCCGCCGGCTACCTCGCGAGCGCCGGCGGCCACGCCGAGGCCGTCGAGCTGACCGAGCGCGCGGGCGAGGAGGCCGCGCGCGCGGAGCGGATGGACCTGCGGGCGCGCGTCCTGGGACTCCAGGGAGTCGCGCGGGTGAAGGGCGGCGACTTCCCGGGGGGGATGGAGACCATCAACGCCGGGCTGTCGCTCGCGCTCGAGAACGGCCTGACCCTCGAAGCGGCCGAGGTGTACCAGCGGCTCGGCACGGCGCACGAGATCGCCGGCGACTACGGCGGCGCCCGCGACGCGCTGGCGACCGCGATCGGGTTCTGCGAGACCGACGGCGGCGAGGGCATGGAGCAGACCTGCCTGAGCTGCATGGCCTACGTGTTGCGCGAGCTGGGCGACTGGGACCGCGCCGCCGAGCTGTCGGCCGATCTGCGCCCGCCGGATGCGAGCCCCGACGACACCGTCGTCGCCGACGGCATCCTGGGCTCGATCCACGGCTTCCGCGGCGATCTCGCGGCCGCTCGCCCGCTGCTCGCCCAGTGCCT
Organism: uncultured Thermoleophilaceae bacterium; assembly: GCA_963844805.1. Lineage (GTDB taxonomy): Bacteria > Actinomycetota > Thermoleophilia > Solirubrobacterales > Thermoleophilaceae > JACCZR01. The sequence continues at coordinate 205,956 of CAWJPU010000012.1, forward strand.
CGACACGGCCACCCGCCTCGACGTGGTCTCGATGTCGGTGGACAGCGCCGCCGCCCTCGCGTGGCTGGAGGAGCAGGAGGGCAACGACGACCAGGCCCACGCCCACTGCGTGTTCGTGCTCGAGCGCTGGGAGCGGAGCGAGGACCACCACTACGCGGTCTGGGGCCTGCGCTGGGCCTCGGGCTTCTTCGCCCGGCACGGCTCGCTCGGGGAGGCGCGCGCCTGCGCGGAGGGCCTGTCGGGCATCGCCTCGGCCACGGGTCACCCGGACGCCCTCGCGGCCCTCGCCCACGCGCTGGGCGAGACCGCGCTCGCGGAAGGTCAGCTGGACGCGGCGGTCGAGCAGCTCGACCGGGCGGCGGCGCTCCACGAGGGCCTCGATATCCCCTTCGAACAGGCGCAGATCCAGCTTCGCGCGGGCGTGGCACTAGCCGCCGCAGGGCAGCGCGAGCCGGCGGTCGAGCGGCTGCGCCAGGCGCACGTCACGGCGCGTCGTCTCGGCGCCGCGCCCCTGGCCGCACAGGCGGCCGACGAGGTGGCGAAGCTGGGCGAGTCGGTCGAGCAGCGGCTGGGCCGGCGGGCCGCGGCCGAGCACGAGAACGGCGGGCTCTCGCGGCGCGAGCTGGAGGTGGTCCGGCTGGTGGCCTCGGGTCGCACGAACCGCGAGATCGCGGGCGAGCTGGTGCTCAGCACCCGTACGGTGGACATGCACCTGAGGAACATCCTCACCAAGCTGCGCTGCCGGTCGCGCACCGAGGCCGCCTCCAAGGCAGGGAGCCTCGGCCTGCTTGCCTGAGGCCTTCTCGGCCGCTTCGCGGATTACGGGGCAACGCCGCGACGGCGCGCTCCCTCGCGGAAAAGTCGTCAGCGGGGCTGACGGTTTTTTAGGGGTGTGCGGGCCTCCGCGCCCCGCTACCCGTACGGGTCCTTGGGCGAGCGGTCGTCCGACAGCGAGTCACGGGACCGCTCCACCAGCGCCTCGATCGCGTCCGCGAGGTGCTCCTGGTCGATGTGGTGGTCGTCGCGCGCGACGCGCACCTTGTGCGCCTCGAGCAGCACCTCCGCGTGCGAGAAGCCGGCCGGCGGCTCGAAGCGGTAGGACGCCAGCTCGATCAGGAGACCCAGCGGGTCCTCGAAGTAGATCGAGTCCATGAAGCCGCGGTCCTTGACGCCGGAGTGGCGGATGCCCCGCTCGTCCAGGCGCTCCACCGCCTGCTTGAAGGTGGCTTGCGAGACCGCGAAGGCCAGGTGGTGCACGCAGCCGGGATCGGTCGGCGTGCGGGCCGGGTCGCCCTCGCGCTCCTCGTTGGTGAAGACCGTGATCAGCCGGCCGTCGCCCGGGTCGAAGTAGAGGTGGCTCTCCGACGGGTTGTCGAGGTTGGGCTGGTCGAAGACGAACGGCATCCCCAGCACGCCCTCCCAGAAGTCGATCGAGGTCTGACGGCCGGCCCCGACGAGGGTGATGTGGTGGGCGCCTTGGGTCTGGAGCTTGCGCATGGGGCCCCGCGATCTAACCACTCGGCGGGCGGGCCAGCACCACCGAGGTCTCGATCTGGCGCGCGGAGATGGTCCAGTACCTGCGCAGCAGCTCGTCCTTGCGCTCCGGCGGCGACACCAGCTCGAACCCGTGGCCACGGTAGAACCGGATCGCCCACTCGGCGGCGGCCCACGTGCCGACGAGCACCGGCCGGGTCCGGGTGCTGAGCAGGTGCCGGAGCAGGGCGCTGCCCACGCCCCGCCCCTGCGCCGCCGGCGCGACGTAGGCGTGGCGGATCAGGTCGACGTCGTCGACCGCCTGGATGCCCATGACGCCGACGAGATCGCCCCCGTCCTCGTAGCCCCAGAACTCCACGCCGGCCGCGATCTCGGCGCCGAGCTCGTCCGCCGGCATGTAGGGCTCGCGCCATTGGTCGGCCGGGATGACGCCGCGGTAGGCCTCCGCGGCAGCATCGACGATGCGCAGGATCGCGGCGCGCTCGTCGTGGCGGCACGGCCTCAGGACCAAGTTCTCACCCAGAAAGTCGACGACCAGAGGCTTCGCGAGGGGTGAGCGACGGGACCTGAACCCGCGACCGCCTGGACCACAACCACAGTGACCCGGTGTCGCTCATGCTCCCTCACCGTTGCGGGTTAGTATCGGGACTGTCGGGAGGACGCCACGCAACCCGAGGGAGGGCCAACGTGTACGCGACCATACGACGCTATGAAGGGGTCACCGACCCCGCCGAGGGGAGCCGGCGAGCGGGTGAGGAATTCGTCCCTCTCCTCAAGGACATCCAGGGCTTCGTGGCCTACTACGAGCTTGACGCCGGGAACGGGGTGATGGCTACGGTCAGCGTCTTCGAGGACCGAGACGGAGCGGAAGCCTCCACCGAGAGGGCCGCCGAGTGGGTCCAGGAGAACATCGCGTCGCTCGCGCCCAACCCGCCGGAAGTGACCGCCGGAGAGGTCGTCGTCTCCGGCTAGGCCCGACTTCAGCGACAGGGCTGCAGAAGCGGGCCTTTTTCGTTGAGCCGCCCGCTCCGAGAGGAGCGCCGCGGTTCTTCCTGAGCAACTCGAGTAGCCCCACTACCTGACGCTGGACGCGGCGGCCCGCATGAGCAGATCCGCGCCCCCCAGCCCGCCCGGGTGCCCTGCACCCACCGGAGGTGGCGCGCGATCGCACCGCGGACGGTAGAGTGCCCCGGCGATGCGCTCGGGAGGCGCAAAGCGGGGAGGTGGACTACGCGCGCTCGCCTGCGGTCTGCTTGCGTGCGCCTTCTTCACCGTCGCCGCCTCGGCCCAGGCCGCGCCCAGCGCCACCATCCGCTGGACCGCCCACGGCATCCCGCACATCGAGGCGCCCGACTACGAAGGCCTCGGTTACGGCTACGGCCACGCCTTCGCGAGCCAGAACCTGTGCGAGATGGCGGACACCTACGTGACGGTCCGGGCTGAGCGCTCCCGCTTCTTCGGTCCCGACGGGAGCTACGCGAGCCGCGGCAACGGCGCGACCTTCAACAACCTCGACTCGGACTTCTTCTTCCAGCGCGCGGCCGACAAGGGAGTGGTGGAGCGGCTCATGGCCGAGCCGCCGCCCCGAGGTCCCCGCCCGGAAGTGCGCGAGGCCGTGCGCGGTTACGTCGAGGGCTACAACCGCTACCTGGCGGACACGGGAGTCGACAACCTGCCCGACCCGCGCTGTCGCGGCAAGGACTGGGTGCGGCCGATCTCGGAGCTCGACGCCTATCGGCGCTTCTACCAGCTCGGCATCCTCGCCAGCCAGGGCGTGGCGATCGACGGAATCGCGCAGGCACAGCCTCCGCCCCCCGGCGACACCGGCGCCGCGGCGCCGCCGAGCCGAGCCGATCTCCTCGAACTGCGCAATCAGGCTGAAGCTCGACATCGGTTCGAACGCCTACGGCCTCGGCCGGAAGGCGGTGGCGGGCGGAGGCGGCATGGTGCTCGGCAACCCCCACTTCCCCTGGGACGGCAGCGAGCGGTTCTTCCAGGCACAGCTCACGATCCCCGGCAAGGTCGACGCGGCGGGCGCGAGCCTGTTCGGCGTGCCCGTGGTCCTGATCGGTTCCACCCGCAACCTCGCCTGGAGCCACACGGTGTCGACCGCGTTCCGGTTCACGCCGTTCGAGGTCAAGCTCGTCCCGGGCTCGCCCACCACCTACCTGATCGACGGACAGCCCCACCAGATGGACCGAGATGTGGTGACCGTCGACGTCGGCGACGGGCAGCAGCGCACGCGGGCGCTCTATTCGACGAAGTACGGCCCCGTCTTCACGTCGCTCCTCGGGCAACCGCTGTTCCCCTGGACCTCGGCCTCGGCGTACTCGATGGGAGACGTCAACGGCGGCAACTTCCGCTACCTGAACCACTTCTTCGAGACCAACCAGGCCCAGAGCGTGCGCCAGTACGACGCGATTGAGCGCCGCTATCAGGGGATCCCCTGGGTCAACTCGATCGCCGCCGACTCGAGCGGCAAGGCGTATTACGCGGACATCGGCGCGATCCCCAACGTGTCCGACGGGAAGGCGCGCAGCTGCGGCACGCCGCTCGGACTCGCGACCTTCCAGGCCTTGCGGCTGCCGATCCTCGACGGCTCGCGCTCCTCGTGCGACTGGGACAGCGATCCCGACGCGGCGGTGCCCGGCATCTTCGACCCGAGCCACGAACCGTCGCTCTTCCGTGACGACTACGTGACGAACTCGAACGACTCGTACTGGCTGTCGAACCCCAGGCAGCCGCTCGAGGGCTTCGCCCGCATCATCGGGGACGAGCGGACCGCGAGGAGCCTGCGCACGCGCCTCGGGTTGAAGCTCGTGGAGGCCGGGCGGCCGTTCACGCTACGCCGACTCCAGGACGCCGTTTTCAACAACCGCCAGTACGCGGGCGAGCTGTGGCGCGACCAGCTCATTCGCATGTGCGCGCAGACGCCGGGTGCCGAGGAGGCCTGTCCCGTGCTGCGTGCCTGGGACCTGCACGACGACCTCGACTCGAACGGCGCCATCCTCTTCCGCCGCTTCGCCGGGCGGGCGCTCGGCGCCGCCGGGGGGCCGTACTCGACACCCTTCGACGCGAGCGACCCGGTGAACACCCCGCGCGGTCTCAACACGCGCCACCCGCAGGTGCGCCAGGCCCTGCTCGACGCGATCCAGGACCTGCGCGACTCGGGGATCCCGCTGGACGCCCCCTGCGCGGATGGCAGTACGAGCGGCGCGGCGACGAGCGGATCCCGATCCACGGCGGCCCCGGCACCGTAGGGCGTCTTCAACGCGATCAACGTCCCGTTCGTTAAGGGCCAGGGCTATCCGGACGTGCCGCACGGCTCGAGCTTCGTCCAGGCCGTGCACGTCACGGGCGCCTGCCCCGACGTGCGGACGATCCTCACCTACTCTCAGTCGACCAACCCCGACTCGCCCTTCTCCGGCGACCAAACGCGCATGTTCTCGCGCAAGGAGTGGGTGGACTTCCCCTTCTGCTCGGAGGACGTGCGCGCGGCGACGGTTGCCACCACAGACCTGCGCTAGACATTACGGTCACGGTCAGGCTCGAGAAATAAGCCCCTCGTCCTGGCCTCATCGCGTCCGTCGAACATGAGGTGGCCGTAGCCGGGACCGGGTTCAGGATCCCGCTTACCACGTGATCTTGGCGCCACATGCTGTTGCTGCGCCCCGCGGGAACAGCGCGCTTTGCAGGCACTTCTGAGGGGTGAGCGACGGGACTTGAACCCGCGACCGCCTGGACCACAACCAGGAGCTCTACCAACTGAGCTACGCCCACCAGGCGCCGCCGAATCTAGCGCAGGCTCCGCTCGGGACGCGCCGGTCTCCACCATCACGGCGGCGATCGGGTACAACGGGCGGGTGAGGCAGCTCACCAGCGCCGACGCGCAGTTCCTCGCCCTGGAGACCTCGAGGCAGGCGGGGCACGTCGGCGGCCTGGCGATCCTCGACCCCTCGACCACCCCGCGCGGCGAGCTCGACGCCGACGACATCTGCCGGCTGCTCACCGAGCGCCTGCCGCTCCTGCCGCCGTTCCGGTGGCGGCTGGCCGAGGTGCCGCTGGGGCTGGACTACCCCTACTGGGTCGAGGACACGCACTTCGACCTCGACTACCACGTGCGCGAGCTCGCGCTGCCCGGGCGCTACAGCGATCACAAGCTGTCCGAGCAGGTGGCGCGGATCTTCTCCCGGCCACTGGATCGCGCCCGCCCGCTGTGGGAGCTGTACCTGATCCACGGCCTCGAGGACGGGCACGTGGCGATGCTGACCAAGATCCACCACGCGCTGATCGACGGCATGTCGGGCGCGGAGATCATGGGCGTGCTGCTCGACCTCAGCCCCGAGGGCCGCGACCCGCCCGAACCGGTCGAGGACGGCGAGGAGCCGGAGGAGCCCGGCGACCTGGAGATGATGGCCCGCGGCCTGATGGGCGTGCCGCGCTACCCGGTCCGGCTGCTGCGCGCGCTGCCGTCGGCGCTGCCCAACCTCGACCAGACCGCGTTCGGCGCGCTCCCCGGGGCCGGCGCCGTGGCGAAGGTGACCGACCGCCTGCGCCGCACGGTCAGCTCGGGCGACGGCCAGCAGCTGGACCGCACGAGCCTGCAGGCGCCGAGGACGTCCTTCAACGGCCGCGTCTCGCCCCACCGGCGGTTCGTGTTCGGCCAGATCCCGCTCGACGCGGTGAAGGCGCTGAAGGACGAGCACGGCGTGACCGTCAACGACGTAGTGGTCTCGATCTGCGCCGGTGCCGTGCGGCGGTGGCTGATCGAGCACGATGAGCTGCCCGACCAGCCGCTGGTGGTGCAGGTGCCGGTGTCCGTTCGCACCGAGGAGCAGATGGGCACCTACGGCAATCGCATCCTGATCATGCGGGCGCCGCTGTACACGGACATCGAGGACCCGCTCGAGCGCCTGCTCGCGCAGCACGACGCGCTCAAGGCGATGAAGGAGCGACACCGCGCGCTGCCCGCCGAGCTGCTGCAGGACACCAACCACTTCATCCCGCCGGCCGTGTTCGGGCGCGCCGCGCGGGCGACCTTCGCGCTCAGCAGCTCGGCGCCCGGCCGCCCGACCTGGAACCTCGTGATCTCCAACGTGCCCGGCCCGCAGTTCCCGCTCTACTGCGCGGGCGCGCGGCTGGAGGCCAACTACCCGGTGTCGGTGGTCACGGACGGGTTGGGCTTGAACATCACGGTGATGAGCTACTGCGGGAACATGGACTTCGGCCTGGTGGCCGACCGCGACCAGATGCCCGACCTGGAGCGCCTCATGGACTGGCTGCACGACTCGCTGGAGGAGCTGCAGGAGATATCCGATGGGGTATAATCGACGGTCATGGATGCCGGAAATGCGCTGCAAAGCGCCCGCATTCGCGCCGGCCTGACGCAGGGCGAGCTGGCCGCTCGCACCGGGACGTCGCAGGCGGCGATCTCCGCCTACGAGAGCGGCGCCAAGCAGCCCACGGTGGCCACGTTCAGCCGGCTGCTCGCCGCCGCGGGAGCGCGCCTGGAGGTCGACGAGGGCGGGCATCCGGCGGTGCGGGAGCCGACGCAGGCCCAGCTGGCCAAGGCGGGCCGGACGCTGATGCGCGTGCTCGAGCTGGCCGAGGCGCTTCCCGTGCGCCACGAGCGCGAGCTGCGCTTCCCGCGCCTGCCCGTCCTAGCGCCGGAGCGCAGGCCGGGCGTTGGCCGGCCGCCTGTCCTACCGGAGGTAGGGAGCACCGCCGCTCGTTGGGGTACATGACGCTCGCCGAGCGCGTGGTGGACCTCCACCGCGCGCTGTCGCGCAAGGGCATCCCGCACGCCTTCGGGGGCGCCGTGGCCCTGGCCTACTGCACGCTGGACCCGCGCGGCACCAGCGACATCGACCTCAACCTGTTCGTGCCCGCCGAGGAGGCCGCCACCGGGCTCGCCGCGCTGCCCGAGGGAGTGGACCAGCCGCCCGGCACCGAGGAGGCGATCGCGCGCGACGGCCAGGTGCGGCTGTGGTGGGACGACACCCCGCTCGACCTGTTCTTCGACTACGCGCCCGTCCACGCCGACGCCGCGCGCAACCGCCGCACCGTGCCGTTCGCCGACACCCGCATCCCCGTGCTGGGGCCGACCGAGCTGGCGGTCTTCAAGGCCATGTTCGACCGCACTCGCGACTGGGCAGACATCGAGGCGATGGTCGCCGCACGCAGCGTCGACATGGACGCCGTGCGTGCGGCCCTGCGCGGGATGCTGGCCGAGGACGACCCGCGCTTCGCGCGCCTCGACGAGGCCGAGGCCAAGGCGGCCGCGTGAGCACCACGAACAAGTCGCTGGTCGACCACTTCGTCTCCGGCCTCGAGCGCCGCAACCCCCACGAGCCCGAGTTCCTGCAGGCCGTGCGCGAGTTCGCGGTCAACGTGATGCCGCTGGTGAGGCAGCGCGAGGAGCTCCAGCGCGCGCGAGGTGCTCGAGCGCATGACCGAGCCCGACCGGATCGTGATCTTCCGCGTGACCTGGCAGGACGATCGAGGGGCGAATCCGGGCCGACCGCGCCTGGCGGGTGCAGTTCAACAACTCGCTGGGCCCCTACAAGGGCGGGTTGCGCTTCGGCACCCAGACCAACCTGTCCGTGCTCAAGTTCCTGGGCTTCGAGCAGACGTTCAAGAACGCGCTCACCGGCCTGCCGATGGGCGGCGCGAAGGGCGGCTCGAACTTCAACCCCAAGGGCAAGTCCGACGCCGAGATCATGCGCTTCTGCCAGTCGCTGATGATCGAGCTGCAACGCCACATCGGCGAGGACGTCGACATCCCGGCGGGCGACATCGGGGTGGGCGAGCGCGAGATCGCGTGGCTGTTCGGCCAGTACAAGCGGATCCGCAACCGCTTCGGCGGGGTGCTCACCGGGAAGGGCCTGACCTTCGGCGGCAGCGCGGTGCGCACCGAGGCCACCGGCTACGGCGCCGTCTACTTCGCCGAGCGGATGCTCGAGCACGCCGGCGACGAGCTGCGCGGCAAGACCTGCGCGCTGTCGGGCGCCGGCAACGTGTCGATCTACTGCGCCGAGAAGCTGATCGAGCGCGGCGCCCGGGTGGTCACCATGTCGGACTCGGGCGGCACCATCCACGACCCCGACGGGCTCGACGAGGACAAGCTGCGCGCCGTGCGCGAGCTCAAGCTCGAGCGGCGCGGGCGCATCAGCGAGTACGCCGAGGAGCAGGGCTGCGAGTACCTGGAGGGCGAGCGGCCCTGGGGGATCGCGTGCGACGTCGCGTTCCCGTGCGCGACGCAGAACGAGCTCGACGAGGACGACGCGAAGCGGCTGATCGCAAACGGCTGCCGGGCGGTGGTGGAGGGCGCCAACATGCCCGCCACCTCGGAGGCGGCGGCCGCTCCTCCGCGAGCAGAAGGTGCTGTTCGCGCCGGGCAAGGCCGCGAACGCGGGCGGCGTCGCGGTGTCCGGTCTGGAGCAGAGCCAGAACGCCGTCCGGATCGCCTGGAGCCGCGAGGTGGTCGACGAGCAGCTGCGCGAGATCATGGACGGGATCCACCGCCAGTGCGTGGAGCACGGCGAGGAGGGCGACCACGTCGACTACGCCCGCGGTGCCGACCGGGCCTCGTTCGAGAAGGTGGCCGAGGCCATGCTGGCCTACGGCGCCGTCTGAGTCCCGAGCGAAGGGCCAAGCGGGCTGGAGCGCTAGACGGCACAGCGGCGGCGGCGAGTAGCTTTGCCGCCGCCGCATGTCTCGCCCCGGCTACCCCCACGTCCTCGCCATCCCGACGCGATGGCAGGACAACGACGTGTACGGACACGTCAACAACGTCGAGTACTACGCCTTCTTCGACACCGTGATCAACCGCTGGCTGATCACCGAGGGTGGCCTCGACATTCACGCCGGGCCAGGTCATCGGGCTCTGCGCCGAGTCGCACTGCCGCTTCGACGCGCCGATCGTCTTCCCCGAGACGGTGGACGCGGGACTGCGCGTCGGCCGGCTCGGCCGCCGCAGCGTCACCTACGAGATCGGCCTCTTCCTGCAGGGCACCGGACGAGCCGCGTGGCCGAGGGCTGGTTCGTGCACGTGTTCGTGGACCGCGAGACGCGCCGGCCCGGCCGAGATCCCCCCGCCGGTGCGGGCGTGCCTGGAGCGCCTGGAGGCGGCGGCGTGAGGACCCGCGGCGCCGTGCTGCGCGAGATGGGCCTGCCCGCCCCGTACGCGGACTCCCGGCCGCTGGAGGTCGCCGACCTGGAGCTCGCCCCGCCGGGGCCGGGGGAGATGCTGGTCAAGGTGCGCGCGGCGGGGCTGTGCCACTCCGACCTGTCGGTGATCGACGGCTCGCGCCCGCGGGTGATGCCGATGGTGCTGGGCCACGAGGCGGCGGGAGAGGTGGTCGAGCTGGGACCCGAGGCGCACGGCTTCGAGCCCGGCGACCACGTGTCGCTGTCCTTCGTCCCCACCTGCGGCGAGTGCGCCGCGTGCCGCGGCGGCCGCGCCGCTCTGTGCGAGCCGGGCGGCAAGGCCAACGCGGCCGGCACCCTGCTCTCCGGCGAGCGCCGCTGGGCCGAGCCGCTGCACCACCACCTGGGAGTGTCGGCCTTCGCCGAGCACATCGTGGTCAGCACCCACTCGGCGGTGAAGATGCCCGACGCGCTTCCGTTCGAGGTCGCCGCGCTGTTCGGCTGCGCGGTGCTGACGGGCGTGGGGGCGGTGGTCAACTCCGCCGACGTGCACACCGGCCAGAGCGTGGCGGTGTTCGGCCTGGGCGGCGTCGGCCTCGCGGCCCTGCTGGGCGCCCGGCTGGCCGGGGCGGGCGTGCTGGTGGCCATCGACCGCGTGCCGGACAAGCTCGACCTGGCGCGGGAGCTGGGCGCGACCCACACCGTCCTCGCCGGGGACGACGTGGTCGAGCAGGTCAGGGAGGCCACCGGCGGGCTCGGCCCCGACCACGCCCTGGAGACCGTGGGCAACGAGAAGGTGCTGGCCGACGCCTACGCGGCCACCCGCCGCGGCGGGACCACGGTGACCGTCGGCCTTCCTCACCCCGACAAGCGGCTGTCGATCCCGGCGGTCTCGCTGGTGACCGAGGAGCGCACGCTGAAGGGCTCCTACCTGGGCTCGTGCAACCCGCCCGTGGACGTGCCCCGGTTCGTGGACCTCCACCTGGAGGGCCGCCTGCCGGTGGAGCGCCTGCTCACCCACCGCCTGGCGCTGGAGGACCTCAACGAGGGCTTCGACCGCCTGGCCGCCGGCGAGTGCGTGCGCCAGGCCGTCGTGTTCGACTAGCGCGCCAGCAAGGCCAGCTTCGCCGCGCGGGACAGCCGCTTGATCCGCGCCTCCTCGCGCAGGGCGGCGGAACGGTCGGCCACCTCGATCACGCGCGCGAGCTCGACCGGCAGGCGGCTGCGGGTGTAGCGACTGGCCGTGCCTGCCCGGTGGGCCGCGAGGCGACGCTCGACGTCCTCGGTCCAGCCGCAGTACAGGCTGTCGTCGGCGCAGCGCAGCAGGTAGACGAAGGCCACCCGCTAGCCGACGGCGAGCCCGCTCAGGTAGCAGTCGTTGCCGAGCACGTTCTCGGCGACCGACCACTGCACGCGGACCGTCCTGCCGGTGGAGTCGACCACGAACCCGGCCTGGCCGGAGTGGGCGGCGTCGTCGGCGGGGGTGTCGCCCACGTTGACGGACTCGTTCGGGCCCAGCTTCCTCGTTGTCGTCCTCGTGGGTGAGCAGCGCGGTGGCTGCCCGAGCGGTTGATCAGCAGGAGGTCGACGTCGCCGTCGGCGCAGCCCGCGCGCACCTCCAGGCCGCCCACGCTGGCGCGCACGGGCTGGGCGCCGGTGCTGTCCGACTTGAACGAGAAGGGCACGACGCGCACCCCGCCCAAGGTCGCCGCGCTCACCGCGAAGGTGGCCGCGCGGGCGGCGGGGACCTCGTCCGAGGGTGCGCTCGTCGAGGTCCCTGCCGGTGAGCGAGTCGTCCTCGATGTCCACGCCCAGCAGGCGCCCGTTCTTTATGTCCGCGCCCGAGAGCGAGGCGTTGGCGATGTCGCGTCCCGAGAGGCCGTTGTTGCGCACGTCCTTGCCGCGGATGGTGTTGTTGCGGATCTCGCGGCTGTCGATCGAGCCCGTGGCCGCGGCGTAGCCCACCCCGCCCAGCGAGACGAACAGGGCGATGCAGGCGATGACCAGCGCGGGGCAGGGCCGGCGCAGCCTCACGTCTTCGCGCCGGTCTGGGCCGTCGGCTTGCCTCCGTTCTTCGACCGGGGGCGCTTCGTGCGCCCCACGTAGACCTGCTCGAGCTCGTCGAGCGCGTCCCGGGTGCGGTCCAGCAGGGCCCAGGTGTCGTCGACCTGATAGCGGTCGGCGACGATCCCGAAGTCCATGTGGTCGCGGTAGCTCATGACGGTCATGTTGAGCCCGACCCCGTCGAGGATCGCCGACACCGGGATAGAGCGCCTCGAGCTGCGCTCCGGCGCAGAACAGCGGCTCGCGCGGGCCGGGGACGTTGGAGATGACCAGGTTGAGCGGCGGCCGGGTGCGGCTGAGCAGCTCGATCGTGCTGCGCGCGGCGAGCGCCGCCACTGCGGGTGGGATGAACGCGGTGCCGTCGGTGAGCAGGCTGGCGGGCACCGCCTGGTGGCGCGCCTTGGCGCTCATGAGCGAGGCGTGGGTCCGCTCCAGCCGCTTGCGCGCGTCCTTCTCGTCGGTGGGGATCTCGACGATCATCGTGCCCACGCGGTTGCCGAACGCGCCCTGCTCCTCCTCGGTGCGCACCGAGACCGGGATCATCGCCAGCAGCGGCTCCGAGGGCAGGTCGTCGCGCTCGATCAGGTAGTCGCGCACCGCGCTCGTGCAGAGCGCCACCACCACGTCGTTGACCGTGGTGCCCGCCTCGTTCTTGACCGCCTTGACCGTGTCGAGCGAGACCTGCCCGCAGGACAGCCGCCGGTGGGGGGAGATCGGCCCGTTGAAGTGGGTGCGCGGGGCGCGTGACGGTGGTGGACTCCAGCGCCTCGGCCGGGACGTCGCCGGCGATTCGCCGGCGCAGGCCGCTGAGGCCCTTCGAGAGCGTCGTGACGCCGGGGAAGGCGGTCGCGCCGGGGAAGTCGGTCACGTTGGGCAGCACTCCGGGCAGCGCAGCGCAGCGCGCGCACGGGCTGGGCCGGCAGCCCGAGCACGCCGCGCCCCAGCATCTCGAGGTCGCTGGGCACCCGCTCCCCGTGGTCATCGTCGCCCGGCGGGTCGACCTCGCGTCCCTCGGGGCTGGGATCGAGGATGACGGAGAGGATCTCGTTGCCGGACACGCCGTCGACGGCCGCGTGGTGCACCTTGTTGAACAGGGCCACCTTTCCGTCCTCCAGGCCCTGGATCACGTAGACCTCCCACAGCGGCCGGGTGCGGTCCAGCGGCCGGGCGTGCAGGCGCGCGACGGTCTCGCACAGCTGGGCCATGGTGCCGGGCGGCGGGATGGCGGACTCCCGCACGTGGAAGTCGATGTCGAAGTCCGGGTCCTCGACCCAGTAGGGCTGGTCGAGCCCGAAGGGGACCTCCGCCAGCTTCCAGCGGAAGGGAGGCAGCAGGTGCAGCCGCTCGCCGAGCATGCGGCAGATGTCCTGCGAGCGCAGGTCGCCGCCCGGGGCGGTCGAGGGGTCGTAGATCGCCAGGCTGGCGACGTGACCGTAGGTGCGCGCGTCCTCTATCGCGAGGAACTGCGCGTCAAGGCTCGACAGCTGCTTCATGTAAATCCTCCCTCGTGAGGTCTCACCTTCCCATACGGGGCTGGTCCTCAACACTGCGATGCCCGCGCAGCGAGCCGGCGTGGGCGCGCGCCTGCGGGTCGCGCCGCACCTTGAGCAGGCTGGCGACTGTGGTGACGGTCAGGACGATCGCGATCACGACCAGCGACGTGCCCGTGGTGATCTCCGGGATCGACTTGTCGACGTCGGTGTGGCCGAAGTGCAGGATCAGCTTCACCCCGATGAACGCGAGGATCAGCGACAGGCCGATCGACAGGTAGACGAGCCGGTCGAGCAGCCCGGAGACCAGGAAGAACAGCGCTCGCAGGCCGAGCAGCGCAAAGGCGTTGGCGGCGAAGACGATGAACGCTTCCTCGGTGACGCCGAACACGGCGGGGATCGAGTCCAGCGCGAACAGCAGGTCGGTGCTGCCGATGGCCAGCAGGACGAGCAACAGCGGCGTTGCCACGCGCGAGCCCTGGACGCGGGTGAACAGCTTCCCCTCGTCGTACTGGTCGGTGAAGGCGAACCGCCTGCGCGCGAAGCCGACCAGCGCGTTGTCCTCGACCGTCGGGTCCTCCTCGACGGTGGCGGAACAGCTGGACCGCGGTGAAGATCAGCAGCAGCCCGAACAGCAGGAACATGAACGAGAAGGTCGAGATCAGCGCGGCGCCGAGCGCGATGAAGATTGCCCGCAGGATCAGCGCCGCGAGGATCCCGAAGGTGAGCACCCGCTGCTGGTGCTCGGCGGGCACCGCGAACGTGGTCATGATGATCACGAACACGAAGAGGTTGTCCACCGACAGGCTCTTCTCGACGATGTAGCCGGCGAAGTACTGGCCGCCGAAGTCCCAGCCCGCGACGCACGCCGAACACCACGCCGAAGGCGATCGCGATGCCGATGTAGAAGACCGACCAGGCCGTCGCCTCGCGGAACTCGACCGCGTGCGGGCGCCGTCCCGACACGAACAGGTCGAGGAAGAACAGGCCCCCGATCAGGCCGAGCGTCACCGCCCACCCCAGCTGTGGTCACCTCCAGCACGCAGGGCACCGTAGTGTGCGCGGCGTGGGAGTACGCGACATCGGCGATCGCGCGTGGCCGCTCCTACGGCGGCTGGTCAAGGTCCACACCGGCGCCTACCGGGCCAGCGGAGGGCTGATCGGGCACCGTTTCCCGGGCTTGCCGCAGATGCTCCTGCTCGACCACGTGGGGGCCAAGAGCGGGCAGAAGCGGACCATGCCGCTGGTCTACGCCCGCGACGGCGAGGACCTGGTGCTGATCGCCTCCAAGGGCGGGCACCCGAAGAACCCGGCCTGGTTTCACAACCTCAAGGCCAACCCCGACACCACGGTCCAGGTGGGGCGGGAGAAGCGGCGCGTGCACGCCCGGGTCGCCGCGCCGGAGGAGCGCGAGCGCCTGTGGCGCAAGGCCGAGGCCGAGTGGTCGGACTTCCGCACCTACCGCGAGCGGACCGACCGCGAGATCCCCATAGTCGTATTGGAGCCGCGAGGCTAGACTTACTTTTAGTGAGCATGACTACCGCAAGCACCCACGCTGCCGGACACGCTGCGCCTCGGGCCGGTCCACATCGCGGTGACCGACCTCGAGCGCTCCAAGCGGTTCTACGAGCGCTCGATCGGCCTGCAGGAGCACGGCCCGAACACCATGGGCGCCGGGCGGCGAGGACCTGCTGGTCCTGCACGAGGAGCCCGACGCGCGCCCGGCCGGGCGGCACGCCGGGCTCTACCACTTCGCGCTGCTGCACCCCTCCCGGCTGGAGCTCGCCCGCGCGGCGCGACGCCTGCTGGAGACGAGCACGCCGATCAGCGGCGCCTCCGACCACGGCATCTCCGAGGCGATCTACCTGCCCGATCCCGACGGCAACGGCATCGAGCTGGCCGCCGACCGCGGGCGCGAGCGCTGGGGCGACCTGACCGACCCCAAGACGATCGGCCCGGAGCCGCTGGACATGGCCGGCCTGCTGTCGATGACCGACGGCGAGGAGCTGCAGCCGCTGGCCGACCCCGGGCTGGTCGTGGGCCACCTGCACCTGCACGTGGGCGACGTCGACCGCGCGCTGGCCTTCTACCGCGACCTGGTCGGCTTCGAGGTGATGACGCAGTTCCCCAGCGCGGCGTTCATCGCCGCCGGCGGCTACCACCACCACCTGGGCCTGAACACCTGGCGCGGCGAGGGCGTCCCGCCGGCGCCGCCGGACGCCGTGGGCCTGCGGCGCTGGACGGTGGTGCTGGACGGGCCGGAGTCGCTGGCCGCGCTGCGCGAGCGCCTGGAGGCGGGCGGCGTCGAGGTCGCCGACGCCGACGGGGGCTTCGTGGCCGAGGATCCCTGGCGCAACCGCCTGCTCTTCCGCGCTTAGCGACCACTGAAGGATCGAGCGGGCCATTGCCCGCACAATCCTTCAGTGGCTATGGGGGAGGCGCGTCGCCGCGGGAGCTGCCTGAGCCGGTGAGGGCGGTACGGGCTCCGCGGTGAGGCGGTGCCGAGGGCGGCGTGGTGGGCGACGTGCTGTCTGCTCTGTGGGAACAGCATCGCCCGCGGGCGAGCGCCCTCGGAAGGCACCCTAGGGGTGAGCTTTGCCCACCCTCTTCTTCAGCCGCCGCTGCTTGAGCCGCCCGGCGGCGAGCGCCGGGCCGATGACCTTCTCGCCCAGTCGCGGCCAGAGGTCGATCGCCCGGATCAGCGGGCCGCGGCGGCGCGGCAGGACCGTGACCGGGCGCGGCTTGTCGACCAGGCGGCCGACCGCCTCGGCCACCGCGCGCGGCTGAAGCAGCACGCCCGGCGAAGGAGGCCGCGGCGTCGGGGTCGTCGAGCTTGTCGTGCAGCATCGGCGTCCAGATGCCGTCGGGGCAGACGCAGGAGATGTCGATCCCCTTCACGCCCGCCTGGCGCAGGTCGTAGAGCGTGCCGAGGCTGAACGCCATCGCGGCGTGCTTGGAGGCTCCGTAGACGGCCTCGCCCGGTGCGGCCACGATGCCCGCCAGCGACACGACGTTGATCACGTGGCCGCGGCCGGCTGCGCGCATCGGCTCCAGCGCGGCCAGCGTGCCGTTGATCGTCCCGAGCGCGTTGACCTCGATCATCAGCCGCCGCGTGTCCTCGCTCTGCTCCCAGGCGGGGCCGGTCACGAGCACGCCCGCGTTGTTGACCCATACGTCGAGCCGACGGGTCGCGCGCGGCCGCCGCCGCGCGGCAGGCCTCGGCGTCGCGCACGTCGAGCGCGGATGCGTACGCGCCGCCGCCCAGCTCGCGCGGCCGCGCGCTCGGCGGCCTCGGCGTCGACGTCGGTCACGTGGACCACCAGCCCGCGCTCGGCCAGCACGCGGGCGATCTCCAGGCCGAGCCCGCGTGCCGCCCCGGTGACCAGGGCTCCGCCGCTCAAGCGGTGGCGGCGGCCTGGCCGAAGGTGGGGTGCACCTGGGTGAGCTCCTCGGAGACCTCCCACAGGCGCCGGGCGGCCTCCTCGTCGCGCGCCGCGCCGGCGGTGCCCACCAGCTTGGGGTGGCCGCGCTGCTCGCCGATGCCGTCGGGCCCCGCGTAGGAGCCACCCGGCAGGCCGGGCTCGGTGGCGGCGTAGAGGGTGGGAAGCGCGCCCATCTCCTCGCTCTGGGCGATGACCAGGTTGCTCACCCACATCAGCATGTCCTCGGCGCGCGTGAGCAGGCCGTTGCCGCCCCCGCCGCGCGACTGCAGGTTGGTGGCGGAGTAGCCGGGGTGGGCGGCCATCGACAGCAGTGGCGAGCGCGCCGCCTCCGCGCGGCGCTGGAGCTCGAAGGCGAACAGCAGGTTGGCCAGCTTGGACTGGCCGTAGGCGGTCCAGCGGAAGTAGCGCTTCGTGCCCTGCAGGTCGTCGAAGTCGATGCCCCGCACCGTGCGGTGGGCGCCGCTGGACAGGGTCACCACGCGCGGCTCGGAGCCGCGCTCCAGGCGCTCGAGCAGGAGCCCGGTGAGCGCGAAGTGCCCGAGGTGGTTGGTGCCCAGCTGCATCTCGAAGCCGTCCTTGGTCTCGCGGCGCGGGATCGCCATCAGGCCGGCGTTGTTGACCAGCAGGTCCAGGCGGTCGTGCTCGAGCCCCTCGGCGAAGGCGTGCACCGAGTTGAGGTCGGCCAGGTCGAGCTTGGCCACCTCCACGGCGGCGCCCGGCGCCGCGTCGCGGATGGAGGCCGCGGCCTGCTCGCCCTTCTCGGTGTTGCGGCAGGCCAGGACCACGGCGGCGCCCTTCCTGGCCAGCTCCCGGGCGGTGATCGCGCCCAGGCCGCTGTTGGCACCGGTCACCACGGCGGTGCGCCCGCTCTGGTCGGGGATGTCCTCCGCGGTCCAGCTCACGCCGGTCCGACGCTATCGGCGGCGCCGAAAGAGCGCCAGGCCGCCGAGGCCCAGCGCGGTGACCGCGGCGGCGACCAGCGTGGGCCGGGAGCGCAGCCGCCGGTACTCGCCGCTCACCTCGGGCCACAGCTTGTCGTCGATCAGCTCGCCGGCGGCTTCGGGCGTGGGCGGCAGCTGGTCGGCGGGGATCGGCTCGCCGAAGGCCACCTGCACCCGCTTGGGCTTCGGGATCGGCCCTATCAGGAGGTCCTCGGTGCCGGTGATCGCGCAGGGCACCAGCGGCGCCCCGCTCTCCAGCGCCAGCCGTCCTGCGCCCCGGCGCGGGGTGCCCAGGTCGTCGGGGTCGCGCACGCGCGTGCCCTCGGGGAACAGGGCGAGCAGCCCGCCCTGGTCGAGGATGGTGCGGGCGGTGAGCAGCGCCGCGTCGTCGGCCTCACCGCGCTTGACCGGGAAGGCGCCCAGGCGCGCGAGCGACCGGGCCCCAGCGGCCGCGGAACAGCTCGGTCTTGGCCATGAAGCGCAGCCGCCGCTCGGTGCACACGCGCGAGGAAGAACGAGTCGCCGAAGCTCTTGTGGTTGGGGGCCAGGATCGCCGCCCCGCTGTCGGGGATCCGGTCGGCGCCCTCGATGTGCATGCGAAACCACAGCCGCATGGCCGGCCCGAGCGTGCCGGACACCAAGGCGTAGAGGGGTTTGGAGACGCCCTTCTCGCGGGCGTAGCGGTGTGCCTCCTCGTCGGTCACAGCGCGAAGTCTCACCTTTCTTTCGGCCGTCGGTCCTGAAAGGCTTTCGCGCATGGCGGAGAACGAGGCGGCCGGGCCACTCCCGGGAGGCGATGACGTGTGCCCCGACTGCGACGGCACCGGGGTAGTAGCGGCAGGCGTCTGCGACACCTGCGGCGGGACCGGCTGGGTGGATCAGGCCCAGGCGGAGCCCGGAAGCTGAGCGGCTAGGCCGAGACCCCCTCGGCCGCGAGCCACCCGGCCACGTGGTCCGGGGGCGAGCCGTCGAACTCGGCGCGGGCCGCCAGGCGCAGCAGCTCCTCCCGCGGCGCGCCGAGCTCGTCGCGCCGGTGTGCCAGGTACACCGCGACCGCGGCGGTCATCAGCAGCACCGGGTCGTCTCCCTCGGGATCGATCCGGCCCACCTCCTCGGCGACCCGCTCGTCGATGTCCTCGATTGCCGTGACCGGCTCGTCGGCGTCCTCGGTGCGCTCCTGCAGCTCCTCGACGAGATCGTTGCCGGGGTCGGTCACCTCGGCGGCGCGACGGACGACCTCGGACAGCGTTGGGGTGGAGGGCTCGGTCGGCATGCCGAGGCCTTACCCCGCCACGGCGCTATTCAGACCTCGTCGAGCTCGAGTCGCGAGCCCTCGGACACCGACACCGACCGCCGTCCCGCCAGCAGCTCCTCCAGCTCCCTTCCCACCAGCTCGTGGCGCCAGCCCGCCGCCACGCGCGCGCGGGGCGCGTCACCTCCGCGCAGGGAGGAGACCAGCTCCGAGATCTCGGCCTGGGTGGCCACCAGCTCCGTCGCCACCTCGGCCTCCTGGGCGCGGTGGCGGACAACCGCCTGGGCGAGCGCGACGACCGGGGCGTCGCGCGAGTCGCGCGGCGGGGCGCCGCCGGAGGGGGCCGCCACCTCGCGCTTCTCCCCGCGCTTGACGGCGTCGAGCAGCTCGCGGTGACGGCGGTGCAGCGTGGGCTGGGGCAGACCGCGGATCTCCTCCAGGGCCTCGCGGCTGCGGGGCATGCGGCGGGCGACCTCGGTCAGGGCCTGATCGGGCAGGATCGAGGTGGCGGCGCGGTCGGCGCGCTCGGCGGTCGCCTCGCGCCAGTCGATCAGCTCGCGCGCCACGCCCCGGCCCTGCGCGCTCAGCCGCCCGAGCTTGGGCAGCCGCTCGAACAGCCGCTGGGGATCGCGCGCGTCGCTGGAGCTCTCGAGCGGATGGCACTCCTCCAGCGCCCACTCCAGCCGCCCCCGCTCCTCGAGGCGCTGCTGGAGGGTCTCGCCGAGGGCGAGCAGGCGGCTGGCGTCGGCCCGGGCGTAGGAGAGCTGGGCGTCGGTCAGCGGGCGGCGGTCCCAGCGGGTGAAGCCCTCGCCGCCCTTGAGCTTCACTCCCAGCACCCGGCGCACCAGCGACTCGTAGCCCTCCTGGGGGCCCAGCCCGAGGAAGCCGGCGGCCACCTGGGTGTCGAACAGGCAGCGGACCTCGGTGCGCCACTCGCGGCGAAGCAGGGCGACGTCCTGGCGCCCGGCGTGCATCACCACCTCGATCGCGGGGTCGGCCAGCGCGGCAGCCAGCGGCGCGGGGTCGAAGTCGCCCTCCAGCGGGTCCAGCACGTCGGTGCGCACGCCGTCCTCGGCGTCGGGGTCGGGAACGGCGACCTGGATCAGGCACAGCAGCGCCCGGTAGCGGCGCTCGGACATGAACTCGGTGTCGACGGCGAGGCGGCCGTGCTCGGCCGCCAGCGCGGCGATCTGCTGGGTCACGTGCCCGACGCTACATACTGGGCGGTCGTGCGCCGCGTCCTAGTCGCCCTCGCCCTGGCCTCCCTCGGGCTCCCCGCCGCCGCTTACTCGCGCACGGAGGAGGTCGGCCGGTCGGCCCAGGGCCGGCCGATCACCGCTGTGCGCGTGGGCAACCCGAACGCGCCCCGCAAGGTCCTGGTGGTGGGCGCGATCCACGGAAACGAGCGGGCGGGCGTCGCCGTGAGCCGCCGGCTGCGCCGGGCCCGGCCGCCGCGTGGAACGGAGCTGTGGCTGATCGACGCGGTGAACCCCGACGGCGTGCAAGCCGGGCGGCGGCAGAACGCGCGCGGGGTGGACCTCAACCGCAACTTTCCCGTCGGCTGGCGCGCCGGCGGGCGCCCGTTCGACACCTTCTACCCCGGCCCCGAGCCCTTCTCGGAGCCCGAGTCGCGCGTGGTCCGCGACCTGACCCTGCGCATCCGCCCGCGGGTGACCGTCTGGTACCACCAGATGAAGAACCTGGTGACCAAGCGCACCGGGGGCGACGTCCGGGTGGAGGCGGTCTACGCGCGCAGCGCGCGCATGCGCCACCGCCGCCTGGCCCCGCTGCCCGGCCTGGCCACCAGCTGGCAGAACCGCACCGTGCGCGGCTCGACGGCGTTCGTGGTCGAGCTGCCCGGCGGACGGCTGCCCTCGCGCTCCACCCGCCGCCACGCCGGAGCGGTGCTGGCCGTGGCCAGGGCGGTGTCGCCGCCGCGCACGGTGCGCAAGCGCATCCCCTTCGGCGAGGACCGAAAGCGCCAGACGCGCGCCTACGCCCGGCGCCACTACGGGATCGACTCCTTCACGCTCGACCGCCCACGCGTGATCGTCGAGCACTACACCGCGAGCAACAGCTTCTCGTCCGCCTACAACACCTTCGCCGGCAACCGGCCCGACCCCGAGCTGCACGAGCTGCCCGGGGTCTGCGCGCACTACGTGATCGACAGGCGCGGGCGCATCTACGACCTGGTGCCGACCAACATCATGTGCCGCCACACCGTGGGGCTGAACTACACCGCGATCGGCATCGAGCACGTGGGCACGAGCGACGGCGGCGTGCTGCGCAACCGGCGCCAGATCGCCGCCTCGCTGCGGCTCACACGCCACCTGCAGGGCCGCTACGGGATCCGCACCGGCGACGTGATCGGCCACAACGAGAGCCTGCGCAGCCGCTTCCACCGCGAGCGCGTGGCCCGGCTGCGCAACCAGACCCACGGCGACTTCCGCCGCGCCTCCATGCGCCGCTACCGGCGCGCGCTTGATGCGCCAGCCCGCGCCGCTCTCCGTGCGCTAGGCGTGGCCGCCCCCCGGGCCGGGTAGTCCCGTTTGGGGGTGGTTACTTACCTGCTCGGCATAGGCGTGGCGCTGGCGGCCGCGAGCTCGTACAGCGTCGGCGTTCTGCTCCAGTCGCTCGAGGCGCGCGACGTGCCCTCCTCCGAGTCGCTGCGGCTCTCCCTGCTGAAGAACCTCGTCTCCCGCAAGCGCTGGGTGCTGGGGACCCTCTGCGTGATCCTCGGCTGGGCGCTCCAGGCCGCCGCGTTGGGCCTCGCGCCGCTCACCGTCGTTCAGCCGGCGCTGGCCGTCGGGCTGTTCGTGCTGCTGTTCGCCGGCGAGCGGCTGTCGGACGAGCACGTCACCAGGCGCGAGGTGCTGGCCATCCTCGCCATCGCCCTCGGCGTGGCCGGGCTGGGGCTGGCCTCACCCAAGGACGCGGACGGCGGCGCGGCGGCCGCGTCGGTGATCGGCCCGACGCTGGCCGTGTTCGCGGTGATCGCGCTGGCGCCCTACCTGCTGCGAGGGCGCACCGTGCCGGTGCTCGTGGTGATCAGCGCCGGGCTGGCCTACGCCTGCTCGGGCTTCATGACCAAGTTCGTGGCCGACGCCTTCTCGGAGGAGCGCATCGTCGCGGCCTTCGCCTGGCTGGGCGGCACGGCCGTCGCGGCGCTCGTCGGCCTGGTCAGCGAGATGACGGCGCTCCAGAGGCGCTCGGCGATCCGGGTGTTCCCCGGCGTCCTCGTGATCCAGATCGTGCTGGCGGTGCTGTGCGCGCCGCTGCTCGCCGGTGAGCAGTGGAGCACCGAGCCCTTCAAGCTGGCCGTGCTGGGCGTCTCGCTGGTGGTGCTCGCTGCCGGGACCGCCGTGCTGGCCAGCGCCGGCGCGGTCGCGGCCATCGTGAGCAGCGACGACGCTACTTCCGCATCGCCTCCGCCGCCTGCACACGAGCGCGCCGAGCAGGCCCCTGCGTGAGTCGCCTGACCTCCGCGAGGGTGGGGAAGGGGATGCGGCTGACCATCAGCAGGCTCAGCACGAACACGGCCGCGAGCGTCAGCCCGCGTGGAGCCTGGACCGCCGCCAGCCCGGCGACGATCAGGCCCGACGGGGGAATCGACAGGCCCACGAAGCGCTTGCGCGATTCCGCGTCGACCTGGAACCGCGCCAGGCGGTAGGCCCCGCAGAGCAGGTAGCCAAGGCACACCGCGATGCCCGCCACCGGCACCGACTCCAGCGTGCTGAGGTAGACGGCGAGCGCGGGCACGATCCCGAAGGAGACGAGGTCGGCCAGCGAGTCCAGCTGCGAGCCGAACTCGCACTCGCTGCGGGTCAGGCGGGCGACGAGCCCGTCGACCGAGTCGAACAGGGCGGCGGCGGCGACGCAGCCGGCCGCCCAGGCGAAGTCGCCCTGCTGAGCGAGGATGAGCGCCAGGAACCCGGCGGCCAGGTTGCCGCTGGTGAGCAGGTTGGCGAGGCTGACGCGCTGGCTCACGCGGAAGCTCTCACGGTGCGCGCGATCGGCGTGACTCCGGCGCGGACGCGCTGGCCCGGACGTACGAGGGACTCGAAACGATCGCGGGGGAGCAGCACCTCGGTGCGCGAGCCCAGGTGGATCAGGCCCACGCGCTGGCCGGCGGTGACGCCCGCCCCGAGGTCGGTCCAAGAGGTGATCTTGCGCGCGAGCATCCCGGCGATCTGGACCACCACTACCCGTCCGGAGCTTCCGTCTATCGCCATCCGCTTGCGCAGGTTGTCCGCGGAGCGCCCCAGGAAGGCCGGCGCGTAGCCGCCGCCGATCTCCTCGTCCGCCGCTATTCGGCCGGAGGCCGGGCTGCGGATCACGTGGACGTTGTGGATGGAGAGGAAGGTGCTCACGCGCAGGGCGGGCTCCTCCATCCAGGGGTCCGTGGCGTCGTCGACCCCGACGATCACGCCGTCCGCGCTGGCGTAGACGGTGTCGTCGTCGGGCTCGAGGTCGCGCTCGGGGTCGCGGAAGAAGAGGAGGCTCGCGAGGGCGGTGCCGGCGGACATCCAGCCCGCGCGCCGGCCGGTCAGGGCCACCAGGAGGTCGGCGATCGCCGCCCAGGCCACGTAGCGCCGCGCCTCCCGCAGCGCGCGCCAGCTCACTGGGAGCACCGGAACAGGAAGGCCGGGGGCACGTTGATCGGCGAGATCCGGCGCTCGACCTCGGCGAAGCGGCGCTGGAGCTCGCGCTGGATGAAAGGGGAGTACTGGAGGACGAGCATCACGCCGCGCGGCGTCAAGATCCTCGGCGACAGGTCGAGAACGCGCCGGCGCACGGGGGCCGGCAGCGAGGTGAAGGGTAGAGCCGACACGAGAACGTCGACCTCGGCGCCGTCGAGGTATCGCTCGACGTCCTCCGCCGAGCCCGCGCACGAGCGTGAGGCGCGGGTCGTCGAGCTCGCGCCGCACCCGGGCGGCCAGGCCCTCGTCGACCTCGAACGCGATCAGGCGGGCGTCGGGCCCCATCCTGCGCAGCAGCTCGCGCGTGTAGACGCCGCTGCCCGCGCCGAACTCGACGATCAGGCTCGGCGTCGGGGACGCGCGCGAGATCGAGCATGTCCGACACCGCCCGCCGGGACGTGGGCAGCAGGGCGCCCACAGCCCGAGGGTGCGCCAGGAACGACCGCAGAAAGCTCCCCCTCTCGCTGATCAGTCCTGCATACCCGCTCGGGGCCTCCCTTATCCCGGGCGTGGCTATCGTCAGCCGCGAATGGAGTCGACCGTCCTCGGGGCCCTAGCCGCGCTGGTCGCCTCGGGGCTGTTCAGCGCCGGGCTCGTGCTGCAGGCGACCGAGTCGCGCGAGATGGACTCGCGCTTCTCGCTCCATCTGGCCCTCATCCGCCGCCTTCTCTCGCGCCCGCGCTGGGTCCAGGGGACCCTGCTCACCTTCCTCGGCTACCCGTTCCACGTCCTGGCCCTGCTGTTGGCGCCGCTGTCGATCGTGCAGCCCGCCCTCGCGGCGGGCCTGCTGCTGCTGCTGGTCATCGGCGCGCGCACCCCGGGCGAGACCGTCCGCCGGCGCGACTGGACCGGCGTGGGGCGATCGTGATCGGCATCGCGGTCATGACCCTGAGCGCGCCCGAGCGGGCCGAGGTCGAGGCCCAGACCACGCCGCTGCTGGTCGCGCTGGTGCTGCTGGCGGCGGTGACGCTCGTGCCCTACGCCGTCGAGCGCGTGAAGGGCGAGTGCACGCCGGGCCTGACCACCATGGCCACGCTCGCCGCCGGCACCGCGTACGCCTTCAGCGGCATCACCAGCAAGCTGGTCTCCGACGACCTGGCCGACGACCGCGTCGCCTCGGCGATGGGCTGGCTGGCCGCCACCGCGCTGATCGCCGGGCTGGGCTTCCTGAGCCAGATCACCGCGCTCCAGCGCCGCTCGGCCACCCAGGTCGGGCCCGTGATCTACGTGGTGCCGGTGCTCGTCCCCGTGCTGCTCGCGCCGTTCCTCACCGGCGAGGACTGGGGCCAGACACCGCTGGGCGGCGCCGTGCTCGTGGTCTCGCTGCTGGTGGTGAGCGTCGGCGCGGGCCTGGTCAGCAGCTCAGGCCACGTGGGCCGCGCCACCGAGGGCGGCCCTGGCTGTCCCCCCAATCGGGGCGGAGCGGCATACCTGACTCGCCCTGCTCGGTGCGCACGCCGAGCATCTGGTGCAGCTCCAGGTAGTCCTCGCTGAACGACACCCGCGAGCCCGCCATGTAGAGCCGCCAGGTGCGGGCCTTGGGCTCGCCCACCTCGCGGACGGCCTCGTCCCAGTGGTCCTCGAGGTTCTCGCCCCACGCCTTCAGGGTGCGCGCGTAGTGCTCGCGCAGGTTCTCCTCGTGGCGCAGCTCCAAGCCCGGCGTCGTGCAGCCGCGAGGCCAGGTAGCCGGGGCCGAGCAGCTCGCCGTCGGGGAACACGTAGCGGTCGATGAACCCGCCGCGCAGCAGCTGCGGGTGCTGGTCGTTGGGGCGGGTGATGCAGTGGTTGAGCAGCCGGCCCTGCGGGCGCAGCCGCGAGCGAAGGAAGGCGAAGTAGCCCGGCACCTGGTCCTTGCCCACGTGCTCGGTGAGCCCGATCGAGGAGACGGCGTCGAAGCCGTCCTCGGCCACCTCGCGGTAGTCGAGGTGGCGGACCTCGGCGCGGTCGGCCACGCCCGCCTCCTCGATGGCGCCGCGGCCCCACTCGGCCTGCTCGCGCGAGAGGGTCACGCCCAGCGCGCGGACGCCGTAGTGCTCGGCGGCGTGCACCACCATGCCGCCCCACCCGCAGCCGACGTCGAGCAGCCGCATGCCCGGCTGCAGCCCCAGCTTGCGGCACACCAGGTCGAACTTCTCGAACTGGGCCTCCTCGAGCGTGGCCTCGTCGTCGGGGTAGACCGCGCACGTGTAGGCCATCGACGGCCCGAGGACCCAGCGGTAGAAGCGGTTGGAGACGTCGTAGTGGTGGGAGATCGCCGAGGCGTCGCGGCGCTGGGAGTGTCGCCGGCGCCACGAGCGGCGGCGCTCGTTGGGCGGCGGGGCCACGGGGCGGAGCGCGCTCAGCTCGATCGAGCGCAGGATCTGCAGCCGCTCTCGCCACGAGAAGGTGCCGTCGTGCTCGCGCCACAGGCGCCGCAGCACCTCGAACAGGTCGCCGTGCAGCTCGAGGTCGCCGGCCACGTAGGCGCGGGCCAGGCCCAGGTCGCCGCGCGACTGGACGAGGTAGCTGACCGCGCGCGGCGAGCGGATCTCCGCCCGCGCGACGGCGTCGCGCGGGCCGGCGCGGCTGCCGTCGTAGGCGGTGAACTCGATTCCGGTGTGGCCGCCGCTCACGCGGTGAAACAGCCCGGCGGGGCCGAGCCGCTCAGCCATTGGCCACGCACTTCTCGTACAGGTCGAGCAGGCGGCCGTCGGGGTCGTACTCGGCCTTCAGCTCTCCGTACACGGAACCGTTGTACAGGCTCCAGAAGGTCTCCGCGTCGTAGAAGGAAGTCGAGTACAGCGACTTGCGGCCGCCGAGCTGCTGCACCGACCTCCTCGATGCGGCGGTTGTTCGCGCCGTCGGCCTGGCCGGGTCGCAGCGGGACGGTCGACCAGAAGCCGAAGTTCACGTACAGCGTGCCCGGGTCGAGCGCGTAGAGGTCCCAGCCGGCGGGGTCGCGCGGGCGCAGCGGACAGACCCAGAAGGGGAGGATCGGGATCTCCTCGATCAGGAAGCGGAAGAACTCGGCCGCCCGCTCGACGGGCACCTCGATGTCCTGCACCACGTGCTCCTGCTCGGGCCGCCCGCGCAGGCGGTCCAGGCGCCGCATCGGCCCGTGGCGGCGCTCGAGGGCCACGAGCTTCCAATAGCTGTCCGAGCGCAGCAGGCGCTTGGGGACCAGGCGGCGCACGCGCCGGTCCTGCACCCCGAAGGCGCGCGAGCACCAGAACCAGTCGGTGTCCCACCGCCACAGGTAGTCGCGCACGGTGAGGTGGTCGGTCTCGCGCTCCTGCAGCGAGCGGTAGTAGATCCCCATGCCCGTGTAGTCGCTGACGGCGGGGGCCTCGTCGGCGAAGTCGCCGAGGGTCAGGTACATCTCGCCGGGGCCGAACACCGTGCCGTCCATGAAGTCGGCGTCCTCTTCGGCGGCCATGGCCGCGAAGAGCGCCTCCGGCTCGTCGAAGCGGCGGTGGCGCAGCCGCACGTAGGGGCGGACCGGCTCGAGCTCGATGCGCAGCCGTAGCGCGTAGCCGAGGGTGCCGTAGGAGTTCGGGAAGCCCCGGAACAGTGCGGCGTGCTCGCTGTCGGGCCGGGCGGTCACGACCCGCCCGTCGCCGGTGAGCACGTCCATCTCGAGCGCCGACTCGTGGGGGAGCCCGTTGCGAAACGACGAGGACTCGATGCCCAGGCCGGTGACCGCCCCGCCGAGCGTGATGGTCTTCAGCTGCGGCACCACCAGCGGCATCAGCCCGTGGGCCAGCGTCGCGTCCACCAGGTCCTCGTAGGTGGTCATCCCGCCGACGTCCGCCGTCCGGGCCTCGGGGTCGACAGCCAGCACCGAGCCGAACGCGCTCACGTCCAGCCCGGGCTGTGATGAGCGCCGCCGGTCGCGGAACAGGTTCGAGGTCCGCTTGCGCAGCCGGACCGGCGCCCCGCGCGGGATCGCCGCGTACTGCGCCCGCAGGGCGGCTACCTCTTCGTCGAGGAAGCGCCGGTGTGGGCGGCCCGCTTGCCGGTCTTGTCCGACTCGACGAGGTAGCGCGGGTCGTCCTCGGACCCCTTGACCTTGTCGCCCTTCTCGAAGTCGCTCATGCACCGTTGAGCTCCCTTGGGCGGGTCAGGGAAACGAGCTCGCCGTCGTCTGGCGCGATCACAGCCAGCGCCGCGGTCGGGAACTTGCCCACGTCCTCGCCGGTGAGGTCGCCGATCAGCATCTCCAGGGCCGGGTTGTGGCCCACCACCATCACGCTGTCGGGCCCCTCGCCGAGCGCGGCCAGCCGCTCGTGCAGGTCCTCCTCGTCGAAGGTGTAGAGCTCGTCCTCGAAGCGGACCTCACCGGCGCGCACCCCGCCCTTCACGCCCTCCCAGGTGTCCACCGCCCGGCGGGCGGTGGAGCACAGCACCAGGTCCACCTCGGTGCCGGCCAGGTGCCCGGCCATCGCTGCGCACGCCCGCTCGCCGCGAGGGGCCAGCGGCCGCTCGTGGTCGGTCAGGGTCGGGTCCTCCTTGCCGGCCGACTTGGCGTGGCGCAGCAGCAGGAGCCGCTTCACCGGGGAGCCTGCCCGCGCCGGCGGGCCAGCCAGTAGCGGCCGCCCAGCTCCACGACGTCGGCCACGACGCCGTAGAAGTGCCCGAGGGGCCCGAGGTACACCCAGGCGAGGAGCCGTTCGGGGCGGGAGCGGTGCACCGCCACATTGCAGCACCTGGCGGCGGCGGGCGCGGTCGAGCGCCGCGAACAGGCGCCGAAAGGCGGGCGGTAAGGTCAGCCGCGATGCCCGTTTCCACATCGACCGAGGAGCTCGACGACTCGCGCGTACGCGTGCGCGTGGAGGTCGGCTCCGACCAGGTCGAGCAGGAGCTGCAGAACGCCGCCCAGGAGCTGGGCAGGGACTTCAAGATCGCCGGCTTTCGCCAGGGCAAGGTGCCGCCCCAGGTGGTGCTCCAGCGCGTGGGCCGCGAGGCGGTGCTCGACCAGGCGGTGCGCAACGGCCTGCCCGGCTGGTACGAGGAGGCCCTGAAGGACGCGGGCGTCGCCGCGGTAGGTGACCCAGACGTGAACCTGGAGGGCGTCCCCGACGCCGGCGACCCGCTGGCCTTCACCATCGAGGTGGGCGTCCGGCCCAAGGCGAAGCTGGGCGACTACAAGGGCGTCGAGGTCGGCCGCCGCGAGCCGCAGATCTCCGACGACGAGGTCGACTCGGAGGTCGAGCGCATGCGCGAGTCCGCCGCCTCGCTGGAGACCGTCGAGCGCGCGGCCGCCGACGGGGATTTCGTGGTGGTCGACTTCACCGGCTACGCCGACGGCGAGGCCTTCGAGGGCGGCGAGGCCCGGGGCTACCTGCTCGAGCTCGGCTCGGGCCGCCTGATCGAGGGCTTCGAGGAGCAGCTCACCGGCGCGTCCGGGGGCGAGGCCCGAACGGTCGAGGTCACCTTCCCCGAGGACTACGGCAACGAGGACCTCGCCGGCAAGGAGGCGCGCTTCGAGGTCTCGGTGAAGGAGGTCAAGGAGAAGCGGCTGCCCGAGCTGGACGACGACTTCGCCATCGAGGCGGGCGGCTACGACTCCGTGAACGAGCTGCGCAGCGAGATCGAGGGCCGCCTGCGCGAGCGCGACGAGGCCGCCATCGAGCGCGAGTTCCGCGAGGCCGCGGTCGACGCCGTCGCCGCCGAGGCGAACATCGACGTCCCGCACGAGCTGGTCCACTCGAAGGCCCACGAGATGTGGCACCGGACCGCGCACCGGCTCCAGCACCAGGGCATCGACCCCCAGCAGTACCTCCAGATCACCGGCAAGGAAGAGGAGGAGCTGATCACGGAGTCCGAGCCCGAGGCCGAGCGCGCCCTGCGGCGCGAGGCCGTGCTGGCCGCCGTAGTCGAGGCCGAGCAGATCGACGTCACCGAGGACGAGCTGCTCGACGCGCTGCGCGCCGCGGCCACCGAGCCGGGCAAGGCCGAGCCGAGCGAGAAGTCGCTGCGCCGGTCGCTGAAGAAGGCCCGCCAGCGCGGGCAGGACGAGGCTCTGCGCGAGGACATCGCCATGCGCAAGGCGGTCGACGTCCTGGTCGAGTCGGCCACGCCGATCTCGGTCGAGCAGGCCGAGGCGAGGGGCAAGCTGTGGACCCCCGGCAAGGAGGAGCAGCCGGCCGGTGAGCTGTGGACTCCGGGCGACTAGCTAGAGTGCGCGCCCGATGAGTCCCCTGGTGCCGATGGTCGTTGAGCAGACGTCGCGCGGCGAGCGCGCGTTCGACATCTACTCGCGGCTGCTGAACGAGCGCATCGTCTTCCTCGGCACCCCGGTCACCGACGACATCGCCAACCTGATCGTGGCCCAGCTCCTGCACCTGCAGGCCGAGGATCCCGACAAGGACATCTCGCTGTACATCAACTCGCCGGGCGGCTCGGTCTACGCGGGCCTCGCGATCTACGACACGATGCAGTACATCAAGCCCGACGTTCAGACCATCTGCGTCGGGATCGCCATGTCGATGGGCGCCCTGCTGCTCGGCGGCGGCGCCGAGGGCAAGCGCATGTCGCTGCCCAACGCGAAGATCCTCATCCACCAGGTCTCCTCGAGCTTCCAGGGCCAGGCGACCGACATCGAGATCCACGCCAAGGAGATCATCGACGTCCGCCGCCGGCTGGACGAGATCCTCGCCCAGCACACCGGGCAGGACCTGGAGAAGGTGTCCCGGGACACCGAGCGCGACTACTTCATGTCGGCCGAAGAGGCCAAGGAGTACAAGCTCATCGACCGGGTCATCGAGCCCGCCGTCTAGAAACCGTTTCACCCCTACCCCAGCTCGGGTAGGTGCCCCCCAAGTAAGGCGTTCCTTGAGGGGGGATCGAAGTGGCCGGGATCTTCTTCCCGATCATGGCCTTCGTCGCAATCGGATTCGACCACGTGGTGGCGAACATGTTCTTCCTCCCCGCCGCCATCTTCGCCGAGGTCCCTGGCCTGGGCTGGGGCGACGTGCTGAACAACTGGGCGTTCGCCTTCCTGGGTAACCTCGCGGGCGCGGTGATCTTCGTCTCGTCGGCCTACTACTACCTCCACCTCAAGGAGGACGAGGGCGATGACAGGGCGCGCGCCACCCGCCGCGCGGCGACGGCCGTCACCACGGTCCCGAAGTAGATGGGTCTGGGCAAGTACGTCAACCCCCACCTGTGGGCCTCGCCGAGGCCTCTCGGCCTGGGCCAGCAGCGGCCCAACAACTACTTGGAGATGTTCAAGGCGGGGTGGGCGAACCGCGACCGCGCCGGCTACGCCTGGCGGATCCTCAACGAGGGGTGCTGCGACGGCTGCGCGCTGGGCACCAAGGGCATGCACGACTGGACGATCGAGGGCACGCACCTGTGCAACGTCCGCCTGCGGCTGCTGCGGCTCAACACCGCTCCGCCGTTCGACCCCGCGGAGCTGGACGACGTCACGGCCCTGTCCGAGCGCACGTCCTCCGAGCTGCGCGACATGGGTCGCATCCCGCACCCCCTCGTGCGCCACAAGGGGGACAAGGGGTTCCGCCGCGCCAGCTGGGACGAGGTGCTCGACCTCATCGCCGACCGGATTCGCAAGGCGGGCCCGGACCGCACCGCCAGCTACCTCACCAGCCGCGGCATGACCAACGAGTCCTACTACGGCGCCCAGAAGTCCATCCGGGCGCTGGGTACGAACAACATCGACAACGCCGCTCGCGTGTGCCACTCGCCCTCGACCTTCGGGCTGAAAGCCGCCGTGGGGGTGGGGGCCACGACGTGCTCCTACACCGACTGGTTCGGATCGGACCTGATCGTCTTCGTCGGGTCGAACATCGCCAACAACCAGCCCGTGGCGATGAAGTACCTCCACGAGGCCAAGGTGCAGGGCACCAAGGTCGCGCTGGTCGGGCCCTACCAGGAGCCCGGGATGAAGCGCTACTGGGTCCCCTCCAACCCCGAGAGCGCGATGTTCGGCACCAAGATCACCGACCGCTTCTTCGACATCGACACCGGCGGTGACGTCGCCTTCTTCTCCGGGACGCTGAAGGGCATGATCGAACGCGGCTGGCTCGACGACGAGTTCATCGAGCGGCACAGCTCGGGCTTCGACGAGGTGCGCGACCAGGTCCTGGACATCGACTGGAGCGTGTTCGAGAAGGGCTCGGGCGCCTCCCGCGCCGAGATGCTGGCCTTCGCCGAGATGCTCCGCGACGCGCGGACCGCGGTCTTCGTCTGGTCGATGGGCGTTACCCAGCACGTGAACGGCGAGGACAACGTGCGGGCGATCATCAACCTGGCCCTGTCCAAGGGGTTCGTCGGCCGGGAGAAGTGCGGGCTCATGCCCATCCGCGGCCACTCCGGAGTCCAGGGGGGTGCGGAGATGGGTGCCTACTGCGACCAGTTCCCCGGCCCCGTGCCGGCCAACGAGGACTCGGCGCGCGAGCTGTCGGAGAAGTGGGGCTTCGACGTCCCCGTCGAGCACGGGCTCAGCGCGGCCGAGATGGTCGAGGCCGGCGAGCGCGGCGAGCTCGACGTCCTGATCGCCTCGGGCGGGAACTTCCTCGAGGTGCTGCCCGACCCCGATCGGTCGCTTGCGGGCCTGGCGCCCATACCCCTGCGGGTGCACATGGACCTGGTTCTGACGCCCCAGATGTTGGTGGAGCCCGCCGACACGGTGATCCTCTTGCCCGCCCAGACCCGGTACGAGGTCGAGGGCGGTGTGACCGAGACGAGCACCGAGCGGCGCATCATCTTCTCGCCGGAGGTCGAGGGCCCGCGAGTCGAGGACGCCCGCTCGGAGTTCTGGGTGTTCGGCGAGATCGCGGCGCGCGTCCGCCCCGACCGGGCCGACGACGTGCGCTTCGAGTCCACCGCGGCGATTCGCAGCGAGATCGCCCGCGTGGTGCCGGCCTACGACGGGATCCAGCGCCTGCGCGAGGCGGGCGACTCGTTCCAGTACGGCGGCCCGATGATCGGCGCCGGCTGGAACTTCAAAACCGACGACGGGCGGGCCCACTTCACCCTGCCCGAGCTACCGCCGGTGCCGGACGACGACGATCGCCTGCGCCTCTCCACGCGGCGCGGCAAGCAGTTCAACTCGATGATCCAGGAGCACATGGACGCGCTGACCGGGGCGGTGCGCGAGTCGGTGCTCGTGTCCGAGGCGGACGCGGTGCGGCTGGGCCTGCGCGACGGCGAGAAGGTCGTCGTGCGCAGCGACCTGGGCGAGATGCACGCCACGGTCCTGATCGCCGCGATCAAGCCCGGCAACGTGCAGATGCACTGGCCAGAAGCCAACGTGCTGATCGAGGCGGGCCGTCGCTCACCCCAGGCGAAGATCCCCGATTACAACGCGTGGGTCACGATCGAACCCCTTCGCGAAGGGGCCGGCAGGGGTATCGACGCCGAGCGCGTATCTGTCTGAGGCACTGCTGGGCACTGATACCCTCGGCCTCCGGAGAGAGCCTGCATGGCGCGACCCACCGACTCCAACGAACAGCTTCTGTGCTCCTTCTGCGGGAAGTCGCAGCGGCAGGTCAAGAAGCTGATCGCCGGGCCCGGCGTCTACATCTGCGACGAGTGCATCGATCTCTGCAACGAGATCATCGACGAGGAGCTCACCGGCACCTCGAGCTTCGACCTCGAGAACCTGCCCAAGCCCAAGGAGATCAACTCCGTACTCCAGGAGTACGTCGTCGGTCAAGAGCCCGCCAAGCGGGCTCTTTCCGTTGCGGTCTACAACCACTACAAGCGCGTGCAGATGATGCAGCGCGAGTCCAGCGAGGGGGACCTCGAGCTGCAGAAGTCGAACATCCTGCTGCTGGGCCCCACGGGCTGCGGCAAGACGCTGCTCGCGCAGACGCTGGCCAAGATCCTCAATGTCCCGTTCGCGATCGCCGACGCCACGGCCCTGACCGAAGCCGGCTACGTGGGCGAGGACGTGGAGAACATCCTCCTCAAGCTCATCCAGGCCGCGGACTTCGACGTCAAGAAGGCCGAGACCGGGATCATCTATATCGACGAGGTCGACAAGATCGCCCGCAAGGCGGACAACCCGTCGATCACGCGCGACGTCTCCGGTGAGGGCGTCCAGCAGGCGCTGCTGAAGATCCTCGAGGGCACGGTGGCCTCGGTGCCGCCCCAGGGCGGGCGCAAGCACCCGCACCAGGAGTTCCTCACCATCGACACCACGAACATCTTGTTCATCTGCGGCGGCGCGTTCGCCGAGCTGGACAAGGTGATCGAACGGCGCATCGGCCACCAGGGCGTGGGCTTCGGCGCCGACGTCTCCTCCAAGAAGGACCGCGACGCCGGCGAGCTCTACGAGCAGGTGCTGCCCGAGGACCTCGTGGAGTACGGGCTGATCCCCGAGTTCATCGGCCGCCTGCCGGTGCTGTCGGTGATCCATCAGCTCCAGCAGGAGGACCTGGTCACCATCCTCACCGAGCCGCGCAACGCGCTCGTCAAGCAGTTCGAGCGCTTCTTCTCCTTCGACGACATCGAGCTGGTCTTCGCCGACGACTCGCTGAACGCAGTGGCCAACAAGGCGCTGGCGCGCGAGACCGGCGCGCGCGGCCTGCGCTCGATCCTCGAGGAGGCGCTGCTCGACGTGCAGTTCGAGCTGCCGTCGCGCCGCGACGTCAAGAAGTGCGTGGTGACCAAGGAGACCATCGAGCGCGACCTCGCGCCCACCCTGGTCACCGAGGCGGCCGACGACGAGCCGGACGCCGACGCCGGCGCCGCGGCCGAAGCCGGCTAGAGCGCAGGCGCTCGCAGCGCCGCCGGTGCTCCAGCGGGCCGGCGCGCGCGCACCCCTCCGCGGAAACCGTCAGGCGGCTGACGACTTTCCCGCCCCGTCGCGCCCCCGGCGCGTGGCAGTGGGCAGCCGCTAGCTAGGCCCGGCGGCAGCGGCTCTCGCAGCTGCCGGGTCGGCGTACAGGCGTCGGACGATGTCGAGGCCTCCCTCGGCGCCCAGGGCGGCGGTCGGCGCCTGGCGGCAGGCCCGCAGGCGCGCGGGCTGATCACGCGCCGGTGTAGCCTCGCCGCCGTGAAGCAAGTCGCGGACGGCGTCTGGCAGCTCACCGGCTTCCCCCCGCACGGCATCAACGAGTACCTGCTGGAGGACGTCCTCGTGGACGCGGGCGCCAAGCAGAACAAACGCCAGATCCTGAGGGACCTGCGCGGGCACACCGTCACCGCGCACGCGCTCACCCATGCGCACCCCGACCACCAGGGCGCCAGCAAGGCGGTGTGCGAAACACTGGACGTTCCCTTCTGGGTGGGCGCGCGCGACGCCGACGCCGCCGAGCGGCCCGAGTTGATCCGCCAGCGCCAGCCCGACAAGCCGATCAACAAGCTGTTCTGGAAGGTCATGACCGGCCCGGGGCACACGGTGGACCGCCAGCTCGCCGAGGGCGACGAGGTGGCGGGCTTCAAGGTGCTCGACGTCCCCGGCCACTCGGCCGGGCACCTGGCCTTCTGGCGCGGGTCGGACGGGGTGCTGGTGCTCGGCGACGTGCTCAACAACCAGAACTCGCTGACCGGCTTCCCCCGCGGGCTGCGGCTGCCCTTCGACTTCTTCACCCCCGACCCCGAGGAGAACCGCCGCTCAGCCAAGCGCCTCGGTGAGCTCGAGCCGAGGCTCGTACTCTTCGGCCACGGGCCGCCTCTGCGCGACGCGCAGAAGTTCGTCGAGTTCGCGCGCGGGCTCTAGGGCCCGTCGCCCATGACCCAGGAGGACCGCCTCAAGCAGCTCGAGGAGCGCAAGCGCTACGAGCCCGCCGAGACCGAGCAGCGGGTGTGGCGCCGCTGGGAGGAGGCCGGCGCCTTCCACCCCGAGGCCGAGGGCGACGCCGAAGACAACTACTCCATCGCGGTCCCGCCGCCGAACGTGACCGGCGAGCTGCACATGGGCCACGCGCTCAACGCCTCCATCCAGGACGTCTGCGCGCGCGTCGCGCGCATGCGCGGGAAGAACACCAAGTGGATCTACGGCACCGACCACGCCGGCATCGCCACCCAGGTCAAGGTCGAGCAGCAGCTGGTCGGGGAGGGCACGAGCCGCGAGGAGATCGGCCGTCAGGCCTTCTCCGCGCGCGTGTGGGAGTGGCGCGAGCAGTACGGCTCGCGCATCACCGAGCAGTTCCGCCGCCTGGGCGCCTCGCTCGACATGGAGGACGAGCGCTTCACGATGGACGAGCAGTACGCGAAGGCCGTCGCGCACGTGTTCGCCGCCCTGTACGAGAAGGGCCTCGTCTACCGCGACAACTACATGGTCAACTGGGACCCGGGCGCCGGCTCGGCCATCTCCGACCTGGAGGTCGAGCAGCGCTGGGTCGAGGACACGCTGTACTCGATCGACTACCCGCTGGAGTCGGGCGCCGGCTCGGTGACCGTGGCCACGGTGCGCCCCGAGACGATGCTCGCCGACACCGCCATCGCGGTGAACCCCGACGACGAGCGCTACACGCGCCTGGTGGGCGAGGCCGCGATCCTGCCCATCGTCGGGCGCCGGCTGCCGATCATCGCCGACCGGCACGTGGACCCGGAGTTCGGCACCGGCGCGCTGAAGATCACGCCGGGCCACGACCCCAACGACTTCGAGATCGGCCGCCGCCACGGGCTGGACGAAGTCAGCGTCATCGGCGAGGACGGGCTCATGGCGGGGGCCGCCGGCGAGCGCTTCGCGGGCATGAGCGTCGAGGACGCCCGCCGCGAGGTGGTGGCGGCGCTGCGCGAGGACGACCTCATCTCCGGAACGCGGCCCTACGAGCACGACGTGCCGCACTCCCACCGCTCGGGCCGGCGGATCGAGCCGCTGATCTCGCTGCAGTGGTTCTGCGACGTGGGCCGCCTGGCCGGCCCCGCCATCGACGCGGTGCGCGACGGCACGGTGCGCTTCCACCCCGAGAAGCCGTGGACCGGGGTCTACCTGGACTGGATGGAGAACATCCGGCCCTGGTGCGTCTCGCGCCAGCTGTGGTGGGGTCACCAGCTGCCGGTCTGGTACCGCGGCGAGGAGCGCTACGTCGGCGTCGAGCCGCCCGAGGGCGAAGGGTGGGAGCGCGACCCCGACGTGCTCGACACCTGGTTCTCCTCGGCCCTGTGGCCGTTCGCGACGCTGGGCTGGCCGGACCAGACCGACGAGCTGCGGGCCTTCTACCCGACCGACGTGCTCTCCACGGCGCGGGACATCATCTACCTCTGGGTCGCGCGGATGATCATGTTCGGGATCGAGTTCACCGGCTCGGTGCCGTTCACCGACGTGCCCATCCACTCGGTCATCCAGGCGCCCGACGGCCGGCGCATGTCCAAGTCGCTGGGCACGGGCATCGACCCGATCCACGAGATCGAGGAGAACGGCGCCGACGCGCTGCGCTTCGGACTGCTGGCCATGTCCTCGACCCAGGACGTGCGCTTCTCCCAGCAGCGTGTCCAGCAGGGCCGCGACCTGGCCAACAAGCTGTGGAACGCCTCGCGGCTGGTGCTGCTGGGCGTGGACCCCGAGGCCACCGCCGACGCCGGCGCGGCCGAGACGGTGGAGGACCGCTGGATCGTCTCGCGACTGGAGCGCCTGACCGAGAGCACCTCGCGGCTGGTGGACGCCTTCGAGTTCTCGCGCGCGACCCTCGAGCTGTACGAGTCCTTCTGGTCGGAGCTGTGCGACTGGTACCTCGAGCTGGCCAAGCCGCGGCTGTACTCCGACGACAACGCCGCGGTCTCCGCCGTGCTGCTGCACGCGCTGGAGCGCAGCCTCGCGCTGCTGCACCCGGCGATGCCCTTCGTGACCGAGGAGATCTGGTCGCACCTCCCCGGCGAGCGCGGCCTGCTGGCGCTCGCGGCCTGGCCCGAGCGCCGATCCTGCACGCATCGACGAGGACGCCGAGGCGCGGCTGGGGCGGCTGATCGCGGCGGTGACCGAGCTGCGCCGCTACCGCGACGAGGTGGGAG
This sequence comes from uncultured Thermoleophilaceae bacterium, assembly GCA_963844805.1. Lineage (GTDB taxonomy): Bacteria > Actinomycetota > Thermoleophilia > Solirubrobacterales > Thermoleophilaceae > JACCZR01. The sequence goes on from CAWJPU010000012.1 coordinate 243,393, forward strand.
CGAAGGCATCGGTGGCCATCCCCGTGAGGGTCGAGGCCGACGGCTACGAGGGGCTGGACGAGCAGCTGGCCCGCCTCGCCCGGCTGGAGCTGGCGGCCAACGGGGGCGACCCGGTGGCCGAGGTGCGCGTCCCCGGCGGCGCCGTGCGCATCCTGCGCTCGGACGCCTTCGACCCCGAGGAGGCGCGCCGGCGGATCGCGGCCCGGCGGGAAAAGCTCGAGGGCGAGATCGAGCGGCTGGAGCGCAAGCTCGCCAACGAGCGGTTCACCGAGCGGGCTCCGGCCGAGGTGGTGCAGGCCGAGCGCGACAAGCTGGCCGAGTACCGCGCCGCCCTCGACGCCGCCCGCACGTGAACCTGCGCGAGGCCGAGGAGCACCTGCTCGGGCTCGAGCTGTTCGGCATGCGCTTCGGGCTGGACCGCATGCACCGGCTGATGACCGCGCTGGGGATGCCCCAGCGGCGGTTCGCCAGCGTGCACGTCGTCGGCACCAACGGCAAGTCGTCCACGGTCCGCTTCCTGGCCGCGATCCTGCGCCGCCACGGCCTGAGCACCGGCTCGTACACCTCGCCCCACCTCAGCTCCTTCCGCGAGCGGGTGGAGGTGGACGAGCGGCCGGTCGGGCCCGACGAGTTCGGCGGCCGCGGTGGCCCGCGCCGCCCACGCCGCCGAGCTGGTGGAGCGCACGCTCGAGGACGGCGAGCGGGTCACCCAGTTCGAGGTGCTGACCGCCGCCGTCTACCACGAGCTCGCTCGCCGCGGCGTCGACGTGGCGGTGGTGGAGGCCGGCCTGGGTGGCCGCTACGACGCCACCAACGTGATCCCCTCGCGGGTGCAGGTGCTCACCGGGGTGGGGCTCGAGCACACGCGCTGGCTCGGGCCCACCGTGCGCGACATCGCCGAGGAGAAGCTGGCGGTGGTGCGCGACCACGCGACGCTGGTGGTCGGCGAGCTCGACCCCGAGGCCCGCGCGGTGGCCGAGCGGGTGGCCGGCGAGCGCCACGCGCGGCTGGTGGAGGCGGGCTCGGATGCCCCGGCCATGGGCGCGCTCGGCGCCTTCCAGCGCCGCAACTTCGCCGTGGCCGCGGCGGCGGCCGAGGCCTTCCTGGGCCGCGAGCTGATCCCGAGGCGCTGGCCGGCGCGGCCGCCGAGACGCGGGTGCCGGGGCGCCTGGAGCAGGTGGGGGAGCGCCCCGCTGACCGTGATCGACGGCGCCCACAACCCGGCGGGCGCGCGGGCGTTGGCCGGCGCCCTGCCCGAGGTCTTCGGGGAGCGGCGGCCGCGGGTTGGGGTGCTCTCCATCCTCGACGACAAGGACGCCGCCGGCATGCTCGAGGCGCTGCTGCCGGCCTTCGACCGGCTGGTGCTCACGCGCTGCACCAATCCGCGCGCGCTGTCGCCGGGGACGCTGGCCAGCCTCGTGGAGCAGATCGGCGGGCCCGAGCCGGAGACCGTGCCCGAGCCCCGCCGCGCGGTCGCCCGCGCGCGCGAGATCGCGGGCGCGGGCGGCGCCGTGGCGGCCACCGGCTCGATCTATCTCGTCGGCGACCTCGTGCGCGAAAAAGGTGCGATTCGCGCCTCTTCGATGTAAGTATGGGTCGCTGTGGATCGCGAAGAAGGGCCGAGCTTCCTGCCGATGATCGGCCTCGTGGCCGTGATCGTGGCTGCCGTGATCCTCGTCTTCTTCACCTTCGGCTACCTGCTCGGCCGGCTGTTCCTGTAACCGATCGACCGGCGGTGCTCGGCCGGCCAACGCCCGGCCTGCGCTCCGGCGGTGTCCGATCCCGGACGGGTCGGCCGGCCAACGCCCGGCCTGCGCTCCGGCGGTACGAGTCGGCGGAGTTAGGCGCCGGTACACTCGGTCGCTGCTCATGGCGCCGCTGGGCCTATTCGGCATCGAGAACGGGGGGCTGAACCTGGCCGTCAACCTGCTCGTGCTGTCGCTGGTCGTCGTGTGGGCCGCGCTCGTCTACTGGACCTACTCCGACGCGCGCCGGCGGATCACCGACCCGATGCTCGTCGGCTGCGCCACCGCGGCCTCGCTGTTCCCCTTCATCGGGACGATCATCTACCTGATCATCAGGCCGCCGGAGTACCTGGACGACGTCCACGAGCGCGACCTGGAGATCGCCGCGGCCGAGGCGCGCCTGAACAGCGTCCGCCAGCACACCTGCCCGCACTGCGACTTCGAGATCGAGCCGACCTTCCTGCGCTGCCCGAGCTGCCTGCGGCGCCTCAAGGAGCCGTGCACCGTCTGCGGCAAGCCGCTCGACCCGCGCTGGAAGATCTGCCCCTACTGCGAGGCCGAGGTGGGCCAGGCGCCCGCCCAGCCACGCCGACGCGAGCGGCGGGTGAGAGCCGCCTCCGGCCAGGGCCGCCAGCCCCAGCCCCAGCGCCAGCAGCCCCAGCGCCAGGGCCAGCAGGGCAGCAGACCGCGCCAGCAACCACAGGGTCAGCCGCCCCAGCGCCAGCCCGCCCAGGGCCAGCAGCAGCGCCAGGCCCCGCCCCAGCAGACTCGCCAGCAGCCCGCGCCTCAGCGCCAGGCCCAGCGCCCGCCGCGTGACGGCGGCGGAACGGCCGATCGCCCGGCCAGCCGGCCGCCGGCCGGCTGACCCCAGAACACGACAGAGAGGACCCACCGCCGATGGACCGGACACTGATCCTGGTCAAGCCCGATGCGTTCGAGAAGGGCCTGACCGGCGAGATCATCGCTCGCTTCGAGCGCAAGGGCCTGACGATCGTCGCCGTGAAGCACATGACCGTCGACCGCGACCTGGCGGAGCAGCACTACGCCGAGCACGAGGACAAGCCGTTCTTCGGGGAGCTGGTCGACTTCATCACCGGTGGGCCGCTGGTGGCGATGGTGCTGGAGGGCCACGAGGCTGTGACGGCCGCCCGGCAGGTGATCGGCGCGACCAACCCGCTCGAGGCCACGACCGGCTCGATCCGCGGCGACTTCGGGCTCGAGGTCCAGACCAACCTGGTGCACGGCTCGGACTCCCCCGAGTCCGCCCAGCGCGAGGCGGGCCTCTTCTTCCCGGAGCTGTAGCCCGGGCGGGCGGTGCTGGTCCTGGCCTCCCGCTCGCCCCAGCGGCGGGCGATCCTGGAGCAGGTCGGCATCCCCTTCCGCGCGGAGGACCCGGCCGTGGAGGAGCTGGCCGAGGGCGACCCGCGCGAGCTGGTGCTCGAGAACGCCCGCCGCAAGGCGGCGGCGGTGGAGGGCGAGCTCGTGCTCGGCGTGGACACCGCGGTGGTCCTCGACGGCCGCGCGCACGGCAAGCCGGCCGGGCGCGTCGAGGCCGAGGAGGTGCTGCGCCGCCTGGCCGGGCGCGAGCACGAGGTCCTGAGCGCGGTCGCGCTGAGCGACGGCCGTACCGCGGTCGAGGGAACCCGAGTCCGCTTTCGGGGCGTCGACGAGGCCCTCCTGGGGTGGTACCTGGACACCGGCGAGTGGCGTGAGCGGGCCGGCGGCTACGCCATCCAGGGGCGCGGCGCGGCTCTGGTGGAGCGGATCGAGGGGGACTACCTGAACGTGGTGGGGCTGCCGGTCGCCAGGCTGCTGGACCTCGCGCCCGAATTGTTGCGATGACAACGGCCGACAACGCGGCGGCGACCGGCTAGACTGCCCCGTTCGGCGGGGCTCCGATCCTGTGTTTTTGCACGCGTTCCTGCTTTCTGGGCGCGTCCGGGGCTTCTCCCTATCCTCCTACCGTTCCTATGGGTTTCTTCTCCTACCTCACCGGCATGGGCGGCCGCGACATGGCGGTCGACCTCGGCACCGCCAACACGCTCGTATACGTGCGCGGGCGCGGGATCGTGCTCTCCGAGCCCTCGGTGGTGGCGATCGACTCCCGCTCGGCGGAGGTCCACGCGGTGGGCATCGAGGCCAAGCGGATGCTGGGCCGTACGCCCGGCACGATCCAGGCCATCCGGCCGCTGAAGGACGGCGTGATCGCCGACTTCGACGTGACGGAGCAGATGCTGCGCCACTTCATCCAGAAGGTCCACCAGAACCGATGGGCCCACCCGCGCGTGGTGGTCTGCGTGCCCTCGGGCGTGACCGGGGTGGAGAAGCGCGCCGTGGAGGAGGCCTGCCTGAGCGCCGGAGCGCGCCAGGCCTACCTGATCGAGGAGCCCATGGCGGCCGCGATCGGCGCCGGGCTGCCGGTCGGAGAGCCCACCGGCAACATGGTCGTGGACATCGGCGGCGGCACCAGCGAGGTCGCGGTGATCTCCCTGGGCGGAATCGTCGTGTCTCAATCGATTCGCATCGGCGGCGACGAGCTCGACGAGGCGATCATCAACTACGTCAAGCGCGAGTACAAGCTCATGATCGGGCAGTCGACGGCCGAGGAGGTCAAGCTGGAGATCGGCTCGGCCTTCCCGCTCGACGAGGAGGTCCAGGCCGAGATCCGCGGGCGCGACCTCGTGTCCGGCCTGCCCAAGACCATCGTGCTCACCAGCGAGGAGGTGCGCCTCGCGCTGGAGGAGCCCGTGGCGGCGATAATCGACGCCGTGAAGGAGACGCTGGACCGCACCCCGCCGGAGCTGGCCTCGGACATCATGGACCGGGGCATCATGCTGGCCGGCGGGGGCTCGCTGCTCCAGGGCCTCGACGAGCGCCTGAGGGATGAGACGCAGATGCCCGCGCACCTGGCCGACTCGCCGCTGACGTGCGTCGCCGTGGGCTCGGGCCGCAGCCTCGAGGAGTTCGAGGCGATACACCGCGCCAACAAACAATCCCGAAACAACCGGCGCCGCTAGGGCGGCGCCCCCTGGAGGTTCCCGGGGCCGATGTTCGATCGCAAGACAATCCGCCGCCGCCGGGCGGTGCTGATCGCCTTCGTGGCGGCCGCCATGGTGCTGATCACCATGTCCTTCGGGGGCGGAGGCCCCCTGGGCTCGATCCAGCAGGGCGCGCAGGACGTGGTCTCGCCGATCGAGAACGGGGCCAACCGTGCCCTGAAGCCCGTGCGCGACCTGTTCGGGTGGCTGGGCGACACCTTCGACGCCAAGGGCGACAACGAGAAGCTGCGCGACGAGGTCGCGTCAGCTGCGCAAGGAGCTGGCCGCGCGTGAGACCGCGCGCCGCGACGCCGAGCAGCTGCGCGGCCTGGTCGGCCTGCGCCGCAGCGGCGGCTTCCCGGAGGGCACCAGTCCGGTCGCCGCCCGCGTGATCGCCCGCTCGCCCACCGTCTGGTACTCGTCGATCCGGATCAACAAGGGCCGCGGGGACGGCATCCGCGTCGACCAGCCCGTGATCACGGCCGGCGGCCTGGCGGGCAAGGTCACCCGCGTGTCCGGCGGCAGCGCCCAGGTCACGCTGATCACCGACTCCTCCAGCGCCGTCTCGGCCCAGGTGGTGCCCAACGGCGCGAACGGCATCATCAAGCCCGAGGTGGGCAAGCCCGACGACCTGCTGCTCGACTTCGTCCAGAAGGGCCGCCGCGTGCGCAAGAACAGCGTGGTGGTCACCTCGGGCTTCGCCTCCGACGAGGTGAGGTCGATCTTCCCGCGCGGGATCCCGATCGGGCGCGTCTCGCGCGTGGACCTCGACGAGGTCGAGCTCTACCAGCGCGTCCACATCAAGCCCTTCGCCGACGTGCGCCGGATCGACTTCGTCCAGGTGCTCACCGAGCGTCCGGGCACCCAGGCCCAGGTCCCGACGCCGTGATCCCGAGCCCGAACGCATTCCTGCGGGTCGGCGGGCTGCTGCTGGCCGCGGTGATCATCCAGCTCTCGGGGCTGGGGCAGATCCGCATACTCGGTGGCCACTTCGACCTGGTGCCGCTGGTCGTGGCCGGCGTCGCCTACTACTCGGGCAGCGTCGCGGGCGCGGCCACCGGCTTCGGCGCCGGGTTCCTGCTCGACCTGCTGGCCGGCCAGACCATGGGCGCCTCCTCGCTGGTGCTGTGCGCGGTGGGCTACGGCGTGGGCCGCTTCCGGGAGCTGCGCGACCCCGCCCACGGGCTGCTGCCCATCCCGGTGGGAGCGGCGGCGGCGGCGGGCTGGGTGCTTGCGTTCGGCGCGGTGTCGTTCATGCTCGACGTGGGGGCCGCCAGCGTGAGCGGGCTGGTCTTCCAGGAGATGATCGTGACCGTGCTGCTCGACACGCTGATCGCCCTTCCCGTGTTCGGGCTGGTGCGGCGGGTGATCCGCCCGGTCCTGGCCGTCGACCCGCTCGAGCGCCGTCGCCGGCGCCAGCGCCCGCGCGAGAGCGGACCGCTCGGCCTGCGCGGCATGGAGGTCTAGGGACTCCTGTACCTCGACGGAGAGAACCGCCGCTCGCTCACCCCGCAGCTGGCCTTCCGCATCGCGCTGATCGGCGGCGTCGCGCTGCTGGCGTTCGGGGTCATCTTCTTCCGCCTGTGGTACCTGCAGGTGCTCTCGGGCGACCAGTACGAGGCCAAGGCCAACGACAACCGCGTGCGCGAGATCAAGGTTCAGGCGCCGCGCGGCGAGGTCGTCGATCGCGACGGGCGGGTGCTGGTGGACAACCGCACCGGCCTGGCCGTGAAGGTCACCCCGGGCAAGCTCCCCGAGGACAGGGCCGAGCGGATGCGCCTGTACCGGCGCCTCGGGCGCGTGCTGGGCTCCAGCGCCCGCCGCATCGACCGCAGCGTGTCGGGCCAGCTCAAGGCGCTGCCGTACTCGGCGGCGACGGTCAAGCAGGACGTCAAGCCCAACGTGGTGGCCTACCTGCTCGAGCGCCAGAACGAGTTCCCCGGCGTGACCGTGGAGCGCGTGTTCCTGCGTCAGTACCCGCACAAGCAGATCGGCGCCCACCTGTTCGGGACCGTCGGCGAGATCACCAAGGAGCAGCTCAAGGACCAGCGCTACCGCGGCGTCGGCCTGGGCGACCGGGTGGGCCAGTCGGGCATCGAGTACCAGTACGACCGCTTCCTGCGCGGCAAGAACGGCGCCTCGCGCGTGCAGGTGGACGCGCTGGGCAACCTGAAGGGCGAGCTGTCGGTGCGCCGCCCGGTCCAGGGCCGCCAGCTGCGGCTGTCGGTCGACCTCGGCGTCCAGAAGGTCGGCCAGCAGGCGCTGGCCGGGACCAAGGGCGCCTTCGCGGTGATGAACGTGCGCAACGGCCAGATGGTCGCGCTGGGCTCCACGCCCTCGTTCGACCCGAACATCTTCTCCAAGATCATCAGGCCGAAGGACTTCAAGCGCCTGTCCTCCGAGGAGCTGGGCAAGCCGCTGTTCAACCGCGCGACGCAGGGGGGCTACCCCACCGGCTCGACCTACAAGCTGATCACCGCGGTGGCCGGCCTGCAGGGCGGGGTCATCACGCCCGACACCGTCCAGTACGACGGGGGCTCGATCACCGTGGGCGGCATTCAGTTCCAGAACGCCGGCGGCGCCGCACACGGGCCGGTGGCCCTGCGCAAGGCGCTCACGGTCTCGAGCGACGTCTACTTCTACCTGATCGGCCGCGAGGCCAACGGGCAGGGTGACGGCCTGCTCATGCAGCGCTGGGCGCGCAAGCTGGGGATCGGCCGCCCGACCGGCATCGACCTGCCCTCCGAGGCGAAGGGCTTCGTGCCGACGCCCCGGTGGCGCAATCGGCTGTTCAAGAAGAAGCTGACCGACCGCCCCTGGTCGATCGGCGACAGCATCAACCTGTCGGTGGGTCAGGGCGACCTCCAGGCCAACCCGTTGCAGCTGGCGGTGGCCTACTCGACGGTCGCCAACGGCGGCCGCGTGCTGCGCCCGCGCCTGGGCCAGCGCATCGAGGACGCCGGCGGCCGCGCGCTGCAGCAGCTCGAGGCCCCCTCCGCGCGCCGCGTGAAGATCAAGCCCGAGTACCGCTCGGCGATCCTGGAGGGCCTGCGCGGCGCGGCCAGCGGGCCGGGCGGCACCTCGACCCCGGTGTTCAAGGGCTTCCCCATCCCGGTGGCCGGCAAGACCGGCACCGCGGAGAAGGGCGCGGGCCGCCCCGACCAGTCCTGGTACGTGGCGCTGGCCCCCTACCCGAACCCCAAGTACGTGGTGGCGGTGACCGACGAGACCGGCGGCTTCGGCGCCGAGTCGGCCGCGCCGAAGGCTCGCCAGATCCTCGCCGAGCTGTTCGGGGTCAAGGGCGACGCCAAGAAGCAGGTGCAGGGCGGCGGGGCGCCCGACTAAGGTGCCGACCACCGTGCAGGCCTCCCCCTACGGAACCGGGGTCCGTGACTTCCACGAGGAGCCGCGCGTGCCCATCTTCCGCCTCGACCCGCTGCTGCTGCTGGCCACGCTCGGCCTGGTCGCGTGCAGCATCTACACGATCGCCACGGCCACCACCGACGACGTGGAGGGCAGCCCCTACTACTTCGTGATCCGCCAGTCCGCCTACTGCGGCGTGGGAATCGTGCTGATGCTGATTCTCTCGCGGATCGACTACTCGCGCTTCCGCGAGTGGAAGGCGGGCCTGTATGTGGCCATGATCGCCTCGATCCTGCTGGTGATGCTGCTGGGCGCCACCGCGCGCGGCTCTCAGCGGTCGATCGAGTTCGGCTTCTTCAGCTTCCAGGCCTCGGAGGTCGGCAAGATACTGCTGATCCTGTCGCTGTCGGCCTTCCTGGTCGACCGGGTGCGCAAGCTCGGGGACCGGGAGACGACCAGCCGGGCCGTTCTCATGGCCGTCGTCCCGGCGATGCTCGTCATCGCCCAGCCCGACCTCGGCTCCGGCCTCGTCTACCTGGCGATCGTGACCGCCTGCCTGTTCGTGGCGGGCACCAAGTGGACCCACTTCGCCGCTCTCGGCGGCATCGCCGCCACGGCCCTCGTGCTGGTGCTGGTGGCCGCCCCGGCCGTGGGCGTACAACTTCTCAAGCCGTACCAGATGGACCGCCTGACGGCCTTCCTCGCCCCGACCGAGAACCCGCGCGAGGAGGGCTACCAGGTCAACCAGTCGCTGACCGCCATCGGCTCCGGAGGAAAGACGGGCCGCGGCGACCTGGCGACCCAGACCAAGCTCGACTTCCTGCCCGAGCACCACACCGACTTCGTGTTCAGCGTCGTCGGCGAGGAGTTCGGGTTCGCGGGGGCGGCCATAGTGCTGTCCCTGTTCGCCCTCCTGATATGGAGGGCACTGCGGATCCTGACCATGGCGAAGAACCTCTACGGCACTTTGTTGGCCGGTGGGATAACGGCCATGCTCATGTTCCAGCTCTTCGTTAACGTCGGTATGACCATCGGGATCATGCCCATCACCGGAATCACGTTGCCGCTCGTCTCTTACGGCGGCTCCTCGGTGATCGTGACCTTCCTGGCCATAGGCCTTCTGCAGTCGATACACGCGCAGGCGCGCGACGCTGCATCCGCCAAGGGCAGGGACCTAGCCCTATGAGAGGAATCAAGAACCTTGAAGAAGCAACTGCTCGTCACGGGCGACCGTGGCGAAACCCGCGTCGCCATCCTGGAATCGGAGGGTGGGCGCAAGTCAGACGCGCGCGTCGCTGAGCTCTACATCGAGCGCCGCGGCTCGCGCTCGATAGTCGGGAACATCTACAAAGGCAAGGTCGACAACGTCCTGGGCGGGCTGGAAGCCGCGTTCGTGGACATCGACCTGGAGAAGAACGGCTTCCTGCACGCCGACGACGTCGTCATCCCCGGCGTCGAGGTGGCCCGTCGCGGCCGCGGCGGGCGCGGGAAGGGCAAGCAGATCACCGAGCTGCTCAAGCCGGGCCAGGAGATCCTCGTCCAAGCGGTCAAGGACCCGCTGAAGACCAAGGGCCCGCGCCTGTCCATGCAGCTCTCGATCGCCGGGCGGCTGCTGGTGTACGTGCCCGACGGCGAGGGCGTGGGCGTCTCGCGCCGGCTGCCCGACAAGGAGCGCGACCGCCTGCGAAAGGCCGCGGCCAGGATCGACCTGCAGGGAGGTGGCGCGATCATCCGCACCGCCGCCCAGGGCGGCAAGAAGGAGGACTTCGAGCGCGAGATCAAGTACCTGCACAAGCTGCACGAGGTCCTGTGCAAGCGCGCGGACGAGACCGCCGCGCCCGCCATGGTCTTCCAGGAGGCCGACCTGTCGGTGCGCGTGGCGCGCGACATCTTCTCCGGCCAGTTCGAGCGGGCGATCGTCGACGATCCCCAGCAGCACCACCGGCTGGAGTCGTTCTTCACCCGCACCGCGCCCGAGCTGCTGCCCCGGCTCGAGCTGTACAAGGGCGAGGAGCCGCTGTTCGAGCGCTACGGCGCCGAGGAGGCGATCCAGTCCACGCTGTCGCGGCGGGTGGACTTGCCCAGCGGCGGCTACCTGATCATCGACTACGCCGAGGCGATGACCGTCATCGACGTCAACTCCGGCTCGTTCATCGGCCGGGGCAAGGGCGCCCGCCTCGAGGACACGATCGTGAAGACCAACCTCGAAGCCGCCGAGGAGGCCGTGCGCCAGCTGAGGCTGCGCGACATCGGCGGGATCATCGTCATCGACTTCATCGACATGTCGCGCTCGCGCAACCGCGACTCGGTGCTCAAGGCGCTGCGCAAGGCTCTGGACGAGGACCGCACCAAGACCTACGTGGTCGAGATCTCGCCGCTGGGCCTGGTCGAGATGACGCGCCAGAACGTGACCGAGGGCGTGCGCGAGATCCTCAGCAAGACCTGCCCCACCTGCGACGGCGAGGGCGTGGTGCTGTCCGAGGAGACGGTGGCCATCGACGCCGAGCGACAGCTGCGCGAGCTGGCCAGCGAGCGGCCCGACGCCGAGGCGTTCCTGATCGCCGTGCATCCGGAGGTCTCAACCGAGCTGGTCTCCGGCCCGCAGGCCCCGATCCTCGAGATCGAGAAGGACACCGGCAAGCGCTTCCACTTCGAGGGCTCCGAGGCCCTGCCGATCGACCACTTCGCAGTCCTGCTCGAGGGCCCGCGCGACGACGTCGAGGAGCGCGCCCTGCCCTTCCGCGAGGGCGAGGAGGTGCTGGTGCGCATCGAGGAGCCCCACATGTACAACGAGGACGACGCGGTGGCCAAGCTCGACGGCTACGTGATCTCGGTGGAGGGCGCCGGCCGCCTCATCGGCGAGAAGACGATGGTGCGGATCGAGAAGGTGGGCCGCTCGGCCGCCGAGGCCGAGCTGGTGAACCCGCCGGCCCCCTCGGAGGAGGGCGGCCAGAGCCGCAGCCGCAGGCGGGGCCGCCGGGGCGGGCGCGGGCGCCGCAAGTCCACCGCCGAGGCTGGTTAGCACCGCCGCCGCTGCGGACGGAGACGGCATCGCCGTCCCCGTCCGCCCACGGCCGCTTGCGCGTGGAACGCCCTGCTAATCGTCGACGATGGTTCCGACCTTGACGGCCGTGATCGACGTAAAGCGGATGTTCGCCGCGCCGGTGCCCGCCTGTGACTTGCGGCAGCGCACGCCGTAGGTTCGCCCGCTCTCCGGAGCGGGGTTGACGAACTGGAGCGGCATGGTGGTCACCGAGAAGCCCGAGCCCGGATCGCTGAGCGCCTCGTCCAGGAAGGCGAAGCTCCCCGACGATTGCGTGACGATCCCGAGCTGGCAGCGCACGGCGCGCTCTCCGCCCGCATAGAGCTTGGCGTTGACCACGTAGTTGCCGGGCCCGGGGACCTTGAGCGTGTCGACGGTGGTGTAGCCCGGGGACAACGCGAGGTCGGCGGGGCCGTCCAACCTGGTGGACGAGTACGCGGCCGACGGGCCGGTTTCGCCCTGCACGCCACGGGGTCCGGTTGCGCCCTGCTTGCCCTCGATGTTCAACGTCGACTCATTGATGTCGGCGCCGCTCAGGCTGTTGTCGCGAACGTCCTTGCCCGACAGGCTGCGGTCCTTGACGTCCTTGCCGGTCAGGCTGTTGTTCCTGACGTGCTTGGAGCGGACGGCGTTCTTCTTCAGCTGTCCGCTGCCGACCAGCGTGCGGGCGGCGTAGCTCGGGCCCCCGAGGGCGACGAACAGCGCCAGGCAGGACAACACAATGGTGGCTAGCTGGAGCCCGCGGCTCGAGGGGCGCAGGCGACTGGCGATCTGGCTCATGGGAATTCCTCCTGTGTCTCGTTGGTCCGACCGCCACATGCGGTCTCGCCAGCACAAGACGGCTTGGCGCAGCGGTTTGTTCGCCACGCCTCAGCGGGACGGTTCTGGCCTCCTCCGCCACCCCCGCGTCGCTGCCACCTGGCGCTCCGGCCGTCGGTGCCGAGCGGCGATCACGACCCCGAACGCATCCCGCCCCGGTACATCCCCGATCGCGTGGCCCGGGGGAGTTCTCGCCGACGGCGCAGAGACGCGGTCGAACGCGCCTCTGCGCCCCGGCTCAGCTCGCTACTCGGTCAGCACTCGGAGTCCGAGCGCGTGGATGTAGTCGATCGCCATGTAGCAGGCGTCGTTCGCCGATACCGCAATTGTGGACGCCGTATGCGGTGCCGCCGTTGTACCAGGGGCCGCCGCTGTCGCCGCCCTCTGACAGGTCCTCGTTGTCCTTGTGGACCCTGATGTAGGTGGAGGTCGCGTCGGCGGCGCCGGACCGGCATGAAGCTCCTGTCGCTGATGTAGCCGCAGGTGCGACCCGTCGTCTTGCCGTACTTGCACACGAACTGGCCGACGGCCTGCTGGGCGCGCGACCTCGTCGCCGTGATCTCGCGGTAGCCGGTGGTGTACGGGGCCTTCCAATCCCGAGTCCGTCGTAGGCCCAGTTGCGAACGTTGTGGTTCCAGTCGGCGTGCCACTGAACGTCGCGTGGGCCGCTGTAGACCTCGGACTCTGAACCTCAGCGGCGAGCCCTGGAAGGACTGGTTGTTGCCGCAGTGACCGGCCGTGAGGACACCGGGCTCTCCGGTTCCGGGGGAGCCGACGAACCCGACATGCTCGGACCGAGAACCCGCTCGTGCACGTGCTCAGGCCCAGGCCGGCGTAGAGGTTGGCCTCCGAGCGGGCCAGCTGCCGGGTGGCGATCACGCTGGCCTCGGAGGGCAGGGTGCGGCCCTTGCGCCGAAGGGTGTCGGTCACCCGGCCCCGGTCGGGCACGTAGAGCTCGACGCGGTTGGCGCGCACGTCGATCCCCGAGTCGGCGGTGAGGCCGAGGCTTCGGGTGGTCGATCGCGTGCTGCGCTGGGCGGCCTCCAGCTGGGCCAGCGAGCGACCGGCGCGGCTCACGACCACCTGCCCGGCCAGGGGCCCGCCGGCCACGTGGCGCTCGAGCTGCTCGGGACCGCCGCGGGTGAGGCGGACGACGACGCGAAACTCGGGCGAGTGCTCGATGTAGAGCCCGGCGAAGGTGCTGGGCCGGCCTTCGGCCAGCGCCTGCTCGAGCTCTCCCGCTGCCTCCTGGACCCGCAGCCTGCGAAGCGCCTCGGTCAGGCTGACGCGCCGATCCTTCGCGTACTCGCGCGCGTCCTGGACGCGAGGGTCGCCGGGATCGGGCGCGGGGCTGGATGCCTCGGCCGCCGGGGTGGCTGCGATGGCGGCGGTGAGGAGTGCCGCGGTGAGTGCTGATATGCGAACGACGGATGCCATTGATGGATGCCTTCTCCGTGATGGGGGAACCCACCAAGACGGCACCGCGGCCGGTTTTGTTCGCGACGCGCTAGACGGGCACGAACGCGAGCTCGCCGTCGCGGGCCTCGACGCTCACCGAGGAGCCCGCCGGGATCTCCCCCGCCAGCACCGCCCGGGCAAGAGGGTCGACGACGAGGCGCCCGACCGCGCGCTCCAGCTCGCGGGCGCCGAAGCGCTCGTCGAGGCCCTCTCGTGCCAGCAGTGCCAACGCCGCCTCGCTCAGCTCGAGAGTGACGTCGTGCTGCTCGCGCATCCTGGCTCGGACTCCGGCAACGACCTTCTCGACGATCAGCCTCAGCGCCGCCTCGTCGAGTGCCTCGAAGACCACTACGCGGTCGATGCGGCTCCGAAGCTCGGTAGTGAGCCTGTCGGAGACCGCCCGCTCGACGCGCTCACGCTCCTTGCCGGGCTCAGCCGCCACGGGAGCACCGAATCCGACCTGACGCCCGCCGGCCTGAGCACCCAGATTCGAGGTCAAGATGATCACCGCGTCGCGGAACGAGGCCCGCCTCCCGCGGGTGTCGGTCAGGTAGCCCTCGTCGAAGATCTGCAGGCAGAGGTCGAGTACCTCTGGGTGCGCCTTCTCGATCTCGTCGAGGAGCACGACGCTGTAGGGCCGGGCTCGGAGGGGCCCCGTCAACTCCCCATCCTGCTCGCCGTAGCCCGCATAGCCGGGGGGCGGCCCGATCAGGCGGGAGACGGAGTGGGCCTCCTTGTACTCGGACAGGTCGAGCCGGACCAGCTGCCGCTCGTCGTCGAAGAGCAGCTCCGCGAGCGCTTTCGCCAGCTCGGTCTTGCCGGTGCCGGTCGGGCCCGCAAAAAGCAGCACGGCGACCGGCCGATGGGGATCCTGCAGCCCTCCGCGGGCGGTGCGAACCGCTTCGCAGACCGCGGAGACCGCCTCCGGTTGGCTGACGACACGCGAAGCGAGCGCGGCCTCCATGTCCAGCAGGCGCTTGGCTTCGTCGCGGCTCAGGCGCTCGACCGGGATTCCGCGGCGCCTGGCGATCACCGCCGCCACCTCGCTGCGCCCGATCGTCACCGGCGCCGGCGCGGCCTGGCTCGGGCTGAGCGTCCCAAGCCGCGCGGCAGCGAGCGCCTGGTCGACGACGTCGATCGCCTTGTCGGGTAGACGCCGCTCGGGCAGGTGGCGGACGGTGAGCTCTATCGCCGCCTCGATCGCCTCGTCTGACACCGCGATCCCGTGGTGTGCCTCGAGCCGGTCACCGATGCCGGCCAAGATCTCGAAAGCCTCGGCGGGGCTGGGCTCCTCCACGCGGATCACCTCGAAGCGGCGCTCGAGCGCCGGATCGCGCTCGAGGTGGCGGGAGTACTCGCCGCTCGTGGTTGCGCCGATGACGCGCAGCTCGCCCCGCGCGAGCGGGGGTTTGAGGATGTTGGCGGCATCGCTTGCTCCCTCACCACCCGCGCCGAGCAGTGTGTGGATCTCGTCTATGAACAGGATCACGTCGTCGTGACCGCGGGCCTCCTCGATCACGTTCTGCATGCGCTCCTCGAACTCGCCCCGGTTTTTCGTGCCGGCAATCAAGGCGGCCATCTGAAGCTCCACGATGCGAACCGAGGCGAGCTCCGGCGGTGGGGCGTCGTCAGTGATGCGGAGCGCCAGTCCCTCGACGATGCCCGTCTTTCCGACGCCCGCCTCCCCCAAGAGCACCGCGCAGCGCTTACGTTGGCGCACGAGAGCCCGGGCGAGCTCTCGCTGCTCCTCACGCCGGCCGATCACCGGTTCGAGCCCGCCTTCGCGCGCGATCCGCGTGAGATCCCGTCCGAAGCGGTCGAGGAATGGTGTGGGGCGATCACCGGCGTCGGCCGGGCCCGTCGTTGGCGCGACCGCACCCCGCTTGGCAACCTCGGCTGCCGGCTCGAGACCTGTGGCGAGCTCCGCCCACGTCGGGTCGGTGACCTCGAGCAGCGCCGTCAGCAGGTGAACGGGCCGCAGCCTGTCGTCCAGACACTCCTCCGCGAGAGACTCGGCGCGTGCAAACAGACGACGGGAACTCCCGCTGCGGTGAAGGTCGTCCTCGGCCCGTGGGCCCTGCGCCTGGCCTCTTAGCCGAGCCCGAAGCTGACGGCGAAACGGCTTCGGATCGAGACCAAGGCCGTCCACCGAAAGGCGAAGCATCTCCACGTCCGCCTCGAGCTCACGGCGCACACCGTCCTCCGCTTGCAGCTCCGCGACCCGCGCGGAGTCCATATCGCAGAGCTTGCAAAGCCCGAGGAACAGGTGGACGGGCTCGATCTCGGCCGCGTTGCCGATTTGGGCCTCGCGGGCGGCGAGCCTCCACGACAACAGGGTGCTGTCGGTGTACAGCACTGGGTTGGCGGCCCCTTGCATCGGCTACTCCCCGCGCAGGCGCCAGCTCACGGTCTCGATGGTGTCCAGGTTGCGCTCGTACCCGGCTCGCTCCAACGCCCCTTCGAGATCCTCGAGCAGCTCCGCGCGGAAGTCCGGGTCGCTTTCGGCACGGGCCAGGATATGGGGAAGCTCGGTCTGCTCGGTCGCGATGCGCTCCGCCTTGCGCACCCACTCCTCGGGCGCGGGTCGGAGAGCCGCCAGAAGGCCTGCAAGCCGTTTGTCGCTATAGCGGGTCACTGTCGGAGATCTCCTTACGGGACGGTTCGCGCCCCTCGTTTGTTCGCTCCATCAAGAAGCGGAGGCGTCCGAGGCAGCGGTGGATGAGGCCGGAGACCTGACCCACCGTGAGCCCGAGGCCATCGGCGATCGTCGAATACTTCTCGTCGACGACGAACCGACGGGTCAAGACCTCGCTGCATGGCTCGGGCAGCGCGCCCAATAGCTGCCGGACCGCCAGCGCCTCGTCGAGCTCCGGAAACGTGGCCTCATCCGCAGCAGCCTCGACCAGCACCTCATGTCTCCTTACACGACGGGCATCGAGGTGATCCCGCGCGACGTTGAGCGTGATCTGCCGAATCCAGCCGCGCATCGCGGCTTCGTCCCTGACCTGGTCGAGTCTCGAGAACACCCGCAGCCAGACCTTCTGGAAGACCTCCTCCGCCTCGGTATCGCGCAGTCCGAAGACTCGGCGAATCACCGCGTACACGTACGCCGAGTACCGGCGCACGAGCGCACTCCAAGCCACCTCATCGCCGGCTTGGCACCGCCGTACGAGCACCGCTGTGTCAGTCGGGCCGGGCGCCACCGAAGACTCCTCCCCGGACGGTAACCCGCACGGGCCGCGAATGAAAGCTCTTACGCCGCGAGCCGGAGTGTCTAGCCTTGCTCGCTCATGTACGCGATCGTCAAGGTCGGAGGCAAGCAGTACCGCGTCGAGACCGGGGACTCCCTGGTGGTCGACCGTCTGCCCGAGGACGAGGGGGCCAAGGTCGCCCTGCAGCCTCTCCTGCTCGCCGACGGGGACAACACCGTCTTCGAGGGCGCAGAGCTCGAGAAGGTCAAGGTCGAGGCCACGGTCACCGGCCACGAGCGCGGCGAGAAGGTCCGGGTGCTGAAGTTCAAGCCCAAGAGCAACTACCAGCGCCATCAGGGCCACCGCTCGGAGCTGACCCGCCTGGAGATCGGCGAGATCAAGAAGCTCTCGCGCAAGCCCGCCAAGAAGAAGCAGACGAAAAAGAGCGACCAGCCGAGGACAGCGACCTCGGCTGGTAGCACTGCAGAGGAGGACTCGGATGGCTCATAAGAAGGGACTCGGGTCCTCTCGCAACGGCCGCGACTCCAACGCCAAGCGCCTCGGAGTGAAGGTCTTCGCCGGCCAGGCCGTCACCGGCGGCGAGATCATCGTGCGCCAGCGCGGCACCCGCTTCAAGGCGGGGGACGGCGCCGGCCTCGGCCGCGACCACACCATCTTCGCCAAGCGCGCGGGAGTGGTCGAGTTCGCCGAGGGCCACCGCGGGCGAACTATCTCGGTCATAGACCAGTAGTAGCCCCATGACTGTCCTGCGATGGCGCAGGACAACGTGGCCACGGCCCGGCGGCTGTACGCGGGCTTCTCCGCTGCGTCGGCGCCGCCCGACGTAGGCCGAGATCGTCCACCCCGACGTGGTCATCGAGGAGGTCGCGGACTTCCGCCGACGGGAGCGTCTACCGGGGCTTCGAGGGCGTCCGGACCTGGATGCAGGGCTTCTTCGACGTCTTCGACGAGATCACGATCGAGCCGCAGGAGTACATCGAGGTGGGCGACACGCTGGTCGTGCCGACCAAGCAGCGCTTTCGCTCCAAGGCGGGCCTGGACGTCGAGTGGGAGGTCACCCAGATCCTGCGCTTTCGGACGGCAGGCTGATCTACGCCACCGGCTACCGCGACCACGCCAAGGCGCTCGAGGCCGCCGGCCTGGCCGGCTAGTGGTGTTCGCCGACCGGGCGCGCATCTGGGTGCAGGGCGGCGCCGGGGGCGACGGCTCGGTCTCCTTTCGCCGTGAGGCGCACGTGCCCAAGGGCGGCCCCGACGGCGGCGACGGCGGGCGGGGCGGGGACGTGGTCCTCGTCTGCGACCCCTCGCGCCGCGACCTGGGCGCCTTCCGCCGCGGCGCTCACTTCCGCGCGAAGCGGGGCGGGCACGGCGAGGGCAACCAGCGCCACGGGGCCAACGCCGCGACGCTGGAGGTGGCGGTCCCGCCGGGCACCGTGGCCGAGCACGCCGACAGCGAGGCGCGGTGGGACCTGACCGTGCCCGGCCAGCGCGCCGTGGTGGCCCGCGGAGGCCCGGGCGGGAAGGGCAACAAGCGCTTCGCCGGCTCGGTGCGCCAGGCGCCGCGGTTCGCCGAGCGCGGCCTGCCCGGCGACGAGGGCTGGCTGGAGCTGCGCCTGAAGCTGATGGCCGACGCCGGCCTGGTGGGCCTGCCCAACGCCGGCAAGTCCTCGCTGCTCGCCCGCATGACCCGCGCGGCGCCGCGGGTGGCCGACTACCCGTTCACCACGCTCGAGCCCGTCCTGGGCACGATCGAGGCCGACGACCGCCAGCTCGTGCTGGCCGACATCCCCGGCCTGATCGAGGGGGCCAGCGCCGGCGCCGGGCTCGGCCACGAGTTCCTCGCCCACGTGGAGCGCTGCCGGCTGCTGGTGCACGTCGTCGAGCTGGTGCCCGCCGACGGCAGCGACCCGTTCGCCAACCACGCGACGGTCGAGGCCGAGCTGCGCGAGCACGGCGGAGGGCTGGCCTCGCTGCCGCGGCTGCTCGCGCTGTCGAAGGCCGACCTGATGACCGACGAGGAGGCCGAGGCCGCTGCCGGGCGCTGGCGCTCGCGGGTGGGCGGCCAGGTCTTCCTGACCTCGGCGGCGACGGGCCGCGGCCTGCCCGAGCTGCGCGCGGCGCTGCTGCGGGAGGTGCCCGCGGCCCCGCCGCTCGAGGCGGCCGCCACCACGACGCCCGCCGCCGAGCACCGCGTGTACCGGCCCGGCTCGCAAGACGGCTTCAGCGTGGAGCGCACGGGCGAGCGCGCCTTCCGGGTGAGCGGGCGCGGCGTCGAGCGCCTGCTCGAGCGCCACGACCTCAACAACGAGGAGGCGCTGCGCTACCTGGAGGAGCGCCTGCGCGACATCGGGGTGATCAAGGCGCTGCAGGCCGCGGGCTTCGAGCCCGGCGACGACGTGGACATAGGCGGCACGGTCTTCGAGCTGGACCCGGGGGCGCCGCTGCGCTGAGGGCGGCGCCGAACGGCCGCGCCGAACGGCCGCGCATCGCGCACACCCGCGCGCGGACCGGGCACACCCGCCGGCAGAACCGCGCACACCCGCCGGCGAACCGCG
Source organism: uncultured Thermoleophilaceae bacterium (assembly GCA_963844805.1). Lineage (GTDB taxonomy): Bacteria > Actinomycetota > Thermoleophilia > Solirubrobacterales > Thermoleophilaceae > JACCZR01. The sequence goes on from CAWJPU010000012.1 coordinate 262,625, forward strand.
CACACCCGCGCGCGCGAAACCGCGCACACCCGCCGGCAAACTCCTCAGCCGAGCTGAGCGTTTTCTCGGAGGGGTGCGCCGCGTCGTCCTCGCGCCGCGCGGGCCCGCCCCGCGCGCGGCCCGCCCCTCGCGGGCGCCCGCCCCTCGCGCGTAGGGTCTCGCCGTGGCGAAGATCGTCGTCAAGCTGGGCTCGAGCATCGTCGCCGACGCGGCCGGCGCCGTCCGCGAGGACGTGCTGCGCCCACTGTGCGACGAGGTGGCCGCGCGCCACGGGGACGGCGACTCCCTCGTGCTCGTGACCTCGGGCGCCATTGCCCGCGGGATGCGCGAGCTGGACCTCCCGCTGCGCCCCTCGTCGATGGACGAGCTGCAGGCGGCGTCGGCGGTGGGGCAGGGGCGCCTGTACCGCGCCTACGACGACCTGCTGCGCGCCCGCGGCGTCCCCAGCGCCCAGGTGCTGCTCACGTTCTTCGACCTCTCCGCCCGCACCCACTACCTCAACGCCCGCCACACCCTGGAGCGGCTTCTGGACTGGAACGTGGTGCCGGTGATCAACGAGAACGACACCACGACCACCGACGAGATCTCCTTCGGCGACAACGACCTGCTGGCCGCCCAGCTTGCGATCCTGCTCGGCGCCGACCTGCTCGTTCTGCTCACCGACACCGCCGGCCTCTATACCGCGGACCCGCGCTCACACCCCGACGCGGCGCTGGTCCCAGAGGTCTCGGACTTCGCCGAGCTCGAGGGCATGCAGATCGGGATGCCGTCCTCGCCGCTCGGGTCGGGAGGCATGCGCTCGAAGGTGGTGGCCGCCGAGATGGCGACGGCGGCCGGCATCCCCGCCCAGGTGGGCTCGGGGGTGGAACCCGAGGCGGTGGCGACCGCGCTGCGCGGCGAGCACACCGGCACGCGCTTTCACCCGGCGTCGGGCCGGCGGGTGTCGAGCTTCAAGCTGTGGCTGCGCTGGGCCAAGCCCAGCCGCGGCGTGCTGACCGTCGACGGCGGCGCCGAGCGGGCGCTGCGCGAGCGCGGCAGCAGCCTGCTGCCGGTGGGGATCACGGGCGTCCAGGGCAACTTCCAGGCCGGCGACGCCGTCGACGTCCGCGGCGACGGCGCGCCGGTCGGCAAGGGGATCGTCAACTACTCGGCGGCCGAGCTGCAGCAGGTGAAGGGCATGAAGACCGCCGATGTGCGCGAGCTGCTGCCCCGCGCGGTCGACGAGGCCGTGCACCGCGACTACTTCGTGCTGGAGTGAGCGGCCCGCCGGCGCTGGGCCGGGGCGGGTAGCCGGCGGTTACCCTGTTCATGTGGCCGCCACCGCCCAGTCGGTAGCCGAGATCTGCGCCGAGGCGCGGACGGCATCGCTCGCTCTGGCACGGGCGGGCACCGCCCAGAAGGACGCCGCGCTGGAGGCGATGGCACTCGCCCTGCGCGACCGCTCCGAGGAGATCCTGGCCGCGAACGCGCGCGACGTGGAGGTCGGCGCCGAGGCGGGCCTGTCCGCCGCGCTGATCGATCGACTGACGCTGACCGAGCAGCGGCTCGAGGCCATCGCCGAGGCGGTGATGGAGATCCGCGCGCTGACCGACCCGGTGGGGGAGACCATCGACGGCCACCGCCTGCCCAACGGGCTCGACCTCCGCCGCGTGCGGGTACCCCTCGGAGTGGTGGCCGTGGTCTACGAGGCGCGGCCGAACGTGACCATCGACTGCTCCGCGCTGTGCCTGAAGTCGGGCAACGCGATCGTGCTGCGCGGCTCCTCGACGGCCTCCCACTCGAACGCCGTCCTCGCCTCCGTGGCGCGGGGCGCGCTGGCGGCCGCCGACCTGCCGGAGGCGGCGATATCGCTGGTGGCCGGCGGCGATCGCGACGAGCTGCGCGAGATCGCCACCCAGGAGGGCCTCGTCGACCTGATCATCCCCCGCGGCGGCGAGGGGCTGAAGGCCGCGCTGACCGAGCACGCCACGGTTCCGGTGATGTACGCCGCCTCGGGCAACTGCCACGTCTACGTCGACCGGAGCGCCGACCTCGACGACGCCCTCGCCATCGCCGTCAACGCCAAGGTCCAGCGGCCGGGCGTGTGCAACGCGATGGAGACGCTGCTGGTGCACGCCGACGTCGCCGCCGAGCTGCTGCCGCGCGTGCTGGGCGAGCTGCGCGAGTCGGGGGTCGAGCTGCGGGTGGACGGGCGCACTCGCTCGCTGGCCGGGCCGATCGCCGACACCCTGGCCGAGGCGACCGAGGAGGACTGGGCCACCGAGTACCTGGCGCTGATCTGCGCGGTGCGGGTCGTCGACTCGGCCGAGGAGGCGATCGAGCACGTCAACCGCTACGGCAGCGGGCACTCCGAGGCCATCGTGACCGGCTCCACGGAGTCGGCGCGGGCTTTCACCGGCGGCGTGGGCGCCGCCTGCGTGTACGTGAACGCCTCCACCCGCTTCACCGACGGAGGCGTCTTCGGCATGGGCGCGGAGATCGGCAACTCGACGCAGAAGCTGCACGCCCGAGGGCCGATCGGCCTGCGCGAGCTGACCACCTACAAGTACGTGATCGAGGGGTCGGGGCAGGTACGCCCGGGGTGAGGGCCTCTTGAGGGTGGGCCTGCTCGGCGGGGCGTTCAACCCGCCGCACATCGCGCATCTGGTGTGTGCCCAGGAGGCGCGCTCCCAGCTGGGCCTGGACCACGTCGTCCTGGTCCCCGTCAACGAGGCGCCCCACCGCACGCTGGAGGAAGACCCCGGCGCCGAGGTGCGGGCCGAGCTGTGCGAGCTCGCCGCGCGCGACGACGAGGGCATCGAGGTCTCGCGCATCGAGCTGGAGCGCGCGGGTCCGTCCTACACGTCAGACACCCTGAGGGCGTGGCGAGAGCAAGCGCCCCGGGACGAGCTGGTTCTGCTGCTGGGCGGCGACCAGGCCGCGGCGCTGCCCAGCTGGCACGAGCCCGAGACCGTGCTCGAGCTCGCCACGGTGGCGGTGGCCGAGCGCGAGGGCCACGAGGCCGCCCGCGTGCGCGATCGGCTCTCCGGGCTGGCCGGGGCGGAGGCGGTCGAGTTCTTCGAGATGCCCCGTCTCGACGTGAGCTCGACGCTCGTGCGCGAAAGGGCCCGGGCGGGGAGGCCGCTGCGCCACCTGGTGCCTGAGCCGGTCCTGGAGGCGATGGCGGCCCGCGGCCTGTACGGAACCCGGGCGCCCGCGGGGGCGAGATGAGCACGCTCGAGTCCTCCGAGCTCGCCGAGCGCGTCGCCGCGCTGGCCGCCGACCGGAAGGCGATCGACGTCCGGGTTCTCGACGTGCGGGAGGTCGTCTCCTACACCGACTGGTTCGTGATCTGCTCGGGCAACACCGAGCGCCAGACGCGGGCCATCCGCGACGCGGTCTACCAGGGCCTCAAGGACGACGACGGCCTGCTGCCCCGCCGCGCCGAGGGCGAGCGCGAGGCCCGCTGGATCCTGCTCGACTACCTGGACTGCGTGGTGCACATCTTCACGCCCGAAGCGCGCGAGTACTACCGCCTCGAGCAGCTGTGGGGCGAGGTTCCCGCGCGCTCGGTCGGGTAGCGGAGACCGCATGGAGGAGCTGCTGCCGGGCGTCTGGCACTGGAGCGCGCCGCACCCACGGATCGGCTTCCAGGTGCACTCGCACTGGCTGGCCGACGCCGGGGTGGTGTTCGACCCGATCCTTCCGCCCGACGGGATGCCCGAGCTGGACCCCCCGCCCGCGCGCATCGTGCTCAGCTGCCGCCACCACCTGCGCGACTCCGAGACGTTCGCGTCGGTGCTGGGCGGCGCGCCGATCCTCGCCCCGGAGGCGGGCATGCACGAGTTCGAGGGCGACGACGCCGTCCGGCCCTACGCGATCGGCGAGGAGGTGGCGCCCGGCGTCACCGCCCAGCCGATGGGCACCATCGCTCCCGACGACACGGTCCTGCACATCCGCGCCCGCGGCGAGGGCCTGCTGCTGTTCGCCGACGCCCTGCTGGTCTGGGACGGCGAGCTGTCCTTCCAGCCCGACTTCCTCATGGACGACCCCGAGCGGGTCAAGGCGGACACGCTGGAGCGGATCCAGGAGCTGCTGGCGCTCGACTTCGACCACGTGCTCCTGGCCCACGGAGAGCCGATCATCGGCCGCGGCCGGACGGCCCTGTCGGAGTTCGTGGAGAACCCCCGAAGCGCGGACTTCGGCGTGTAGCCTTTGCCCCCGCTGGGGCTGTAGCTCAGTTGGAAGAGCGTTCGGCTGGCAGCCGAAAGGTCAGGGGTTCGAGTCCCCTCAGCTCCACCTCTCCGCCAGGTCCGCCACGCGCTCGGCGATCGCCGGCGCGTGGTCCTCGGGGATGAAGTGCTTGCCCGGCACCGTGTGGATCTCGTCGAGGCCGGCGGTGCGGCGGGCGTACTCGCCCTGGTCCGACAGCCGCAGCGCCGGGTCGCGCTCGCCCCAGACCACCTGGACCGGGTAGGGCCCGGTCAGCGCCGAGGCGTACAGGTCGCGCTTCTCGGCCGTGCGCTCGAAGCCGCGCATCACGCGCAGGAAGGAGCGGCCGCGGTCGCCGCGCTTGAGCAGCAGCAGGTGGGCGTCGACCTCCGCCTTGGGCACCGCGCGGTGGCGGCTGATGCCCGCCTGGTGGTACAGCGCGCGCCAGGTCGGCCGGGTCATCGAGCGCAGCCAGGCGAAGCGCACCCCGCGCACGGCGAACGGCTCCATCATCCACGGCCGCTTGAAGCCGTCGGGGTTGACGATCGAGTTCAGGACGGTGAGGGAGCGCACCCGGTCGGGCACTGCGGCGGCCAGCTCGAACCCCACCGGCCCGCCGATGTCGTGCACCACGAGGTGGAAGCGGTCGAGCTCCAGGGCGTCCACGGCGGCGCGGGCGAACCGGCCCAGCCCGGTCCAGCTGTAGTCGAGCGCGGGCCCGCGGTCGGCGAAGCCGAGGCCGGGAAGGTCGAAGGCCACGCCCGCGCAGGCCGCGCTGCCGCCAGCTCGGGCAGCACCCGGCGGAAGAGGAAGCGACGACATCGGGACGCCGTGCAGGCAGACCACCGGCTCGCCGGAGCCCTCCTCACGCACGAAGCTCCGGATGGGGCCGGCGTCGAACGGGCGGCCCAGGCTGCGGTGGCGCTCCACCACCTCGTGCGCGTTCACCGCCCGATCCTACGACCCGCGCGCGTCTGCCTATGCAATGCTTAGGCAGATGGCCGGAGGGGACCTGTCGCTGGGCGAGGCCGCGCGCGCGATCGGCGTGAGCGCGGACACCCTTCGCCGCTGGGAGCGCGCCGGCAAGCTGCGCACCGAGCGCGACTCGGCCAACCGCCGCCGCGTGCCCGCCGAGGAGGTCGAGCGCCTGGCCGGACACCCCTCGCGCCACGCGGCCGGCGACTCGCTCTCCGCCCGCAACCGCTTCCCGGGGGTCGTGCGGTCGGTGGAGTCCGACGGGGTGATGGCGCTGGTGGAGATCGAGGCCGGGCCACACCTGGTCACCGCCGCGGTGACCCGCGACGCGGTCGAGGAGCTCGGGCCTGGCCGAGGGCGTGCCCGCCGTCGCCACGGTGAAGGCGACATCGGTGATGGTGGACCGCGCGTGAGGCGCCTGGCCGCCCTGGCGCTGCGTCGCTGCTGGCGCGTCGCCGGCTGCGGGGGCGAGGACGAGGCGATCGGGCGCGGCCAAGCCCGTCCTGAAGGTCTCGGCCGCCGCCTCGCTGACGGAGGCCTTCGAGGCCCTGAAGCAGGACTACACCGCCGCCGACCTGCGCTTCTCGTTCGCCGGCTCCGACGAGCTCGCCGCCCAGATCCGCAAGGGAGTGAAGCCCGACGTCTTCGCCGCGGCCAACACCAAGCTGCCCGACGCGCTGGCACAGGAGGGCCTGGTCGAGAAGCCGGTGGTCTTCGCCACCAACGAGCTGGTGCTGGCGGTGCCCGCCGAGGGCGGCGAGGTCTCGCTCGCTCGAGGACCTCGCGCAAGCCGGGCATCAAGATCGCCGTCGGCTCGGAGTCGGTGCCGGTCGGCGAGTACACGCGCAAGGTGCTCGTCCGGCCTGCCGGCCGAGGAGCAGAAAGCGATCGTGGCCAACGTCCGCTCCGAGGAGCCCGACGTGAAGGGCGTGGTGGGGAAGGTCGCCCAGGGCGCGGTCGACGCCGGCTTCGTGTACCGCAGCGACGTCGACGCCGCCTCGGGCAAGCTGAAGGCGATCGCGCTGCCCGACGAGCTCGAGCCGCACGGTGGCCTATGGCGTCGCGGTGGTGAAGGGCGCGAAGCAGCCGGCAGGCCGCCAGGGCCTTCGTCCAAAGCCTCCTCGACGGGCCAGGGCAAGACGGCGCTGACGCGAGGCAGGCATCGGGCCGCCGCCGCCCTGATGCGCGCTGGCGCCTGGTTCCCGGCGCTGCTGGTGCGTCGCGCTGGCCCTGGTACTGATCTTCCTCGGGCTGCCCGTGGCGGCGATCTTCCTCGACACGAGCCCGGGCGAGCTGATCGCCAGCCTGGGGGAGCCCGAGGCCCGCGACGCGCTGCTGCTGAGCCTGAAGACCACTGCGGCCTCGCTGGCGCTGATCGTGCTCGTGGGGACGCCCGCCGCCTACCTGCTGGCCACGCGCGACTTCCGCGGGCAAGGCGGCGGTGGTGACGCTGGTCGAGCTCCCGCTGGTGCTGCCGCCCGCGGTGGCCGGCATCGCGCTGCTGGCGTCGGTGGGGCCGGCCGGGCATGCTGGGCCCGGTCACCGGGGACAGCCTCGCGCTGCAGACCGCCGGCGTCGTGGTGGCGCTCACCTTCGTCGCCTCGCCGTTCTACATCCGCCAGGCTCAGTCCGCGTTCGCCGCGCTCGAACCCGACGTGGCTCGACGCCGCCCGCACGCTCGGGGCCTCGGAGGCCGGCGCGTTCGCCCGCGTGGCGGTGCCGGCCGCCCTGCCCGGCCTGGCGGCGGGCGCCGCGCTGGCGCTGGGCCGCGCGCTGGGCGAGTTCGGCGCGACGCTCATCTTCGCCGGCTCGTTCCAGGGGATCACCCAGACCGTCCCGCTGGCGATCTACGACCGCTTCGCCACCGACTTCGACGCCGCGCTGGCCCTGGCCGCCGTGCTGGTGCTGGTCTCCGCGGCGCTGCTGCTGGGGGTCAAGCTCGATCGGCCGCAGCGCCACGCTGGCCGGTGCTTGAGCTCGCGGCCCGCACGCGGGTCGGCGCGCTCGAGCTCGACCTGGAGCTCGAGCGTGCCCGCCGGGCGCTGCCTGGCGCTGGCCGGGCCCTCCGGGCGCGGGCAAGACCAGCGCGCTGCGGGTCGCGGCCGGCCTGCTGCGTCCCGACGACGGCCGGGCGTCCTGCGCCGAGCGAGTGTGGCTCGACACCGGCGCCGGGGTCGACCTTCCGCCCGAGGCAGCGCCGCTGCGGCTACGTGTTCCAGGACTACGCGCTGTTCGAGCACCTCAGCGCGTGGCGCAACGTGGCCTTCTCGGTCAGGCGGGCCGCAAGACCGACCGCCGCCGGCGGGCGCTGGAGCTGCTCGAGCGCTTCGGCCTCGGCGACCGGGCGGAGGCGCCGCCGCGGGAGCTCTCCGGAGGTGAGCGCCAGCGGGTCGCGCTGGCCCGGGCCCTGGCGCGCCGTCCCGACGCGCTTCTCCTCGACGAGCCGCTCTCGGCGCTGGACGCACGCACCCGGGCAGCGGCGTCCCGCGAGCTGGGCGCCGTGCTGGCCGAGGCGGAGGTCCCGGCGCTGCTGGTCACCCACGACTTCGCCGAGGCCGCCCTGCTCGGAGACGAGGTTGGGGTGATCGACGCGGGCCGAGTGGTCCAGCAGGGCAGCGCGAGCGATCTGGCCGCCGCTCCCGCCTCTGCCTTCGTGGCCGACTTCACCGGCGCCGCCGTGCTGACCGGGACCGCGGGCGAGGCCGTGGAGGGCCTCACCACGGTGGCGCTCGACGGGGGAGGGGAGGTCTCCACCACCGACCCGGGCGACGGCCCGGTCGCCGTCACCGTCTTCCCGTGGGAGGTCGAGCTCGCGCCGGCGGGCTCGCACCCCGAAGGCTCGGCTCGCAACCGGCTCGACGCCGAGGTGCTGTCGGTGACGACGGTGGGGAACCGCGTGCGGGTCGGCCTCGCTACGCCTCAGCCGCTCGCCGCCGAGCTGACCGAGGCGGCGGCGCGAGAGCTCGAGCTGGAGCCGGGACGCAAGGTGGAGGCGGTGTTCAAGGCGACCGCGACGCGGCTGGTCGGGCTCTAGCCGCCCGAGGGCCTCAGCGGTCGCGGCCGACCCACGAGGGCACGTCGAGGTCGTCGAACGCGTTGGACCCGCGCTCGCGCTCGCGGCGGGGTCGCCGCTCCTCGTCGGCCGCCGCCGCGGCGGCGCGCTGGATGCGCTCGGACTCGTCGGGGGTCACCGAACGGGGGCGGGGGGAGTGCTGGTCTCGCGGCGGCGCAGGCGCTCGCTGGCCACCGGCAGCGACTCCGTCGGCGGGCTCGTGGGGGAGAACTCGGGGATGTCGGACCCCGCCGGGGCGCCGGCGCCGCTCTCCACGCGCAGGTCGGCCTGCATGCGCCGGTGGGCGGCCTGGACGTCGCGCAGGATGCGCTCGGCCTGGGAGCCCAGCGACTCGCCGAGGCGCCGCAGCCCCGCCGACAGGGCCTGGGCCTCGGACAGCACCTCGGCCGAGGCCTTCTTGGCCGCGGCGGTCTGCTCCTCGCTGGCGCGGCGCGTCTTCTCGCGCAGCTCGGCCGCCTCGCGCCTGGCGTCGGCCACCAGCTCGTCCGCGGAGCGGCGCGCCTCCTCGCTGAGCGGCGATCGCCTGCTCGCGCGCCTTGGCCTGCTCGCGCTGCGCCGGCGGTGCGGGCGTCGGCGCGCATCTCCTTGGCGTCCCGCTCGGCCTCGGCGCGAAGCTCGTCGGCCGCGGCCTGGGCGGCCGCGACGATGCTCTCCACCTGCTGCGCCGCGACATCGGCCATGCGCGGCGTTCTCTCTGCGCTCATCGCACCCGGATTGTGCCAGGAGAAACCGTCAGTACCCTCGGCTTTCCTTGACTCGCGCCGTCTACGACCCCAAGCAGATCGAGCCCAAGTGGCAGCGGCTGTGGGCCGACGAGCGCACATGGGAGGTCTCCAACGAGCCCGACGAGCGGCCCAAGTCCTACGTGCTGGAGATGCTGCCCTACCCCTCGGGCGAGCCGCACATCGGACATCTGAAGGTCTATTCGGTGGGCGACGCGATCGCCCACTTCCGGCGCCGCAACGGCTACCGCGTGGTGCACCCGCTCGGCTACGACGCGTTCGGCCTGCCCGCCGAGAACCACGCCATCCGCACGGGCCAGCACCCGCGCGAGTCCACCGAGACCTCGATCGCCGAGTTTCGGCGCCAGTTCGAGAGCTGGGGCATCTCGATCGACTGGACGCGCGAGTTCGGCACGCACGAGCCGCGCTACTACCGCTGGACGCAGTGGATCTTCCTGCGCCTGTTCGAGCAGGGCCTGGCCTACCGCAGCGAGGCCGCGGTCAACTGGTGCCCCAAGGACCAGACGGTGCTGGCCAACGAGCAGGTGATCGACGGCCGCTGCGAGCGCTGCGGCAGCGTCGTCGAGTCGCGCTCGCTGGAGCAGTGGTTCTTCAAGATCACCGATTACGCCGACCGCCTGCTCGAGGACCTGGACAACATCGACTGGCCCGCGCACGTCAAGACGATGCAGCGGAACTGGATCGGGCGCTCGGAGGGCGCGCAGGTCAGCTTCCGCTGCGCGGAGCTGGGCACCGACTACGAAGTGTTCACCACCCGCCCCGACACCCTGTTCGGCGCCACCTTCTTCGTGATGGCGCCCGAGCACCCCGACGTGCTGCGCATGTCCGACGCGCCCGAGGTGCGCGAGTACGTGGAGCGCGCGCTCACGGCCTCCGCCGAGGAGCGCGGCGAGGAGGATCGGGAGAAGACCGGCGTGGCGCTGGGCCGCCACGGTGACCAACCCGGTCAACGGCGAGGAGCTGCCGGTGTTCGTGGCCGACTACGTGCTGGCCGAGTACGGCACCGGCGCGATCATGGCCGTGCCGGCGCACGACGCGCGCGACTTCGAGTTCGCCCAGCGCTTCGGCCTGCCCATCCGCCAGGTGGTCGGCGGGGACGAGGAGCTGCCCTTCGCCACCGACGGCCCGATGATGAACAGCGGCCGCTTCGACGGGCTGCACAACCGCGAGGCGTTCGACCAGATCGTCGACTGGCTGGCCTCGGAGGGCAAGGGCGAGCGCGCGGTCAACTACCGCCTGCGCGACTGGCTGCTCTCACGCCAGCGCTACTGGGGCTGCCCGATCCCGATCGTGCACTGCCCGGAGTGCGGCGAGGTGCCGGTGCCCGACGACCAGCTGCCGGTGGAGCTGCCCGATGTGGAGGACTACGCCCCGCGGGGCCGCTCGCCGCTCGCCGCCGCCGAGGACTGGGTCCGCACGACCTGTCCGAGGTGCGGTGGCGCGGCCGAGCGCGAGACCGACACGATGGACACCTTCGTCGACTCGTCCTGGTACTTCCTGCGCTACTGCGACGCCAACAACGACGAGGCCCCGTGGGACCGCGAGGTCGTCGCCCGCTGGATGCCCGTGGACCAGTACATCGGCGGCGTCGAGCACGCGATCCTGCACCTGATGTACGCCAGGTTCTTCACCAAGGCCCTGGCGGACCTGGAGCTGGTCGACGTCCAGGAGCCCTTCGAGGCCCTGTTCACCCAGGGCATGGTCACGCGCGGCGGGGCGAAGATGTCCAAGTCGAAGGGCAACGTGGTCTCGCCCAGCGACTACGTGGAGCGCTACGGCGCCGACACCACGCGCAGCTACATCCTCTACGTCGGTCACCCGGCCGAGGGCGGCGACTGGGCCGACGAGGGCATCGAGGGGATCCACCGCTTCCTGTCGCGGCTGTGGCGGGCGGCCGAGGAGGCGCCCGAGGGGGCGAACGAGCCGCAGGGAGAGCCGAGCGACCTGGTGCGCAAGGCGCACTGGGCGATCGACAAGGTCACGCGCGACCTCGGCGAGCGGTTCGCCACCCACACCTCGATCGCCGCGGTGATCGAGCTGGTCAACGACCTGTACCGCCTGCGCGACGAGGTCGACCCCTCGCACGTGCGCTTCGCCCTGGCCACGGCCGCCTCGCTCGTGTTCCCCTTCGCCCCGCACCTGGGCTCGGAGGTCTACGAACGCCTGACCGGCGAGCGCGTCTGGGAGCAGCCGTGGCCCCAGGCCGACCCCGACCTGCTGGCCCGGGACGAGATCCAGCTGATCGTGCAGCTGAACGGCAAGCTGATCGACCGGCTGATGGTGCCGGCGAGCGCCACCCGCGAGGAGCTGGAGGAGCACGCCCGCGGGTCCGAGCGCCTGACCGCCCGGCTCAACGGCCGCGAGATCACCAAGACCATCGTGGTGCCCGGCAAGCTCGTGAACTTCGTGGTCAGCTGACCGCCTACGTTGCAGTCGTCGGTTCCTCCCAAGAGGAGCCCGAGGCGGCCGAGGAGGTGGGCCGCGAGCTGGCGCGCGCCGGCGCGGTGCTGGTCTGCGGGGGAGGCAGCGGCGTGATGGCGGCCGCGTGCAGGGGCGCAAAGGCCGAGGCGGGCACGACGCTCGGCATCCTGCCCGGCTCCGACCGCTCCGCGGCCAACGCGTGGGTCGACGTGGCGGTGGCCACCGGCCTGGGCGAGATGCGCAACGCGCTGGTGGTGCGGGCGGTCGACGCGGTGATCGCGGTGGCGGGCGGCTACGGCACGCTGTCGGAGATCGCGCTCGCTCTGCGGGACGGCGTACCGGTGGTCGGGCTGGGCACGTGGGAGATCGAGGGGGTCGTGGAAGCCTCCTCGGCCGCCGACGCCGTGGCCCGCGCGCTGGCGCCGACGACCTAGACTCGCGCCGTGTCCGCCTCCCAGGCGCCTTTCCTCGAGGCCCTGCGCGAGTACGCCGCGCGCAACCCCGCGCGGCTGAACGTGCCAGGCCACAAGGGCGGCCCCGGGGCCGACCCCGAGCTGCGAGAGGCGATCGGCGACCGCGCCCTGGCGCTCGACGTGCCCGCGCTCACGTGGGGCGTGGACGTGGGACCGGAGCCCACGCCGTTCCAGTCCGCCCAGGCGCTGGCGGCGGAGGCCTGGGGCGCCCGCGCGGTCCTGGTTCCTCATCAACGGCGCGTCGCAGGGCAACCACGTCGCGCTGCTGACCCTCCGTCACGAGGGCGAGGAGGTCGTGGTGCAGCGCAACGCGCACTCGAGCACGATCGACGCGCTGGTGATGACCGGGATGCGGCCGCACTTCGTGGCCCCGGAGGTCGACCCCGAGCTGGGCATCGCCCACTGCCTCACGCCCGATGCGTTGGACCGCGCGCTGACCGCGACGCCGAACGCGGTTGGGGCCACCGCGGTGTCGCCGACCTACTTCGGGGCGGTGGCCGACGTCGCCGGCCTGGCCGAGGTCGCGCACGCCCACGGGGTGCCGTTGGTGGTCGACGAGGCGTGGGGTGCTCACCTCGCCTTCCACGAGGACCTGCCCCCGCACGCGCTGTCGCTGGGCGCCGACCTGGTCATCTCCAGCACCCACAAGATCGTCGGCAGCCTCACGCAGTCGGCGATCGTGCACCTCGGAACCGAGGAGCGCCTCGACGAGGACGTGGTGGACCGGGCGGTGACGCTGGTCGAGTCGACCAGCCCCAACTCGCTGCTGCTCGGTTCGCTGGACGCCGCCCGGCGGCTGGCGGTCACCGAGGGCCACCACCTGCTGGAGGAGACCATCGCCGCGACGGCGGAGACGCGTGCGGCGGTGCGGGCCCTGCCGGGACTGGACGTGCTCGACGAGCGGCTGGCCGGCCGCGCCGGCGTGGCCGGTTACGACCCCCTCCGCCTGGCCGTCGACGTCCGCGGGACCGGCGAGAGCGGCTACGACATCGCGCGCATCCTGCGCGAGGGCGACGACGTGAACCTGGAGCTGGCGGGCGAGAACGTGATCGTCGCCGTCTTCGGGATGGGCGAGCCCGCGCGGCCGCAGGGCGAGCGGCTGGTGGCCGCGCTGCGCCACGCCCTCGCGGGGCTCGGCGCGGGGGAGCGGCGGCGCGAGAGCTTCGCCCTCCCGCCGCCGTGGGGCGAGCTGGTGCTCTCCCCGCGCGACGCCTTCTTCGCCCCGCAGGAGGTGGTGCCCGCCGCGCAGGCCGCGGGGCGGGTGGCCGCCGAGTCGCTCGCGGCCTACCCGCCGGGCGTTCCGAACGTGCTGCCGGGGGAGCGGCTCAGCGCGGAGACGCTCGAGTACGTGCGCGAGGCGCTTGAGCATGGCGGCAGCCTGCGCGGTGCCAGCGACCGCCGGCTGCGCACCGTCCGCGTGGTGGCCGGTTGAGCACCTTCGCGGGGCTGCCGTTCGCCGAGCGGCCCGGGTCGGAGTCGGCTGTGGTGCTGGGGGCGGAGGCGCTGCGCCCGGCGTCGGCGGGCCTGCGTCCGTGGCACCCCACGCTGGGGTTGGACGCGCTGGAGGGCGCGGTGGACGGCGGCTCGGGCCCGGTCGAGCCGTGGCTGGCGGGCGGCACAGTGCCGGTGGCGGTCGGCGGCGGCGCACTGGCCGCGCTGGCGGCGCATCACGGTCCCCTGGCGCTGCTGTCGCTCGACGCCCACGCGGAGGCCGACCGGCTGGCGAAGTGGGCCCGCGACGACCTGGTCGACCCCGGCCGCTCCGTAGTGGCGGGCTCGCGCGGCCCGCTGCCCGAGCCCGAGGAGCTCGACGCGGTGCGCGAGCGGGGCATCGACCTGCTCACCGGCGACGAGCTCCGCGCCCAGGGGCCGGGCGAGTACTCGCAGCGGGTGCTCGCGCGGACAGCGGGCGCGCGCTGCGTCCTGTCCCTCGATCTCGACGTGATCGACCCCGCCTTCGCGCCCGCGGTGGGCACTCCCGAGGTGGCCGGGCCTGCTTCCCCACGAGGCCATCACACTGCTGCGTTCGCTGGCCGGAACGTCCTTCGCGGGGTTCGAGTTGACCGGCTTCGCGCCGGAGCGCGAGGGCCCCGCGCAGACCACCTCGGTGCTGGCCGCCAACCTCGTGTGGGAGATGCTCGCCCTCCGGGTACTTTCGGCCCCATGAGCGAGAACAGGGTGCGCAGGCGGGTGGTCGCCCACGGCCGGGTGCAGGGCGTGTTCTTTCGCGACACCGTGAAGCGCGAGGCCCAGAGCCGCGGCGTCGCGGGCTGGGTGCGCAACCGCGACGACGGCACCGTCGAGGCCGTCTTCGAGGGTCGTCCCGACGCGGTGCAGGCAATGGTGGACCTGGCCGGCAGCGGTCCGGAGAGCGCCGACGTGGCGAAGCTCGAGGCAGGCGACGAGGAGCCCGAGGGTCTGTCGGGCTTCGAAGTCCGCTAGCGCCGGCAGCGCACGGTCTTCGTGCGCCGGGGCAGCCGGCCGTCGCGCAGCCGGGCCACGATCCTCACGCGTACCCGGCGCGGGGTCCGCCGCAGCTTCCAGCGGATCCGGAAGGGCGAGCTGCGGTCGGTCCCCTTGCGCCTGCGCACCGCGATGCGGGCGCGCAGGACCAGCGGCTCGTCGATCCCGTCCAGCCGGCCCCGCACGCGGCGGTTGCCGCAGCGCGCCACGACCCTTAGCCGCGGTGAGCGCGGAAGCTTGGGCGGGGTGGCGTCGCGCAGGGCGATCAGACCGCCGAGCGCCCCCACGTAGGCGGTGCCGTTGTCGGGGTTGATTGTCACCGGCGCGTAGTTGTTGTTGTGGCCGAAGCCGTAGCCGGCCAGTTGCTTCCAGACCGTGCGCCCGGTGCGGAAGTTCAGCGCGGTGAGGTACCACGGGTCGTCTCTGTCGCCGGGGGGCTTGGTGTAGGTGTAGACCAGCCCGCCGTCGAGCGAGACCTTCGGCACCACCGAAGGCGCGCGCTCATTCGAGCTCCAGATCTTGGGGCAGCCTCTGAGGTCGCGCCGCACGTCGACCCGCTCGAGGCCCGGCTGCGCCGTGGTCCTGCCCAGCTCCACCGAGGCCGGCCCGGTGTAGCCGTAGTTGTTCTCGGCGATCAGCGAGCGGTTGACGGCGATCAATGACTGGTCGTCCGAGCTGGCGCCCTTGTTGAAGACCGGCGTGGCGCACACCGTGCGCGGCCTGCCGCCCGTGCCGCGCCCCCGCCTCATCACCACCACCCGGATCGGGTCGGCGTTGTCGGTGATCGCCACCAGGCCGGGGCCGAACAACGTCGGCGTGGTGCCCGAGCCGTGCTGGGTCTGGCCGGGCTTCTTCTGCCCGTCGTTGGCGTAGCCCTCGCGCCACACCGTGCTGATGCCGGTGGCGCCGGCCTCGAAGCGGTACAGCGCCTTGTCGCTGACGACGTAGACGCCGTTCTCCTCGTCCACCGCGAAGGAGTTGCCGATCGGCTCGCCCAGGGCGCGGCTGCGCACGGCCCCGGTTCGCGGGTCGACCCAGCCGACCACGCCGTTCTTGGTTGCGAACCAGATGCGGCCCGACCAGTCGGGGAGCGTCGAGATCACCCCGTCGCCGCCGGCGACCGCGCCGCGGATGTCGTAGGAGGCCTGCACGTCGCGGGCGCCGGCCACGACCATGATCCGCCGGTCGGTGGTCGCGAAGACCGCCCGGTCGTGGTTGTCGAGGTAGAAGTAGCCGCCACCGGTGAAGTCCTGGAACGGGTTGGCGCTGGGCTGGCGCAGCGGCAGGGGCATCTCCTCGAGGGTGGCGAGGGAGTTCGGGTCCATGATCACCAGCGTGGGCCGGATGAGGCCGACACAGATGGTCACGATTCGCCCGCGCGAGTCGAACGTGACCGAGCCGCAGTCGGCGGTCTTGAGCGTCGAGGTCTGGCGCATCCTGTCGCCGAGCGGGCCGAGGCCGCGCGACGTGTCGGTCTGGTAGGCGTCCTGGTGCAGGTTCGAGCGGTCGTTGGGCGCCATGAACGGGTGCCGCGGCGGGGTGGGCGAGCGCAGCGGCCGCGAGTCGAACGGAGCGCCGCTGAAGTCGGAGGGCGCGCCGGTCGGACCGTCGGGGATCGGCCCGGCGGCCGCGGGGGCGGGGACCGCTGCGGCGAGGAGGCTCAGGGCCACCAGGGTGCGACGCACGGCGGCATGGTAACCCGTTTTCTCGAGCTCGTAACCCACGTCACCCTGCCCGCGCAGGCGCCGCCGTAGCTTCGCCCGCCGTGGTCGAGCTCACGCGTGGACAGCTGGTCGCCTGGGCGGTCGCCGCGGCGATCGCGGTGTTCGCCGCCGTGCGCCTGCTGTCGCCGGGCGGGCCCGCGCCGTCGCAGCCGCGGCCGGTGAAGGTGGGCGGCGCCGCGGCCGAGCCCGCCAAGCGGGGGCTGTACGTGCACGTCGCGGGCGCGGTGCGGCGGCCGGGGCTGTACCGGGTGCCCGGCTCGGCGCGAGTGGGCGCGGCGCTGGAGCGGGCCGGCGGCCCGGTGCGCCGGGCCGACCTGTCCGCGGTGAACCTGGCCGCCACCGTCGAGGACGGCCAGCAGATCAAGGTGCCGAAGGTGGGGGAGAGGCCCGCGGTGGCCGCTGTCGCAGGCGCGCCGCGGGCGGCGGTGCGGGGGGCGGCGCTGCCGCGGGTGGCGGCGTGGCCGGCGGCGCGAAGCTGAGCCTGGCCTCGGCCACGATCGAGCAGCTCGACCAGCTGGACGGCATCGGCCCCACGCTCGCGAAGCGGATCGTCCAGTTCCGCGACGAGAAGGGAGGCTTCCGCTCGGTCGAGCAGCTCCGCGACGTGGAGGGCATCGGCGAGAAGCGGTTCGCGGCGCTGCGCGAAGCGGTGGGGCCCTGAGCGGCGCGGAGGCGCCCGCGGCCGGCCGTGCACGGGCGCCAGCTCACCGATCGCCCCCGGCGCGGGGGAAACGCGGACGGCTCGCGCTCAGTCACGGCGGCGCTCGACCCGCGTCGCCGGCCCGCGCACGCCGCGCTCGCCGGTTTCGTAGCCGGGCTGCTGCTGTGCCGGTCGCCGGTCGAGGCGCCGGCGCTCGCGGCCGCGCTCGTGGTGGCCGCGGGCGCAGCGCTGCGCGCGGAAAGCGTTGCGCTCGCCGCCGCCGCGCTGCTCGTAGCCGGCGCCGGCTTCGGCGCCCTGCGGCTCGACGCGCTCGACCGGCCGGGAGAGCGCCTCGCCGACGGCGCCCGTGTGGCGGGCTCCGTGCACCTGCTCGAGCGCCCGCGGCGATCGGCGTTCGGCAGCCGGGCCGCGGCCGAGATCCTCGGCGGAACGGGCGCCGGGGTGCGCGTCCAGGTGCGCTCGCACCAATACCTGCGCTGGCCTCGGGGGCCGCGGCCGGGCCAGGAGCTGCGCGTGCGCGGGCGGTTCACCTCGGTCGCCGCGGTCGCGCGGCGGCCGCGGGCCGCGGGCGGGTTCGACGCCGCGGGGTTCCTGCGCTCGCGCGCCCTGGCGGGCGAGCTCCAGCTCGACGCCGTCGCCGCCACGAGCCGGTGGCGCGGCGGCCTCGCCGGCGCGGTCGACGCGATGCGCCTCCGCGCGGAGCGCGCGATCGGCCGTGGCCTCTCGCCCGCTGACGCCGCGCTGATGCGGGGGATGGTGCTCGGCCAGGACGAGGCCATCGACGAGGACCTGCGCGACAGCTTCCGCGCCAGCGGCCTCGCCCACCTCCTGGCGGTGAGTGGCCAGAACGTGGCGCTTCTGTGCGCCCTCGCGCTGCCGCTCATGGCGGCGCTTGGCGCCGCACCCGGCGTTCGCGTGGCCGTGCTGCTCGGCCTGATCGCGGTCTACGTGCCGCTGGCGGGGGCGGGCCCCTCGCTGCAAAGGGCAGGGGTGATGGGGGCGGCCGCGCTGGTGGCGATGGCGGCCTCCCGGCCGGCCTCTCGGCTGTATGCGCTGCTGCTCGCTGCCACGGCCACGCTGATGCTCAACCCGCGTGCCGCGGGCGACGTCGGGTGGCAGCTGTCGTTCGCGGCAGTGGCCGGGATCATCGTGCTGGCGCCGCCGCTGAGGCGGCGGCTGGGCCGCGTGCCCCACGCAGTGGCCGAGGGGATCGCGGTCACTGTGGCCGCCACGGTCGCGACCGCGCCGCTCATGGCGCACCACTTCGGCTCGTTCTCGGCGGCGAGCCTGCCCGCGAACGTCATGGCGCTGCCGGCGGTCCCGCTGATCATGTGGGCGGGGATGCTGGCCGCGGCGGTGGGCCAGGTGGCCGCCCTCGGCCCGCCGTTCACGGCGGCGGCGGACCTCGGCTCGGCGGTGCTCGGGCACCTCGCCACGCCGGCCCTCAGCTTCCTGACGAACCTGGCGGAGCGGTGTGCGCAGCTACCCGGCGCCCAGCTGTCACTCCCGCTGGGCTCGCGCGTGGGCGTGGCCGGCGCCTACGCGCTGATCGCGCTCGCGGCGCTGGCCGCGCGGCACGCCGCCCGGCGCCTGCCGGGCCGGCTGGCGGCGTGGGGGCCGGCGGCCGAGGCGGCCTGGGGCTCGCTCTCGCGCGGAACGCGTCGTGCGGCAATCGGCCTGCTCGCGGCGTCGGCGCTGCTCGCGGGCGTCGCCGCTCTGGCCCGCGATCCCCCGCCCACCGAGCCGACCGTCTCGTTCCTGGACGTCGGTCAGGGGGACGCAACCCTGATCCAGGCGCCCGACGGCTCGGCCGCCCTGTTCGACGGCGGGCCGCCCGAGGGCGGGGTGGTCCGTCGCCTGCGACGGGCCGGCGTGCGCCGCCTGTCGGTCGTGGTGGCCACGCACCACTCCCGCGACCACCACGGCGGCCTCCCGGCGGTGCTCTCCGAGCTGCCGGTGGACCTGTTCCTCGACGGCGGCGACGGCACCGACGACCCCGGCTTCCGAGCCGTCCAGCGGGCCGCCGCCCGGCGCGGGATCCGCAGCGTGCCCGCGCGGGCCGGGCTCGCCCTGACCGCGGGCTCGATCGCCATCCGGATCCTCTCACCGCCGCCGCGGCCGCCCGGGCCGGCGCCGGAGGACCCCAACCCGCGGGCGGTGGTGGCGCTGGTGGAGGTGGCCGGCATGCGGCTCTTCTTGTCGGCGGACGCCGAGAGCGAGGCGCTGCTGCCGCTGGACCTTCCGCCGGTCGACGCGATGAAGGTCCCCCATCACGGCAGCGCCGATGCGGGCCTGCCGCAGGTGCTGCGCAGGCTGCGCCCCCGGATCGCCTCGATCCCGGTGGGGGAGAACACCTACGGGCACCCGACCCCGTCCACGCTCCGGGCGCTCCGAGCGGCCCGGGTGCGCACCTTTCGCAACGACCGCGACGGGACCGTGAAGGTGGGCCTCCACGACGGCCGCGCTCGAGGCGGCGGGCGAGCGCTAGGGCGTCGGCCCGGCGGCATATGCTCAGAAGCGTGGCCGACCTTAAGCCCGTCTACCTGGTCTGCGGCGACGACGACGCCAAGGTCGACGCCTGGCGGTCCCGGGTGCGGGCGCGGGCCGAGAGCGAGCGCGGCCCTGGCGCCCTGCAGGGCTTCGACGCCCGCCAGGCGCCGCCCGAGCAGGTCGCCGCCGCCCTCTCGGAGCTGACCTTCGACACCGGCACGCGCTACCTCTTGGTCGACGATGCGGGCGCCTGGAAGGCCGCGCAGCTCGAGCCGCTGGAGCGCGCGCTGGCCCAGCCGGTCCCCGACACGGTGCTGGTGCTCGTGGTCCGCGGCAAGGCGTTCAAGGGCCTGACCAAGATCGTGGAGGCCGTCGGCGGCGAGACCCGCGAGTACCCCGCGCCCAAGCCGTGGGAGCTGCCGCGCTGGACGGCCGAGCGCGCCCGCGAGCTGGGGCTGACGGTCGACAAGGACGCCGCCCGCTCTCTGGTGGACACCGCGGGCCCGAGCCAGCAGGCGCTCAGCCGCGAGCTCGAGAAGCTGGCGCTCGCCATCCACCCACGGACCGCGATCACCCCCGAGGACGTGACCGAGCACGCCGCGGGAGCGGCCGCGCCGCGGGCCTACGACCTCGCCGACGCCGTGGCGGCCGGGGACGTGCGCGCGGCGCTGGCATTGGGGGAGGAGCTGGTCGCCTCGGGCGAGCGGCCGGCCGGCCTGGTGTTCCCGGTGGTGCGCTCGCTGCGCCAGGTGCATGGGGCGGTGCGGCTGATCGACTCCGGTGCCTCGGAGAAGCAGGCGGCCGGCAAGCTCGGGATGCCGCCCTGGCTGGCCAAGAAGACGCTCGCCAAGGCCCGCGGCGCCGACCGCGCCGCGCTCGAGCGGGCCCTGTGCGTGTTCGCCGAGCTGGAGCTGGGCCTGCGCGGCGACAGCCCGCTGGACGACGAGACCGCCTTCTCGCTGGCGCTGGCCGAAGCGGCCGGCTAGCAGGCCGGCCAGAGGGCCGGCCACAAGCGGCCCGGCTGGCGGCGTCCGCTCAGTACGGGTACCACCACTCCTTGACCTCGATGTTGGTCTCGATGTGCGCGTGCTTGGTCTCCTGGAAGGCCTCCAGGCCCTCCTGGCCCAGCTCGCGGCCCATGCCCGATTGCTTGAAGCCGCCGAACGGCCCGGCGTCGTTGTCGGTGAGCGGGTCGTTGATCCACACGGTGCCGGCCTTGATCTCGCGCACGCAGCGCAGGGCGCTCTCGAGGTCGCGGGTGTAGACGTTGGCGCCGAGGCCGAAGCGCGTCGAGTTGGCCAGCGCGATCGCCTCGTCGAGGGAGTCCACCGGCACGATCGGCGCGACCGGCCCGAAGGTCTCCTCGCTGAACAGGGCGGTGTCGGCCGCGGCGCCGGTGACCACCGCGGGCGCGTAGAAATGCCCGATTTCGCGACCCGCGCGGTCGCCGCCCACCAGCAGCTCGGCGCCGGCGCCCACGGCCGCCTCCACCTGCTCGGCCACCTTCTCGCGCTGCGGCGCGGACACCATCGGCCCGATGTCGGTCGTGCTGTGCATCGGGTCGCCGACGCGCAGGCTGCGGGTGTGGTCGACGAAGGCCTGGACGTAGTCGTCGTAGACCTCGCGCGCGACGTAGAAGCGCTCGGCCGACGTGCACACCTGGCCCGCGTTCAGGTACGCGGCCCACGCCCCGCCGCGCGCGGCTACCTCCAGCTCCGAGGCCACGTCGGCGCAGACGATGAAGGGGTCCTTGCCGCCCATCTCCAGGTTCACCCGGGCCACCCGCTCGGCGCACGCGGCGGCCACCTTCTTGCCGGTCGCCACGGAGCCGGTGAAGGCCACGCAGTCCACCCGGTCGTCGGCCACGATCGACGAGCCCACGTCGCCGCCTCCGGCCACCAGCCCCACCACGCCCGGCGGGAGCGCGTCGTAGCAGTCGGCGAGCATCAGCGTGGACATCGGAGTGAGCTCGCTCGGCTTGGCCACCACCGTGTTGCCTGCCGCGAGGGCGGGCGCGAGCTTCCAGCCCAGCAGCAGCAGCGGGTAGTTCCAGGGCACGATCGCGCCCACCACGCCCATCGGCTCCTTGAGCACGAGGGCCGTCTGGGTCGACTCGATCGAGGGGATGACCCGGCCGCCGAAGTTGCGGCCCATCTCCGCGTAGTAGGAGAAGGAGGCGGCCGTCCAGCCCACCTCGTCGCTGTTCTCCAGCAGCGGCTTGCCGCCCTCGAGCGTCATCACGTGCGGCCAGCTCGTCGGTGCGCGCGCGCATGCGCGCGGCCACCTCCTGGAGCATCTCGGCCCGCTCGATGGCGGGCGTGGAGGCCCAGCCGGCCGCGGCCTCGCGGGCGGCGGCCAGGGCGGCGTCGAGCTGTTCGGCCGAGGGCGTGCCCACCCGGGCCACGACCTCCTCGGTGGCGGGGTTCTCGACTTCGAGCGGGGGGCCGTCGCCCGCCACCCGCTCTCCGCGTATGAGCAGCCGGGTCTCCACCGGCTGCTGACCCTACATCGGGGTCTTACCGCGGGCCTGACGGCCCTTGGAAGCGCTCTTGTTGGTCGCCTTGCGAGACGACGAGAAGGGCTTCTGCAGCAGACGGCCGATGGGCCCGGGGGCCTTGCCGCCCGCGCGCTGGCCCACGCCGAGCGTGCGGTCCACGCCTCGCTGCGGCCCGCGCGACAGGCGCGGTACCAAGAAGGCCAGGATCAACAACAGGACACAGACTGCGGCGACGATGCCGATTACCACGTAAGGGCTCCTCCTTGGACTGGAGGAGGGACCTACCCAAATTGAGGCGTGGTCAGTCGCCTTGGGCGAGACGGGCGGCGCGAGACTTCTTGCGGGCGCCGGAGTTGCGGTGGAGGGCCCCCGCGCTGACCGCCTTGTCCACCCGCGAGGTGAGCAGGCGATGCTCGGCCTCGACCTGCTCGGAGTCCCCGGCCTGCACGGCGTCGCGGAGGCGGCGGAACGAGGTCTTCACCTGCGACGTGTAGCGGCGGTTCTCCTCGCGCTCGCGTTCCGTTCGGTGAATCCGCTTTTCTTGTGACGCGATGTTGGCCATTTGCGCCCGGCGAGTCTAGCGACACCCTTTGGCCTCTCGGACCGAGAGCGGCGAGGGTCGCCGCCTCGCGCGCAGCACCGCCTTCTTCTCGTTCGCGACCGGTCTGTCGCGGGTCATGGGGCTGGTGCGCGAGGTCGTGGCGGCCAGCCTGTTCGGGGTCTCGGGCGCGATGTCGGCGTTCACTATCGCCTTCCAGGTCCCCAACCTGATGCGGGCCCTGTTCGCCGACTCCGCCCTGCAGGGCGCGTTCATCCCGGTCTTCACCGAGCTGCTGGAGAAGGGCGAGCGCAAGGAGGCGTTCCGGATCGCCTCGAGCCTCTTCTTCGGGATCATGATCCTGCTCGGCGTGGTGACGGCGCTGTTCGTGCTGTTCGCCCGCCCGATCATGGGGCTGTTCGCGCCGGGCTTCGACGACGACCCGGCGCTCGCCGACCTCACGGTCAGCCTCGCCCAGCTGATGTTCCCGATCGTCGTGCTGCTGGCGCTCAGCGGCGTGACGGTCGGGATGCTCAACTCCTTCGAGCACTTCAGCGTCCCGGCGCTCGCGCCCATCGCCTGGAACGCGGTGATCATCGGCTGCATCGTCGGCCTGCAGCCGGTGCTGTCCGAGCAGGACGAGATCTACTCCTACGCGATCGGGGTGCTGCTGGGGACGGTGGTCCAATTCGTGCTGCCCCTGCCCTGGCTGCGGGGGCAGAGGGGGCCACATCACGCTCACGCTGGACTGGCGCGACGAGCGGGTGCGCCGCGTGCTGAAACTGATGTTCCCGGTGACCATCGCGCTGGGGCTTATCAACCTCAGCCTGCTGATCAACTCGCTGTTCGGCACGCTGGTCTCCCAGAGCGCGCCGGCCGCGATCGACAAGGCCTTCCGCATCTACCAGCTGCCGCAGGGACTGTTCTCGATCTCCATCGCGACGATCCTGTTCCCGACGCTGTCGCGGCTGGCGGCGCGCCGCGACCGCGACGGCCTGCGCCGCACGATGGGCAACGGGGTCCGCCAGATCTGCCTGCTGCTGATCCCCAGCGCCGTGCTGATGGGCGTGCTGGCCGAGCCCATCACGCGGCTGGTCTACCAGCGCGGCGTGTTCGGCGCCGAGGCGACCGACCTGGTCACCGAGGCGCTGGTCTGGTGGTCGATCTCGCTGCCCTTCCAGGGTGTGAGCCTGCTGTTCTCGCGCACGTTCTTCAGCCTCCAGCGGCCCTGGCTGACCACCGCGCTGAGCGCCGCCAACCTGGTGGTCAACGCTGCGGTCTCGGCGGCGCTGTACGCGCCGCTGGGGATCACGGGGATAGTCCTCGGCACGGTCGCGGGCACGGTGGTGATGTGCGTGGCCCAGGGCGTGGTCCTGCGCGGCGACCTCGGGGGGGTCGAGGGCGCGAGGACCATCGGGGGCGCTGCTCTGATGCTGCTCGCGTCGGTGCCGCTGGCCGCGCTGGCGTACCTGGCCTGGTACGGGCTGGACGAGGCGCTCGGGCGCTCGCTCCCGGCGCAGATCGCCTCGGTCGGGGTGGGGCTGGCGGCCGGCCTCGGGGCCTACGCGGCGGCGGTGTGGGCGATGCGCATCCCGGAGGCGAGGCAGATCCGGCTGCTCCTGCGCCGCACGTAACGGGCGTACGGCGGCTACTCCCTACCTCCGGTAGGACAGGCGGCCGGCCAACGCCCGGCCTGCGCTCCGGCGTTAGCCTCGGCGGGATGGCCTCGCCGGCTCCCAACACGCGCAACTTCTCGATCATCGCGCACATCGACCACGGCAAATCGACGCTGGCCGACCGCATCCTGGAGGTCACGGGCGCGGTCGACGCGCGCGACCACCGGCCCCAGCTGCTGGACTCGATGGAGCTCGAGCGAGAGCGCGGCATCACGATCAAGGCGCAGGCCGTGCGCGTCGAGTACACGGCCCGGGACGGTCAGCTGTACCGGTTGCACCTGATCGACACGCCGGGGCACGTCGACTTCACCTACGAGGTCTCCCGCTCGCTCGCGGCCTGCGACGGCGCGCTGCTGGTGGTCGACGCCTCCCAGGGGGTTGAAGCCCAGACGGTGGCCAACACCTACCTCGCGGTCGACGCCGGGCTGGAGCTCATCCCCGCGCTGAACAAGATCGACCTGCCCGGCGCGGAGCCCGCGCGGGTGGCCTCCGAGATCCACGAGCTGATCGGCCAGGAGGCCGACGACGTGCTGCGCTTCTCGGCCAAGACCGGCGACGGCGTGTCCGAGCTGCTGGAGGCCGTGGTCGGGCACGTGCCGCCCCCCGAAGGGGATTCCGACGCGCCGGCGCGGGCGCTGATCTTCGACTCCGAATTCGACCAGTACCGCGGCGTGATCGCCTACATCCGCGTGGTGGACGGCGAGCTGCGCCAGGGCGAGGCCATCAGGGCGATGCAGACGGGCACCGAGGCCGACGTCGACGAGATCGGCTTCTTCGGCCCGCGCATGACGCCGACCGACTCGCTGAAGGCGGGCGAGGTCGGCTACCTGATCACCGGCATCAAGGACGTCTCGCTCCTGCGTGTGGGCGACACGCTGACCTCCGAGCGCGAGCCGGCCGCTGAGCCGCTGCCCGGCTACCAGGAGGTCAAGCCGATGGTGTTCTGCGGGCTGTTCCCGGTGGACACCGACCAGTTCTCCGACCTGCGCGACGCGCTGGAGAAGCTGGCGCTCAACGACGCCGCGCTCTCCTATGAGCCCGAGACCAGCCAGGCGCTGGGCTTCGGCTTCCGCTGCGGCTTCCTTGGGCTGCTCCACATGGACATCGTCCGCGAGCGTCTGGAGCGCGAGTACGACCTCGAGCTGCTCGCCACCACGCCCAACGTCGAGTACGAGGTCGAGATGACCGACGGCGAGACGATCTCGGTCCACTCGCCCAGCGAGATGCCCACCGACCGCACCAAGATCGCCGAGATCCGCGAGCCCTACATCCGCGCGACCCTGCTGTGCCCCAAGGAGCACGTCGGCGCGGTGATGGAGCTGTGCCAGGACCGGCGGGGCGTCCACGCCGGCATGACCTTCCTGTCCGAGCGCCGGGTCCAGCTCCAGTACGACCTCCCGCTGGCCGAGATCGTGCTCGACTTCTACGACCAGCTGAAGTCGCGCACCAAGGGCTACGCGTCACTGGACTACGAGCTCATCGGGCTCCGTCCCTCGGACCTGGTGCGGCTGGACATCCTGCTTGCCGGCGACCAGGTGGACGCGCTCTCGATGGTCGTGCACCGCGACAAGGCCTACCCCGCGGGCCGCGCGCTCACCGAGCGGCTGCAGAAGCAGATCCCCCGCCAGCAGTTCGAGGTGGCGATCCAGGCCGCGATCGGCACGAAGATCATCGCCCGCGAGTCGGTGAAGCCGATGCGCAAGGACGTGATCGCCAAGTGCTACGGCGGCGACATCTCGCGCAAGCGCAAGCTGCTGGAGAAGCAGAAGGCGGGCAAGAAGCGCATGAAGCAGGTGGGCCGCATCGAGGTGCCTCAGGAGGCCTTCCTGTCGGTGCTGCAGCTGGGCGACGACTGACGCCGCCGCCCAGCGGGCCCTTCGTCTAGGAGACCCTGAAGAAGCGCATCCCCACGCGGCCGTCCTCGTCGCTCACGTACAGCGTGCGGCCGTTGGGGCCCTCGGCGATGCCCTCGATGCGCTGCTCGCCGCCGCCGAGCGTCTTGATGTGCTTGGCCTTGGCGACCTTTTTCTTCGAGCGGTCGCTGATGGTGAACCGCCAGTGCTGGGATAGCGCGCCGGCGCCCTCGGGGTAGTTGTCGATCAGCATCGACTTCTTGTCGACGGCGTCGAGGTTGCCGAGGATGCAGTCGAACTGGTTGCGGCCGCGGTAGGTCATGGCCCGGAAGCCGACGGGCTCCTCCGCCGAGCCGGGGCCCTCGAGCTGCCACACGCCGGCGACCGTCGGGAACTTCTTGCCCTCGAACCAGTCGGGGACGCCCTCCATCTCGACGAACACGGGGGCGCCCTCGGCGGTGACCGGGAAGCGCAGCCCGAGCAGGAGGTTCCCGTTGGGCCGGAAGGCCGCTGCCTCGATGTTGAAGGCGAAGTCGCCCTTCTTCAGGCGCTTGGCCCACTTCTTGCCCTTCTTGTTGCCGATCTTGCGCGCGCCGTTGACGAAGGCCGTCTGCATCTGCTTGGAGCGCCGGATCAGCTCGATGTCGCTGGCGGCCAGCGCATCGTTGATGGCGCGGTGGAGGCGGAACTTGTCGCGCATCACCTTCATCTGCACGCCACCGTTCTCGCCGGCGGAGACCACGTCGTCCTGGCAGAAGCGGGCCATCCACTGGCGCTCGACCTGCAGCGGGCCGCGCTTCTTGCCGTAATGGGAGGCGATCACGTACGTGTACTTGCCGTGAGTGGCCGACGCCTCGGAGTCGTCGGTCTTGCCCGTGTCGTCGCCGCAGTCGATCGGCACATGCCGGTGCTCCCAGCCCTCGGTGAGCTTCTTGCCCTTCTTGTGGCCGAGGAGGCCGACCGCCTCGTCGAGGTGGCCCTCGTCGAGGAAGATGAAGTACGCGACGTCCCAGCTGTTGGCTTTGAGCACCTCCTTCGAGCTGCAGGGCGCGAGGTCGGAGGCTTCGTTGCTCTCTAGTTCAAGATCGATGGATTCCACGGAGCCAAAGTAAGCAAGGGCGGCCTTTATGGCAAGAGCGGGGAAGTCTTAACCACCGTTTAGCTCACGGCCGTAGCTTGGCCGCCGTGTCCTCTATCGCCGAGGCCCCGGCTACCGAGCAGACCACCGACTCGCTGCAGCTGTTCCTGGACGGCATAGCGAAGACCAAGCTGCTGACCGCGGCCGACGAGGTGGCTCTGTCCAAGCGCGTCGAGCGCGGTGACCTCGTCGCGAAGGACCACATGGTCCAGGCGAACCTCCGGCTGGTGGTCTCGATCGCCAAGCGCTACCGCAACCAGGGGCTCGACTTCATGGAGCTGATCCAGGAGGGCTCGATCGGCCTGGTGCGGGCGGTGGAGAAGTTCGACTACCGCAAGGGCTTCAAGTTCTCCACCTACGCCACGTGGTGGATCCGCCAGGCCATCTCCCGCGCTATCGCCGACAAGTCGCGCACGGTGCGCATCCCGATCCACATCAACAACGTGCTGAACAAGCTCGACGGCGTGCAGCGCCGGCTGCAGGCCGAGGGCGGCGACCGCGAGCCGACGATCGAGGAGATCGCGGCGGAGGCGGGAGTCGACCCCGAGGAGGCCGACCTGATCATGCGGGCCGCGCAGGCCCCGGTGTCGCTGGAGAAGCCGGTGGGCGACGACGGCGACGCGGCCACGCTCGGCGAGCTGATCCCCGACCAGAACACGCCGTCCCCGTTCGACGTCGCCGCCGACCGTCTGTCGCGCGACCGCCTCGCGGAGGCGATGGAGAACCTCTCCTACCGCGAGCGGCGCGTGATCGCGCTTCGCTGGGGCCTCGGAGGCGAGCAGCCCCGCAATCTGGACGAGGTCGGCCGGATCTTCGGCCTCACCCGCGAGCGCACGCGGCAGATCGAGGACGGCGCCCTGCGCAAGCTGGCCTCGCTGGCCGAGACGCAGGCGCTGCGCAACGTCGCTTAGGCGCCTAGAGGCGCTCCAGCAGCTTCGAGGGCTCGCCCAGCGAGCGGGCGGACGCCGCGATGTCGGCCCACGGGTCGCCCCCGCGCTCCAGCACGTTGGCGACCGTGTAGCGGCGGGCCGTGAGCTTCGAGTCCGACAGCTCCTCCCATGGCAGGGGCGCCGCCACCGGGGCCTCGGGCTTCGCCCGCACCGAATAGGGGGCGACCACGCTCATCCCGCGCGTCGCGCGCACGTCGATGAGGATCCGGCCGCCACGCTTGTCCTTGTACCACTCGAGCGTCACCAGCTCGGGCTCGCGCTCGATCAGCTTCTCGGCCACGGCGCGGGCAAACGCTCGCACCGCCTGGTGCTCCTGGCGGCGCTGCAGCGGCACCACCACGTGGATGCCCTTGGAGCCGGTGGTCATGGCGAACGGCTCGAGGGCGAGGTCGCGCAGCAGCTCGCCGAGCGCCAGCGCCGCGGCGCGCGCGGCGCCGAAGTCCCCTCCGGCGGGTCGAGGTCGAAGACCATGCGATCAGGCCGGCTCAGGCGGTCGGCGCGGCTGGGCCAGTGGTGCAGCGTCACTGCGTTCTGGCCCGCCAGGTACACCAGCGTCTCGGCCCGGTTGGCCATCACGTGGACGACGCTCCCGCCCTGCTTGGGTACCTCGACGCGGTCCACCCACTCGGGGAAGTGGTCGGAAGCGTGCTGCTGGAAGAAGCCCTTGCCGGTGATGCCCTGCGGGTAGACGTTGAGGTTGAGCGGGCGGTCGCGCAGGTGGGGGATCGACAGCTTCGCCGCAGCCGCGTAGTACTCGGCCAGCCCGACCTTGGTGAGGCCGATCTCGGGGAACAGCACCTTGTCCGGGCTGGAGATCCTGACGTCGCGGCGGCCGACCTTCACCCCCCATAGACTGCCGCGTCGTGCCGGTGGACGACAGCGCCAAGGGAAAGTCCTTCCCGCCGTTCGAGTACGAGGTGGGCAAGGAGAAGATCGCCGAGTACGCCCGCGCCGTGGGCGAGGACAACCCCGTCTACTTCGAGCGCGACAAGGCCAAGAAGGCCGGCTTCCGCGACGTGCCGGCGCCGCCGATGTTCGCGGTCGTCTACTCCGCCGGCGCGATGGCCCCGGCGGTCACCGATCCCGAGGTCGGCATGAACCTCATGGCCATGGTGCACGGGGGCCAGGAGTTCGCCTGGGGCGAGCCCGTCTGCGCCGGGGACACCATCACCACCACCGCCGAGGTGATCGACATCTCCGAGAAGGACGGCAAGGGCTTCTACGTGTTCGAGTCGGTGTCCAAGAACCAGGACGGCGACGAGGTCGTGCGCGCGACCTGGACCAACATCGTGAGGGGGGTGTGAGGTGAAGCAGGGCGAGGAGATCCCCGAGCTGTCGGTCACGCCGGACAAGTACCTGCCGCACCGCTACGCGGGCGCGTCGGGCGACTTCAACCCGATCCACATCGACAACGAGTTCGCGCAGCAGGTCGGCCTGCCGCGCAACATCCTCCACGGCCTCTACTCGATGGCCCAGGTGGCCCGCGCCAACGCGGCCGCGGCCGGCGGCGACCCGCGCTCGCTGCGGCGCCTGAAGGTGCAGTTCCGCGGCATGGGTGTGCCCGAGTCGGAGATCAAGGTCACCGGGACGGTCCGCGAGGAGGGCGACGGCACCGTGATCGTCGACACCGAAGCCACGCAGGAGATGAACAAGATCATCCGCAACGCCGAAGCGGAGCTGCGCCTCTAGCGCCGGAGCGCAGGCCGGGCGTTGGCCGGGCGCCGGTCCTACTGGAGGTAGGGAGCATCCGCCGCTCGATCCGTACTCCTAGTGTCTAGGGGCGTGGAGGTAACGTCCCGCCAGAGCTTCATCCTGCGGAAGGTGGTCGAGGTCCACGTGGACTCCGACCAGCCCGTGGGCTCCAAGGCGCTCGCCGCCCTGCAGGAGATCCCCTGGGGTCCCTCGACCGTCCGCTCCGAGTTGGCGCGGCTCGAGGAGGCCGGGCTGCTCGCGCACCCCTACACCTCGGCCGGCCGCGTGCCCACCGACGTCGGCTACCGCCGTTACGTGGACGACCTGATCGAGGACGGCCTGCCGGCGCCTCGCCCCGTGGTCGAGCTGCGGAACGCCCGCCGCGAGGTCGACGAGGCGATGCGCTCCACGACCGAGCAGCTGTCGCAGGTGACCAACCTGCTCGCGCTGGTCTCCGCGCCGCCGATCGAGACCGCCACCGTCAAGCGCGTCGAGGTGCTGCTGCTGCAGCCGCAGGTGGCCATGGTCGTGGTCATCACCTCGACCGGAGGGGTGACCAAGCGCGTCGTGTCCTACGACGCGCCGGTCGACCCCGGCCTGGTGGACTGGGCGGTGAGCTACCTCAACGAGGCGCTGGGCGGCGTCGAGGTGGGCGGCTGGCGTATGCACGCGGGGCTGACCGACCCCGAGCTGGGCGGGTCCGAGCGCGAGTTCCTTGCCACGCTGGCGCCGGCCTTCACCGAGCTCGAGGACTCCGCGCAGGACACGCTGTTCGTGGACGGGACCGCGCGGCTGCTGGCCGAGCACCGGTTCCAGGAGCTGTCGCAGCTCGCCGACCTGCTCGGTGTGCTCGAGCACCGCGTGGCGCTGCTGTCGGTGCTGCGCGCCTCGCTCACCGAGCCCAGCGTCTACCTGCGCATCGGGAGGGAGAACTCCACGCCCGAGCTGCAGTCGCTGTCGATGGTGGTGGCCAACTACGGCATCGCCCGCCGCAACCTGGGCGCCGTCAGCGTCATCGGCCCGACGCGGATGGACTACGGGTCGGCGATCGGGGCCGTGCGACACGCCGCCTCCGAGCTCTCCCGCTTCGTGGGCCAGGTGTACGACGAGTGAAGCGCGATCCGTACGAGGTGCTCGGCGTCGCCCGAGACGCCGACGAGCGCGAGATCAAGAAGACCTTCCGCGGCCTGGCGCGCACGCTGCACCCCGATGTCAACACCGACGACCCGCACGCCGAGGAGCACTTCAAGGAGGCCGCTGAGGCCTACGAGATCCTCTCCGACCCCGAGCGGCGGCGGATCTACGACCGTTACGGCCACGACGGGCTGCAGTCACAGGGCTTCTCCTCGCAGGCCCACGGCTTCGGCTCCTTCGCCGACATCTTCGACGCCTTCTTCGGCGGCGATCCCTTCGGAGGCACCGGCGGGGGGCGCGTGCAGGGCGGCGACACGGCCGTGGAGGTCGAGATCTCGCTGGAGGAGGCCGCGCAGGGCACCGAGGTGGAGGTGTCCTACGAGCTGGTGGGCGCCTGCGAGCGCTGCCACGGCAACGGCGCCGAGCCCGGCACGCCGATCGAGACCTGTGGGCGCTGCGGTGGCAGCGGCCAGCTGCGCGCGGTGTCCCAGACCGCCTTCGGGCAGCTGGTGCGCGCCACGGCGTGCGACGTCTGCGGCGGCGACGGCAAAGTGGCGCAGACGCCGTGCACGGAGTGCGGCGGCCGCGGGCGCAGGGCCCAGCGCCGCACGCTGAGCGTCGACATCCCCGCCGGCATCGCGGACGAGCAGCGCATCCGCCTCAGCGGCCGCGGCCACGCCGGCGAGCGCGGCGGGCCGGCCGGCGACCTGTACGTGCTGGTGCGCGTGACCGCCGACGAGCGCTTCCTGCGCGAGGGCAACGACCTGATCACCGTGGTCGACGTCCCGGCGCCCGCCGCGGCGCTCGGGGCGACGGTCACGGTGCCGACGCTCGACGGCGACGAGGAGCTCGAGGTGGAGCCCGGCACCCAGCCTGGCACCATCGTGACCCTGCGCGGCCGGGGCATGCCGGCGGTGGGCCGCGGGCGCAAGGGCGACCAGCAGGTGGTGCTCAACGTGGTGATCCCGCGCAACCTCGACCGGCGCCAGCAGGAGCTGCTGCAGGAGCTGCGCGGCAGCCTGAGCGAGGAGAACCTGCGCCCGCCCGAGGACGAGTCGCTGTTCTCGCGCGTGCGCCGGGCGTTGCGCTGATCCGTCTCGCGGTACGGGCGCCCGCCGTGGCGGGCGAGGAAGTGCTGGCGGCGCTGTTGGAGCTGGCTCCCGGGGGCGTCGAGCAGGTGGACCTCGGTGACGAGGTGGAGTACGCCGTATACGGCGCGCCGGGCGAGCTGCCCGCCCTGGCCGAGGGCGAGGCCGACGTGGGCGGGGTGCGGGTCACGGTGAGCGGCGCGCAGGTGGCGGACGACTGGGCCGAGCGCTGGCAGAAGTTCCACGAGCCGGTGCTGGTGGGGGAGCGGCTGTGGGTGCGCCCGCCCTGGGCTCTGCCGGCCGGCGAGGACGGCGTGATCGACCTGTGCGTCGACCCCGGGCAGGCGTTCGGCACCGGCGCCCACCCCACGACGCGGCTCTCGCTGGAGCTCCTGCTCGAGCTCGAGCCCCACGGCTCGTTCGCCGACCTGGGCTGCGGCTCCGGCGTCCTGGCGATCGCCGCCGCCAAGCTCGGCTTTGGGCCCGTGACCGCGGTCGACTACGAGCGAGCGGCGGTGGAGGCGACGCGCGAGAACGCCGCGGTCAACGACGTTGCCCTCGACCAGGTCGAGCGGCGGGACCTGCGCCGCGAGCCGCCGCCCACCGCCGAGGTGATCGCGGCCAACCTGACCCGGCCGCTGCTGCTGGAGGTGGCGCGCCGGATCGACCGGCCGCCGCGCGACCTGATCGTCTCCGGGCTCCTGACCGAGGAGGCGGACGAGGTGGCGGATGCCTTCGCGCCGCTGCGCGTGGCCGGGCAGCGCGTGGAGCGGGGCTGGGCCGCCCTGGCGCTGAGCCGCTAGACCGCGCGGTGGGAGAGCACGCCCGGCGACCTCCTGCCACCAGGCGCGGGACTCCGGGTCCTCGGCACTCCCGATCCGCTCGCGGCAGTAGCGGAACACCTGCCGGGGGCCGCCGACGGCGACGATGCCGTCACCGGTGACCGCGTAGCGCCCGTCCTCGAGCTGCACCAGCGAGCCGGGGGCGCCGCGGCGCGTGCGCAGCTTGCGCCCCACCGTCGCCCCTTCGACCTTCTCGGGCGCGCCCGGGTCGCCCGCCTCCTCGGGCCAGGGCAGCACGCTGAACACCGCGCGGTGGCCGCGCAGCGCGGCGACCACCGGCGCCGGCTCCTCGATCGGCCCTTCGCGCCAGCGCTCGAACAGGCCCTCCACCTCCGCGCGCGCCCTCTGGCGCACGAGGATGTGCAGGCGGTCGCCCGCCTCGATCTGGGTCGAGCCGCGGGGCAGCAGCGCCTCCTCCTCGCGCACCAGCACGTTGACCAGCGCATCGCGCGGCAGGCCGAGCTGGTTGACCACCCGGCCGACGATGGCGTCGTGCTCGCCCACGGGGAACTCGAGGACCTCGGCCCCGAGCTGCTGGATCGTGCCCACCTCCACGAGCGGCCGCGAGAGGGCGGGCTCGTCGCTGGTCACCCCCAGCAGGCGGGCCAGCGGCTCGAACGTCGCGCCCTGCAGCAGCGCGGAGATGAGCACCACGAAGAAGACGAGGTTGAAGAACCGGTCGGCGCTCGGGGATCCCCTCGATCACCGGGAAGGTCGCGAACACCACCGGCAGGGCGCCGCGCAGGCCCGCCCAGCTGATCAGGGCCACGTCGCGAACCGGGTAGCGCCCTATCCGGGTGCCCACCCACGCAGCCACCGGCCGCGCGACGAACAGGAGCACGACGGTCAGGATCAGCCCGTCGACGGCCACTTCGCCCAGCTCGCTGGGGAAGACGAGTAGGCCGAGGGTCAGGAACAGCGCGATCTGGGCCACCCAGGCGACGCCCGCGTGGAAGTCCTCGACCGTCCGCTTGCCGGGGATGGGTGCGCTGCCCAGCGCCAGCCCCGCGAGGTAGACGGCCAGGAAGCCCGAGCCGTGGAGCACGTCGGCCAGGCCGAAGGCGATGCCGGCGGTGGCGATCGAAGCGACGGGGTAGAGCCCCGAGGTCGCGAAGGAGACACGCCGGAAGGCGGCGACCGCGGCCACGCCCACGCCGGCGCCCACCACGGCGCCGATCGGCAGCTCGATCAGCCCGAGCGCCACCAGGTCGACCAGGCCGAAGTCGGGATCCTGGATCCACTCGATGAAGCCGAGCACCAGGATGACCGCGACGGGGTCGTTGAGGCCCGACTCCGCCTCCAGCGTGCGCGCCAGCTTGCGCTTGAGCGTCGACCCCCTGAGCACCGAGAAGATCGCCGCGCTGTCGGTCCCGGCCACGATCGAGCCCAGCAGGAAGCCCTCCAGCCAGCTCAGGTCGAGCAGCAGGTGCGCGGCGACGCCGGTCAGCACCGCCGAGACGATCGTCCCGAGCGTCGCCAGCGACAGGCTCGGCGCCACCACGCTGCGGATGTCGTCCCAGCCCGCCACCAGGCCGCCCTCGAACAGGATCAGCGCGAGGGCGATGATTCCGATCGTCCGGGCCATCTCGACGTCGCGCTCGGAGCCGCCGAAGTCGATCAGGCCGAGCCCGTCGGAGCCCAGCAGCATGCCGAGGCCGAGGAACAGCACCAGGCCGGGCACGCGCAGCCGCCCGGCGGCGAGCGCCGCGCCGATGCCGGCGGCCAGCAGGATGCCGGCGGCGAGGATCAGCCCCCCGTCGCTCACTGTGTCCCCGTCAGCCCGATGAGGCGGCGGCCTGCCGCTCGGCGAGGTCGGCGAGGCCCCACAGGTCGCGCCACTCGTAGTCGGGGCGCTCCTCCCCGGGCGCCGGCTCGACGTGGCGGTTCACCCAGGCGGTCTGCATGCCGAGCCGCTGCGCCGGGCCGATGTCGTACTTGAAGCCGAAGGCCACGTGCAGCACCTGGCTGGGCGGGACCTTCATCAACTCGAGCGCGCGGCGAAAGGGGCCGGGGCCCGGCTTGTACTCCCGCACGTCCTCGGCGACCACCACCTCGTCGAACTCGATCCCGTCGAGCTGGCGCAGCGTGTGGCTCATGATCGCGCGGTCGGTGTTGGAGATGATCACCAGCTTGATCCCGGCCTCCTGGGCCTTGCGAAGGGCGGGGATCGTGTCGGGGAACGGCTGCCAGGAGCGCATGCTGTCGCACAGCTCGTGGCCGTGGTGCTCGTTCCAGCGGTGGCCGTGCTGGCCCGCCCACTCCGAGAGGCTGTCGCTGAGCACCTCCCGGTAGGGGCGGTAGGGCTTCAGCCGCTCGAACTGCAGCGCCTCCCACCGCTCACGGAGCACCTTCCCGGGCTCGGGATCGGTCTCGCCGCAGCGGCGCGCGAGGTCGTAGAGGAACGCGGCGGCACCGCCCTCCCAGTCGACCAGGGTGCCGTAGCAGTCGAAGGTGGCGACCCTGATCGGTGCACCTACACTCTGTTCGTGGCCGTGCTTCAACAGGTGCAGGATGACGCAGCCGCCGCTCTGAAGGCCGGTGACCGTGAGCGCGCGGGCGCTTTGCGGCTGATCGTGTCGGAGTTGCAGAAGGCCGAGAAGGAGGGCGCCTCCGACGAGATCGCCGTGCTCCAGCGCGAGCGCAAGCGGCGCGTGGAAGCCGCCGAGGCCTACGAGAAGGCCGGCCGCGACGACCTGGCGCAGGGAGAGCGGCGCGAGGTCGAGCTGATCGATCCCTACCTGCCCGCCCAGCTCGGCGACGACGAGCTGGGCGTGCTCGTCGACGACGCGGTCGCGCAGACCGGCGCGTCGTCGCCGGCCGACATGGGCCAGGTGATGGGGGCCGTGATGCCCAAGGTCGCGGGTCGCGCCGACGGCAAGCGCGTGAGCGCCGCGGTGAAGGAGCGGTTGCAGGCGTAGTGCCGCGCACGCAGCTGGAGCTCCCCGACGAGGTGGCCACCGAGCTGGCCGGGCCCGGGGACGTGGTCATGAAGACGCTGGAGGACCACCTGGAGTGCGAGGTGTTCCTGCGCGGCAACGTGCTGACGCTCGACGGCGAGGAGGCCCCAGGTCGAGGCCGGCGCCGAGGTGGTGCGCGAGATCTCCGACCTGGTGCGCCAGGGGCACGAGATCGCTCCCGGCACGATCGAGGCCGTGGCCGGGGCGCTGGACCGCCACGAGAGCCCCGGTCGCGATCCTGGAGGACGTGGTGTGGCGCCACCGCTCGCTGCGGGTGGCGCCCAAGACCGTCAACCAGAAGCGCTACGTGGACGCGATCCGCGACAACACGGTCACCGTCGGCATCGGCCCCGCGGGGACCGGCAAGTCGTTCCTGGCCGTGGCCATGGCCGTCGCCGCGCTGTCGCGGCGCGAGGTCAACCGGATCGTGCTGACCCGGCCGGCGGTAGAGGCCGGCGAGCGGCTGGGCTTCCTGCCCGGCGACCTGATGCAGAAGGTCGATCCCTACCTGCGCCCGCTGTTCGACGCGCTGTACGCGATGCTCGAGCCCGAGCGGGTGAACCAGCACCTGGAGCGCGGTGTGATCGAGGTGGCACCGCTTGCCTTCATGCGCGGCCGCAGCCTCAACGACGCCTTCGTGATCCTCGACGAGGCACAGAACACCAGCCCCGAGCAGATGAAGATGTTCCTCACCCGGCTGGGCTTCAACTCAAAGATGGTCGTGACCGGCGACGTGACCCAGATGGACCTGCCCCGCGACCAGCGTTCGGGGCTGGTCGTGATCGGCGACATCCTCGAGACCGTCGAGGGCATCGAGTTCGTGCGCTTCGGCGGCGAGGACGTGGTGCGCCACAAGCTGGTGCAGCGAATCGTCGCGGCCTACGACGCCTACTCGCAGAGCCAGGCTCCCGGGCTGCGCCAGCGCGCGCTGATCGAGCTCGAGCTCATAGACGCGCCCGAGAGCCTGCGCGCGCCCGCGCTGGCGGCGCTGGATGCGGCCGGGCGTCGGCGACGGCCACCTGGCCGTCGCGCTGGTGGACGCCGAGCGCATCCGCGAGCTCAACCGCGAGCACCGCGGCCGCGACGCGCCCACCGACGTGCTGTCGTTCCCGATCGACCATGGGCCGCCCGAGCTGGGCGACGTGGTCATCTGCCCCGAGCACACCGAGGACCTGACCGAGGCAACCGTGCACGGGGTGCTGCACCTGTGCGGGATGGACCACGAGACCGACGCCGGGGAGATGCTCGAGCTCCAGGCGAAGGTGATGGCCGCGCTGTGAGCACACGTGCCGGCTTCGTGGCGCTCGCCGGCCGGCCCAACGCCGGCAAGTCGACGCTGGTGAACGCCATGGTGGGCGGCAAGGTGGCGATCGTCTCCGACAAGCCGCAGACCACCCGCCGCCAGATCCGCGGCGTGGCCACCGCGCCCGGACTGGCAGCTGGTGCTGGTGGACCTCCCGGGCGTCCAGCGCCCCCGTGACGTGCTGACCGAGCGCATGCAGCGCCAGGTCGAGCGCGCGCTGGCGGACGCGGACGCCGCCCTGTTCGTGCTCAACGGCGAGCAGTCCAGCGGGCCGGGCGACAGCTACATCGCCCGCGCGATCGCCAAGGCCGGCGTGGAGCCGGTGATCGCCGTGAACAAGGTCGACCGCCTGGACCGCCCGCGGACGATCCAGGCGCTCGAGTCCGCGGCGGCGCTGGGCCTGAACGGCGAGATCTTCCCCGTGAGCGCCAAGACCGGCGAGGGGGTGCCCGCCATGGCAGAGCACCTGGCGACGCTGATGCCGGAGAGCCCCTTCCTCTACCCGCCCGAGGACCGCAGCGACCTGCCCGAGCGGGTGCGGCTGGCCGAGCTCGTGCGCGAGCAGGTGCTGCGCCGCACGCGCGAGGAGGTGCCGCACGCCGTCGAGGTGGAGGTCGACGAGATGACCGAGCGCGAGGACGGCCTGCTCGTCATCGAGGCGCGCGTCTGGACCGAGTCCGAGTCCCAGAAGGCGATCCTGATCGGCAAGGGCGGCTCGATGGTGCGGGCCGTGGGCACGGCGGCGCGGGAGGAGATCGAGGCCATGCTGGGCCGCCGCGTGCACCTTGACCTGAGCGTGCGCGTGCGCCGGGGCTGGCGGCGCGACGAGGGTCTGCTCGACCGGCTGGGGATCGAGTGAGCGACAAGCCCGACGCTGCGAGACTCGCCGGCGTGGAGATCGCCTTCGATGACCAGGGGCTCGTGCCCTGCGTGGTGCAGGACTGGCGCACCGGAGAGGTGCTCACCCTCGCCTACATGAACGAGGACGCGCTTGCGCGCACGCGCGAGAGCGGCGAGATGCACTTCTGGAGCCGCTCGCGCGGCGAGCTGTGGCACAAGGGGGAGACCTCCGGCAACGTGCAGCGGCTGAGGGGCCTGCGCTACGACTGCGACGAGGACGCGCTGCTGGCGCTGGTCGAGCCGGCGGGCCCGGCGTGCCACACCGGCGAGCGCACGTGCTTCTACCGCGGCGACATGGAGCCCGCCGCGCACGAGGCGCTGCCCGCGCTGGAGCGGGTGATAGACGAGCGGCGCGCCGCCGCGGCCGAGGAGAGCTACACCGCCCGGCTGCTGGCCGACCCGCTGCACGTCGGGGAGAAGGTGGGCGAGGAGGCCGAGGAGGTCTCGCGCGCGGCGGCCGGGGAGTCCGACGAGCGGGTGGCCGAAGAGGCCGCCGACGTGCTCTACCACCTGTCCGTGCTGCTGGCCTCGCGTGACCTGGCCCTGGAGGACGCGCTGAGAGTGCTCAATGAGCGTCGTCGCTGATCCACCGCCGGAGCGCAGGCCGGGCGCCGGCCGGCCGCCTGTCCTACCGGAGGGAGGGAGCACCGCCGGTCGCCGGGATCTGACGCTGACGCCGACGCTCGCCGAGGCGCGCGAGCTGGCCGGGGACCTGATCCCGCTGCGCCACACCTTCATCGCCGACTGCGAGACGCCGGTGTCCGCATACCTGAAGCTGCGCGGCGACGGCCCCTCGTTCCTGCTGGAGTCCGCCGAGCAGGGCCAGCGCTTCGGGCGGTGGTCGTTCCTCGGCTTCCGGCCGCGCTCGGTGGTCCGCTGGCGGCGGGGCGACGGCGGCGATCCCTACGAAGCGGTGGAGGAGGAGCTCGGCCGGCTGAAGCTCGCCCCGGTCGCGGGCCTGCCCCCGCTGGCCGGCGGCGCGGTGGGCATGTTCGGCTACGACCTCGTTCGCGGCTTCGAGCCCAGCGTCGGGGAGGCGAACCCCGACGAGCTCGAGGTCCCCGAGCTGGCGGTGATGATCGCCGACCTGCTGGTGGCCTTCGACCACCTGCGTCACGAGGTGACGGTGATCGCGAATGTGGCCGCCGACGACCTGGACGAGGGCTACGCGCGCGCCGCCGAGGCGGTTGCCGAGGTGCGCGAGCGCCTGGCCGGCCCCGTGCCGCGGGTGCGGGCGGCCCGCGCCGAGGCTCCCGAGTGGCGGTCGAACCTGGGTGCGGAGGGCTATGCGGAGGCGGTCGAGCGCGCGAAGGAGTACATCCGAGCCGGCGACATCTACCAGGTGGTTCCCAGCCAACGCTGGAGCGCCGACTCGCCGGTCGAGGCCTTCTCCATCTACCGCGGGCTGCGCGCCATCAACCCGAGCCCGTACATGTACTTCCTGGACTTCGAGGATTTCGAGATCGCGGGCGCCTCGCCCGAGTCGCTGGTGAAGGTGGAAGGCCGCGAGGTGGCCCAGCGGCCGATCGCCGGCACCCGGCCCCGGGCAGCCACCGCCGAGGAGGACCTGGAGCGCGGCCGCGAGCTGCTGGCCGACGAGAAGGAGCGCGCCGAGCACGTGATGCTCGTGGACCTGGGCCGAAACGACCTGGGCCGGGTGTGCGAGTACGGCACGGTGACCGTCGACGAGCTGATGGTGGTGGAGACCTACTCCCACGTGATGCACATCGTCTCCTCGGTGTCCGGCACCCTGCGCGAGGACGTGAGCGCGATGGATGCCCTGCGCGCCTCGCTGCCGGCCGGCACGCTGTCGGGCGCTCCGAAGATCCGAGCGATGCAGATCATCGACGAGCTGGAGCCGGTCTCCCGCGGGCCCTACGGCGGTGCCATCGGCTACCTGTCCCACACCGGCGACCTGGACACCTGCATCTACATCCGCTCGGCGCTGGTCAAGGACGGGCGCATCCACCTGCAGGCGGGTGGCGGGATCGTGGCCGACTCCGACGCCGACTACGAGGTGCGCGAGAGCGAGGCCAAGGCCCGCGCGGTGATGGACGCGGTGGCCCTGGCGGCCGAGCAGGAGGAATGGGCGTGAAGGTCCTCGTGCTGGACAACTACGACTCGTTCACCTTCAACCTGGTCCAGTACCTCGGCGAGCTGGGGGCCGAGCCCGTGGTGGTGCGCAACGACGTCGAGTCGGTGGACGAGCTGGCCGCCCGCGCCCCGGAGCGCGTGGTGGTCTCGCCCGGGCCCTGCACGCCCGCGCAGGCCGGAACCTCGGTCGACGCCATCCGCCGCTTCGCCGGTGACGGCACGCCGGTGCTCGGCGTATGCCTCGGCCACCAGGCGCTGGCGGCGGCCTTCGGCGGCAAGGTGGTGCGCGGCCGGCCCGTGCACGGCAAGACGGCCTCGGTGGAGCACGACGGGCGCACCGTCTACCGCGGGCTGGACTCGCCGTTCGAGGCCGGTCGCTATCACTCGCTGATCGTGGACTCCGCCTTACCCGACGTCCTGCATGTCTCCGCGCGCGCGGGCGACGTGATCATGGGCCTGCGCCACGCCGAGCTGCCGGCGGAGGGCGTGCAGTTCCATCCCGAGTCGGTGCTCACCGGTGATGGCAAGCGACTGCTGAGGAACTTCCTGGATGGCTGACGGAGTGCTGACCGAGGCCATCGACAAGGTGGCCGACGGCCAGGACCTGAGCGCCGACGAGGCCGCGGCGGTCCTGCGCGAGATCATGGAGGGCCGCGCGTCCGAGGTGCAGACGGCGGGCTTCCTCATCGCCCTCCGGGCCAAGGGCGAGACGGTGGCCGAGGTCGCCGGCCTGGCTCGGACCATGCGCGAGCTGGCGGTGCCGGTGCGCGTGAACGGCGACATCGTCGACACCGCGGGCACCGGCGGGGGGCGCTCGACCTTCAACGTCTCGACCACCGCCGCGTTCGTCGCGGCCGGCGCGGGCTGCCGGGTGGCCAAGCATGGCGGGCGCTCGAACACCAGCCAGTGCGGGTCGGCCGACGTGCTGGAGGCGCTCGGCGCGCGCATCGACCCGGGACCGGAGGAGGTGGCCGCGTGCGTCGAGGAGATCGGCTTCGGGTTCATGTTCGCCCCCGCCCACCACGGGGCGATGAAGCACGTGGCGCCGGTGCGCAAGGGGCTGGCGGTGCGCACCGCCTTCAACCTGCTGGGCCCGCTCACCAATCCCGCCGGCGCACGGCGGCAGGTGATCGGGGTGTCCGAGCCGCGGTTCCTGGAGACGGTCGCGGGTGCTCTGGGCGAGCTCGGCACCGAACGGGCGCTGGTGGTCTCCAGCGCGGATGGCTTCGACGAGTTCAGCGCGTCGGGGGACACCCACGTCGTCGAGGTCGACGCCGGCTCGCTGCGCAGCTACTCGGTCACCCCGGAGAGCGTGGGCCTCGAGCGCGCCGCCGACGGCGCGGTGGGCGCGGGCACCCCGGACGAGAACGCGGATGTCCTGCGCTCTGTGCTCCGCGGTGTGCAGGGAACCGAGCGGTCACTCACCGTGATGAACGCGGGAGCGGCGATCTACGCGGCCGGGGAGGCGCCCGATCTCGACACGGGCGCCCGCCGGGCAGAGCAGGCGATCGACGACGGCTCCGCCGCGGATGTGCTGGAGCGGTTCGTGGAACGGACGAACCGGTGAGCGTTCGCCTGGAGGAGCTGGTCGCCGCCACGCGGCGCTCGGTCGAGCGCCGCAAGAAGGAGGTGCCGCTCGACGAGCTGGAGCGCCTGGCCGCCGCCCGTGAGGGCGGGCGCCCGTTCGCCGAGGCGCTGTCGCGACCGGGCACCTCGGTGATCGCCGAGTACAAGCGCCGCTCGCCGTCGGCGGGGCCGATTCGGGACGACGCCACCCTGGCCGAGGTGGTGCAGGCCTACGAGCGCGGCGGCGCCGCTGCGCTGTCGGTGCTCACCGAGGAGGAGAACTTCGCCGGCTCGCTCGACGACCTGCGGGAGGCCCGCGCGGCCAGCGACCTGCCGATCCTTCGCAAGGACTTCACCGTCGACCCCTACCAGCTGTTCGAGGCCAAGGCGGCCGGGGGCGATGCCGTGCTGGTGGTGGTCGGCTCGGCCCCGACCCGGGAGCTGGGGAGCCTGATGGACCTGGCGCGCGACCTCGACCTCGACGTGCTGGTGGAGATCCATCGCGACGAGGAGCTGGATGTGGCGCTGGATCTGGACGCCGACGTGATCGGGATCAACAACCGCGACCTGGCGGATTTCAGCGTCGACGTGCGGCGGACGTTCGACCTGCTGACCGACGTGCCCGCCGGCAAGACCGTGGTGTCGGAGTCCGGCATCACCACCCGCGAGCAGATCGAGGAGCTCGAGCAGGTCGGGGTGGACGCGGTGCTGGTGGGGGAGACCCTGATGCGCGCGGACGACCCCGAGGCGGCCACCCGCGAGCTCGCCGGCGACGAGGAGCAGGCCACGGCCTAGAGGCGATTTGGGCAGCCGCCGGGGCTCCCTTACCATCGGGGCGATGGCGACGCTGCCCGAGCTCGATCCTCCCGCAGTCGCCGAGCTCGGAGCGCGGCTGGCCGCCAACGTCGGGAGGGCGGTGAAGGTGCCCGAGCAGGTGGTCCGCGACGTGCTCGTGAGCCTCCTGTCCGAGGGCCACGTGCTGATCGAGGATTACCCGGGCGTGGGCAAGACAGCCCTCGCGCGCGCCCTGGCCGCGTCCATCGAGGCCGAGTACGCGCGCGTCCAGTGCACGGCCGACCTGCTCCCTGCCGACATCATGGGGACCAACGTCTTCAACCAGCGCGAGAACCGCTTCGAGTTCCGCCCCGGCCCCGTGTTCGCCAACGTCGTGCTGGTCGACGAGATCAACCGCGCCTCGCCGAAGACCCAGTCGGGCCTGCTCGAGTGCATGCAGGAGCTGCACGTCAGCGTGGACAAGCACACCCACCAGCTCGCGCGGCCGTTCATCGTGCTCGCTACCCAGAACCCGATCGAGTACGAGGGCACCTACCCGCTGCCCGAGGCCCAGCTCGACCGCTTCACCGTCCGCGTCTCGCTCGGCTATCCGTCGGCCGACGACGAGACCGAGATGCTGGCCGAGCACGCGGCCAGCGACCGGGTCGAGGACCTCGAGGCGGTCGCCGACGTCGGCGAAGTGCTGGCCGCCCAGGCCGCCGCGGTGGCCGTGCACGGCAGCGAGACGCTCCGCCGCTACGTGGTGGCGGTGCTGGAGGAGACCCGCGCCGACCCCCGCGTGGAGCTGGGCGCCTCCCCGCGTGCGGGGCTGATG
Source organism: uncultured Thermoleophilaceae bacterium (assembly GCA_963844805.1). Taxonomy (GTDB): domain Bacteria; phylum Actinomycetota; class Thermoleophilia; order Solirubrobacterales; family Thermoleophilaceae; genus JACCZR01. The sequence goes on from CAWJPU010000012.1 coordinate 305,676, forward strand.
CTCTTCCGGGCCGCGAAGGCCCTCGCCGCACTCCGCGGCCGCAACCACGCGCTGCCCGACGACGTGCAGGAGCTGGCGCCCGCGGTGCTGACCCATCGGCTGCTGCTCGCCCCCGACGCGGCCGGCGACGAGCGCGAGACCGTGGTGCGCGACGCGCTCGAGAAGGTGCCCGCCTTGTGAAGAAGGGGGTCGAGCACGCGGTGCTCCCTCCCTCCGGTAGGACAGGCGGCCGGCCAGCGCCCGGCGTGCGCTCCGGGGCCATGCCCCGGGCCGGGGCCGCCGCGGCGCTCGGCGCCGCATTGCTCCTGTCCGGCGCGGTCTTCGACTCCGCCTCCCTCTATCCGCCCGGCGTCGCGCTGCTGCTGTTGTCGGCCGGCGCGGTGGCCTGGGTCCGCCTGGCCGCTCGCACCGCGGCCGTGGAGCGGGCGCCGGGGCCGACGAGCGTGATCGAGGAGCAGCCCTGGCCGCTGCGGCTGAGGGTGCGCACCGGCCTGCTGCCGGCGCCCGGCGGCGAGCTGCTGGAGCCCCTGCTGGGCTGGCCGGTGCCGATCGGCGGCCGCCGGTCGCAGGCCGTCCGGATCAACGTCCGCTTCGCGCGCCGCGGGCGGCGGGCCCTGAAGGCGCCCGAGCTGGTGATCCGCGACCCGCTGCGCCTCTGCGAGCGCCGCGTGCCGGGACCCGGGGGCGAGGAGGTGCTGGTGCTGCCCGCCATCGAGCCGGTGACCGCCCACGGCGGCGGGGGACGGGCCGGAGTCGGCCTGCTGGCGGGTCACGGTGGGCGCCCTGCCGCCGGACGCCTGCCTGGCGCCGAGGCCGAGCTCGACCTGGACGGCCTGCGCCCCTACCGACCCGGGGCCTCGGCCTCGCGCATCCACTGGCCCGCGCTGGCCCGCACCGGCGAGATGCTGGAGCGGCGGCTGGTGGCGGAGTCGGAGTCCTCGCCGCTGGTGGTGCTCGACGTGCGGCGGCCGGCGAGCGAGGAGTCGCTCGATGCCGCTGTCCGCGCCGCCGCCTCGCTGTGCCTCCATCTCGCCCGCTTCAGGGGCGTGGGAGTGCTCCTGCCCGGGGACCGCCGCGTCACGCAGGTTGCCTCCGACATGGTCGCCTGGCCGGGCGTGCACGCGCGGCTGGCGGTGGTGGAGCCCAGCGCCGGCGCGCCCGCCCTGGGCACCGCCCCGCGCAGCGGGGCCATCTTCTGGGTCACCGGCGCCGACCTGTCGCGCTCGCCCTCTGCCCTGCTGCGCGCCCCGGCGGGCGGCCGGGTGCTCGTGAGCCCTCACCCGCTGCGCTCGCTCAGCGTGCTGTTCACCGTCGCCGGCTGCTCCGGTCAGCCGGTCGGGCGCTCGTCGCGGTCCGGCGGCACGGCACAGAGGAGCGCCGCATGAGCGCCGCCACCGCGCCACCGCCCGCCGCCGCCCGGCCGGCGGAGCCCGGCGCGACGCCGCCCGCCGAGCCCGAGCAGCGGCCGGGCGCGCTGGCGGTGCGCGTGGCCGCCTTCGCCGCGCTGCTGGCGTTCGCGGCCGGGCACTGGGCCGCCTTCGTCGCCGACCCGCCGGCGTTGCGTGTCGCCGTCCTGGTCGTCTACCTGACCGCAGGCGGACTCGCGCTCGCGTGGCTGGGCCGCACGCCCATGGACGGGCGGCTCCGCACGCTGGCCTGCGCCGGCGTGGCGGTGGCGACGGTGGTGGGCGGGATGGTGATCACCGGCCTCGCCCTGCGCCTGTTCTGGCCGGGCAACTGGGACGAACTGGGCGACCAGCTCGACCGTGGCCTGTCGGCCATCCACACCGTCACCTGGCCCTACTCGGGCGGCGACGGAGCCGTGCGGCTCGCGGTGCTGCTCGGGGCGCCGCTGCTGGGCGGCATCGCCGCGGTGCTGGCCTTCTGGCCCGCCCGCCGGCGCGCCGGCCTGCTGCGCGGGCTCGCGCTCGTGTCGCTGCTGGTGATGTACGGCACCGCGGCAACCGAGCACGACATGGGCCGCCCGCTGCTGCGCGGCATCGTCCTCCTGTTCCTGGTGGCGGCCTGGCTGTGGCTGCCGCGGCTGGCCCCGCGCGAGGCCGCGGTGGGGACGGCCACCGTCCTCGCGGTGGGCTTCCTGTCGCTGCCGCTGTCCGCGGGTCTCGACGCCGACTCGCCCTGGTGGGACTACCGGTCCTGGAACTGGTTCGGCGGCGAGGCCGACGTGGCCTTCGACTGGAACCACTCGTACGGGCCGATGAATTGGCCCCGCGACGGCAAGACGCTGCTGAACGTCGACACGCGCAAGCCCGCGTACCTGAAGGCCGAGACGCTCGACCGCTTCGACGGCCGGCGCTGGGTCCGTTCGGCCGACGGCGGTGACGGGCGGCCGGGGGGCGAGCTGCCGGTGCTGACCTCGGACCGCTGGGAGCAGACCCTGCGCGTGACCGTCCGCGCGTTGCGCAGCGACTTCGTGGTGACCACGGGGACGCCAATGTCGGTCACCGGAGCCGATCCGGTCACCCCGAGCGCCGACGGCACCGTGGCCAAGCTCGGCGAGCCGCTGGAGAAGGGCGAGAGCTACACCGTCCGCGCCTACGTGCCCGAGCCGCGCGCCCGCCGAGATGCGCGCCGCCGAGCCCGACGCCGAGGGTCCGGGCTCGAGCTACTTCTCGATCGCGGCCCGCTACACGGGCGTGACCCTGCCGGCGACGGCGGCGCCCGGGCCGGGCGCCTCCCGCCCGGTGTTCGTCCCGCCCCGAGGGCTGCCGGGCATCGACGGCTCCAGCGGCGCCGCTCGCGAGCTGTCGCGGTCGCCCTACCGGCGCACCTATCGGCTGGCCCGCCGCCTCACGGCGAACGTCCCGACGAGCTTCGACGCGGTGCGGACGGTGGAGCGCTACCTGGAGCGCAACATGCGCTACGACGAGGGACCGCCGGCCCGGCCCTTCCCGCTCGAGGCGTTCCTGTTCCGCGACAAGATCGGCTACTGCCAGCACTTCTCCGGCGCGATGGCGCTGATGCTGCGCATGTCCGGCATCCCCGCCCGGGTCGTGTCCGGCTTCTCGCCGGGCGTGCGCGACCCCGAGAAGCGCAACGAGTACAGGATCCGCGACCTCGACGCCCACTCGTGGGTCGAGGTCTACTTCGCCGGCATCGGCTGGGTCACGTTCGACCCGACGCCGCCGGTCGCACCCGCCCAGTCACAGGTCGCGGGCTTCGACCTCGGCGGGGGCGAGCGTGACGCCGGCTCGGCCAACAGCGCGGACGGCCGCGCCCCGCGCGCCGACCGCCCCGGAGAGCAGGCCGCGTCGTCAGGGAGCGGTGGCGGCGGCTCGGGCCTCATGTCGCTCCTGATCGGCCTGGTGGCCGTGGCGGCCACCGCCGGGGGGCTGCTCACCGCCCGGCGGGTGCGCGCGGCGCGGAGCCTCGAGCGAAGCGACGCGGCCGAGGCGCGCGTGCGTGAGCTCGAGCGCGCCCTGCTCCGGTTCGGCCTGCCGCCTGGGCCGGGCGCGACGCTGTCCACCGTCGAGCGGGGGCTGCGCGCGCAGGCCAAGCCCGCGGCCGCGCGCTATGTCGCACGGCTCCGTGCCAGCCGGTTCGCCCCGGGGGAGGCCGGCTGCCCGACGCGGCCGCCCGGCGTGCCCTGCGGCGCGACTTGGGCGGGCGGGGGTTGAGAGCGCGCCTCCGCGCCCTATGGGTGATCCCACCCGGGGGCCCTCGCATTTAGGAGGGCTTTTGGGGTGGTCGGCACACTCTCAGCCCTGTGACTCGAGCTGGATCCATACTTTCGGGCGTTCTCGGCGGGCTCGTCGTGCTCGCGGTCGGCGCCGTGCTGATCGCGACCGGGGTGATCGACACCGGCAAGACCCGCGAGGTCGTGCGCCAGCAGCCGATCGACCAGGGCAACTCGGGCGACGAGGGCGAAGGGCGGACGGTCTCCGACATCTATCGCGAGGAAGGCCGCGGCGTCGTCTTCATCGAGGCGCAGGGCGTCCAGCGCGAGAGCGACTCCCCCTTCGGCGACGGAAGCCAGGGGACCGCCACCGGGTCGGGCTTCGTGGTCGACCGCCAGGGCACGGTGCTCACCAACGCCCATGTGGTCGAGGGCGCCGACAGCGTGACCGTCCGCTTCGACGAGAAGGGCCAGCAGATCGACGCCAAGGTCCGTGGCCGCGACCCGTCGACCGACCTCGCCGTGCTGAAGATCGACCCCGCGCAGGTCGACGACCTGCAGCCGCTGCCGCTCGGCGACTCCAACGACGTGCGGGTGGGCGACCCGACGATCGCCATCGGCAACCCGTTCGGCCTGTCGCGCACGGTCACCACGGGCATCGTCTCGGCCAAGCAGCGCCAGATCGAGGCACCCAACGGCTTCCAGATCTCCAACGTCATCCAGACCGACGCCTCCATCAACCCGGGCAACTCGGGCGGGCCACTGCTCGACGCCGCCGGCCGGGTGATCGGCATCAACTCGCAGATCGCCACCGGCTCCGGCGGCAGCGGCTCGGTGGGCATCGGCTTCGCGGTGCCCATCGACACGGCCAAGAAGCTGCTGCCGCGCCTGCGGGAGGGCGAGAAGATCGACCGCGCCTACCTGGGAGTGGAGATGGCGCCGGTCACCCCCAGCATCGCGAAGGAGCTCAAGCTGCCCGTCACGGAAGGCGCGCTGATCCAGACCGTGGTGCCCAATGGGCCGGCGGAGAAGGCCGGGCTGCGCGGCGGCGGGAAGCCCACCAGCGAGGGCATCCGCGCGGGCGGCGACGTCCTGATCGAGGTCGACGGCAAGAAGGTCAAGGACCCCGACGACGTGGCGGCCGCGGTCGAGGGCAAGACCCCCGGCGAGACCGTCACCGTGGAGTACTACCGCGGAAACGAGCGCCAGACCGCGAGCGTGAAGCTGGCCAAGCGCCCGGCGCAGCTCAGCAGCCAGGGCTCGCAGCAGGACGACAACAGCCCGCTCCCCATTCCCTAGGCCGGATCGATCCGGCGTACCCTCAGACCGTGACCCAGGTCAAGGTCTGCGGCATAACGCGGCGCGAGGACGCCGAGGTGGCTACGCGGCTCGGCGCGTGGGCGCTGGGCATGATCTTCTGGCCCGACAGCCCGCGAGCCTGCGCGCCCGAAGTGGCCGAGGAGATCGGCCAGGCGCTGAGGCGCGAGGCCGAGATGACCGGCGTGTTCGTGAACGCGACCCTGGACGAGGTGGCCGCTCTGGCCGACCGCTGCTCGCTCAGCCTGCTGCAGCTGCACGGCGACGAGGGCCCGGCCTACTGCCGCGAGGCTGCGCGCCGCACCGGCTGCCGGGTGATGAAGGCGGTGCGTGTCCGCGACGCCGCGTCGGTGGACGGGCTGCGCGCCTTCCCGACCGACTTCCACCTGCTCGACGCCCACGTGGAGGGGCACCGCGGCGGCACGGGCCAGGGCTTCAATTGGGATCTGGCCCGCCGGCACCGCGGGCCGGCCCCGCTCGTGCTGTCCGGCGGCCTGGACGCGGACAACGTGGGCGAGGCGATCGCCGCCGTGGATCCGTGGGCGGTCGACTCCGCCAGCGGCACCGAGGCCTCGCCGGGCGTGAAGGACCCGGAGCGGCTGGAGGCGTTCTTCCGCGCGGTCGAGGCGGCCGACTCGTCCCCGGTCGCGGCCAGCGCCGGAGCGCAGGCCGGGCACCGGCCGGCCGCCTCTCCCACCGGAGCAGGGAGCACAGCCGCTCGGCCCCCATATGAGCGCGGCGGTCGAGCGGCGCTTCGGCCCCTACGGCGGGCGCTACGTACCCGAGACCCTGATCCCGGCGCTCGACGAGCTCGAGCGCGAGTGGGCGGCTGCGCGCACCGACCCGCAGTTCCGGGCCGAGCTCGACTCCCTGCTGGGCGACTACGCCGGCCGCCCGACGCCGCTCTACCACGCCCCGCGGCTCAGCGAGGAGGTCGGCGCGACGGTCCTGCTCAAGCGCGAGGACCTGCTGCACACGGGCGCCCACAAGGTCACCAACGCGCTCGGCCAGGCGCTGCTGGCGCGGCGGATGGGCAAGTCGCGCGTGATCGCCGAGACCGGCGCGGGCCAGCACGGGGTGGCGAGCGCCACCGCGTGCGCGCTGCTCGACCTGGAATGCGTGGTCTACATGGGCACCGAGGACATGCGCCGCCAGAAGCCCAACGTGGAGCGGATGCGGCTGCTGGGAGCCGAGGTGGCCCCGGTGGACGCCGGCGCGCGGACGCTGAAGGAAGCCGTGAGCGCGGCCATTCGCGATTGGGTGGCCAACGTCGCCACCACTCACTATGTGATCGGCTCGGCGGTCGGCCCTGCGCCCTACCCGGCGATGGTGCGGGACCTTCAGCGCGTCATCGGCGACGAGGCCCGCGCCCAGGTGCTGGAGGCCCACGGCCGCCTCCCAGACCGCGTGATCGCCTGCGTGGGCGGCGGCTCGAACGCCATCGGCACGTTCACCGCATTCCTCGGCGATGCCGGGGTGGAGCTGGTCGGTGTCGAAGCGGCCGGGGAGGGTCTCCAGGGCCACCGGCACTCCGCGCCGCTGGCCACCGGGGCGCGAGGAATCCTGCACGGGGCGCTGTCGGCAGTGCTGCAGGACGAGGAGGGCCAGATCCTGGAGGCCCACTCGGTGTCCGCGGGCCTGGACTACCCGGGCTCGGGCCCCGAGCACGCCCACCTGCGCGACGCGGAGCGCGTGCGCTATGTCGCGGTGGAGGACTCCGCCGCCCTGGCCGCGTTTCGCCGCACGGCCGAGCTCGAGGGCATCCTGCCCGCGCTGGAGCCGGCGCACGCGATCGCCTGGCTGCTGTCCCAGCCGGGGTCGGGAGGCATCGAGCTGCTGACCCTGTCGGGCCGCGGCGACAAGGACCTCGCCGAGGTTCTCTCGCTCTCGCAGTGACCGGGCAGGAGCGGATCGCCGCCGCGTTCGCGAGCCACGGGAAGGGCGCGGCGCTGATGCCCTACCTGATGTCGGGCTTCCCGGACCACGAGGCGTCGATCGAAGCCGTCGGCGCGGCGGCCGACGCGGGCGCCGACCTGATCGAGCTGGGCGTGCCCTTCTCCGACCCGCTGGCTGACGGGCCGGTCATCCACGCGGCGGCAACCGCCGCCCTCGAGGCCGGCGCCACGCCGATGCGCGCGCTGGCCGTGTGCGAGTCGGTGGCCGGCCGCCTGCCGGTGGTGCTGATGGTCTACGCAAATGTCGTCGTGGCCGCCGGGCCCGAGCGCTACGCGCAGCGGGCCGCCGCGGCGGGTGCGGCCGGGCTGATCGTGCCGGACCTCCCGCACGACGAGGCCGGCCCGCTGCGCGAGGCCTGCGACGCGGAGGGGCTGGCGCTGGTGCCGCTGGTGGCGCCGACCTCGACCCGCGAGCGGGTCGCGGCCGTTGGAGGCGCCGCCCGCGGGTTCGTCTACGCGGTCTCGCTCACCGGCACGACCGGCGAGCGCGCCGAGCTGCCGCCGGGCCTGGCTCAGACGGTCGCCGCGGGTCCGCGCGGCGACCGAGTTGCCCGTGGCCGTGGGATTCGGGATCTCCCGGCCCGAGCAGGCGCGGGCGGTCGGAGAGCTGGCCGACGGGGTGATCGTCGGCAGCCGGGTGGTCCGCGCCGCCGAGGAGGGCGGCGCGGAAGCGGTGGGGGAGGTCGTGAGAGAGCTCGCGGCGGCGCTGGGCTGAGTATGCTCGCGGCCGTGGCCGAGACGGCAGCCCAGGACAAGCCCAAGCCCAAGCGCAAGCCGCCCAAGCGCAAGCAGGTCGAGGAGACCGCCCGGCGCTACTTCGGCGCCCTCCAGGCCCGCGATCCCGATGCGATGGCCGCCTGCTGGAGCGAGGACGGGGTGGAGGACATCGTCCCCCTGCGCGTGATGCGCGGCCCGGGCGAGGTGCGCGAGTTCTTCGCCGGGCTGTTCGCCGCCCTTCCCGACGCCGAGACCACCGTGCACAACGTGGTGGCCTCCGACCGCCAGGCCGCGGTCGAGTGGCGCACGGTGGGGACCTTCACCGGCGCGCCCTTCGAGGGCATCGAGCCCACCGGCGGCCGTCTGGAGCTGCGCGGCCTGGACCTCCTGGACATCGAGAGACGACCGCATCCTCAAGAACACGGCCTACTACGACGGTGCCGCCTTCATGCGCCAGCTCGGGCTGCTTCCCCCACAGGACTCCGGGCCCGAGAAGGCGATCAAGAGCGCCTTCAACGCGGTCAACAAGGTCAGGCGCACCGTCAACCAGCGCCGCGGCTCGCGGTGAGCGTCCTCGTCACGCTGACCGTCGGCCTGGTGATCTGGGTAGTCGGCTGGGCCTTCGGGCTGAAGGCCTTCGACGTCTTCCTGCTCACCACCCTGATGGTGGTCACCGCCGCCACCGTGCGCATCACGCTCCCCTACCTGAACCAGTGGCTCGGGCGCGACCGGGTGGACCCGGGCGACCAGCTCGGCCCGCCGACGCGCCGGGCCCCTAGCGGCTCCAGCCCTAGCCGAAGAACGTCGCGGCGACGTCGAAGTCGCCGTCGGGCACCGTGCGCAGCTCGGCCACGGCCTCCTTCAGCGGGACCATCTCGACCGCGTTGCCCCGCAGCGCGGCCATCGTGCCCCAGCGGCCCTCGCTGGCGGCGTCGATCGCCGCGATGCCCACGCGGGTGGCGAGGACACGGTCGAATGCGGTCGGGGTGCCGCCGCGCTGGGTGTGGCCCAGCACCGTGGCCCGCGTCTCGTAGCCCGTGCGCGATTCGATCTCCCGCTCCAAGCGCTGCCCGATGCCGCCCAGGCGCTCGTGGCCGAACTCGTCGGTGTCGCCCGCTGACGGTCGCCATCGTGCCCTCGCGCGGCACGGCGCCCTCGGCCACCACCACGATCGAGAACGAGCGCCCGCGCGAGTGGCGGCGCGAGATCAGCCGGCACACCTCGTCGATGTCGAAGGGCCGCTCGGGGATCAGGATCACGTCGGCGCCGCCGGCCAGGCCCGAGTGCAGGGCGATCCAGCCCGCGTGGCGGCCCATGACCTCGACGACCATCACCCGGTTGTGGCTCTCGGCGGTGGTGTGCAGGCGGTCGATGGCCTCGGTGGCCACGTGCAGCGCGGTGTCGAACCCGAAGGTGCGGTCGGTGGCGCCTAGGTCGTTGTCGATCGTCTTCGGCACGCCCACCACGGGCACGTCGTGCTCCTCGTGCAGCCGCGAGGCCGCCCCGAGCGTGTCCTCGCCGCCGATGGCGATCAGCCCGTCCACGTGCAGTCCGGCCAGGTTGTCCTTGACGCGCTCGGGCCCGCCGTCGCGCTTGAAGGGGTTGGTGCGCGAGGTGCCGAGGATGGTGCCGCCGCGGGGGAGGATCCCGCGGGTGGACTCGATGGTCAGCTCGATGTGCTCGTTCTCCAGCGGTCCGCGCCAGCCGTCGCGGAACCCCACGAGCGCGTGGCCGTGGTGGTCGATGCCCTTGCGGACGATCGCGCGGATGGCCGCGTTGAGCCCCGGGCAGTCGCCGCCGCCGGTGAGTACTCCGATGCGCACACGGGCAACCTACCCCTAGAAACGCGGATCGGATTAGGATGCCGACTGTCCCCAGCAGTACTCACTAGGAGGGAAAGTTGCGAATCAGGCTGGCAGTACTGGGCTGCCTCCTCGGACTGTTCGCCCTGGGCGTGAGCGCCTGCGGCAGCGACGACGACGAGGGAGGCGGCGAAGACAGCGGAGGGAAGATCTCGGGCAACACCCTGACGATCTACTCGAGCCTGCCGCTTCAGGGCACCTCGAAGGGGCAGTCCGAGGCGGTTATCAACGGCGAGAAGCTGGCGCTCAAGCAGGCCGGCAATAAGGTGGGCAAGTACAACATCAAGTACGTCTCGCTCGACGACTCGACCGCTCAGAACCCCGGAACGGCGGACGAGGCCCAGACGGCCCAGAACGCCCGCAAGGCCGTGCAGGACAAGACGACGATCTTCTACCTCGGAGAGTTCAACTCCGGCGGTTCCAAGGTCTCGATCCCGATCCTCAACAAGGCCGGGATCCCACAGATCAGCCCGTCGAACACCTACGTGGGGCTGACCGTGGCGCAGCCGCCGGGCACAGAGCCGGGCGAGCCGCAGAAGTACTACCCGACTGGGACCCGCACTTACGCTCGCGTCGTCCCGAAGGACGACATCCAGGGCGCGGCCCTCGTTACGACGATGAAGGAGGACGGCTGCAAGAGCCTCCACATCTTCAACGACAAGACGACCTACGGCGCAGGGCTCGCGAAGAACATCGAGGCCTCCGCCAAGGAGCAGGGGATCACGGTCGAGGGCAACGACGGCACGGACAAGAACGCGCCGAACTACCGCTCGCTGGCCGCGAAGGTGAAGGCCGACTGCTTCGTCGGGTCCGGTGTGACCGGAGAGAACTACGTCCAGGTGTTCAAGGACGTGGCCTCGGCGAACAAGACGGTGAAGCTCTATGGCCCAGACGGCGTGGCCGAGGCTTCGTTCACTGACCCGAAGAAGGGCGGCATCCCGGCCGATGTCGGCGACCGGACGAAGGTCACGGTTGCCACGTTGGGTCTCGAGGAGTTCCGAGATCGGCAGATCGTCAAGGCGGTCAAGTTCTTCGAGGACTTCGACTCGACCTACAACGACAAGACGCCGGACCCGTACGCCATCTACGGCTACGAGACGATGAGCCTCGCACTCGCCACGTTGGAAGCTACCGGCAACAACGCCAACGACCGCGCAGCGGTCGCCAAGCAGCTGGTGCAGAACACGAAGAACCGTGAAAGCGTGCTGGGCACCTACACCATCGACAAGAACGGCGATACGTCGCTGACCGACTACGGGCTGTACACCATCAAGGGCGGCGAGCCGACGTTCGCGAAGGTGATCAAGGGTCAGGGCGCCGGCAACTAGGACGCGCTGACGAGGCGGACGGGGACGGGCTCGAGAGGGCCCGTCCCCGGTCGCTCGCAGGCCTCCCGCCCAGCGAGTGGAAGCGGCAAGCGCCACCAGCGACAGGCCCGCCATGCGCAGCTCGGACGCAGCGCGGGACTTCTTCTCGAAGTATGGGCTGATCGCCATCCTGGCGGTGGTCCCGATCGTCTACGCCGTCATCGACCTTAGGGACGACGGCAACCTCACGCGACTCGGCAACAACGTCGTGGAGGGGCTGTCCAACGGCGCGATCATCGCGCTGATCGCCCTCGGCTACACGCTGGTCTACGGGATCATCGAGCTGATCAATTTCGCCCACGGCGAGATCTTCATGATCGGGGGCTTCGTCGCGTTCGGGCTCTACGGCACCTTCGGGCTCACCCCGGAGACCGGGGTCGTCG
>CAWJPU010000013.1:0-376504 GCA_963844805.1 uncultured Thermoleophilaceae bacterium
TCGGCTGGCGCCGTGGGCTAGTGGCCTCCGCCCGCCTGATCCAGGTTGTCCTCGGCCTTCTCGACCGCCTCCTGGTCGACTTCGGGGTTCCCGGGAGGCGTGGTCGCCTCGTGGGTGGGGTCGCGCGGGCTCGTGGTGTCTTTCGCCCTCTTCGTTCTCTCGGCCCTTCGCTCATTGTTCGGCCCTACCCCGCTGGACACGCCGCCCTAGTCGCCCGGGGAGAGGTGCTCGGGCGCCAGGCGGCGGGCCAGCTCCAGCGTCTCCTCGTCCAGCTCCGCCGTCACCAGGTCGTGCTCGCGCGCGAAGGCGTCGCGCAGCGCCTGGGGGAGACGTCGTCGAAGCCCACGCCCGGCAGCTCGTCGGCCACCGCGCCGGTGGCCTCGGGGCGCCAGTCGAGCCCCATCGCCTCGTAGACCGGCACGAGGATCTCGTTGACCCGCTCCGCGCCCTCGACCACCAGCACACCGCCCACGTGGGCACCGCCGGAGATCAGCCGCTGCCCCACCCCCATGAGCTCGTTCCGCCCGCCCGCGCTCACCGAGTGCGACCCCGGGCAGTACTCGCCCGGCACCTCGCCCACCCGCGCGTCGACGCCCAGCGAGCGCAGGGCCGGCGCCACCCGGTGGGCGATCGCGTCGAAGCGCGGCCGCACGCCCGGGCGCGGGTCGGGGTCCGGGATGGCGTGGGAGAAGGAGAGCGTGCCCTCGTGGAAGACCGCCGCCCGCCCGCCCGCCAGGCGCTCGATGGCCTCGTAGCCGCCCGCGCGCGCCGCGCGCACCGCGTCCCGGTAGCCGGGGCCGACCACGTCGAGCTTGCCGAAGGCGACCATCCGGCCCGGGCCGGGCCAGGCGCAGCGTCTCGGGGAGCTCGCCGGCCGCCACCCGCTCCAGCAGCGCGCGGGACACGGCGGTGTCCAGCGCCGGGTCGTCCGGCAGCGACGTCTCCAGGACTCGTAGAGTCACCGGCCCGTGCGCCCCGCCAAGAACATCGCCGTGGTGTCCTGCATGGACGCCCGCCTGGCCCCGGCCCGCATCCTCGGCCTCGAGCAGGGGGACGCGCACGTGATCCGCAACGCCGGCGGCGTGGTCACCGACGAGGAGATCCGCTCACTGGCCATCTCGCAGCATCTGCTGGGCACGACGGAGATCATGCTCATCCAGCACACGGACTGCGGGATGCTGAAGATCACCGACGAGGAGTTCGCCGAGCTGATGGAGCGCGAGGCCGGCGAGCGGCCCCCGTGGCAGCGCACGCGCGTTCGCCGACCTCGAGGAGAGCGTGCGCGAGTCCAAGCGCCGCATCGAGGCCAGCCCGTTCATCCCCAGCAAGCGGGTGCGGGGCTTCGTCTACGAGGTGGAGAGCGGCGAGCTGCGCGAGGTGACCTGAGACTGAGTCGAGGGAGCGGTGCTCGGCCGACCAACGCTCGGCCTGCGCTCCGGCCCTAGAAGCCCAGCGCGAACTTGGCCTCTTCGCTCATCCGCTCGGGCGTCCACGGCGGCGTGAAGACCATCTTCGGGTAGACGCGCTCCACCCCGTCGAGCTCTCCGACGAACTCCTCCATCTGCTCGGAGACCTGCGGGCCGATCGGACAGCCGGGCGAGGTGAGCGTGAAAGTGACGAACACCTCGGGGCCCTCCACCTCCACGTCGTAGACCAGGCCGAGCTCGACGAAGTCCAGACCGAGCTCGGGGTCGATCACGTTGGTCAGCGCTTCGGTGACTTCGTCCTTCGTTGGCACACCCCCAGGTTAGTAGGGTCGATTCATGCGTCTTGTCGGCCTCGTGGTGGCCTTCATCGTCCTCCCGATCGCCGAGCTCTACCTGATCTGGAAGGTCGGCGACAGCATCGGGATCCTCCCCACGCTGGCCCTCCTGGCCCTGGACTCGATCATCGGCTCAGTGCTGCTGCGCACGCAGGGCCGCGCCGTGTGGCGGCGCTTCCAGGCGACGATGCAGGCCGGGCGGATGCCGCACCGCGAGGTGCAGGACGGCGTGCTCGTGATCTTCGGCGGCGCGCTGCTGATCACCCCCGGCTTCCTCACCGACATCCTCGGGCTGCTGCTGCTCATCCCGCCCACCCGGGCGGTGGTCCGCCGCTTAGTGATGAAGGCTCTGACGCGGCGGGCGGTGTCCCGCGTGGCCGACGGCCAGGGCCGGCCCGAGCGCGGCGTGTGGGACGTCGACGGCACCGCCACAGAGGTCGAGCCGGAGCACCAGCGACTCCCCCGGTGAGCGACCCCGCCCTCTCCGTCGCCTTCTTCGACCCGGCGCGCCAGGTCCATGGCCTCGCGCGCTCGGGCGCGACGCTGCTGTTCGAGGGCTCGCGCTCGCTCGTGCTCGACGAGCCCGCCCGCCTGGAGCCCTCCGGCGACGGCTGGGAGGCGAGCATCGGCAATCGCTTCGAGGTCCGGCTGCAGCCTGTCTCCGAGCCCGTGGAGCTCGCCGGCAACCGCGTGCGCGTCTGCACGGTGACCGGCAGCGTGGGCGGGACGCCGGTCGACGCCCTCGGCACGGTCAGCGAGACCCTGCGCGCGCCGGCCTGGGGCGAGCTGGAGGCCCTGCGCGCGATCTCGGTCCTGGCCGGGCCCGGCCACGCGGTGCTGGCCGTGGCGCGCCGTGCCCGCGGGGCGCCCGGCCACGGCGAGGAGCTGGTGAACGCGGCGCTGATCGCCGACGGCGAGGTGAAGGCCGTGGAGGACGCGCGCATCTCGACCATCTACGACGGCGAAGGCCGCCAGCGCAACGCCGGGCTCGAGCTGTGGCTGCCCGAGGAGGATTTCCCGCGCCGGGCCTCCGGGTCGGTGACCGCCGGCTCCTCGCTGGAGCTCGAGGGCCTCGACGTGCACGCCGCCGTCTTCTCCTGGCGGCTCGAGGGCCAGGAGGCCGTGGGCCAGTACGAGCTGGCCGTGCGGGCCACCGCGCCCGACGCCGCGTGACCCGCAGCGCCGGAGCGCAGGCCGGGCGTCGGCCGGCCGAGCACCGCCGCTCGACCCCTTCCGCCGTGGTCAGCGACTTCGGCGGGGTGCTCACCTCTCCCCTGTTCGCGGCGCTGGAGGAGTACGCCGCGAGCTGCGGCACCACGCTCTCGGACCTGGGCGTCGCGATGGGCGCGGCGACGCGGCGTGCGGGTGTGCACCCGCTGTACGCGCTCGAGCGCGGCGAGGTCACCGAGGTGGAGTTCATGCGCCAGGTGTCCGCCGAGCTGCCCGAGGGGGTGGAGCTCACCGAGCTCGGCGAGGGCTACTTCACGCGCCTGGAACGCAACGAGGCGATGCTCGACTACCTCGCCGAGCTGCGCGGACGGGGCCTGCGCCTGGCGCTGTGCACGAACAACGTGCGCGAGTGGGAGCCGAGGTGGCGCTCGATGCTGCACGAGATCGACGAGCTGTTCGAGGTCATCGTCGACTCGGGCTTCGTGGGCACGCGCAAGCCCGAGCCCGAGATCTATTCGATCGTGCTGGAGCGGCTCGGGCTGCCCGGAAGCGAGTGCGTGTTCGTGGACGACGTGGAGGACAACTGCATCGCCGCCGCCGAGGCCGGCATGCACCCGGTGCACTTCCGCGACTCCGAGCAGGCCATCGCCGAGATGCGCGCCCTGCTCAGCAGCTAGCCCAGAGTCCGCGGCGGGCATCGCGGGCGCGCCGCGCGGCCTCCTCGATCTGCGGGGCGAGGTCGTCGTTGGGGCGGATGGTCAGCGGCCGCGCCAGGCCGCGCTCGGCCAGCGTCTCGTTGAGGCTCGTCTCACCGCCGGTGAACACGTAGGCGAGCGAGCGCCCGTAGCGGTCGCGGCGCTCGAGGCCCTCGGTCACCCCCACCCGCCGGCCCGGCGACAGCTCGCGCTTCACGTAGCTCGAGGCCTCGGGCCCGAAGCACTCCTGCCGTCCGTGCACCTCGGGCGTGTCGATGCCGATCAGGCGTGTCTTGCCGTGGCCGCTGAGCACGACGGTGTCGCCGTCGACGACGCGCACGACGCGCTCCGACCCCTCGGGCTCGACCGTGCTCGCGGAGCAGCCCGCGAGCAGGAGCGCGGCGGCTAGTTGTCCGAGCCTAAGCGGTCCCAGCAGTACAACTCGACCGCCTCGGCCGCGAGCTCCATCGTGCGCTCGTTCGAGAGCCAGGGCAGGACCGCGTCGAGCGCCTGCTCCTCGCTGGCGCCCGAGTCGAACACGTCGTCGCCGCGGAAGCCGGCGGCGATGCGCAGGGCCTCGCGGCGGTGCTCGCCCAGCTGGTTGAAGGCCCGCATCAGGAACTCCTTGTTGGCGATCGGCTGGGCGATCTCCAGGGAGGCGTGCCAGGCGGCGAGCATCGAGAGGTCCTCCTCGTCGAGGTCCTCGACGGCCTTGGCGTAGTGGACCTCCAGCTCGTCCTCCGGGATCTCGTCGACCCACGCGCGCACGAGCTCGCCCAGCAGCTGCCGACGGGCCTCACGCCCGATGGACTCGGCTACGACTCTGATTGCTTCGTGGGGTTCGATGAAGCAGAGAGGCACCTGGAACAGCTCCCTGATCGCGTGGCGGGACGCGACCAAGGTACGGGCGCCTATGGACGGAACGAGACGATCTGCCAGCGCTTTCCCGCGCGGCGGAGAACGACCGTCTGCCCACCTCCCAATTTGGCGGTTGCGCGTGAGCCCTCCACCTTCACCGAGGTCACCGAGAACTCGTCCGAAGTGGGCAGCCGGAAGGGATCGATCCCGGCCTGCCGGCCGCAGGCCTGCAAAGCCTCGACGCCCTGCGCCCCGCCCGGATCGCGGCCCAGGACGCGGCAGAAGGACGGCCCGTCGCCCAGCTCCACCGCCTGGATCAGCTCGCCCACCGTTCGGGCGATCTCGCGCCGCGGGCCGTTGGTCAGGACCTCGGGCGGAGTCGTCTTCTGCCGCGTGGTCTCCCGCGGGGCGGTGGTGGTCGCGGTGGACTCCGGCGGCGGCTTCTCGGCCGTGGTGGTGCCGACCGTCTTGGGGTCCTCGCGGACCGCTTTGTCGTCGTCTCCGCCGCAGCCGGCGAGGACGAGCATCAGGACGATGAGGAGCCAGCGCCTGCCCATCGGGGTCAGGCTAGCCGTACGATCCGCGGCGTGGGCGCGGTCCGCACGCAGGTCGCAATCGTGGGCGCTGGGCCGGCCGGTCTGGTGCTCGGGCACCTGCTCCACGGGCTCGGCATCGAAGCGGTCGTGCTCGAGGCCCGCGATCGCGACTACGTCGAGTCGCGCGTGCGCGCCGGGGTGCTGGAGCAGGGCACAGTCGACCTGCTGCGGGAGACGGGCGTGGCCGAGCGGCTCGACCGCGAGGGGATGGTCCACGAGGGCGTCGAGCTGCGCTTCGCCGGCCGCCCCCACCGCATCGACTTCGCGGATTTGACGGGCGGCAAGAGCATCACCATCTACGGACAGCAGGAGGTGGTGAAGGACCTCATCGCCGCCCGGCTCGAGTCGGGCGCGGCCCTTCTGTTCGAGGTCGAGGACGTGCGCGTCGATCCGGAGCGCCCGCTGGTGCGCTACCGCCACGACGGCGAAGACCACGAGCTGTCCTGCGACTACGTGGCCGGCTGCGACGGCTTCCACGGCGTCTGCCGCGACGCTCTGCCGCCCGGCACGCTGCGCCTTCACGAGCGCGAGTACCCGTACGCCTGGTTCGGAGTGCTGGCCGAGGCGGCTCCGTCCACCGAGGAGCTCGTCTACTGCCACTCCGATCGCGGCTTCGCGCTCTACAGCATGCGCTCCCCGACGCTGTCGCGCCTGTACTTCCAGTGCGACGCCGACGAGGATCCCGACCGCTGGGACGACCACGCCATCTGGGCGGAGCTCGGCGCGCGCCTGGCGCTCGAGGATGGCGGGCGGCCCGGCGAGGGCCCGATCATCGAGAAGGGCGTGACCCCCATGCGCTCGTTCGTGGCCGAGCCCATGCAGCACGGGCGCCTGTTCCTCGCCGGCGACGCGGTGCACATCGTCCCGCCCACCGGCGCCAAGGGCATGAACCTCGCCATCGCCGACGTGCGAGTGCTCGCAGAGGCCCTGCACCGCCACTACCGGGATGGGGACGATGCTGGGCTGGCCTCCTATTCGGAGGAGTGCCTGCGGCGCGTGTGGCGCACCCAGCACTTCTCCTACTGGATGACCTCGATGCTCCACCGTCCGCCCGGCGACGACGACGGCTTCGCGACCCGCCTGCAGCTCGCCCAACTGGAGTACGTCTGCTCGTCGCGCGCCGCCTCGACGATGCTGGCCGAGAACTACGTCGGGGTGGTGTCGTGATGGGCGACCTGTTCGAGGCGATGTACGTGCCGCCCGGGTTGCGGGAGGCCGTGTCGGGCCGCGCGTGGGTGCAGGCGATGCTGGACTTCGAGGCCGCGCTGGCCCGTGCGGTGGCGCCGCCCGAGGCCGCCCAGGAGATCGCCGCCGCGTGCCGCGCGGAGGGCTTCGACGTCGGCGAGCTGGCCGAGGCCGCGCGGGCGACCGGCAACCCCGCCGCGCCGCTGGTGACGCGGCTGACCGACGCGGTGGGCGGCGAGGCGGCCGGGTGGGTCCACACCGGCGCCACCAGCCAGGACGCGCTGGACAGCGCCGAGATGCTCGTGGCGCGCCGGGCGCTCGGCCCGGTCGACTCCGAGCTGGCCGGAGCGGCCGCCGAGTGTGCTCGGTTGGCCGAGGAGCACCGCGACACGCCGATGGTCGCCCGCACCCTGCTCCAGCAGGCGCTGCCCACGACCTTCGGCCTGAAGGCGGCGGGCTGGCTGTCGGCATTGCTGGCGGCCCGCCGGCGCCTGCGCGACGTGCCGCTGGCCGTGCAGCTGGGTGGCGGCGCGGGCACGCTGGCCTCGCTCGGGGCGGACGGCCCGGCGGCCGTCGAGCGCGTGGCCGCCGAGCTGGGCCTCGAGGCTCCCGGTCTGCCCTGGCACTCCGACCGCGGCCGCGTG
Source organism: uncultured Thermoleophilaceae bacterium (assembly GCA_963844805.1). Classification (GTDB taxonomy): domain Bacteria; phylum Actinomycetota; class Thermoleophilia; order Solirubrobacterales; family Thermoleophilaceae; genus JACCZR01. The sequence continues at coordinate 6,911 of CAWJPU010000013.1, forward strand.
GGCGAGCTGGGCGCCGCGCTGGCGCTGGCCGCGGGCGCCGCGGAGAAGGCCGCGCTGGACCTGGTCCTGCTGGCCCAGACGGAGGTGGGCGAGGTGGCCGAGGCCACCGGCCGCGGCGGTTCCTCGACGCTGCCCCAGAAGCGCAACCCGGTGGGGGCCACGATGGCGATCGCCTGTGCGCGCCGCGCCCGCGGTGAGGCGTCGGTCCTGCTTGCCTCCATGCCCGAGGAGCTCGAGCGCGGCGCGGGCGGCTGGCAGTCCGAGTGGCAGGCGCTGAGCGGGGCGCTGGCCGCCGTGGGCGGCGCGGCGTGGGCCCTGCGGGAGGCGCTGGAGGGCCTCGAGGTGCGACCAGGGCGCATGCGCGAGAACCTCGACGCGAGCGGTGGGCTGGTGATGGCCGAGGCGGTGGTCACCGCGCTCGCCCCCCGGATGGGCCGGCAGGCGGCCCACGACCTGGTGGGCCGCGCCGCGCGCTCGGAGCGCGGGCTGCGGGCGGAGCTGAGCGGCGAGCTCTCCGAGGACGAGCTGGACGCCGCGCTGGACCCGAACCGGTACCTCGGCGCGGCCGGCGAGTTCGTCGACCGGGCCCTTGCTGAATGGAGACAGTGGTGAACGACGGCGAGCGAAACCGGCGCGAGGTGCTGGGCGATGAGTACGTCGACCAGGCCAAGGAGCGCATCACGCCCCTGACGGCGGACTTCCAGGACCTGATCACCCGCTACGCGTGGGGCGAGGTCTGGGAGCGCCCCGGCCTCGACCGCCGCATGCGCAGCGCCATCACCGTCACGGCGCTGGTAGCCGGTGGTCATCACGAGGAACTCGGCATGCACGTGCGCGCCGCGCTGCGCAACGGGCTGAGCCAAGAGGAGGTCGCCGAGGTGCTGCTGCACAGCGCGATCTACTGCGGCGTGCCCGCGGCCAACTCGGCGTTCGCGGTGCTGCGGCGGGTGCTCGAAGAGGAGGGCTAGGCGCGCTCGGCGCGGCGCGTCGCGGCGAGCACCGCGGCGGCGAGCAGGGCCAGCGCGGCGCAGACCGACCACGCGGCGGTGAAGGAGCCGTGCTCGGCCAGCAGGCCCACCAGCAGGGGGCCCGCGACCGCCCCCGCGAACAGGCCGGACATCATCACGCCCACCGCCCAGGCGGGCGCGTCGGGGCTCCGCCTGACCACGGCGAGCGTGAGCCCTCCCGGCCACGACCAGCCGAGCCCGCCCGCGAGCAGCGCGCCGGCGACTATCGCCGGTGCCTCTCCGGCCACCAGCAGCAGGTAGGCGCCGGCGGCCAGGGCCAGCATCGTCGCCAGCAGCGCGAGCGGCTCGCGCCCGGTGCGGTCGAACAGGGCACCGAGGCCGATGCGGCTGAGCGTGGCCACCAGGCTCACCCCGCCCAGCAGCAGGCCCGCCTCGGCCTCGCCGATGTCGCTCCTGACCGCGTAGGTGACCAGGAAGGACACGAACCCCACGCCGGCCGCACTCGCGAGCGCGGCGGCGGCCGCGATGGCGTGGATCGAGCTCAGACCGCGACGCACGGCCTGCACCGCCTCGGCGGGCGCGGCGCCCCCTCGGGGACCGGAAGCACCGACACCACCGCGAGAACGGCCGCGGCGACAAACCCCCAGCGCCAGCCGAACGGGATGGCCACCGCCGGCAGCGCAAGCCCGGCCAGGAGCGAGCCGATCGAGGCGCCCGACTGCTGAATGCCGAAAGCGACACCCTGCCGGCGCTCGTGGACCTCGCGCTTGAGCAGCGCGCTGACCGCCGGGCCGCCCATGCCGTTCGCCACGCCGCCGAGCACCAGGAGGGCGACCAGCCCGGGCGCCGACTGCGCCAACAGCGCAACCGACAGCGAGCAGGCCACCACCAGGCCGGCGGCCAGCCTCATCCCGCGGACGCCGCCGATGCGATCCACCAGGCGCCCGCAGGGCGTCGAGCTCAGCGCGGAGACGACGTAGAAGATCGCAACCGTCACCCCGAGCGTCGCGTCCGCGAAGGCGAAGTCGCTCCGGATGCGCGGCGCGAGGCTGGCGGTGAGGAAGCCCGGCAGCACCGTGGCGACGATCAGGGCGACCCCCGTGACCTGCGCCCGGGTGCTGCGGTCACGGTCCACGCTGGTCTTGTGCCCTCCGGAATGTGTTTGAACGCGCCAGCCCCTGGATAAGACCAAATTGTCTGACTTATCCGAGGAGGGACGGAGTGAAGACAGTGCGTTGGACCTGGCTAGTCGCCCTGGCGGCGACATTGGCGTGTGCCGTGGCAGTCGCCGCGTGCGGAGGAGACGATGGAGGATCGGCGGTGGCGGTGGCGGGGGCGGCGAAGGCCCCCAGACGCTGAAGGTCGGGGTGATCCCGATCGCCGACGTGGCGCCTCTCTACCTCGGCCGCAAGAAGGGCTTCTTCAAGGAGCAGCAGCTGACGATCGACCCCCAGGTGGCCGAGGGCGGGGCCGCGATCACGCCCGCCGTGGTCAGCGGCAACTTCCAGATCGGCTTCTCCAACACGATCTCGCTGCTGATCGCCGCCTCCAAGAACCTGCCTGTGACGATCATCAGCCAGGGCGTCCTGGGCGGCAAGGGTGAGAAGCAGGCCTGGGCCGACCTGCTCGTGCTCAAGGACGGCCCGGTCAAGGAGCCGAAGGACCTCGAGGGCAAGACGATCGCGGTCAACACCCTCAACAACGTCTGCGAGGTCACGATCAAGGCCTCGCTGGAGAAGAAGGGCGTGGACGTGTCCAAGCTCAAGTTCTCCGAGGTTCCGTTCCCGGACATGAACGCGGCGCTCGAGGCCAAGCGCGTCGACGGCGCCTGCGCGGTCGAGCCGTTCGTGAGCCAGGGCAAGGCCGGAAAGGCGACGGGGATCGACCCCTTCTACGTCAACACGGCGCCGGATCTGACCGTGGCCACGTACTTCACCTCGAAGCAGTACGCCGAGCAGAACCCCGACGTGATCAGGCGGTTCGTGAAGGCGATGAACAAGTCGCTGGAGTACGCGCAGTCGCACCCCGACGAGGTGCGCAAGGTGCTCACCGAGTACACGGAGATCCCGCCTGACGCGGCGCAGAAGATCAAGCTCCCGATCTGGCGGGCGGACCTCAACCAGCAGACGATCGAGCTGGCATCGCAGCTCAGCAAGAAGTACGGCCTGATTGAGCAGGAGCCCGACCTGAACCAGCTGATCAGCAAGTAGTGGCCGCGGCCCCGACCGCACCGCTGGCGGCCGCGGGGCGGCCGCGGCCGCGCTTGCCCGACCGGGCGCTGCCCTGGGCGAGCGTGGCCGGGGTGCTGCTGCTGTTCGAGCTGCTGCCGCGCGTCGGGATACTGCCGCGCGACCACTTCCCGCCCGCCTCGGAGACCCTGTCCGAGCTGGGCAGCCAGCTCACGACGGGCGGCTACTGGAGCGCCGTGCTCGACACGCTCCAGGGCTGGGCGCTGGGCCTGGCGATCGCCGCGGCGCTGGCGATCCCGATCGGAATCCTGATCGGCGTCCGCCCCGCTGCTGTACCGCGCCACGCGAGCGGTGATCGAGTTCCTGCGCCCGATCCCGTCCGTGGCGCTGATCCCGCTGGCCATCCTGGTCTACGGCACGGGGCTGACCAGCAAGGTGTTCCTGGCCGCGTTCGCGAGCTTCTGGCAGGTGCTGATGGCCACGCTGTACGGGGTCAAGGACGTGGACCCGGTGGCCACCGACACGGCCCGCTCCTTCGGGCTCACGCGCTTCCAGCGCCTCTCGCGGGTGACGCTGCCGAGCGCCTTGCCCTACGTGGCGACGGGGCTGCGGATCGCCTCGGCGGTGAGCCTCATTCTCACCGTGACCGCCGAGCTGGTGATCGGCGCGCCCGGTCTGGGCCGCTCCATCAACCTCGCCCGCACGGGCGGCAACGAGGAGCTGATGTACGCGCTGATCATCACCACGGGCGTGCTCGGCCTGCTGCTGAACGCGATCTTCGTGCGCGCCGAGCGGCGCGTCCTGCATTGGCACCCGTCCCAGCGAGGCGGCTCGTGACCGCGGCCGGCCGACGGCTCCTGGGCGGTGGCCTCGAGATCGGCGTGCCGATCCTCGTGCTGGCGCTGTGGGCGGTCGCTGTCGGCCGGCAGCCAGACCTACTACTTCCCGCCGCTCACCGACATCCTCTCGACCTTCGCCGACACGTGGCTGTTCGAGCGCGTGGGCAGCGACGTCGCTGCCCAGCCTCGGCCGGATGGGCCTCGGCTATCTCATCGCCGTCGTCGTGGCGGTCGTCCGTCGGTCTGGCCCTCGGGTTGTCGCCGCGCGCCAAGCGCGCGGCTGCGCCCATCGTCGAGTTCGCGCGGGCGATCCCGCCGCCCGCGCTCCTGCCCTTCGCGATCCTGGTGATCGGCGTCGGCAACTCGATGAAGGTCTCGATCATCGCCTTCGTCTGCCTGTGGCCGATCCTGCTGAACACGGTCGACGGCGTGCTGGGCGTGGACCCCACGCTGCGCGAGACCGCGCGCGTGTACGGAGTGTCGCAGCCGCGACCGCGTGCGCCGGGTGATGCTGCCCGCCGCGGCGCCGCAGATCTTCGCCGGCATGAGGACGAGCCTGTCGCTGGCGCTGATCCTGATGGTGATCAGCGAGATGGTGGCCTCCACCAACGGCATCGGCTACTTCGTCCTTCAGAGCCAGCGCTCGTTCGACATCCCCGAGATGTGGTCCGGGATCATCCTGCTGGGAATCCTGGGCTACGTGCTGAACGGCGCCTTCGTGTTGATCGAACGACGCGCGCTGCGCTGGCACCGCGGCGCCCGCGCGAGTGAGGTGAGCTAGGTGCTGAAGGTCGACCACCTCGGCAAGACCTACGGAGAGGGCGACGACGCGGTCGAGGCCATCGGCGACCTGAGCTTCGAGGTCGCCGAGAAGGAGTTCGTGTGCATCGTCGGGCCGTCCGGGTGTGGCAAGACCACGCTGCTGAAGTGCATGTCCGGCCTGCTGGCGACCCTCGCGCGGCGAGGTGGTGCTGAACGGCCAGGCCGTGCACGGCCCGCCCGAGCAGATGGCGCTGGTCTTCCAGGAGTACAGCCGCTCGCTGTTCCCGTGGATGAGCGTCGAGGAGAACGTGGCGTTCCCGCTGCGCAACCGCGACGTCTCGGGCGACGAGGCCGACCGCCTGGTGGCCGACGCGATCGAGTCGGTCGGGCTGTCGGAGGCGACCGGGCGCTACCCGTGGGAGCTGTCGGGCGGAATGCAGCAGCGCGTGGCGATCGCCCGCGCGCTGGCCTACCAGCCCGAGATCCTGCTGATGGACGAGCCGTTCGCCTCGGTGGACGCCCAGACGCGCGCCGACCTGGAGGACCTGATCCTCGAGGTGAGGCAGCAGTACGGCGTGACGATCGTGTTCGTGACCCACGACATCGACGAGTCCGTCTACCTGGGCGACCGCATCGTGGTGCTCACGCCCTCGCCCACGGAGGTGCAGGAGGTGCTGGACGTGGACCTGCCCCGCCCGCGCGACCAGGTCGAGACCAAGGAGCTGCCGGAGTTCGCGCACCTGCGCGCGCACGTCTACCGCTCGATCAAGCGCAAGCAGCCCGCCGGGGCCGAGGCCGGCTGACCGTTGGCCCTCGCCGCGCCTGATCGAGGAGGTGCGCGAGCGCAACCCGTTCCAGCGCGCGCGCCTCGACGGGCTGGGCCCGGACCCGGCGCTCGAGGAGCTTCCCACGCTGACCAAGGACGAGCTGGTGCGCGACCAGGCCGAGCACCCGCCGTTCGGCACCAACCTGACCTACCCGCTCGAGCAGTACGTCCAGATCCACCAGACCAGCGGCTCGACGGGGCCGCCGCTGCGCGTGCTCGACACCGCGGCCGACTCGCGCTGGTGGCAGGCGCATGTTCGCCCACACGCTCTCGGTCGCCGGCGTGCGACCGCGGCGACCGGGTCGCGCTCGCGTTCTCCTTCGGGCCCCACGTGCAGTTCTGGGCCGCCCGCGACGGGCTGCAGGAGCTCGGCGCCACCGCGCTGCCGCTGGGCGGGATGGCCTCGGTGCAGCGCCTCTCGACGATGGCCGAGCTGCAGGCCACGGCGGTGATGTGCACGCCCACCTACGCGCTGCGCCTGCTGGAGGTGGCGCTCGAGCAGCGGCTGGACCAGGCGCTGGAGCCGGTCCGCCAGGTGATCTGCACCGGCGAGCCGGGCGCCTCGCTGCCCGCCGTGCGCTCGCGGATCGAGGAGGGCTTCGGCGCCGCCTGCATCGACCACGCCGGGCTGACCGAGGTCGGGCCCTGGGGCTACCCGTGCCCCGAGGGCGGCGGCACTGCACGTCTACGACGACGAGTTCGTCTGCGAGATCCTCGATCCCGACCTGCGCCCCGACGGCGCCGGGGGAGTGCGGCGAGCTCGTGCTCACCCCGCTGCGGCCGCACCGGCTTCCCGGTGCTGCGCTACCGCACCGGCGACGTGGTGGCCAACAGCGAGGAGCGCTGCCCCGCCGGCCACGACCACCGCTGGCTGCCCGGCGGGATCGTGGGCCGGACCGACGACATGGTCGTCATCCGCGGCATGAACGTGTTCCCGTCGGTGATCGAGGAGGCCGTCCGCGGGGTAAGCGGCTCGGGCGAGTTCCGGATCACCTTCTACTCCGAGCAGGGCGGCATGGACGAGATCAAGCTCGAGGTCGAGCTGGACGACGGCGCCGACGCGCGGCGGCTCCAGGACGTGATGCGCCAGCGGCTGGGGCTGCGCGTGCGCGTGGTGCCCGTCCGACCCGGGCCTGCTGCCGCGCCCGGAGGGCAAGGCGCGCCGGGTCGTCGACGAGCGGGCCCAGAGATGGCCGGCGGCGTGAGCGCCGGCGCGGGGCGGCGCAGCGGATCGCCGCTTCGCCGCGGCGACCACCGCGGGGCCAGCGAGGACGTGGCCGCCCGCATCCAGCACCACATCGAGGCCGAGGGCCTGGAGCCCGGCGACTTCCTGGGCCGCGAGGGCGACCTCAGCGAGGAGCTCGGCGTCAGCCGGCCCACGCTGCGCGAGGGCCTCAAGCTGCTGGCCAGCCGCAACCTGATCCGGGCCACGAAGGGGCCGGGCGGCGGCATCTTCGTCGCCCACACCGCCGAGCAGGGCATGAGCCGCAGCCTCAGCGACGCCATCGCGATGATGCTCGAGACCGGCTCCGCCTCGCTGGAGGAGCTGCTCGACGCGCGGCTGGTGCTGGAGGTGCCGCTGGCCGGCCGCGCCGCCCACCGCGCCGACGCCGAGTCGGTGGAGCGGCTGCGCGCCGCGGTGCGCCGCGGCGAGGACGCCGACGGCGAGCCGGAGGCGCTGGCGGCCGCCGACGCCGAGGTGCACCGCACGGTCGCCGCCGCGGCGGGCAACCGGATGCTCGAGGCGCTGACCGGGTGGATCTTCGAGGTGCTGCAGCCCTCGCTGTCCGAGCGGCTGGACGGCGCGATCGTGCACTCGGCGGTGGTGGAGCAGCACGAGGCGCTGCTCGCGGCGGTGGAGAAGGGCGATCCTCCGCGCGCCGAGCGGGCGATGAAGGACCACCTCCTGTACCTGCGCGACGTCCTGCGGATGGTGGACTCCCGCTGATGGCCGGCGAGGTGTACGTGGTGGACGCCGTGCGCACCAAGACGGGGCGCTACGGCGGCGCGTTGGCCGGCGTGCGGCCCGACGACCTGGCGGCGCGCACCGTGGGCGCTCTGGCCGAGCGCAGCCCGGGCCTGGACCCCGCTCAGCATCGACGACGTGGTGTTCGGCAACGCCAACGGCGCGGGCGAGGAGAACCGCGACGTCGCCCGCATGGCCGTGCTGCTGGCCGGGCTGCCCGTCGAGGTGCCGGGCGCCACCGTCAACCGGCTGTGCGGCTCCGGGATGGAGGCGGCGATCGCCGCGAACCGCGCCATCGCGGTGGGCGACGCCTCGATCTGCATCGCCGGCGGCGTCGAGTCGATGAGCCGCGCGCCGTGGGTGGTGCAGAAGCCCGAGAAGGGGTTCCAGCGCACCGACCAGCCGATGGTCTCGACCACGCTCGGGCTGGCGGCTGGTCAACCCCGAGATGCCCGAGGAGTGGACGGTGTCGCTGGGCGAGGGCGCCGAGCTGCTCGCGCGCGAGTACGACATCAGCCGCGAGGCCCAGGACGAGTTCGCGGTCGAGAGCCACCGCCGCGCCGCGGCGGCGTGGGAGCGCGGCGCCTACGACGACGAGGTCGTCGAGCTCGAGGGCGTCGAGCTCGAGCGCGACGAGCCGATCCGGCCCGACACCTCCGTCGAGAAGCTGGCCGAGCTCAAGCCGGCCTTCCGCGACGACGGCACGGTCACCGCCGGCAACGCCTCGCCGCTGAACGACGGCGCGGCCGCGCTGCTGCTCGCCGACGAGGCCGGTGTCGAGGCGATCGGGCGGGACCCGCTGGCGCGGATCGTCTCGCGCGGGCTGCACGCCGTGGACCCGCCGCACTACGGGATCGCGCCCGTGGAGGCGGCCAACCAGGCCCTGCAGCGGGCGGGCATCGGCTGGGGCGACATCGAGGTGGCCGAGCTCAACGAGGCGTTCGCAGCCCAGGCCCTGGCGTGCGTGTCGGCCTGGGGCGAGGTGGACCTCGAGCGGCTGAACGTCAACGGCGGCGCGGTGGCACTCGGCCACCCGATCGGATGCTCGGGCGCCCGCATCCTGGCCACGCTGTGCTGGGAGCTGAAGCGCCGCGGTGGCTTCGGCGTCGGCGCGCTCTGCATCGGCGTCGGCCAGGGGATGGCGATGGTCGTGGAGGCCGCGTAGTGGGCTACCGGCGCGAGAACGCCGACCCCCCGTACCTCCACGAGGACTACGTGGCCACGCGCACGCGCGCGCCCAAGGAGCCGCTGGTGGTGATCCCGCAGACCATGTCCGAGCTGACGGGGCCGGTGTACGGCGACGGGCGGATCGGGGAGCTCGACCACGACCTGACCCGCCAGCACGAGGGCGAGCCGCAGGGCGAGCGGATCATCCTGCACGGCCGCGTGCTCGACGGCGACGGCCGTCCGGTTCCCGACAGCCTGATCGAGGTGTGGCAGGCCAACTCGGCCGGCCGCTACCGCCACGACGTGGACCGCCACCCCGCGCCGCTCGACCCCAACTTCAGCGGAGCGGGGCGCTGCATGACCGACTCGGTGGGCCGCTACCGCTTCGTCACGATCAAGCCCGGCGCCTACCCGTGGCGCAACCACGACAACGCCTGGCGCGCGGCGCACGTCCACCTGTCGCTGTTCGGCCCCGCGTTCGCCACCCGCCTGGTGACCCAGATGTACTTCCCCGGCGACCCGCTGTTCTTCCAGGACCCGATCTTCAACTCGGTGCGCGAGCCGCGCGACCGCGAGCGGATGATCTCGGCGTTCGACCTCGACGAGACCGTGCCCGAGTGGGCGCTGGCCTACCGGTTCGACATCGTGCTGCGCGGCCCGGAGGCCACCCCGCCCGATGCCTGAGCTGCCCACCCCGTCCCAGACCGTCGGGCCCTTCTTCAACATCGGGATGCCCGGCGAGCCGGCCGGCGACGGGCCGCTGCGCATCACCGGCACCGTGTGCGACGGCGAGGGCGAGCCGGTGCCGGACGCGCTGATCGAGACCTGGCAGGCCGACTCGGGCAGCTTCCACCGGGTCGAGACGAACGCGGAGGGCCGGTACGAGCTGGCGACCGCCGAGCCGGGCGCGCTCGACGGCCAGCCGCCCCACATCCTGGTGGCGGTGTTCGCCCGCGGCCTGCTCAAGCACCTGGTGACGCGGATCTACTTCCCCGGCGACCCCCTCCCTGACGAGGTGCCGCCCGCCCGCCGCGACACGCTGGTCGCCCGCCCCGGAAGCGGAGGCGGCTGGACCTTCGACATCCGCCTCCAGGGCGAGGGCGAGACGGTCTTCTTCGACGTCTGAGCGGGCGAACCGCGCACACCCTCCGAGAAATTCGTCAGCGCCGAGACGAATTCTTTCGACGGGTACGCGTCAATGCGCGCACCGCGGCCGGTATCGGCGGCCGCTAGATCGGGTACTGGCGCGAACCGCTCTGGACCGTGATCCAGCGCAGCTCGGTGAACTCCTCGATCGCGGCCTTGCCGCCGAAGCGACCGAAGCCGCTCGCCTTCACGCCGCCGAAGGGCATCTGAGGCTCGTCGTGCACCGTCGAGCCGTTGACGTGGCAAATCCCGCTCTCGATGCGGCGGGCGACGCTGAGCGCGGATGGCACGTCGGCGCCGAACACCGCCGCCGCCAGTCCGTACTCGGTGTCGTTGGCCAGGCGGACCGCGTCGTCGGGGCCGTCGGCCTCCAGCAGGCCCACCACGGGGCCGAACGACTCCTCGCCGTACAGGCGCATCTCGGCGGTCACGCCCTTGACCACCGTCGGCGGGAACAGCAGCCCGTCGGGCTCGCCGCCGGTCACCACCTCGGCGCCGTGGGAGACCGCGTCCTGGACCATCTCCGCCACACGCTGCGCGGAGTCGGCGCTGACCATCGGCCCGATCTGGGTCTCGGGGTCGCGCGGGTCGCCGACCTTCAAGGCGGCGGCTCGCTCGCCGAGCTTCTCGGCGAACGGGTCGAGCACCGAGCGGTCGGCCACCACCCGCTCGGTGGACATGCAGATCTGGCCCTGGTGCATGAACGCGCCGAACTTGGCGGCGGCCACCGCCTCGTCCAGGTCGGCGTCGGGCAGCACGACCATCGGCGCCTTGCCGCCCAGCTCGAGCAGCACGCGCTTCAGGTGGCGCGCTGCTTTCTCGGCGATCAGGCGCCCCACGCGCGTGGAGCCGGTGAAGTTGACCCGGCGGACCGCGGGGTGGGCGATCAGCTCGTCGACCACCTCGGCGGCCTCCTCGGGCTCGTGGGTGACGAGGTTGATCACCCCTTCCGCCGCGCCGGCGTCCTGGATGGCCCGCACGATCTCTCCGTGCGTGCGCGGGCAGACCTCCGAGGCCTTGAACACCACCGTGTTGCCGCACGCCAGGGGGGCCGCAACGGCGCGCGTGCCCAGGATCACGGGCGCGTTCCACGGCGCGATGCCCAGCACCACCCCGGCTGGCTGGCGCACGCCCATCGCCGTGAGGCCGGGCACGTTGGAGGGGATCACCTCGCCGGTGACCGACGGTGGTCAGCGCGGCGGCCTCCTCCAGCATCCCGGCGGCCAGGCTCACGTTGAACATGCCCCAGCCGAAGGTGCCGTTGGTCTCGTCGGTGACGATCCCGGCGATGTCCTCGCTGCGCTCGCGCAGGATTCCCGCCGCCGTGTTCAGCAGCTCACGCCGCGCTGCCGGCGGGCTGTTGGACCACTCCTCGAAGGCCCGGCCCGCTGCATCGGCTGCCTCCGCTGCCTCGCTCATCCCCACACCTCCTCGGCCGTCTCCACGATCAGCCTCAGCTTGTCGACCTCCTGCTCATAGGACACGACGTTGCCCTCCAGGGTGGAGGAGAACCCGCACTGCGGCGACAGGCACAGCTGGTCGACGTCCACGTGCTGCGAAGCCTCCTCGATCCGGCGCTTGAGCGTGTCCTTGCCCTCCAGCTCGCCGCGCTTGGTGGTGACCAGCCCGAGCACGACCAGCTTGTCCTTCGGCACGAAGCGCAGCGGCTCGAATCCGCCGGAGCGGTCGTCGTCGTATTCGAGGAAGAAGCCGTCGACGCCGAGGCCGGTGAACAGCGCCTCGGCCACGAAGTCGTAGCCGCCCTCGGCGGCCCACGAGGAGCGGAAGTTGCCGCGGCACATGTGTGTCGTGACGGTCATGCCTCGGGCCGCCCGGCGAGCGCCTCGTTGAGGTGCTTGATGTAGCTCTCGTGCAGGTGCTCGGCGTCCTCGCCGCGCGAGGCCATCTGCTCGCGCTGCTTGGGGTCGTTGAGGTAGGCCAGGCTGGTGTCGTCGAGCTGGAGGTAGGTGCAGCCCAGGTCGGCCATGCGCCGGATCTCGTCGGAGTAGGCGGCGGTGAGGTCGGGCCAGAAGGCGTCCTGGTCGGCGTACACGTCGGGGTCGATGGCCGCCGCTCCGCCGCGGTAGTGGACCATGCTCGGCGACGGGATCGTCTGCTTGGGCACCGCGGTGGTGACGGTGTCGGCCAGGAAGCGGAAGTCCTCCCCGAAGATCGTGTCCGAGACGCCGAGCTTGCCGTCGACCTTCAGCGCGGCGGACGTGAACTCGATCTCGCCGTCCGGGTTGCGCATCTTGACCGTGAGCTCCTCGTCGGCCTTGTTGATGCCGTCGAGCTCGTAGATGAAGTCCATGTGCCAGGAGGCGCGGCGGAACTCGCCGTCGGTCGCCGACTGCAGGCCGACCTCCTCCTGCATGCGGACGACGTCGCGGATGGCCTCGTCCTCGATGGCGCGCAGCTCGTCGGCGGCGGCGTCCCGTCGGCGCGCGCCTCGAGCAGGTGCTCCGGCCTCAGGAGGCTGCCGACGTGGTCGGCTCGGAAGGGGGGCTTGTCGCGGTGGGACATGCCCTTGATGTACCCCTCAGGCGCCGGGCCGACTCGCCGCCGCGAGCGTGCGCTCGGGCGGCCACGAGCAGAGCGCCGGCTGGCCCGGACAGCCCGCGCAGAGCTCCAGGTGGGGCTCGTCGCTGGGCAGGAAGCGGCTGTCCACCACGCCGCCCGCGAGCTCGAGCAGGCGGCGCTCGAGCTCGGGCGCCGTCGGCGGCCTCCCAGGTGACCGAGGCCGGCTCGCCGGGGCGCTCGAGGAACTGGTGCACCACCTCCACCCGCGCCGGCCCCCTCGCGCAGCGCGGCGAGGGCGTAGACCAGGCGCTGGGTGGCGTAGTCGCGCTCGGCCATCTCCGCCGGCCGGGCGTCGGGCTCGAGCCGGTCGCTCTTGTAGTCCACGATCAGCGTGCGGTCGTCCTCGAGCGCGTACACGTCCACGAACCCGTTGACGAGCAGGCTGCGACCGCCGGCGTGCGCGGGCTCCAGGGTGAAGCAGAACGGCAGCTCGGCCCGCACCCGGCGCGCCGCCGCCAGGCGACCGCGCAGCTCGGAGTCCCAGAACCGCTCGACCATGTCGCGCAGGTCGGCCACGTCGGCCTCGCGCACCGGCTCCCCGTGCTGCTCGATCAGCGCCTCCACGTCGCGCTGCGTGGGCAGCGGCCCGCGCCGCATGTCGAGCCGCTCCAGCAGCTGGTGGACCAGGTTGCCGCGCAGGAGCGGCGCCAGCGCGTCGAGCGGCTCGGCCTCGGGGACGGCGGTGTCCGAGGAGGGCAGCCGCAGCGCTCGCTCGAGGTAGAAGCGGTAGCCGCAGCGGCGGTAGCTCTCCAGGCTCGAGTAGCTGAGCCGCGCGACCGGCAGGGCCCGCGGGGCCGCCATCATCCCCAGCTCCAGCGACGGCGTCTCGCCCGCGGGCTCGGGCTCCGGCTCGGGGCGGGTGGGCATGCGGTCGGAGGGCGGCAGCAGCTCGTCGAGGGTGCCGGGGTCCAGGCGCTCCCAGCGCACCGGCACGTCGCGGCCGTCGTAGCTCTCCACCCCCACCCCGCGCGCGCCGTCGGCGGGGAGACCGGGCACGAGGTGGCGCCACATCCAGCGCAGCGGCTCGGTCAGGGCCTCGGGCTCCTTGCGCTTCTCGAGGTCGGTGGCGCCGCTGAGCACCAGGTGCTCGCGCGCGCGGGTGAGGGCGACGTACATGATCCGCCGCTCCTCCTGCTCGTCGTCCTCGTTCTGCTGGGCCTTGACCGCGTCGAGGGTCTCGCTGCGCACGGCGTCGGCTCCCAGCGAGGCCAGGCGCAGCCCGACGCGCCCGTCGCGCGAGATCTGGAGCGGCCCGTTCTCCTCGCGGCCCTCCTTGCCGAGGTCGGCGACGAACACCACCGGGAACTCCAGGCCCTTGGCGCGATGGATGGTCATCAACCGCACGCGCTGGAGCTCCTCGGCCTCCAGCGGCGCCTCGCCCTCGCGCGACTGGATCAGGTCGCGCTCGGCGACGAAGTCGATGAAGCGGCGCAGGTCGCGGCCCTCGTCGGCCTCGAACTCGCGGGCCATCCGCATCAGCTTGCGGACGTTGGCCATCCGCCGGTCGCCCGCGGGGCGGGCCAGTACGTGCTTGTCGTAGCCCGTGCGCGTGACCGCCCGGTCGATCAGCCGCTCCAGCGACACGCGCGGCGCGGCGGCGCGCTCCTCGGCGAACGTGCGGGCGAAGCCGCGCAGCCGCCGCTCGTCGCCGTCGGGCATGCCCTCGAACAGCCCTTCAGGGGGGTCCTGGAGCGCCCACCAGGGGTCGCGCCCCGCCCTGTCGGCGCGCAGGGCGAGCAGCGCCACGCCGTCGAGCGAGACGCCCACCAGCGGCGAGGCCAGCACCGACAGCAGCGACAGCTCGTCGCGCGGGTTGGCCAGGGCGGCGAGCCAGTTGCGCAGGTCGCCCACCTGCTGCTGGCTCCAGTAGCCACGGCCGCCGACCACGTGCGTGGGGATGCCCCGCTCCTCCAGCGCTCGCTCGTAGAGGGTCATGTGCGTGGTGGCGCGCAGCAGCACCACGATGTCGCCCCACCCGTGCTCGCCCTCGCGCGCGACCTCCTCCAGCCGTCGCGCGAGCAGCCGCGCCTCCGCCGCGCGCCACGGGGTCGCCGAGCGCAGGGAGCGGCCGAACGGGCGCCTCGTCCTCGCCGAAGCGCGCGTCCCAGCGCCGCTTCTCGCGGTCGGTGACCAGCAGCTCGATGCGAGGCTCGGGCGCGGCGCCGCCGTTGCGCCCGGCGCGCAGCGGCTCGAACTCCTCCCCCCACAGGCGCGAGAAGGCGAGGTCGATCCCGTCGAGCACCTCCGGGCGGCTGCGGAAGTTGACGGTGACGCTCTGGGCTCGCCCCTCGGCGTCGGCCGCTGCGTGGTGGCCGGTGAACACCTCGACGTCGGCGTTGCGGAACCCATAGATCGACTGGCGCTCGTCGCCGACGCGGAACAGGTTGCCGCGGTCGAGCTGCGCCAGCAGCTCGTTCTGCAGCGGGTTGACGTCCTGGAACTCGTCGACCAGCACGTGGTCGAAGCGCTCGGCGTAGGACAGCCGGATGCCCTCGTTGCCCTCCAGCAGATCGCGTGTGATCAGCTCGAGGTCCTCGAAGTCCAGGCCGGAGCGCTCGCGCTTGAGGCGCTCGAGGTGGGTGCCGTAGCCCTCCACCAGCGCCGCGAGCAGCTCCTGGGTGCGGCGCTCGTCGCGGGCCATGACGATGCTGCGGTAGGCGGAGAGCGCCTCCAGGTACTCGGCGCACGGGCCCGACTGCAGCGCCTTGACCCGGCCCGGCTTGAACTCCAGGCCGCCCAGCGCGCCCAGCTCGGGCAGCGCGCCGGCGGCGGTCGCGTCCCGGCAGCGCTCCAGCTTCTCGAGGGCGCCGTCGACCATCTTCCCGCCGGCGGACGGCTCGAGGTCCGCGGCCGCGGCCAGCGCCGCGGCCGCCAGGCGTGCGGCTTCGGCCTTCCCGTCCGGCGGCTCGGGCGGCAGCTCCATGCGCGGGTGGCGGACCCCGCGGCTGCGTTGCCAGGAGAACGCGGTGCGCACCATGTCGCGCAGGCGGTCGGGCGTGTAGGAGGCCACCTGCTCCAGGTGGTCGCCGGCGGCCTCGCGCAGGAGGTCGTCGATCGCGCGGTCGAAGGCGTCGAGGCCCAGGCGCTCGGACTCGAGCTCGTCCAGAACGCGGTACTCGGGGTCGATCCCGGCGCTGAGCGCGTGGGTGCGCAGCACGCGGGCGCAGAAGCCGGTGGATGGTGGAGATCCAGGCTCCCTCGGCGGCGCGGGCCTCGTCGCGCATCCCGAGCTCGACCAGCCGCGTCGCGGACTCGCTCCTTCATCTCGGCCGCCGCCTTCTCGGTGAAGGTGATGGCGAGGATCCGCTCGACCTCGACGTCGTCCTCGCGCACGGCCTCCACGAAGCGCTCCACGAGCACCGAGGTCTTGCCGGTGCCCGCGCCGGCGCGCACCAGCAGCGAAGCGTCACGGCGCTCGATCGCGGCCCGCTGCTCGGGGGTGAACTCCGGCGCCATCAGTCCTCCGACCGGCAGATCGACGGGTAGGAGCAGGTGCCGTCGTAGGCGCAGTGGTCGGGGTCGCAGCCGAGCTCGCCGGCCCGCAGCCGCCGCGCCGTCTCCAGGATGCGCTCGCGTGCGCCGGCCAGGGCCTCCTCGAACTCGGCGGGCGGCAGGCGGTCGTTCCTGGCGTAGATCGAACCGACCTCGTCCACGTCCGCCGACACCAGCCCCCGCGGAGCACGCTTGTTGGACCCCAGCGGCTCGTACACGCCGCCGATCGGCTCCAGCCCCAGGGTCTGACGCGCGGCCAGCATGTAGAGCGCCGCCTGGAAGCGGTTCTCGGGCTCCCAGCTGGCCACCTTGTAGGAGTCCGCCCGCTTCGAGGTCTTGTAGTCGCGGACCAGCGCGTAGCCGTTCCAGACGTCAACGCGGTCGATCGTGCCGCGCACCTCGACGCCCTCCCCGACCTCGACCGGGTCGTCGAAGCCGAAGCGGTGCTCGAGGTACTCGGGCTCGAACCGGCTGTCGGACTCGGCCTCCCAGCGCAGGAAGCGCAACAGGTCGAACTCCAGCTTGCGCACCGCCGCGCGGACGCGCGTCTGGTTGGGCGACAGGCGGAACTCGCCGCGGTTCTCGTCGAGCTTGGCGAGCAGGATGCGCTCGGCCCCCGGCAGCGTCTCCGGCGTCACCCGCCGGCTCCCCGTCTCCTCGGCCAGCGCGCCGAAGGTCTGCTCCAGCACGCGGTGCGCGTAGGCGCCGCGCACCATCTGCTCGGGATCGGGCTCCAGCGCCTCGGGGCTCAGCAGGCTGTCCACCAGCCACTTCACCGGGCAGTCGGCGTAGCGCTCCAGCGCGCTCGCCGACAGGGGCCCGCGCGAGGACAGCAGCTCCAGCAGGGCGTCGGCGGTGAGCGCGGGAGCCTCGGCGTCGTCGACGCGCGGGCCCCGGGCGGCCAGCGAGCGCTCGAGCTCCACCGCCGTCGGCGCCTCGTCCGGCGCCCAGGTGACCTCGGACAGCGAGCGCCGGCGCTCGGGCAGCTCGGTGAACAGCTCGGCGGCGTCGGCGACGAAGAACGAGCGCGCCTGCGGGTCGCCCTCCTCGTCGCAGTAGCGCGAGCTCAGCACCAGCCGCCGCTCGGCGCGCGAGGCGCAGACGTAGAACAGGTAGCGCTCGCGCTGCAACTGGTCCTCGCGCAGCGGCAGCAGCAGACCGCTCGCCTTGGCCAGCGCCCGGCGGTCCTCGTCGGGCAGGAAGGGCTCGGGCGCGCCCGCCTTGGGGAACTCGCCCTCCTGCAGGCCGCACACGAACACCGCCTCGAACCGCCGCGCGCGGGCGTCCTCGGGCTTTGTCACCTGCACCCGGTCGGGCGCGGGCTCCTCGCCGGTGCCCACCGCGAGCTCTGACAAGCGGTCGTGGATGCGGCGTGCGCTCAGCGAGACCTTCGAATCGGCGCTCAGGACCGCGTGCAGCTCGCGCAGCGCCTTGTGCCCCGCCCGGTAGGCCCGCGCGTCGTCGAGCTCGGGGCCGGTGAGCAGCGGTGCCCGGCGCTTGTGCGGCGCAGCGAACAGGCGCCCGAGCTCCTGGTCGAGGGCGTCGAGCAGCGCGCCCGACTCCCGGGCCCCGGCCAAGCGGTCGATCTCCTCCAGCGCCCAGCGCTTCTCCTCCCACACCGCGCGCGCAGCTGCGGCGCTGTCGTCGCCGCTCTGGCGCACCACGGCCTCGAGGTCGTCGGCCAGGTGGGGCTCGCGCAGCTTGCCCGGCGTGCGCAGCCAGGTCAGCAGGTCATCGGCCGAGCCCTCCAGCAGCGCGCACCGCAGCAGTGCCAGCAGGCCGCGGCCTACCGCGGTCTGGCGCAGCGGCACCGCCCGGTCGATCGAGAACGGGATCTCGTAGGCCTCGAAGACCTGCTCCACCAGCGACGCGTAGTGGCCGGGGTCGCGGAACACCACCGCCACGTCGCCGGGGGGCGCGCCCCCGCGCAGCAGTCCCAGCACCTCCGCACCCACCAGCTCGACCTCGGCCCGCTCGCCGCCGGCCGAGTGGACGCGCACCGCCTCGCCAGGGTCGACCCGCTCGGGCTCGTCGGCGGCGAACAGGCCGCGCTCCAGATGGTGCAGGGCCGCCCGCGAGCCGGGGGTGTAGTGGTCGTCGAGGGGATCAAGCTGGACCTCCTCGTCCGCCAGCTCGAGCAGCCGCCCGTGGCTCTCGGCCACGGCCTTGAACGCCTCCCGCCCCGCCTCGAACGGAAGCGAGACGACAACGTCGGCGCCGCAGCGCCCCGACAGGGTCTCGAGCGCGTCGAGCTGGAGCGGGTCGAAGTCGTCGAAGCCGTAGACGAACACCGGCGTGCCGCGCCAGCGCATCGGGTTCTCGCGGAGCTCGTTGAGCGCACGCCAGGCGAACAGGTCCTCGTCCACCAGCCCCGCAGCGTCCAGGCCCTCGCGGTAGCGCCGGTAGACCGTCGCCACCTCGTCGGCGTAGGCGCGGCGCGGGCCGTCACCGGCCCAGCGCCGAATGGCCTCGGTGAAGCGCGCGGGCTCGACCATCGAGCGCTCCAGCTCGGTCGCGAACCGCAGCGCCGCGCGCGCAAAGCCCGGCTGGGCCGCGCTCGCCGCGAGCACCTCGAGGTCCGAGCGCCTCACCGCCTCCTCGGCGATCAGCTCGCATTGCACCTCCGACGCCACGCGGCCGGACAGGCCGACGCGGTGGGCGATCAGCTGGAGCAGCCAATCGAACGCCACCACCTCGGCGCCGAAGATCGCCCCGCGCTCGGCGAGCTCGCGCTGGGCGTGCTCGACGTCCTTGGCCGTGGGGACCACCAGCACGGGCTCCTCGGCCAAGCGGTCCCGCAACCCGCCCAGCACCTCGCCCGCCTTGGCGGCGTTGGCGGGACCGGTGACGAGCTTCAGCGACATCGGCCCAAGGTGTACTGCGAGGTCACGACGTCAAGGTCGTGCTGGTGCCGAGGCACCTGACGCCGCGCCCGCTAGCGCCGGAGCGCAGGCCGATCGTCGTTCGGCCGAGCACCGCCGCTCGATCCGCCTAGCGCCGGAGCGCAGGCCGATCGTCGTTCGGCCGAGCACCGCCGCTCGATCCGGTCAAGGCTTCGGCGAACCGCGCCGCCGGCAGCATCACCGGCGTCTCCTGGCGCTCCCAGCCGTGGCCGGGGCGCTCGATCCAGCGGGCTATCCGCACCCGGCCGGCCTCCAGCCGCTCCACTCGCAGCTCCTCCCAGAAGTCCCCCGAGCGCCCGCGGCTCACGCCCTTCCCCTCCTCGGCGGCCACCGCCTCCGACAGCTTCTCGGCGTCGGCTCCGCTGACCACGCCCTGCTCGATCGCGCGGTCGACCAGTCCGGGCAGGTCGCCCCCCTCCATCACGGGGGCCCGGCGGCGCAGCCGGCCACCCGCCAGCGACCACTCGGCCAGGCGCAGGCCGCCGGGTACCCGCTCCAGGCGCACCTCGTAGCGGCCGACGTCGTCGTCCTGGTAGGGACCCGCGGCGCCGTAGTGCCCGCTGACCGTGCGCGCCTCAACCGCCGGCTTCTTCGCCTTCCCCGCCGCCCGCTTGCGGGCCGGCGCCGGGCGCGCCGCGGCGGCCGGCAGCTCCTCCTTGGAGCAGATCGGGCAGTCCGCCGTGTAGCGGTTGTGGCGGCAGAAGAGGGACACGCGGGCGGCCGACATTATCCGGGTTGCCAAGATTCGCCGCCGTGACCACGGCCGTCCTCTCCGACCTCCATCTGGGCGCGGCCTCCGGCCGCGACGTGCTGAGGCTGCCCGAGCCCCGCGAGCGCCTGCAAACGGCGCTCGCCGAGGCGGACCGGGTGGTGGTCCTGGGGGACCTGCTGGAGCTCCGCGAGCAACCGGTGGCGCGGGTGCTGGAGACCGCCGAGCCCGCCCTGGCCGCGCTCGGCCACGCCTGCAAGGGCAAGGAGGTGCTGGTGGTGCCGGGCAACCACGACCACCACCTCGCCGACGCCTTCCTCGACCGCCTGCGCCTCGAGGACGCCACGCTGGGCCTCGAACAGCTCACCGAGGCGAGCGGCCACCCGGGCCTCCTGGGCCGCCTGGCCGAGCTGCTGGACGACGCGTCGCTGACCCTCGCCTACCCGGGCGTGTGGCTGCGCGACGATGTGTACGCGACTCACGGCCACCAGGTGGACGTGCACATGACCGTCCCCCGCCCCGAGGCGATCATGGCCTCCGCCATGCGCCGGGTGACCCTGCGCCGCGCACCAGCCTCGCCCGCGGACTACGAGGCCATCCTCGACCCCCTCTACTCGCTCTTCCACGGCATCGCCCAGGCCTCCTCGCACACCACGATGGAGAAGACCGGCGGCGCCTCGCGCACGGTGTGGCGGATGCTCCAGGCCGGGGGGCTGGGCGCCGTCGCGGTCGGCCGCGTGGCCGTGCCCGCGGGCGTGCTGGCCCTCAACGCCGCGGGCTTCGGCCCCTTCCGGACCCAGATCAGCGGCGCCGAGCTGCGCGACTCCGGCCTGCGAGCCATGGCCGAGGCGGTGGACAGCATGGGGATCGAGGCCTCGCACGTGCTCTTCGGGCACACCCACCGGCCGTGGCCGCTCGAGGGCCGCGACCACGACTGGCGCACGGCCACCGGCGCCCTCCTGCACAACACGGGGTCCTGGCTCCACGAGGGCTCGCTGATCTCCGATAACGGCCCGCGGAGCCCCTACTGGCCGGGGTGGGTCACCTGGCTCGACGACCACGGGCCGCCGCGGCTGGAGAACGCGCTCCAGGACATTACGCTGTAGCGGAGGACGCGCGGGGCGGGTTAGGGTGCGCCATGCCCACCGACTACTCCGATCTCAGCGCCGTATTCATCAACTGCACGCTGAAGCGTTCGCCGGAGGTGTCGAATACGCGCGCGCTCGCCGACCGCTCAATCTCCGTGCTGGAGGAGCAGGGAGTCGACGTCGAGGTGATCCGGGCACTCGACCACGAGATCGCGACCGGCGTGCGCCCGGACATGACCGAGTTCGGCTGGGATCGCGACGACTGGCCCGAGATCTTCGACAAGGTCATGGCCGCGGACATCCTCGTCCTGCTCTCGCCCATCTGGCTGGGCGAGAAGTCGTCTGTCTGCACCCAGGTGATCGAGCGGTTGTACGGCAACAGCCACCTGCTCAACGAGGACGGCCAGTACGCCTACTACGGCCGCGTCGGCGGGTGTCTGATCACCGGCAACGAGGACGGCGCCAAGCACTGCGCGATGAACATCCTCTACTCGCTCCAGCACCTCGGCTTCACGATCCCGCCGCAGGCCGACTCGGCCTGGATGGGCGAGGCCGGTCCGGGCCCCAGCTACCTCGACCCGGGCTCGGGCGGGCCGGAGAACGACTTCACCAACCGCAACACGCACTTCATGACGTGGAACCTGCTCCACCTGGCGCGGATGCTCAAGGACGCAGGCGGCATTCCGGCCCACGGCAACCGCCGCGACGAGTGGGACGCCGGCTGCTCGGTCGAGCAGGCGAACCCCGAGCACCGCTAGTCGATAATCAGCTGCGCGAGGAAGCCGGCTCGGTCTCGGGCTGACCCTCGTTGCCGCCGTTCGACGGCGCCGCCTCGGCGGCCTCGGAAGACCCGGCGGCCGTGGCGCCGTCATCCGACCCCTCCGCCGGCGGCCGCGCCCGCGGCGAAGTCGCCCACTCCTCGTCGAAGTCGACGCGCCACTTGCCCTCTTCGTCCTGCTCGAGCTTGAGCTTGGCGCGGAACGGGCGCCCTGAGCGGCCCTTGAACCCGGTGACCGGCTTGGCCGTGCGGCCGACGCCGGGGTCCTCGCCGCGCTCGCGCGAGGCGCGCAGCGACTCGATCAGCTCCTTGGCCACCGAGACCGGCAGCGACTTGCCCGCCTTGCGCTTCCAGATCACGAAGCCGCAGCCCGGGTCCTCGCGCGACCAGCACGAGTAGCCCTTGCGGTTCTCCACCACCTCCCGCCCGCACACCGCGCAGGGGCCGAGCTTGGCCCGCTCGATGCGCACGCCCTTCAGCTTGTCGAGCTCCTGGACGGTCTCGGTGGTGAACTTGGCGATGTCGTGCATGAAGGCCGGGCGCGAGTCCTCGCCGCGCTCGATCAGCCCCAGCCGCCGCTCCCAGTCACCGGTCAGCTCCGCCGAGGTGAGCGGGTGCTGGCCCAGCAGGCGGATCACCTGGATGCCCTTCTCTGTGGCGTGCAGGGCGCGGCCCTCGCGCTCGATGTACTCGCGCCCCAGCAGCAGCTCGATGGTCGCGGCGCGCGTGGCGGGCGTGCCGATGCCCGACTCCTTCATCGCCTCGCGCAGCTCGTCGTCCTCGATGTCCTTGCCGGCGCCCTCCATGGCGGCGAGCAGCGACGCCTCGGTGAAGCGCCGCGGGGGCTGGGTCTCCTTGCGCAGCGACTCGACCGAGCGGGTGTCCACGGTCTCGCCCTGCTCGAGCTTGGGCAGCGACTGGTCGCCGCCGGTGTCGTCCTCCTGCGAGCCCTGCGGGGAGGCCTCGTCGCCGTACACGGCCTTCCAGCCGGCCACGATCAGGCGCCGGCCGCTTGTGCGGAACACGAACCCTGCGCGCTCGGCCGAGCCGAGCGCTTGCCCACTGCCGGCAACGGTGGTCTCGACCCGCGTGCGCTCGAACACCGCGTCGGGGTGGAAGACGGCGAGAAAGCGCTTGGCCACCAGGTCGTAGATCTTCAGCTCGTCGGCGCCCATGCGCCCGAGGTCGTGCTCGGACTTGGTGGGGATGATCGCGTGGTGGTCCTCGACCTTCTTGTCGTTGACCACGCGGCCGAGCGGCAGCTTCTCCAGCGAGGTCACGTACTCCGCGCCCTTGCGGTAGGCGGGGTTGTGGCCGACCAGCTCGGCGGTGGGACGGATGTCGGCGACCAGGTCGCCGGTGAGGAAGCGCGAGCTTGTCCGCGGGTAGGTGAGGGCCTTGTGCTCCTCGTAGAGCTTCTGCGCCGCGCTGAGTGTGCGCCGAGCAGAGAAGCCGTACAGCGTGTTGGCGTGGCGCTGGAGCGAGGTGAGGTCGTAGAGGAGCTGCGCGCGCTCCTTCTCCTCCTTGGTCTCCAGCTTGGTGATCTCGCCCTTCTGGCCGGTGACGGCCTCGACGATCGCCGCGGCCTCGGCCTCCTCCTTCAGGCGCTTGCCGCCCAGGTAGCGGCCGGAGTACACCCGCTCGCCCGAGGCGGCGAACTGGGCCTCGACGAGCCAGTACGGCTCGGGCTTGAAGGCGCGGATCTCCTCCTCGCGGCGCGCGACCAGAGCGAGCGTGGGCGTCTGCACCCGCCCCAGCGACACTGCCCCGTCGAACGCCGCCCGCAGGCGGATGGAGGCGGCGCGGGTGGCGTTCATGCCCACCACCCAGTCGGCCTCCGAGCGCGACCGCGCGGCGGCCTCCAGCGGCTCCATCTCCTCGCCCGGGCGAAGGTGCTCGAAGGCGTCCTCGATCGCCTTGCGGGTCATCGAGGACAGCCACAGCCGCTGCACGGGCTTGTCCATGCCGGCGGTCTCGAACACGTAGGCGAAGATCAGCTCGCCCTCGCGCCCGGCGTCGCAGGCGTTGACGACCCGGTCGACCTCGCCCGACTTGATCAGGCGGTGGATGGCGTTCAGCTGCTTCTTGGACTTGTCGTCGTTGGGGACGAGCTTGAAGTGGTCGGGGAGGATCGGGAGGTCGGCGAAGCGCCACTTCTTGAGCTTCTCGTCGTAGGCGTCGGGCTCGGCCAGGCCGACGAGGTGGCCGACCGCCCACGTGATGACGTACTCGTCACCGATCAGGTGCGACTTGTCCTTGGACTGCTTGAAGGAGCCGGGGAGCGCGTTCGAGAGGTCGCGCGCGACGGACGGCTTCTCGGCTATGACGAGAGTCTTGGCCACGGTGCCCAGGGTACGCAGGCTAGGTCGTGCGCCGGCGCAGCGCCAGCCCGGTCACGATCTCCCGTACCAGGCGATCGGCGACCAGACACGTGGTGTCGGCCGATCCCACGCCCGTCGGGATCACCTCCACGACGTCGGCGCCGACCAGCCTGGCGCGGCGCGCCACCTCGCGGCAGGCCCACAGGAGGTCGGCGGCGCTCATGCCGCCGGGCTCGGGGGTGCCGGTCCCCGGCGCGAAGGCGGGATCGAGCACGTCGATGTCGACGCTGAGGAAGGCCGGTCCCTGGCCCACCACCTCCAGTGCGCGCTCGGTGACCGCCCGGATCCCCTGCTCGCGCACGTCGTGCATGAACACGGAGGTGATCCCCCGCTCGCGCTGCCAGGAGAACTCCTCCTCGCCGGGCCAGTAGCCGCGCAGGCCGATCTGCGCGTACCGGGCGGGGTCGACCTGGCCGCCCTCCACCAGCCGGTACATCGGCGTGCCGTGCGAGAGCTCGACGCCATAGACCTCCTTGCCCGTGTCGGTGTGGGTGTCGAAGTGGACGAGGCCCACCGGACCGTGACGGGTGGCGCAAGCGCGGATGTCGGGCTCGGCGATGCCGTGGTCGCCGCCCAGCACGACCGCCACGGCGCCCGCGTCGAGCACCTGGCCCACCGTGGCCTCGATCGCCTCGTGCGTGCGCAACGGGATCAGCGGGCAGCACAGGGGCGTCGCCGAAGTCCACCACCCGCAGCTCGGCGAAGCCGTCGACGCCCGCCTCCAGGTGCGGGCCCGGCGGGCACGATGCGGCGCGGATGCCGCGGGGCCCGAAGCGGGTGCCGGGGCGGTCGGAGACCAGGTCGTCGGTGGGAGCGCCCACGATCGCGACGTCGACGCCCGCCAGCTCGGCCGCGTCCTGCGTGTAGGGCATCCCCGAGAACGTCAACAGCCCCGCGTAGTCGGGCTTCTCTCCGTGGTCCCTCCAGCGATCGAGCGGGTCGATCACGCCCGGATCGTATGACGCGGGCTAGTAGTCGTCACCGGCGTCGGGCGCCGGGGCCGCCGAGCCGCTCCCCTGGCCGGGGCAGGGACGGGCCCCGCGCCTGCGGTAGGGCAGACGCACGACCACCGTCGCGCGGTTGTTGGTCTCGTCGGACTCGTGGATCCAGTTCCGCGGGTCCGCGGTGTGCTGGTAGGCGAAGCAGCCGCGCAGGCCCGTGGCGTCGATCCACTGCTCCGGGTACGACGGCGGGTAGACGTCGGACCAGCCCGGCGAGGTGCCGAGCACCACGCGGCGCTGGCGCGGGTTGGTGTTGCAGGCCGGGTACTTGCGCCGGCGCGGGCTGTTTGCCAGGCGTCGGGTACGCCGCAGGTCGCGCAGGCAGTAGGCGATCTTCGGCCCCGTGCGCACGCGCCGGATGCGCTTGCCCGCCGCGTCCAGGCGCCACAGCGAGAACGAGGCCGCCCGGTAGAACTTCCAGTAGCGGCGGTCGGCGTGGCCGTACTTGAACTGCAGGCGTGCCCCGGTGCGGTAGGTCAGCCGCCGGCCTTCCAGCGTGTAGATGCTCTGGACCGCGTTCATGAAGCGGCGGCTGGCGCGACGGCCGCGCAGCTCCGCCGGGCCGGCGCCCACGCTGTCGATCGAGTTGCCCGCCCGCAGCAGGCTCCGCCCCCGCCGCGTGCGCTTGTCGACCCGCAGGCCGAAAGGCCTGCGCATGACCAGGTCGGGACAGCGCAGGCTCGCCCCGGCCGGCTGCAGGCAGGGGTTGGGGTCGTGTCGCCGCCGCGCGCGAGGGCTCGGCCCCCGCTCCGCCCGTGCCGAGGACGAGCATGGCGAGCACGGGCAGGGGCAGCAGCAGCCAGAGGGCGCGGCGCACGCCGCGATCAACCCGCCCGGAGGCCGCGAGTTGCGGCTGCGCAGGCTACTCCGCGCAAGGGCCCGTCCCAACCGGCCCGCGAACGCTCCCGAGCGCCTGGCGGACGATCGAGTCGGGCACTCCGTAGCCGCTCCGGCCCTGGTTGGCGCCCACCGAGGCGGCGAAGGTCGTCGCCAGCACCCGGCCGCCCTCGTCGACCACGGGACCGCCCGAGTCACCCGAGCGGACCCGGCCGCGGATGAGCGTGATGCGGCGCCTGATCGGCCCGCGCCCGTAGGCGTCCTGGGTGCGGAAGGTGCGGGTCTCGCCCAGGCGCCCGGGTGCAACCGTGTAGCCGCCGTTGCCGGGGAAGCCGAGGATCGCCGCGTCCGCGCCCGGCCGGGCGTCCGTGTTCAGCCGCAGCGCCGGGACGCCGGTGGTGGCGGGCACCCGCAGGATGGCGAGGTCGTTGCGCGCGTCGAAGTGGACGGCCTCCGCGTTGAGGCGATCGCCCGCTCCCCCGATCTGCACCGTGGTGTCCTCCTGGCCGGCGACCACGTGGGCGTTGGTGACCACGAGGCCGTCGCCCACCACCCAGCCGCTGCCCTGGACGCCCAGCCCGCAGGCGGTCCCGAGCACGCGGACCACGCCGGCCTGCGCCGCGCGCACCTGCGGGTCCTTCGCGATCCCCGGATCCGGCGCCCTCACCTCGGGCTGCGGGCCGCGGATGCCCGGGAAGGGGTCGAACCGCGCGAGCGTCTTGAGCAGCGGGCCGCTGGGGGGCAGCGCGGCGTTGAGGCGCTGGAGGATCGCCGAGCGCTGGATCGGCTCGCGCAGCTCGCGGGCGCCCGGCGTGTGCAGCGCCACGGCGCCCGCCAGCCACACCAGCCCGAGCCCGATCGCGCCCACCAGCAGGGCGCCACCGATCCCGTCCAGCGCGCCCAGGCCCTGGCCCAGGCGGCCCCGCAGGCGGAAGCCCAGCACCTCGAGCGCAGCCGCCAGCACGCCCGCCCACCAGCAGGGCCCCCATCAGGGCGAACAGCGGGCGCGTAGGGCGAGCGCGAGCCCTCGGACAGCAGCATCGGCCCGATGCGCGAGCCGAGGAAGCCGCCCGCCACGAAGCCGGCGAGCGACAGTGCGCCGACGATCAGCCCCTGCGCGTACCCCCACACGGCCATGGCGAGCGCAAAGAGCACGATGATCCAGTCGACCCAGGTCACCCGACTGCGGAACCTAGCGCCACCCTGGGGCTACCCTGGGAGTCCGAGCGCCCGCCCTTGAATCCCCTCATTCCGACCGATCGAGCCGGCGAGCGCCACCGCCGCCTTACCCACCGGGCCATCCCCATCGTGGCAGTGGCCGTCGTCGCGCTGCTCATCGGGGTGATCGCGGGCGCCTCGGCCGGGTCCTCGGCCAAGCGGATCGGGGGCGAGTACGCCGATGCCTGGCAGCGCGGCGACGTGAAGGCGATGCGCGCGCTGTTCACCCCCGAGGCCCGCCGGCGCTACAGCGAGGCCGAGGTCAGGCAAGCCCTGGCCCTCGCCGCCGACACGGCGACCGCCACCCGCTTCACCATCGGCAAGCCCGAGTCCGAGCGCGACGGCGCCGCGCTTGTCCCGGTCAGGGTCGGGACCCGCGCCTTCGGCGTGGTGCGCGGCGATGTGCCGGTGCCCGTGGTCGACGACCAGGTCGACTGGAGCCCCGCACTCGTCTTCCCGGGCCTGCGCGGTGACGAGCGGCTCACGCGTCGCACGCGGCTTGCCCGGCGGGCGACGATCCTCTCTCGCGACGGCAAGGTGCTGGCCCGCGGCCCCGCCCGGGCGCGTACGTCGCCCCAGGGCGCGGGCGCCTCTATCGCCGGCCGCCTGGGACGCCCGGAGACCGCGGAGGGTCGCCGCCGCGCCCGCGAGCGCGGCCTGCCTCCGCGCGCCCCGGTCGGCCTGACCGGGCTGGAGCGCGCCTTCGAGCCCGAGCTGGCCGGGACGCCGGGCGGCGAGCTGCTCGCGGGCAGGCGGGTGATCGCCCGCTCGGAGCCCAGGCCGGGCGAGAACGTGCGCACCACGATCGACAGCCGGCTGCAGCTTGCGGCGGTGGCCGCGCTCGGCTCGCGCTTCGGCGGCGTGGCCGCGCTCGACGCCCGCAACGGCGAGGTTCGTGCCCTGGCCGGCGTCGCGTTCTCCGCGCCCCAGCCCCCGGGCTCGACCTTCAAGATCATCACCACCACCGCGGCGCTGGAGGCCAAGCTCACCCGCACGGGCAACCGCTACCCGGTGGAGACAGCCGCCACGATCGACGGCACGCGGCTGGAGAACGCGAACGGGGAGTCCTGCGGCGGCAACTTCCGCGAGAGCTTCGCCCACTCCTGCAACTCGGTGTTCGCGCCGTTGGGCGTACGTGTGGGCGCCAAGCGGCTGGTCGACACCGCCGAGCGCTACGGGTGGAACGCCAAGCCCTCGATCGAAGGCGAGCTGGGCTCCACCATCCCGCCCGCGAACGAGATCAAGACTCCGATCGAGCTCGGGGCCTCGGCCATCGGCCAGGGCAAGGTGCTGGCCACCCCCTTCCGCATGGCCTCGGTGGCGCAGACCATCGCCGGCGGGGGCGTGATGACCGAGCCGTCGCTGAAGGCCGGCGCCGCCTCGCCGCGGCGCCGCGTGACCAGCGAGAGGATCGCGCGCGACATCCGCACCTACATGCTCGACGTGGTCCGCTACGGCACCGGCACCGCCGCCGCCATCCCCGGCGCGCAGGTGGCGGGCAAGACCGGGACGGCCGAGCTGGGCGACACGCGCGGACCGAACGCGCAGGGCGGCGACCGCTCGAACACCGATGCGTGGTTCACCGCCTTCGCGCCGGCCCGCAGGCCGCGGCTGGCGGTCGGCGTGCTGCTGGTCAAGGCCGGCGCGGGCGGCGAGGCCGCGGCGCCGGTGGCCAAGGAAGTCCTGCTCGCGGGCCTGAAGCGCTAGAAGTCGAGCTCGTAGCGGAGCTTGTCGCGCTCGCCCTCGATCTCGATCTCGAGCGGGCGGTTCTCCAGGTTGGTGATGGGGATCTTGTAGACGAGCAGGGCGCCGGCGGCCGAGTTCTGCTGGGCCACCGAGCCGGCGAGCGGGATGCACTCCCGCGGGTTCACCGTGCGGGCCCGGTAGGAGAACGCGTTCGTGACGGGGACCTTCAGCGGCCGGAACTCGTTCTCCAGGCTGTCCTTGATGATGAACCTGTCCGGCTCGACAGCCTTCGCGGGCTCCTTCTCCTCATTGCAGACCTGGACGAAGACCCCGTAGAGCGTTTCGCGCTTGCCGGGGTCGGGGCCGCGGTAGAAAGCCGAGTCGGGCGGGATCCTCGTGTTCAGCTGGCGGGTGATGAAGACGTTGTAGGTCAGCCCGTCCATCTCCTCGGCCAGGCCCTCGCGGAAGGCCTCGCCAGGAGTGCCCGTGCCCTGGATCGACTCGTCGTTCTCCTTGCCGCAGGAGGCTGCGACGAGGCACAAGGCAGCCAGGCAGAGGACCACTGGAGCGCGGCGCAGGAGGGCCATTCGCGGCGGAACTTTACCCACCGGCCGGGCTTTGCCCGGGGCGGGACGGGTCGCTTCCGGCGGGGGTTCCGAAGCGCGGTGACTTGTAGGCGTCGTAGCCCGCGACGGTGGCCCGCGCGAGCTGTCCCTCGGGGGGCTCTTCGAAGATCAACCGCAGGCGCCGCAGCGCCGTCTTGGTCTGCCGGCGTATCCAGCGGTGGACCCCCGTCTGCTTGAGGCGGTCCGCCAGGGCGCCCGGATCGCTGAGGGTGGTCAGCTCCACGCGGGTGCCCCCTGCCTCGGGCGTGAACTCGTACACCGCGAGCAGCGTGGAGCGGCCCGAAGCGCCCGATCCGCCCCTCCTCGACGATGCGCCGGGGGCGGTCGGCCTCCTTGATCGCTATCTCGCCGCGCTCGCGGGCCAGCGGGGTGCGCAGCTGGAAGCGCGCGGAAGCCCCTTTTCCGACCGCGTTGGCGCGAGCCAGGCGATAGTCCTTGAGGTAGTGGTCGGTGAACGCCGGGCGCGCGCCGAGGTCGGCGACGAAGTCGTAGACCTGCTCGCGGGGAGCGGAGATGAAGACGCTGACCGAGACCTGCCGCACTGAGCGGCGGACTCTACGTGGTCAAGCGGCCTTGGGCAGCGGTGCGGAGCCGGCGCTCGCTGGCGCCCACCCGGCGGCTCTCCACGGCGTGCCGGCGGTCCTCCGGCAGCGAGGCGAAGCAGAGGTCGCACAGATGGCGGCCCTCCTCGAGCTCGTGCATGCGCTCGCCCGGCAGTGGGGTGCGCCGGCACCCACCGCAGTGGGTGGAAGCGGACTTCAGCGCCCCGATGCTCCGATGCAGCATTTGGGTGGCGAGATCGGGCACAAATGGGATCTTCGCGCTAGGAGCGGACGATCCTGCAATCGTCCCCCCTTGTGTCGGAGCGTCCAACTTCGCTACAACGTATGTGCCAGTTCGTCTGAGGAGAGAAGTCCATGCAAGCATTTTCCGCCGGAACCCTCGCCGGGGCCGGCTCGTTTCGCTGCGAGCACTGCGGCTTCGGCGTAGCGCTGCACGAACGGGACGCGGTCCCCGAGTGCCCCAGCTGCGGATACGCGCGGTTCAGCCGCGCCTCGCTGTTCGGCCCGCCCCAGGCCCCCGGCCAGGGGCACCCCGCCACCGAAGTCCCCGAATGGCTGGATGAGGCCCGTGAGGCCCTCGCCAGCCCGGGGGCCTACCTGGCCTACGAGGACGACGAGCGAGTGCACGTCGTCCCGCTTGAGGACGGGTGGACGCGCATCGGGCGCAGCCTGTCGGCCCACATCCGCTTCGACGACCCCACGGTCTCGCGCCGTCACGCGCTCCTGTACCGCGACAGTGGCCAGGCCCGCGTGCTCGACGACCGCAGCCTGAACGGGGTCTTCCGCAACGGGGAGCGAGTCGACCTCGCGGAGCTCGAGGACGGTGACGAGATCGCCGTCGGCCGCTTCAGCATCTACTTCCTGACCGTGGTCAGGGAGCGCTCGGCAGCACCAGTCGGCTAGGCCGCGCGGCGGACGTTTCCGCCGCCCTCCGCCACAATCCAGCGCCGTGAGCAACGCCCTCCGCCCCTGGGCGGCCGGCCTCGTGCTGGCCTGCGTCGCTCTCGCGCTCCTCTCGCTCCTGACCCCTTCGGTCCCCACGACCGACCCGTGGGGCTGGATCGTCTGGGGCCGCGAGGTGGTGCACCTCGACCTGGACACCTCCCAGGGCGGGTCCCCCTCGTGGAAGCCCCTGCCGGTGCTCGTGACCGCGCCACTGTCGGTATTCGGCGACTCGCTGCCCGACGCCTGGCTGGTGGTGGCGCGCGCCGGCGGGCTGCTCGGCCTGGCCCTGATCGTGATCCTCGCGGTGCGGCTGGCCGACGACCGCCGCCGGGCGGTCACCGTGACCGCAGGGTTGGTCGCGGCTTTGGCGCTGGTGGTCAGCCCGGGCTGGCTGCGGTCGGCCATGCACGGCTACTCCGAGCCGCTTCTGCTGGGCCTGATCGCCGGCGCGGTGCTGGCGCACTTGAGCGGCCGGCGCACGCTGCCTCTCGTGCTCCTCATGCTGAGCGGTCTGGGGCGCCCCGAGCTGTGGTCGGTGATCGGGGTCTACGCGCTGTGGGCGTGGCGCACCGAGGCGCTCAGCCTGCGCCGGATCGCGCTGGTACTGGTCCCGATACCGATCCTCTGGTTCGGCGGGGACTTCTGGGGCTCGGGAGACCCGGTCCACGGCAGCGGGGAGGCCGCCTCCAACGCCGACATCCGCCAGGTGGGCGTCGGCGACATGCTCCGCGAGATCTTCGCGGGCTTCATGCCCGTGGTGCCGGCGCTGGCCCTGCTGGGCCTGGCCCTGCGCCCCCGCGACCGGGCACTGCAGGTGGTCGTGGGCGGGTGTGCGGGCTTCATCGGCTACCTCGCCCTGCTGGAGCTCATCGGCTATCCCGTTTCCGCCCGCTTCTTCGAGCCGCCGGCGGGACTGCTGTGCGCGGCCGCGGGCGCGGGCGCCGCCGCCGCGGTGCAGGGGGTGATGGGGCGCGAGCGCCGCGCCCGCGCCGTGGCAGCCGCGGCGGCCGCCGCGGTGCTGCTGCTGGCGATCTTCGAGTTGAACACCGTCCCCGGCGCGGTCCGCGGGGCCAACCACCGCGCCGAGCTCCAGCTCGACCTGCTCGAAGCCGTGAGGGCGTTCGGCGCCGACAACCTCAACCGCTGCGGCGACCCGATCCTGCGCGCCGACCTGCATTGGAACGAGGGAGCCGTGGCCTTCACGATGGGCGAGCACCTCAAGGACCTCCGCCGGGTCCTTCCGTGGAGGGCGATCGACGGCCAGCTCAGGCGGCCCGCGGTGATGCTCGCCCCCCTCGGCAAAGAGCCGTTTCCCGCCCCCTGGAAGGCCAGGATCCAGCTGATCGGCCGCCGCGGCGACTGGGGGCTCTACCGCATCACGCGCGCCACGGAGAGCCCGCCGCCCTGCCGGGTGTAGCCCGCCTCAGTGGGCCAGCAGCCGCCGCGCGCCCAGCCCGCCGGCCACCAGCACCAGCCCGAGCAGGATCAGCTGCCAGACGTCGAGGCCGGTGAAGGCAAGCGGCCCGGAGTCGGGCTCGTCGTCCTCGTTGGTGTCCTCGGTGTTCTGGGTGGGCTGGTTCTGCGCGGCGGTATCTTCGGCCTTGGCGTAGTCCGGGTACTTCTTCTTGTAGTCCTCGCAGAACTTCTTGTCGCTATGGGAGGGCTCGGCGTCCTTCTGGGTGCAGTAGCGGTTGTACCGGTCCCGCTCTTCCTGCGTCGGGCCCTTGCCGGTGCCGCTCGTGGTGGCCCCGTACTTCTCCTTGTACTGCTGGCAGAACTGCGCGTCGCTGTGGGACGGCTGGGCGTCCTTCTGGTTGCAGTAGCGGTCGTAGCGGGCCTTCTCCTCAGACGTCGGCTGCCCGTTCTCGGAGGTCGTGCCGCCGGAGTCCTCCTCGGTGCCGTCCGTCCCATCGGTCCCTTGTGTGCCGCCCGTGCCGTCGGGCTGCCCCTGCTGGTCGGGGGTCTGGGGCTCCGCCGGAGGGGTCTGCTGGCTGCTGCGGATCCGGCTCCACGGCAAGGGCGGGCGCAGCTGCCAGCCCGAACGAGGCAACGGAGATGACGGTGGCCAGGAGCTTGAAGATGCTGGAGGAGTTCACAAAACCACTATGCAACGGGTCGTGGCGGATCGCCAATCCGGCGCCGGGGCCACGCGGGCGAGCGCGGCACGCGCATCCGCTGCAAAGAATCCGCCCGCGGCCTGACGAATTTCCGAAGCCGACCAGCGCTCCGGCCGCGCGGCCGAGGCCCGGGCGAGCGCAGCCCGGCGGGCGCTACTCGGTCGAGACCGAGGGGTCCGCCTGCTCGGCCGCGGCGACGCTCATGAGGAAGTGCGAGCGCGGCTCGGCGGCCAGCGCGTTCACCCGCTCGGCCTCCTCCGGCTGCCCGCTGGCCTCCAGCTCGGCCGCGTAGCGCCCCAGCAGCTCCTGCACGTCCAGCATCCCCTGGGAGTCCAGCTCGGAGATCGCCGCCTTCGCGCCGCGGCCCTGGCGGCGCTCGAGCGCCGCCCGGTCAAGGTTCCACTCGTTGTTGACGCGCAGATAGACGCGACCGCCGGTCTGGCCGGCGCACATCCAGGGGCCGGGGTCGCCGAGCACCACCGCGCGCCCGCCGGTCATGTACTCGAACGCGAAGCCCTTCAGGTTCGCGCGGTCGGCCAGGCAGCCGCGCGAGTCGTCCAGCGGCACGGCGGGCTCCCCGCCCACCACCACGTCCGCCCCGCTGAGGCGGATGCCGAAGCGCGAGTCGGCGTCGCCCTGCACGTACAGCCGTCCCCTCTGGGCACCGTAGGCGAACGCCTTGCCGACCGACCCGTTCACCCGCTGGCCCAGCCGGTTGGTGCCCTTCATCACCGCGACCTTGCCGCCCAGCATGGCCTTGGCCGCGCCGTCCTGGGCGCCTCCCTCGACGGTCACGTCGACTCCGTCCACGTTGAAGGCCGCCAGGCCCTGGCCGCCCACCGCTCCCTCTGCGAGCCGCAGCTCGGTGAGCGTGTCCTCGGTGGCCTCGGGTCCGGTGCCGGCGATGCGCCGGCGGGCGAGGTCGCCCGCCACCTGGGCCCCGTGGACCCGGTCGCCGCCGGGATCCTTGGGGCGCATCACGAGCGGGCGGCTGAGCACCAGCCCGGGGGCTTCGCGCTCGTCGGGGGGCACCGGCAGGTCCAGCGGCTCGAGGTCGAGCTTCTCCTCGAGCGGCTCGATCATGTCCGAGGCGTCCAGGCGGTCGGTGCCGCGGGCCTGGACCAGGAGGTCCGAGCGCCCGACCAGGTCCTGGGTGTGCCGGAACCCGAGCGCCGCCGTCAGCTCGCGCACCTCCTCGCCCATCGCGGTGAAGAAGCGCGCGCAGTTCGCCGACGCGGCCTCGAGCTCCTGCGGGATGAACTTCTTCAGGCCCTTGAGCTCGGCCTCCCGGCGGCTCGCGATCTGGGTGGCGATGCCGACGTGGCAGGTGTCGAGCTGGCAGCCGCGGCAGATGGTGCAGCCCAGCGCGACCATCGCCAGCGTCCCGAAGCCGACCCGGTTCGCGCCCAGGCAGTGCAGCTTCACGATGTCGTGGGCGTGGCGCAGGCCACCGTCGGCCCATATCTCCACGCGGTTGCGCACGCCGGCCTCCATCAGCGCGAGGTGCACGGCGCGGGTGCCGATGTCCGCCGGCAGGCCCACGTGGCGCAGGGCGTGCGCGCGACCCGCGCCGGTGCCGCCGTCGAACCCGCTGAGGGTGATCATGTCCGCTCCGGCCTTGGCGATGCCGACCGCGATCGTGCCGATGTTGGGCACCACCGGCACGCGCACCGACACGCGCGCGTCGGGGTTGGCGGTCTTGAGCTCGTCGACCAGCTCGGCCAGGTCCTCGATCGAGTAGATGTCGTGGTTGCTCGACGGCGAGATCAGGTCGACGCCCGTCGAGCCGTTGCGCGCCTTCGCCACCGCCTCGCTGACCTTCCGGGCCGGGAGGTGGCCTCCCTCGCCGGGCTTGGCTCCCTGGCCCACCTTGATCTCGACCAGGTAGGACGAGTTGAGCATCTCGCCGGTGACGCCGAAGCGCCCGCCGGACACCTGCTGGCCGCGCCACTGCGGGTAGCGGCCGTACATGTCGGGCAGCTCGCCGCCCTCCCCGTTCATGGCGATCACGTTGGCCCGCTTGGCTGCCTCGGCGTAGGCGCGGTAGGCCACCTCGCCCTGTGAGCCGAAGCTCATCGGAGCGATGAAGATCGGGTAGGAGTGCAGGCCCACGCCCGGGTCGACCGACTCGGGCGACAGCGGCTCGCGGTCTGACTCCAGGTCCAGCAGGTGGCGGATGGCGATCGGCTGCTCGAGCTCCAGGCCGCGGACGCGCTCGGAGTAGTCGGCGTAGTCGCCGATCCCCGCCGCGGCGGCCACGCCCGCCTTGTAGACCTTCGGGTAGAAGCGGAACGTCTTGGCCGGCTTGGAGTCCTCCTCGCCGGCCAGCACGCGCTGGCGCTGGTCGCCGTCGAGGTCGAGCTCGGTGAAGCCCGTGCCGCCGTGGCGCGAGCCGGCGTAGCCGACCGTGTCGAAGAGCTTGGTGATCTCGGGCTTCAGCCCGATCGACGAGAACATCCGCGCGTAGCCGCGCACCTCGTGGATGCCGATGGTCGAGACGACCTTCTCGATCCCCTTGCGCAGCGCGGTGGCGAGGTTGTCGATGCCCGCCGCGTAGTCGTCCAGCAGGGCGACCTCGATCATCGTGTAGGGGCAGACGCCGTCCGCGCCGAGGCCCAGGGCCAGCACGACGTCATGCACGTTGCGGATGGCCGCAGAGCGCAGCACCAGGCCGCAGCGGCGGCGCAGGTTGGGCTCGTCGCTGGCCGTCCAGTGCTCGCGCAGGGCGAGATCGACCGCCGCCAGCGCCAGATGCGGGTCCAGGTAGCGGCGGCCGCCGTCGTAGGCGGTGCGGTCGTCGATCACCAGCAGGCGCGCGCCGTCGCGTACCGCGCCGGTGGCCTCGTGCTTGAGCCGCTCCGCCACGCCGCTGGTGGACTCGGAGTCCAGGCAGGCGCAGTCGAGCACCTTGGCGCGGCCGCGGAACTCCTCCCACAGGTCCTCGAGCAGGTAGGTCTTGTGCTCGCGCGCGATCTTGCGGTAGGCCTCGTCGCTCAGCGGGGCCAGCTCGTGGTGGCCGCCGAGGATGACCGGGAACGCTGTCTCCACCGTGTAGACGTCGTCCGGCACGGTGTGCAGGCCGGGCCGCGGCCCCAGGACCGCCCGACAGGAGAAGTGCTCGACCTCGCGCTCGCGGTCGATGGCCGGGTTGGTCACCACGGCGACGGACTCCTTGAAGAAGTCGGCCAGGTTCTGGCGCTCGGGGGACAGGCAGGCGAGCGGGCCGTCGTAGCCCAGCGAGCTGATCGGCTCGGAGCCGGTGTTCGCCATCTGCTGGACCAGGCGCATGTCCTCGCGCTGCCAGCCGAAGCCGCCCAGCACGCGCGACTCCACCCGTACCGGCTCGGCGGGCCCGGCGCTGGAGTACCCGGGGATCTCGGCGCCCTCCAGCGGCCCGCCCACCGGCAGCGCGCGCTGGAAGCCGGCGTCGTGGGCGCCGCCCCCGGTGCGCTCGCGCCAGCGGTCGCAGCACAGCTTCTGCAGGCGGTGGTGGTCGAACACGCGCGCCTCGCCCTTCGCGCGGTCGATCTGCACCATCACCTTCTCCCCGGGGGCGAGCGGCTTGGGCCGCCCGACGGTGTCGGCGACCTCCACCACGCCGGGCTCCGAGGAGAAGACGTGCGACTCGGCGGTCTCGAGGTGCCATAGCGGCCGCAGGCCGAGGCCGTCGACGGCGAAGACGCACTCGTCGCCGTGGCGCGAGATGAGCGCGACCGGCCCCTGCGCGAACGGGCCGAAGGCCTGGCGCAGGTACATGTAGAAGCCGCGCAGCTCCTCGGGCATGCCCTTGATCTCGTTCACGATCGGGGGAAGCGTCAGCTCGAGCGCCTCGACCAGGGTCAGCCCGCCGCGGGCGATGAGCGACTCCACCGTGCGGTTGAGGTCCTCGGAGTCCGACGTGCCCTCCCCCAGCGGGACGCCGATCATCCTGGCCTCCTGCCGCAGCCGGGCGATCGTGTTGATCTCCCCGTTGTGGCCCAGCACGCCGAAGGGCTGGACGCGCCTGAGCGCCGGCCAGGTGTTGGTCGAGTAGCGGTTGTGGCCGAAGACCGCCGTGGTCTTCGTACGCGGGTCGAGCAGGTCGGGGAAGTACCCACCCAGAGCCAGCGGGCCGCCCATGGCCTTGTAGACCACGGTGTCGGTGGAGCAGCTGGCCACGTGCAGGTCGAGCTCCTCCTCCAGCCGGATGGTCAGCTCGAAGGTCAGCCGCGGGTCGTCGATCACGCCGCCCAGCTGCCAGAAGCGCGGCTCCTCCTCGCGAGCAGTGGGGCCCAGCGCGCTGGACTCCACCAGGTCGTGGCGCTCGGCCAGGATCCGCAGCCCGGACTTGCTCAGCAGCTCACGCGCCCGGGCCTTCAGGTCCTCCGGGTCCGCGGTGCGCGGGATGAACGCGTGGACCACCGTGAAGTTCGGGTCCAGCGCCAGCTTGGAGTGGTGGCCGCCGCGGCGCACCTCCTCGCCCCACAGCTCGCGCGGGATGTCCAACAGCACGCCGCAGCCGTCGCCCTCGCCGTCCACCGACCCCGCCCGGTGGAACATCTTCTCCAGCACCTCGATGGCGCCCGGGATGGGCTCGTGCGCGGGCTGGGCGTCCTTCGCGATCCACGCGTACAGCGCGCAGGCGTCTCGCTCGTCCGCCTGCTGTGGAGCGCGCCTCGGGCGGTAGGCCCGGGTGGGCGAGTAACGGTGCTCCTCCAAAGGGTCTCTCCTCGCGATCCGCGCCTTCTCCTAGTGGGCGCGCGACGAAGTGGGCCGAGAACTATACGCCGAGCGAGAGCGCCCAGTCCTGGCCGATCACCTCCGGGCCGAAGCGCGAATGGCGCTCCTCGGCGATGAGCCGGAAGCCCGCCGCCTCGTAGATGGGCCGCGCCGAAGCGAGCACGTCGTTGGTCCAGAGCACGACCTCGGAGTACCCGGCGCGGCGCGCGAACCGGATGGCCTCCTCGACCAGGCGCCGCCCCAGGCCCATCCCCCGGGCCACCGGCTCGACCAGCAGCAACCGAACGCGCGCCGCGCCCGAGTCGTCCTCGACCAGGAAGATCGACCCCGCCCGGCGCCCGTCGACCTCCGCGATCCAGGCGGCGTTGCGGCCGCGATCCCGCCGCCGCGCGTAGTCCCCGACGACCTCCGCCACCAGGCCCTCGAACGGCTCGCCCCAGCCGTACTCGTGGGAGTAGAGGACGCCGTGGCGCTCGACCACCCACCCCAGGTCGCCCGCCTCGGGCGCCCTGAGGACGACGGTGCGGTCGCGCGGCGCGCCGCTCGTCAGCACCCGGACCGTCTCCATCGCCCCCACCAGCCGCCGCTGGTCGCCATCCGGCAGCGAGTCGAGCAGCTCGCCGGCCTGGGCCGCGGAGCGCGCGTCCAGGGTGAGCCAGGCCCCGCGCCCCTTCGCGGTCAGGGCAACCACCTGGCGGCGGGCGTCGCCGGGCGAGCGGCGGCGGGTGACCAGACCGTCCTTCTCGAGGCGGGCGAGCAGCCGGCTCAGATAGCCCGAGTCGAGGCCGACCGCGTCGCGCAGCCCGGCGGTCTCGGTCTCGGGCCGCTGGGCGAGCTCGTACAGCAGCCGGGCCTCGGTGAGCGAGTGGTTGGTCCCCAAGAAGCCGCGCTCCAGGACGCCGAAGCGGCGAGTGATGAACCGGTTGAAGGCCCGGACCGCCGCCGTGCGCTCGGGATCGGCCATTTGCACATCGTCAGCGAAATCGCTGCCGATGTCAACTAAGCCACTACGCGCATGTCCCCCGGCTCGCGGTCGCGCAGGTCGCGGACCACGGCGTCGACGACCGACTCGTCCTCGCGGACCTTGCCGTCGGTGACCGCGTTGATCACCGCGCGCTTGCGGTCGAGCACTCCGCCCATGGTGGCGTCGATCGTGTCCTTCGCCAGCAGGTACCAGGCGGTGACCGCGCTCTCCTGGCCGATGCGGTGCAGGCGGTCCTCGGCCTGGTCGTGGCGCGCGGGCGTCCAGTCCAGCTCGAGGAAGGCGACGTTGGAGGCGCGCGTGAGCGTGATGCCCTGAGAGGCGGCCTTCAGCGAGCAGACGATCAGCTGAGGGCCTTCCTCGTCTTGGAAGCTGTCCACCGCGGCTTGGCGGCGGGTGCTCGAGTCGGCGCCGAGGATGTGGGCCGAGCCGGGGAACTGCTCGAGCACCGCGCGCTGGATGGCCACGTGCTCGGCGAACACGACCAGCGGCTCGCCCGACTCCAGGAAGTCGGAGATCCAGCTGAGCGCGGTGGGCAGCTTGCCGGCGGCGGCGAGCTGGCGCAGGTTGTTCAGCCGCACGAGCTGCTCGGAGCGCAGAGCGGCGGCGACCTTGGCGTCGAGCGTCTTGAGGTCGAGCGGCAGCGTCTGCAGCCAGGCGATCACGTCCTGCTCGGCCAGGCGGTACTCGTCCTCGTTGGATAGCGGCACCGGGACGGTGTCGTGGCGCTTGGAGGGCAGCTGGGGCAGCACCTGCTCCTTGGTGCGCCGCACGTAGCAGTGCGCGCGCAGGTTCCAGTGCAGGCGGTCGTCGCTGCCGGCGTCGCGGAAGCGGCGCGACAGGCGCGCCCCGCTGCCGAAGTCGCCCAGGCGCCCGATGGCCCGCAGCTGGGAGACCAGCTCCTCGGGGCGGTTGAGCACGGGCGTGCCGGTCAGCGCCAGCCGCAGCGCGTCCTCGGGGAGCTTGGCCGCCAGCTCGAACGTCGCCTTGGTGCGCTGGGCGCGGGCGTTCTTGACGTAGTGCGACTCGTCGAGCACCAGCGCCTTCAGGTCCCGCGCCAGCAGCTTTTCCAGGTGGGCCTCGAGGATGTCGTAGTTGAGGAAGACGAACTCCGCGTCGTCGGCCTCGGCCGGCCACCCCGCCGAGGTGCGCCCGTCCACGACGGCGACCGTGCGCCGCGGCAGCCAGGTCTGTGTCTCGCGCTCCCAGTTGAGCTTCACGCTCGCGGGGCAGATCACCGCCGCCGGGAAGGCGTCCGCGGCCTCGATCGCGGCCAGCGCCTGGATCGTCTTGCCCAGGCCCTGCTCGTCGGCGATGAAGGTCCGCCGGCGCTGCAGGGCGTACTGCACGCCCGCGCGCTGGAACGGGTGCAGCTCCCCGCCGAGCTCCAGCGCCGACAGCTCGGCGTCGTCGGCGTAGGACAGGCGGACCGTCGACTCGGCCCGGTCGTGCTCGCCCACGAGCTCGTCGAGCACCTCGCGCAGCGACTCGTCGATCGCCACCTCCGGGTGCTCGTCGAGGAAGGCGGACAGGTCACGGGCCAGCGCGGCGTCCGCGGGGACGGCCACGCCGGTCCCGGCCGAGCGGTTGTAGAAGCGGCCGGCGCGGTCCACGAGATGCGCCTCGGGCAGGCGGCGGAAGTCACGCGCCAGCGACGGGTCCCAGACGGTGTAGATCACCACCTGCGGCTCGCCCTCCTCACCGGGCTCCAGCGCCAGCTCGGCCGGCGCCGGGTCCCCGCCGCGGCGCAGGGTGCGAACGCAGGCCGAGGCCACGTCGTCCAGCTGCACGCCCTCGAGCTGGACCAGCCGCGACGCGGCGGCCGGGCTGAAGGGCCAGACGAGGCGGCCCTCGGTGATCTCGATCGCGCCGTCGAGGTCGGTCGGCGCCTCGCCCGAGAGCGTGCGCAGCGCGAAGGCGCCCCGGCCCTCGTACACGACCACCGACACCAGCGCCCGCCAGCGGTCGGAGTCGGTGAGCCAGGCCAGCACGTCGGGAGAGGGCTGGAGCTCGCCGAACCGCGCGAGCAGCTCCTCGACCTCCTTGGCGATGCGTGGGTCGGCGGGGACCCGCCAATGCTTGCGCCGCCAGTCGAACCAGCGCCGCGGCATGCGCTTGACCGCTGCGTTCAGCTCCTCGTCGAAGCCGAAGTCGAAGACCAGCTCGCGGTCGTGCGGATCCTCGGCCAACAGCCAGACCCGGCCGGCGGCCGATGCCTGCTGCTGGTCTCGATCCCCCTCCGGCATGACCGATGAAGGCTAGCTGCCTACGGTGTCGACATGGCCGCGTCGCTAAAGCGCGAGCAGGTGCTCGGCTTCCGCGTGGGGCGTCACCACCTGAACGAGCGGCTCGGGCCGGCGGGCGTCGCCGACGCGGCGGTCGTCGGCCTGCAGGACACACCGCCGGGCACGGCTGCGCTCGCGCTGGCCGCGCGAGCCGACGTCGGGCCCGGCGCGCTGGACGAGCTCGTGCTCGTGCCCAGCATCCGGGGCGCGCCGCTCGCCGTCGCCGAGCGCGACCTGGCCGTGTTCACGGTTGGGCTCGCCCCTCCCGACGAAGAGGCGGCGAAGGCGCTGATCGGAAAC
Source organism: uncultured Thermoleophilaceae bacterium (assembly GCA_963844805.1). Lineage (GTDB taxonomy): Bacteria > Actinomycetota > Thermoleophilia > Solirubrobacterales > Thermoleophilaceae > JACCZR01. Next base: position 47,984 of record CAWJPU010000013.1, read on the forward strand.
GCCTGGAAGGCGCTGGACGGGATCCCGGCGATGGAGGCCCTGGACCGGGTGAGCGAGGCGGTCGCCGACAGCCTGCGCGCCGGGCCGCTGGCCCGCGACGACTTCCACCAGGCGCTGCGCGAGCGTCTGCCCCCCGATCTGTTGTGGTGGTGCCGCGGCTGCGGCAGTCATCACGTGCACCCCTCCCTGTGGCGCGCGACCGGGGTGCGCGGTGTGCTGGCGATAGTGGGGCGCGAGGGCCGCGCCGCGGTTTTCGGCGCGCCTCCGACGGCCCCGGCGGTGGCCGACCCGGGCGCCGAGCTGGCGTGGCGCTTCCTGGGCGGCTACGGCCCGGCGCGGCCACGCCTGCTGGCCGAGTGGGCCGGGCTCGCGCCCTCCCACGCCCAGGCGCTCTGGGAGCGCGCCGGCGAGCTGGCCGAGGTAGATGTGGAGGGGACGCGAGCATGGGCCCTGGCCGACGACCTGGATGCCCTGGCCGCACCCCCCGCCGCCAAGGGCGTGCGCCTCCTCCCCAACCTCGACCCGCTCAACGCCGGCCGCGACCGCGAGCTGCTGGTCCCCGACGCCGACCTGCGCAAGCGGGTGTGGAAGTCGCTCGGCGGCCCGGGAACGGTGATCGCCGGCGGCGGCGTCGCCGGCCTCTGGCGGCCGGCCAAGAAGGGCAAGCGGCTGCTGGTGACCGTCGAGGCGCTGGGCGAGCTACCGCACGAGGAACTGCAGGAGGAGGCCGAGCGGCTGGCGCCCTTCCGCGGCGCGGAGACCGCTGACGTAACCCTTGACGCTGTTTGACATATATGGCTATGCTGTAAACTAACTGGATGGCAGGCCGGTATGTGTCAACAAGTCTGGAGGTGCCTTCCGCATGACTTCCGCGACCGCCCCGGCGGCTGACGAGCCGCTGACGGCGAGCTGGACCGACCCCAAGCGCTACCTGTGGCTGCTGGGGCTGGTCGTCCCCCTCATCCCCTTCATCGGCTGGGGCCTCGCCGAGGCCACCGGCCTCGGGGTGATGTGGTGGTTCGGCCCCGCCCTCGTGTTCGGCGTCATCCCCGTCCTGGACGTGATGATCGGCAAGGACTCCGCCAACCCGCCCGACTCCGCGGTCAAGTGGATGGAGCAGGACCGCTACTACCGCTGGTGCACCTACCTGTTCATCCCGCTGCAGTTCGCCTCGCTGATCTTCGCCTGCTGGATGTGGGCCCAAGGCGACCTGAGCGTCGTCGAGAAGCTCGGCCTGGCGCTGTCGGTGGGCATGGTCGGCGGCATCGCGATCAACACCGCGCACGAGCTCGGCCACAAGCGCCAGCAGCACGAGCGCTGGCTGTCGAAGGTCGCGCTGGCCCAGAGCGGGTACGGCCATTTCTTCATCGAGCACAACCGCGGGCACCACGTCCGCGTGGCCACGCCCGAGGACCCCGCCAGCTCGCGCCTCGGCGAGAGCCTGTACGAGTTCCTGCCCCGCACCGTCTGGGGCAGCCTCAAGTCGGCGCTGCACCTCGAGAAGGTGCGGCTGGACAGGATGGAGAAGCCGTTCTTCTCCATCCACAACGACGTGTTGAACGCGTGGGCGATGACCGTCGTCCTGTTCGGCGCGCTCACCGCGGTGTTCGGGGTGGACGTGCTCCCGTGGCTGGTGATCCAGGCCGTGGTCGGCTTCTCGCTGCTGGAGGCGGTCAACTACCTCGAGCACTACGGGCTGCTGCGCCAGAAGCGCGACGACGGCAGCGGGCGCTACGAGCTCTGCCGTCCCGAGCACTCTTGGAACAGCGACAACGTGGCGAGCAACGTGTTCCTCTACCACCTGCAGCGCCACTCCGACCACCACGCCAACCCGGTGCGCCGCTACCAGGCGCTGCGCCATTACGAGGACCTCCCGGAGCTGCCCTCGGGCTACGCGACGATGATCCTGTACGCGTACCTGACGCCGGTGTGGCGGCGGGTCATGGACCCGAAGGTGCTGGCCCACTACGACGGCGACGTGACGCGGGCGAACATCCTGCCCCGCAAGCGCAAGCGGCTGCTCGCCAAGTACGGAGCGGGCGCCTGATGGCCACCTATCGTTGCCCGGGGTGCGGCTACGAGTACGACGAAGCGGCCGGCGAGCCCCGCGAGGGCTTTCCGGCCGGCACCCCGATGAGCGACGTGCCCGGCGACTGGGCGTGCCCGGACTGCGGCGTGCGCGAGGCGCAGGACTTCGAGCAGGTGGGCTGACGTGGTTTCGGCGCCCGCTGTGAAGCCGCGCTTCGCCGAGGCGTCCAGGACGCTCCTGCGCGACACCGTGCTCGACGCGGTGCACGAGCTGCTCGCCGACCGCGCCTGGGCCGAGGTCACGATGGGCGAGGTGGCCGAACGCGCGGGCGTGAGCCGCCAGACGGTCTACAACACCTTCGGCGGCCGCGACGGGCTGTCGCAGGCCTACGTGATCCGCGAGGCCGACCGCTTCCTCGTGGTCGTCGAGGAGGCCGTGCGGGCCAACGAGCAGGAACCGCGCGCCGCCCTGTCGGCCGCCATCGCCGTATTCCTGTCCGCCGCGGAGACGCACCCGCTGGTGCGCACGATCGCCGCCTCGCAGGACGGCGACGAGCTACTGGCCCTGGTGACCGTTCGCGGCGGCCCGGTGCTGGGCGGCGTCACCGCGGGGCTGGCGCGGGTGATCGCGGAGACCTGGCCGGGCCTGCCGGGTCCTGAGACCCACTTCCTGGCCGACGCCCTGGTGCGCCTGGCCATCAGCTACGCCGCGCTTCCCTCCGGGACCCCCCAGGAGACCGCCGACGGCATCGCCGACGCGCTCGGGCCCTACATCGACTCGATGCTCGCGGCGCGCTAGTCGCCTCCGCCGCCTCCGTCGCCACCCCCATCACCGCCGCCGTCCCCGCCGCCGGAGTCGACGCCGGAGTCCACCCCGGAGTCGATCGAGTCCGCCACCGAGTCCAGCGCGCTGTCAACGGCGTCTACGCCCGCGTCGAGGCTGTCGAGGCCCCCTTCGAACGCCGAGTCGAACATGACGCCGACTCCGGCGAAGAGGTCGAAGTCGACGTAGCCGAAATCGAGGTCGAGGTCCCCCCCGAAGTGCCGGCCGCGGCGGCGCAGACGGAAGATCGCCGCCAAGGCCGCGGGCACCATCAGGACGAGCACGCCGGCCACCGCGGCGGCCTGCGCGGCTGTCTGTGGCTGTGCCTCGGCCTCCTGTGGCAGCGCTTGGAGGCGAGCCACGTGCTGGTCGGCCGTCGCCGCCCAGGCGTCCCCGGAGGCGGTTCGCCGCCACCGGGTGCGCGGGAACAGCCCGAGCACCTTGTCGCGAACGGCCTCGACCAGCGCCCGCGATACGAGCTCCTCCAAGAACAGCTCGCCGACGTCCTTGATCAGCTTCGGGTTGCCGCGGCGGGCGTTGGAGATGACCTTGCCGATCTCGTCTGGAGCGTGAGGGCGAAGGGCGAAGTCGAACTGCCCGAGCGGGCCCGGAAGCGCGGCCCCGGCCTGGCCCGGGAGCAGCGTCACCTTGTCCTTGCGGAAGCGCCGCTTCTCGATGCGGATGCTGTAGGCGCCGCGAAGGATGAGCTCCTTGAGCGCGAGCTTGACCGCGCCCTTGGGGTCGGGGGCCGGCCCTCCCTTGGTGGACGTGGAGATCGGGAGCTCGAGGAGAACCTGTGTCGCGGCCGCAGTCAGCGGCCACTGCTGCTCGGACGCCATCTACTCGCCGCCCCCGCCGCCTCCGTCACCGCCACCGCCGCCGTCTCCTCCTCCACCGCCGTCGCCACCGCCACCGCCGTCGCCACCGCCGTCGCCGCCTCCGCCGGCGTCGACGCCCGAGTCCACGGCGGAGTCGACGGAGCTCGCCACCGAGTCGAGCGCCGCGTCGACGGCGCCGCCGCTCGCGTCGATCGAGTCCATCCCGCCCACGGCGGAGTCGAACATGTCCGACGTCCCCGCGAAGGGGTCGAAGCCCACGCCGTCGTCGGTCACGTAGACGAAGTCGTCGTCGAGGTCGAGGTCGCCGCCGAAGTGACGGCGGCGGTGCAGCTTGGCCACGGCGGACAGCGAGGCCGGAACCATCAGCGCGAGCGCGCCCGCCGCCGCGGCGACCGCGACCGCCGTGTTCGGGTCGGAGTCGACCTCCCAGGGCAGCGCCTGCAGGCGCTGGGCGTGCTGCCCGGCGGTGGCCGCCCACACGTCGCCCGTGGGCGTGCGGCGGATCACGTGCTGTGAGAACAGGCCGAGTGACTTGTGCTCGTAGCGCTCGATCAGCCCGCGCTGGCTCAGCTCCCAGATGAACCACTCACGCACCTGGCTCATCAGCTGCGGATTCCAGCTTCGGGCCGCCCGGATCGTGCCGTCGAGCAGGTCGGGGGTGAAGGGCCGCAGCCAGCCGTCGAGCGCCGCCAGCGAGTCCGGCAGCGCGACGGGGCCGGCCGGGTAGAGCGTCACGTAGGGCTTGCTCCACGCCGCCGGCGACTCGGTGACGTCCAGGCGGAACGCCCCGCGCACGAGCAGCTCCTTGAGGCCGAGCTTGAAGGACTCGCCCGGTGCGGGCGCCTGTCTTCCCTTCGCCCCCGCCGGCGGCAGGGACAGCAGGAGCTGGGTCGAGGCGGCGGTCAGCGGCCACTGGCTGGTCTGCATGGCGCGAGAACCTAGAAGCCCGCGGCGACCAGGCTGGCCGCCGCCTGGGGAAACGCTCAGCTCGGCTGACGAGTTCCCGGCGGAGTGCGCGCTGCCCGCACGCGAATCCGCGTCGGGCCGCTGGACCGGCGCCGCCGGGCCCGCACCGGGCTAGTCGCGGGGGCCCGACCAGAAGGCGTCGCCGACCGTGACCGCGCCCGCGGTCTCGGCCTGGTGGCGCAGCGAGTGCTCGTCGCCGTCCTCGATGGCGAACATGGTCTCGCTGGTGACCCGGCGCACCTCGCCTGAGCCGCCCAGGTGGCGGTCGACCATCCGGGCGCACTTGCGGCCCTCCGCGATCGCCGTCACCACCAGCGACTGGCCGATGCGCGCGTCACCGCATGCGAACACGCCCTCCTCCGAGGTCTCGTAGACGCCGGCCTTGACGTTGCCGCGCTTGTCGGTCTTCAGCCCCAGGTCCTCGATCGGGCCGTGGCGCTCGGGGCCGGTGAAGCCGATCGCGATCAGCACCAGGTCGGCCGGCTCCTCCCAGTCGCTGCCGGGCACGGGCTCGACGTCGCGCGACGAGGTGCCCGACACCTGGCGGGCGCGGATCGCGGTGACCTGGCCGTCCTCGCCGACGATCTCGGTCACCTGCGAGCCGAACTGGCGCTCGCCGCCCTCCTCCAGCGCGTAGGTGGTGTGGGTGCGCTTGGGCGGCAGCGGCCACGGCGTGCCGGGCGGGCGGCCCTGGGCCGGCAGCTCGGGGTAGACGTCGAGCATGCGCGCGCTGGCCGCGCCCTCGCGCAGGGCGTTGGAGATGCAGTCCATGCCTGTGTCGCCGCCGCCGACGACCACCACGCGCCGGCCCTCGGCGCTGATGACCTCCTCGGGCGGGGTCTCGCGCGCGGGGCGCCCCTCGCTCGCGGCCACGTAGCGGTTGCGCTGGTAGAGGTAGTCCATCGCGAAGTGCACCCCGCGGAGGTCGCGGCCGTCGGCCTCGAGATCGCGGTGCACCCGCGAGCCGATCGCCACCACCACGGCGTCGTGCTGGGCGCGCAGCTGCTCGGTCGTCACGTCGGTGCCCACGTCGACGCCGGTGACGAACTCGATCCCCTCCGCGGCCATCAGGTCGACGCGCCGGTCGATGATCCACTTCTCCAGCTTGGCGTCGGGCACGCCGTAGCGCATCAGCCCGCCGATCGACTCGTCGCGCTCGAAGACCGTCACGGCGTGCCCGTGCTTGTTCAGCTCGGCGGCGACCGCCATGCCGGCCGGGCCCGAGCCCACGACCGCGACCGACTTGCCCGAGCGCTCATCGGGCGGCTCGGGGAGGATCCACCCCTCGGCCCAGCCGCGCTCGGCGATCGAGCCCTCGATCTGCTCGATGGTGACCGGGTCGTCGTTGATGTCGAGCACGCAGGCCGACTCGCACGGCGCCGGGCAGATCAGGCCGGTGAACTCGGGGAAGTTGTTGGTCGCGTGCAGCCGGTTGAGCGCCTCGCGCCAGCGGCCCTGGTGGACGAGGTCGTTCCACTCGGGGATGAGGTTGCCGAGCGGGCAGCCCTCGTGGCAGAAGGGGATGCCGCAGCTCATGCAGCGCCCGCCCTGCTCGCGCAGGGTGCGCTCTTCGGGGAACGCGAAGTACTGGTGGTAGTCGTGGATGCGCTCGCGCGGGTCGCGTTTGCGCGGCCCGACGCGCTCCACCTTCAGAAAGCCCTTGGGGTCTGCCATGGCGTCAGGCCCCCACTGCGGGAACGGCAGTCGCCTCCTGGCGCGCCTGCTCGGCGAGCGCGCGCTCGTAGTCGTAGGGGAGCACCTTCACGAAGCGGTTAACGGCGTGGGCCCAGTCGCCGACCAGGCCCGCGGCCACCGGCGACCCGGTGCGGTCGCGGTGCTCCTCGATCAGGGCCAGCAGCTCCTTGGACTCCGCCTCGGAGATCTCGGCGAAGCGGACCATCTCGGTGTTGCAGCGGCCGCGGAAGCCGCCGTCGTCGTCGAGCACGTAGGCGATCCCGCCGCTCATGCCCGCGGCGAAGTTGATGCCGGTCGGGCCGATCACGACCACGCGGCCGCCGGTCATGTACTCGCAGCCGTGGTCGCCGATGCCCTCGACCACGGTCACCGCGCCCGAGTTGCGCACCGCGAAGCGCTCGCCGGCCAGGCCGCGGAAGAACGCGCGGCCCTGCGTGGCGCCGTAGAGCGCCACGTTGCCGATCACGACGTTGTCCTCCGCGGAGTAGTTGGCGCCCCGGTGCGGCTGCACGATCAGCGTGCCGCCCGACAGGCCCTTGCCGATGTAGTCGTTGGCGTCGCCCTCCAGCGAGAGGCAGACTCCCGGCGCCAGCCAGGCGCCGAAGCTCTGGCCCGCCGAGCCGCGGAACTTGACCTCGATCGAGCCCTCGGCCAGGCCCTCGGTGCCGTGCTGCCGCGCGATCTCGCTCGACAGCAGCCCGCCGACGGCGCGGTTCTTGTTGGCGATCGGGATCTCCAGCTCGACCCGCTCGCCGTCCTCGATGGCGGGACGGCACTGCTCGACCAGGTCGACGTCGATCGAGTCGTGGTTCACCGGGTCCGGCGGGTGGAGGAAGTGGCGCGGCGCCTCCTCCGGCGACCGCGAGGGCTCGTGCAGGATGGCGCTCAGGTCGAGCTCCTGGCCCTTCCAGTGGTCGATGTCCTCGTCCTGGACGAGCAGGTCGGTGCGCCCGATCAGCTCGTCCACGGTGCGCACGCCCAGCCGGGCCATGATCGCGCGCGCCTCCTCGGCGACCATGAACAGGTAGTTGACGACGTGCTCGGGCTGGCCGTCGAACTTCGCCCGCAGCACCGGATCCTGGGTGGCCACCCCCACCGGGCAGGTGTTCAGGTGGCAGACGCGCATCATGATGCAGCCCAGCGCGATCAGCGGGGCGGTGGAGAAGCCGAACTCGTCGGCGCCCAGGATGGCCCCGATCACCATGTCGCGGCCGGTGCGCATCTGGCCGTCGACCTCGACCACTATCCGCGAGCGCAGGTCGTTGGCCAGAAGCGTCTGCTGGGTCTCGGCCAGGCCGATCTCCCACGGAATGCCGGCGTGCTGCACCGACGCCGCGGGCGAGGCCCCCGTGCCGCCGTCGTGGCCGGCAATCACCACGTGGTCGGCGTTGGCCTTGGCCACGCCGGCGGCGACCGTGCCCACGCCCACCTCGCTGACGAGCTTGACCGAGATACGCGCGCGGGGGTTGCCGCAGCGCAGGTCGTAGATCAGCTGCTTGAGGTCCTCGATCGAGTAGATGTCGTGGTGGGGCGGCGGTGAGATGAGCCCCACGCCGGGCGTCGAGTAGCGCAGGCCCGCGATGTAGTCGTCGACCTTGTGGCCCGGCAGCTGGCCGCCCTCGCCGGGCTTGGCGCCCTGGGCCACCTTGATCTGGATCTCGTCGGCGTTGACGAGGTAGTCGATCGTCACGCCGAAGCGGCCGCTCGCGACCTGCTTGATCGACGAGCGCCGCTCGTCGAAGAAGCGCGAGCGGTCCTCGCCGCCCTCGCCGGTGTTGGACTTGCCGCCGAGGCGGTTCATCCCCACCGCGAGGATCTCGTGGGCCTCGGGCGACAGCGCGCCCAGCGACATGCCGCCGGACTTGAAGCGCTTGACGATCTCCTTGGCGGGCTCCACCTCGTCGAGGTCGATCGGCTGCGACGTAGTCGGAGTAGCGCAGCAGCCCGCGGAGCGCGGACTTGCGCACGGCCTCCTCGTTGACGTAGCGGGCGAAGCGCTCGTAGTCCCCGGCCGAGTCGCCGTTGTCGCCGCGCGCGGCGTGCTGGAGGGTGGCGACGGTCTCGGGGTTCCAGCCGTGGAACTCGCCGTCGCGCCGCCAGGCGTAGATGCCGCCGGAGGGCAGCAGCTGGGACTCCGCGGCCGGGTACGCGCGCGCGTGGCGGTCCAGCGCCTCGCGCGCCAGGTGGTCCAGCCCGACGCCGCCGACCCGCGAGGTGGTGCCGGTGAAATGGCGGTCGACCACTTCCTTGTCCACGCCGACGGCCTCGAAGATCTGCGCGCCGCAGTAGGAGCGGATCGTCGAGATCCCCATCTTGGAGAGGGTCTTCAGCAGGCCCTTCCCGATCGCCTTGACCACGCGCCGGTGGGCCTCGTCGTTGGTCATGTCCTCGGGCAGCATCCCGTCGCGGTGCAGCCCGGTGAGGGACTCGAACATCACGTACGGGTTCACTGCCGAGGCGCCGAAGCCGATCAGGCAGGCCATGTGGTGGACCTCGCGCGCCTCGCCGGTCTCCACCACCAGGCCGATCTTCAGTCGCGTGCCCTCGCGGACGAGGTGGTGGTGCACGGCGGCGGTGGCCAGCAGCGACGGGATCGGCGCGCGCTCGGCGCCCAGGTTGCGGTCGGACAGGATGATGATGTTCACGCCGCCGGCCACCAGCTCGGAGGCCTGCCGGCAGATCTCGTCCAGGCGGTGCTCCATGCCGTCGGGGCCCTCCTCGACGGGCCAGGTCATGTCGATCGTGCGCGCCTCGAACACCGAGTGGTCGACCTGGCGCAGGCGCTCGCACTCGTTGTTGAACAGCAGCGGCTGGGGCATCACCAGCTGGTGGCAGTGCTCGGCGGTCTCGTCGAGCAGGTTGACCTCGGGGCCGATCGTGGCCTCGGAGGCTCATCACCACGGACTCGCGGATCGGGTCGACGGCCGGGTTGGTGACCTGCGCGAACAGCTGCTTGAAGTAGGAGAACAGCGGCGGCCGGCGGTCCGACAACACCGCCAGCGCGGCGTCGTTGCCCATCGAGGCGGTGGGCTCGGCGGCGGCGCGGGCCATCGGCGCCAGCAGCACGCGCAGGTCCTCCTCGCTCCACCCGAAGGCGAGCTGCTTGGCCCGCAGGGGCTCCACTCGCGGCACGCGCGGGGTCTTGGGCGGGAGGTCCTCGAGGTGGACCACGCGGTCGTCAGCCACTGGCCGTAGGGGCGGCGCTCGGCCAGCTCGCGCTTGACCGCGGCGTCGGAGAGCACCGCGCCCTTCTCGAGGTCGACCAGGAACACCTTGCCCGGGCGCAGCCGGCCCTTGGCCCGCACGTCCTCGGCGTCGACGTCGAGCACGCCGGTCTCCGAGGCCAGCGCCACCCAGCCGTCGCGGGTGACCAGCCAGCGGCCGGGGCGCAGCCCGTTGCGGTCCAGCGTCGCGCCGACCACGCGGCCGTCGGAGAACGCCACCGCTGCCGGGCCGTCCCACGGCTCGATCAGCGAGGAGTGGTAGGCGTAGAAGTCGCGCACCCGCTGGTGCAGCTCCGGCCGCCCCGAGTAGGCCTCGGGGATCATCATCGAGATCGCGTGGGCGGGCGAGCGGCCGCCCATCACCAGCAGCTCCATCACCCGGTCCAGCGAGGCCGAGTCGGAGATGTCGTCGGACAGCAGCGGCAGCAGCTTCTCGATGTCATCGCCGAACAGCGGCGAGGCGAGCTGCATCTCGCGCGCGCGCATCCAGTTGCGGTTGCCGCGCAGCGTGTTGATCTCGCCGTTGTGGGCGAGCATCCGGTAGGGGTGGGCGAGCTCCCAGCTCGGGAACGTGTTGGTGGAGAAGCGCGAGTGGACCAGGGCGAGCGCGCTCTTCAGCCGCTCGTCGCGCAGGTCGGGGTAGTAGCGCGGCAGCTGGGGGGCGGAGAGCATCCCCTTGTAGACGACGGTGCGGGTGGAGAAGCTGGCGATGGCCAGGCCCTCCAGGCCGGCGTGCTCGACCACCTGGCGGATCACGTAGAGCTTGCGCTCGAACGCGTCCTGGTCGGCGACTTCGTCGCCCGCCGCGCACGAACAGCTGGGCGATGTACGGGGCGGCCTCGCCGGCCACCCGGCCGCACTCGGTCTTGACGACCGGCACGTCGCGCCAGCCCAGGGCGCGCTGGCCCTCGGCCTCGACGTTGCGCTCGATCAGCCGGACGGCTTGCTCGCGCTCGGCCTCGTCCTGGGGCAGGAAGCACATGGCGACGCCGTAGCGGCCGAACTCGGGCAGCTCGACGCCCGCCTCCGCGCGGAGGAACTCGTCGGGGAGCTGGATGAGGATGCCCGCGCCGTCGCCGGTGTCGGCGTCCGCTCCCTCGGCGCCGCGGTGCTCCAAGCGGTCGAGCGCGAGCAGGCCGCGCTCGACGACCTCGTGTGAGGCCGGGCGCCCGAGACGCGCGACGAACGCAACGCCGCAGGCGTCGTGCTCGAACTGCGGGTCATAGAGACCGGCGGACGACTTCACGGCGTTGAGGTTCTCCTCGGGTACCACGCCTTCTCCGAGCGGGCGTGCGACGGGACGGGAGACAGAGACTTTACCCCGGCCTGCAATACGGTTGCGGCTCAATGTCGAGGACCGTGACGGTGATGTCACAGAAGGGCGGGACGGGGAAGACCACCACGGTCCGCACTTTGGCCGACGTGTTGAGGCGGGTTGGACTGGACGTCCTGTGCGTCGACCTCGATCCCCAGGGCAACCTGTCCGACTACTTCGACGTCCCCGCGGACGCCGATCCCACGGTCGCCGACGTGCTCGCCGGGCGCGCCAAGGCGGCCGACGCGATACAGGACGGCATCCTGCCGGCCAACCTCGGGCTGGCCGAGGCGGAGCTGGTGCTGGCGGGCAAGATGGGCCGGGAGATGACCGCTGCGCCGGGCGCTGCGCGACGTCAAGCGCCACCACGACCTGGTGCTGATCGACTGCCCGCCGGCGCTCGGCCTGCTCACCGTCAACGCGCTGGTGGCGGCCGACTACGCGCTGATCTCCTCCGAGGCGGAGTACTTCTCGCTCCAGGGGGTGGAACAGGCGCTGGAGGTGGTCGAGCTGGCAAAGGAGTCGCTGCACCCCGACCTCGAGTGGCTGGGCGTGGTGCTCAACCTGGCCGACATGCGCACGGTCCACGCGCGCGAGGCCCAGCAGCAGCTGACCGAGCGGTTCGGCGACAAGGTGTTCGGCAGCGTCGTGCGGCGGTCGGTGCGCTACGCCGAGTCGGCCGAGCGGGGCGTGTCGATCCTCGACTTCCGGCCCGAGCTGGGGGCCGACTACGTGGACCTGGCGGGCGAGCTGCTCGAGCGGCTCGACATGGCACGAGGAGCGCGAGCGCGTGCGGCGAGCTGCGCGCGGAGCTGGTCCCCGCTTGAGCGACCCGCTGGCGGCGCCGGCCCTGGAGCAGGCCCGCCTCGTCCGCGACGGCGAGGTCTCGTCGCGCGAGCTGGTCGAGGCCTCGCTGCGGCGCGCCGAGGACGCTGCAGGAGCGGCTGAACTGCTTCGTCTCGATCGACGGCGAGCGCGCGCTGGACGCCGCCTCGCAGGTCTCGGCCGGGGACCCGCGGCCCTTCGCCGGCGTGCCCACCGCGGTGAAGGACATCACCGCTTCCAAGCACCACACGCTGACGATGGGGTCCGACCTGTTCGCCGACTTCGCCCCCGGCTTCCACTCGCACGCGCTGCGGCGCCTGGAGGAGTCGGGGCTGGTCTCGATCGGCCAGACCACCGTGCCGGAGCTGGGGATCGTCAACGTGACCGAGGGCCGCCGCTACGGGCCGACCCGCAACCCCTGGGACACCTCGAGCGCACGCCCGGCGGCTCCAGCGGCGGCGCGGCCGCGGCGGTGGCCGGCGGCGCGTTCTCGATCGCCCACGGCTCCGACGGCGGCGGCTCGCTGCGGATCCCGGCCGCCTGCTGCGGGCTGGTGGGGCTGAAGCCCAGCCGCGGACGGGTGTCGTCGGGGCCGGTGCTGGGCGAGTCGATGCTCGTGCAGGACGGGGTCGTGACCCGCACCGTGGCCGACACCGCGGCGGCGCTGGACGTGCTGGCGGGCTACGAGCTCGGCGACTCCACCTGGGCGCCGCCCCCGTCCGAGCCGTTCGCCGACTCCGCGCGGCGCGACCCCGGCCGGCTGCGGATCGCGGTGGCGCTCGAGGGGCCGATCGACGCGCCGATCGACCCCGAGGCCGAGCGCGGCGTGCGCGAGGCGGCCGAGCTGCTGTCGTCGCTGGGGCACTCCGTGGAGGAGGTCGACCCGCCGTGGGTGGGCAGCGACCTGCTCCCCACGTTCATGAAGCTGTGGGCGGTGAACATCTCGTCCGGCGTGGTGCGCGGCGGCGCAGGTGACCGGCCGCGAGCCCTCGCCGGAGCTGGTCGAGTCGCTGACCTGGTGGCTGTACGAGCAGGGCCGGGCGCTCGAGCGCGATCGACTTCGCCCTGGCCGTCGGCGAGCTCCAGGGATGTCGCGCTCGATCATCACCACGCTGTGGTCGTCCCACGACGTGGTGATCACCCCCACGCTGGCGCGGCGGCCGCTTCGCATCGGCGAGCTGGACACCGAGAGCGACGACCCCGCCGCCGCCTTCCGGCTCTCGGGCCAGTTCACGCCCCACACCGCGCTGTTCAACGTGAGCGGCCAGCCGGCGGTGTCGCTGCCGCTCTTCCACGGCGATGACGGCCTGCCGACTCCCGTGCAGTTCGCCGGGCCTCCCGCCGGCGAGGCCGTGCTGCTGTCGCTGGCCGCGCAGCTGGAGGACGCCCTTCCCTGGGCCGACCGGCGCCCGCCCTCGCCTACCCTCGGCGCATGCGCGAGTTCTGGGGCAGCTCTCACGCGGAGAGGCGGCGCTGCTGATCGCGGCCGCGGTGGCATCGTCGGTGGGCGGCGGTCGGCCCGCCGGCGTGATGGCGGCGTGTGCCGCCTGGTGCTGGGCCTGGTGCGGCGCGGCGATCGCGCTCAACCGCCGTCGGCTCAGCGCGCTGACGGCCTCCTCGACCAGTCCGCGGTCGCGCTCGTAGGTGAGCTTGGCCTCGGCCTCGCGGGGCTCGAGCCAGCGACAGCTCGTCCACCTCGTCGTTGGGCTCGAAGGGAACCTCGTCCTCGACCTCCATCGCCCACCAGCGCACGATCTTCGGGCGGTCCTTGTTGTCGCGGTAGCGGGTGGGGCTCAGCTCCGGCCCAGGCTGCACTTCAGGCTCGTCTCCTCCTCGACCTCGCGGAGGCCGCCTCCTCGAAGCTCTCGCCGGGGTCGAGCTTGCCCTTGGGCAGGGTCCAGTCGTCGTACTTGGGCCGGTGCACGAGCACCACCCGCCCGTCCCGCACCGGCACGCCGCCGGCCGCCTTGACCTCGTCGCTCATCGGCGGGCAGGATCACAGCTCGCTCACGTCGGCGCCCTGCGGGGTGAACTGCACGCGGCGGATCTGGCAGTCGGGCGCCTCGGCGCGCAGGGACTCCATCAGCGCGCCCGTCTGCTGCCAGTGGGCCCAGAACAGGACGCTCGGGCCCGCGCCCGAGATGCTGGCGCCGACGGCGCCCAGCTCGTCGGCGCGCTCCAGCAGCTCCATCGAGCGCGGGTAGAGCGGCGCCCGGCGGGGCTGGTGGATGCGGTCGGAGAGGCCACGGCCGATGAGCGAGAAGTCGTCGCGCGCCAGGCCCAGGACCAGCAGCGAGGCGTGGGCCACGTTGTGCACCGCGTCGGCCAAGGGGACCTCCGCGGGCATCGCCGCCCGGGCCTCGTCGGTGGGCACCGGGTCGGGCGGGATCGCCAGCAGCCCCTCGAGGCCCTGCGGCGGGTCGAGCCGCGTGACGCCCTCGTCGTCGCAGATGACGAACCCGCCGAGCAGCGCCGCGGCGGCGTTGTCGGGATGGCCCTCCAGCTCGTGCGCGAGCTCGAACAACGGCGCGTCGAGCTCGTACATGTGGTCGGCGGCGGCCAGGCCCGCCACGGTGGCGGCGGCGCTGGAGCCCAGGCCCGGCCCCCACCGGGATCTCCGAGTTGATGTGGAAGGTGAGCCCGTCGGCCGGATGAAGCCGCTCGAAGGCGCGCACGCAGAGGTTCGTGCGGTCGTTGGGAATGCCGGGCGTGTCGCAGTGGACGAAGAACTCGCCGGTCTCCTCCACCTGCAGCTCCAGCGACAGGTCGAGCGCCGCGGCCAGGACGTCGTAGCCCGGGCCGAGGTTCGCGGTCGACGCCGGGACGGTGACCACGCGGCGACGCCTCACCCGAGCACCGCCTCCTCCACCGCGGCGAGCTCGGGCTCGCACGGCACCACCGACGACGCGCTGTTCATCGCCGTCTGCGGGTCCTTCAGGCCGTGGCCGGTAAGCACGCACACGACGCGGCCCTCCGCGCCGTGCTTGAGCAGTCCCGCCACCGAGGCCGCCGAGGCCGGCTCGCAGAAGACGCCCTCGCGCGCGCCCAGCAGCGTGTAGGCCCCGAGGATCTCGGCGTCGGACACCGCCCGCACCGCGCCCCGGGAGGCGGTGAAGGCGCCCATCGCGTCCTCCCACCGGGCGGGGTTGCCGATGCGGATCGCCGAGGCCACCGTCTCCGGCTGCGCGACCGGCGCGCCGTGCACCAGCGGCGCCGCGCCCTCGGCCTGGTAGCCGTGCAGCTGCGGCAGGGAGCCGATCTCGCCGAACCCGCGCCACCACGCGGTCACGTTGCCCGCGTTGCCCACCGGGATGCAGAGCACGTCGGGGGCTTCGCCCAGCGCGTCCACTACCTCGAAGGCCGCGGTCTTCTGGCCCTCGATCCGGAACTCGTTCACGGAGTTGACCAGCGACACCGGGTGCTCCGCGGCGAGCTCGCGCACCACCGCCAGCGCCTCGTCGAAGTTGCCGCGCAGTGCCACGACCCGGGCGCCGTGCATGAGCGCCTGGGCCAGCTTGCCGGTGGCGATCTTGCCCTCCGGGACGATCACCGCCCCGCGCAGGCCGGCCCGCGCCGCGTAGGCGGCCGCGCTCGCCGCGGTGTTGCCGGTCGAAGCGCACACCACCACCTCGGCCCCCTCGCGCACCGCGGCCGACACCGCCACGGTCATCCCCCGGTCCTTGAAGGAGCCGGTCGGGTTGGCGCCCTCCACCTTCAGCCACACGTCGCAGCCGGTCAGCTCCGACAGGTGCGGTGCGGGCACCAGCGGCGTGTCGCCCTCGCCCAGGGTCACGAGCGGCTCCACCGGCAACCGGTCTGCGTAGCGCCACAGGCTCACGGCCGCCTCACGGCCTCGAAGGACTCTTCGAGCACCCGGATCACGCGCGGCGCGGAGCGCACGAAGTCGAGCCGGTTGATCATGTCCACCGCGGCCCGGAACTGCGACTCGGCCACAGGGTGCATGACCATCACCAGCCGCGCGTCGTCGCCGATGCCGCGCTGGACCACCGAGCGCACCGACACCCCCTGCAGCCCGAGGATCTCCGCCACCTGGGCGAGCACGCCCGGCCGATCTGCCACCTCGAGGTGCATGTAGAACGAGGACTCGGTCGTCCTCGAGCAGGGGCAGGTCGACGGCGGGCGGGATCGTCGAGGGCGGCGGGATCATGGCCGAGACCACGTCGCCCAGCACGGCGGACGCGGTCTGCGAGCCGCCCGCGCCCGGGCCGCTGAGGGTGATCTCGGTGATGGTGGGCGACTCGATCGTCACCGCGTTGAAGGCGCCGTTGACCGAAGCGAGCGGGTGGTCGCCGTAGAGGAACACCGGGTGCACGTCCACGGCGATGCCGTCGCCGATGCGCTCGGCGGTCCCGACCAGCTTGAGCGACAGGCCGAGCTCCTTGGCGTAGGCGATGTCCTCCGCGGTCAGGTGCTCGATCCCCTCGTAGGGCACCTGGTCGAGGTGCACGGCGGCGCCGAAGGCCAGCCGGGCGAGGATCGCCATCTTGGCCGCCGCGTCCTTGCCGCTCACGTCCTCGGTCGGGTCGGCCTCGGCGTAGCCCAGCTCCTGGGCCTCGCGCAGGCAGTCCTCGTAGGAGGCGCCTGTACGGGCCATCTCGCTGAGGATGAAGTTGGTGGTGCCGTTGACGATCCCGTGCACCCGCTCGATGTGAGCCGCCGCCAGCGTCTCGGCCATCACCCGGATGGCCGGGACCACGCCGGCCACCGCCGCCTCGAAGCGCAGCTGCACCCCGTTGTCGCGCGCCGCGGTCGTAGAGCTCCTCGCCGAACTGCGACAGCAGCTGCTTGTTGGCGGTGACCACGTGGCGCCCCTCGCCCATCGCGCGGAGCACGTGCCCGCGCGCGGGCTCGGTGCCGCCCATCAGCTCCACCACCAGGTCGCTGCGGGCCAGGATGTCGTCGAAGTCGCCGCGGCTGCGGGTCAGGACGCCCGAGATCTCCGGCCGGCGGCCCACCTCGGCCTCGATGGCGTCGGCCCGGAGGTCCAGCAGCTCGTGGAACGCGCTGCCGACCGTGCCGTGGCCGAGCAACCCGACCCGAAACGGGTTCAGCGGTCACGCAGCGTCAGATCGTCGTAGGTCTCGCGGCGCACCGCGACGCGGGCGTTGCCGTCGCGGCAGATGATCACCGGCGGGCGGGGTATGGCGTTGTAGTTGTTGGCCATGGCGTGCCCGTACGCGCCGGTGGCGGGGATCACCAGCACGTCGCCCGGGCGCGGGCTCTCCAGCTTCGCGTCGCGGATCAGGATGTCGCCCGACTCGCAGTGCATGCCGGCGACCGTGCACAGGTCACCGGGAGGGGTGGCCCCGGAGGGGTCACCCCGCACCGGGCCGAACCGGTCGGCGATCTGGGCCTCGTAGCGCGCCGCGTAGAGCATCGGGCGCAGGTTGTCGCTCATGCCGCCGTCCACGGCGACGTAGGTGCGCACGCCGGGGATGCGCTTGACCGTTCCCACCGTGTAGATCGTCACGCCGGCGTTGCCCACCAGCGAGCGGCCGGGCTCGCACAGCACGGTCACCCCATCGGGGACGCGGGCGAGCAGCGCCTCGGCGTAATCGTCCACCGACGGCGGGCGGTCGTCGGCGGTGTAGGCGATGCCCAGCCCGCCGCCCAGGTTCAACAGCGGGTAGTCGCCCATCCCGCCCAGCACCTCGGCCAGCTGCTCCAGCACCGACAGCTCGTAGATCTGCGACCCGATGTGCGCGTGCAGGCCGCGCAGGGTCAGCCCCGCGTCCGCGCACGCGTCGACCGCGCGCGGCACGTCGTCGAGGCCGAAGCCGAACTTCGAGTCCTCCTGCCCGGTGGCGATCTTCTCGTGCGTCTGCGGCTTGATGCCGGGCGTGACGCGCAGCATCACCTGCTGGCCGGGCGCGAGCCGGCGCAGGCGGTCGATCTCGTCGAAGGAGTCGGCGACGATCGTGCGCACCCCGCGCTCCACCGCGTAGGCCAGCTCGGCCTCGGTCTTGTTGTTGCCGTGCATGTACAGCCGCTCGGGGGCAAAGCCGCCGGCCAGGGCGAGGTGCAGCTCGCCGCCGGAGGCCACGTCGCACGAGAGGTCCTCCTCGGCCAGCAGGTGGTAGATCGCCGTGATGGGCGCCGCCTTGCCGGCGTACACGATCTCGAACCGGTCGGTGCGCGCCGCGAAGGCCTCGCGGTACGCACGGGCGCGAGAACGGATGTCCTCCTCGGCGTAGACGTAGGCCGGCGTGCCGTGCTCGCGAGCGATCTCGGTGAGATCGCAGCCGCCGACCTCGAGCGCGCCGCGCTCGTTGAGGCGTGAGCCCAGGGGCAATACCTGCTCCAGTCCTGTGGTGGCCGCGGCTGCCATGGTTCGCGGCGCGATTATGAAGCACGCCCCTCCGGCCCCGCCCGAGCTAGGCACCCGCGACGGGCTCGCCTACGCGCTGTTTCGGCCCGACGGCGACCCCCCGGCGGGCGTGGTGATCGTGCACGGAGCCGACTCGGCGAAGGAGAGCCACTACGACTTCGCGCGCAATCTGCGCGCCGCCGGGCTGGTCGCGGTCGCCTACGACGCGCGCGGCCATGGGCGGTCGTCGGGCGATTTCGGCCCCACCGCGTTCGGCGACGTGCTGTCGATGTGCGACATGGTGCGCGAGCACGCTCCCGCGGTCGCCATCCGCGGCTCGAGCCTCGGCGGCTGGCAGGCGATCCACGCGGCGGCCCTCGATCACTCGGTCGCCGCGGTGGTGGCCGTCTGCCCCGCGCCCGAGGAGCGGCTGCTGCGGCTGCTGCGCGAGCCGGCCGAGGAGTACGAGATGCGGATCGACCGCGATCAGGCCGCACGCTGGATCGCGCGAGCAGGACGTCTTCGACGCGGTGACCCGGCTGGGGCCGCGAACCGCCCTGCTGCTGCTCCACGCGCGCGGGGACGAGCGGATTCCCTACACGGTCAGCGAGGAGCTGCACGCCGCCGCGCACGAGCCCAAGCGGCTGGTGATCGTGCCCGGCGGGCACCACCGCTCGCTGCAGCACGACATGGAGATCCAGGACCTCTCGCGCCGTTTCGTCGTGGACGCCGGTGAAGGGCTAGAGCCCGCCGGTCAGGCCGTCGACCAGGTCGCCGGTGGTCTCGCCCACGCCGCGAACCGTGTCACCCAGGCTCGGGCTGACGTCGTCCACAACCCGCCCCGCGCCGTCGGTCACGCCCTGGGTCGTCTGACCCAGGCTCTGGCCGCCCTGGGAGCCGCCACCGGTCCCGGGAAGCGAGGGAGCCGTGCCCGCTGTGGGAGCTCCGCCGGCCACTCGGCTGACCGGTGCCTCGCCGCCTCCCTGCGGGGCGCCGACGGTCTGGCCGCCACCTCCGCCGCCGGGAGTCGTGCCGCCGGGCGCGCGGCCGCCGGCACCGGCTCCGCCCACCGCTCCGCCGCCCGCGCCGGCTGCGCCGCCGCCCGGTCCGGCTGCCGCGACCGAGGCGGGAGGACTGCTCGAGACGCCGCCGGCGGCGGGCGCCGCCTCAGCGGCCGCGAGCGCCGGCCCGGTCAGGGCAGCCGGCTCGTCGCGGTCGACGACCAGGCCCTCCAGCTCGCGCAGCCCCTTGCTGATCGAGGCGCCGTTGAAGGCCACCACGGCGCCGACCACCACCAGCAGCAACGCCGAGGACGCCAGGAGGATTCCCGACGTCCCGAGTCCGGCGATGTATGCCTTCGGAGCCTTCAACCCGTGGCACCTCCGGGCGTGGTCGGCTTGCTTTCCGTGGCGCTTTCGCGCTCGCGGCGCTGCCAGCTCGCTGCCAGCTCGCTGCCAGACCAGCACCGTAGCGAGGCGCGGCCCCATAGTCGAGCGGTGGTGGGCCTCGGCTCAGTGCCGGCGGCCGCTGCCGTGGCGCCGGCCCTGCCGCGTCCTCCCGCGGCGTCGTCCCTAGCCGATGGCGCCCTCCCTGGCCGTGGCTTCTCGCCCGAGCCGGAGCGCCTGGTCTCGCCGTGGCGCTTCCTGCGGTGCGTCTTCTGGCTGAGGTGGCCCTTGCGCGAGGGCCGGCGCGCGACCGGCGGGGGGTGCCGCTCCCGACCTCCCGCCGAGCCGGCGTTGCCGCCGCCCGGGCCCGGCGCGCCGGCGTGGACACCGGCGTGCGGCGCCGAGCCCGGCGACGGGCCGGGCGAGGAGAGCCGCGCCGCCGGCGCCGGCCGTCGCCCGAACGGCGCCGGGGGCTCGCTCGCCGGCGCGACGCCGTCCTCCGCCGACGCCCGCCGCGCGGTGCGCGCGCGGCGCCCGGCACGCCGGTGGCGAACGGCAGCCCGCCGAGCGACCCGGTGACCACCGAGGCCGACTCCCCGTGGGGGATCACCGCCGCCCGGGGAGGCTCGGGGAAGGCCCCGTAGTCGAAGTCGCCCTGGACCAGGGCCCAGGCCAGAGCCAGCGCCGGCCAGGACAGTGGCCAGCGCCGCGACCTGCAGCAATCCGTGCGTTGCGTCCCTGCAGCCGTTCGGGGCCGAGCATTCGAATCAAGGGTACGTCTGTTCGAGCGTTCCGGTTGTCGAGAATCGATTCTCAATTACGCTCGTTCCCGGCTTGGCCACGGCCCCGCCCCCACCCACCGACCTGATCGAGCTCGCCTTCGCCCGCACGGCGCTGGCCGAGCTGCATGCTGCTCGCCGTCGCCGGCGGGCTGCTGAGCGGCTGGATCGTGCTGCGCCGGCTGGCCTTCTTCACCCACGCCGCCGGCACGGCCACCTTTCCCGGCCTCGTCCTGGCCCAGGCCGCCGGGTTCAGCCCGCGGCTCGCCGCGCTGGCGGTCGCCGGCGGGTACGCCGGGGCGGTGGGCGGCCGCGGCGGGCGCCGGCGGCGAGCGCGGCGACACCACCGTCGCGCTGCTGCTCGTCGCCGCCCTGGCCGCGGGCGCCGTGCTGGCGGGCGACGTGTTCTCCTCCGGCGTGGGCGTGGACTCGCTGCTGTTCGGAAGCCTGCTCGGGGTCCAGGGCGGCGACCTCGCGGCGTCGGCCGTGGTCGCGGCGCTCGCCGTCGCCGGCACGGTGCTGGTGGGCCCGGCGTGGGCCGCCGCCGGCTTCGACCGCGAGGCCGCGGGCTCGATCGGGCCTCCCCATCCGGCGGGCCGACCTGCTGCTGCTCGGGCTGGTGGCCGCCACGGTGGTCGCGGCGCTGCCCGCCGTGGGCGCGCTGCTGGTGACCTCGCTGCTCGTGGTGCCCGCGGCGGTCGCGCGCCTGCTCAGCGAGCGGCTGCGGCCCATGCTGGCGCTCGCGGTGGCCCTGGCGCTCGTCCAGGGCGTGCTCGGCCTCTACCTCGCCCTGTGGCTCGACGTGCCCGCCCGGCCCCGCGGTCGCGGTGGTCGGGCGCTCTGCTCTTCGGCGTCACGGCGGCGGTGCGATGAGCGCCTTCGCGGTCCGCGCCGAGGGGCTCGCCGCCGGCTACGGCACCGGCCCGAACGCGCTCGAGGACGTGGGCTTCGAGCTCGCGCCCGGCACGTCGCTGGGCGTGCTCGGCCCCAACGGCGGCGGGAAGACCACCCTGTTCCGGGTGCTGGCCGGCGACCTGCCGGCCCGCAGCGGAAGCGCGGAGGTGGACGGCCGCCCCGCGCAGCTTCCCCAGGCCGACCGCCCCCGGCTCGACTTCCCGGTGAGCGCGCTGGACGTGGCGCTGATGGGGACGCTCGGCAGTGGCCGCTGGTGGCTGCCGCCCCGGCGCGCCGAGCGCGAGGCCGCCGCGGCGGCCCTCGCGCGGGTGGGGCTGGAGGGAAGCGCCCACGAGCGCTTCGGGACGCTCTCCGGCGGCCAGCGCCAGCGCGCGCTGCTGGCCCGGGCGCTGGTGCAAGACGCTGCGGTGCCTGCTCTTCGACGAGCCGCTGAGCGCGGTCGACCCGGTCAGCGCGGAGCGCATCGAATCGCTGTTCGCCGAGCTGCGGGCCGAAGGGCCGCACGGTGCTCGTGTCCACCCACGACGTGGAGAGCGCACGCCGCTTCGACCGGGTGCTCTGCCTCAACCGGCGCCAGGTGGCCTTCGGCGCGCCGGCCAAGACCCTGAGCCGCCAGGTCCTGGAGGCCACCTACGGCGCGGAGATCGTGGTGCTGGACGAGGGCGGCCGCGCCATCACCGTCCAGCACCACGCGCACCCGTGACCGCGCTGGCCGCCCTGCTCGACCCGTTCGGCTCCGGCCTCGGCCGCCGCGCGCTCGCCGAGGTGGCCCTGCTGGGCGCGCTGGGCGGCGGGCTGTCGTTCTGGGTCACGTCGTTCCGCCTCTCCTACACCGCGGAGTCGCTGGCGCACGGCCTGCTGCCCGGCGCGGTGCTCGCGGCCCTGGTCGGCGTGCCGCTGGCCGCGGGCGCGGGCGCGGGCGTGGTGCTGGCCGCGCTGCTGGTCGCGGCGGTCGCGCGCGACGAGCGGGTGGGGGTCGAGGCCGCCACCGCCGTGGCGGTGACGGGCCTGCTGGGGCTGGGCGCGCTCCTGGCGCTCGCGCCCGAGAGCCCCCAGCGGCTCGAGGAGCTGTTGTTCGGCGACCTGCTCAGCGTGGCCGGGTCCGACCTCCTCACCGCGCTGGCCGCGCTCGCCGTGGTGGCCGCGGGCCTCACGGCGCTGCACCGGCCGCTCACCGCCGTCGCCTTCGACCCCGACGGGGCGGGCGCGACCGGCGTCCGGGCCGGGGCGGTGACCGCCGCGCTGCTCGTGCTGGTGTCGGTCGCGCTGGCGGTCGCGGTGCGCGGCCTGGGCAACCTCCTGGCGCTGGCCGTGCTGGTGGCGCCGGCGGTGGCGGTCCGCGGTCACGTGCGAACGCCCGCCGGGGCCGTGCTGGGCGGCGCCGCGGTGGCCGTGCTCGCCGGAGTGGCCGGGGTGCTGCTGTCCTTCACGCTCGAGCCTCGCCACCGGCGCCAGCGTGGCGCTGGTGCTGTGCCTGGCCGCGGTGGCCGGCGCCGCCCTGCCGGCGCTCAGGCCGCCGCGCCGGCGGCCTCGGCCGGCCGTCCCCGCCGGCTGAGGATCACCGCGGCGCCGCCGGCCATCATCGCCAGGCCGATCACCTGCGGCAGGGTCAGCCCCGCCACCAGGTCGTCGTTGCGCCGGATGAACTCGACCAGGAAGCGCTCCAGGCCCGAGAAGAACAGGTAGATGCCGAACAGCACGCCGGGCGCGAAGCGGTCGCGCAGGCGCCACAGGGCCAGCGTCAAGAGCCCCACCGCGAGCGTCTCGTAGACCGGGGTCGGGTGGACCTCCTCGGTGGTCGGCACCGTGCCGTCGGGGTAGGCCATTGCCCACGGCACGTCGGAGGCCACGCCGTAATCGCCGTCGCCCGACAGCTGGCAGCCCACCCGCCCGATGGCGTAGCCCAGCGCCAGCGGGATGCAGACGGTGTCGAGCATCTGCGCGCCCAGCCACCCGCGCCGCCAGGCCCACAGGACCACGCCGATCGCGCCGCCCACGGCCCCGCCGAACCACACCAGGCCCGAGCCGGAGAAGATCGCGCCGAGCAGGTCGTCGGAGACCTTGTCCCAGTTCTCGATCAGGTAGTCGATCCGGGCGCCGACCAGGCCGCCGATCAGCGCCGAGAAGACGATCTCGTAGGACCAGTCAGGCGGCAGGTCCAGCTCGCGCAGGCGGCGGGTGAGCACGGCGCCGGCGGCGATGAAGCCGAGCGCGAAGCAGACCCCGAAGGTCTGCACCGAGATCGGGCCGAGGTCCAGCTCCGGGTACACGGCCCGGAGGGTAGGGGGGCTTACAAGTAGGCCATCGGGTTGACCGGCGAGCCGCCGACGCGCACCTCGAAATGGAGGTGGGGGCCGGTCGAGTTGCCCGGTGTTGCCGACGGCGCCGATCACCTGCCCCTGGCGCACCGACTGGCCCACCGAGACCCCGATGCGGGACTGGTGCCCGTAGCAGGTGGAGAGGCTTCCGCCGTGCTGGATGCAGGTGTAGTTGCCGTAGCCGCCGGTCATGCCCGCGATGGCGACCCGGCCCGAGTCGGCCGCGCGGATCGGCGTGCCGGTCGGTGCCGCGATGTCCTGGCCGGCGTGCAGCCGGCCCCAGCGCTGGCCGAACGGCGAGCTGAACGTGCCGTTGACCGGCATCACGAAGCGGCCGTTGCCCTTGCGGATGGGTCCCGCGCCCGACGACCCGGCGAGGCGGGCCTGCACCCGGGCGGACTCCGCCTCCAGGCTGTCGAGGTCCTTCTCCAGGCTCACGCGGGTAGCCCGCACCTTGCCGAGCGCCGACTGGCGCTGGGACCGCGCGCCGGCCAGCTCGCCGCGCGCAGCGACCAGCCGGTTGCGCGAGCTGACGAGGCTGTCGCGCTGCTGCGTGATCGCGACGGTGGTCCGCTCCTCCTTGTCCTCCAGCACCGCCAGCTGGTCGGTCTGGCGCTTGACCTTGACGCGCAGCTTGCGCACGCGGTCGGTCACCTCGGCGTCCTGGTCGGAGATCCGGTCCAGGTACTCGGTGCGCTCGAGCAGGTCCTCGAACCCGTCGGCCTCCAGCACCACGGTGAGCGAGTCCGGCTCGTCGGACTTGTAGATCTCGACCAGCCGCTGGGACAGGACCTGGCGCGCGGTCTCCAGCTCGCTGCGCACGCGCTCCAGGCGGTCGCGGGCGACCTCCAGGCGGTCGCGCACGCGGGCCAGCTCGGCCTGCTGGCGGGTCAGGTCGCCCTGCACGTGGGTGAGGCGCTGCGTGGTCCCGCGGATCTCGCCCTGCAGGCCGGAGATGCGGGTGTTGTAGCCGGAGATCGTCGAGGTCAGGACGCCCTCGCGGCGCTTGACCTCGCCCACCTGCGCGCGCTTCTTGTCGATCCGCTTCTGCAGGGGAGCGGTCACTCCGGTGAACGGGATGACGAGCGAGGCCGCCAGGGAGCTGGCGGCGGCGATCCAGAAGATCTTCCGGCGCATGCGGCTGATGAGGGTGCCACAGGAAAGGCCCCGCTCAGCCGCCTGCAAGGGAGCGTGCAAGCGCTCCCTAACATGCGTGTCGTGCCCGCCCAGCGAGCCGTATTCCCCCGCGACACCGGACTGCAGGTCCGGATGGGGCTGACGCTGTTCCTGCTCGGGCTTCTCTACGTGGGCCTGGTGGCGGCCCTGCTGGCCGCCGGGACCGGCACCGCGCTGATGCTGGTGATCGTCGGGGGGCTGGCGCTGTCGCAGCTCCTGTTCTCCGACAAGCTGGCGCTGAAGGCCATGGGCGCCAAGCAGGTCTCGCCCGAGGAGGCCCCGGGGCTGCACGCGATGATCGAGCGCCTCTGCATCCAGGCCGACCTGCCCAAGCCGAAGATCGCGGTGGCCGACACCGACGTGCCCAACGCGTTCGCCATGGGCCGCTCGCCGAAGGCCGCCACGGTGTGCGCCACCACCGGGATCATGCGCGTGCTGGAGCCGCGCGAGCTCGAGGGCGTCATGGCGCACGAGCTCTCCCACGTGAAGAACCGCGACGTCCTGATCATGACCATCGCGTCCTTCTTCGCGAGCATCGCGGCGATGATCATGCAGTTCGGCTTCTTCTTCGGCGGCGGCGCGTCCGACGACGACGAGAACCCGAGCTTCCTCGTAGTGCTGCTGGTCTCGGCCGCGGTGTACGTCATCTCCTACTTCCTGATGCTCACCCTGTCGCGCTACCGCGAGTTCGCCGCCGACCGCGGCGCCGCGCTGGTGACCGGGCACCCGAGCGCCCTGTCGGCGGCGCTGATGAAGCTCTCGAGCGCGATGCAGCAGGTGCCGACGACCGACCTGCGCGAGGCCGAGCGAATGAACGCCTTCTTCATCGTCCCGGCGAGCGTGAAGGGCAGCCTCAAGTCGCTGTTCGCCACCCACCCGCCGATGGAGAAGCGGATCGAGCGGCTCGCCCAGCTCGAGGCCCAGCTGCAGCGGCCGGCCGCAGCGGCCTAGGCCGGCGCCCGGTGGGATTCCTCGACTCGATCTTCGGCGGCAAGAGCAAGCTCGCCGCCCCGGCACCCGACCGGCTGTTCGCGATGACGACGGCCCAGGTGCACCTGGAGACCGCACTGGGTGTCAAGCACCGCGGCGCGGCCGGGATCGTGTTCCAGGCCGTCGACACCGCGGACTTCTCCACGATCCTCGCCGAGGCCGAGGAGCTGCTGCGCGGCACCGCGGAGGAGACCGGCACGACCCTGCGCTCCTTCGACGACGAGCACGGCTACCGGTGGCTGGTGCTGGAGGATCCCGACTTCGAGGACCTCGTGGTCTCGCTCAACACCATTTCCAGCGAGCTCCAGGCGGGCGGCTACGGCGACCGGCTGCTGGCCTGCGTGTTCGCCTTCGAGGACGAGGGCCGGCCGCTGTACCTGATCTACAACTTCAAGCGCGGCACCTTCTACCCCTTCGTGCCGGCCGGCGAGAAGTCCCGCGACACCGAGCGCGAGCTGCGGCTGAAGGCGCAGATCGGCCCCGAGCTGCCGCTCGAGCCCGACACGTCACGATGGTTCCCGCTGTGGGAGATGCCGCTCTAGCGCGCGCGATCATCTGCGTGGCCGCGCTGCTCGCAGCGCTGCTCGCGCCCGGCTGCGGTGGCGACTCCTCGCCCGGCAAGGGCGGCGGCCGATCCGACCGCGACGCGGTCGAGGCGGCCGCGCGCAGCTACATCGTCTCCGAGCAGGCCGATGAGGAGGACCCCGAGGAGGCCGGCGCGCTGTCGTTCACCAGGGTCGACGTCCAGGGCGACTCCGCCGAGGTGGAGGCGAAGTCCAGCGCCACCGGCAACCGCTACGAGGTCCGCCTGACCCAGTCGGGTGGCAGCTGGCGCGCCGCATCGGTGTTCACCGACCGCCCGTCGGAGCCCTCCCAGTCGGCCGACCCCTCCCAGGGCGGCGGCAAGACCGCCCCCACCGACCAAGTGGAACAGCAGATCGAGCAGCGGCTGCTGAAGCTGGTGCGGATCGAGGGCCAGGCGGAGTGCCCGCCCAAGATCAAGATCCGGCGGGGCAACGACTTCAACTGCAAGGTCGTGGGCTCGAGCCGCCCCGTGACGATCAAGGTCACGCAGAAGGACGACCAGGGGAACCTGAGCTACAAGATCAGCGCCGGCGCCTCGCCCTAGAGCGGGTCGCGCCACATGGTCCACACGCGCGGGCCGCGCGGGAGGTCGAGCTCGCCCGTCACCCGGAAGCCGAAGCGCGAGTAGAAGGCGACGTTGCGCTCCTTGGAGGACTCGAGGTAGGCGGGGACGCCGTCGCGGTCGCACTCCTCGAGCACCGGCCCCATCAGCGCGCCGCCCAGGCCCTCGCCCTGGCGGTCGGGATCCGTGCCCAGGACGGCCAGGTACATGTGCGGCTCGCGGGGGTGCAGCTGCTCGATCTTCGCCAGCCCGTACAGGGCCAGGGGCAGCCGCCGGCCCAGGTCGCGGCTCATGGCGGGCAGCCAGCGGAGCAGCGCGCGCGGGGTGGTCCGCCAGCGGTCGGGCAGGGCCCACAGGGCCCCGCCCGCGTGGTCGTCGGTGGTCCAGACCTCCTCGTGCTCGAGGAGGTCGCGCGCCCGCAGGCGGAAGAAGTCCTCGTTGTGGACCAGGCGGGTGGCCGGCGCGGGGAACAGCCAGCGCATCACCGGGTCGTCCTCGAAAGCGCGCGCCAGCGCGCGCGCCACGGCCCCGACGTCGGCGGGCCCGGCGCGGCGGATCAATCCGGGATCAGGCCCTCGCCGGTGAACTCGCCGCGCGCTTCGTCGAAGCTGATGTCGCGCGGGGGCAGGATCACGTCGGACTCGACCAGCTCGTCCCCCGACAGCTCGGTGCCGTCGGTCACCACCAGCTCGAGCATCTGGCTCCACAGCTCGCGGAAGCCCGTCTCGTCGCCTTGCTCGGCGGCGGCCACGGCGCGGTTGTCCAGCTCGTTGAGGCGCTCGGCGTCGGAGTCGGGCAGCTCGTACTGCCCCTCGCCCGAGACACGGACGATCACGCCCCACCCTCCTCGATCGCCTTCTTGTCCCCATCCTCGCCGGGACCGATCTCGGCCTTCATCTTGGCCAGCTCGTCGTCCACCTGGCTGCCGGCGCCCAGCTGCTCGAGCTCGCGGTCGATGTCGTCCTGCGGCGGGCCGAGCTGGGTGATGTCGTCGAACGTGCCCGCGGCCTCCAGCTCCTCCACCGCCCCTGCCCGCGCTCGCATCTGCTCGGTCTTGTCCTCGGCGCGCTGCATCGCGAGCCCGAGGTCGGCCATCTCCTCGCCCACCCCGCTGGCGGCCTCGCCGATCTTCACCTGGGCCTCGGCGGCCGAGTACTGCGCCTTGATGACCTCCTTCTTGGTCCGGAAGGCCTCGATCTTCTGGCGCAGCTTGCGCTCGTTCTCGGTGAGCTTCTCCTGCTGCTGCTCGAGCTCGGCGACCTGGGCGTCCAGCGACTGCAGCTCGGTCTGGGCCAGCGTCTTGCGCTCCAGGGCGGCGCGGGCCAGGTCCTCGCGGCCCTGCGACAGCGCCTGCCGCGCCTGGGTGTCGAGCTTGACCACCTGCTGCTCGAGCTTCTGAGACTGCATCTGCAGGCGCTTCTTGGAGGTCACCACGTCGGCGATCCCCTTCTTGACGTTCTGCAGAAGCTCGAGCTGCTTCTGGTAGCCGTAGTCGAGCGTCTCGCCCGGGTCCTCGGCCCGGTCGAGGAGCCTCGAGATCTTCGACTTGATCACCGTCGACATCCGGCCGCCGAGTCCGGCCATGTCATCTCCTCCTGAAGTTCGCCTGGCCTGCGTCCCGCAGACTAGATGAGGCCACGCCCCGCCCGGGGGCAGCGCGCGCACGCGCCCGGAAAAATTCGTCAGCGGCCTGACGAATTTCTTGGACGGGGAGCGCACTTCGGCCCCACCCCGGGCGGCCGGGGCCCTAGATGACGTCGCCCTCCTCCTCGGACGGCTCGGGCAGCTGCCGCCACTCGCTGAAGCGCCCGCCGCGAAAGCGGAAGCGCACGCGGGCGTCGCCCCCGCAGGCCTGCGCGGGCCCCGTGCCGGGTCGCAGCCGGAAGGCCGCCACCACCGAGCCGCCCTCGCGCTCCACGTCGGTCACGTCGGCCCGGCAGGGCAGGCTGCGGTTGAACTCCTCGGCGGCCCTGTGGTCCCGCAGGCGGAACTCGCGCACCTGCTCGACCACGGCGCCGCGAACGAAGAAGCCCGCCGCCTCGTCGTAGTCGCCGCGGTTGACCGCCGCGCTCCAGCCGCGGATCGCCCGCTCCTCGGCCGAGCCGGACGGCGGCGGAGCGTCGAGCTTGGGCTCGGGATCGTCGCCGCCGCAGCCGGCGAGCAGCAGCGCGGCCAGCACGACGGCGGCCGGCGCGACGGCGCGCTTCACGACGCGGCGGCCGCGGTGCGCTCCGCGCGGTCGTGATCGACCGCCGAGCGCCAGAAGAAGAAGCCGAGCGCGAACAGCATGATCGCCACGTCCAGGGTCAGCATCAGGCCTCCGGCCAGCTGCTGGTCCTCGAGCGGCGTGAGTCCGTGGGCGCGGGCGCGGTCACCGTAGAACCCTGCGTACGCCGGCGCCCTGAGGATCAGGAACGCCATCCCGAGCATCATCCCGGCCAGCCGCGCCCCCAGCAGGTGGCCGATCTTCCACAGCTCGCCGTGCAGGCGCGCGCGCTTGGGCTCGAGCACCGGCCACCACACCAGCAGGCTCGCCACCACGAAGGACTCGTGCTGCAGGGCGTGGATCAGGTCGTTGTTCAGCGCACCCTCGAAGGCGAAGGAGAAATGCCAGCCGTAGAGCGTGATCACCCACAGCGAGATCGCGGGGATCGGCTTGCGCACGAAGCGAAAGACCGCACGCAGCCGCTGGTTGCGGGCCAGCGACACCAGCGCCGGCCGCGGCAGGAAGTGCACCAGCACGGGCGTGCGCAGCCCCACCAGCAGCAGGGGCGCCGCCAGATCGGCGATCAGCAGGTGCTGGGCCATGTGGGCGAACAGCAGCTCCTCGCCCAGCCCGTCGACCGGCGACAGCAGGCCGATGGCGGTCAGCCCCCACCCGGCGTGCCACGCGACCTGCTGCCAGGTCCCGACGCGCCACCCGCGGCGGCGGAGCTTGACCACCGCGCGCACGTAGAGCGCCTCGACCAGCAGCAGGCCGGCTATGACGGCGGGGTCGAAGGAGAAGCCCACGACCCCTCAGAGGCTACGCCGCAGCGGGCTCCTTATCCCCCTCGGAGTCACCGACGGACGAGCCCTCGGCGGTGCCCGGAGCCTGCTCGAGCACGTGCTCCTCCTCGGCCGCGACGCGATCGCGGTACTCCTTGCGCTGCATCCGGGAGATGACCAGCCGCTGCACCTGGGCCGTGCCCTCGAACAGCTGGTAGATCTTCGCGTCGCGGAAGTACTTCTCCAGCGGGCAGTCGGTGGTCTGGGCGTAGGGGCCCACCAGGTCCATCAGGGTGGTTGTCGCCCACATGGCCACATCGCCGGCCTTGAGCTTGGACATCGAGCCCTGGCCGCCGGTCATCGCTATGCCGTTGCGGCCCATCCAGGCGGCGCGCCACACCAGCAGGCGCGAAGCCTCGATCTCGGTCGCCACGTCGGCGAGCACCTGCTGCACACGCTGCTGCTCGAGCAGCGGTCCGTGCTCGTCAGACTTGTCCTCGAGGTACTCCAGCGTCCACTCGTAGGCGGCCTGCGCGATGCCCAGCGCCGAGGCGCCGACCATCGGGCGGGTGATCTCGAAGGTGGCCAGCGCGTTGGAGGCGCCGCCCGACTGCCCGGAGCGGGCGCGCTCGAGCTTGCGCTCCAGCTTCTCCATCCCGCCGAGCAGGTTGTCCAGCGGGATCCGGCAGTCCTCGAGCACCAGCTCCGCGGTCTGCGAAGCGCGGATGCCGATCTTGTCCTCCTTCTTGCCCTGGGCCAGCCCGGGGGTGTCCTTGGGGACGATGAAGGAAGCCTGGCCGCGGTGGCCGAGCTCGGGGTCGACGGTGGCGACGACGACGTTGACGTCGGCGATGCCGCCGTTGGAGATGAAGACCTTGGTCCCGTTGAGGACCCACTCGTCACCGTCGCGCTTGGCGGTGGTGCGGAGCGACTTCACGTCCGAGCCCGCGCCGGCCTCGGTGACGGCGTACGCGCCGAGCTTGATCTCGTCGCCCTCGCCGAAGCACTCGGGCAGCCAGCGGCCGATCTGCTCGGGCGTGCCCGAGGCGGCGATGCCGGCGGCGGCCAGCGAGGAGGCCGAGATGGCGAGCGCGATGCCCGCGCAGCCCCAGTGCAGCTCCTCCGCGTAGATGACGCCCAGCAGGCCGTCGGGGTCGGTGCCCATCTTGGTGATGTGGTCGAGGCCGTGCAGGTTCCACTCGCGGGCGGCCTTGATGGCCTCCCACGGCACGGACTGCTCGCGGTCGTACTCGTCGGCCATGGGGCGGATGACCTCTTGCGCGAAGCGGCGGCAGTGCCGCTGGAACTCGAGCTGTTCGTCGTTGAGCTTGAAGTCCACGGGGTGTGAGTCCCTCCAGAAATCGTTGAGCGGCGGTGCTCGGCCGGCCAACGCCCGGCCTGCGCTCCGGCGCTATGTCGGTGTCACGCCCGGGCGCGAGCGGCACCGGGGGTCATTGACTGACCAGTCAATCCACTTGAAAGACTACCGCGAGTAAGGACGAAAGACCAGCCCCACCGGCTTGAGGCGGCCAAGACGCCAGCTACCCTCCGCCGCGCCGGTGAACCGCCCCAGCCTCCTGAGCGCCGCCCTCCTCGCCTCGCTCGCCCTGGCGGGCTGCAGCGTCGGCGACGACGCCGGCCGCCCGCCGCAGCTCGGCGCGAGCTCGGACGACGAGGAGGCCGCGGCCAAGCTCGGCTTCCCAGCGTCGGCGACCAAGAACACGGTTCGCGTGGGCGGCGGCGACGCAGCGGCCGACGCCGCCGGGGTGGCCAGCGCGGTCTTCCCCGCCGTCAACGCCTCCAGCCGCCCGACGGCGGTGGTCCTCGCCGACACCGACGACTGGCAGGGAGCGGTGACCGCCTCTGTGCTCGCCGCCTCGCCCATCGGGGCGCCGATCCTGCTCTCCGACGGAGGCGACCTGCCCTCGGCCAGCGCCGACACGCTGGACCGCCTCGAGCCCAAGGGCTCCGACCTCTCCAAGGACGCGCAGGTCATCCGCATCGGCGACACGCCGCCCAAGCCCAGCGGGCTGAAGACCGCGGTGATCGAGGGCAAGGACCCCTACGAGCGCGCCGCCGCGATCGACCGCTTCGCCTCGGCCGCCAAGGGCCGGCCCTCCAACGACCTGATGGTGGTCTCCGGGGAGCGCCCCGACTGGGCGATGCCCGCCGCGGCGTGGGCCGCCCGCAAGGGCGACTCGATCCTGCTGACCCGGCGCGACGCCGTGCCCGCCGCGACGCGCAAGGCGATCGAGTCCCACGACAAGCCCAACATCTTCATCGTCGGCTCGAAGGCGGTCATCTCGCCCAACGTCCAGAAGCAGCTGACCGAGCTGGGCAAGGTCAGGCGCATCGAGGGCCCGACGCCGGTGCAGAACGCGATCGCCTTCGCCCGCTACGACCAGGGCGACTTCGGCTGGGACGTGAACGTTCCCGGGCTACAACTTCACGCTGGCCAGCACCACCCGGCCCGCCGACGCGGCGGCTGCCGCCTCACTGGCCACCCGGGGCGTGTTCGCGCCGCTGCTGGTGACCAACCGCGCCGACCAGCTGCCCAAGCCGCTCGAGGCGTACTTCCTCAGCGTGCAGCCCGGCTACGAGGAAGACCCGGGCGAGGCGGTCTACAACCGCGTGTGGATCCTGGGCGACGACAAGGTGTTCTCGCTCAACGCCCAGACCCGCCTGGACCAGATCACCGAGCTGATCCCGGTCCAGGTCAACGCGCCCTAGGCACCCAGGAAGGCGCGCCCGCGCGGCGACAGCCGGTAGCCCGTGCGCAGGCTCTCGGTCAGCCCCAGCTCCTTCAGCTTGCGCACGTCGCGCTTGAAGGGGAGCTTGTCGCGCCCGATCTGCGCGGCCAGGTCGGCGGCGAGCGTGGCCGGCTGGTCGTCGATCAGCTGCAGGACCTCGCGCGCCCAGGGGTAACGCGCCTCGATCGCCGCGCGCTCCTCGGCCGTGAGGTCGGCCCGCTCGCGGAGCTCCACCCGCGGGTCGGGGCCGGCCAGGTGGAACCGGACCCGGTACAGCGTCCCCTCCGGCCGCAGCTTGGTGAGCACGGCCTCCCGGCCCTCGGCGCCGGCGCGGCGGGCGTCGGCGTCCGAGATGTCCTCGGGAGCGATCGGGTCCACGGCGTCGATCGCCAGCACGCCGACGGGGGTCCGCAGCGTGCCGCCGGCCTTGACCGTGGGGCGGCGCCAGCGCCGGAACGCGAGGTCCACATCGCCCGCGGCGATCCCCTCGCGGACTGCCATCGGCAGCAACATGCCCCGATTACAGCGCCCGGAGGGCGCGTGTTGCATCGAGGTGCGGGCCGGATGCCCGCACGGGGTTATTACAGCGCCCGGAGGGCGCTTGCCGCATCGAGGTGCGGGCCGGATGCCCGCACGGGGTATTTTCCCCGAGTGAGCGAGTACGAGCAGCCCGCGCGGTTCGAACGCGAACCGACCGTCGAGGACGTGCGCCAGCTGATGGGCGCCTCCACCCCGCACTTCGCGCCCCACCTGCGCAACCGCATCCACACCCTGATCTCCGGGCTGCCCGAGGACCACCCGGCGCGGATCGAGGGCGAGCGCGAGATCGCCCGCCTGGACCGGATCGCCCACGGCTCCGAGCGCCGGGGTGGCCAGCAGGAGGGCGAGCGCCACATGCCCAGCCTGCGCGACGAGGGCCAGGAGCCCGCCTGAAGGCACTCGAGCGCGCGCTCCCGCTGCTCCTGGACGAGGTGCGGGAGTCGGGATCGGTGCACGACGGCTACCTCGACCTGCTCGGCCCCGAGCCGGCCGAGTCCACTGGCGCGGTGCAGGACCTGATGCTCACCGGCATCGTGCCGCAGATCTACGAGCGCTGGTGGCGGCCGACGCTGGGTCAGTTCTTCAAGGGCCCGCTGGGCCCGAGCATGGCCGACGAGCACCGCATAGCCCGTCTGCTGACGGGGCTCTCCCCCGGAGACGGGGTGCTCGACGTGGCGTGCGGAAACGGGAACTTCAGCCGCGGCTTCGCCCGCACCGTGGGCGAGGAGGGACTGGTCGTGGGCCTCGACGTCTCGCAGACCATGCTCGCCCGGGCGGTCGGCGACACGCCGGGCGAGGAGGTGGCCTACGTGCGCGGGGACATCGGCGAGCCGATCTTCCGC
The DNA here is from genome assembly GCA_963844805.1 of uncultured Thermoleophilaceae bacterium. Taxonomy (GTDB): domain Bacteria; phylum Actinomycetota; class Thermoleophilia; order Solirubrobacterales; family Thermoleophilaceae; genus JACCZR01. The sequence goes on from CAWJPU010000013.1 coordinate 81,857, forward strand.
GACCGGTCCTTCGACGCCGTCTGCTGCTTCGCCGCCTTCCACCTGCTGTCCGACCCGATGGGCGCGCTGGACCGGATGACGCGGACGCTGGCGCCCGGTGGGCGCATCGCGCTGTTCACCACGGCGCGGCCGCGCTCGGCGCCGCTGAGGACGGTGCAGGGGCTGATGACCGCGAGGAGCGGAGCGGTCATGTTCGACCAGGACGAGGTGGTGGCCGCGCTGGAGCAGCGCGGCTACGAGGACGTCCGCCTGCTGGTCAGCGGCGTCACGCAGTTCGTCGGCGGGAGACTGGGCCGACCGGGCGAGGACGATGACCTCGCCCGGTAGTAGGGCGCTCGCTCTTGCAACCGAGTCGCAACAGGGATAGGTTGCCGATGAGGTGACCACGCCCAACCTCGCCGCCCCCCTCTCGGTGTCCGACCTCGAGTCGGCCATGGAGGCCGTGCGGCTGGGGGGCCTGCGCCTCACCAGCGCCCGGCGGCTGGTGCTCGAGGCGCTCGCGCGCGCCGGGCGGCCGCTGCGCGCCGAGGAGATCGCCGCCGGCGAAGGTGACGTCCCGGCGTCGGACATCGCATCGGTCTACCGCAACCTCGAGACCCTCGAGCGCGCCGGCGTGGTGCGGCACATGCACCACGGCCACGGACCCGGGCTGTACGCCCTGGCCGGCCACGAAGACGACGAGTACCTGGTCTGCGAGTCGTGCGGCAAGTCGCGGCCGGTCGACTCCTCCGAGCTCGACGAGGTGCGCGCGCTGGTGCGCGAGCGCTTCGGCTTCGAGGCGCGCTTCTCCCACTTCCCGCTGTTCGGCCTGTGCGAGCGGTGCTCGCAGGGCTGAGCTTCGACTGGCTGTTCGCGCCCGTCGAGGACCTCGACGGGTGGCTCACCGGGCTGCTCCAGGGCGCGCCGCTGGCCGTGGCGGTGGGGATCGCCTTCGTGCTCGGCCTCCGTCATGCCTCGGACCCCGACCACCTCGTCGCGGTGACCTCGCTGGTGACCAGCGAGGTCGGCGGTGGCACGCGCGGCGGCGACCCGGCTCGGGGCGTGGTGGGGCATCGGCCACGCCACGACCCTCGTCCTGCTCGGGCTGCCGTTGATCGCGCTGAAGTCCGAGCTGCCTGCGTGGCTGGAGCGCGGGGCCGAGACGGCGATCGGCCTGGTGATCGTGGCGCTGGCCGGGCGGGTGGTGTGGAAGTGGGCGCGCGGCGACTACCGCCACGGCCCGCACGCACACCACGGCCACGAGCACGAGAGCGGCCACCGCCATCTCTACCGCGGCGAGCCCGACCACGGCCACCGCACCGTGCGCGGGCCGCGCCAGGCGTTTGCCATCGGGGCCCTGCACGGCCTCGCGGGCACGGGCGCCGTCGTGGTGCTGTTGATCACCGCGCTGCCCAACCAAGTGGAGGCCGCCGCGGCGCTGGCGGTCTTCGCGCCGATGTCGGTCGCCTCCATGGCGGCGTGCACCACCGTCTACTCGTGGGTGCTGACCCGTCCCGTGATCGACCCGGTCTTCCGCGCGATCCTCATCCCGGTGCTCGGGGCGTTCGGCCTCGTGTTCGGGCTGTGGTACGCCGGCATCACCTGACCGCCGCGAGCGCGGCCGCCACCGCCGCCTGGCCGTAGGAGATGCCGCCGTCGTTGGGCGGCAGCCGCACCGGGCGCAGCACGCGCAGGCCCCGTGCCTCCAGGTGCGCGGTCGTGCGCTCCAGCAGGACGCGGTTCTGGAACACGCCGCCCGAGAGGACCGCCGTCGCCTCGCCGGTCGCCGCGCAGGCCTCGGCGGTGGCGCGCGCCAGGCCCTCGTGGAAGCGGGCCGCCACGCGCCCGGCGGAGACGCCCGCGGCCAGGTCGTCGACCACGGCGGCCACCGCCTCGCGGGCATCCAGGCCCGGGCATCGGGTACCCGTCGCGCTCCTCCGGGTCGACCAGCGCCTCGAGCTCCACCGCCGCCTGCCCCTCGTAGGTCACCGTCGGGCGCACCCCGCACAGGGCGGCGACCGCGTCGAACAGCCGGCCGGCGCTGGTGGTCCACGGCGAGGCCGTGCCGGTCCGGCACAGCTGCGCCACCTGCTCCCACTCCGCGGGCACGGGCAGGTCCGCGGCCACCAGCCACGAGCAGGCCATGCGCCACGGCTCGCGGATGGCCGCCTCGCCACCCGGCAGCCGCACCGCGGGCAGGTGCGCGGCGCGCGTGAAGTCCGACAGCGAGCCGACCAGCAGCTCCCCGCCCCAGACCGTCCCGTCGGTTCCCAGGCCGGTGCCGTCGAAGATCGCCCCCACGGCAGTGCCGAGCTCGCCGTGCTCGGCCAGGCAGGCGGCCAGGTGCGCGTGGTGGTGCTGGACCCCGACCAGCTCCACACCCTCGAGCTCGAACGCGTGCTTGGTCGAGAGGTACTCGGGATGCAGGTCGTGGGCCACCACCTCCGGGCCGACCGCGAACAGCCGCTCGAAGTGCTCGATGCCCTCGCGGAAGGAGCGCAGCGTCTCCCAGTTGCCCAGGTCGCCGATGTGATGGCCCACCCACGCGCGCCGCCCGCGGGCCAGGCAGAAGGCGTTCTTCTGCTCGGCCCCGCAGGCCAGCAGCGGCGGCGCGTCCAGCGGCAGCCCGACCGCCGCGGGCACGTAACCGCGCGAGCGCCGGATCGCCAGCGGCGGCCCCGCGGTGGCGCGCACCACGGAGTCGTCGGTGCGCATGTGGATCGGGCGGTCGTGGGCCAGGAACAGGTCGGCGATCCCGGTCAGCCGCTCGCGGGCGTCGTCGTCGAGGTAGGCGATCGGCTCGTCGGAGACGTTGCCGCTGGTCATCACCAGCGGCTCCCCCACGTCGGCCAGCAGCAGGTGGTGCAGCGGCGAGTAGGGCAGCATCACCCCCAGGTCCGGGGTGCGCGGCGCCACCGCCTCGGCCACCCGCGCGCCGGGCCGGCGGCGCGCGATCACGATCGGGCGCTCGCGCCCGGACAGCAGCTCCTCCTCGGCCCGGGTCAGCTCCACCAGCTCCCGGGCGGCCGCGACGTCGCGCGCCATCAGCGCGAACGGCCGGTCCTCGCGGTGCTTGCGCGCGCGCAGGGCGGCGACCGCGCTGCTCGTCGGCCGCCAGGCACGCGAGGTGGTAGCCGCCCAGCCCCTTCACCGCCACGATCGCGCCGCCGCGCAGCGCCTCCACCGCCTCCTCCAGGCCGGGAGACAGCGACGGCCCGCAGTCCGGGCAGGCGTTGGGCTGGGCGTGGAAGCGGCGGTCGGCGGGGTCGTCGTACTCCGCCTGGCAGGCCGGCGCACATCTCGAAGCCGGCCATCGTGGTCAGCGGCCGGTCGTAGGGGACGCCGGTGACGATCGTGAAGCGCGGGCCGCAGTTGGTGCAGTTGACGAACGGGTAGCGGTAGCGGCGGTCGGCCGGGTCGAACAGCTCGCGCAGGCAGTCGTCGCAGGTCGCCGTGTCGGGCGAGACCAGCGCGTCGGGCTCGCCGCCCGCCGGGCTGGGGCGGATCTCGAAGCCGTCCCCGCCGAGCGGGCTCGGCCTGGTAGCGGGCCACCCGCTCCACCGCCGCCAGCGGCGGCGCCTCGCGGGGCAGCCGCTCCAGGAAGGAGCTCACCGCGGCCTCCGGGCCCTCCACCTCCAACAGCACGCCGCGCTCGTCGTTGAGCACGAACCCGGCCAGGCCCAGCTCGCTCGCCAGCCGGTGCACGTAGGGGCGGAAGCCGACCCCCTGGACGACCCCCTCGACGCGGGCTCCCGCCCTGGCTGGTCAGGCCTGGCGCCGCCGTACGTCGGAAGTCACGACGCCTCCTCGATCAGCTCCAGCAGCGCGTGGTAGGCGGTGGCCTGCGCCTCCTGGATGCGCGGGATGTGCTCGGAGCGGGTGACCACCACGTGGTCGGCAAGGCGCTCGGCGGCCACCCGGCCTCCGTCGTATCCCACCATCGCGATCGTGACCAGCGCCGCGGCGCCGCGCCTCGACCAGGGCGTCGACCACGTTGCGCGAGTTCCCGCTGGTCGACAGCGCGAGCAGCGCGTCGCCCTCGCCGGCCGTGGGCGATCACCTGGCGCTGGAAGATCGCGTCGGTGCCGATGTCGTTGGCGATCGCCGTGATCACCGCGGGGTCCTCGGTCAGGTCGAGCGCGCGCCGCGGCGGGCCGCCGCCCGAGCGGCTCGCGCAGGTCGGCCACCACGTCCATCGCGTCGGTGGCCGAGCCGCCGTTGCCCAGGGCCAGCAGCTTGCCGCCGCCCGCGAAGCACGCGCGCAGCGCGGCGGCCGCTGCGGCCAGCTCCTCGGCGCCGTCGCGCAGCGTCTGCTCACGCAGCGCCTCGGCCTCGGCGCTCTTGAGCAGCACCGAGCCGCGCACGTCGTCCAGCACCGACTCCAGGTCGGTCTCGCTCTCGGCGAGGAACGGGTAGAGGAAGCTGGACGCGCCGCTGTCGTGGGCTCGCCGCGCCTCGCGCCCCTCCAGCAGGCCCGGGTGCTCGAAGAACACGTGCACCAGCTCCCACAGCACGTGGTAGAGCGTCTCGATCTGCTCCTGCGCGACGGCCGGGCTCGTCGGACGGCGGCGGGAAGTCCCACTCGGCGGGCAGGCCGAACCCGATCGTCAGCGCGCCGCGGCCGCCCGCGCGGTCCAGCGCCTCGCCCACCTCGGGCTCGGTGCCGAAGGCGATCGCGATGTCGCCCGGCTCGACCGCGAGGTCCACCTGCCGCGGCAACGAGCCGCCCTCGCGCGAGAGCCCGAGCGCGGGCAGAGCGCGCTTGCCCACGATCACCGGGTGGACGAACTCGACGGTCACGTGCCGGACGTCGGACCGGGCCTGGGCGGACAGCCCCATCGCCACCAGCCGCCCGCCCGCGGCGAACCGCTCGGCCATCCTGTGGCACAGCACGGCTATGCGTTCCGCCTGGGCCCCGAAGAAGGCCTCGGCGGCTTGGGCCCGGCGGGCGGTCAGGCCGCGAGCCAGGCGGCGACCTCCTCGACGCCCTCGCCGGTGCGAGCGCTCACCAGCGCGGTCCGCACGCCCGGGGTTGACCGAGTCGACGTTGGCCAGGAAGCGGTCCAGGTCGAAGTCGATGTGCGGCAGCAGGTCGATCTTGTTGACCACCACCAGCTCGCAGGTGCGGAACATCAGCGGGTACTTGAGCGGCTTGTCCTCGCCCTCGGTGACCGAGCAGACCATCGCCTTGGCGTCCTCGCCGACTCGGAACTCGGCCGGGCAGACCAGGTTGCCCACGTTCTCGATGATCAGCAGGTCGATGTCGTCCAGCGGCAGCGCGGGCAGCGCGGAACGCACCATGTTGGCGTCGAGGTGGCACTCGCCGCCGAAGCCGCCGTCGGTGTTCAGCTGCGTGACCGGCACGTGCAGCGCCGACAGCCGGTCGGCGTCGAAGGAGCCCGCGACGTCGCCCTCCAGGACGCCGATCCGCGTGCCGCTCAGCCCGCCCTCGATCACACGCTCGAGCAGCGTGGTCTTGCCGGCGCCCGGCGCGCTCATCAGGTTCACCACCCGCACGCCGTGATGGTCGAAGTCGTGCCGGTTGGCGTGCGCGATCGTGGTGTTGGCGTCGAGGGCGTCCTCGGCAACCCGGACCGTCGTCTGGTGCATGGTTAGGCAGCCACCCCCTGGGCGTCGGAAACCTGGATCGTCTCGACCTGGAACTCCTCCCCGGCCACGGGCTGCGCGGCCTCGCCGCACCGTGGGCAACGGAACAGCGGCAGGTCGAGCGCCCACTCGTGGGCGCAGCCGTCGCACCGCGCGCGGCCCTCGACGAGCGTCTGGCGCAGCTCCGCGCCCTCGCACACCGACCCGCGCGAGACGATCTCGAAGTAGAAGTCCAGCGAGTCCGGCACCACCTGGCGCAGCGCGCCGACGGTCAGGTTCACGCGCGTGACGCGTGCGGCCCTCGGCGTGGCGCTCCACCGTGTCCACGATCGCCGTGCTCAGCGAAAGCTCATGCACCGGAGCTCCTCCACCGTCTTGAGCACCAGGTCCACCGCGCCGTCGACGGCCGCGGCCACCTCGTCGGACAGCTGCATGCCCATCTCCTCGACTGTCACCGGCTCGCACGCGACCACGTAGACCTTTCCGGGCCAGCCGCCCACCGCCTTCACGAACCGCAGCACCGTCGCCGGGTCCATGGAATGCGGGTCGATCACGTCGCCGTCCTCGATCGCCCCGCCGGCCTCGTCCTCCTCGGGCTCGATCAGGTACAGCGTGCCGGGCGCCTCGCCCTGCTTGCTCACGTCGACGATGATCAGCCCGTGGTATCCGCGCATGACCTCGTAGGCGAGGTCCAGGCCGCCGGTACCGGAGTCCATCACCGAGACGCCGGGCGGCAGCTCGCGCTGCTCCAGCCGCCGCGCCACTTCGCCGCCGAAACCGTCGTCGCTCAGCCACGCGTTGCCCACGCCGGCCACCAGGATCCGCGGGTCGCTCATCGCAGCTCCACCTCGTCGGGCTTGAAGAACGTGTAGCGCCCACTGGTCCGCATCACGTCGCGCCCGGGGTCGTCGTCGACGGTGATGCCCAGATGGACCTCGTCGTCCATGTCCACGTAGATGCGCTCCACCGTCGCCAGCCGGCCGTCAAGGATCGTGTCATGGATGTCGTGCCCGCGAGGGCGCAGCACCACCTTGCCGCCGCGCCGGAACACCCTCCCGTCCACCTCGACCTCCGACTCGCCCGGCGCGTTGGCCGGCTCGTCGGTGGGCGTGGGGTACATCACCCCGTGCAGGCGGAACAGGTCCTCGGGCGTCGCCGCCGCGGCCCGGGCGACCATCTCGCGCACAGCCGGATCCTGCTCGTCGATGTCCTCGCGCTCGCCTTCGCTCAGCGCCTGCACGTGGAGCAGCAGCGCCTCCTCGATCTCCGTGCCGTCGAACAGGTCGCCCTTGCTGTCGGGCGCCAGCTGGGGATGGTCGGGCAGCATGTAGGACGCCGCCAGGATCGCGTCGTCGGACTCGGTGGCCAGCACCGGCCAGCAGTTCACGTTCTCCCCCGCCTCGTCCAGCGGGGACAGGAACCGGCCCGCGCCGGTCTCGATCACCGCGTGGGTGGAGAGCAGCGAGCTGCGCAGGGCGGTGGGGCGGTCCGCCCCCGGCTGGTCGAACGCGGTCAGGTTCTGCACGCGCAGCCGCACGCGGTCGCCGCGGCGCTCGAGCTCCAGCCGGCCGCGCAGCGAGCCGAACTCGAACTCGGTCGAGCCGGGCTGCGGACAGCTCCACCCGGCGCGGCACGGCCTGGTGGCGCGCGCCGCCCGGCTCGCAGGAAGCGGATCTGGGCGAACAGCGCGGCGTCCGGAGGTGCCTCGATGCCCACGTCGACCTGGAGGTGGTCGTGCGTGTTGTCGGCCTGCGCGGCGTAGGACGGCCGGGTAGACGATCCCGAACGGGGTCGGGGTCGAGTTCTTGGCCGCTCCGGGCGTGTACGGGTAGAGCGCGTAGCCCTCGAAGAGCATCGACGTGACCAGCGCCTCCAGCTCGGTGTTCACGTCCGCGCCCCCATCGCCAGGTCGGCCAGGACGGCGTCCAGCGACATGAAGCCGCGCTCGCCGCGCAGCTCGCGCAGCGCCTCGAGCGTCTCGTCGGACAGGTGCACGTAGCCACCCGGCGGGTGGTGCTGGTCGATGGCCCGGTTCCACGTCTCGATCGGCAGCCGGAACTGCGCCTCGGCGCTCCACGACACCTGCGTCAGCTGCAGCCGGTCGTGCTCTCCCGCGTAGAAGACGGTCCCGCTGAAATGGAACGAGAGCGGCACGTCCCCGTCGGGGAGCGCGTTGAAGTACTTGAACGAGGCCAGCTCGGCGTCGACGGACAGCGGCACGTGCAAATCGTGGGTCACCGAGCCGGTGAAGCTCGGGAGAAGCACCTCCTGACGTGTCCAGAGCACCCCGCGGGCGGTGTCGCCCCACCGTTCGGGCTCGCCGAAGAGCTCGTACAGGCGCTCGCGGGTGGCATCGTCGTGCGGCCGCTGGTTGGCCTCGATCATGATCTGCACCGATCAGCGCGATCGTGTAGATCTCGCGCTCGGAGTGGTCGCGCGCTCGCAGCCGGAAGGCGAGCGTGGGCATCGCCGCCCGCTGCACCGGCTCGGCGTCGAGCACCCAGAACTCCGGCTCGGGGATCGTCACCCCGCACGCTCCTTGAGCTCGGCGAAGAACTCCGCGACCGCCTTCTCCAGGCCCTGGCCGCCCGAGATGCCCTCCCAGCGCGTCTTGACCAGGCCGACCAGGCGGTAGGCCTCGTCGGTGGGGGCGATGGCGTACTCCTGCGCCCCCTTCATGCGGTTGACCAGCAGCACCTCGCTCTCGGTCTCCAGCATCTGGAGCACGTCGTTGAGGGCGACCAGGTCGGCCCAGGCCGCGTCGTCGACCTCGGACTCGGTGGCGCCGGCGGGGCTCGGGTAGAGCGCCGACACCCCCTGCTTCTCCCTTCAGGAAGAAGGCCAGGCCGATCGGGATGCGGAAGCGCGCCCACAGGTCGTCGGGCATGCGGAAGCCGTTCAGCCACAGCACGCGCGTGCCGGTGGGGCGGAACTGCGGCTCGCCAGAGCGCAGCGCGAAGCACGCCTCGCAGGCGCAGACGATCTGGCGCTCCTCGATCTGGAGCAGGTGGCGGTGCTCCTCGGACATGGTGCGCCCGCACAGGTCGCACTGCGCCTCGAGCGGCTGCAGGCCCTCGGGCATCTCGCGCATCTGGAGCCGGCGCAGCCGCGCGACGACGTCCGCCTGCGTCGGGTCGCTCGGCATCATCGGCTCGCTCTTGCTCATGCCGGCAGCGCCACCCGCGCCGACCCGCGGTCGCGCAGCAGCGGCACCGGGGCCAGCTGCAGTCGCTCGTCGTCGAGCGAGCGGCCCGCGCGGGGCAGATAGAAGCGGCGAGCGCAGTCCGGGCACGACAGCACGCCCTCGACCAGGATCGCCGACGCCAGCGACGAGCCGCAGGCCACGCAGGAGTCGCGGTAGGCCAGCAGCTCGCCCTCGACGTTGGCCACCACGATCCGCTGGCCCTCGACCTCCATCGGGGTCAGCGAGCCCGGCGTGATGTCCATCGCCCCGTCGAGGTCGACCCAGCCGTTGACCTTCTCGGGGCCGCCGTTCGACGCCTCGGGGCCGCCCTCGACCACCGCCATCGGCAGCGGCATGCCGGTGATCTCCTCCAGCGGCGCGGCACCCTCCACGTCCATCCCGCGCAGGTCGGGCGCGGCCTCGCGCAGCGCCCGCTCGACCGTGAGCTCCAGCGTGGACTGGGAGGCGCCGCAGCCGTCGCAGCTGCCCTGCAGCCGCAGCTTCGCGACGCCGTCCTCGATGCCGAGCAGCTCGATGTTGCCGCCGTGCGACTCCATGTAGGGCCGCACGCCGTCGAGCGCCGCCGTGACCCGCTCCTCCAGGGACTCCGGGTAGAGCCCGTGGATCAGCATCAGGCTGCCCACCACGCCGTCGCGGGCCAGCTCGCGGCGGGCGTCGGCCGGGACCGCCTCGAGCAGGCGCTCCAGGCCCTCGCCGTGCATGTCGATGACGGCGGCGACCAGCTGCTCGCCGACGGCCCGAGCCTGGGGGTCGGAGACCCCCTCGAGCTCGTCGGTGAGCTGCTGTATGCGCTGTAGGAGCTCTTCCGCCTCCACCTACGACATGCCCGTGGGCCGGTGCATCACCTTCCGCACCTGGCCCTTCCCGCCGTACATGTGCACGCCGCACGGCAGGCACGGGTCGAACGAGCGCACGGCGCGCATGATGTCCACGCCCTTGAACTTGTCCGGTCCGTTCTCCTCGAAGATCGGCGTGTTCTGCACCGCGTCCTCGTAGGGCCCCGGGGTCCCGTTGCTGTCGCGCGGGCTCGCGTTCCACGGCGTCGGCGGGTAGGGCTGGTAGTTGGCGATCTTGCCGTCCCTGATGACCATGTGGTGCGACAGCACGCCGCGGGCCGCCTCGTGGAAGCCCACGCTCACGGCCTCGTCGGGCACGGTCACGTCCGCACAGCTCTTCGTGCGCCCCGCCCGCACCTCGGCCAACGCCTTCTCGACGTTGTAGAGCGCCACCGCGGCCGAGTAGGCCTGGTGGTAGGAGCGTGCCCGGTCGCGCTCGATGGCGTTCGACTTCTCGGGGACGTTCCACTCGAGCGACATCTCCGGAAGCGCCTGCCCCTTGGGCAGCGTGATCTGGAGGCTGTGGCCCGTGGCCTTGACGTAGCCCAGGTCCACCAGGCCGGCCTTCGCCGTGACCCACTGGCGCGCGAAGGGCCCGCCGCCGGTGTCGCAGCACACCTCGGTCTTGGTGCGCTCGTCCCAGACGCGGGGCGAGACCACCCACGAGTACTTCTCCGCGAAGTCGCGCTTCTGCGGCTTGGGCAGCGTGACCTTGTTCCACGGGTGGCGCGGGTCCACGTCGTTGCCCAGCGGGTCCTTCGTCACGAAGGGCTGCTCGGCGCCCTCCCAGTCGTCGAAGTAGGACGAGCCGAGCAGGATGCGGATCATCAGGTTGATCTCGACCAGGTTGGTGGTGACGAGCTCGCCGTTGATGGCGATCCCCGGCGTGACGAACCGCCGGTTGCCCCACTCCTCCATCGTCTTGTAGTTGTAGAGCTGGTTCGCGTTCTCGGGGTTGTCGAACGCGCCCCAGCAGACCAGGTTGGTGTCCCGGTAGCCGACCATGTCGTACCCCGGCAGCGCCTCCAGCCAGAAGTCGTACAGGTCGTCGTGCAGCAGGACCGAGCGCTTGGCGTAGTCCATGTAGCGCATCAGCCGCACGTAGTAGTCCGTCAGCGTCTGGTGCGTGATGTGCGCGCTGCAGCCGCCCGGCATGATCGTCGACGGGTGGGTGTGCCGGCCGCCGAACAGGACGTACATCTCCCGCGTGTAGCGCGCCACCTGCAGGGTCTCCAGGTAGAACTCGCCGGTGAACGGGTTCAGCGCCCGCATGATGTCGGCGATCGTCTTGAAGCCGTGGATGTCGCCGTGCGGGGCGGACGTCTCCTCGGCCTTCTTGAGCACCGAGGGGTTGGTGTCCTTGACCATCTGCTCGCAGAAGTCGACGTTGCACATGCAGTCGTTGAAGATCGCGTGGTCGAACATGTAGTCCGCCAGCTCCGCGAGGTTGAACGCGTAGTCGCCCAGCGGCGGCACGTGCGCGCCGTAGGCCATGTTCTGGTTCAGGCACGAGGTCGTGCAGTGGTTGTCGCCGCAGATGCCGCAGATGCGGCTGGTGATGAAGTGCGCGTCCCGCGGGTCGATCCCCTTCATGAAGATGTCGAACCCGCGGAAGATCATCGACGTGCTGTGACAGCTGTTGACGACCTGGTTGGCGAAGTCGATCTCCGTGTGGATCCCGAGCGACCCGACGATGCGGGTGATCGGGTCCCAGGACATCTCCTTGACCTGGACCTCCTGGCCGCGTGGCGTTTCAACGGTGGCCATTGAGCTTCCTCCCCTCTACCAGCGCTTGGCGTAGCCGGTCGTGAGCTCGCCGCGGTTGTGCCGCCACTCGGGCTCTTTGTCGTACTCCTTGGCGATGTTGCGGTGCCGCATGCGGCTGACCAGCGGCCCGTAGGCGAACTTCTGGAAGTTCGAGGCGGCCTTGCCCCACCGGTCCGGCTCCATGAACGGCATGTACTTGTCGGGGAACCCGGGCATCGTGCACGCCATGCAGATGCCCCCCACGTTCGGGCAGCCCCCCTTGCCGCTCTGCCAGCCGCGCACCGGCACGTTGCACTTGACCACCGGGCCCTTGCAGCCCAGCTTGACCAGGCAGCGCGGGTCGTCGCCGTACTCGGTGGCGAACTGGCCCTGCTCGGCGAAGCCGGCGCGGTTGCAGCCCTCGCGCACCGTGCGCTCGAACAGCCACTTGGGCCGCAGCGCCTCGTCCAGCTCGGGGACCGGAGCCATGCCCGCGAGGTGGAACACGAGGTACATCAGCGTCTCGGTCATGTTGTCCGGCTGGGCGGGGCAGCCGGGGATGCAGACGACCGGCAGGCCGGCCGCGGACTTCCAGTTCCATCCGAGGTAGTCCGGCAGGCCCATGGCGCCCGTCGGGTTGTTCTTCATGGCGGGGATGCCGCCGTAGGTGGCGCACGTGCCGACCGCGACGACAGCGGCGGCCTTGGGCGCGAGGCGGTCGACCCACTCGTTGGTGGTGATCGGCTGCCCGGTCTCCGGGTCGTTGCCGATCGCCGCCCAGTGGCCGTCGCCGTTGATCTTCTCGTTGGGGATGGAGCCCTCGACCACGAGCACGAACGGGTCGAGCTTGCCGGCCTCGGCGTCGTACCACGCCTCCATGAACTCGGCGCCGTTCTCGAAGGCCAGCACGGGGTTGTGCACGATCACCTGCGGCATCCCCGGGATCGCCCCGGTGACGATGTCCTCGAGGCTCGGCTCGGTGGCCGAGGTCATCGCGACGGAGTCCCCGTCGCACGACAGCCCGGTGGTCATCCAGATGACGTGGGCGGTGACCGCCTCCGTCTCGTGCTGCTTGGGAACGAACTCCGTCGCTGTTGCCATGGGCTCCTCTCTCCTCAGCAGATCCGGGGCAATGGATCGCCCGCCAGCAGGTCCATCACCCGCTTGCCACCGAACGCCGTCTCCACCAGGACCATGCCCGGGGGCTCGGTCCTGACCTCTCCGATCTCCGCCGCCTCCTCGCAGCCCGGCACCGCCCTCAGCGCGGACAGGGCCTCCTCGGCCGCCTCGGGCGCGACGAAGGCGACCATGCGGCCCTCGTTCGCCACGTACAGCGGGTCGATTCCCAGCAGCTCCGCCGCGCCGGCCACCGCCGGGTTCACCGGCACCGACGCCTCGCTCGCGACGCACCGCGACGCCCGGAGGCGCGCGCCAGCTCGTTGAGCACGGTCGCGACGCCTCCGCGGGTGGCGTCGCGCATGCAGCGCAGGTGCGGGCCGGCCGACTCCATCAGCGCGTCGGCCACCGGCCACAGCGAGCACGTGTCGGACTCGATCTGCGCCTCGAGCGCGAACTCGTCGCGGGCCAGCATGATCGCCGTGCCGTGCTCGCCCACCGGTCCGGAGACGAGCACGCGGTCGCCCGGGCCGCAGCGCGGTGGTGGACAGCCGCGCGCGCGGGTCGCGCACGCCGATGCCCGTGGTGTTCACGTACATCGCGTCGGCGTGGCCGCGCTCCACCACCTTGGTGTCGCCGGCCACTATCTGAACGGCTGCGGCGCGGGCGGCCCCGGCGATCGCTTCCACCTGGAGTCGAAGGTCGTCCGCGGAGAGACCCTCCTCCAGCACGAGCGAGACGCTCAGAGCGAGCGGGCGCGCGCCCGCCGCCGCAAGATCGTTGACGGTTCCGTTGACGGCCAGCTCGCCGATCGTGCCCCCGGGGAACTCGATCGGCTTCACGACGAAGGTGTCGGTGGTCATCGCGAGCTGCGCGCCGTCGACCTCGACGGCGCCGGCGTCGCCCAGCTCGGCCAGCGGCTGGGAGTCGAAGGCCGGGACGAACAGCCCCTCGATCAGGCTCTGGGTGGCCTTGCCCCCCGCGCCGTGGGACATGGTGATGCGGTCGTCCTTGAACTTCGGCCGCTTGGCGCGAGCGGTCTCGATGATCCCGAGGATCTTCTCCTCGCGGGAGGGAGTGCTCCGCGGGGCATCCTGCCCCGCGTCCTGAGACTGACTCTCGGCCTCCGGCCTCGCGTAAGTCATACCGCCTCCCGCTCCTGAGAGAAGCGGCCGTAGTTGTAGTAGGCCGCGCAGGCGCCCTCGGGGGAGACCATGCAGGTGCCGATCGGGCGCTCCGGCGTGCAGGCGGTGCCGAACACCTTGCACTCCCACGGCTTGATGACGCCCTTGAGCACCTCGCCGCACTGGCACGCCTTGGGGTCGGCCACGCGCACGCCGGGCACGCCGAAGCGCTCCTCGGCGTCGTAGTCGGCGTAGGCGGCGCTGAGCTTCAGCGCGCTCTGGGAGATGAAGCCGAGGCCGCGCCACTCGAAGTGCGGGCGCAGCTCGAACACCTGGCCGAGCACCTCGAGCGCCTTCAGGTTGCCCTCGTAGGGCACCACGCGCGTGTACTGGTTCTCGACCTCGCGCCGGCCTTCGGCCAGCTGCTTGAGGATCATGTGCACCGACTGCAGGACGTCGAGCGGCTCGAACCCCGAGACCACGAGCGGCTTGTCGTAGTCGGCGGGGATGAACTCGAACGGCCGGGCGCCCACGACCGTGCACACGTGGCCGGGGCCGATGAAGCCGTCCAGGCGCAGGTCGGGCGAGTCGAGCAGCGCGCGCAGCGGCGGCACGATCGTCACGTGGTTGCACATGACGCTGAAGTTCTCGACGCCCTCGGCCTTCGCGCGCATCAGCGTGAGCGCCGTGGACGGCGCGGTGGTCTCGAACCCGATCGCGAAGAAGATGACCTGGCGGTCCGGGTTGGCCTTGGCCATCCGCAGCGCGTCGAGCGGCGAGTAGACCATGCGGATGTCGGCGCCCTCGGCCTTCGCGTCCAGGAAGCTGCCCTCCGAGCCCGGCACGCGCAGCATGTCGCCGAAGCAGGTGAAGATCACGCCCTCCTGGCGGGCCAGGGCGATGCCGTCGTCCACGCGTCCCATGGGGATCACGCACACCGGGCAGCCCGGGCCGTGGACCAGCTCCACGTTCTCCGGCAGCAGGTCGTCGATCGCGTACTTGTAGATCGAGTGGGTGTGGCCGCCGCAGACCTCCATCAGCTTGTAGTGGCGGCCGGGCTCGACGCTGGCGAGGATCTCGCCGGCGAGCGCGCGTCCGAGCTCGGCGTCGCGGAACTCGTCGACGAACTTCACGTGGCGCGCCCTCCACCCGAGCGATCGCGGTCGCGGCGTGCACCATCAGCGTGTCTCCTTCGGCGGCGTCCACCAGCGCGATCTCGACGGTCTCGCGGCGTCCGTGCTCGTCGGCGCAGAGGGCCAGGCCGCGCTCTTCGTCCGTCTGCAGCACCTGCATCGCCACCGCCTCGTCGCCACACGTGATGCAGCCCGAGGTGTGGTCGCAGGAGCTCACTCGATCGCGCTCGCTTTCAGCTCTTCGAGCTCCTGCTCGTAGTCCGCGCCCATGCCCTCGAGCATCTTGAGCGTGGCGACGGCCTCCTCCTCGTCCACCTTGGAGAGGGCGAAGCCGACGTGGATCAGGACCCAGTCGCCGGTCTGCAGCGGCTCGGGCCCGTCGTCGAGGAGGCCGATGTTCACGTTGCGCTGAACACCGGCCACGTCGACCTTGGCGAGGCGGTTCACCTCGTCGACAACCTCAACGATCTGGCCTGGGATGGCCAGGCACATACCTCTCCCGCCTGCTGCAGCGATGCAGCGTCGGATCTCCTCTCGGCGGGTGGTCTATCACCGCGTGCCAACGGTGCAAGCAGCCCGGCGCGTAGCCCTCCCGGTTAGGGCCGCCTAACCAACCGGGTACAACGACGACCGCCCGGCGCGGGGCCGGGCGGTCGTGTGCTCGGGTGGGTTCGCGGTGGCGCTAGAGGCTGACGCGGAACCTCGCGATCCGCTTGCCCGACTTGTTGCCGGCGCCGGTCCTTGGCGGTCGCCACCACGCGGTAGCGGCCGGTCCGCAGGACCTTGCGCAGGCGCTTGGAGGTGCGCACCGCGTTGCGGCCCTGCTTGCCCCGCACCGTCAGGGTGCGGACCTTGCGGTACCGGCCTCCGGCCTTGCGCTGGATCTTCAGCGTGACCCGGGCGCGCTCGGACAGGCGGTAGCTGATCCTGCTGCGCTTGGCCTTGAGCCCGCGCAGTCGCGGCTTGATCCGGTCGCAGCCGCCGGCGGGACCGGTCTGGTTCTTGCACCGGTCCTGGGTCTCGTCGCCGAAGCCGTCACGGTCGGCGTCGCGCTCGATCTGAGCCTGGACGAGCAGCTCGCCGCCGCTGTCGCCGGTCGAGGTCCGGGGGGCCTGACCGAGCCCGAGCTGGGGAGCGAACTCGTACGAGTCGTTGCCGCCGTCGGTGTTGTAGGTGGCGCCGTGCTTGGTCGCGTTGAGCGCCACGTGCACGCCCTTGCGAACGCGCACCCTAGCCGGGAACTCCTCGACGTTGCCGGTGCCCTGGAAGGTCACCGACGGGCCGACGGCCGCCGAGGCTCGCCAGCGCGGTCTTGTTGTTGCCGGCGCCCTGCTCGGTGATGTTCGAGAACGCGAACTGCACGTTGTCGGGGGTGTACGAACGAGCGCGCAGCTTCACCACGACGCCGTCGTAGGGAGCGGGCCGGGGCTTGTTGTCGCCGTTGGGCGGCGTCGGGTGGTTGAGACCGACGAAGGTGCACGGGCCCAGCGGGTCGCACTCCTCCGGCCCGTTGGCCGGGCCGTGGTTGAGCTGGCTGCCGAACTGGTCGGCGGCCTGGCTGACGCCCGGGAAGGCGAGCACGCCGGCGAGGGCGAGGGCTGCGGTGATGGATCGCTTCATCTGATTCCTCCTGAGGGGGTCGGTGTGTCTGGGCTCAAGATCGCCCGGCCCAGGCCCCGCCAGAAGGCACCTTGAGGGTGGGGAGACTCACCCCTGCCGCCCGGCGCGAACGTATCCTTGGCGGGTGGCCGTACGGGTCGAGCAGGTCGCGGCGGCGCTGCCGGCGTACGAGATCGAGCAGGAGCTCGGCCGCGGCTCGACGGGGGTCGTCCTGGCTGCCCGCCACCGCCAGCTCGGCCGCGAGGTGGCTGTCAAGCTGCTCACGCCCGGCTACGCCGAGGACCCCGAGCTGCGCAGCCGCTTCCTGAGCGAGGCGCGGCTGCTCGCCTCCTTCAGCCACTCCCACATCGTTCCCGTGTACGACTTCGTCGAGCACGACGGCAGCTACCTGCTGGTGATGGAGCGCCTGGGCGGCGGCACCCTCGGCACCCACGCCCGCGAGCTCGACCCGCCGGCGGCGGTGGCCGCCGCCGTCGCCATGTGCTCCGCGCTGCACTACGCGCACGAGCGCGACGTGCTGCACCGCGACGTGAAGCCGGGCAACGCCCTCATCACCCACGACGGCCTGCTCAAGATGACCGACTTCGGCGTGGCCAAGATGCTCGGCGGCTCGCGCACCTACGCGACCAAGACGGGCTTCATCCTGGGCACGCCGGCCTACATGGCGCCCGAGCAGGCGGGGGCACCGAGCCGGGGCCGCCCACCGACGTCTACGCCGCGGGCACGGTGCTGTACGAGCTGCTCGCCGGGCGGCTGCCCTACGAGCACGAGGGCGACGCGCTCCAGATGCTCTACCGGCACGTGCACGTGGACCCCCAGCCGGTGAGCGACCACGCCCCCCACGTGCCTTTCGCCCTGGCCGACGAGGTGATGCGGTCGCTCGCGCGCGAGCCGGCCGACCGCCACCAGACCGCCGAGGAGCTCGGCGTGGCCATCGCCACCGCCGCCTCGGGCGCGTGGGGCCGCGACTGGCTCAGCGGCGAGCGCTTCCTGGCGGCGCCCGGGGCGATCCTCTCGGCCGCCCACGGAAGCGGCGGCGGCACGACGGCCCCGCCCGGCGCGACGGCCCCGCCCGGCGAGGCGCCCCGCCCGGCGAGACGGTGTCCCGTCCGCCGCGGCCGCCGGACGGAGCGCCGCCGCAGGGCCCGCCGCCGGAGGAGCGCCCGGAGCCCGAGCAGCCGCGGTCGCCCGCCGGCGCCGGCTCGCGCTGGTGCTGGGCGGGCTCGCGGCGCTGCTGGTGGCGATCGCCGTCGTGGCCCTGGCCGCGGGGGGCGGCGAGGACGAGGGTCAGAAGGGCGCCGCCGCGCCCACCGCGGTGCGCGCCTCGGACTGGCGCGAGCTCCCGCCCGCGCGCGAGGCGCGCCAGCAGGCCCCGGCGACGGTGCAGTTCGGCACGATCTGGCTCCTGGGCGGCCTGGTCGGCAAGAACTCCTCGAAGGCGACCCGCAGCGTGGAGGGCTTCGACACCGCCATCGACCAGTGGAAGGGCGGCGCACCGCTGCCGGTGCCGCTGCACCACCCGCTGGCCGCGACCTACCGCGGCCGGCTCGTGGTGATGGGCGGCTGGATCCCGGAGGGCGACGTGCTGTCGGCCAAGTCGTCGAACCGCGTCTGGGAGCTGCGCGGCGAGCGCTGGGTCCCGCTGCCGCCGATGAACTCGCCCCGCGTGGCGGGCGGCGCCGCGGTGGTGGGCGGCAAGCTGGTGGTGGCCGGCGGGCAGAACCAGGGCCGCCTGGTGGCCACCACGGAGGTCTTCGACGGCAAGAGCTGGAAGACGGTGGCCGACATGCCGACCCCGCGCGAGCACCTCGGCGTCGCCACGGACGGGCGCTACCTCTACGCCGTCGGCGGCCGCGAGCTCGCGGCGGACAAGAACCTCGTCCGCGCTCGAGCGCTACGACCCCGCCAAGGACGAGTGGAAGAAGCTGCCCGGGATGCCCAAGCCGCTGGGCGGGCTCGGCGCGGCGTACGCCGCCGGGCGGCTGGTGGCGGTCGGCGCCGAGACCCCGAACGCGGTGCTGGGCACCACCCTGCTCTACGACGTCGCGCGTCGAGAAGTGGTCCGCGGCCGACTCCCTGCCCCACGCCCGCCACGGCCTCTCGGTCGCCGCGGTGGGTCGTACGGTCTACGCGCTGGGCGGAGGCCTCCAGCCCGGCCATACGAACTCCACCAACGAAGCCGACGCCCTGACGCCTCGAAGCGCGATGAGCACCTCGCCCACCGATCCCCACCGGGCCTCGCCCGCCGACCTGCAGGAGCGCATCGCGGCCGACCGCGCGGGGCGACCCCTACCTCCTCTTCTACGACGGCGAGGGCAGCCAGCACATCTTCTCGCTGGCGGGCGCGCCCGCCGCGGCTGACCATCGGCCGCGCGCCCGGGCTGCGAGCTGCCGATCACCTGGGACGAGGGGGTCTCGCGCGCGCACGCCCAGCTCGAGCGCCTGGGGCAGAGCGACTGGGCGGTGGTGGACGACGGGCTGTCGCGCAACGGCTCGTTCCTCAACGGCGAGCGCCTGCGCCAGCGCCGGCGGCTGGCCGACGGCGACCTGCTGCGCGTGGGCGACACCAACATCGTCTTCCGCGCGCCGGTGGGCGAGGTCGAGCAGACGATCCCCGCCACCCAGGAGAAGGAGGTGGCGCTCTCCCCGGCGCAGCGGCGGGTGCTGATCGCGCTGTGCCGGCCCTACGCGCGAGGGCGGCGAGTTCGCCACCCCGGCCTCCAACCAGCAGATCGCCGACGAGCTGGTGGTGAGCGTCGAGGCGGTCAAGACGCACATGCGAGCGCTGTTCGAGCGCTTCGGGGTGGGCGACCTGCCGCGCCAGGCCAAGCGCTCGGAGCTCGTCCGCCGCGCCTTCCAGAACGGGGCGGTCTCGGTCAAGGACCTCTGACCGAGGGGTAGGGCGCGCCCACCCTGAAGGTGGCTGTGCGCGGGGCCTGCTCAGCCCGAGCATCGGTCCCATGAACAGAAAGCTCCTCGACATCCCTCATCACCGCTGCGCCGCGCTCGCCATCCCCGGCTCGGCGCTGGCCGCCCCCAAGATCGACGGCGAGTTCCCCGTCAGCGACCAGCCCCGCGGCATCACCCAGGGCCCCGACGGCAACATCTGGGCCGCGGTCGGCGGCAAGGTCGCCAAGATCACGCCCGCCGGCCGGGTCACCGAGTTCGACCCCGCGAACATCGGCAGCCCGCAGGGCATCACCACCGGGCCCGACGGCAACCTCTGGGTCACCCAGAGCGACGGCGTGGCGAAGTTCTCGCCCGCCGACCCCAACTCGGCGACCGGCTTCAGCGTCGCCTGCGATCAGCCAGCCCGCAGACCATCACCACCGGGCCCGACGGCAACCTGTGGACCGCCAGCGGCGACAAGGTCGTGAAGATCCCGCCCGCCAACCCCGCCGGCGCAGACGAACAAGGCGATCGCCGGGCCTCGACGCCCGCGGCATCGCCAGCAGCGGCGGCCGGCTCTGGGTGGTCAACCGCTCGCGGCAAGGCCATCGTGAGCGTCACCACCGACTTCAACACGATCACCCCGCACCCCGTGACCGCCGGGCCGCAGGAGGTCGCCGGCGGGCCCAACGGCCAGGTCGCCTACAGCGACCCGGGCCAGAACCCGCACGAGGTCGGGCCGGCTGACCCAGGGCGCCGGCGCGCTCAAGAGCCTCGTCCCGGGGCCTCGACCCCTTCGGGATCACCTACGCCAAGTCCGACGGCGCCTACTGGTGGGCCGAGTTCGCCTCGCAGACGGTCGGGCGCATGACGCCCGGCGGCCAGGTGACGCCACCCCGGTCGGCAAGTTCAGCGCCGGCTCCGGCCCGCGCCACATCACCACCGGCCCCAACAACACCCTCTGGGTGTCGCTGGAGCAGGGCAAGAAGATCGGGCGCGTCACCGGCGTGACGCCCCCGCCCAGCCCCCCGGCGGGCAAGCCCGGCGGCGGGACGGCCAGCGCGACACGCTCGCACCGGCCGTCACGCGGCTGTCGGCGCGGCGCACCAAGGTCCGCTTCCGCCTGTCGGAGAAGGCCGGCGTGCGGATCACCATCAAGCGGCGCGGGCGCAAGGCCAAGACCATCAGGCGCCAGGTGCAAGGCCGGGCACGAACGCCATCGCGCTTCCGTCGCCTGGGCCGCGGCCGCTACCGCGTCAGCGTGGTCGCCAAGGACGCGGCGGGCAACAAGAGCCGCCCGCGCAGCGTGCGGCTGAAGGTCAGGCGCTGAGCTGAAGCAGGTCGGCCACTCGCTCCCGGTGCTCGGCGGCGCTGCCGTAGAGGTGCGCATCTGCCTTCGCCCTCTTGAGGAAGAAGTGCAGATCGTGCTCCCACGTGAAGCCGATGCCGCCGTGCACCTGGAGCGATGAGGCCGTGACCTTCCAGCCGGCGTCCGACGCGCAGGACTTGGCCGTCGCGGCAGCCAGCGGGAGCGACTCGGGCTCGTGGTCGGCGGCGTATGCGGCGAACAGCATCGTGGCCCGCGCGCTCTCGGTCTCCAGCAGCATCTCCGCGCAACGGTGCGCCACCGCCTGGTAGGCGCCGATCGGCCGCCCGAACTGCTCGCGCTCGCGCGCGTACTCGACCGCCATCTCCATCGCCCGCTGGGCCACACCGGTCAGCTCGGCGGCGAGCAGCACCGAGATGCGATCCAGCGCCGGCCCGCACGTCGCCCTCGAGCGGGTCGCCGCCGGCGGCCTCCACGCGCGCGTAGTGACGGGTGGAGTCGATCGTGTCCTGGGGCTGGGCGCTCACGCCCTCCAGGACGCTCGCGTCGTCTCCCTCGACCAGCACCACGAAGCTCGCCTGCGCGGCGTCGGGCACCAGCGGCGCCGCGCCCTCGCTGACGAAGCCGACGGTCCCGGTGGCCTCCCCCGAGGCGACGCCCGGCAGCCACTTGGCCTGCTGCTCCTCGCTGCCGGCGTAGGCGATCAGCAGCCCGGCGGCGGCGTTGCTGAGGAACGGCGACGGGGCAAGCGCGTAGCCCAGCTCCTCGCTGAGGATCGCGAGCTCGGTGGTCCCCAGCTCCTGCCCGCCGTGCTCCTCGGACACGAAGATCCCCGGCCAGCCGAGCTCGGACATCTCGTTCCAGATCCCGTCGTCGTACTCGCCGGCCTCGGCCAGCTCGCGGCGCCGCTCGGCGGTGAAGCGCGCGGCCAGGAACTCGTTGGCGGTGCGCTTGATCGCCTGCTGGTCGTCGGTGAAGTCGAAGTTCACCGCAGCCTCGGCAGGCCCAGCACGCGCTCGGCCACGATGTTCTTGAGGATCTCGGTGGTGCCGCCCTCGATCGAGTTCGCACGGGCGCGCAGGAAGCGGTATGTCCAGTCCTCGTCGACGGCCGGCGCCTCCGCCCCGCGGAGGTCCATCGCCGCCTCGGTCAGCTCCTGGTTGAGGTCCGACCACTGCCACTTGCCCAGCGAGCCCTCCGGGCCCGGCTGGCCCGTCTTCATGATCCCGGTGAGGGCACGCAGCACGTTCAGCCGCAGCGACTCCGAGCCGATGTACAGCTGCGCCAAGCGCTGGCGGGCGACGGGGTCGCCGCCGGCGCCGCGCTGGCGCGCGAGGTCGAGCAGCCGCGTGAAGTCCCGCTTGACCTGGCCCTGCAGGGCGAACGCCAGCCCGCTGCGCTCGTGCATGAGCGTGGTGATGGCCACCCCCCAGCCGTTGCCCACGCCGCCGATCACGTTCTCGTCGGGGATGCGGGCGCCGTCCATGAACAGCTCGTTGAACTCCGCCTCGCCGGTGATCTGGGTCAGCGGGCTCACCTGCACCTCGTCCTGCTCCATGTCCATCAGGAAGTAGGTGAGGCCCTGGTGCTTGGGCGCGTCGGGGTCGGTGCGGGCGACGAGCATGCACCACTTCGCGTGGTGGGCCAGCGTGGTCCAGACCTTCTGGCCGGTCACCCGCCACTCGCCGTTGTCCTTGACCGCCTTCGTCTTCAGGCTCGCCAGGTCGGAGCCGCTGTCGGGCTCGGAGAAGCCCTGGCACCAGATCTCCTCGCCGGAGAGGATCGGCGCCACGTAGCGCTCCTTCTGGGCGTCGGTGCCGTGGGCGATCACGGTCGGCCCGCCCATCGCCAGCCCCAGCACGTTCGCGGGGCTCGGCGCGTCGGCGCGCACCATCTCGTCGGAGAAGATCGCCTGCTCCATCAGGCTCGCGCCCCGCCCGCCGTACTCCTCGGGCCAGGAGACGCCGGCCCAGCCGCCCTCGTTGAGCTTTCGCTGCCACTCGAGCCGGAACTGGAACCCGGCCTCGTCCTCGGCGGGCGGCTGGCCGGGGTGGTTCGCGCCGAGCCACTCGCGCAGCTCGTCGCGGAAGGCCTGCTCTGAGGGCGAGAGGGTCAGGTCCACCTGGGCGGGCAGGTTACCCGGCGCCCTCCATCACCCGCTTGAGCGTGGCGCACTGCTGTGCGAACTGGCGCTTGAGCATTCGCTGGAGCAGCGGCTGGGCCAGGCGCATCGCGCCAGTGGGCCGGCCGTGGCCGCGGAAGCGCATCAAGGTGCCGGCGCCGGCCGGCTCGAACCCGATGTCGAGGTCCACGGGCAGGCTGCCCTCGACCACCCTCAGCCCGAACGCGCGGCCGCGATCGAAGCTCGACACCTCGACCACCGACTCGAGCTCCTTGCCGCCCGGCGCCCGGTGCACCTCGCGCAGGCGCGAGCCCACGCGCATGGGGCCCTCGTCCTCCCTCACCGCGGCGACCGTGTTGGTCTGCCAGGTGGCGAGCCGGTCGGGGTCGGTGACGTAGTCGAACACCTCCTCCGGGCTGCGCTGGATGGCGGTCTCGATCGTGAAGTCGATCATCGGGGTCTGCTCCGGCGCGCGACAGGGCGCACCCTCTCAGAAAAGTCGTCAGCCGCCTGAGCGTTTTTCGGAGGCGAGCCCGCGCAACGCGCCCCCGGCCACCCCTAGTAGCTCTTCGGCAGCCCCAGGGAGTGCTCCGCCACGTAGTTGAGGATCATCTCGCGCGACACCGGCGCGGTGCGGGTCAGGCGGGCGCCCCACCACAGGTCGCTCAGGCCGTACTCCAGCGCGAAGCCGTTGCCGCCGTGGGTCTGGATCGCCTGGTCGACGCACTTGATCGCCGCCTCGGCCGCCGCGTACTTGGCCATGTTGGCCGACTCCCCCGCCCCCGGCGCGCCGGCGTCGTAGAGCGCTGCGGCCTTTTGGGTCATCAGCCGCGCCAGCTCCAGCTCGATCTTCGCCTCGGCCAGCGGATGGGACACGCCCTGGTGGGTGCCGATGGGCTTGCCCCACACCGCGCGCTCGTTGGCGTAGGCGCTGGCCTTGGAGAGCGCGTTGCGGCCGATGCCGCAGGCGATCGTCGCGCCCATGATGCGCTCGGGGTTGAGCCCGTCGAAGACGGGGCCGAGGCCGCCGTTCTCGCCGCCGATCAGGCGCTCCTCCTCCACCTCGACGCCGTCGAAGTAGAGGGTCCACTGCTGGTCGGGACCCACGTAGGGCATGGGGATCACGTCGCGTGTGAAACCGGGCGAGTCGACGTCGACGATGGCCAGCGAGGGAAGGCCGAGGTTGCCGTCGGGCAGCCGCGTGCGGGCCACCACCAGCACGGCGTCGGCGTGCTCCACCCCGGAGATGTAGGTCTTCTGCCCGTTGAGCACGAAGCTGCCGTTTCCGCCGCGCGCCAGCGAGGTGGAGATGTTGTGCGAGTTGGTGCCGGCGTCGGCCTCGGTGATGGCGAAGGCGACCTTCGTCGTGCCCGCGGCGATCCCGGTCAGCCAGCGCTCCTTCTGCTCATCGGTGCCGTGCCGGGCCAGGATGCTGCCGACGATCGCCGGCGAGACCACGATCAGCAGCAGCGAGCTACCCGCCGCGGTGATCTCCTCGCCCACCATGGCGAGGCCGGACAGGCCGAGCCCGCCCCCACCCCACTCCTCGGGCAGGTTGACGCCCAGGTAGCCCTTCCCGGCCAACGCGTCCCACAGCTCGGTGGGCGGCTCGCCCGCCGCGTGCTTGCGCCGCGAGTACTCGTGCCCGAAGCCGGAGCAGATGCCCGCGACGGCCTCGCGGAGCATGGTCTCCTCGGAGGAAGGGACGAGGGGAAGAACGGCGGCTTCGCCGTGCAATGCGGTGGCCATGTGCTCAGTTTGGCGAGTTGACCGCGGTATGCGCGGTCAAGTCGCCGAAGCCCGCGTCGTAGGCGGTGACGGCGATGAGCCAGATATTGGTTGCGCGTGGGCAAAATGGCTGTAGCTTGATTCGGTGCACGCACGGCCGCTTGGGGTGGCAACCGCGGCCGTTTTGGTGGTCCTGGCCATCGGCGCTGCCGGATTCGCCGCCTCCCTCTCCCCTTCGCGAGCGATGGCCGAGGGGGCTTCTGCGGCCTCCGCGCGCACCGACGTTTCGGCCGCAGCCAGGCGCCGGCGCTGCCGGCGCGGGCAGATCGGCGCCGTCGTGCGCGGGCGACGCTTCGCCAGCTCCCGGGCGAGGGTCTACGGTGGCCGGCGCCTCCGACGCGGCTCGCACCTGCGCTGCACACGCTTTCGCAAGCCCGCTCGCGGAATCGGCGGCACGTATCGGGCCACCGCGCGCCTCCTGCGCAGCCGTCATTTCCAGCGGCCGCCCATCCGGCGGCTGCTGGGCACGAGGCTCGCGCGCGCGGGGTTACGGCTGAGAGGGCCCGGCGACCGTGCCTTGCTGCGCACCGTGGGTGGTGCGGGCATCGCTCGCTCCCGGCCACGCGCACAGGCCGCCTTCGGTCCGCTGCGCGCCGAGCCGCTCGAGAGTCGGGAGCTGAACGCCAGCACCACACTGGAGAAGCAGACCCGGGTGGCCGAGGAGAGTCCGGGAGAAATCGGCTCCTACTCCGAGACCGAGATCAAGACCACCACCGACGGGCGCAAGACGCCTTCCAAGGTCGCGGGGACGATCAAGCGAGGAGCCGTCCTGGGGGAGGGCACCAGCTTCGGGCGCTGCCCCGACAGCAGCGGGGTGGTGCGCGGTGAATACAAGTCGAGACAGGCGGAGTCGATAGCCGTGGACTTCCCGGGACCGGACAAGGGCTCCTACACGATGGAGACCACAGTCGAGCCCACGCCTGAAGGCGCATGTGGGCGACGACGCCATCGCCAAGGACTACGAGTACCGCGGGACGGTCGCCATGGAGGTCCGCGGCCGTGACGCACACGGCAAACATGTGCCGAGCCGGGTTTACAGAATCAGCTTCTCCCAATCGGGTCTGGACCCCCGGAAGGGCTCGCAGGTTCCTTTCGGACCCGGGAGGGACGGGCGCGCCGAGGGCTGGGGACCGAAGGGGCGCGTGACCGGGAAGGAAGTGGATCTCGCGGTCTCACTGTGGGGGACTCAGCGACGTCGTCCTCCAAGACCGTGCCCGAGCTCAGGTGCTCTTGGCCGAGAAGGGTTGGCGCGGTGGAGGCTGCGTGGCCGTCGACGCGGGACCGGACGGAAGGGCGGTTGGTACCGGTGGCAGCATCCGGGTCGACGCGGTGGCGCGCTCCAAGCAGGATGGCGGGGTCGTCGAGCCCACCAAGCTCGTGGCCGCGACCTGCTCGAGCCTGGGCGAGACGGTGTGCCCGGCCCAGGCGCCCAACCCCGGCTCGATCACCTTCAGCGACCCCGGCCGGCGCTGGAAGCCCACCGGGCCCGCCCCCTGCCTGGTGGTGACGAGCGTCTCGCGCCGCGGGATCGGCAGTACAGGCGTGACCTTCAAGGTGCGGGGACAGCCCATCCCTCTGTTCACGGTCAAGGTGGACTACACGGTCGTGAACGACTGCGGGCCCAGCCCCTCGGTCACGCTGGACGACGCGACCTTCACGGGGGCGCTGAGCAAGCGAGACCCGGACAGCGAGCGGCTATCCGTGGGCACGGGCCTGGCGAACGGCACGTCAGACCAACTCGGACTGCACGAGCGGCACGACGTCCACGCACACCAACCGGCCGATGGAGTTCTTTGCGCAGTACACGACGGACGGCTCGGGGAACATCGCGGTGAACTACCTCACACCGAGCGTGTTGCGCTGGTCGAATCTCGCGCTGATCGTGCCCGGCCGGAACGGGGTCTACACCCTCAGGAACACGCGCCCGAGAGGGTGGTGGCCATGCGCGCAGCATGACGCACCGGCCAGGGTCAGCCCGCGGCGCGGCGGGCGGCGTCCAGCTCCTTCTGCACGGTCCCCTTCTGGTTGGGGATCCGCAGCCTGCGCTCGAGCACCGCGACGGCGCCGTCGGCGTCGCCGCTGAGGCGCATGGCGCGGCCGAGGTTGTAGAGCGCGTACGCGTACTGCACGTCGCTCGTGCCGGGCGGGAAGGCCTCAACCGAGCGTCGCAGCACCGGCACCGCCCCCGCGGTGTCGCCGCGCTGCATCAGCCCGAAGCCCTCCCGGTTCAGGCGGGCGCCGGTGGCGGCGCCTCCCTTGCCGGCCGGCTGCGGGACGCTGGGTTGCGCCGGCTGCCCGGTGGGCGTCGATTCGGGCTGCTGGGAGGACCCCTGCTGTTGATCCTGCTGCTCTCTTGCTGCGGCTCCTGGGTCGCGCTCGAGGAGCCCGAGGGCTCGTCGCCACCGCCGGCCAGCGCGACGGCGATTGCGACCACCGCGAGCACGGCGACTGCGCCCGCCAGCAGGCCGACGGCAATACCGCGCCTACGTGGGGGTGCCTGGTAGCGACCGCGTCGCGCGGGCCGCGCCGGCGCCGGGCCGGTGTCGGCTCAGGTGTGGGGGTAGGCGTTGGCTCCGGCTCCGGCTCCGTCTCGGGCTCACTCACCGGCGCCGCGACGGCCCCGCCGGTCGCGGCGCGGGCGGCCTCAAGCTGCATGCGGGCGGTGGTCTCCTCGCCGAGCGCCCGCGCGAGGTCGGACACGAAGTCGCACACGGACGCCGGGCGGTCCGCGGGGTCCCGCGCCATCGCCGAGGTCAGCACGGCGGCGGCCTGGGGCGGGGCGGCGGGCCAGGCCTCGCGCAGATCGGGCGGGGCCTCGGTGGAGATCGCGTGGGCCACCTCCATGGGCGTGCGCCCGCTGCGGGCCTTCGCTCCGCTGAGCATCTCGAAGGCGACGGTGGCCAATGCGTAGAGGTCGGTGGCCGAGCTCACCCGCCCGCCCTCCAGCTGCTCCGGCGCCATGTAGGAGGCCGTGCCGAGCGCGACGTCGCTGCGGGTGATCCGAGTGATGTCGGCGGCGGTGGCGATGCCGAGGTCCGCGAGCTTGATCGTGCCGTCGCGGCCGAGCAGGACGTTGGCCGGCTTGACGTCGCGGTGGACCACACCGTGCTCGTGCGCGTGCTCCAGCGCGGACGCGGTGGCGGCGAGCACCTCCACCGCCCGGCGCGGCTGCATGCGGTCGCTCGAGAGCTCGCGGCCCAGGTGAGGGCCGTCCACGTACTCCATGACGATGACGAGCCCCTCCTCGTCGGTCAGGATGTCGAAGACCCAGACGAGGTTCGGGTGGTTCAGCGACGCGCCGAGCTTCGCCTCCCGGACGAAGCGGATCTCGACGTCCTCGGCCGAATCGGCGTGCAGGCGCTTGACCGCCACCTCGCGGTCGAGGCGCTCGTCCTCGGCCAGATAGACGACCGCCATCCCGCCCCGTCCGAGGGCCCTCTTGACCCGATACCGCTCAGCAATGAGCGAGCCTGTCGTCCTGACGGCCACCGAAAGGGTCTACCCACCCCCAGACGGGGGCTAACCCGTTATACGCGCTGGATCAGCGTGCCGGTACCCAGGCCGCCGCCGCAGCACATCGTCACGAGGCCGGTCTCCTTGTCGGAGCGCTCGAGCTCGTGCAGCAGCGTGGTCATCAGGCGGGCGCCGGTGGAGCCCAGCGGATGCCCGAGGGCGATCGCGCCGCCGTTGACGTTCACGCGGTCCATGTCCGGATCGAGCTCGCGGCGCCAGGCGGCGACCACGGAGGCGAAGGCCTCGTTGATCTCGACCAGGTCGATGTCATCCATCTTCATCCCGTTGCGGTCCAGCAGCTTCTTGGTCGCGGGGATGGGGCCGGTGAGCATGATCACGGGGTCGACGCCGACCGTGGTCAGGTCGACGATCTTGGCCCGCGGCTGGAGGCCGAGCTCGTCGGCCTTCTCGCGCGTCATGAGCAGGACGGCAGCGGCGCCGTCGGAGATCTGCGAGGAGTTGCCCGCCGTGACCTTGCCGTCCTCCTTGAAGGCCGGCTTGAGCTCGGAGAGCTTCTCCAGCGAGGTGTCCGGGCGGGGGCCCTGGTCGGTGGCGTAGGTGCTGCCGTTGACCTGGAAGGGGACGATCTCGCGCTCGAAGCGGCCCTCCTCGGTGGCCTGGGCGGCCAGCTGGTGGGAGCGCAGGCCGATCTCGTCGAGCTCGGAGCGGGGGATCTCCCACTGGTCGGCGATCATCTCGGCCGAGAGGCCCTGCGGGATCAGGTCGTACTTCTCCAGCAGCTCGGGGGAGAAGGCGGCGCCGTACTTGCCCTGGGTCTCGAAGCCGACCGCGAACGAGACGTGGCCCATGTGCTCGACGCCCGAGCCGATGACTGCGTCGTGCACGCCGGAGGCCACGAGGGCGGCGCCGAAGTTGATGGCTTGCTGGGCCGAGCCGCACTGGCGGTCGACGGTCGTGGCAGGCGTCTCGACGGGGAGGCCGGCCTCGAGCCATGCGTTGCGGCCGACGTTGAAGGCCTGCTCGCCGATCTGCTGGACGCAGCCGGTGATGACGTCCTCGACCTGCTCGGGCTCGATCCCGGCGCGCTCGATGACCTCGGTGTAGCTCTTGGCCAGCAGCGCGTTGGGATGGGTGTCCTTGTAGTAGCCCTTCTCCGGATGGCCGCGTCCGATAGGCGTCCTGACCGCCTCGACGATGACCACCTCACGACCGTTTCCGTTCTGCACCCGAGCCTCCGAAAGTCGCTTGTACAAGCTAGGTTACTCGATTGACTGATGAGTCAACCAACGCCATCGGAGCCCCTCGGGATCGTCGGGAGCGGGGCCATCGCGTGCGGGCTGGCGCGGGTCGCGGGGACGGCGACGCTATGGGCCCGCAGCGAAGACTCGGCGGAGCGTGTGCGGGCCAAGCTGCCCGACGAGATCCGGGTTACGACCGAGCTCGATGACCTCGCCGGGTGCGGCATCGTGGTCGAGACGGTGGCCGAGGAGCACGGGGTCAAGCAGCCACTGCTGTTCGACGTCAACGGCCTGTTGGGGCCCGACGCCCTGCTGGCCACGAGCACGTCCTCGCTCGACGTCCAGGCGCTGGCCGACGCCAGCGGGCGCCCCGACCGCTTTGCCGCCTTCCACGTCTTCAACCCGGTTCAGAGGATGGAGCTGATCGAGCTGGCCTTCCCCGACCAAGCGCTGCCCGGCACCCGCCGGCGCATGCACGCGCTGTGCGAGTCGATCGGCAAGACGGCGGTGGAGGTCCCCTGCGTGCCGGGTTTCGTGGTCAATCGCCTGCTGTTTCCGTACCTCTTCTCGGCGGTCGAGCTGATGGAGGCCCAAGGCCTGGAGCCCAAGGCGGTGGACACCTGCATGCACCTGGGAGCCCACCACCCGATCGGGCCGCTCGGCCTGCTGGACCTGGTGGGGCTCGACATCTCCGTCGCGATCGCCGACGCGATCGGCATCGACGTCCCCGCGCGCGTGCGCGAAATGGTGTCCGAGGGCAAGCTGGGCCGAAAGACCGGGGCAGGCTTCTACTCGTACGGCTGAAGCCGCAGGCCCGCGGCCATGTCCCACACGACATCGGCCTCGCCTATGCCCTGGGCGCAGGCCAGCTCGGACACCGTCTCCCAGGGCAGCGTCGCCTCGGGCAGGTCGTCCCAGCGAGCGAAGTCCACGTTCTCCAGAGCCGCCTGCAGGCTGCCCCCGAGCTTCGGCTGGTCCCTCAACAGCGCTCGGAGTGCGTTTCGCTGTGAGTCAGTGAGCCGTACGGACCACATGTCTTGCCCGTCGAAGCTATGCCGCTCCCCGGACGGAAGCCGCTACGCGCCCTCGGTGGCCTCGCGCACCTCGAGCTCTGCCTCGTCCGCCTGCTCGGACGGCTCGGGGCGCTGGTGGTGGTCGCGGATGCGCACCGCCTCGATGCGGTTCTCGCGCACCGACTCGACGCGCAGCGAATAGCCGTTCGCGCGCACCATGTCGCCGCGCTTGGGCAGCCGGCCCAGCTCGGCGAACACGAACCCGCCCACCGAGTTGAACGCGTCGGAGCCGGCGGGCATGTTCAGCCCGTAGTCGGCCAGGTCGGTGATCGGCACGTGGCCGCGCACCCACCAGTCGCCGTTGGAGAGGCGGCGCACGCCGGCGACGGCGGGGTCGGTCTCGTCGGCGATCTCTCCCACGACCTCCTCGACGATGTCCTCGACGGTCACGATGCCTGCCGTGCGGCCGTACTCGTCGACCACCACGGCGAGCGACATGCGCTCGCGCTGGAGCTCGCGCAGGAGGTCGTCGAGCGGCTTGGTCTCCGGGACGATGTGGGCGTCCTTGACGCTCGGCTCGATCGAGGCGTCGGCGCCCTCGACCATCATCCGCCGCGCGAGCGAGTTCGCGTGCACGATGCCGCGGATCCGATCCTCGTTCCCGCCCTCGGTGACCACCAGGCGGGTGTGTCCGGAGTCGACGCAGCGGCGCAGCGCCTCCTCGGCGGTCTCGGACACGTCGACGGTCACGACCGCCGGTATCGGGGTCATGACCTGGCGCGCCTCCTGCTCGTGCAGGTGGAATACGCCGGAGAGCATCCCGGCCTCGTCCTCGTCGAGCTTGCCGCCGGTCACGCTCTGGGCGATCAGCAGCTTCAGGTCGTCCGAGTCGGAGGCCTCGTCGAACTCCTCCTGGGCGTTCACGCCGAGCAGCCGCAGGATGCCGTTCGAGGCCTTGTTGAGGAGCACGATGAACGGCTTGAAGACGACCCGGAACAGCTCGAGCCCGCGGGCGATGTGGCGCGCGACGTTCTCGGGGTGGACGATCGCGAAGATCTTCGGCACCTGCTCGCCGAGCGTGATGTGCAGCGCGGTGGTGATCAGGTAGGCGAAGCCGAAGGAGATGGCCAGCGTGACACCGTGGGGCAGCGTGGTCCCCAGGCCCTCCTCGACCAGGCTGGCGATCGCCGGCTCGCCCATGAAGCCGATGCCCAGAGAGGTGAGGGTGATGCCGAGCTGGCAGGCCGAGAGGTACTCGGGCAGGTCGCCCATCTGCTTGAGCGCGAGCTTGGCGCCGCCCTTGCCCTCGTCCACCAGCATCTGCATCTGCGGCTCGCGCGAGCGCACGAGCGCGAACTCCGCCGCGACGAAGTAGCCGTTCAGCGCGACCAGCACGAGAACGCCCAGCAGGAACAGGAGCTCGATCACGCTCGCGCCTTATGTGGGCTGGGACTTCGAGGGAGCTCGTCGCTCATCGGCGGACGAGGGTCACGGTAGCAGTGCGCACCCAGAGCGAACGGGTGCTCG
This sequence comes from uncultured Thermoleophilaceae bacterium, assembly GCA_963844805.1. Taxonomy (GTDB): domain Bacteria; phylum Actinomycetota; class Thermoleophilia; order Solirubrobacterales; family Thermoleophilaceae; genus JACCZR01. The sequence continues at coordinate 113,601 of CAWJPU010000013.1, forward strand.
CCCGGCCGACGCTCGGGCTGCGCTCCTCCGCTACGAGATGGCGTCGATGCGCTGTGCCAGCTCGAAGTCCGAGGCCGTCAGACCGCCCTGCGAGTGGGTGGTGATCGTGACGGTCACGGTGTCCCAGGAGATGGCCAGATCGGGGTGGTGGTTCATGTCCTCGGCGACGGGCATCACCTCGTTCACGAACTCCACCGAGCCGGTGAACTTGTCGCGCTTGAAGTCCTTGGTGATGGCGTCGCCGTCCCGAGCCCACCCGTCGAGGGCGCCCAGGCGCTCCTCGATCTCCTCGTCGCTCAGAAGTGCCATGGTTGCTCGGTGCGCATTGCTTCGCTGGTCCCCTCCTCCACGGAGATGCTGTTCGCGCTCGGCCTGGGCGAGGAGGTCGTCGCGGTCACCCACGAGTGCGACTTCCCGCCCGAGGCTGCGTCGCTTCCGCACATTACCCGCAGCGTCATCCCCGAGGGGCTGACCGCCGCGGACATCGACCGGGCGGTGCGCGAGCGCACCGAGGCCGGCGAGGCGATCTACGAGCTCGACGAGTACCTCCTGGCCGAGCTGGCGCCGGACCTGATCGTCACCCAGGCGGTCTGTGAGGTGTGCGCCGTCTCCTACGACGACGTCCGCGCGGTGGCCGAGCGCCTGAGCTCCGAGCCCGAGGTGCTGTCGCTCGACCCGACCACGATCGGCGAGGTGCTCGCCGACGTGCCGCGCCTGGCGAGCGCCGCCGGCGCGCCCGCGGCCGGCGAGCGGCTGGTGGCCGAGGCGGGAGAGCGCCTGGACGCGGTGGCCGACGCGGTCGACGGCGCGCCCGAGCCCTCGGTCGCGGCGCTGGAATGGCTCGACCCCGTTTTCGTCGGCGGCCACTGGGTGCCGCAGATGATCGAGCTGGCCGGCGGGATGGACGTGCTGGGCCTGCCGGGCGAGAAGTCGCGCACGGTCGAGTGGAGCGAGGTCGAGGCGGCGCACCCCGAGCTGGTGGTCGCCATGCCCTGCGGCTACGACACCGACCGCGCCGCACAGGAGGCCGAGCAGTTCGCCGGGCGGCTGGCCGGCCTCGGCGCGCGCGTGGTCGCGGTCGACGCGGCCGCCTACTTCTCCCGGCCCGGGCCGCGGCTGGTGGACGGCGTCGAGCTGCTCGCCCACCTCTTGCACCCCACGCTGGTCGCCGCGCCGCCGCCCGAGCGGTGGCGCGAGGTGGACCTGCGCGTCCGCGCGTGAAGCGGGCCGAGCGAAGCGTGGACATCGAGGCGCCGCCGCAGGCGTGCTTCGACGCGTTGGCGGACTTCGAGAGCTACCCCGACTGGCAGAGCGCCGTGCGCCGCGTCGAGGTGCAGGACGACGGGGACCCGGTCCGTGTCTCCTTCGAGGTCGACGCGAAGGTGAAGACGGTGCGCTACGTGCTCGACTACCACCTCGACGGGCCCGAGCACCTGAGCTGGGACTACGTGGAGGGCGACGTGAAGGCGATCGAGGGCGAGTACCGGCTCGAGCCGCTCGACGGCGGGGACACCCGGGCCACCTACGTCCTGGGCATCGACCCCGGCATGTGGGTCCCCGGCAAGGTCATCTCCGTGCTGCGCGACCAGGTGATGAAGGGCTCGGTGGAGGAGCTCAAGCAGCGCGTCGAGTCGCGGTGAGGGTGATGATCGACGTGAGCTACTCCGGCCGCGGCCGGACGGGGACCGGCGTGTACGTGGAGGAGCTCGTGCGCGCGCTGGCCGCGCGCGAGGACACCGAGGTGGTCTGCGTGCGCCAGCGGCGGCGGCTGCGGCCCGGGGCCGGCAACCCGCTGCGGTCGGCCGCCAACCTGGCGCTGGACTCGGCGTGGACGCGCTTCGGGCTGCCCCGCGCCGCCCGTCTCGCCGAGGCCGACGTCCTGCACCATCCGCTGCCCGCCCACTCGCCACGCGCGCGCTGCCCGCAGGTGGTCACGGTCCACGACGTGGCCTACGAGCGCCACCCCGACGAGTTCGACCCGGCCTGGCGCGCGGTGGCGCGCCGCCAGCACCGCGTGGCGCTCGCCCGCACCGGGGCGGTGGTGTGCCCGTCGCGGGCCACGGCCCGCGACGCCGAGGAGCTGTTGGGCGCCGACCCGGCGCGCACGATCGTCGCCCACCACGGACCCGGGCAGGCGCTCCCCTCCGCCCGGCCCGCCGAGCGGCGCCACCTGCTCTACCTGGGCTCCGACGAGCCGCGCAAGCGGGTCGCCTCCCTGCTCGAGGCCCACGCCGCGCTGGAGGACCCACCCGAGCTGGTGCTGGCCGGCGAGGCCGCCAGGCGAGCGGGCGCCCCCGGCGTCCGCGGCGAGCCCGACCCCTCGCCCGCGCGGGTGGCCGAGCTGCTGGCCGGCGCGCTCGCGCTGGTCCACCCCGCCCCGCTGGAGGGCTTCGGCCTCACCCTGCTGGAGGCGATGGCCGCCGGTGCCCCGGTGGTCGCACTCCGCGGCCCGAGCAGCGCGGAGGTGTGCGGCGAGGCCGCCCTGCTGGTGGAGCCCGATGAGCTTGCCGGCACGCTGGCGCGGCTGGCGGACGACGAGGAGCTACGCGAGCGCCTGTCGGCCGCTGGTCGCGAGCGCGCCGCGACGTTCTCCTGGAAGAGCAGCGCCGAGCGCCACCTCGAGGCCTACCGACTGGCAACCGGATCGTGATCCGCGTGGCGTTCGTCCTCGCCGGGCGCACCGGCGTCTGGCTCGGCGGGCTGAACTACTACCGCAACCTCCTCGGCGCGATCGCGGCCGCCGAGGACACCCGCCTCGAGCCCGTGCTCTACGTGGGGCGCGGCTACGACCGTTCCGACCTCGCCGACTTCCCCGCCGTGGAGCTGCGCACCGAGCCCATGCTCGACCGCGGCACGCCGGCGTGGGCGCAGCGCACCGCGTGGCGCGCCGGTGCGGCCTGCGACCGGCCGCTCGGGCGGCTGCTGCAGCGTGACGGCGTCGTCGCCATGTCGCACTCCGGCCACCTCGGCCGCTTCGACGGGGTGCGCTCGGTCGCCTGGGTGCCCGACCTCCAGCACCGCCGCCTGCCGCACTTGTTCGGTCGCGCGATGTGGCTGTGGCGCGACGCCAAGTACCGCGCAATGGCCCACTTCGCCGACCACCTGCTCACGGGCAGCATCGCGGGCGAGGAGGACCTGCTGGAGCTGTGGCCTCGCGCGCGCGGGAAGACGAGCGTGCTGCGTTTCGTGGTCACACCGCCGCCGCCGGAGTCGCTGCCGGAGCCGGACGAGCTGCGCACGCTGTACGGGCTGCCCGAGCGCTACCTGTACCTGCCCAACCAGTTCTGGGCGCACAAGAACCACGCGCTGGTCATCGAGGCGCTCAGGCGCCTGCGCGCTCGGGGCTCGGACGTGTGCGTGGTGGCGACCGGCGTCCCCTTCGACCGGCGCCACCCCAAGCATTTCGACGAGCTGATGGCCCGCGCCGAGGCGGCCGGGGTGCGGGGCGCCTTCCGCGTGCTCGGGGTGGTGCCCTACGAGCACGTGGCCGCGCTGTCGCGCGACTCCGCCGCGCTCATGAACCCGTCGCTGTTCGAGGGCTGGAGCACCACGGTGGAGGAGGCCAAGTCGATGGGCAAGCGCATCCTGCTCTCGCGCATCCCCGTGCACGTGGAGCAGGATCCGCCGGGCGGGAGCTTCTTCGACCCTGCCGATCCCGAGGAGCTGGCCGTCTTGGTGGAGGAGGCCTATTCGCGCGAGGACCCCGAGGGCGACCGGCGCCTGGCCGACGAGGCCGCGGCGGCGCTGCCCGGGCGCCGGCGACGATTCGTGGCCGAATACGAGGAGGCGGTCGCGAAGACGGTGGGCGCGGGCTAAGCCGGGCCTACGCCGACGCCGAGACCGCGAACGAGCCGACCACCGCCAGCACGCCGATCGCGGCGGTGATCAGGGCCGGCACCTGCGCGGGGACGCGCACGCGCTCACGCAGGTCGAACAGCACCAGCGCGGCGAGCACACCGCCCAGCATGCCTCCGATGTGCCCGCCGATGGAGATGCCGGGGATCGTGAAGGTGATCAGCAGGTTGAGACCGATCCACAGGCCCAGCCCGCTCTCCAGCGGGTTGATGCCGCGGTTGCGCATCACCACCAGCGCCGCTCCCATCAGCCCGAAGATCGCCCCCGAGGCGCCCACGGTCAGGCCGGTGGGCGACAGCAGCAGCGCGCCGAAGGACCCCGCCAGAAGCGACACCACGTAAATCAGGCCGAACCGGAATCGGCCGATCGCCGGCTCCAAGAGTGCGCCGAGGATGTACAGGGAGAACATGTTGGTGAGGATGTGGATGAAGCCGAATGACTCTCCGAGTCGCGCATGCAGAAAGCCGGCGGTCACGACCTGCCAGAAGTCGCCGTTTGCCAGTCCCTCGCGCGAGAGCCCAAGATCGGCGTACAAGGACAGGGCCGAATCTCCGGCCAGGCCGAACCCCAACCACAGCGCAACGTTGACGCCGATCAGGACATAGGTGAGCGTCGGCTCGCTGACCGAGTCTGCGCTCTTGACCTTCGTCTTCTGGCGGGCGCAGTCCGGGCAGCGCATCCCGACCGGTGTGGAGGTCATGCAGTCCGGACAGATCGGGTTGCCGCAGTTCGAGCACGACACCCCCGTCTCGCGGTTCGGATGGCGGTAACAGACCTCCACCCCGCGGAAGATAGTGAGCGGCTAGAGGCCCACTGACACGACCGGGCGGCCGCTCGGGGCGCGCGCGCCACCGGCCGGCTCGCGGGTCACCAGCACCGCATCGGCGCCCTCCAGGTCGTCGGGGACAGCGGCCGCTCCGTCGCCGTCGGTGCCCACGTTGAAGATCGACTGCGAGACCATCTCGCCCTTGCGCTGCACCCACACCTGGTAGGTCTCGCGCCGCGACAGGCTGGGCATGCCGTGCACGCGCAGGATGGCGCCCTCGCTCTGGTCGTTGGAGACGGTGAGGCTCCCGGTTGCCTCGGGCACACGCACGGGATCGACCTTGGCGCCGATCGTGCGCCCGTCGTCGCCCGCCAGGATCGAGGCGCCAACGGCGCCGAAGGCCAGGCCCACCGCGAGCAGGAACGACGCGCTGACCCAGGCGACCACCGGGCCGCGGCTGATCAGCGAGGGCAGGCGGTCGCGCAGGCGCCTGCGCGACGGCGGGGCGGGCGCCTCGCTCTCGACGGCGTCCATCACGGCCCGCTTGAGGCTGTCGGGCGGGCGGACCGGGGTCGCCGAGCGCGGCAGCGCCTCGGCGGCCGGGCGCAGGTGCTCGAGCTCCTCGCGGCACGAGGCGCAGCTCGCCAGGTGCTTCTCGAAGGCCTGGCGCTCGAGGTCGGACAGCGCGCCGAGCAGGTAGGCCGCGGCGTCGCCGTCGTGCGTGTCGTGCCAGTCGGCCATCAGGCCACCTGCTCCACGAGCTCGCGGCGCAGCTTCTCCAGCCCCAGGCGCATCCGCCCCTTCACGGTGCCGACGGGGGTCTCGAGCATCTCGGCGATCTGGGTGTGGGTGAAGCCGCCGAAATACGACAGCTCGATCACGCGCGACTGATCGTCCGGCAGGGTCTCGATCGCCGAGCGCACGTGGCGGGCGTCGTCGCGGCGGGCCACCTCCACGTCGGTCAGCTCCGGCGCCTCCAGGCGCTCCTCGAGCCCCTCGGCGCTGGCGCGGCGGCGGTCGTGGACCTGGTTGCGCCGCAGGGCGTCGATCGCGCGGTGGTGGACGATGCCCAGCACCCAGGTGCGCACGCTGCCGCGGTCGGAGCGGTAGCGCAGCCGGCTGCGCCAGATCGACAGGAAGGCCTCCTGGGAGATGTCCTCGGCCACCGCGCGGTTGCCCACCATGCGGTAGGCGAGCGAGAACGCCGGCCCCGGAATGGCGGTCGTAGAGGACCTCGAAGGCCCGCGGGTCGCCGTCGCAGACGAGGCCCATCACGTCCTCGTCGGCGAGGCTCTTGATGTCGGGTTGCTTTGCCACCCGGTGGTCCTTCGCGTCCGGGGCGTCTTCGGATCAGCGATAATGCCCGGGCGCGTGTCCGCCCGCACCCCCGCCCAGCTCTATGCCCTCGTCGTCGGACTCGCCCTGGTGGCCGGCGGAGTCGTCGGATTCTTCTACAACGCGAGCTTCGCCACCGGCGACGAGGTCGAGCGCGAAGCGGTGCTCGGGATCCTCGACGTCAACGCCTGGCACAACCTGGTCCACATCGCCACCGGCGCCGTGGCGCTGCTCCTCGTGGGCTCCTATTCGGCCAGCCGCGCATTCGCGATCGTGTTCGGCGCGGTCTACCTGCTGGTCGCGATCCTGGGCTTCATCGTCGGCGACGGCGAGGTGATCGTCGGCCTGGTCCCGGTCAACACCGAGGACAACGTGCTCCACGTGCTGATCGCGCTGGCGGGGCTGCTCGCCTTCGCGAGCACGCCGGCGGTTCCGCCGCCGACGACGGTCGAGTCGCCCGCGACCTAGCGGCCCAGGCGCCGGCGCAGGTCCTTCGCGACGCCGCCGGCCTCGCGCCGCAGCGCGCGAATGCGCCGCCCACCTGCTTGCGCTGCTGGCGGGCCCGCACCACCACCAGGGCGCCGGCGGCCGCGCCGCCGACCACCACGGCGGCGGCCGGGCGGTACCAGTTGCGCGGGTCGCGCATCGTGGACAGCTCCCAGTCGGCGAGCTCCTCGGCCGCGGCGTCGGTGAGGCCGGCCAGGCGCCGCTCCAGGCGGTCGCTCATCGCGCCCGACGGCTCCACGGGAACCAGCGCGCTGCGCAGTAGTCGCTCTACGTCGCTCATGTCAGTCGTCGTCTCCCCTGCTCTGGAGCTCCTGCTCGAGCTGTCGTATGGCTCGATGGATCAACACCTTCGTGGCCCCGTCGGAGCGGCCCAGCGCCCGGGCGATCTCGCGGTTGTCCATGTCCAGCGCGAAGCGCATGATCAGCGCCTCGCGGCGGTCGCCGGGCAGGTTGGCCACCCCGGCCAGCACCTCGGCCACCTCCTCGCGGCCCTCGACCAGGTCCTCCGTCGCGTGCGGCGCGGAGTAGGTCTCGGCGTCGTCGAGGTGCGTCTGGGGCCTGCGCGAGCGGTCGCGGTAGTAGTTGGCCGCGAGGTTGTGGGCGATGCGGATCAGCCAGGGCCGCAGCGGCCGGCCCTCGGACTCCCGCACCGCGCGCTCGTAGTGGCGGTAGGCCTGGAGGAAGGTCTGCTCGGTGATGTCCTCGGCGTCGTGGTGGTTGCCGATCCGGTAGTACGAGTAGCTGTAGACGTCGCGCAGGTGGGCGCGGTACAGCTCGCTGAAGTCGCGGTCCAGCCGAGCCTTGTCGGCGGCGACGGCCTCGCTCATCTCGGGCGCAGCCTACCCCCGCGGGGGCAGGCGCTCAGCTCAGGCCGCACGACTCGGGCGCCGGGCTCGCTCGGGGCGGCGGAAGGTCTCGACCCAGTCGTCCGGGCGTGGTGCGGCCCTCGAGCAGGGTGCGCAGGCCGGCGGTGACGGGAGCCTCCACGCCGCGCTCGCGCAGTGTCGCGTCCAAGAGCGGGACCGCCGCCAGCGCCTCGGCCGTCTGGCCCACGATGCCGGGCACCGCCTCGCTCGGCACGCCCTGGCCCACCAGCTCGCCCGCGCGCCGGTTGCGGCTGCCCTCGGCCAGCGCCGTGGCCACCAGGTCGCCCGCGCCCGCCAGCCCGGCGAAGGTCTCGCTCTGCGCGCCCTCGCGCAGGCCCAGCTCGTGCACCTCGGCGAACACGCGGCCCGCCGCCGCGCCGGCCACGTTGGGCCCGGCCGCCGCCGCCGCGGCGGCCGCGGCCAGCGCAGCGGCGTTCTTCGCGCAGCCGGCCAGCTCGGCGCCGGTGACGTCTTCGGTGGTGTCCACGCACAGCCCGGACTCGGAGAGGAGCACGCCGAGGTCGCGCCGCAGGTCGGGGTCGCGGGTGGCCAGGACCACAGAGGCGCCGGCCTCCACTGCTTCACGCGCGTGCGCGGGGCCGCCGAGGTAGGCGACGGCGCGCGCCCGGGTGCGCTCGGCCACGTATGCCGCCGGGGTGGTGCCGAGCGGGGGCACCAGGCCCTTGGACGGCACGAGCACCACCGACCGGTCGCTGATCAGCGCGCCCACCTGGCCCAGCGCCGCGGGCAGCCCGGAGCAGGGCACGGCGAGCACGACGAGGTCGACGCCGCCGAACTCGATGTCGGAGACGGTCGTGACGCGAACGGCGGGGTCGAGCGCGACGCCGGGCAGATGCTCGGCGTTCTCGCGCCCGGCGGCCAGGTGGCGCGACTGCTCGAGGGAGCGGCAGCCGAGCTGGACCTCCAGGCCCGGCGCGCTGGAGCAGGACGGCCATGGCGGTGCCCATCGACCCGGCGCCCACGACGGCGGCGGTGCGCAGCGGCGGCAACCCGCCGAGCCACTCCCACTGGAGCTGCACGCAGGGCCAGATGCGGTTGGTCACGGCCTCGGCCAGCGCCGGCGAGGGCTCGCCCGCGCGCGGGAAGGTGAGCGGCCGCCCGCAGCGGACCTTCACCTTGACCGGGCGGAACGACCCAGCCGCGCGCGCGCGCGCTCGCTGCCGGTCACCGCCACGGGGACCACCGGCGCGCCGCTCTCCAGCGCGAGCCGGCCCACGCCGCGCTTCGGGGCCGGTCGACCGAGCCGTGGCGGATGCGGGTGCCCTCGGGGAAGATCACGACCGCCTCGCCGCGCTCCAGCAGCGCGAGGGCGGTGGCCACCGACTCCTCGTCGGACTCGCCGCGGCGCACGGGGAAGGCGCCCAGGGCGTTGAGGAACCACCCCTGCAGGCGGTTGGCGAACAGCTCCTGCTTGGCGACGAAGTAGATCGGGCGCCGCAGGCAGCAGCCGATGATGAACGGGTCGAGGAAGCTGCGGTGGTTGGCGGCGAGGATGAGCCCGCCGCCCGGCACGTGCTCGCGGCCCAGCCGGGTCAGCCGGAAGAAGATCATCAGGGCGGGCTGGAGGAACGCGCGGGCGATCCAGTAGACGGGGCGGTTGACGCCGCGCCGGCGAATCCGTTCGTGGTGGATGGAGAGGCGCTCCGTCGCCCCGTTCTCGCTCGCCCCCATGGGCTTGCGTTTACCCAACCGTGGGCGTCGTCGTTACGCTCCGGGCCGTGGAGTTGCAGAGAAGCCTCAACGGGGCGCTGGCCGGAGCGGTCGCCGCCGGCGTCTGGGCGGCCCAGCAGCCGCTGGACAAGAGGGTCTTCGAGAGCGGCTACGACGACGTCGAGCTGCATGGGCAAGCTGGCGGTCCGCGACAGCTCCTGGCCCGCCGTGGGCGCGGCCATGCACACGCTCAACGGCGCGCTCTTCGGGGCCGTCTACGCCCAGCTGCGGCCCTTCGTCCCCGGCCCTCCGCTGGTGGCCGGCGTGGCGGCCGCGACTGATCGAGAACTTCGGCCTCTGGCCGCTGGGGAGGCTGGTGGACCGCTACCACCCCGCCCGCAAGGAGCTCACCCCGCTCGGCGGCAACCGCCGCGCGCTGGCCGTCGCCACCTGGCGCCACCTGCTGTTCGGCGCGATCCTCGGCGAGCTCGAGCGGCGCCTGAACGCCGAGGACGAGGCCGAGCAGCCGCCGCCCGTGCCCGTGTCCTCCAACGGCCACGGGGACATCGAGGCGGCCGTGGGCGCCACGCCCGCGTCTTAGACTCGCTGCTCGCGGCCGGAGTAGCTCAGCTGGTCAGAGCAGCTGCCTTGTAAGCAGCAGGCCGTCGGTTCGAATCCGACCTCCGGCTCTGCATGGACGGGCCGGCGATGCGGGCCGCTCCGTGCGGCCCGCGCATGCCGGGAAGCTTCAGTTCAGGTCTGTGCGGTTGCGTCCGACGTGGCTTAGGCGCCTCCGCGCGGGCACTACACCGCGCCGCGGCGGTCGTCGCCCTCCGATCCCGACCCCCGGGCCCACGCCCGAGACGAGGTCCAGCACCAGCAGGACCAGCCAGATCAGCAGAAGGATTCCGCCGATCGTGTAGAGGATCCCGATGCCTGCGACCGCGCCGATGATGACCAACACGAGGCCCAAGCCCAGTAGTCCGAAGCCCATCTCCTACCTCCATATTGACGTTGCCGGTGCCTGGAGGCAGCCACCAGGATGGTCAGCGGGGTGCCGGCCAATGGACGCAGCTCTCCTCTATCCGGTGGAGGCCCCCGCCTCTCCTCCGTTACGGAAAGTCAGGTACCCACAAATGGGGTCTGGGAAACGGCTTTCAGGCGGGCACCGCGCGCGTCTCGAGGTGCGAGCCCACCTTGCGCTTCACGCGCTGCAGCGCATTGTCCACCGTCTTCGTGTCGCACTCCAGGCGCTCGGCGATCACCTCGTAGGAGTCGCCGTCCAGGTAGAGCGACAGCACGCCGCTCTCCAGCTCCGACAGCACGCTCGACAGGCAGTTGACCAGGCTGTGCAGCTCCTCGGTGGAGATGACCTGGTTGACCGGGTCGTGCGCGGTCGGGCCCGGGAGCAGCTCGTCGAGGGTCGGGTCGCCGTCGCCCCCGCCGGCGGCCGGCGTCTGCGAGAAGGACACGTACTCGTTGAGCGGGGTGTGCTTGTTGCGGGTCGAGGTCTTCACCGCCGTGATGATCTGGCGGGTGATGCACAGCTCCGCGAAGTTGCGGAAGCTCGACTCGCGGTCCCAGCGGTAGTCGCGGACCGCCTTGTACAGGCCGACGAGGCCCTCCTGGATCAGATCGTCGGCATCGCCGCCGATCAGGAAGTAGGAGGAAGCCTTCAGGCGCACGAAGCCGTGGTACCGCTTGACGATGCGGTCCATCGCGTCGGGTCGCCCCTGCTTGGCGAGCGCTATCAGGTAGTGATCATCTGGCTCGACTTGAGGTTGAGCCTTGGCGGCCTGTGTCGAAGCCGTTCCTGCTGATGCGGTAAAGCGTGCCACGCCGTCTCCTCGGAGCTCGGTGGCGCGTTACCTCCCCTAGCGCCAGGTTTCTGGAGCGAGCTCGAGAAACGGTCTCAACCTCGACTCCAGCCTGATCTATGGCGCGAGTATCAGGGGGTTATGGAGCCCTGTCAAGTCCCGCCGCGCAATTGCAAGATCCCGTACACCAGCGCGGCCGCCGCGGTGGAGACGTTGAGCGAGCTCCACCCGGCCGCGGCGCGGGAGGGCCACCAGCTGGTCGCAGGCGCCGGCCACGCGGGGCCTCAGGCCCCTCCCCTCGGACCCGAGCACCACCACGACCCGTCCTTCGTAGTCGGGCTCGGAGTACGCGACCTCGGCGTCCGCCGCGGCGCCGTAGACCCAGGCTCCCGCCTCCTTGGCCTCGCCCAGCCAGTCGGCGAGGTTGCGCACCCGGGCCAGCGCCAGGTGCTCGACCGCTCCCGCCGAGGCGCGACAGACGGCCGGCGTGACCTCGGCCGACCGGCGCTCGGGGATGACCAGGCCCGCGCGCCGCGGACTCGGCCACCCGGGCCACCGCGCCGAGGTTGTGCGGATCCTGGACCTCGTCGAGCGCGACCACCAGCGCGTCCTCGGGGGCGAGCAGGGAGGCGGCGTCCGCGTACGGGTAGGGCGCGGCCTCCGCGCACACTCCCTGGTGGTCGGGCGAGCCGGCCCTCTCGGTCAGCTCCTCGTCGGTCGCCGGGATCGCCTCGACGTCCGGCCACGGGCTGGACGCCCACACCCGCCGCACCTCGCGCCGCCCCCGCAGCGCCTCGCGCACCGGGTTGCGCCCGTAGACGATCACCCGAGCGGCACGAGGCGCGGGCCGTCGGCCGTGTCGCGCACCTGCCAGCCCCGCTCGGCCAGGTCGTCGCGAAGCCGGTCGGCGCGCTCGAAGTCGCGCTCGGCGCGGGCCTCCTCGCGCTCGGCCATCATCCGCTCCGCCTCGGGGTCCGCCGCGGCCTCGTCGTCGAACAGCGACTCCAGCCCCAGGGCCCAGACCAGCTCTCGCAGCGATCCGACCCCGACCGTCTCCCCGCGGTCCAGGCGACGGTTGGCCTCGCGCACCCACTCGAACAGCACACCGCGGGCGGCCGGCGTGTTGAAGTCGTCCGCCAGGTGGTCCCAGAAGCGCTCGGCGTGCTCGGCCAGCCCCTCGGGCTCGGGAGCGGAGGGGTCCAGGCGCCGGATCAGCTCGCGCAGGCTGGCCACCGCGCCGCGGGCGTCATCGAGCTCGTCGGGCGAGAACGCCAGCGGCTGGCGGTAGTGCCCGCCGGCGAAGTACATGACGAGCGTCTGTGGGCCGTACTGCTCCAGCGCCTCGTGCAGTAGGGCGATGTTGCCGACCGACTTGGCCATCTTCTCGCCCTCGAAGCGCACCATCCCGTTGTGCATCCAGATCCGGGCCAGCGGCTCGTCGCGCGCGGCCTCGGTCTGGGCGATCTCGTTCTCGTGGTGGGGAAAGACGAGGTCCGAGCCGCCGCCGTGGATCTCGAAGTCGGTGCCCAGCACGGACTCCGCCATGGCCGAGCACTCGATGTGCCAGCCGGGGCGCCCCTCCCCCCAGGGCGACGGCCACGCCGTGTCCTCGCCCTCCTTGCGCCCCTTCCACAGCGCGAAGTCCTGGGGGTTCTCCTTCAGCGCCGCCTCGTCGTCGCCCTCGCCCTGCTGCATCTCGTCCAGCGGGCGGTTCGAGAGCTTGCCGTAGCCGGGAAAGCTCGGGACGCGGAAGTAGACGTCGCCCCCGGCGGGATAGGCGTGCCTGCGCTCAACGAGATCGGAGATCAGGGCGACGATCTCGTCGATGGTCTCGGAGGCGAGCGGCTCGTGGTCGGGCCGGCCCAGGCCGAGCCCGTCGGTGTCGGCGACGTAAGCGGCGGTCATCTCGCGGGCCAGTTGCTCGCTGGGCACCCCGGCGTCGCGCGCCGCGTCGTAGATCTTGTCGTTGACGTCGGTGACGTTGGCCACCAGCGTGGGGCGGTAGCCCTCGCGCTCCAGGAAGCGCCGGAACAGGGCGAAGACCACGAACGGGCGGGCGTTGCCCACGTGTACGCGGCCGTAGACGGTCGGCCCGCACGCGTAGATCCCGACGTCCGGCGGCTCGCGTGGCTCGAGCACCCGCTTCTCGCCGCTGAGGGTGTCGTGCAGCCGGACCTCGCGCACGGTCAGCCCACCGGCGGGCGGTGGTCCGCCCACGGCCGCTCGGCCTCGATCTGCGCGGCCAGCGACAACAGCAGCCCCTCGTCGGCGGGGCGGCCCACCAGCTGGGCCGACAGCGGCACGCCCTCGCTGCTGAAGCCGGCAGGCACCGCGGCGGCGGGCTGGCCGGTCAGGTTCCAGGGGACGCAGTAGGCCACGAGGTTCGCCGTCTCGGCGAAGGTGCGGGCGGTGCTGCGGTTCACCAGCCGGTGAAGCGGCGGCGGGAGGGTCGGCAGCGTCGGCGTGAGGAGCACGTCGTGGTCGCGGAACACCTCGCCGATGCGCGCCGCGCGCTCGGATTCCGCCGCGCGCGAGCGCTCGATCCACGAATCAGGGATGCGCGAGCCCAGCCGCGCCATGTCGCGCGAGCGCCGCTCCAGCCGCTCCGGGCGGGCGAGCTGCTGGGCGTCGTCGTATACGCCGCGCAGGTAGCGCGGAGTGATCAGGGGCAGCAGCAGGCCGTAGTCGGGGTCGTGCTCGGTGACCTCGTGGCCGAGCGAGCGAAGGAGGTCGGCGGTGTCGCGCGCGCCCCGCTTGCCGTCCTCGCTGACGTGCGTCGGCGGGGCGGGGGACGCGAGCGAAAGGGCGATCCGCAGCCGCCCGGGCGAGCTGCGCGCGGACTCGGCAAAGGGACGCTCGGGAGCGGGCGGGGTGTGGGCGTCGCCCGGCGCCGGGCCGGCCACCGCGTCGAGGAACACCGCCGTGTCGGCCACGGTGCGGGTCACGGCCCCGGCCACGGTCAGCCCGTACCAGTGCTCGGCGTCGGGCATCAGCGACACCCGGCCGCGCTGGGGCTTGAGCCCGAACAGGCCACACGACGCCGCCGGCACGCGGATCGACCCGCCGCCGTCCGAGGCCGTGGCCAGGCCCGCCATCCCGGTGGCCGCCGCGACCGCCGCGCCGCCGCTCGAGCCGCCGGGCGTGCGCTCGCCGTCCCAGGGATTGCGCGTCACGCCCCACGCGCCCGACAGCGTGAAGGGCCACATGGCCAGCTCGGACTGGCGCGTCCTGGCCACGACCACCGCGCCGGCTGCGCGCAGGCGGGCGACCAGCTCGCCGTCGGCCGCGACCGGGGGACCGAAGGCGGCGGTGCCGTGCTCGGTGGTCTCTCCCGCGATGTCCTGGTTGTCCTTTACCGCTACCGGGACCCCCAGCAGCGGCCGCTCCTCGCCGGCCCCGCGGCGCGCGTCGGCCTGGTCGGCGTCGGCGAGGGCGCGCTCGCCCATCGACTTGCGGACGGCGTTCAGCTCGGGGTCGAGCCGCTCGATCCGCTCCAGGCACAGCTCGACCAGCTCGCGCGAGGAGACCTCGCCCGCGCGGATCAGCTCGGCCTGGCGCGCGGCGCCGGCGTAGGCGAGGTCGGGGTCGGCCATCAGTCTGCCCTCTCCACGGTCGCCACGGCCATCGCCGCGATTCCCTCGCCTCGGCCCACGAATCCCATCCCCTCGTTGGTGGTGAACTTGACGTTGACCGAGAACGGCCGCACGCCGACCGTCTCGGCCAGGCGCTCGCGCATCCGGTCGCGATAGGGCCCGAGCTTGGGCTGCTCGCACATCACGGTGGCGTCGAGGTGGCGGACAGTCCACCGGTGCTCGGCCAGGAAGACGCAGACCTCGCCCAGCAGGGCGATGCTGTCCGCGTCGCGCCAGCGCTCGTCGTCGTCGGGGTAGTGCTGGCCGATGTCGCCCAGCCCGGCGGCGCCCAGCAGCGAGTCGATGACCGCGTGGGTCAGGACGTCCGCGTCGGAGTGGCCCGCCAGGCCCAGCTCGGACTCGACCTCCACCCCGCCCAGCACCAGCCGCCGGCCCTCGGCCAAGCGGTGCGAGTCGTAGCCGATGCCGGCCCGGGCGCTCACGCGATCGGCTCCAGGCGCCGCTTGCGGCGCTCGAACGTCGCCAGCTCCTTCACGCCCAGCCCGTCCAGCCACTCCAGCGCCCGCTCGTACCCGTGCCCCAGCTGCTCGGGGCGGTGGGCGTCGCTGGACAGCGTGACGGGCCGCCCGGCCTCGAGGCACATCTCCAGAAAGGGCGCCGCGGGATAGATCTCCCCCACCGGCTTGCGCAGCCCGGCGGTGGAGACCTCGATCGCCACGTCGGACTCCGCGATGCCGTCCATCGCGCGATCGTAGAACCGCCGGAGGTCTCCGTCGGGCAGCGGGGCACGCGAGCCCCACACCTTCACCAGGTCGGGGTGGGCGAGGATGTCGTACATGCCCGTGCGGGCGGCCTCGCCGAGGGTCTCGAAGTAGCGCGACCAGACCTTCTCCGGCGATCCCGAGCGCCACACGTCCCAGTCGCCCTCCATGTCGAGCGAGCGGTCGCTGAGGAAGTGGACCGAGCCGACCACGTAGTCCCACTCGCGCGCGTCGAGCAGGTTGGCCATCCGGTCCTCGCGGCCGGCCACGAAGTCGGCCTCGATGCCCAGCCGCAGGTCGGTCTCCTCGCGCACGAAGGCGCAGTAGGCGTCCAGGTCGTCGGTGGCCTGCTCGCGCCAGAAGGGGTGGTCCCACACATCGAGCGCCGCGGTGAAGCGGTGGACGTGCTCGGACACGCCCAGCTCGTCGATCCCCCGCTCGGAGGCCGCATCGCGGTAGCGCTCGGCGTTCTCGGGGGTGAAGTACTCGGACGGCGGGGTGCCGTCCTCGTCGGGGCGCAGGTGCACGTGCAGGTCAGTCAGCAAGCAGCGCCTCGGCCACGCGCAGGTCGTCCGGGGTCGTGATCTTCAGGTTGGGCCTCTCCACCTCGACCGGCCGGACGCTGCCGCCGGCCGCCAGCACCAGCGAGGCCTCGTCGGTGCCCTCGCGCTCCAGCGCGCGCCGCAGCACGTCGGCCCGGACGACCTGGGGAGTCTGCGCGGCCCACAGCTTCGAGCGGTCGAGCGAGCGCTCCACCAGGTCGTCGGCGCCCTCGTGGACGGTGTCGGTGACCCGGGCGGCGGCGAAGGCGCAGTCGACGCCGTCCAGGGCGTCGAGGCAGCGGCGCACGAGGTCCGGGCCGGCCAGCGGGCGGGCGGCGTCGTGAACCACGGCCACTGTGGCCTCGGGGGCGGCCGCAAGCGCCGCGGCCACCGAGGCCGCGCGTGTGCGCCCGCCGGTCACCCGGTCGGGCGGAGCCTCGTAGCCGATCGGCACGGCCACCACCACCCGCTCGCAGACCGGCTCCAGCGCGGCGAGGGAGCGGTCGAGCAGCGTCCGGCCGGCCAGAACGACGAACGCCTTGGGCCGGTCGGCACCAAGGCGTTCGCCGCTGCCGCCGGCGGGAACGATCCCGACGACGGACACAGGTCCTATCGCCGGAGCGCAGGCCGGGCGTTGGCCGGCCGAGCACCGCCGATCGTTCCCCATCGCCGGAGCGCAGGCCGGGCGTTGGCCGGCCGAGCACCGCCGATCGGTTTCATTCGGCTACGCGGTCGCGGGCGCCGCGCCGTCGCGGGCTACGTGGGCCTCCTCGATGAGCGACTCGAGGTGGGCCTCCGCGTCCTCCTCCTCCATCTCGAGCGCGTACATCAGCTCGGAGGCGAGAATCTTCTTGGCCCGGGTGTACATCTGCTTCTCCCCGGTCGAGAGCCCCTTCTCGGACTCGCGGATGGCGAGGTTGCGGACCACCTCGGCCAGCTCGTAAACGTCGCCGGTCTTGATCTTCTCGCGGTTGTGCTTGAACCGGCGGTTCCAGTTCTTGGGCATCTGGCTGACGTCGTCGCGCAACACCCCCAGCACGCGCTCGACGGCCTCCTCGCCGATGACCCGGCGCAGCCCGGCCTTGCTGGCGTTCTCGCACGGGACCATGACGGTCATGTCGTTGTGAAGGATCTTGATCGTCAGGTACTCGCGCTCCTCGCCGAGCACCGTCTTGAGCTCCTTCTTCTGGACTTTGCCGGCGCCGTGATGCGGGTACACCACGTGGTCGCCGACCTCGTAGACGATCTCGACGAGCTCGCGCTCGATCTCGAGGTCTACGATCTCGTCCTCAATTGCTGCGTCGCTGATGTCGTCCTCCTGGTTCAGTTGCGGCGCAGCGCTGCGCCGCTGTCTCTCTAGGTTTGCAGGTAGCGGTCCACGAGGTTGATCTCCTGCAGGCGGCGAAGGCCCTCGCGGATGTCCTTGGCCCGCATGTCTCCTACTCCGTCCACTGCCTCGAGCTCCGCGTCGGTGGCGGCGAGGATCTCTTCGAGCCCGCCGAACTCCGTCACGATCGTCTGGACGGTCAGCTTGGGCAGACGGGGGATACGCCCCAGGATCCGGTGGCCACGCGGCGAGATCTGGTGGTCGAGGGTGTTCAGCTTGCGGTCGTATCCGAGCAGCTCCGCGAGCCGGCCGAAGTCGAGCAGGTCCTGGTGCGGGAGCCGGGCCAGCGCGTCGATGACGCTCAGGAAGCCCTCCTCGGTGGGCTCGGCCACGTAGTCGCGCGCCAGCGCGGACTTGTCGGCGGCGACCCCGACCATCGTCTCCTCCAGCTGCATCTCGATCAGGCGCCCCTCGGCGCCGAGCTCGACGATGTAGCGCTCGATCTCCACGGCCATGCGCGTCACGAGCTCGGAGCGCTGGATCACCGTGAGCACGTCGTGCAGGGTGACCCCGCCCTCGAACTCGAGGGCGGTGAGGCGGGTCGAGACCTGGTCGAGCCGCGTGCGGTACTTGTCGAGGGTGGCCAGCGCCTGGTTGGCCTTGGCCAGCACCACGGGGATGTCCTCGAGGATGTACTTGGCGCCGTCGAGGTAGAGCGAGACCACGCTGCGCGACTGGGAGACGGCGATCACCAGCGCCTCGGTCTGCTTGGAGACGCGCTCGGCGGTGCGGTGCCGGGTGCCGGTCTCCAGCGAGAGGATCGTCGGATCGGGCATCAGCTGGACGTTGGCCCAGAGGATCTTCGTCCCGTTGGAGGAGAGGATGATCGAGCCGTCCATCTTCGCCAGCTGGAACAGCAGCGCCGGCGTGTAGTCGATGTCGAGCTTGATCCCGCCGGAGAAGAGGAAGGACAGCTCCTCCGACTCGCCGATGCAGATCAGGGCGCCGGTACGGGCCTGGACGATGTTGTCCACGCCCTCGCGGACCGCCGTACCCGGGGCGATCATCTCGAGAGCTCTTACGAGCCGAGGTTCCTGCCTAGCCTCGAGCTCGGCTACGTCATCACCGGCGTACGGCACCGATACATAGTACGTGCAAAAATCCGCTGCTCAGCGGGTTGCTTTGCAGGCCGTCAGGCGGCCTGGGAAGCGCCTTGCGCGCCGACCAGCGCCGCCTTCAGCGCGCTGCGAAGGTCTCCGAGCCGCGGGCCAGGGCCGCAGCACGGGGTCCAGGCCGAACTTCTGGGCCTCGGCCAGCCGCCGGTCGGGGTGGGCGGCGTGGCGCAGCTCGCCGGTCAGGCCGAGCTCGCCGAAGGCCCCCAGCGGCCGGCGGCCGTCCCCCAGCGGGATTCCCTTCGCGGCGCTGGCCAGGGCCAGCGCGATGGCCAGGTCCGCGCCCGGCTCGTCCACCCGGACGCCTCCGGCCACCGAGACGAACACGTCGCTGGAGCCCAGGCCCGGGCCGCCGTGGCGGGCCAGCACGGCCAGCACCAGCGCGAGCCGGTTGCGGTCCACGCCGTTGGCCACCCGGCGCGGCGGCACCAGCTCGCTCGGCGCCACCAGCGCCTGCACCTCGACCAGCAGCGGGCGCGAGCCCTCCATCGAGCACAGGACCACCGAGCCGGGCGCCCGCGTGGCCTCGGCCACGAAGCGCTCCGAGGCGTCGGCCACCTCCACCAGGCCCTCCTCGCGCATCTCGAACACGCCGGCCTCGCTGGTGGAGCCGAAGCGGTTCTTCAGCGCCCGCAGCGTGCGGTAGGTGCGCTCGCGCTCGCCCTCGAAGCTGAGCACGCAGTCCACCAGGTGCTCGAGCACCCGCGGGCCGGCGAGGGCGCCCTCCTTGGTCACGTGGCCGACGAGGATCACCGCCGGGCCGCCGTTCTTGGCGACGCCGGCCAGGCGGCCCGCCACCTCGCGCACCTGGCCCACCGAGCCGGGCGCGCCGGTGAGGCCCGCGGCGTTGAGGACCTGCACGGAGTCGACCACGCAGACCTCGGGCCGCTCGGCCTCGACGGTGGCGACCACCGCGTCCAGGTCGGTCTCGGCCACGATCGGAACCTGCAGCGCGTGCGGGCCCAGGCGCTCGGCGCGCAGGCGCACCTGGGCGGCCGACTCCTCGCCGCTGACGTACAGGACCTTGCGGCCCGCCCGGGCGAGGTTGCCCAGCGCGCTGGCGGTGATCGTGGACTTGCCGATGCCCGGCGCGCCGCCCAGCAGGACCAGCGAGCCGGGCACCAGGCCGCCGCCCAGCACCCGGTCGAGCTCGCCGATGCCGGTCTTCAGGCGGGGGACCTGCGGGGCCTCCACGTCGGCCAGCGGCGACCGGGCGCAGCGCCTTGGCGCGCCCGCCGCGCGAGCCGCAGGCCGCCGGGCGCCTTCGCCGGCTTGGCCTCCTCGACCATCGTGTTCCACTCGCCGCAGCCGGGGCAGCGGCCGTGCCATTTGGCGCTCTCCTGCCCGCAGGCGGTGCAGACGTGTCGGGTGGCGGCGGGCATCGGATCAGGCTAAGTCCCGGCGGGGACGCCTTCGCCCCCGCAACCTGCGCTCAACGCTTGTGTTCTGCTTCTAGGCTCCCCGCCCTCACCCCATGCGCGTACCCCTCCTGCTCACCCTCCTGCTCGCCGGTGGCCTCGCCTGGGCCTCGCCGGCGTCGCGGCGCAGGCGGCTTCGTTCGAGGTCGACAGCGCCACCGTGGCCGAAGGGGACTCGGGCGACGACCAACGCTCGAGTTCACGGTGAGCTCTCCGAGCGCCGCTCTGGCCGCCACCGTCGACGTTACACCACCGAGGACGGACTACGTCGGCCAGCCCGGCGACTGCACCCCGAGCGCAACGGGCGCCTCGACCTTCGCGCCAGGACGATCCGACGAAGACGGTTGACCGTGCCCGTCAAGGGCGACACGGTCGACGAGGCCAGTCCGAGACATTCAAGCTGTAAAGCCGAACGCGCCGTGCTGGGCGCCACGATCGCGATGGGAGGGCACCGGGGACGATCACCGACGACGACGACCCGCCCACGATCTCCGTCGGACTGACGCCGACGGGCGCTCGAGACCCGCCGGGCAACGCCGGCTTCAAGGTCAGCCTGTCCGCCGCCTCCGAGCAAGACGGTCACCGGTCGGGTACGCCACGGCGGACGGCACCGCCAAGCAGCCCGGCGACTACACGGCCAAGACCGGCAAGCGTCACCTTCGCCCCCGGCGAGGAGGAGAAGACGGTCTCGGTGGCGGTCACCAACGACAGCACCGACGAGACCGACGAGACCTTCAAGCTCACCCTGGCCGACACGGCCACCAACGCCACGGTGGCGGCCGACGAGGAGAGCACGGCGACCATCACCGACGACGATGCGGCCGACGGTAACCGTCGACAATGCGCCCGATACCGTCGAGGGAAATTCGGGCGTCCGGAACGCCGCCTTCAAGGTCAAGCTGTCGGCGCCCTCCGAGCAGACGGTCACCGTGGCCTACGCGACCGACGAACGGCACCGCCGGACCCGCCGACTACGCCGGCCAGACGGGCACGGTCACCTTTAGCCAAGGGGAGAGGGAGAAGACTGTGCCGGTGGCGGTAAAGGGCGACCTGGCGCTCGAGTCCGACGAGAACTTCAGGCTCACACCTGACCAGTCCTCAGAACGCCACCGTGGCAGCGGACGGCGAAGGTCAGGCAACCATCCTCAACGACGACCGGCCGAACGGCGCCCCGGTCGCCCGGTTCACTCCGAATCCGCCCCGGGCCTTCGTCGCCAAGGGGGTCCTGCTCGACGGCCGCGCCTCCTCGGACCCCGAGCGGCGTCCGCTCAGCTTTGCCTGGGACCTCGACGGCAACGGCAGCCACGAGACCCCGACAGGCTCCGACCCGCTGGTCATCACGGCCTACTGCTGGCAGGCACCCACAGCCTCGGCTTGAAGGTCACCGACGCCGGAAGCGTCAGCGACCCGGTTCGCAGGAGCTCGACTACCACGCGGACGGTCGACGCAGTGCAGGCATCCCCTGACAACTCGTGCGACCAGGTCGCCCCCGCCTTGCGTATCTCACGGATCTCTCGGAGCCTGCAGCGCGCGCTCCGGCGCAACCTCGCGGTGCGCCTCCGATGCTCCGAGGCCTGCACGATGGTGGCCAGCGCCGGCGTCAACCGCCGGACGGGGCGCCGCCTGGGGCTGCGCGGGCGCCGGCGTACCCTGGGCAAGGCTTCGGGCGCACTGATCACCGCAGGGTCGAAACGGCTCAGGATCAAGTTCAGCCGCATCGCGCGCCGCAAGCTGCGCCGGGTCCGAAGCGTGCGGGTGACGCTGCGCTTCACAGTGAAGGACGCCGCCCTCAACGCTGTGACGCTCCGGCGCACGATCGTCTTGCGGCGCTAGCTCGCGCAAGCCCCCTCCCGGTCCGTCCGGGCCGCGCGCTTCCATCGCGCGCCCGTGCCCTCACTGCTGGACCAGCCGCTCGCCTCGTCGGAGTTCCTGGCCGTCGACACCGAGACCAACGGCCTCAACGGCGACCTGTGCGAGATGACCGAGGTCGGCGCGGTGCTGGTGGGGGGCGGTGAGCTGCACGAGACCTGGGACTCGCTGACGCGCACCGAGCGCCCGCTGCAGCGCGGGATCCAGCGCTTCACCGGGATCACCCAGGCGATGGTCGACACGGCGCCCGCCGCCCTCCGAGGTGCTCCCCGAGCTCGCGGAGCTGCTCCGGAGGGCCGCGTGCTGGTGGCCCACAACGCCCGCTTCGACACGCCGCGTGCTGCGCGACGCCTTCGAGCGCCAGGGCCTCGACTGGCCGAACCCGCCCGTGGTCTGCACGGTGGCGCTGGCGCGGCGCTTCGCGCCGCTGGTGCGCCGCCGCGGGCTGGCCTCGCTGGCCGACGCGCTGGGCATCGAGGTGGACGAGGTCCACCGCGCCCTCCCCGACGCCCTCACGTGCGCGCGCGTGTTCTGCGCGCTGTTCCCCAAGCTGTGCGCCAACGCGCCCACGGTCGGCGCCGCGCTCAAGCTGCTCGCGCCCGCCCGCCGCCGCTCGCGCGAGCGCGAGGAGGCCGAGATGGTGCGCAGGCGGCCGCCCGAGGACCGGCCCGACCTCTCCAAGCTGCCCGACGACCCGGGCGTCTACATCTTCCGCGACGAGCGGGGGAGGCCGCTGTACGTGGGCAAGTCGATCTCGCTGCGCTCCCGCGCGCGGGCTCACTTCTGCGCCCCCGCAGGCTGGACCGAGAAGGCCGAGATCGTGGACTACCGGCCCACCAACTCCGAGCTCGGCGCGCTGGTGCTGGAGAACCGGCTGATCAAGAAGTGGCAGCCGCAGGGCAACCGCAAGCTCAAGCGCACCGACGGCTACGTCTACCTGCGCTGCGACCTCGAGCCCGCCTACCCCGTGCTGGACGTGGGCAGCGAGCCGGCCGCCGGGCGGGCGATCAACGTCGGCCCGCTCAAGGGCCGCAAGGCCGCCGGCGAGCTGGCCGACCAGCTCACCTCGCTGTTCCGCCTGCGCCACTGCGGCCGGGCCATGCCGCGGCGCGAGCACCCGTCGGCCTACGGCCAGATGGGCCGCTGCCTGTCGCCCTGCCTGGGCGACCTCGACCCCAACGCCTACCGCGGCCAGCTCGACCAGGCGCTGGCGCTGTTCTCGGGCCCCGATCCCGACGTCGCCACCCGCCTGCTGGGCCACGTCGAGGAGCAGATGCGCGAGGCGTCGGAGGCCAGGCGCTACGAGCGCGCCGCCACCCTGCGCCGCCGCGCCGAGCGCCTGGAGCGCGTCTTGGGCCGGCTCGACGGCGTGCTGCGCGCGGTGCACGCCGCGCCCCAGCTGGTGCTGGCCCGCCATCCGGCCAAGGAGCGCTTCGACGCCTTCTGGCTGGTGGACGGCCGCGTGGCCGACTGGGGGCCGCTGCCCGGGCCCAGCGAGCTGGCCGAGCGCACCGAGGCGGCGCTGCGAGCGGCGCAAGCCCCGCGGGCCGGCGCCGCTGCCGGCCGAGGAGGTCGACGAGGTGCGGATCGTCTCCTCCTGGCTGGCCGACAACGAGGCCCGCCGGCTGTCGCTGGCCGAGGAGCCCGACGCCGCCGAGCTGGCGGAGTTCGCCGCGCGCTCTAGCCCTCGGCCTCGCGGACCGCGCGCTCGGCGGCCTCGAAGCCGATCTGCGAGTGCGTCTTGTCGCAGAAGGGCTTGGTCTTCGACGCCCCGCAGCGGCAGAGCACGATCGTCTCCTGCTCGCCCACGTCGTACTCGTTGCCGTCGGCGTCGATCAGCCGGACGGGGCCGGTGACCTTGTAGGGCCCGTTGTGGCGGGCCTTGATCTCGACCTCGGCCATCAGCCGCCACCAGGGTGCAGTCGGAGCAGCTCGTGATCTCGGCGCTCATGTTCTCCTCCATCATCTTCATCGCGGCGCGCGCCAGGTCCTCGTCTTGTGCGCCACGGCGTCGGCGGGCACGGTCACCTCGAGGTGCCTGGCATAGGCGTCGAGCGCGCTGTGCAGGATGCACTGCGGGACCTGCTTGAGGTCGATGTCGCTCACGTAGGGCAGCGCGCCGGCGCCGCAGGCGGCGGCGATCGCCGCCCGCGCGGCGCGGGAGTCGCCGCGCCGCACGTAGTCGGTCGCGGTGACCAGCAGGCCCCGGTCGCGCATGCGCCGCAGCGCCCGCAGGCGCTCGGTGGTCGGCCGGCGAGACCGGCACGTAGCGCCGGCGCTCGAAGCTGTAGGTGCGGCTCACGTCCTCGCGGTTCCAGCCGTCGAAGTGGCGCAGCATCGGCCCGATCACGTCCCTCGCCGTTCTGCGTGAACAGGTAGCCGTCGCGGCCGTGGACCAGTCGGCCCAGCGCGGCGACGAGGCGGTACATGCCCCGCCGCTGGCGCCGGTGGCCGGCGATCATGTCGACGTTGTCGAGCAGCAGGCCGTCGAAGCCCTTGCGCACGATCCTCGGCGCCACCCGGCGGGCGATCAGGCGCCGGAAGCCGGCCTTCGAGGTGTCGGCGTACCACTCGCCCCAGTCGCCCCACAGGTCGAGCCGGTAGCGCCGGGCGGCCCGGTACCGGACCGGTAGCGCTCGATCGTGCCCACGGACAGGTAGGCCAGCACGATCTTGCCGTCGGCCCGCAGCGCCCGTACCCGGCGGGAGGCGCGTCGCGCGCCGTCCACGACCACCAGGTCGAACGGCGCGAGCCGACGGCGGAAGTCACCGCTGAGCGCGCCGTCGCCGATGGCGAAGGCGAACGTCTCGGCCTGCTTCAGGCGCGGCTCACGGGTGGTGGCGACGGCGAGAGTGGTCGCGAGCGCCGCCGCGCACGCCGCTCCGGCGATCAGCGCCGTCCGGACCGACACCGGACGGCGCGTCCGCGGTTACTTGTCTTCGGACTCGGGCGCCGGCGGGGCGTCGGGCACGTCGGGCAGCACGTCCGGGTCGTCCGGCAGGTCCTCGCTCGGGCCGCTGCTCGGCCTCGGGCTCGGGCGAGTCGCCGCGAGCCCTCCGGGCCCTCGGGCGCTCCGCCGCCGACCCCGACCGCCTCGCGCTTGCGCGGCTTGGTGATCGTGATCGTGACCTCGCTCTCGCCCTCTTCGACGGCGCTCCTCGGCCTTGCCGACCTCGACGGTCGAGCCCGGCTCGGCGTTCTGGGCCAGCACCTCGTCGGCCAGCGGGTCCTCGATGTAGCGCTGGATCGCCCGGCGCAGCGGACGGGCGCCCATGGACGGGTCCCAGCCCTTCTCGACCAAGCAGGTCCGCCGCCTCCTCGGAGAGGTTGAGCGACAGCTCGCGCTCGGCCAGCGACTCGCGCACCCGCTTCATCAGCAGCTCCACGATCTCGCTGACCTCGTCCTTGGCCAGCTTGTGGAAGACGATGACCTCGTCGATCCGGTTGAGGAACTCGGGCCGGAAGACCTTCTTGAGCTCGCCCATGATCCGGTTCTTCATGTCGTCGTAGGACAGCCCGGTCTCGTCGGAGACGGTGAAGCCCACGCCGGTGTTCTTGGCGATCTCGTTGGCCCCGATGTTCGAGGTCATGATCACGATCGAGTTGCGGAAGTCCACCGTGCGCCCCTGGGCGTCGGTGAGCCGGCCGTCCTCGAGGATCTGCAGCAGGATGTTGAAGACGTCCGGGTGCGCCTTCTCGATCTCGTCGAGCAGGAGCACGCTGTACGGCTTGCGCCGCACGGCCTCGGTGAGCTGGCCGCCCTCGTCGTAGCCGATGTAGCCGGGAGGCGAGCCGACCAGCCGCGACACGGAGTGCTTCTCCATGTACTCCGACATGTCGATCCGGACCATGGCCTCCTCGTCGCCGAACAGGAACTCGGCGAGCGTGCGGCCCAGCTCGGTCTTGCCCACGCCCGAGGGGCCCAGGAAGATGAACGAGCCGGTGGGGCGCTTGGGGTCCTTGAGCCCGGCGCGCGAGCGGCGGATGGCCTTCGAGACCGCCTCGACGGCGGCGTCCTGGCCGATCACGCGCTTGTGGAGCTCCTCCTCCATGCGCATCAGCTTCTGGGTCTCGGCCTCGGTGAGCTTGAAGACGGGGATGCCGGTCCACATCGAGACGATGTCGGCGATCTCCTCCTCGGCGATCTCCGGCCGCTCGCCGGACTCGCCCGAGCGCCACTGCTCCTCGAGGTCGCGCTTCTTGTTGGTCAGCTGGCGCTCCTGGTCGCGCAGGTTCGCGGCCTTCTCGAACTCCTGCGCCTCGATCGCCGCCTCCTTGTCGCGCCGCGTGCTCTCGATCTCCTCCTCGAGGTCGCGGTAGACGGGCGGGGCGGTCATCGACTTGATGCGCGCGCGCGAGGCGGCCTCGTCGATGAGGTCGATCGCCTTGTCGGGCAGGAAGCGGTCGGAGATGTAGCGGTCGGCCAGCTCCGCGGCGGAGTCCAGCGCCTCGTCGGTGATGCCGACGCGGTGGTGGGCCTCGTAGCGGTCGCGCAGGCCCTTGAGGATCTGCACGGTCTCCTCGGTGGAGGGCTGGTCGACGCGGATCTGCTGGAAGCGGCGCTCCAGGGCGCTGTCGCGCTCGAGGTACTTGCGGTACTCGTCGAGCGTGGTGGCGCCGATGGTCTGCAGCTCGCCGCGGGCCAGCGCCGGCTTGAGGATCGAGGCGGCGTCGATCGCGCCCTCGGCGGCGCCCGCGCCGACGAGGTTGTGGAGCTCGTCGATGAACAGGATGATGTCGCCGCGCTGGGTGATCTCCTTCATCACCTTCTTCAGGCGCTCCTCGAACTCTCCGCGGTACTTCGAGCCGGCCACCAGGGCGGCCAGGTCGAGCGTGTAGATCTGCTTGTTCTTCAGCAGCTCGGGGACCTCGCCGCTGGTGATGCGCGAGGCCAGGCCCTCGACCACGGCGGTCTTGCCCACGCCGGGCTCGCCGATCAGGACCGGGTTGTTCTTCGTGCGGCGCGAGAGGATCTGCATGATCCGCTCGATCTCGGTCTCGCGGCCGACGACGGGGTCGAGCTTGGCCTCGGCGGCCAGCTTGGTGAGGTTGCGGCCGAACTGGTCGAGCAGCTTCGAGGACTTCTTGCCCTCGCCCTGCTGGCCCTGGCCCTGGCCCTGGCGGCGGCCGCCGGGGCCGGACAGCATGCGGATGACCTCGTTGCGGATCTTCTCGGAGTCGGCGTCGAAGTCGAGCAGGATGCGGGCGGCGACGCCCTCGTTCTCGCGCACCAGGCCGAGCAGGATGTGCTCGGTGCCGATGTAGTTGTGGCCGAGCGACAGCGCCTCGCGCAGCGCGAGCTCGAGCACCTTCTTGGCGCGCGGGGTGAACGGGATCTGGCCGGAGGTGACCTCCTCGCCCGACCCGACGATGCGGACGACCTGCGCGCGGACGCGCTCGACCGTGATGTCCAGCGACTCGAGGACGCGGGCGGCGAGGCCCTCTTCCTCTCGGAGCAGCCCGAGCAGGATGTGCTCGGTGCCGATGTAGTTGTGCTTGAGGATCCGGGCCTCCTCTTGCGCGAGGACGACCACCTGACGGGCGCGTTCTGTGAAGCGCTCAAACACTCGAAAAAATCCTTCTCAGTCGGGTTCGTACGGGACAGGTCCCGTCGATCAACCACGTACCCAGTCAGTTGGCAGATTCGCCTCCCGGGATGAGTGTCCTGGCGTGACCCGCGCCGTGAATCGAGACTACCAACGGGTTCCGGCCGGCTCGCCAGCCCCAAAGGGCCTCAAATTGCGGTTTTTCAGGAGCGCATCGCCGGGAACAGCACGACCTCACGGATCGAGTCGCGGCCGCTGAGCAGCATCACCAGCCGGTCGATTCCGATGCCGATCCCGCCGGTCGGCGGCATGCCGTGCTCGAGCGCGCGCACGTAGTCCTCGTCGTAGGGCTGTGACTCGTCGTCGGCCTCCTCGCGCTGGGCCTCGAAGCGCGCGCGCTGCTCGTCGGGGTCGTTCAGCTCGCTGAAGGCGTTGGCGAACTCGATCCCGCCGGCGAAGCACTCGAAGCGCTCCACCAGGCCCGGCTCGGAGCGGTGGTCCTTGGCGAAGGGCGACAGCTCCTTCGGGTAGTCGAGGATGAAGGTGGGCTGCTTCAGGTTCGGCTCGACGTGCTTGGAGAGCAGGTCGTCCACGCGCTTGGCCCACGTGCCCTCGCCCGGCAGGTCGTCGGAGGCGATGTCCACGCCCGCGCCCTCGCTGATCGCGTCGCGCAGGGTCACCCGCCGCCACGGCGTGGAGAAGTCGAGCTCGCCCTCGTAGCCCACCTCGGCGGCGACGAAGGAGACCAGCTCCTCGAGCTCGCCGGCGATGCGCTCGTAGTCGGCGTAGGCCTCGTACCACTCGAGCATCGTGAACTCGGGGTTGTGCTTGTGCGACACGCCCTCGTTGCGGAAGTCCTTGCCGATCTCGTAGACCTTCTCCAGGCCGCCGACGATCAGGCGCTTGAGGTAGAGCTCGTCGGCGATCCGGAGGTAGAGGTCGCGATCCAGCGCGTTGTGGTGGGTCACGAACGGCCGCGCCAGCGCGCCGCCGTAGAGCGGCTGCAGGATCGGGGTCTCGACCTCGAGGAAGCCGCGCTCGTCGAGCCAGCGGCGGATCGCCGACACCACGCGCGAGCGCAGCATGAACAGCTCGCGCGACTCCTCGTTGGCGATCAGGTCGAGCTCGCGGTGGCGGTAGCGGGTCTCCACGTCCTCCAGGCCGTGGAACTTCTCCGGCGGCGCGCGCAGCGACTTGGCCAGCAGGGCCCAGTCGGTGGCGCGCAGGGTCAGCTCGCCGCGGCGGGACTTGAAGGCGGTGCCGTCGATCCCGACCAGGTCGCCCAGGTCGCACTCGACCAGCCGCTGGAAGGACTCCTCGCCGAGCACGTCGCGCTTGGCGTGCACCTGCAGCCGCCCGCTGCGGTCGACCAGGTCGAGGAAGGCGGCGCCGCCGTGGCCGCGCCGCGCGGCGAGCCGGCCGGCGATGCGGTAGGCGGCGTCGGTCTCCTCGCCGTCGGCGAGCCCGTCGTGGTTCTCGTGCACCACGGCGGCGGGGACGACTCCCTCGAAGACGTGCGGGAAGGGCTCGACCCCCTCCTCGCGGAGCCGCTCGAGCTTGGTGCGGCGGTCGTCGTCTGGCGCGCTCACGCGCTCGAAATTACCCCTTGCGGGCTTCCCGCCCGCGCTCCTGATGGCAACGGCGCCGTCCCGGCGCCGAGATCATGCCGCTTCGATCTTGGTGATCTTCAGCTGTCGGGCCGGGCCGCGAGGGACGGGGACCTTCACGGTCTCGCCGCGCTTGTGGCCCAGCAGGGCCTTGCCCACCGGCGACTCGTTGGAGAGCTTCTGCTCGGAGGGGTTGGCCTCCGAGGAGCCGACGATGCGGTACTTCGTCGACTTGTCGGTCTTCTGGTCCTTCACGTGGACGGTCGAGCCGACGCTGACCACGTCGGTCGAGACCTCGCCCTCGTCGATGATGCGCGCGCTGCGCAGGCGCTCCTCGATCTCGGCGATCTGCTTCTCGAGCATCATCTGCTCGTTCTTGGCGTCGTCGTACTCCGAGTTCTCGGAGATGTCGCCGAACTCGCGCGCCTCCTTGATGCGCTCGGCGACTTCGCGGCGGCGCACGGTCGAGAGGTTCTCCAGCTTGGCCTTCAGGTCCTCGAGACCTTCCGGCGTCAGTACGGTTTCGCGCGGCATAGAAGGCGGGTGAGGATAGCAACGGCCCTCAGGCCGGAATGGGGTATGCGGACGCCCGTATGAGGGTTCGCGCCTCGACAGTGGTCGGCGCGGTCACCAGCCGCTCCACGACGTCCTTCGGGAGCCCCAGCCGCTCCGCGTACCAGGGGTAGAACTTGCGCAGGTAGCGCCCGGCGCGGTCGGGCCCCAGGTGCTCCTCGGCGGCGTCGATAACCCACTCGAGCTCGCCCACCACTTCCTCGGGCGAGGGCTCGCCGTCGCGCAGCCCGAGCAGGCGCTCGAAGCGCCACGGGTTGCCGAGGGAGCCGCGCGCGAGCATCACGGCCTCCGCCCCGCTTCGCTCCAGCGCCTCCACGGCGCGCTCGTCGGAGAGCAGGCCGCCGGAGACGATCACCGGCACGTCCAGCTCCTCGACCAGCTCGGCGGCCAGGGCGTAGTCGGGCTTGCCCTTGTGGCGCTGGGAGGCGTGGCGCGGGTGGAAGGCGATGCCCGCCACGCCGGCCTCGTCCTGCAGCCGTCGCGCGAGCTCGATCCCCTCGCGGTCGCCCGGGCGCTTTCCGGGCCGCAGCTTCACCGTCACGGGCAGGCCGCTGCCCTCGCGCGCGGCGCGGGCGATGCGCCACTGCCTTGTCGGGGTCCTCCAGCAGCGCGGCGCCGGCGCCGGTCTTGCACACCTTGCGCACCGGGCAGCCCATGTTGAGGTCGATCAGGTCGGCGCCGGCGGCAGCCACGATGCCCGCGGCCTCGCGCATGATGTCGGCGTCGTGGCCGAAGAGCTGCATGGACACCGGGTGCTCCTCGGGGTCGATGC
Organism: uncultured Thermoleophilaceae bacterium; assembly: GCA_963844805.1. Classification (GTDB taxonomy): domain Bacteria; phylum Actinomycetota; class Thermoleophilia; order Solirubrobacterales; family Thermoleophilaceae; genus JACCZR01. The sequence continues at coordinate 143,598 of CAWJPU010000013.1, forward strand.
GCAGGAACTCGCGCTGCGTGCGCTCGTTGCCGTAGGCCAAGCCGAAGCTCGACACCATCTCGCTCACCGTCAGCCCCGCGCCGTGGCGGCGGGCCTGCAGGCGCACGAACCAGTTGCCGATGTTCGCCAGCGGCGCGAGCACCAGGCGGTTCTCGATCTCGCGACCGCCGAGGGTCCAGCTGTCGGTGAGCGACATCATGCCGCCAGAACGGTATGCAGCTCGGCGAGCATTCCGTGCGTGTCCTCGAACACGTCGCTCCAGGTATAGCGGCGGAAGGCGTCGCCGCGGGCGTAAGCCTCGCGCTCGCGCCGGCGGTCCTGCTCCCACGCGCGCCGGGACGAGTGGAAGCGGTAGCTGTCGAGCTCCACGGTGAGCCGGTGCTCCGGCCAGCGGCAGTCGACCCGGCGCCCGCTCGCCAAGCAGTTGGTCTGCGGCAGCGGGAGGCCGGCCCCCCGCACCAGGCGCAGGAACTCGCGCTCCAAGGCGCTCAGGGTGACCGGCTCCGCCCCCTCGAGCACGCGGCGAAGCTTCGCGGCACCAGGGGCTCCCGCCCTGCCCCCCACCTGCGTCAAGCGGTACAGAACCGAGGCCTCGTGGCAGGCCCGGGCCAGCTCCTCCTCGCTCAGCACGGCGGCGAGGTCCATCAACGTCCTCGGCACGCTGGTGACAGGGATGCCGCGGGTGCTCGTCACCTCACGGTCTCCAAGCGAGCGGCACCGTCGAGTGCGCAAGCCCGGGATCTTGCGCTCCTTGGGGCTGGTGACCTCCGGCGGTGGTGCCGCTCCCCTCAGCAGCCGCCACAGGTGACCTGCCGCCCGGCCGCTGAGCACCGCGCCCGGGCCGCAGGCTCTGACCGCAGCCATGTAGAGGGCCTCTGCGCTCGGCGCGGCGTGGCCCACCCGATAGACGCCGCGGTGCTGGGCGAGGAGCGCTCCCCTGTCGAGCCGCCGCTGGATCACGCGCCGGCTCACTCCCGCAGCGATCAGCTCCTGTCGCGTCACGATCCCGTGGCTCGAAGCGGCGATCCGCCCGATGATCTGATCGACCGTCCTGGGTTTGGCACCCATACGGTGCTCAAAGCCGGACGGGCCCCGGGTTCGCCCCCGGCTAGCCCCGGTTGCGCTCCCAGATCAGCCGCAGGCCCTCCAGCGTCAGCAGGTCGTCGGTCTCGTCGATCTGCTCGCAGCAGGGCACGATCGCGTGGGCGAAGCCGCCGGTGGCGATCGCCGTCGCCTCGTCGGCCAGCTCCTCGCGCAGCCGGCTGACGATCCCGTCCACCGAGCCGGCGTAGCCGAAGATCACGCCGGACTGGATCGCGTGGCGGGTGCCCTTGCCGATCGCGCTGCGGGGCGGCTCGAGGTCCACGCGCGGCAGGCGCGCCGCCCGCTGGGCGAGCGCCTCCAACGAGATCTCGATCCCCGGGGAGATCACGCCGCCCAGGTACTCCCCCGCCGCCGAGACGACGTCGTAGTTGATCGCCGTGCCGAAGTCCACGGCGATGCAGGCGCCGCCGCAGCGCTCGTATGCCGCCACCGCATTGGCCAGGCGATCGGGGCCGAGCTCCGCTGGGTTGTCGATCCGGATCGGGATGCCGGTCTTCACCCCGGGGCCGAGCAGCACGCCGGCGCCGTCGAGGTAGCGGTCGATCAGCTGCTCGTACTCCTGGGCCAGCGTCGGGACCACCGAGGAGACGCAGGTCGCGTCCACGTCGTCGAAGCCGGCGCCGCGCAGGCGCAGCAACGCGGCCACCTCGATCGCCAACTGGTCCGCGGTGGCGTGGCGGGCGGTGGCGAAGCGCCAGTGCTCGACCAGCTCGGTCCCCCGGTAGAGGCCAAGGTGGGTCTGGGTGTTGCCGACGTCGACGGCGAGCAGCACGCCGGGCGACCCTATCGCCGGAGCGCAGGCCGGGCGTTGGCCGGCCGCCTGTCCTACCGGAGGTAGGGAGCACCGCCGATCGGTCCCCTCACAGCTCGCCCAGGCGCTCCACGCGCTGGTCGGCCATCAGCTCGAGCAGCGGCTCCAGCACGAAGCGGCGGGAGGTGATCTCGGGGTGCGGCAGCGTCAGGTGCTCGTCCTCCAGGCGCAGGTCGCCGAGGATCAGCACGTCCACGTCGATCGGCCGCGGCCCGTGGCGGACGCCGCCCGGCTCGCGGCCCAGGTCGCGCTCGACTCCCTTGCACAGGTCGAGCAGCTCGTGCGGGCCGAGCTCGGTCTCGATCTCCACGACCGCGTTGAGGAAGTCGGCCTGGTCGGTGACCTCGCCCTGCGGCGCGGTCTCGTAGACCGACGATGAGGCCACGATCTCGACCGCCTCGGCCAGCCGCTCGCGCGCGGCACGGAGGTTGGCCAGCCGGTCCCCCTCGTTGGAGCCGAGCCCCAGGTAGCCCCTCACCGGGAGGTGGCGGCCTTGCCCAGGTCGTCGACCAGGCGCAACAGCTCCAGCGGGCTGAACGGCTTCGTCAGGAAGAGGTCGGCCCCGGCCTCCTCGCACTCGCGCTCGGCGTCGTCACGCGCCGCGGCGGTCAGCATCACGATCGTGGCGTCGGCCGCGGCGGGCTCGGCACGAAGTCGCCGGCAGGCCTCGGTGCCGTTCAGCACCGGCATGTCGATGTCCAGGAAGATGATCGAGGGCCGCTCCGCGCGTGCCACGTCGAGCGCCTGGCCCCCGTCGGACGCCTGCACGATGTCCACGCCGGCCACGTCCTCGAGCGTGGTGCAGACCAGCTTGCGGATGAAGGGATCGTCGTCGACGATCAGGACCGAGGGCACCGGGGACTACTCCGTCTCGTCGCGGATGTTCTCGAGGATCTCGTCGGGGAGTCTTCTTGAGCTCCTCGACCACCGCCGGGTCGAACTGGCTGCCCGCCCCGCGCGCGATCACCTCGCGCGCCTCGGCCATCGAGACGCCCTTGCGGTACGGCCGGTCGGTGGTGAGCGCATCGAGGGTGTCGGCCACGGCGAAGATCCGCGCGGCCAGCGGGATCTCGTCGCCCACCAGGCCGTCGGGGTACCCGGTGCCGTCCCAGCGCTCGTGGTGGGCGCGCACGATCTCGGCGGCGCGCGACAGGAACGGGATGCCGACCACGATCTCCCAGCCGATCACGACGTGGTTGCGCATGACCTCGCTCTCGTCGTGTCGCAGGTCGTCGGGCTTGTGCAGCACCTGGTCGGGGACCGCCACCTTGCCCACGTCGTGGAGCAGGAAGCCGAACTCGGTCTGCGGGTCGTCGGCCAGCGCGGAGTCGATCCGGCGCGTCAGCAACAGCCCGTAGGCGGCCACCCGCTCGGCGTGCTTGCCGGTGTAGGCGTCTCGCGCCTCGACCGCGTTGGTGAGCGCCCGCACCGTGGCCACGTAGGAGTCGCGCAGCTCCTCCGCGCGGGCGCGCTCCTCCTTGAAGACCTCGCGCAGGTCGGCGGCGTAGCGCTCGAGCTGGCGCTCCTCGTCTCCCGACTTGTCTCGCTGCGCGGCCAACTCGGCCCGCAAGCGCTCGTTCTCGGCTCTGAGCCGATCTTCCCCTAGCACCGACACCCCTGGTGCCTCCTTGTCCGTGCTCTCAGGGTAGACGCTGGACCCATCAGGACACCTGATCAGACAGGGCCTCGAGCACGGCGCCCGCGGCCTCGGGCAACGGGACGGTGCCCTCGAGCCCCGTGTCCTCCCCGTCCCCGGAGGTGAACACCAGCACCGCGCGCCCCAGGCGGCGCCCGCGCAGGTCGACCCGCTCGAGCACGCTCCGCGGGTCCCGCATCCCGGCGTCCACCAGGGCGACCTCGAACCGGCGGTCGGCGCAGGCGCGGGCGGCCGCGGCCGCGCTGGTGACCCACTCGTGGTCCAGGCCCAGGCGCAGCAGAGCGGGCTCGAGCTCGGGGCGGACCTGGGAGCGCCCCACCACCAGCAGGCGCGTACGGCCAGCCAGCACCGCCGAGCCCAGCGCGTCGGCCAGCTCCTCGGCCTTCACCGGCTTGGCCAGCCGCCATTCGCCGAACAGCGCCTCGTTGCCCGAGAACACCGAGACGACGACCACCGGCGTGCGCCGCAATCCCGGGTCCGAGCGCAGCGCGCGCAGCACGTCGAAGCCGTTTCGCTCGGGCATGATCACGTCGAGGGTCAGCGCGTCGAACTGGTCGTCGCGCAGGCGCTCGAGCGCCTCCTCGCCCGAGTTGACGGTCACCGTCTCCGCCCCGAACCCGCGCAGTTGCTCGGCGATGGCGTCGGCCGACTCGGGCTCGTCGTCCACCACCAGCACACGCCGGCCCTTGATGGCCGCCCGCGGCTCCGGGCGGCGGATGGCACCGGGCGCCTCCGCCGGTAGCCGGACGGTGAAGCGGCTCCCCTCGCCAGGCTCGCTCTCCACCTCGATGGAGCCTCGCTGCAGCTCGACCAGCGAGCGCACGATCGACAGTCCCAGCCCGGTGCCGCCCTCGCCGTGGGCGCGGCGGGCGAAGCGCTCGAAGGCCACCTCCAGCTCCTCCGCGCTCATGCCCGTCCCGTTGTCGGACACCGTCAGCGCGAGCTCGGCGCCGTCCTCCTCCACGGAGATCGAGATCGCGCCCTCGTCGGCGGTGAAGCGGTTCGCGTTGGAGAGCAGGTTGGTGACGATCTGGCGCGCGTGGCCGGGGTCGGCCAGGGCGCGCGGTAGTCCCGTGGGCAGGTCGAGCTCGAGGCTCTGCCGGCGGGCGGAGAGCTGCGGGTCCATCAGCCGCGCCACCTCGCGCACGGTCTCGCCGAGGTCGAACAGCCGCGGGTGCACCTCCATCTGCCCGGCCTCCAGCCGGGCCACGTCGAGCAGGTCGTCCACGAGCTCGACCAGGCGGTCGGTGCTGCTGAGGATCACCTCGGCGAACTCGCGCTCGCGCGCGCTCAGCCCCTCCGAGCGCTCCAGCAGCTCGGCGAAGCCCTTTATCGACGTGAGCGGGCTGCGCAGCTCGTGCGATGCCGTTGCCACGAAGTCGGACTTGACCCGCTCCAGCCGCGCGCGCTCGGAGACGTCCCGGATCGTCCACACCACGCCGCCGCCGACGCCGAGGCGGGCCGCGGTGATGGAGAGGGTGCGGTCCCCCTGCTCGTGCATCACCTCCCCCGCCAGCGCGTCCTCCAGCGCCGGCAGCGAGCCGTCCTCGCCGTAGGCGGCCTTGTCGCCCAGGCGCAGCTCGGGCACCACGGTCGCCGCGCGCGGGTTAGCCGCCGAGATGCGGCCGTCGTCCTCCACCACCACCAGCGCGTCGCCGAGGCTCTCGACGGTCACCGCCAGCCGCTCGCGCTCCTCCTCGACGCGGTGGCGGGCAACCTCCAGCTGCTCGGCCATCCGGTTGAAGGCGGCGCCCAGGTCGCGGATCTCCTCCGGGCCGCTGGGCTCAACGCGCTCGTCGAGCCGGCCCGAGGCGTAGCGCCGGGTCACCCCCACGAGCTCGTCCAGGGGACGGCGGATCGAGGCGAGCAACGCGCCGACCAGGACCATCGCCCCCAGCAGCGCCAGCCCGCCGGCAATGCCCGCGACCAGCAGCGAGTCGCGGGTCTCGTCGCGCGTGCGCGCGCGAGCCTGGGCCCGCCAGACCTCCTGGCGGCGGGTCAGCGCGTCGTTGTCGAGCCGGGCCCGGCGCAGGGACGCGGCCAGGGCGGCTCGCGTCCGCGCCGTGTTGGCCGCTCCGGCCAGCCGGCGGGTGCGGCGCTGGGCGGCGGCGCGCTCGTCGACCAGGCGCGCGCTCTCGCGGTCGCCGCCCGCCAGCATGTCCGCCTCGGAGATCATCCGGTCGAAAGCGATCCGGGCCTGGCGCCGGGCGCGCGCGCCGCCGCGGTCGCTGCGGCCGAGCGCCTCCTCCTCGAGGACGCCGACCGCCAGCAGGCGGGCCGACGCCGCCTCCAGCCGGTAGGTGCGCGCGAGCGTGTCCTCGTAGCGCTGGCGGGAGCTGAGCAGGTCGCCGACCGACAGCGCGGCGATCACGCCCAGGACCAGCGTCAGCCCGAGCAGGGAGAGGGTGAGCGTGCGGCCGAGCGACAGCCACGGGCGCCGGCCGCTGCGGGGGTGATTCCCGTCTACCATCGGCCCATGACCTGGGCTCGGGAGGCGGCCAGGGGAATGACCTCTTCGCTGGTTGCGCCGGCCGCGCTGCTCGCTGCCGCGATGGTGGTCGCCGTGGGCGGCGCGGGAGCGGGCGCGCTCGGGTCGCTCGGCCAGCTCACGGGCGGGCCGGACGTACCCCTGTCCTCCGTCGACTCGGTGAGCCGCGACGCGCGGGGCGCCGACGCGGCCCAGCTCGACAGCGGGATGCTCGCCTCCGCGGGCGGGGCCAAGGCCTCGCCCCGGGACAAGGCGTCCCGCAAGGGGGCAGAGCGGCTCGCCGCGACTCGCCGGGCCTCCCCGCCCACGGGCTCGCGCGAGGGATCTGCCGGCGCTGGGCGAGGCCCCGAGGGCAGCGGCGGCAGCCCGGGCTCCTCGGGCGGCAGCGGGCCGGCGGCGCCGGGCGGTTCCGGCACGCCCGCGGCCGGCCGCGCACCGAGCGGCTCCGCGCCGGCGTCGCCCTCCGAGCCGAATCCGGTCGGCGACACGCTCGACCAGACCCAGCCGCAGCAGCTCGACAACCTGCTGAAGCCGGTCAAGCCGATCACGGACCAGGTGCTCGGCGGCCTCGGTCGCTGACCGCCGCCGGCGCGCGGGGCCACTAGCCCTCCTTCCACACCTCTACTGCGACCTCGTCCACCGGCAGCGCGATCGGCGGCTCCGGCTTGGCGGCCCGCACGGTGACCTCCTCGGCGCCGAAGCGGTCCAGGAGGCGGTCGGCGAGGGCGGTGCACAGCCGCTCCAGCGTGCGGTAGGAGCGCTCCTGGGCGGCCAGGGCCACCTGCTCGCAGACCTCTCCGTAGTCCGCGGTGTCCTCCACGCGGTCGGTCACCGTCGCGTCGCACTCGGGGAGGCGCAGGCTGATGTCGAAGACGAGCCGCTGACCCAGCTCGCGCTCGGCCTCGCTCACCCCGTGGCGGGTGTAGAGCGACAGGCCGCTGACCTCTACGGTCACCGACGGCTCGAGCTCCCCCTCCTCGATCTCGTCGAAGTCCTCCTCGGAGGACCCTTCGTCATGTCCCATGGACCCGGTCAACGTAGCACCGCGGCTGCCACCCGCAACGCATCTCCCACCTCCGCGACGTCGTGCACGCGGAACACCTCGGCTCCCCGCTCGAGCGCCATCACGTTCGACGCCAAGGTGCCCGCCAGCCGGCCCTCCTCCGCCCGGCCGGTGATCTTCCCGAGGAAGCTCTTGCGCGAGGTGCCGATCACCACCGGGCGGCCGATCGCGACGATCTCCTCCAGCCGCCGCAGCAGCTCGAGGTTGTGCTCGGCGGTCTTCCCGAAGCCGATCCCCGGATCGAGCCAGACGTGCTCCTCCGGGACCCCCTCGCCGATCGCGAAGGCCAGGCGCTCCTCGAGGAAGGCCTTCACCTCGGCGACCACGTCCTCGTAGCGCGGGTCCTGCTGCATCGTGCGCGGCTCGCCGAGCATGTGCATCAGCACGCAGGTGGCTCCGGCCTCGGCGGTGATCGCGGCCAGCTCGGGCTCGAAGCGGAAGGCCGAGACGTCGTTGACCACCGTCGCGCCCGCCGCCACGGCCGGCGCGGCCACCGCCGCCTTGGTGGTGTCCACCGAGACGCCGATGCCGTCCGCGGCCAGCGCCTCGATCACCGGTAGCACCCGGCGGGCCTCCTCCTCGGCGGAGCACCGGGTCGGCACCCGGGCGCGTCGACTCTCCGCCCACGTCGACCAGGTCGGCCCCGTCCGCGGCGAGCTTGCGCCCCTGCGCGATCGCGTCCTCGTGCGCGAAGAAGCGGCCCCCGTCCGAGAACGAGTCCGGGGTCACGTTGACGACCCCCATCAGGCGCGGTTGCCGGCTCACTCCTCCTCTTCGACCGCCACGTTGACCGTCGAGCACACCCCGCAGCGCACGCGGACCTTCTTGGTCATCTGGATCGCGTGCATCGACTCGGCCAGGACGTTGCCGCACTGCACGCAGACGTAGTCGTCGGGGCCGTTGCCACGGAACGCCGGGCGGCCGGGGTCCTCCTGGACCGCCGTGCCGGCGGCGAAGGGCACCTCGCCCTCCCGGATCTCGCGCATGCGCACGCTGGCCATGGTCAGATCTGGCCGACCTTCCCCGTGAAGTCGGTGATCAGCCCGTCGAGCACGCCGTAGACCACGCCTTCGCCCATCGACGCGGCCTTCCCCGTGATCTGCGCGCTGGTGTGCACGTCGCCGCCGCCGTCGTTGAGCTGAAAGGTCACGTCGGCGTTGGCGTGGGCCTGGCCCTGGGCCTCACGCGACTTCACGCGCAGCACCGCCCGGTGGGCGGCGGCGTCCTTCTCGGCCACCTCCACGGTGCCCTGGAACTTCATCGACATCGCCCCCATCTTCACCACGATCTCGGCCTTGACCGAATCCGCGTCGGTCGCCTCGACCACGCGGCCGCCCTCGACGGCGGGGATCACGCGCTCGAGGTCGACGATCGCGGCGAAGCTGTCGTCGATCGGCTTGTCGGTCGTGAATGAGTGGTCCAGCTCGGTTGCCATGAGTCTCGCTCCTTCGTGTCTGGTTGTATGTTCGCCGTGTCGCTGCGGTCAGGCTCTCATCGCCTCGGGCCGGACAACGCGACCCTCGCGGTGCACACCGGCCGGGCGGGGGCGGCGGCCAAGGCCGGCCACGACCTGGTCATGCACGTGACGTCCTGGGAGGCGACCCTGGACGTGGGCGAGCGAGCCCGCGGACACGACGATGGAGCTGACGGCCGACGCCACCTCGCTGCGGGTGCAGGAGGGCACCGGCGGGATGCAGGAGCTGGGCGACGACGACGTCGCGAACATCCACCAGACGATCGACGAGGAGGTGCTCATGCGCCGAGACATCGAGTTCCGGTCCACCCACGTGCGCGAGGCGCCCTGGGGGGCTCACCGTCGAGGGAGAGCTGACGCTGGTGGGCAGGACCGAGCCGATCTCCTTCGACCTCGCCGTCGGCGACGCGGGGGAGCTCAGCGCGAGGGCCGTGGTCTCGCAGCCCGACTGGGGCATGAAGCCATACTCCACCCTGTTCGGCGCGCTGAAGGTGCACGAGGACGTCGAGGTCGTCTTCGAGGGTCAGTCGCGGTAGACCGTCTGAGCGTCGAGGCCGCCCTCGACCCCCGGCGGCAGCGCGCCCGTGCCGTGCGCGTACAGGGCGACGTCCTCCACCGTCTTCACCCGCGTCTGGTCGCTGCCGTCGCCGGCGACCCACGAGCCGCGCGTCCACTCGACCTTGTCAGGGTCGGTCTCGAGCGCCATCGCCGCCAGCAGCCGGCCCTTGTCGCGGATCTTCGCCGTGGCGCTGCTGATCGCCGCGGGAGCCCCGTCGGACGGGCTGGTGTTGTAGCCGTGGCCGGTGCCGAAGCGGTTCGTGTCCGCGCAGACCACCTTGACGTCCAGCGGCGGGAACACCGAGCTCGCGCGCCACCAGCTCCGCGTACTGGGACTCCTTGCCGTCGGAGTCGGTGGTGAGACTGAGCACCATCTTCCCCGTCGGGTGGACGCGCAGGAACACCGCGCGGTAAGCCTCGTCCGTCACTGATTCTCCTCCTCTTGCTCGGGGTCGCTGCCCGCCGCCGCGAGTCGTTGGCGCTCCTGATGAGCGGTCAGCGCGTTGTGCTCCTCCAGCTCGCAGAAGGCCGGGCGCGGGCCGCCGAGCGGGTTCGGCGGCGCGGCGGGACGCTCGCAGCCCGGGTAGATGCAGGTCGCGTCAGCCATCGGCGGGCCCCCACCCCGGCTCCGTCTTGCCCCGGCTCGGCCCGTAGCCGCTCGGCATCGCGACCGAGCTGCCCGGCACCGGCGTGGCGCTGGCCCAGGGCTCGGGCTCGTCGGGCTCCGGCGGGTGGCGGTGCGGGTTCCGCGGGGATGTCGGCCCCGATCGCGTCGACCACCTCGCGCAGAGCCTCGAAGCTGTGACCGCTGACCAGCGCGTCGCAGTGCTCCAGCGCCGCGACCATCCCGCCGGCCCGGACCGAGAAGGTGCTCGCGCCGGCGCGGGGGTTGACCCACACGACCCGGTGGGCCAGCCGCGCGAGCCGCTCCATCTCGCGCCCCACCAGGGAGGGATCGTCGCGCTCCCAGCCGTCGGACAGGATCACCACCACCGCGCCGCGGGCCATGCCCCGCCGGCCGTGCAGGTCGTTGAACTGCTTCAGGGCGGAGCCGATCCGGGTCCCGCTCGACCAGTCGGGCGCGGCCGCGGCCGCGCGCTGGATCGCCCGCTCGGGGTTGCGGGCGCGCAGCGCGCGGGTCAGGCGGGTGAGGCGGGTGGCGAAGGCGAACGCCTCGGCGTTGGGACCCGCGCCCGCCGCGCAGGTCAGGAACTGCAGGTAGGCGCGGGCATAGGGCTCCATCGAGCCGGAGATGTCGCACAGCATCACCAGCCGCCGTCGGCAGGATCCGCCGGCGGCGGTGGGACAGGCGGGCCGGGTCGCCGCCGGTGCGCAGGCTCGCCCGCAGGGTGCGGCGCATGTCGATCTCGCGGCCGTGGCGGGCGCGCTCGCGGCGGCGGGTGCGCCGCACGGGGGTGGCGAGCCGCAGGCGGGACATCAGCCGGTAGAGCTGCGCCAGCTCGTGCGGCTCCAGGGCGTCGAAGCTCTTGCCGGCGAGCCGCTCCTCGGCGCTGGCCACGGCGACCGGGACCTCGAGCTCGTCGCCCTCCTCGCCCTCCTGGCGCGCCGCCGCGGAGCTCACGCCGAGGCCGGTCTCGCCGGAGACAGTGCCCTCGCCCACCGGGCGCCGGTCGGCGGCGGCCCCGGCGGTCGCCTGCTCGGCGCCGGGCGGCGGCCGCCGCCTCCTGGCCCCCGAACACGGCCGCGAAGACGGTGTCGAACGCCTTCACCTGCGACTGGTCGGTCACGAACACGCCCCGCGCCGTCCAGTACAGCCTGCGCCGGGACACCGGGCGCACCAGCGCGAGCGCCCGGGCGAACTCGGCGGGCCGCTCCGGGGTCATGGGCAACCCGGCGTCGTGGAGCCGCCGGCCCAGCGCCCCGGCCAGCGGCGGCAGGTCGAGCTCGACCGTCTCCACTCCGAAGTCAGTCACCGCTGCGCACGAGCTGCTCCAGGCCGCCCGCGCGGATCACCTCCTGGTCCTCGTCGTACTTGATCACCGACCCCAGCGTGCGGTCGGCGGCCGCGGCGTCGAGCCGGTCCACTCCGAGCAGGCTCAGGGCCGCGAGCCAGTCGATCGCCTCGGCGATGCCGGGCGGCTTCTGCACATCGCTGTCACGCATGCGCGAGACCGCGTCGGCCACCTGGACCGCCAGCGTCTCGGAGGCGCCCTTCACCCGCCGGCGCACGATCTCCACCTCGCGCTGCGGGGTGGGGTAGTGGATCCAGTGGTACAGGCAGCGGCGCTTGACCGCATCGTGCAGGTCGCGGGTCCGGTTGGAGGTCAGCACGATGACCGGCGGGTGGGTGGCGACCACGGTGCCGAGCTCGGGGATCGTCACCCGCGCCTCGGCCAGCAGCTCGAGCAGGAAGGCCTCGAAGTCGTCGTCGGCGCGGTCGATCTCGTCGATCAGCAACACGGCGGGGCGGGGCCCGGGGTGCTCGAGCGCACGCAGCAGCGGGCGGCTCAGCAGGTAGTCACGGCCGAACAGCGTCTCCTCGGTGAGCGGCTCGTCGCCCGCGTCGGCCAGCCGGATGCTCAGCAGCTGGCGCGGGTAGTTCCACTCGTACAGGGCCTCCGCCGCGTCGATCCCCTCGTAGCACTGAAGGCGGATCAGCGGGGTGTCGAGCACGGCGGCCAGCGACCGCGCGGCCTCCGTCTTGCCCACCCCGGCCTCGCCCTCCAGCAGCAGCGGCTGGGGCAAGCGGAGGCTGAGGAACATGGAGGTGGCCAGCCCCTCGTCGACCAGGTAGTCCACCGCGCCCAGGCGCTGGGCCAGCGTTTCGACGTCGGGCACCAGCCGTCCGACCTCCTCGGCGGCCTCGCTCATCGGGCGAGCACCGCCCGGTAGTCCTCGGGCGTGTCCACGTCGAGGGGATCGGGCCCGCGACCGGCACGCGCGCCACCTCGCCGGCTCGCTGGTCGAGCAGCCGCCAGACCCCCTTGTCGCCGTGCAGGGCCGCGAGGTCGCCGAACATGCCGCGCGCGAAGGCGATCGGGTGGCCCGGCCCGTCGTCGTAGGCACACAGAGCCAGCGGCGCCTCGCCGCGGCCCGCCGAGCAGCGCCTTCACGGCGCCGGCGGTCACGCCGGGCTGGTCGCCGAGCATCAGCACCAGCAGCTCGCAGCGCGGGTCGACCGTCCCAAGCGCTGCTGCGATCGAGGACGAGCACCCCTCGCCGAAGTCGTCGTTGACCACCACGTCGGTGCCGGCGAGGTCCACCCGCGCCCGGACCTCGTCCGCCGCGCCGCCGATGGCCACGATCGTCTGGTCGAAGGCACACGCGCGCGCGGTGTTCACCACGTGGCCCAGCAGCGTCCCGTCGCCGTAGGGCAGTAGCTGTTTCGGGCGCCCCAGGCGACTGGAGCCTCCCGCGCCGAGCACCAGCCCGGCGGTGAAGGGGTCAGTCTCCGGGGACACGCTCGTGCTGCCGCAGGAACTCGGCCCGGCAGCCCTCCGAGCAGAACCAGACCGTCTCGCCGTCGTGCTCCACCGAAACCGTGCCCGGGACGGCGGCGACCGTCATGCCGCAGACGGGGTCGACCGCGGTGGCCGCAGGTGCCGAGGCCGGCGCCTCGGCCCCGGCGCGCCGCACGGCGACGACCTTGGCGAGGATCGACAGCGCGATCTCCGCGGGCGTGCGTGCGCCCAGGTCGAGCCCGGCGGGCACGTCGATCCGGGCGAGAAGGTCGTCGGGCACGCCGTCGCCGCGCAGCTCCCCGAGCACGCCGTCGCCGCGCTTGCGGCTGGCCACCAGGCCCACGTACGGGAGGCCGGCCTCCAGCCCAGCGCGCAGGGCGCCGAGCTCGTCGCGGCCGTGCGCGGCCACCACCAGCGCCAGGTCCTCGGCCTGGGGATCGAGCGCGTCGCCGTCGGCCGGAACGGCGTCCAGCCCGAGCTCGGACCCGAGGTGCCGCAGCGCGGCGGCCACCGGCGTCTCGCCGACCACCAGCACGCGAGGGTCGGGCAGCATCGGCTCGAGGAAGATCTCGATCGCCCCGCCCGACAGGCACGGGTTCTCCACCGTCACCGAGCCGTCCTCGCTGGCCACCTCACGCCCCTCGGGGCCGATGTCGTCGTCGCCGAAGGGAAGGATCCTGAGCAGGACCGCCTCGCCGCTGCGCATGGCTTCCAGCGAGTAGGCCCGCACGCTGTGCTCCGCGCAAGCGCCGCCCACGAAGCCCTCGATCGTCCCGTCGGCCAGCACCAGCGCGACGTTGCCGGCCTCCACGCTGGTGGGGCTCTGAGCCCGCACCACGGTCGCGGCGGCGAACTCCTCCCGCTGCGCGGCGAGCTCCTGCGCCCGCCGGGCCATGTGGGCGGGCATCATTGCGGCGGCTCGGGGCGCCCCTGCATCGCGGCCCACACCCGCGCCGGGGTGCACGGCATGTCGATGTGCTCCACCCCGTGGGTCTCGTGCAGCGCGTCGATGACCGCGTTCACGATCGCCGGCGGCGAGCCGACGTTGGGCGACTCGCCGACGCCCTTGGCGCCGAGCGGGTGGTGCGGGCAGGGCGTGACCGTCTCGCCGAGCTCGAAGTCGGGGGTCTCGAGCGCGGTGGGGATCAGGTAGTCCATGAACGAGGAGTTCAGGCAGTTGCCCTCCTCGTCGAAGGTGATGACCTCCATCAGCGCGATGCCGATGCCCTCGGCCAGCCCGCCGTGGATCTGGCCCTCGACGACCATCGGGTTGATCCGCACGCCGCAATCGTCGACCGCCACGAACCGGCGCACGGTCACCTGGGCGGTGTCGGGGTCGATGTCGACCACCGCGATGTAGGCGCCGTAGGGATAGGTCAGGTTGGGCGGGTCGTAGATCACCTGGCCGTCGAGCCCGCCCTCCATGCCCTCGGGCAGCGGCTCGCCGCTGTAGGCGCGGTGGGCGATCTCCTCGATCAACGCGCCCTTCTCGGGATCGCCCTTGACGTACCAGCGGCCCTTCTCCCAGGCCAGGTCCTCGGGCCGGGTCTCCAGCATCGTCGCCGCGATCAGCCGCGCCTTGTCGCGCACCTTGCGGGAGACCACGCCCACCGCGCCACCGGACACCGGGGTCGAGCGGCTGCCGTAGGTGCCCAGGCCGTAGGGCGACTTGTCGGTGTCGCCGTGGCGCACCTCGACGTCCTCGGGCGGGATGCCCAGCTCCTCGGCCACGATCTGCGCGAACGTCGTCTCGTGTCCCTGGCCCTGAGTCTGGGCGCTGATGCTGACCACCGCCTTGCCCGACGGGTGCACGCGCAGGTCCGCGCCGTCGTTCATCGACAGCCCGAGGATGTCCATGTGCTTGCGCGGCCCCGCGCCGACGCCTTCGGTGAAGAAGGACACGCCGATGCCCATCAGCTCGCCGCGCGCCCGCTTCTCGGCCTGCTCGCGGCGTAGGTCCTCGTAGCCGGCGATGTCCATCGCCACCCGCATGGTCTCGGCGTAGTTGCCGGAGTCGTACGTCCACCCGGTGGTCGTCTCATAGGGGAACTGCTCGGGCCCGATGAAGCTGCGCATGCGCAGGTCGATCGGGTCGGCGCCCATCTCCAGCGCCAGCGCGTCGACCATCCGCTCCACCAGGTAGACGGCCTCGGTGATGCGGAACGAGCACCGGTAGGCCACCCCGCCGGGCGCCTTGTTGGAGTAGACCGCCTTGACCTTCACGTGCGAAGCCGCCAGGTCGTACGAGCCGCAGACGATGTGGAAGAAGCCCGCCGGGAACTTGGTCGGCTGGGCCGTGCTGTCGAACGCGCCGTGGTCGGCGATCACGTCCACCCGCAGGCCGGTGATCTTGCCGTCCTTGGCGCAGATCTCGCTGCTCATCACATAGTCGCGCGCGAAGCCGGTCGACATCAGGTTCTCCGACCGGTTCTCCACCCACTTGACCGGCACCCCGGCGACTATCGAGCCGGCGATCGCGCACACGTAGCCGGGGTACACCGGCACCTTGTTGCCGAACCCGCCGCCGATGTCCTGGCACTGGATCCGGATCATGTGCTCGGCCAGGCCGGCGACGTGCGCGTAGACCGTCCGGTGGGCGTGCGGCGCCTGGTTGCCGTTGTAGATGTCGAGCTGGCCGGTCTCCGGGTTGAAGTCCGCGATGATCCCGCAGGTCTCCAGCGGCGCGGGGTGGCAGCGCGGGTAGATGATGTCCCGGCTCACAACCGTGTCGGCCTCGGCAAAGGCCTTGTCGGTCGCGGCCTCGTCGCCGGCCTCCCAGGTGGGGCTCGCGAGGTTGTCGCGCTGGCCGGCCTTGTCGTCGCGGATCAGCGGCGCGTCGGGGTCGAGCGCCTTGCGCGCGTTGACCACGGCCGGCAACGGCTCGTACTCCACGTCGATCAGCGACAGGGCGTCGTTGGCCGAGTACTCGTCGGTCGCGATCACGAACGCGACCTCCTGGCCCTGGAAGCGGACCTTGTCGCCCGCCAGCACGGCCTGGGTGTCGTAGGAGATCGTGGGCATCCAGGCCAGGCCCAGCGTCTCGAGGTCCTTGGCCGTGACAACGGCCGCGACGTTGGGATGCTCGAGCGCCCGGGAGGTGTCGATCGAGACGATCTTGGCGTGGGCGAAGGGGCTGCGCAGGACAGCGCCGTGCACCATCCCCGGCAGCCGGATGTCGTCGAGGTAGGTGCCCTCGCCGCGGATGAAGCGCGGGTCCTCCTTGCGCTTGAGCCGGCCGAACCCGATCGGGCGCTCGGTCGAGGGGCTGGGAAGGTTCTCCTCGGTCACGGACATGCTCAGACCTCCCGCGTCGCGTCGGCCTGGTGCTCGGCGGCCCAGCGGATGGCCGCGACGATGTTCTTGTAGCCGGTGCAGCGGCATATGGCGCCGGAGATCGCGGTGCGGATCTCCTCCTCGGTCGGATCGGGGTTCTCGTCCAGCAGCGCCCGCCCGGTCATCAGCATCCCCGGCGTGCAGAAGCCGCACTGCAGCGCGTGGTGCTCGTGGAAGCCCTCCTGGACCGGGTCGAGCCGGCCGTTGGTCTGCAGCCCCTCCACCGTCCGGATCTCGTGGCCGTCGCACATCGCGGCGAGCACGGTGCACGACTTGACCGGCTTGCCGTCCATCAGCACCACGCAGGCACCGCAGTTGGAGGTGTCGCAGCCCCAGTGGGTGCCCGTCTTGCCCAGCGTCTCGCGGATGAAGTGCACGAGCAGCTGGCGCGGCTCGATGTCCGCTGAGACCGGCTCGCCGTTCACCGTCATCGAAACGTTCAAGTTCAGGCCTCCTGTTGCAGAGCGCGCGCAGCCGAGCGGCGCAGCGCGCGTTGGGTGAGCACGCCGGCAAGGTGGCGCTTGTAGTCGACCGGGCCGCGGCCGTCGGCGGCGGGCGAGCAGTCCTCGGACGCGATCTCGCCCGCCTGTGCAAACAGCTCCTCCGACGGCGGCTGGTCCCGCAGAAGCTCCTCGGCCCGGGTCAGGTGGATAGTGGTCATCCCCACCGCGCTGAGCGCCACCCCCGCGTCGGCGATCCTGCCGCCGTCGATCCACACCGCGGCGGAGGCGGCGGCGATGGCCCAGTCGCCCGCGCGGCGCTCGACCTTCTCGTGCGCGCTGCCCGCGCCCGGGCGAACAGGCAGGCGGACCTCGGTGAGCATCTCGCCGGCACCCACCGCGGTCGTGAACGGGCCGACGTGGAAGTCCTCCATGCCCACCACGCGCTCGCCGCCGCCGCCGCGGATGACCACCCGCGCCTTCGCCGCCGAGCACGCCGCCGAGAGATCCTCGGCGGCGTCGGCCTGGCACAGCGAGCCGCCGATCGTGCCGCGGTTGCGCACCACGGGGTCGGCGATCACGTCCTCCGCGTCGTGGAAGACCCCGAAGTACCGCCCCAGCAGCTCGGACCTCAGGAGGTCGGCGTGGCGAGTCATCGCCCCTATCCGGATCTCGCCGTCCGTCTCGCGGATGTAGTCGAGCTCGGCGAGCTCGTTGATGTCGATCAGGTGCTCGGGCGTCGCCAGCCGCAGCTTCATCATCGGCAGCAGGCTGTGGCCGCCGGCGATCAGCCGTGCCTCCGGGCCGTGGCGCTCGAGCGCGGCGATCGCGCCCTCCACGCTGGTCGCCCGCTCGTACTCGAATGGCGCCGGGGTCTGCACTCGGTCCCCTTCGGCTCAGGAGCGACTCGGGAGCCGCTTGCGCGGGGCGCCGATGTCGTCGCGCTGTTCGTATTGGACGGGAGCGTCGGAGCCGATGACCGGCGACCCCGGGAGCCGCTCGGGGCTCTCGTGGCGGACGGACGGGTACAACTGCCGCGCGGCCAGGCTGCGGCCTTCCACGTCCCTCAGCACCCCGGCGCCGGGGCTGGCGGCCGCGATCGGCGCCTCGCGGCCCAGGCGCGCGAGCGTGAGCGTGCCCCGCGTGTAGACCTCGCCGATCCGCGGTGGCTCCACCTCCGTGCTCTCGGGGAAGTCGCGCAGGCCCGCGGCGGCCGCGCCCGGGTAGACGCTCTCGACCAGGCCCATGGCGTCCTGGAGGCCGGCCTTCTTGACCAGCAGCCCCTCGAGCAGGTTCACGCCGGCGTCGAGCTGGCCGTTGATGGACGTGACGATGCCGTTGACCGGCTCGCTCTTCTCGACCAGCTCGTTCACGCCCCGGATGACGTCGTCGAGGCCGTCGCTGATCTTCCGCAGCGCGACGATCGTCGAGACGAGGTAGTACACGAGCGCCAGCACGATCAGGACGACCGCGACGATGAGGACGGCCCCGGCGGCGGTCATCGCTCGTCCGCGTCGTCGAGGATCACGTCCAGCGAGCCGCCGTAGTTGCCCAGGCCCGCCACCGTCTGCTTGACCTGCTCCTCGGTGGTGAGCAGCAGGGGCGCGGCGTCGAGGTCCTTGGAGCCGGCCGCGGCCACGCGGGAGATGCCCTCCACGGAGGGAACGATGCTCCGCGCGGCGTTCAGCACGTTGCGCAGCAACAGCACGACCACGGGAAGGATCACCAGGAGCAGCACGGCGTCGCCGATCCACAGCAGGGTCACCGCGGCCTCCTCTCCGCGACGATCGCCGCCTTGCGCGCGATCTCCGGCAGGGCCCCGAGGATCACGTCGAACTGGGCGTTGATCGCCTTGACCGCGCCCTCGAGGGGGCGCAGGTGCTGGGACTCGACCCCGTCCAGAGCGGACTCGAGGGTGGCGAGCCCCTCGGAGATCTCGGTCAACCCGCGCCAGGCCAGGATCAGCGCGACCGCGAGCACGGCCACCACGACCACGGCGAGGATCACGCAGAGCACGATGAAGGTGTCGTTGCTCACGTCTTGCCGAAACCGTCGGTGAGCGCGTTCATGTAGCCGTCCTGGACCACCGCCTCGTCGACGATCTCGGCGAGGACGGGCGCCGTGGCCTGCAGCTGCGGGATGTTCTCGGTGTTGCCCGCGACCTTGCCGGCGATGTCCAGCAGGCTCCGCACCGAGCGCTGGATGCGCGAGATGTGCACCAGCAGCATCACGAGCAGGACCGCGACGATGACCGCCGCGGCGACTCCGATGGACAGCGTGAGCGCCCGGTAGGTCTCGCTCGACGCCGCCAGCACCGTCACCTGCCTACAGCCACCTTTCGCAGCGCGCGCGCCGCGTGGAGGACCCGCACGCCGGAGTCGTTGATGCGTCCGACGCCGTGCAGCTCGTCGGTCTGGCGGCGGACCTGTTCGACGCCCTGCTCGGCCTCTCGGGCTTGGCGCGAGATCCGCATCGCGAGCGCGACGACGACGATCACGATGGCCGCCGCGACGAGGATCACGACCACTCCGAGCACCAGGCCTACGTCCCAGCCAGCCATTGGTCGCAGACTAATCCGACGTTAGGAGGCTGTCCAGGGTCAAGCGGAGTCGGCGTCGGGCTTGCGCGGCGCGGCGCCGGCATCCTTGGTGTCGGGCTCGGCGCCCTCCGGCAGGTCGGGCCCGCCGTCCCTCGTGGCGTCGGCCTCGTCGCCACCGCTCGGGTCGATCCCGGCCTCGGTGGCGGGCTCGTCCGAGCCCGTCGTGCGACCCAGCACCGAGCTCTCCAGCTCGGGATCGTCGGGCAGCTTCTCCCGCGGCGCATCCGACCCGCCCAGGTCCGGAGGGACGACGCCCTCGTCCGCGGTCGCGCCCCACTCGCCCTTCTCGCGCGCCTCGGCCTCATCCGGCGTGGTGCCGCCGCGCTGCTCGCTCGGCTTCTCCGACATGCGCTCCTCCTCCGTGTTGCGACCGCTGTCTATTCTGGCGATGGAGGAGAGACATGACCACCCTGCCGAGCACCGAGAGCATCGCGGCGGACTGGCTGCGCGACGGCAGGCGGGTCGTCAGCGCCACCCTCGTCGAGCGGATCGGCTCCGCCCCGCTGGACCCGGGGGCGCAGATGCTGATCGACGACCGCACCAACATCGAGGGGTCGGTCACCGGCGGCTGCGTGGAGGGCGCACTGGTCGAGGAGGCCGGGCGGATCCTCGGCGGCGAGGACCCCCGGGTCGTCACCTACGGCGTCACCGACGAGGAGGCCGCCGACGTCGGGCTGATGTGCGGCGGAACCGTTCGGGTGTTCCTGCACGAGCACGGCTCCGACGCCGTCGAGGTGCTGGATGCGGTGGCCCGCGCGGCGCGACGCCGACGAGCCGGTCGCACTGGCCACGATGCTCGAGGGCCCGTGCGCGGGGACCACGATGGCGATCCTGGGCGACGGCGTGGTGGGCGGCCTGGGGGGCACGGACCTGCTGGACCACTCCGTCGAGCGCGACGCCCGGGGCCAGCTCGACGAGGGCATCTCGCGCATCCGCCGCTACGGGGCCGGAGGCGAGGTGATGGGCTCCGAGCTCGTCGTCTACATCCAGGCCTTCGCCACACAGCCGCGCATGATCATCTTCGGAGCGATCGACTTCTCGGCCGAGATGGCCAAGGTGGCGAGCGAGATCGGCTACCGGGTCACGATCTGCGACGCCCGCGAGCCCTTCGTCAGCAGCCCGCGCTTCTCACGCTCGGCCGAGGTTGTCGTGGACTGGCCCGACCGCTACCTGGCCGGCCAGGAGCTGGGTCCGCGCGACGTGGTCCTCGTGTTCACCCACGACGCGAAGTTCGACGAGCCGGCGCTGATCGGCGCGCTGGCCACCGGCGCGGGATACGTCGGGGCGCTGGGCAGCCGTCAGACCCAGGCCCGGCGAGTGGAGCGGCTCCAGGCCGCGGGGCTCGACCAGGAGGCCATCGCCCGGATCCAGGCTCCCTGCGGGCTGGACATCGGCGCTCGGACCCCGCCGGAGACCGTCGTGTCGATCCTTGCCGAGGTGATCGCGGTGCGCACCGGACGCGCGGGCGAGAGCCTGGCCCGGACCAGCGGGCCGATCCACCCGGAGACCGCGCCCGTCTGAGCGGCGGCCGCGGCCGCCTAGGACTGCGGCACGCTCTGGGGGTGCAGGCAGCCGTCGTGCAGCGGCGAGCCCGCGGTGAGGACGAGCTTGTCGCTCCCGTACACGACCTTCGTGCAGATGCGGCAGATCCCGAGTGGCGTGCCGCGCGGCTTCATCTGCTCCGCCCGGGCGCGCACCTGCGGCTCGAGCGCGTTCGCGCGTTCGGACGTGAGCTGACTACGAACAGGGTGCATCGTCCTCCTCATGATCCGTTGAGTAGGACGTCGTGAATCGACCCGGCCAGAGACGACGGCTCCGTCCATCGTTTGTCAGGCGCCTCCTGCCCGAAGGTGGAGGATGCCCTGAGCGGTGTTTCCCCAAATTGGGGACAACGAAACCCGGCGCGCTTTCTCGCCCAACCGCCATTCTCCTCCCAGATACTTTCGCCGCCGGCCCTCCCGCTCCTGCAGCGGGCGCGGACGGCGGGCACCCCTCCAAGAAAACCCTCAGCGCGCTGACGAATTCTCCAGACCGGGAACGCTCGTCGGCCCCGGCCAGGGACGTCCCTCGGGGCGGGCGGCGGGGGCTAGGGCTTCTCGGGCGCGTCCAGCGAGCCGCGCATGTCCGACGCCCCTCCACCGGCGAAGCCGGGACGGGGCAGCGGCCGGGGCTTGCGCTCCGGTTGGCCGGCCGGTGACTCCGGGGCCGCCGGGGGCGGCTGCTGGGGACGCACGGGCTCGTCGGGCCCGAAGACCTCGAGCTCGGTCTGGCCCTCGAGCAGCTTGATGAACTCCTCGCGCTCGATCGTCTCGCGGCGGAGCAGGATCTCGGAGGTCACGTCCAGGTTGTGGCGCTGGCTCTCCAGCAGGGAGCGCGCGGTCTGGTGGGCGTCCTCGACCACGCGGCGGATCTCGTCGTCGATCTCGCGCGCCACGTCGTCGGAGTAGTCGGGCTCGGAGGAGAACTCGCGGCCCAGGAACGGCTGCCCGTGGTCGTGGCCGAACACGCGTGGCCCGAGGCGCTCGGACATGCCGAAGCGCATCACCATCTGCTTGGCGGTCGCGGTCACCTTCTCCAGGTCGTTGGACGCGCCCGTCGTGACCTCGGAGAACACGAGCTCCTCGGCGGCGCGGCCGCCCAGGGTCATGGCCATCGTGTCCTGCAGCTCCGCGCGCGTGGTGAGGAACTTGTCCTCTGAGGGCAGCGAGATCGTGTAGCCCAGCGCCTGCCCGCGGGCGATGACGCTGATCTTGTGCACCGGGTCGGTGTTCTCGAGGAAGTGGGCGACCAGCGCGTGGCCCATCTCGTGGTAGGCCGTGATGCGGCGCTCCTTCTCGCTCATCACGCGGGTCTTCTTCTCGGGGCCCGCGATCACGCGCATGATCCCCTCCTCCAGCTGCACGTGGTCGATCTCGCGCTTGCCCGTGCGGGCGGCCAGCAGCGCGGCCTCGTTGACCAGGTTCTGGAGGTCGGCGCCCGTGAACCCGGGGGTCTGGGCGGCGAGGTTGTCGAGGTCGATGTGGCTGGCCAGCGGCTTGCCGCGGGTGTGGACCTCGAGGATCTTGGCGCGGCCCTTGCGGTCGGGGCGGTCGACCACGATCTGGCGGTCGAAGCGGCCCGGGCGCAGCAGCGCGGGGTCGAGGATGTCCGGGCGGTTGGTGGCCGCGATGAGGATGATGTTGTCCTTCATCTCAAAGCCGTCCATCTCCACCAGGAGCTGGTTCAGCGTCTGCTCGCGCTCGTCGTGGCCGCCGCCCAGGCCGGCGCCGCGGTGGCGGCCGACGGCGTCGATCTCGTCCATGAAGATGATGCAGGGCGAGTTCTGCTTGGCCTGCTCGAACAGGTCACGCACGCGCGAGGCACCGACGCCCACGAACATCTCGACGAAGTCCGAGCCCGAGATGGAGAAGAAGGGCACGCCCGCCTCGCCGGCCACGGCGCGGGCCAGCAGCGTCTTGCCGGTGCCCGGCGGGCCGTACAGCAGCACTCCCTTGGGAATGCGCGCGCCCAGCGACTGGAACTTCTTCGGGTTCTCCAGGAACTCCTTGATCTCGTGGAGCTCCTCGACGGCCTCGTCCACCCCGGCCACGTCGCGGAAGGTGATCTTCGGCGCGTCCACGGACATTCGCTTCGCGCGCGATTTGCCGAAGGACATGACCTTCGACCCGCCTCCCTGCATCTGATTGAGGATGAACAGCCAGAAGAACAGGAACAGGACAAAGGGCACGATGTAGATGAGGGCACTGACGATCCCCCCGCCGCCCTTGGCCTTGACGTCGACCGGCACGCTCTCCTCGCGCAGCGAGTTGAGGAGGAACTGCTCGGTGTTGTCGGGGTAGGCCGTCTGGTACTTGCGGTTCCCCTTCGTCACGACGTCGATCTCGTTGTTCTTCGTGTTGAGCGTGACCGACCGGACGTCGCCCTTCTGGACCTGCTGCTGGAAGTCGCTGAAGGTCGGCACCTTCTCCCGCTGACCCGGCGAGATCAGCTTCTGAGCGAAGAACGCGAGCACCACCACGATCAGGATGGGGAAGGCTGCGCTCTTGAAGAATCGGCTCATGAGTGCCCTGCCTGGCCAGGCCAGAGGGTGAAACATGAGCGTAGCAGTGGGGTAGGGGCCGCTTTTCCGCTCTCAGGCGTCGTCCAGGACCGCCACATACGGGAGTTCTCGGAAGCGCTCGGCATGGTCCAAGCCGTATCCGATCGCGAAGCGGTCCGGGATCTCGAAGCCGGTGTAGCGGATCGGCAGGTCCACCTTGCGCCGCTCGGGCTTGGTCAACAGCGCGCACACCTCGACCGACTTGGGGTCGCGCGCCTGGAGGGTGCGCAGCAGGTAGTTGAGCGTCAGGCCCGAGTCCACGATGTCCTCCACGATCAGCACCTCGCGGCCCTGGATCGAGGCGTCGAGGTCCTTGAGGATGCGAACCACGCCGCTGGTGGAGGTCGAGTCGCCGTACGAGGCGACCGCCATGAAGTCGACCTCGCAGGGCACGGTGAGCGCCCGCATCAGGTCGGAGAGGAACAGGAAGGCCCCCTTCAGCACGCCGACGAGCAGCAGGTCACGCCCTTCGTAATCCTCGGAGATCTGCACGCCGAGCTGCCGGACGCGGTGGGCGAGCTCGTCGCTCTGTACCAGCACCTCTCCGACGGCCGCCACCGCGCTCACGCTACTTGTCGCGCCGACAGACCGACCGGCCCGTCCTCGGAGGCCCAGCCCTCGTCGAGCGCCACGCCGGCCACCCACACCACCTCATCCCCCGCGCACACCACGGGCAGCGCGCGCCGCAGGGCGCGGGGCACCTTGCGGTCGGTGAACAGGTCCTGCAGCGTCTTGGTTCCGCCCAGCCCCACCGGGCGCATGCGGTCGCCCTCCTGCCAGGCGCGCACCGTGAAGCGGGGCGCCGAGCGCACCGACACCTCCCCCGGCGCCTCCAGCGAGGCCTCGACCTCCCAGTCGCCGAAGCGGGCGCTGCCCGGCACGGCCAGATCGGCGGCCGGCGGCGGCTCTCCCTCGCGCGCGTGCGTGAAACGAAGCACCCCGTATTCGCTCACCGCGCGCAGGCCGCCGCCCAGGTCGAGGGAGCGCGTTCCCCCCGCGTCGCCCAGCGTCAGCAGACGGTCGACCTCGGCTCGCGACAGGGGGGCGTCGCCGGCCAGGCGCCGCAGCACCAGGCGCGCGAGCGCCGGCTCGAGCTCCCTCAGGCGCGACAGCTCCACCGCCGGGCCGCCGCCCAGGCCGGCGAGCGCCTCGGCGGCCGCGGCGTCGAGCACCTCGGCCTCCTCGCGCAGCATCAGCGCGGTCTCCGCCACGTTGCGCTCCGCGGCGGGGCCCAGGGAGCGGAGGGCGGGCACCAGCTCGGTGCGGGCGCGCGAGCGCGCGAAGCGGGGGTCGGCGTTGGAGGGGTCCTCGCGCCATGCCAGCCCCTTCGAGCGCAGGTACTCGCGCACCTCCTCGCGGCTGACCTCCAGCAGCGGGCGCACCAGCCGGCCCCGGCGGGGCTCCATCCCCAGCAGCGCCCGCCGCCCCGGCGAGGTGGCCAGCCGGTAGAGGACCGTCTCGGCCTGGTCGCTGGCAGTGTGGGCTGCGGCGTAGTCGCCCTCGGCGTGACGCTCGGCGGCGGCGTAACGCGCGTCGCGGGCCGCGGCCTGCAGGTTGCCCTCCTCCGGCAGCGAGACCGCCTCGACCACCAAGGGGACCGCCAGCCGCTCGCACAGCTCGCGGCAGAAGCGCTCGTCGTCGGCGGCGCCCTCGCGCAGGCCGTGGTTGACGTGCAGGGCGCTCACCCGGGCGCCGAGCCGAACGCAGACGTCGAGCAGGCAGACCGAGTCGCCGCCGCCGGAGAGCATGACCAGCAGCGGGCGCCCCTCGGCCACGAGGCCCGAGGCGCGCGCTGCCTCGAGCGGGGCGCTCCATCACTCGTCGTGCGCGGGAACAGCGCGGCAGAGGGTGCGCGGCTCGTCGAAGCCCTTCAGCTTCACGGTCCCGATGCCCTCGAAGGCCAGGTGCTCGGTGTCCTCGACCTGGTCGACCACGAAGTCCGTGACCAGGACCTCCCCGGCGCGAGCGCGGGCCACCACCCGCGAGGCCAGGTTGACCTCGCGCCCGAAGTAGTCGCCGTCGCGGTAGAGCGTGGGGCCGTAGTGGATCCCGATGCGCGGCTCGGGGCGCTCGTCGAACAGCTTCACGAAGCCCACCGCCCAGTCCACCAGGGCGCCGAGGTCCTGGCCCACGAGCATCACGGCGTCGCCGATGGTCTTCACCACCCGGGCCGTCTCGGGCAGGGTCTCCTGCACGCCGTCGACGAAGCGCTCCACGGTGGACAGGGCCTCCTCCTCGCCCTCCTCCTCGGTGAAGCGCGTGTAGCCGGCGAGGTCGCAGAAGGCGATCGCCACCCGGACCCGGCCCAGGTCGTCGCCCTCCTCCATGTCGATCTCCATGTGCCCAACCACGTCCTGCTCGACATAGTGCTGGAGGAAGCGCTGGTGGACGTAGTCCATGATCGGCGACGCCAGCGGCAGCAGGTCGCCCGCGAGCGTCTCCATCTCCTCGGCCATCTGCAGGCCGGGGGCGCCCTCGCGCATCAGCGGCTCGTGCACGTAGATGTGGAACAGGCGCACCTCGGAGTCGGCGATCTGCGACAGGGTCTGCCCGTACACACGCGAGAGCTGGAGGAAGGCCACCAGCGGGAAGCCGGAGGCGAGCACCGAGGCCACGTACTCGAGCGCCTTGATGTCCTCGTCGGTGAGGGAGTCCAAGGCGGCGGCCGGCAGCCCGCAGGCGCTCCAGAAGCGCTCGATCAGCGACGTCTCGAGCCCGGTGGCCTTGGCGGCGTCCTTGAGCGAGTAGGGGCCCTTGCGGTCGGGAAAGGCATCCTCGATGAAGCCGTAGGCCAGCCGGCCCTGCTCGCTGGCGGCGCGGATGCTCTTGAGCGAGTGGCCGCGCTCGCGCAGCCGGTGGACGATCCGGGCGTGCGACACCGCGGCCGGGCCCCAGCCCCCCTGGCCGTCCT
Source organism: uncultured Thermoleophilaceae bacterium (assembly GCA_963844805.1). Lineage (GTDB taxonomy): Bacteria > Actinomycetota > Thermoleophilia > Solirubrobacterales > Thermoleophilaceae > JACCZR01. Next base: position 169,557 of record CAWJPU010000013.1, read on the forward strand.
TCAGCTCCGGGATGACGCCGGACTCGGCCCAGCGTTTGAGCGTCGGAGCCGAGACGCCAACCTCGCGGGCCGCCTCGGCCAGGGTCAGGCGGTCTTCGGGCATCCGGGCGTAGTATCGCGGCCCTGAGAGAGCGAGTGGAGGGGACTTGAACTACTTCGTAACGGGCGCCACGGGCTTCGTCGGCCGCCACCTGGTCAAGGAGCTGCTGAAGCGCGACGGGACCATCTACGTGTTGGTGCGCGAGGGCTCGCGTGGCAAGGTCGACGCGCTGATCGAGCAGCTGGACGCCGGCGACCGGATCGTGCCCGTCTCCGGGGACATGTCCAAGCAGGGCCTCGGGGTGGAGGGGTTCGACGAGAAGGTCGACCACTTCTTCCACCTGGCGGCGATCTACGACGTCGCCGCGGACCCGGAGACGATGATCAAGGCCAACGTCGAGGGCACACGTCACGTGGTCGAGTTCGTCAACTCCCACGACGTCGGCCGCTTCCACCACACCTCGTCGATCGCCGTCGCCGGCGACTACAAGGGCGTGTTCCAGGAGGACATGTTCGACGAGGACCAGAAGCTCCCTCACGCCTACCACGAGTCCAAGTACGACTCGGAGAAGCTGGTCCGCCGCGAGGCCCAGCCCAAGACCCTCATCTTCCGCCCGGGGATCGTCGTCGGCGACTCGGAGACCGGCGAGATGGACAAGATCGACGGCCCCTACTACTTCTTCGGGCTGATCAAGCGCCTGCGCCACGCGCTGCCGGCGTGGTTCCCGCTGGCCGGACCCGAGGGCGGCCAGACCAACATCGTGCCGGTGGACTTCGTCGCCCAGGCGATGGACCACATCGCCCACCTCTCCGATGACGAGCTGCCGGGCGACACCTTCCACCTGGTCAACTCCGAGGCCCAGACCGTCGGCGAGACGCTCAACACGTTCGCCAAGGCCGCCCACGCGCCGCAGTTCGCCATGCGCGTGGACCCCAACGTCACCAACGCGATCCCCAAGCAGGTGCGCGCCGGCCTCAAGGCGCTGCCCACCGTCAAGCGGATCCGCGAGACGACGCTGCGCGACCTCGGCATCCCGCCCGACGCGATGGAGAACCGCGACTTCTTCTGCACCTTCGACAGCCGCGACACCAAGCGGGCGCTCGAGGGGACGGGGATCGCCGCTCCGCCGCTGGACACCTACGCGGCCGTGCTGTGGGACTACTGGGAGCGCAACCTCGACCCCGCGCTGTTCCGCGAGCGCTCGCTGGCCAGCTCGGTCAAGGACAAGCGGGTGATGATCACCGGGGCCTCCAGCGGGATCGGCCTGGAGGTGGCGCTGAAGGTCGGCGAGGCCGGCGGCCAGGTGATCCTGGTCTCACGCACGCGCGAGAAGCTCGACGAGGTGGCCGAGCAGGTGCGCGAGCGCGGCGGCACCGCCCACGTGCACCCGGCCGACCTGTCCGACACCGACGATCTCGAGCGGATGGCCCAGGAGGTCATCTCCGAGCACGGCGGCGTGGACATCCTGATCAACAACGCCGGCCGCTCGATCCGGCGCTCGGTGGCGCGCTCCTACGACCGCTTCCACGACTACGAGCGCACGATGCAGCTCAACTACTACGGCGCGCTGAAGCTGATCCTGGCCTTCCTGCCCGGCATGCGCGAGCGCAAGGACGGCCACATCATCAACGTCTCGTCGATCGGCGTGCAGACCAACACGCCGCGCTTCTCGGCCTACGTCGCCTCGAAGGCCGCGCTGGACGCCTTCTCGCGCTGCGTGGCGCCGGAGTGCGTGGGCGACAACGTGAAGTTCAGCACCGTGTACATGCCGCTGGTGCGCACGCCGATGATCGCGCCCACCGACATGTACAAGGCGTTCCCCACCCTGTCGCCCGACGAGGCCGCGCTGATGATCTGCGACACGCTGATCGACAAGCCCAAGCGCAAGGCCTCGCGGCTGGGCACGTTCGGCGAGGTCCTGTACTCGGTCTCCCCGAAGACCGTCGACGCGGTGCTCAACACCGCCTACAACCTGTTCCCCGACTCCAAGGCCTCCAAGGGCAAGAAGGAGCGAGGGCAAGAGGAGGCGGGCGACGGCAAGAAGGACGACGACGAGATGTCCACCGAGGCCGTCGCGATGGCCTACCTGATGCGCGGAGTGCACTTCTAGGCCGGAACGCGAAGAGGGCGCCCCTCGCGGGACGCCCTCTGACGCTGCGGCTATGTGAGCTGGGTCTCTAGGAGACCAGCAGGCGGCGGGCGCCGATGCCTCCGCCGACCAGCACGATCCCGATCAGCCCGAGCTGCCAGATCTCCAGGCCGGTGAAGGGGAGGCTGCCTTTGCTGGGCTCCTCGGCCTTCTTGTAGACCGGCGTGGTCTCCTTGTAGTGGGGCTTCTCGTACGTCGGGCTTGTGCGGGTTCGGGTAGGGGTGGGGCTTCGGGTGGGGCTTGGGGTACCACTCGTCGCACCGCGGGTCGTAGCGGACGTTGACGTACTTGCAGTAGTCAGGCCGGCCGTGACCGGAGGTGGTGGTCGTGGTGGTGGTGCCGTTGTGCTTGCGGAAGTCCTCGCAGAACTTCTTGTCCGAATGCGAGGGCTCGGCGTCCTTCATGTTGCAGTAACGCTCGAACCGCTTCTTGGCCTCGTCGCTCTTGAAGTACTCGGGGGAGTTGTAGTCGATCTCCTCCTCCTGCTGAGCGGCGTTGAGGCCCTGGTTGGGGTTCTCGCCCAACTGCGGGGCCTGGGTCCCGGCCTGGTTGGCCTGGGTCTGGGCCCCGGTGTCCGGGGTACCGGCCGGCGCGGCGGGATCGACATCGCCCGGTGCGGCCTGGGCGGTTGCGGTCAGGCCGAGCGAGGCGACGGCGAGGGCGGTGGCGACGAGCTTGGTGGTGGCGGTGCGGGTCATTGTGGGGCTCCTGTGTGGTGGTTTGATCCGACATCAGGAGTGTCGATTCGACCCGCGTCTCCAACCAGGCAGCCGAGGGGTGGTCCGCGCCCATCCCGGGGTGCGTTCTTCCCCACCCTTGGTGGGGTCCCCTAGGCCGCGATCAGCACGATCCCGGCCAGCGCGGCAGCCACGCCGGTGGCCTGGACGCGCGTCAGGCGCTCGCCGAGGACCACCACGCCGAGGCCCACGGTCACCACCGGGAACAGCGAGCCCAAGCACCGAGACGAGCGACAGCTGGCCGAGCCCGGCCGCCGTTGCGTACAGCGCCGTGCCGAGCACCAGCAGCAGCCCGGGCACCGACAGCAGGAAGCTCGGCCGGCCCGAGCGGCACCTCGGCGATGCGCTTGCCCGCCCAGGCGAGCAGGAGCACCACCAGCGCGAGGCGGGCGTCGAGCAGGGCCCAGGCCTGGCCGCTGTCCGACGCCGAGGGCAGCGCGGTGAGGAAGACGCCGAAGGCCAGCGCGGAGCCGGCCGCCCAGATCGCACTGGCCCGCGGGTCGGCGTAGCGGCGGTCGAGCGCCTCCTCCTTCGGGCCCTGGCGCGCGGCCAGGGCGGCGCCCGCCATCGCCAGCATGATCCCGGCCGCCTGCCACGGCTTCAGCACGTCGCCGCCCGCCAGGCCGAACAGCACCGGCACCGCCGCGCCCGGTGGCCCCGATCGGCGCGACGATGGCCAGCGGGCCCAGCTCCGCCGCGCGGTAGAAGCCGATCAGCCCGAACGCGTTGCCCGCTCCCGCGACCGCCGCGACCAGGGCCTCGCCGGCCGGCAGCGGGGCCTCGAAGTCCACCACCACGTACGCCAGGCAGGCCAGCAGGGCCGCGACCTGCGACAGCACCAGCACCGCGACGATGGTCTGGCGCTTGGCCAGCTGCGGCCCGAGGAAGTTCGACACCCCGTAACAGACCGAGCAGCCCAGGGCGAGGGAGACGGCCAGCACGTTAAATAGCCCCTGCGGGCATCCTGCCCGCAAGTTTGAGGTCCATGGCGGCGTCCCGCCGCCTTAGCTGAAGGCGGGGCCCCGCCGCACGACGTTCTCCAGCAGCTTGGCCTGGATCGTGTCGCGCACCTGCTCGGAGAGCTCGAGCACCAGCGAGCGGTCGTCGGCGGCGTCGGGGCCGTACTGCGCGGTGGGGATCGGCTCGCAGAACTCGATCATCCAGCGGCTCGGCAGCGGTATGACCCCGGCCGGGCCCAGCCACGGGAACAGCGGGGTGAGCGGGAAGAACGGGGCGCCGATCGCGCGGGCGAGCGGCGGGGCCTCGCCCAGCTTGGGATAGATCTCCTCGCTCCCCACCACCGCCACGGGGACGATCGGCGCGCCGGTGCGCAGCGCGATCTCCACGAACCCACCCCGGCCGAAGCGCTGGAGCCGGTAGCGCTCGCGGTAGGGCTTGCCGGTGCCCTTCACCCCTTCCGGGAACACGGCGACCAGCTGGTCCTGCTCGAGCAGCCGCAGCGCGTTGAAGGGCGACGCCGCCACGCCGCCCACCTTGCGGATGGCGACCGAGACCCAGGGCAGGCTGAAGGCCCAGTCGAGCACGAGGAAACGGGGATAGCGCGGCAGCGGGTGCTCGCGCAGGAGCCCCATCGAGATCATCGTCGCGTCCCAGGGCAGGATGCCGGCGTGGTTGGCCACCATCAGCGCGCGGCCGTGCCCCGGCACGTTCAGCGCCCCGACGGTCTCGACGCGCCACCAGCGGTCGTAGAGGAAGTCGAGGAAGGGCAGCACGAGGTCGGCGAACTCCTCGTCGAAGCCCCACTCGTCCTCGCGGTAGTCGCCGTCGAGGCGGCGGGCCGCCCGCTCCAACGCGCGGCGGGCATCCCTCGGCAGCACCGCGGCGCCGCGCACCAGCGCCTCCGGGGCGTCCAGCCCCTGGCGCAGGCCCTCGCGGACCAGCCTCAGCGCGCCGAGCGCCGGGCCGACTCCGACGACCCCGGGAGGCTCGGTCACGCCGCCGCCTTCTCCTGCCGGGAGCGCTCCACCCAGTCCTCGACCGCCATGCTGGTCGTGTAGCGGGGGCTGAAGCCCACCTCCTGCTCGAGGCGGGTCACATCGACGGCGCGCCCGTGGCGCACCAGCCGGCTGAAGTCCTCGGACAGGCCGGGGAAGCCGACCCGCTTGGCGGCGCCGGTCACCGTCCCGAAGGCGGGGCTGAGCAGCGGGAGCGTCGGACGGCCCGCCAGCCGCACCGCGCGCGTGAGCCCGATGGTCCCGGGGCCGGCCACGTTGACCGGCCCGTGCACCGGGTTGCGGACCGCCGCCGCCAGGGCGTCGACCGCGTCGTCGGCGTGCACCACCTGCAGCCGCGGGTCGAAGCCGAGGTGGGTGGGCACCACCGGCATGGTCAGGTAGCGGCTGAACTGCGTGTCCAGGCCCGAGCCCAGCGCCGGCTGGTAGCGCAGCATCGTGCAGGTCACGCCGGGGTGGCGGCGGGCGAAGGTCTGGAAGTAGTTCTCGATCTCCCCCACGTCGCGCTGGAAGCGGGTGCGCAGAGGGAACAGCCGCGCCATGTCCTCGGTGAAGAACTGGGGGGCGTTGGGCTCGGCGCCGTAGATGCCGGCCGACCCCCGGACCACGAAGGTGCTGACGCTGTCGGCCTTCTCGCAGGCGGCCAGCAGCTGGAGCGTTCCGATCACGTTCACGTCGTGCATCGTGCGGGCGGACATCCGGGCCCCGGGCTGGCGCACGATCTGCTCGTGCACCACCGTGTCCACGCCGCGTGGGGGCGATGAGGGCCGCGATCCGCGGGTCGCGGATGTCGGCGTCGATCAGCTCGGTCCGCTTCAGCCGCCCGCGCGGGCGGCGCGTGTCCAGGCCGACGACGTGCTCGACGCCGTCGTCGGCCTCCAGCCGCCGCGCCAGCTCGCTCCCGAAGTAGCTGCCGACGCCCGTGATCAGCACCCGCCGGCCCGCCATGGCGCCTACTTGCTTTTCGGCTTGGCCGGCGCGCGCTTGCGCTTCGCGGGGGCCTTCTTGGCGGCCGCCCGCTTCGCCGGAAGGCGTTCCTCGATCGCGTCGAGACGGCGACTGATCTTGCGCAGCTCGGCCTTGAGCTCGCGCATGTCCTCGTTGGTCACCGGGCGCACGTCGTCTATCGCCCGCGCCGCGGCGCGCCGCCCGCGGGTGATCCGGCCCTCGGCCTCCTTGACCAGGTCGTCGACGGTGTCGACGAGGTCGTCCACGGCGCCCTGGGCGCGGTCGCGGGTCTGCACGGCCGAGCCGCGGGTGGCCTGCACCGTGCGGTCCACCGCCTCGCGCACGGCGTCGGGCAGCTCCTTGGGTGTCGTCCGCCGCTTGGCCACGCGCAGATGGTATGCACCGGCGGTGCCACCCCGGCCCGTCAGCGCCGTGCACCTGCGGCCCTCCGCCGAGCTCGCCGAGCGCGTCCTGCTCCCGGGCGACCCCCACCGGGCGCTGTTCGTGGCCCAGGCCCTGCTCGAGCGGCCCATCATGTTCAACCACCGGCGCGGCCTGTGGGGCTACACCGGCCAGGCGCCCGACGGCGAGCCGGTGACCGTGCAGGCCACGGGCATGGGCGGGGCGAGCGCGGCCATCGTCACCGAGGAGCTGATCGCGCTCGGCGCCCGCCGGCTGGTCCGGATCGGCACCTGCGGGGCGCTGGACGGCTCGGCGGCGATGGGCGAGCTGCTGGCCGCCGAGCGGGCGCTGGCCGAGGACGGCGCGAGCCGGGCGCTCGGCGCCGTCGGCGCTGTCGACCGCCGACCCCGGCCTGACCTCGGCCCTCGCGGGCGGCGGGCGCGCGGGTGGTCACCGCGGCGACCACCGACCTGTTCTTCGAGCCCCGCGAGGGCGTGGAGGAGGGCTGGCGCGACCGGGGCGCGTCGGTCGTGGAGATGGAGGCGGCCGCCGTGCTGGGGGTGGCGGCGCTGCGGGGCGCCGCGGCGGCCTGCGCGCTGGCGGTCACCGACGTCCCGGGCGACGATGGGGCCGAGCGCCTCGACGACGAGGGCCTCGAGGCCCTTGGGGTGAAGCTGGGCGAGCTGGGCCTGGCTGCTCTGAGCTCTTAGCCGGACTCGCCGCGGCCGACGGTCAGCCGCTCCTGGCGGCGTGAGACCGGCTCGTCCTCCGAGACCACGGCCTCGCGGACGGCGGCCACGTCGCGGGCCACCTCGTCGAGGCGCTCCTCGATGGAGCCGAGGCGGTCGTCCTCCACCCGGTCGGCGGCGTTCGCCAGGCGCTCCTCGAGGCGGTCGAGGGCGTCCTCGATGCCCTCCATGCGCTGCGAGACCGAGCGCAGGCGGCGGGTGACCCGCTCCACGTCGGCGGCCGAGGGGATGTTCAGGGCCCCCATCGCCGCCTCCTGCGCGGCCACGGCCGCGTCGCGGGCGTCGAACGCGCGGGCAATCGCCGCGTGCACGACCGGGTTGGCCACCAGCTCCTCGGCCATCTTGCCGAGGGCTTCCTCGCCCTGGCGGGAGAGGCGGTCCACAAACCCCTTCGTCGGCGCTCACGCGCGGGCAGGCTAGCAACGGCGGATGCCGAGCCCCGGACCCTAAGTCTCCAGTCCAGGTCGAGCTTGGCCCAGCCCGACTCGTCTCTCGATCAATTGGGTATGAGGGGGTGAAGTTTCAAGGCTCCCGCGCCGATAGAGGAGAGGTGCCTTGCATGGACGCGTTCGGTTCCCCCTTGCACCCCATCCAGACCCTCAGTAGCTTGCCATCCGTGGCGACCGGAACTGGTACCGTGTGCGCCGGTCCGAGAGTGCCTCTCGCGGGTTCTCTACCGGGGAGGATTGGAACCCAGCAGGGATGAAGAAGCGCGTTCTAACCATCTTGGCCCTCGTGGCCCTTCTGTCGGCGGGCGCCCTCGCGGCATTCACACTGCCCGCCTCCGCCGTCAAGCGGACCATTTACGTCAAGCTGGCCACCGGCCAAGTGGTGCCGGTCACCGTCGACGTCCCGGACGGCACCTCGATCGGAGACATGGCGCTGCCCGGCGTTCCCGTCCCGCCGGGCACTCCGTCCGCGCCGGAGCAGGAGCCTTCGCAGACCACGCCTGAGCAGAAGCCGGCCGCCCCCGGGGACCCCAGCTCCCAGCAGGGCGAACAGCAGGAGAGCTCGAAGGGCGAGCAGAAGAAGCCCAAGAAGAAGAAGTCCAAGAAGAAGAAGTCCGTCCCCGACCTGACCGGAGGAGCTGACCCTCAATCCCAGGCTGAGACTCCGCGCCGCCACGCCCGCCGTCCGCGCCGCACCCCGATGCGCGCTCCCGACGGGTCGCCGACTCCCCAGAACCCCGGCTTCGTCGACGCCCTGCCCGGCCCCTCCACGGCGACCGGCGTGCCCAACTTCGTCATCCGCAAGTTCCGCGTCCCGATCTTCCTGCTGCCGATCTACCAGGCCGCCGGCATCCAGTACGGCATCCGCTGGGAGGTGCTGGCCGCGATCAACGAGATCGAGACCGACTACGGGCGCAACCTCAACGTCTCCAGCGCGGGCGCCCTGGGCTGGATGCAGTTCATCCCCTCCTCGTGGCGCATGTACGGCGTCGACGCCAACAAGGACGGCAAGAAGGACCCCTACAACCCCGTCGACGCCATCTTCGCCGCCGCGCGCTACCTGAAGGCCGCCGGCGGCGAGAAGGACCTGCGCCGGGCGATCTTCGCCTACAACCACGCCGGCTGGTACGTCGACTCGGTGATGCTGCGGGCCAAGCTGATCACCGGCGTCCCCGCCGACCTGGTGGGCTCGCTCACCGGTCTGACCGAGGGCCGCTTTCCCGTATATGCACACGCGCGCTACGCCGACGACCTGGCCGAGCGCGAGGCCTCCAAGCGGGTGAAGAAGGGCCAGAACGCCGCCAACGTGGTCTCCTCCAAGGACGACCGCGGCTCGATCGACGTCTTCGCCCGCCAGGGCTCGCCGGTGGTCGCCGTCAACGACGGCGAGATCAAGAAGGTCGGCAAGTCCGAGCGCCTGGGCCGCTACATCCAGCTCCAGGACGTCTACGGCAACACCTACACCTACTCGGGCCTGGGCACGGTCTCGCGCTTCTACCCCGTGCCCAAGGACGACATCCAGGCCCAGAGCAAGGGCTCCTCGGCCAAGGCACTGAAGGCCAACGACCCGAAGGACCCCAAGCCCACCGCGCCGGCCTCGCAGGGCCGCCAGGCCGACTCGTCCGACAAGCCGCGCACGAAGGCCAACGCCGACAGGGCCAAGGACATCGACGACTCCAAGCGCGTGGCCGACGATGACGGCAACGCCAAGAACACCGGCGCGTCGGTCCCGGTCAAGCAGCGGCTGTTCGCCCACCCCGACATGCCGGGCGCGCGTGAGAACGGCGGCCTGGAGCAGACGCTGGACGCCGAGGCCCGTCGCGGCGGCAAGGGCTTCGAGGAGTACAAGAACTTCGCCCGCCCCTACGGCCTCAACGCCAAGGACGTCCGCCTGAAGCCGCTGCGCAAGGGCGCGCGGGTGATCGGCGGCACCCTGCTGGGCCGGATCGGCAAGCCCGAGAACGGCAAGGGCTCGCACCTGTCCTTCCAGATCCGGCCGACCGGCAAGGGCGCCCCGCGGATCGACCCGAAGCCCATCCTCGACGGCTGGAAGCTGCTGGAGGCCACCGCGGTCTACCGCGCCTCGGGCAAGAACGCCCTCTACGGCGACGACGCGGGCTCGTTCTCGATCGGCCAGGTCCTGCTGCTGCCCAAGCCGCTGCTCGAGAAGCGCGTGCTGTCCGACAACCGGGTCGACATCTACCCCTGCGGGCGCCAGGACGTGCGCTCGGGCCAGATCGACCGCCGCATCCTGGCCACGCTGGAGTACCTGGCCGAGTCGGGCCTGCGCCCGACGGTCACCTCGATGAAGTGCGGCCACGGCTTCTACACCTCTTCGGGCAACGTCTCCCACCACTCCTCGGGCAACGCCACCGACATCGCCAAGATCAACGGCATCCCGATCCTGGGCCACCAGGAGCGGGGCGGGATCACCGAGGTCGCGGTGCGCAGGCTGATGCGCCTGCAGGGCACGATGCGGGCCGACCAGATCATCTCGCTGCTCGACATGGGCGGCAACACGGTGTCGATGGGCGACCACGACGACCACATCCACGTCGGCTTCCGGCCGCTGTTCGGCGACAACCGCAAGGCCGGCCGCCAGGCGCTTGAGGTGCTCAAGCCCGGCCAGTGGTCCGACCTGCTCAGCCGCCTGCGCAAGATCGAGAACCCGGTGGTGCCCACCAGCCCGTCGAAGTACTCGATCCCGGTGCCCAAGCGCAAGCGGTCCAGCTCCGCCCACCGCGGCGAGTAGCCCGCCCGGGAGGAGCGGAGGCCGAGCGGTGGTCGGCCGGGCACCGGACCATTCCATCTTCGCCGCCACCCAGCTGGAGTTCGGCTTCGCGCTGGGGCCTCCCGACGGCCGCTTCCTGCTGCGCAGCGACCCCGACGGCGATCCGGAGCGCGTCCTCGTGCTCGACACGCTCGGCGCGGCCGAGCGGCGCCGGCTGAAGCGCCGCCGCGGCAAGACGCTCACCGAGGCCGAGCCCGAGCCGGTCCCCACCGCGCGGGCCACCGTGATTCGCGCCGAGCCGTTCGAGTCCGACGAGCAGGCCAGGGCCTGGCTGGAGTCCGTGCGGCGCGACGAGAGCGTCCGGCAGGCCGAGACCGACGACGCGCTGCGGCGGCTCAACCGCGCCGTCCGGGCCCAGCGCGCGGCGGCCGGCGACCCGTACCTGCGCGAGGTCTCGCTGGGCCAGGCGCTGGTCCTGCGCTTCGGCTACGGCGAGGGCGACAGCGTGGCCTTCGGGCGCTTCGCCGAGGCCTGGGAGGCCCCGCACGAGCGCCGGAAGGTCAAGCGCTCGATGGCCGCCCCCGAGGAGCGCTTCGCGGCGCTGGTCGGCGCCCGTGAGGAGGCCGGTGTGGCCGAGGACCTGGTGCTGCGCGCCCGGCTGGACCTGGACGCCGGGCATCTGCGCGAGGCCGCGTTGCAGGCGCGCGTGGCCCTCGAGGCGCTGCTGGCGGAGTCGGGGGCCGAGCTGTCCGACCGGCCGCGGGCCGAGCTGGAGTCCGACCGCGGGGCGGTGGCCGCCGCGGCCTCAGCGGCGCTGCGGGGCCCACTGGACGAGACCGCGGCGGGTGCGGTCTCCGAGGCGGTGCGGCACATGGAGTCATCGCTGCGCCGCCTGCGCCTGGCCGGCTGACCCGGCCCGGTCACCGATTCGACACACGGTCGAGCGCGCGCCCCGCGATCTTGGACAGCGGTAGATAGGAGATGGGACCGCCCGCAAGCAAGATCGATGGCGTGAACGCCGCCGTGACCAGCCTCGACCGCGGAAGGAGTCGCGGCAGGCAAAGGGCACGGAGGGCCAAGCACCCTCCCCACAGGGCCCGCCCCGGATCAGGACGGGCCTGGATAAATGGCCGGGAGGTGGGCGGAGCAAACCCGCGCTTCGCCCACCTCGCCGGTTCTTACGACTAGTAGCCCGGCGGCGGCACCTGCCCGGCGGCCCGCCAGGACAGCTCCCACACCCGCCGGCTCATCTTGGCCTCCTGCTGGGCGACGCGCGCGCGCATGCGGTCCGGCACCCGCTCCAGCTGGCGGCGCAGGAAGGCGAGGTCCACCGCCGAGCGGTACAGGTCCTTGCGCGCCCTGCGGGCCGGCCCGGCGGCGCGGATGGCCCGGCGGCGCCCCGCCAGGGAGCCGAGCGCCTCCAGGTCGTAGGGCCCCAGCACGCCGCTGGCCAGCTCGGGGCCGAGACGCTCCCGCACGGCCCTGCCCTCACGCGAACGGGAGACGATGGCCAGGACCAGCACGACGGAGAAGGTGGGGAACATGATCAGCGCGTAGACGCCCAGGAAGCCGACCCCCTGCGCGGCGCCGGCCGAGCTGTTCCACACCGCGTGGAGCACGATCGCCCCGAGCAGCCCCAGCAGCACCCACAGGCCGCGGGTAGTGGAGCGCGAGCGCGCTGCGAGCCCGAAGCCGATACCGGTGACGGCGGTGAACAGCGGGTGGGCGAAGGGCGACAGGATCCCGCGCGCGAAGAAGGTCCCGGCCAGCACGTTCTCGTCCTGTGCGAGCGCCTTGGAGTAGTAGAGGACGTTCTCGGTGAAGGCGAAGCCCAGACCGACCATCGCGGCGTAGATGATGCCGTCGAGCACGCCGTCCAGCTCTGTCCGGCGCCACTTGTAGATCGCGAACAGCGCGGTGGCCTTGGCCGTCTCCTCCACGATGGGAGCGGAGATCGTGCTGCCGAACAGCTCGCCGAAGTCCGAGCCGAACGTGCCGCTCACGATCGCCTGCCCGGTGCTGTTGACGATCAGCGCGAAGCCGGTGGCCGCCCCGGCGCCCCACAGGAAGGTGAGCACCAGCAGCGTGAAGGGCTCGGGCTCGTACCGGTCCAGCAGGAGGGCCAGGCCGAGGTAGATCGGCACCGGTATCGCGGCCAGCACGATCCCGGTCACCAGCGCCAGCGCCCCGACCTCGACCCCGATGATCAGGAACGAGCCGCAGGCCGCGCCGATCAGGGCAAGGCCGGCGCCCGAGGCGAGCAGGCCGGAGGCGAGGCGGCGGTTGTCGTTCAGCGCGACAACGCGGTCAGGACCGCGTCCAGTTCGTCCACGACGTCGCCGTCCAGGCGGACGTCGGCGTCGGAGTCATACGGCGTCGGCCCCTGGGTGACGACGGCCAGCCGGCCGCCAGAGGCCAGCGTGACGCCGGGCAGGCCGGCCACCGGGTGCACCTCCAGCGAGGAGCCCACGCACAGCATCAGGTCGGCCTCCGCGGCCAGCGCGTGGGCCTCGGCCATCGCCTCGGCGGGCAGGAGCTCCCCGAACAGCACCACGTCGGGCTTGAGCGGCGAGACGCACGCCGGGCACTCGGGTGCGCCGTCGGCGCCGTCCAGCATCGCGACCACGCGCTCGAGCTCGAAGCGGCCGCCGCACTCCAGGCACAGGCTGTGCGAGATCGAGCCGTGCACCTCCACCACCCGCTCGCTGCCGGCGGCCCGGTGCAGGCGGTCGATGTTCTGGGTGATCACCCCGCGCACCAGCCCGCGGCGCTCCAGCTCGGCGACCGCCCGGTGGGCGCCGTTGGGCTCCTTGTAGCGCAGGCTGGTGAAGCGTTGCGAGTAGAAGGACCAGAAGCGGTCGGGATCGCGCCGGAAGGCGTCGATGTGCGCGACCTCCATCGGGTTGACCTTCTCCCACATGCCGGTGCCCGGCGAGCGGAAGTCGGGGATGCCCGACGGGACCGAGACTCCCGCCCCGGTGAGCACCACGGCCGACTCGGCCGAGCGGAGGAGCTCGGCTAGCTGAGGAGCGCAGGCCGGGCGCTGGCCGGCCGAGTACCGGAGGCTCGGCACAGCCTCCTCAGCGGCCCTTGAACTGAGGCGTGCGCTTCCCAAGGAACGCCCCGATGCCTTCCTTCGCATCCTCGGATCCGAACACCTCGCCGAAGGCCTCGCCCTCGCGCCGCAGGCCCTCGCCCAGCTCGCCGTCCATCGACACCGCCTTGATCCGCGAGATCGCCAGCGGGGGCTGCTCGGCGAGCTTGCGTGCCCACGACAGCGAGATGTCGAACAGCTCGTGGTCGGGCACCACCCGCGTGGCCAGCCCCGCGCGCAGCGCCTCGTAGGCGTCGATCGGCTCGCCGGTGAGGTTCATCTCGAGGGCCTTGCCCTCCCCCACCAGCCGCGGCAGCCGCTGGGTGCCGCCGAAGCCGGGGATGAGCCCCAGGTTGATCTCCGGCTGGCCGAAGGAGGCCGACTCCGCGGCGACGCGGAAGTCGCACGCCATGGCCAGCTCGCAGCCGCCGCCGAAGGCGATCGAGTTCACCGCGGCGATGGTCACCGTCGACGACTCCTCCATCGCACGCATGAACTCGTGCGTGCTCTCCAGCAGCTCGCGACCCTCCTGGTCGGGCGACATCTTCGTGAACTCCTTGAGGTCGGCCCCCGCGGAGAAGGTGAAGATGTTCGACGAGGCGATCACCACGGCCCGCAGCTTGCCGTCGACCTCGGCCCACAGCTCGCCGAGCTCCCCGACCAGCTGGGGCGAGATCGCGTTGGTCGGCGGGCGGTTCAGCCAGATGATCCCCACGTCGCCGCGGGTCTCCAGCTGGAGGGCCTCGCGCGACTGGCCCTGGTCGGGCTGCGGGTAGGGGAAGAAGCCCTGCCCGGTCTTCTTGCCCAGCCGGCCCTGTGCGACCAGGCGGCGCAGCACGTCGGGCGGAGTGAAGTTCGGCCCCCACTCCGACTCCGCGCGCTCCAGCGCCTCGAGCACGTCGTCGAGGCCCTGCTCGTCCGCGCGGGCGAACGGGCCCGGCAAGATGCCCGCGCCCATCATCATGCCGATCTCGATGTCCTTGGCCGCCGCCGCGCCCTCCTCGAGGACGAGGCACGACTCCACGAGCGCCTTCAGCGAGAAGCGCTCGACCAGCGTGTCGGTCGTCTGACCCTCAGCCGCCGTGCTCATAGAAACCCTTTCCGGTCTTCTGGCCGAGGTTCCCGGCGCTCACCAGCTCCTGCATCTGCTGGGAGACGTAGAAGCGGTCGCCGTAGGACTCGTTGAGGTGCTCGGCCACGTGTAGGACGGTGTCGAGGCCCAGGAGGTCGGTGAGGAAGAACGGCCCCATGGGCGCCGCCTTGGACTCCTGGACGATGTTGTCGACCTCCTTGGTGTCAAGGCCCTCCTCCTCGGTCACCTTCCAGATCTCCGACACCGCGGAGTTGAGGATGCGGTTGACCACGAAGCCAGGGACCTCGTCGCAGCGAATGGCGGTCTTGCGGATCTGCTGGGCGAAGTTGGCGGCGGCCTGGGCGGTCTCCGGCGCCGTCTCGTCGCCCTCGATCACCTCGATCAGGCGCATCACCGACGCCGGGTAGAAGAAGTGGAAGCCCACCACCTGGTCGGGCCGCGTGGTGGCCTCGGCCATCTCGGAGATGGACAGCGAGGAGGTGTTCGAGGAGAGGATCGCGTGGCCGGGCGTGGTCGCGTCGAGCTCCGCGAAGACGGCCTGCTTGATCTCCATCCGCTCGGGCACGGCCTCGATCACGAAGTCGACGTAGCCGAAGCCGTCGTAGGAGGTGGTGCCCTCGATGCGGCCGAGGATCTCCTCGAGCTGGCCGTCGGCCTGCTCCTGGGAGATCTTCTCCTTCTTGACGAGGCCGCCGAGCTGGCCCTGGGTGACTTCGCGGGCCTTGTCGAGGCCCTGGTCGACGAACTTCTGCTCGACGTCCTTGAGGATCACCGGCACGCCGGCGCTGGCGACCACCTGGGCGATCTCGCCGCCCATGGTCCCCGCGCCCACTACGGCGGCTTTGTAAACGAACAAATCGTGCCTTTCCGGTCGTTCTGCGGCGCGTCGGCTATCGACCCATCCGGCTACTGCACAGGCGCAGTGAGCGCGTTGCCCAGCGCCCGGTAGACCTTGCGGTTGAACGCCAGCCCCACGTGGCTGCCGGTGACCTCGACGTTGTGGGCGTAGTCGACGACGCACGACTCCCACCGCACCACCCCGTCCTCCTTGGAGTAGATGCTCGTCAGCCGCACGTCCTCCGGGAACGGTGCGGTGTAGTCGCGCACGAAGTCGCAGCCGCAGGTCTCGGTCAGGCAGCCCCGGCGCTCGATGCGGTCGGTGGTCAGGCGGTGGTACTGGCGCACGACCGCCAGCGCCGCCAGGGTGGGGACGCTGATGGCGTGCTGGCGGTTCAGCCCGCCGCCCATCGACACCGCGTGTGAGACCGCATCGGGCCGGCGCGCGGCAAGCGCGCGGGCGAAGTGGCCGCCGCGGCTGTGGCCGATCACGGCCACCCGCCGCCCGTGGCGCTCGTGCAGCTCCCAGCCTGCGCTCGGCGCGCTCCATCGCCCGCTCCGAGCAGTCGGAGTTGGTGACGAAGCCCGCGGTGCCCGTCACGTAGCCCATGCGCTGCAGCCAGCCGGCCATCGTCTGCAGCGAGTAGTCGCCCGCCAGGAACCCGGGCAGGAGCAGGACGGGGCGGCCGTCGCCGCGGGGAACGCCGGACCCGTAGAAGACCGGGTCGGCGAGCAGGCGCGCGGCCTCGAGCTGCCAGCGGAGCTCCGCGTGATGTCGGCCCCACCAGCGAGCCATGGCGGGCGAGTGTAGGGCGGAGTTTTGCGCGGGCAGCCTTCGGGTATGGCAACGAGGGAGCGGGAGGGACAGCGGGCTTCGGCCAACGGCAACGGCACCGCCGGCCGCGCAGCGGCGAGCGCGACGCGGCCGAGGCGATCCTCGAGGACGTGGCGATGGGCCCGGGGCGCGTGCTTCCCGGCGTCGCCGGCCTCAAGCTCGCGGGCAAGCTCGCCACCAAGCCGCAGAAGCTCGCGCGCCGCGGAGCGGGCCTGGCCGCTGAGCTGGGCAAGGTCGCGGCCGGGCGCTCGGAGCTGGAGCCCGAGAAGGGCGACCGGCGCTTCAAGGACAAGGCGTGGCAGAACAACCCCGCCTTCCGGCGGCTGCTGCAGGCCTACCTGGCGGCCGGCCGGACGGTCGACGGGGTCATCTCCGACGCCGACCTGGACTGGCGCTCGGACCGCCGCGTTCGCTTCTCCGCCGAGAACGTGCTCGACGCGCTGGCCCCGGCCAACAGCCCGTTGCTGAACCCCACCGTGCTCAAGGCGACCGTCGACTCGGGCGGCCTGCACTTCCTCAAGGGCATGCGCAACCTGGCGAGCGACATCCGGCCCCCGTTCCTCCCCAGCTCGGTGGACAGCTCGGGCTTCGAGGTCGGCGAGGACCTGGCGGCGACGCCGGGCTCGGTGGTGCTGAAGACCGACGTCTTCGAGCTGATCCAGTACCACCCGCAGACCGACAAGGTGCGCGAGGTGCCCCTCCTCTGCGTCCCGCCGATGATCAACAAGTACTACGTGGTGGACCTCGCGCCGGGCAAGAGCATGCTCGAGTGGGCCGTCCAGCAGGGGCAGCAGGCGTTCACCATCTCGTGGCGCAACCCGGGCTCAGAGCAGGCGGACTGGAACCTCGACACCTACCTCGAGGCCGTGGTCGAGGCCCTCGACGCGGTGTCGGCGATCACGGGCCAGGAGCGTGCGCACGTCCTGGGTCTGTGCGCCGGCGGGACGCTGTCCTCGATCGTGGCCGCGAGGGACGACGGCGATCGCTTCGAGAGCCTGACGCTGGGCGTCAACGTCCTCGACACCGAGAAGTCCGGCGAGGCTTCGGCGCTGATGGACGACCTCGGGGCGGGCGCCGCGATGGCCGAGTCGGCCCGCCGCGGCTACCTGAGCGGCTCCAGCCTCGCCGGCCTGTTCGCCTGGCTGCGGCCCAACGACATGGTCTGGGGCTACTGGGTCAACAACTACCTCCTGGGCCAGGACCCGCCCGCGTGGGACGTCCTGTACTGGAACAGCGACCAGACCAACATGCCGGCCGGCCTGCACCGCGACTTCGTCCAGATGTCGCGCGAGAACTCGCTCGCCTCGCCCGGCGCGCTGAACGCTCTCGGGGGCCCGGTGGACCTGTCGGAGGTCACGGTGGACTCGTACGTCGTGGCCGGGATCGCCGACCACATCTCGCCGTGGGAGAACGCCTACCGCACGACCCAGCTGCTGGGCTCCGACCCGCGGTTCGTGCTCTCCACCTCCGGGCACGTGGTGGCGATGGTCAACCCGCCCGGTGACGCCAAGGCCAACTTCAAGGTCAACGGCGAGAACCCGCCCGAGGCCGAGCGCTGGCTGCGCGACGCGACCACCCAGGAGGGGTCGTGGTGGCCGGACTGGACCGAATGGCTGGGCGAGCGCTCGGGCGACGAGGTCGATGCCCCGGCCGAAGCCGGCGCGCGGCCCGACTACCCGGTGGTCGGCGACGCCCCGGGCGAGTACGTGAAGGTGGAGGCCTGAGAAGGCTGCCCCGGACGGGCGGCGTCTACTACGAGCGGAGGGGCCGGGGGGAGCCGCTCCTGCTCATCAGCGGCTTCGCGATCAGCGCGGCCGTCTTCGAGCCCGTGCTCGCGCCCTATGAGGCGCGCTTCGAGTGCATCCTGTACGACCACCGCGGCGCCGGGCGCTCGCGCACACCCCTGCGCCCCCTGTCGATCCCCGAGCTGGCCGCCGACGCCGTGCGCATCCTGGACGACCTCGGCCTGGACAGCGCGCACGTTATGGGCGTGTCGATGGGCGGCATGGTCGCCCAGGAGATGGCGATCCGGTTCCCCGACCGCGTGCGCGGGCTGGTGCTCGGGTGCACCACCCCGGGCGGCCCTCGCGCGGTCCGCCCCGCCTTCGGCGAGCTCGGCTCGGTGGCGCTCGGCGCCGTGTCCGCCCTGCGCGAGGAGGGCCGGCCGTGGCTCGCCGGCGCCCTGTTCTCCGAGAGCTTCCGGCGCGAGCACCCCGAACGGGTGCGCGAGCTGCTGGGCTACTTCTTCCGCCACCGGGCGCGGCCCCACGGCGTGGCCTGGCACTGGTGGGCGAGCGTCTACCACGACACCGTGTCGCGCCTGCACCGCATCCAGGCGCCGACGCTGGTCTTCCACGGCGAGGAGGATCGGCTGTCGCCGCTCGCCAACTCGCAGCTGCTGGCCACCCGGATCCCCGACGCCGAGCTGGCGCTGGTCCCCGGCGCGGGCCACGCCTATGCCCTGGAGCGCCCCGACGAGTCGTTCGAGCTGTTTCGCAAGTGGCACGAGCTGCGCAGCCCGATCGCGGCCGGCCGGCGCCCCGAGGGCATCGCCGCGCGGGCCGAGCCGCTCACGCGCGCCTTCGGCCTCCAGGTGGGAGCGCTGCGGACCGGCCGCAGCCTCGTCTCGCTGGCCGCCGAGCGGGTCAGCGCCCCAGGAAGGCGTTGATCGCGTGGGCCTGCTCGGCCTGACCGGTCAGCTCGCGGCCTGAGCCTCGGCTTCCTCGGCGGCCTCGACGGCGTAGCGGCGCAGGGTCCGCTTCAGCGCGTCGCGCAGCGCGCGGCGGATGAACAGGGCGTCGGAGAGGACCTGAAGCGGCCCGCCCTTGCTCAGCTCGTAGTCGATGCGCAGGTCCACGCGCGTCCCGCCTTCCTCGGCGAGGGCGAACTCCGCACTCTGCTCGCCCTGCATGGCCTCCTCGCTGATGCGGGTGGCAAAGCGCGCCTCGGAGTCGTCGACCACCTTCTCGGTCACCCGCCCCCGCCCGCCGGGTGTCGAGCTCCAGACCACCTGGGCGCCCCGCTGGGGCCACTCGCCGCGGACCTCAGCCACGTGGCCGAAGCCCTCCACGAACGAGGCCCAGCGCCCGGTGTCGGTCCACAGCGCGCGGGCCTGCGCGGGTACCAGCGGGACCACCGCGGCCGCCCGGACGGTGCGGCTCACTTCCCGTAGACCTCGCGCCTGATCGCGCCGATGCTCTGCTGCACCGAGTCGAGGAAGGGCTCGACCTCCTCGCGGATGCGCGCGTACTCCTCCCGCCCCTCGTCGGTGATCGCGTACAGGCGGCGGGTGCGCCGCTCGGGGTGCTCCCAGTGGCCGCTGATCAGGCCCTGCTGCTCCAGCCGGCGCAGCAGCGGGTACATCGTGTTGGGGTTGACCGACAGGACCCCCGCCGTCACGTCGGCGATGCGCTCCATCAACTGGTTCCCGTAGGAGTCCTCCGCGGCGATGAAGTGGAGCACCAGCAGCGGCAGCACCTCGCGCCGGCGGAGCCCGCCGGTGAACGGGTCGCCTCCGCGCCTCGGCGCCTTCGAGGGCGCCTCGGGCACGGCGCCGGCCTGGGCGACCGCCTCGCGGACGGCGTCGCTGCGGCGGCGGCTCTTGCCGGTCTGGGCCATCGGTCCCAAGCCTGACACGCAGAGGGGCCGCCTCGCGGCGGCCCCTCGGCACAGCACGGTTCTGCGAGGGCGCTACGCCGTCGCGGCGGCCGGCTCCTCCACCTTGCGCGGCATCAGCGTCTCGCGGGCGATGACCAGGCGCTGGATCTGCGAGGTGCCCTCGTAGAGCTGCATGATCTTCGCGTCGCGCATCAGCTTTTCGACCGGGTACTCCTTGATGAAGCCGTAGCCGCCGTAGACCTGCACGGCGTCGACCGTGACCTCCATCGCGGAGTCGGCGGCGAAGCGCTTGGCGTGCGAGGAGGCCAGGGTGTTGCGCTTGCCCTGATCCAGCAGCACGCCGGACTGCCAAACCAGCAGGCGGGCCGCCTCGATCTTGGTCGCCATGTCGGCGATCATGAACTGGATCGCCTGGTGCATGGCGATCGGCACGCCGAACTGCACGCGCTCCTTGGAGTAGTCGGTGGCGAACTCGAAGGCGGCCTGCGCGATGCCCACGGCCATGGCCGAGACGCCGGGCCGGGTGCGGTCGAGCGTGGCCATGGCGAGCTTGAAGCCCTTGTTCTCCTCGCCGAGGAGGTTGGCCGCGGGGATCTCGACGTCGGAGAACGAGATCGTCGCGGTGTCCGAGGCGCGCTGGCCGAGCTTGTCCTCCTTCTTGTCCACGGCGACGCCGCCGGCGTCACGCGGGACCACGAAGGCGGAGATGCCGCGGTGGCCGGCCTCCTTGTCGGTCTTGGCGTAGACCGTGTACCAGTCGGCGTGCGAGCCGTTGGTGATGAAGCACTTCGAGCCGTTGATGACGTACTTGTCGCCCTGCTTGACGGCCGTGGTCTTCATGCCGGAGACATCAGAGCCGGCGTCCGGCTCGGTCAGGCAGAAGGAGGCCAGCTTGGGCTCCTCGGTCAGCGGCGTGAGGAACTCCTTCTTGGTCTCGTCCGAGCCCCCGAGGAGCACCGGCGCGGTGGCCAGGCCGTTCGCCATCAGGGAGGTCGCGATGCCGGAGCATCCCCAGCCGAGCTCCTCCTCGATGATGCAGCCGGTGAGGTAGTCGAGGCCCGGACCGCCGTACTCCTCCGGGATGTGGGAGTTCATGAGCCCCACCTCCCAGGCCTTCTCCACGATGTCCTGGGGCCAGGTCGCGTCGCGGTCGTGGTCCCACGCCACGGGACGGATCTCCTTCGTGGCGAAGTCGTGGGCCATCTCGCGGATGTCCTTCTGCTCGTCGGTCAGGGTGAAGTCGACCAAGGGAGTTGCTCCTCGTTAGGCGGGGGCCGGCCGGGCCGCCCGATTGATTCGTCAGTCAAGTCTGCTCCGGGAAGGGTACCGCCTTCTGCGACAACCCCCAGCAGCGGGCCTCAGGCCCCGTCGAGATGGAGGTCCATCAGCTCGACGTCGAGGATCCGGCCCAGCTTCTCCCCGCAGCGCCGCTGGGTGCCGAAGCTGCGGAAACCGAGCGAAGCGAGCAGCGCGACGCTGGCCGGGTTGCCCTCGGCCACGCGGCCCACCAGGACGCCGAGACCGGCCGGCCGGCCCCGCTCGATCAGCCCTCCAACAGCAGGCGGCCGATCCCCTCGCGGCGATGGCCCTCGTCCACGTAGACCGAGGCCTCCGCGGTGCGGGCGTAGGCCCCACGGGTGGACCAGGGGCTGAGCGCCGCCCAGCCGGCCACCACCCCGTCGTCATCGGCGACCAGCACCGGGTGGCGGGCCCGGTCGCGCCCGGTCAGCCAGGCGTCGTCGCGGCCGGCCACGAGGGCTCGGTGTCGAAGGTGGCGATGCCGTGGAGCACGTGCTCGTTGTAGATCGCGAACACGGCCTCGAGATCGCCCAGGTGGGCGTCGCGGACCACCACTCAGAGCACCGCGCGGAGCGCGAAGAAGAGGCCCACCCCCAGCGCGACGACCACGAAGAGAGCAGCCCGATCTGGTCGTCGTGGAGCGCGGGCCGGCTCGGCGCGAAGGTCCGCCGACGGAGCCGCTTCCACATGCCGTCAGACTCTAGGCCGATGGAGTTCGGAACCGTCCTGATCCTCATCTGCGTGGTGGGGGCCGTCATCGCCGTGATCAGCTTCTGGGGCACCGGCGAATCTACAAGGGCCTGGGCCGCAGGGGCGGGCTGGCCCTCGACGAGCCCGACGTGCGCCCCCAGCCCAAGCCGGGCAGCGCCGCCGCGGGGGCCGAGGCCCAGGAGGAGCTGCGCCAGCTGCTGGAGGCGAAGTCCGCCCGCCGCGAGCGCCGCGGGCAGGCGCCGCTGGACATCGACGCCGAGATGGCCGCGCTGAGCCGCCCGGCCTCCACCCCGCGCGACGCCGCCCTGCGCGACGAGGTGCGCCAGCTCGTGCTGGCGCGCAACGAGCGCCGCGCCCGCCAGGGCAAGCCGCCCCTCGACGTGGAGGCCGAGGTGGAGCGGCAATTGAGCGAGCTCGGCGCGTGACGGCGCCCGATCGGGTTATATAAACCGCTGCAATGGCCGAACGTCGCATCGACCTGGACGAGCTGCTCGTCCGTCCCGGGACCTATCTGAACCCCCAGACCGAGGTGCTCGTGGTGGTCGACGACTCCTCCTCGATCGACGGCGAGATCTTCAACCTGGAGGAGTTCGAGGGCGCCGACTGGGTGATCATCTCGGACGAGGTCCCGGTCGAGGACTCCCAGCGCGACGAGCTGCTGGAGGACTTCCAGGCCGAGTACGCGGGCGGCGACCCGCGCCAGCGGGGCTCGGAGGCCGTGGACGGGGACGGGGAGGACGAGGTGGTCGAGGAGGAGCCCCCTCCCCCCACCCCGCTCGAAGAGGGCGAAGACACCGACTAGAGGGCGGGCCTTGAGGCCGGTCTACTACCTCGGGATCTTCATCCCGGTCGCGGTGGTGCTGGAGCTGGCTCATGCGTCGCCGGTGATCGTCTTCACGGCCGCGGCGCTCGGCGTGGTCCCCACCGCGGCGGCCATGGGCGAGGCGACCGAGGTCATCGCCGCCAAGACCGGCCCGGGCATCGGCGGCTTCCTCAACGTCACCTTCGGCAACGCGCCGGAGCTGATCATCGCCTTCTTCGCCCTGCTCGAGGGCCTGCAGGAGGTCGTCAAGGCCTCGATCGTGGGCTCGATCATCGGCAACATCCTGCTGGTGCTGGGCGCGGCGATGGTGGTGGGCGGCGCCAAGCGCGACAAGCAGACCTTCAGCGCCACGGCCGCCAACGCCCAGTCGGCGATGCTGCTGCTGGCGCTGGCGGCCCTGATCCTCCCCGCCGCCTTCCAGCTCATCCACGGCGGCGGGCTGCCGTGCATCGGCGAGGAGCGGGTGGACTTCGGCTCCGACCTCGAGAAGCTCTCGCTGGGTGTCGGATCGTGCTGCTGCTCAGCTACGTCGCCGGCCTGGTGTTCTCGCTGAAGACCCACCGGCGCGTGTTCAACCCCTACGAGGAGCGCGGAGCACGAGGAGCACGAGCACGCCACTGGACATGCGCCGGGCGGTGATCCAGCTCGCGGTCGCCGCCGTGCTCGTGGGCGTGATGAGCGAGGTGCTCGTGGGCTCGGTCTCCGAGGCCTCGAAGGAGATCGGCCTGTCGGAGTTCTTCGTCGGCGTGTTCGTGGTGGCGATCGTGGGCAACGCGGCCGAGCACTGGGTGGCGGTGCTGGCGGCGGCCAAGGACAAGATGGACCTGGCGGTGAACATCGCCATCGGCTCCAGCGCCCAGATCGCGCTGTTCGTGGCGCCGGTGCTGGTGCTGCTGAGCTTCGTGGTCGGCCCCGACCCGATGGCGCTGGTCTTCAACGGCTACGAGATCGCCGGCGCTGCTGTTCGCGGTGCTGATCGCCAACTTCGCCACCCAGGAGGGCGAGAGCAACTGGTTCGAGGGCGTGCAGCTGCTGGCGCTCTACGCCGTCATCGGGCTCGTCTTCTTCTTCGCCTGAACGGCTTCCTCCACCAGGAGGGCCAGCTCGCCGGCCACCCGCTCCAGCGGCTCGGGTGAGCCGCTCGGCGCGCGCGAGCACCACGGCGCCCTCGACCGAGGCGACGGTGAGCGCGGCCAGCGAGCGGGCGCGCTCCTCGGGCACCCCGTGCTCGGCGAACGCCCCGGCGAGCAGGTCCTGCCAGCTCGCGAACGCGTCGCGGGCGGCCTCGCGGGCGCCCCGGCGTGCGGTCGCCCTCCAGCGCGGCGGCCACCACGGTGCAGCCCGCCCGGTAGTCCCACTTCTCGAGGATCCGCTCCCAGGAGGCGGTGAAGCCGCGGATGGCGGCGACGGGGTCGTCGCTCTGCAGCGCGGCCGCCAGGCCCGCGGCGATGAACTCGCCGGCGTAGCGCGTGGCCTCCTCGACCAGCTGCGCCTTGCCCTCGGGGAAGTGGTGGTAGATCGACCCGCGCGGCGCCCCCGAGCGCTCCAGCACGCGGGAGAACGAGGCCGCGTCCACGCCCTGCTCGCGCATGAGGGCCACGGCGCTGACGATCATCTGCTGTCGGGGGTCGGGCTTGACTATGACGGTCATCATAGTACGGTCCCCGCATGCCCCTGATCGATCTCACCCTCCCGAAGGCTCCATCTCCCCCGACGACCGCGCCAAGCTCGCCGACGAGCTGATCGCGGTGGTGCTGCGCGCCGAGCGCGCGCCCGACACCGACTTCTTCCGCTCGGTCACCTGGGCGTTCGTGCACGAGCTGCCCGAGGGCGCGACCGCCGCCGGCGGCGCCGAGCCGGTGTTCCGGGTCGTGTTCACGGTGCCCGACGGGCGCGCTGTCGGAGCGGCGCAAGCAGGAGCTGGTGTCGGAGGCCACCAAGGCGATCTCCGCGGCGGCGGGCCTGGGCGAGGAGGACGGGCTGCGCGTGTTCGTGCTGATCGACGAGGTGCCGGAGGGCAACTGGGGCGCGGCGGGCAACGTCGTCCACTTCGAGCAGCTGCGCGAGATCGCCGCGCAGCAGCGCGAGCAGGCCCCGGCCTGAGCCGTGGACGGCGAGTGGAAGCAGACCGCCTGCATCCTCTGCGAGTGCAACTGCGGGATCGAGGTGGAGCTGGAGGGCAGGCGCTTCGAGACGCATCCGCGGTGACAAGGCGCACCCCGGCTCGCGGGGCTACACGTGCAACAAGGCGATGCGCCTGGACCACTACCAGAACGGTGGCCGGCGGCTGACCTCACCGCTGCGCCGGCGGCCGGACGGCACCCACGAGGAGATCGGCTGGGACACGGCGGTCGCCGAGATCGTGGAGCGACTGAGAGCGGTCCCCGGCGAGTCGATCTTCTACTACGGCGGCGGAGGCCAGGGGAACCACCTGGGCGGCGGCTACAGCGGGGCCTTCCTCAAGGCGCTGGGCTCGAAGTGGAAGTCCAACGCGCTGGCCCAGGAGAAGACCGGCGAGGGCTGGGTGGACGCCCAGCTGTACGGCGGCCACACCCGGGGCGAGTTCGAGCACGCCGAGGTGTCGGTCTTCGTGGGCAAGAACCCGTGGATGTCGCAGAGCTTCCCGCGGGCCCGGGTGACGCTGCGGGAGATCGCCAAGGACCCCGAGCGCTCGATGATCGTCATCGACCCGGTGGTCACCGACACGGCCAAGCTGGCCGACTTCCACCTGCGCGTGCGCCCGGGCACCGACGCCTGGTGCCTGGCCGCGCTGGCCGGCGTGCTGGTCCAGGAGGGGCTGCTCGACCTGGACTTCCTCGAGCGCCACACCAACGGCGCCGAGGCGGTGATCGAGGCACTGCGCGAGGTGCCGGTGGCCGGGCACTGCGAGCAGTGCGGCGTGGACGAGGAGCTGATCCGCGCTGCCGCGCGGCGCATCGGCACCGCCGAGAGCGTCTCGGTGTTCGAGGACCTGGGCATCCAGCAGGCGCCGAACAGCGTCCTCTCGTCCTACCTCAACAAGCTGCTGTGGATCCTCACCGGCAACTTCGCCCGGCCGGGGACCCAGCACCTGCACTCGTGGATGGCCCAGCTGGCCTGCTACGACCTGCGCGAGCGCCGCACGCCGGTCACCGGCACGGTGGCGATGGGCGGCCTGGTGCCCTGCAACGTGATCGCCGAGGAGATCCTCACCGACCACCCTAAGCGCTGCGGGCGATGCTGATCGAGAGCTCGAACCCGGCCCACTCGCTGGCCGACTCCGAGCGCTTCAAGGAGGCGCTGGCCGCGCTGGACTGCGTGGTGGTGATCGACGTGGCGATGACCGAGACCGCCCGCTGCGCCGACTACGTGCTGCCGGCCGCCAGCCAGTACGAGAAGCCCGAGGCGACGTTCTTCAACCTCGAGTTCCCGCACAACACCTTCCAGCTGCGACGGCCGCTGCTGGACCCGCTCGCCGGCACGCTGCCCGAGCCCGAGATCTGGGCGCGCCTGGTGCGCGAGCTGGGGGTGCTCGGCGAGGACGAGCTGGCGCCGCTGCGCGCCGCCGCCGGGGAGGGCCGGCAGGCCTACGCCCAGGCGCTGGCCCAGGCCACGGCCGCCAACCCGGACATCGCGCGGCTGATCCCGTTCGTCCTCTACGAGACGCTCGGCCCGACCCTCCCCGAGGGCGCCCAGGGAGCGGCGGCGCTGTGGGGCCTGGCCCAGCGCTGCGCGATGACCTACCCCGACGCAGTCCGCCGCGCCGGGCACGCCGACGGCGATGCGCTGTTCGACGCCATGCTGGCCAACCCGTCGGGGATCACGTTCACCGTCGACGAGTACGAGGACGACTTCTCGTACGTCTCGCACCCGGACGGGCGCTTCGCGCTGGAGATCCCGGAGCTGCTCGAGGAGCTGGGCGGACTGGCGGAGACCCAAGCCGGCTGGACCGACGACGAGTTCCCGCTCGTGCTGTCGGCCGGCGAGCGCAGGGCCTACACGGCCAACGACATCTTCCGCGACCCCGCGTGGCGCAAGCGCGACCCCGACGGCGCCCTGCGGGTGAGCGTCGAGGACGCCGAGGCCATCGGCCTCAGCTCGGGCGACCGCGCGCGGATCGTGACCGCGGCCGGGCGCCGCCGAGGCGACGGTGGAGGTCAACGAGGCGATGCTCGCCGGCCACCTCTCGCTGCCGAACGGCTACGGGCTCGACGATGAGGGGGTGGCCACCAACGCGCTCACGTCGCTGCGCTGGCGCGACCCGCGCTCGGGCACGCCGTGGCACAAGCACGTGCCGGCGCGGCTGGAGCCGCTGGCCTAGAGCCGGGCGGCGATCGCCTCGGCGAAGCGGGCGCGGCGCGCCCTCGTCCTGGCCCAGGAACAGCGACGGCTCGGTCACCTCGAGCTCCAGCACGCAGCCCCGGCGGGACCACGTCCACGCGCGCGTAGAGCAGCTCGCCGAAGCGCTCGGTCACCCAGGCGTGCACGGCGTCGGCGACCTCTCGCTCCGAGCGCGCCGGGCTCGCGCGGGGTGATGTGCTCGAAGGCGAACAGCCCCTCCACCGGGGCGGCGTCGCGCGGCAGCAGCGGCCCCTTGCGGAACGCGTGTGAGTAGGCGCCGCCGACGAACACCAGGCCGGTCTCGCCGTGCTCGTCGATCTCCTCCAGGTAGGGCTGGGCCATGGCGGTGCGGCCGCTGGCGCGGATCGACTCAGCCAGCCCGGCGGCCTCCTCCGGCCGAGGCGAAGCGCCCGGTGTCGCGCGCGCCGGCCGACTCGGTGGGCTTGACCACCACCTCCCCGTCCAGCTCGGGGATCTCGTCGAACCAGGTGGGCACCACGGGCAGCCCGGCGCCGGCCAGCTCGGCCAGGTAGCGCTTGTCGGTGTTCCAGCGCAGCACGGAGCCGGGTTGTGCAGCCGCGGGGACCGACTCCGCCCAGGCCAGGAACTCGCTCGCGGCGGCCGACGTAGTCCCAGGTCGAGCGCACCACGGTCAGGTCGAAGCCACCCCAGTCCACGGCCGGGTCGTCCCACACCGCGGGCACGGCCTCGACGCCCATCGCGGCCAGCGGCTCGATCACGCGTCGCTCGTCGTCGTCGAGCTCGGGCAGCTCCGAGCAGGTGGCCAGCGCCACGCGCGGGCTCACCGGTTGCTGGGCATCGCGCCGGCCTTCATCGCCTCGACGCGCTCCTCCTGCTTCTCCTCGGCCTCCGGGTCGCGCCGGTCGGCGATGACCGAGGCCGCAATCCCGATCGCGAAGGCGACGGCGATGACCAGGAGGCTGAGCTCAGGGCTGACCTCGTACAGGTCCTCGGTGAGCAGCTTCACGCCCACCAGGCCGAGCACGATGGCGATCGTCTGGTCGAGATAGCGAAACCGCGCGATCAGCGACTCGACGAGCACGAACAGCGCGCGCAGCCCCAGCAGGGCGAACACGTTGCCCATCCAGATCAGGAACGAGTCCTGGGTGATGGCGAAAGCCGCGGGTATCGAGTCGATCGCGAACGCGACGTCGGCGAAGACGACGGCGGTGAGGGCGAGGAACACCGGCGTCACGTAGCGCCGGCCCTGCAGCTTGACGAACCACTTGTTGTCGTGGAACTCCGAGGTGACCGGGAAGAACCTCCGCACGAGCCGGACCAGCGGGTTTTTGTCGGGGTCGACGTTGTCGTCGACCCCCCGCAGGATCCGGTAGGCCAGGAACAGCAGCGCCGCGCCCAGGACGTAGATCACGAAGTGGAACTGCTCGATGAGCGCTACGCCCACGAGGATGAACACGCCGCGCAGCGCCAGCGCGGCGATGATCCCCCAGAACAGCAGCCGCGGCCGGTTCTCGTACGGGATCCCGAAGTACGCGAACAGCAGGAGGAAGACGAACAGGTTGTCCAGCGAGAGCGAGCGCTCGATCAGGTAGACCGTCGTGTAGATGAGGCCGCGGTCCGGGGTCTCGACGACCGCCAGGACCACGCCCGCCAGCAGCGCCAGCACGAGCCAGCCGATCGACCAGAAGGCCGCTTCCTTGAAGCTCGGCTCGCGCCCGCGCGCGAAGAAGTGCAGGTCGAGCCACAGGAAGACCACCAGCGCCAAGATCAGGATCGGCAGCTGGAGCTCCACTGCGGTGACCATAGAGTGGCGAGCATGCTCGGCCACGCGGCACTGGGCGCCTGGAGCGGCGGGCGCTACCTGCACTTCGGCGAGGCGATCGACGAGGATCGCCTGGCCGCGCTGCTGCGCCCCGACGACCGCCTGCGCACCGTGCTCACCGCCGACGTGTACGGCCAGGGCGAGGGCGATCGCGTCGTCGGCGCGCGCGCTGGAGGGCGTGCCACGGGACGAGCTCGCGCTGGTGGGCGCGATCGGGCACGACTTCTACGAGGGCGAGCGCGAGGGCCCGCGCGGCTACCCGCGCTTCACCGACCCGCGGCTGCGCGACCCCGGCGAGTACCGCGACTACGTGCGCACCGCCGTGCAGCGCAGCCTCGAGCGCTGCGGCGTCGAGCGCTTCGACGTGCTGCTCCTGCACAACCCCGACCGGCGCGGCTTCGAGAGCCCGGAGGTGTGGGAGGCCCTGCGCGAAGTGCGCGACGAGGGCCTGGCCGGCGCGTTGGGGGTGGCGCCGGGGCCGGCCAACGGGTTCGTGCTCGACCTGATCGGCTGCCTGGAGCGCTACGGCGAGCTGATCGACTGGGCGATGGTGATCCTGGGCCCGCTCGAGCCCTGGCCGGGCGAGTTGGTGCTGGACGCCTGCTCCGCGCAGGACGTGTCGGTGGTCACGCGCGTCGTGGACTACGGCGGGCTGTTCTGGGACGACGTGCTGCCCGGCCACGAGCTCGGGCGCACCGACCACCGCTCGTTTCGGCCCGAGGGCTGGATCGAGCGCGGGCGCGAGAAGCTCGACCGCATGCGCCCGCTGGCCGAGCGGCACGGGCTGACGCCGATGCAGCTGGCCTGCCACTGGAACCTGGCCCACGGCCCCGTGCGGTGCGTGGTCCCCACGCTGATCCAGGAGGAGGGCCCCGGCGCCCGGCCGATCGAGGACAAGCGGGCCGAGCTGGCCGCGCTGCCCGCCGAGGTGGACCTGTCCGCCGCGGAGATCGACGAGCTGCGGGCGATCGGCGACAACACCGGCTCCATGACGCTCAAGGGGGCCTCACCCGAGCACGAGGGCGAGGAGCGCCCCGACCGCTGGGACCTCGAGCCCCAGCAGGCCGAGCTGGCCGCCCGGCACGGGATCGTGCCCGAGAGGGACCTGGCGAAGCAGGCCTAGCGCCGCTCGTTCGTTACCGCAAGAGCTCCGAGCAGCGCTGCAGCGCGGCGGTGTCCTGCGGGTCCGCCTTGTCCAGGCAGTCGGCGTAGCGCTGGAAGGTCTCGGCGTCGCCCCCGCCGCCGCCGCTTCCGCCGGTGCCGCCACCCTGTGGTGCCTGCGGGACCTGCGGCACCTGCGGCGTGCCGGCCGAGCCGCCCGGGGCCGAGCCGCCCGGGCCCGCGCCGCCTTGGCCCGCGCCGCCTTGTCCGGCGCCGCCTTGTCCGGCGCCGCCTTGTCCGAGCGCGCCGCCCAGGCCCAGAGCCCCGGCGCCGCCCAGCTGCTTGGTGAGGTCGGAGAGCGGCCGCGATTGCGGGGGTGCCTCGATCTTCTGGGGCTTGCCCACGTCGCGGAACTCGATGGTCAGCTCCATCGAGCCGCCCTCGAGGCCGCGCGCGGCTTGGCGGTCGGCCTCGGGCACGGCCACCTGCACGTTGGCCGACAGGCGCCGCACGCGCTCGTCGTCGGTGCCCACGTAGACGTCGAAGGTCGGGTTGCGAACCACTTGGGCGATCTTGTCGAGCGTCGCCTGCGGCAGCGGCTTGGGCACGGACGCGCCGGCCCCGAGGCTCTTGCCCGCGCGGGAGACGAACTTGTTGAGGTCGACGATCATGCGCTTGACGTCGAGCTGGCCCGAGACGTGCTTGGTCTCCACGCCCGCGACCTCCTCCTCGCCCTCGTCCTTCGCGCTGGTGATCCAGGAACGCGGGTTGACGCCGCCGCCCTTGACCTTGCTGCGCTTGTCGCGGCCGCCCTGGAAGGCCTCGTTGGCCTCCTTGACCTGGTCGCGGGGGACCTCGTAGAAGCCGCCCTGGAACTTGATGAAGGCGCGGTCGCCGACCGAGATCCGGCCGGTGTCCACCGACGCGCCGCCGCCCTCGACGCCGATCTTCAGGTCGATGTCGAAGTCGGGCGGCTTGCCCTTCTCCGAGCGGTAGGGGCCGCTCGCGCGGATGCGGATCGGGCGCTCCAGCTGCGGCACCCCGCGCACCCGGATCGTGCTGTCGAGGTCGATGTCGGCGCTGTCGAGCGACTTGTTGAAGGCACGGTCGAGGAGCTTGGTGACCTCTTCCTGGTCATCGCCGCCACCGCAGCCCGCGATGAGCAGCCCGCAGGCCACGAGAAGGGAGGTGCAGAGGAGCCCGAGCGCGCGCAACGAAGGCGGAGCGTAGTGAAAGCGCCCCGCGCACTCACGCAACTTCCGATCGCCCCACGAGTTGTCAGCCCAGATGTCCTCTCGTTGCAGGACCTTCCTGCCCGCCGCCCTGCTCTGTGCGGCCCTGGTGGCACCCGCCCAGGCCGCGGCCGGTGAGGTCCTCGTGGTCGATGGTCAGCGCGTCCAGCGCAGCCCCGACCCCTTCGTGCCCGATGGCGCCGACGCGCGCCTGCCCCGCCCCCCGGGAGCGACCGCCGCGGGCACGCCCCGCGCGCGCGGCGCGGCTAGCCGGACGGGTGCCCGGGCGGTCACCCGGGCCGTCTCGCGCGCGCGCCGCGCGCGCAACGTCTCCCGTTCGGCGGCGCGGCGCTACCTGAGCTGGTACTCGGGAGCCCGGCGCACGCTGCGCCGGCTGCGCGGCTCGCGCAAGCGCCAGCTCGACTACGTCGTGAGCGTGGCCGAGTCGCTCGCGCTCAGGGGCCGGTTGACCTCCTCGCGGATGCCCGCGGTGTTCCTGCTGGTCCGCCGCAACGCCTCCTTCTGGAGCTCGCGCGGGTTCCCCGGCTCGGGCGCCAAGGTGCGCTTCCGCGGCAGCGAGATCCTGTTCCAGTACTACCCCGGCCGCGGCATCCAGCTCCAGCCGCTGGTCAACTGGAAGCGGGCCAACCTGATGCACGGCGCCTGCGTCAAGGGCTCGGGCTGCCGGCGCAACCGGCTGGCCAAGCTGATCTCCGAGCTCAACCGGACCGCCTCGCGGCGCTCGCGGCGCTTCATCGCGTGGGAGTACTACTTCTCCTTCGGCGGCGGGTCGCCGCCGTGGATGAGCGGCATGGCCCAGGCCACGGCGGTGCAGGCGCTCGGGCGCGCCTCGCAGCTGCTGGACCGGCGCGACTACCTCACCCAGGCCCGCAAGGCGCTGCCGGCCTTCTCCGCCACGCCCTCGGCGGGCGGCGTGAAGGCGCGCGGCTTCCGCGGCGGCCGGCACTACCTGCAGTACTCGTTCGCCCGCCGGCTGTTCATCATGAACGCCTTCCTCCAGTCGGTGATCGGGCTGTACGACTACGCCAAGATCACCGGCGACCAGCGCGCCAAGGGGCTGTGGGAGGCCGCAGAGCCCGAAGCCCAGCGCGAGGTGCCGGCCTTCGACGTGGGCGACTGGTCGCGCTACAGCTACCGCGGCCCGGAGTCCGACCGGGACTACCACGAGCTGCTGCGCGAGTTCCTCGCCTCGATGTGCAGCCGGCTGCGCCGCCCCGTCTACTGCGACACCGCGCGCCGCTTCCGCGCCTACCAGACCGACCCCGCGGTGATCGACCTTCAGGGCCCGGCCACCGCCACCCGCAACGTCGCCACACGCGTGCGCTTCTTCGTCAACAAGCGGTCGGCCGTTCAGGTGGTGGTGACGCCGCGACGGGGCCGTAGGCCTCGACCGCACCGCGACCTTCCGGCGCGGCCAGGGCTCGTTCGAGTGGACGCCCCGGGCCACCGGGACATACACGATCCGGCTGTCGGCCAAGGAGCTGCGCACCGGCAAGGGCCTGCGCAGCCGCACGGAGGGCTCCGTGGAGGTCGGCGGGGGATAGGCTGAGGCGTTCTTGGCGCCTCGGACCATCCTCTACACAGGCAAGGGCGGCGTCGGCAAGACGAGCGTCGCCGCGGCCACGGCTCGCCGCTGCGCCGCGGCCGGCCTGAACACGGTGGTGCTGTCCACCGATCCCGCCCACTCGCTGTCCGACTCGCTCGAGGAGGAGCTGGGGGGCGAGCCCACGGAGGTCGCGCCGAGCCTGTGGGGCCAGGAGGTCCAGGCCCAGGAGCAGATGGAGACGCACTGGGACGCCGTCGGCGACTGGCTGGGCGAGCTGCTGGCCGAGCGGGGCGTGGACCGGATCTCGGCCGAGGAGCTGACCGTCCCGCCGGGCATGGACGAGCTGTTCTCGCTGCTGCAGATCAAGCGCCACCACGAGGAGGGGCGCTTCGACTGCGTGGTGGTCGACTGCGCCCCCACCGGCGAGACGCTGCGGCTCCTGTCCTTCCCCGACGTCGCCAAGTGGTGGCTGGAGAAGGTGTTCCCGTGGGAGCGGCGCCTGATGTCGGCCGCGCGGCCGCTGGCCCGCGGCCTGCTCGACGTGCCGCTGCCCGACGAGGCGGTGTTCGACGACGTGGAGCGGCTGGTGCGCAACCTCGTCGCGATGAACGCCATCCTGCGCGACCGCTCCACCACCTCGGTGCGGCTGGTGATGAACCCCGACCGCATGGTGGTCAAGGAGTCGATGCGCACCTTCACCTACCTGAACCTCTACGGCTACCTCACCGACGCCGTGGTGGTGAACCGCGTCCTGCCCGAGGAGGCCGGCGGGGGCTACTTCGCCGACTGGCGGCGCGCCCAGGAGGAGCACATGGATCTGGTGCGCTCGGCCTTCTCCCCCGTTCCGATCCTCACCGCGCCGTGGTTTCCGAAGGAGGTCGTCGGGCCCGGGCCGCTCGACGAGCTGGGCGAGGTGCTGTTCGGCGCCGAGCGACGCAGCCGGCGTGCTGCACGAGGAGCTGTCACAGGAGCTGTCGAGCGAGAACGGCAGCGCGACCCTGCGGCTGCCGCTCCCGTTCGCCGACCGGGGCGACATCGACCTCAAGAAGATCGGGCTGGAGGTCATCGTGAGGGTCGGCGGGCAGAAGCGGACTATCATCCTGCCGCCCGCGATGGCCGCCTACGCCACCACCGGCGCCCGCTTCGAGGAGGGAGCCCTCCAAGTGTTCTTCGCGAAGGAAGACGATGGACAGGACTGAGAACGAGCCGCGTGCGCGCGAGCCCTGGTCGGGCCGCCGGCGCGCCGACGGCACCGACGACGAGCCGCCGCCCGCCGCGAGCCCGCCCGCCGCCGAGCAGGAGGCGCCGCGCCAGGAGCCGCCGCCGCCTCCCCCGCCGCCTCCGGGCGGATGGACTTCTCCCCCTTCTTCGTGCTGCTGGACGCCCTGCGGCGAGCGATCCCGGGCGACATGCAGAACCAGTTCACGCGGCTGGTGCGCGAGACCCTGGTGACCATCCGCGGCCTGATCGACTGGTACCTCGAACGCCTCGAGCGCCCCGAGCCCGAGCAGCGTGTCGAGGACATCCCGATTGATTAGCCCCTGCGGACATCCTGTCCGCAGGTCCGATGGAACCGGCTCCCTCCGGTCGCCTACCTGATGGCCACCTCCCTGATCACCGGGTTCCCCGGCTTCATCGGCGCGCGCCTGGTCCGGGCGCTGCTGGACGACGACCCCGAGCTGCGAATCGTCGCGCTGGTCGAGCCGAAGATGGCCGACAAGGCGCGCGAGCAGGCCCCCGAGCGGCTGGAGGTCGTCGAGGGCGACATCACCGACCGGCGCCTGGAGCTGTCCGACGAGCGGTACGAGCAGCTGGCCGCCGAGGTGACGCAGGTCTACCACCTGGCCGCGATCTACGACCTCGCCGTGCCGATCGAGGCCGCCCAGGCCGTGAACGTGGACGGCACCGGCAACATCCTCGACTTCTGCCTGGCCTGCGACAGCCTCGAGCGGCTGCACTACGTGAGCACCGCGTACGTCGCCGGGCATGCGCACGGGCGTGGTCTACGAGCACGAGCTGACGCTGGGCCAGCGGTTCAAGAACCACTACGAGTCGACCAAGTTCCAGGCGGAGGTGTGGGTGCGCCAGCAGATGGACCGCATCCCCACGACGATCTACCGCCCCGCCATCGTGGTCGGCGACTCGCGCACCGGCGAGACGGTCAAGTTCGACGGGCCCTACTACATGCTGCGCGTGATCTCGCAGTCGGCCCGGCTCAAGCAGCCGATCCCGCGCTTCGGCCGCGCGGAAGCGACGTTCAACGTGGTGCCGGTCGACTTCGTGATCGAGGCGATGCGCGCCGGCGCGCGGCGCCGGGGACACTCTGCACCTGGTCGACCCCGAGCCGATCGCGGCCAACGAGGTCTTCGACACGCTGGCCCAGGCCTACAACGGCAAGAAGAGCGCGTATCGCCTGCCGCCCAAGGCGGTCGCGGCGTCGCTGCACGTGCCGGCCGTGCGCAAGTTCTTCGCCGGGGCGCCCGCCGAGTCGATCCAGTACCTCAACCACCCGGTTCGCTTCGACACCCGCCGCGCGGAGCAGGTGCTCGGGCCCAAGGGGGTCACGCTGCCCCCACCTCAAGGACTACGTCGAGCCGATGGTGCGCTTCTTCCGCGAGCACGAGGACGATCCCGCGTACGCGCCCGGCGGGGGCCTGCGCGGCTGATCGCGGCGGCGGCGTCGGCTGCCGAGGCGCCGACTCCTAATCTGGGGGCATGGCCACCTGGATCCTCACCGGCTCGCCCGACAACTTCGAGGCCACCCGGGAGCGCGGCTTCGGGCTGATCGGGGCCAAGGAGCGCAAGCGGGCCGATGGCCGAGCGGATCGAGGTGGGCGACGAGATCGTCCTCTACCTGACCCAGATCCAGGTCTTCGCGGGGATCATCCGCGTGACCTCGGAGATGTTCGAGGACCGCGAGAAGGTGTGGCCGGGCAAGCCGGGCAAGCGCGACGAGTACCCGTGGCGGTTCGAGACCGAGCCCGTCGTGGTGCTCGACGAGGACACGTTCGTGCCGGCGGAGGACGCTCGCGCTCGAGCTCGAGCACGTGCGGAAGTGGCCGGCCGAGCACTGGAAGCTGGCCTTCCAGGGCCAGCTGCGCACGGTCTCCGAGGCCGACGCGAAGCTGCTCGGCGAGCGGCTGCGCGCCGGCTGCGCCCGCCGCTGCGTAGTGCGTCACTCGCGCCACTACACCCTCGAGGAGGCCAACGCGGCCATCGCCTGGGTGGAGGAGTGCCTGCACCGCCTGCGCGAGGCGAAGTCGAACCTGGGCGACAAGGAGGCCCGGGACGCGCTGGCCGAGGCCACGCCCACCAACGGCGGCGGCGAGCCCGGCAAGGTGGTCTCCGAGGCCTTCCTGGACCTGCGCACCGCGCTGGTGGACATGCGCGAGCGCGACATCGTGCTGCGCG
This sequence comes from uncultured Thermoleophilaceae bacterium, assembly GCA_963844805.1. Lineage (GTDB taxonomy): Bacteria > Actinomycetota > Thermoleophilia > Solirubrobacterales > Thermoleophilaceae > JACCZR01. The sequence continues at coordinate 205,480 of CAWJPU010000013.1, forward strand.
ACCTCGACCGCGGGCTGGTGGACTTCCCCTCGCTCGACGGCGAACGAGGAGATCTACCTGTGCTGGGAGGAGGGCGAGGCCGAGATCGGCTTCTGGCACGACCTCGAGACCGGCTTCGCCGGCCGGCGCCCGCTCGAGGATGGCTAAGGCCGGCGGAGCTCGCCGGGCAGCTTCGGGACGCGCTGCGCGGGCTGAGCCTCGAGCTGCGCATCGCGGCCGCCGCCGCGGTGCTGCTGGTGGCCAGCACGTTCGGCCCGTTCTCGTGGATCGAGGCGGCCATCGTCCTGACCGGGCTGGGCGTGCTCTTCCTGCTCTACCAGCGCGGGCTCGGCAAGACGTTCCACCTGCCCGAGGGCGACGGCACGCTGGTGGCGGTGGCGGGCGCGTGGGCGGCGCTGCTGATCGTGATCCGCCTGTTCGACCGCCCCTTGGGCCAGAACCTCCTGGCGCTGGCCTGCGCGGCCATCCTGGTCGCGGCCGGGGCGCGGGAGCGAGCCCGGCGCCGCGAACCCCCGACGGACGCCGAGCACCCGGTCGATCCCCGCCGACGCGCCCACCACGGTCCACTTCGGTGACAATCGCCGAGTTTCCGTCGTACCCTGGGCGTCGCGGATTCGCGCCCGAGAGGAGCACAGTTGGAGGCCAGCACCGAAAAAGCCCCTGCCCTGAGCCTGGGGACACGCATGCGCATCGAGCGGGTGCGGCAGGCGATCGCGGACAAGCCGGTCCGCTTCATCGCCGGCTACATCGTCTGCGTGATCGTCTTCGGCGGGCTCGTCTACTCCCTGCTGGAGGCCAGACGCGGGCTGGTTCGACGGCATGTGGTGGGCGATCGTCACCGCTTCCACCGTGGGGTACGGGGACATCTCCCCGGCCGAGCTGGAGGGCCGCTTGCTGGCCGGCTTCGTCATCCTCTCGGGGATCGCCACCACGGCGGTGCTCACCGGCCTCCTGGCGGGCTGGGTGCTGTCGGCGAAGTTCGAGGAGCACCTGGGCACCCCGGACCTCCACGACGACTTCGACCACCTGATCGGCCAGCTGCAGGCGCTCAAGCAGCGCTACCAGTACGACGAGGACGCCGACGACCGCATCGCCGAGGCCGCCAGGGAGGCTCTGGTGGAGTGGCAGTCGAAGCCCGACGGCGAGAAATGCGACAAGGCCATGGCGACCCTCGCCGAGGCGCTGAAGCACGATTACTAGGAAAGGAACGGATTGAAGCGATCCAAAGCGGTGAACCTCGGCCTGGTGGCCGGCTTCGCGACCGCGTTCAGCGGCTGCGGAGAGGAGACGGCCTACTGCGTCGACCAGAACGACCAGGTGGTCGAGAACACCTTCTGCGGTGACGAGAACTTCGGCGGGGACAACAACCACTACTGGGTCTACGGCGCCACCGCGCTGGGCGGCGCGAAGGCCCTCAAGAAGGGTGCCAAGATCGCCGGGGGCACCAAGATCGTCTCGACCAACAAGGCCGCCATCACCTCGCGCGGCGGCTTTGGCTCCAGCGGCGGCTCGACCTCCGGCGTCGGGCGCAGCTCGGGCGGCGGGTTCGGCTCCGGCGGGAGCTGACGATCGAGCGATTCCGTGCCGAGCCCCGGGAGGGCTGGCCGGCGATCATCGAGGAGCAGGGGCTCATCTACTGGCGCACCGACCTGCCCGATGGCGGCCAGGTGTCGTACTGGAACGAGGAGGCCTACTACGCCTTCTCGTCCACCGAGGTCTACGAGCTCGAGGCCGAGGTGCGCGTCCTGATGGACATGCTCATCGAGGCCGGCGACTACATCATCGAGAACAACCTGTTCTCCAAGATGGGCATCCCGGGCTGGGCGGTGCCCCGCATCAAGGAGACCTGGGAGTCCGAGCCGCCGATGGTCTACGGCCGCTTCGACTTCTCCTACGGGCCCGACGGCGCGAAGCTGCTCGAGTACAACGCCGACACCCCCACGGCGCTGCTCGAGACCGCCGTCCAGTGGCACTGGGTGCAGGACGTGTTCGGCCCCAGCGGCGACCAGTGGAACACCGTCCACGAGGCGCTGGTGACGCGCTGGCGCGAGCTGAACGAGGGCGACCGCCTGCCCGGCCAGTGGGTGCACATGCTGCACACCACCGCCGAGGGCTCGGGCGAGGACTTCATGACGATCGGCTACATGGCCGCCACCGCCCACGAGGCCGGCATCCGCGTGGAGCTGATGCCGATCGAGAACCTGGGCTTCAACGAGGAGCAGGGCTTCCTCGACATGCAGGGGCGCTACGTGCGCACCGCCTTCAAGCTCTACCCCTGGGAGTGGATCGTCCACGAGCGCTTCGCCGAGGCCGCGATGGAGCGGATGGGCGAGGAGCCGGGCCAGACCACCTGGATCGAGCCGATCTGGAAGATGCTCTGGTCCAACAAGGGGATCCTGCCGGTGCTCTGGGAGCTCTATCCCGAGCACGAGACGCTGCTGCCCGCCTGGTTCGAGGGCGAGGAGCCCAAGGGGCTGGAGACCTACATCCGCAAGCCGCTGCTCGCCCGTGAGGGCGCCGACTCGGTGGCGGTCGTCGACGGCAAGGTGGCCGAGAAAGGGCCCGGACAGGGCTACGGCGGAGAGGGCTTCGTCGTGCAGAAGTACACCGACCTCGGCGAGTACGAGGGCGGGGTCCGACCGGTGCTCGGGCTATGGACGGTGGACATGGAGCCCGTGGGCTGCGGGATCCGCGAGCAGCACGGGTTGATAACCGACAACACGTCGCGCTTCACGCCGCACGTGATCGCCGACTGACAGAGAGGAGCGCAAGTGGAAGATTCGACTATCGAGCTGGTGGGGCAGGTCTTCGCCTACTCCGGCGTGGGCCTGGCCATCCTCGTGGCGGGGTTCTTCGTGATCGACGCGCTTACCCCGGGCAAGCTGGGCCAGCAGCTGATGGACGGCAACCCCAACGCGTCGGTGCTGGTGGCCGCAACGATGGCCTCGCTGGGCCTGGTGCTGTGGTTCGCCATCTTCTTCACCGGCGCGGGCTGGGACGGGCTCGACGAGTGCCTGATCTTCGGCGTGGTGGGCGTGGCGCTACAGGGGATCGGGTTCCTCATCCTCGACCTGATCACGCCCGGGCAAGCTCGGACAGGAGCTGATGCAGAACACCTACCACCGCGGCACCACGGTGTCCGCCGCGCTGCAGTTCGCCTCGGCGCTGATCGTCAGCGCGCTCCCTGACCTAGAGCGACTCCCCGCCACGACACCGCGTGCGGCCGAGGTCGCCGATCTCCGCGTCGCCGAGCCCCAGCACCTCGGCGAGCACCTGCCCGGTGTGCTCGCCGAGCTGGGGCGCCGGGCGCCGGCGGCAGCCGCTCGGCGCGCGGAGAAGCTGAGCGGCGAGCCGGGCATCAGGTAGTTCGCCGATGCCCGGCTGCTCCACCCCGTCGAACATCGGGCTGGCCTCCGAGCAGCGCGGGTCCTCCTCCACCAGCTGGGTGAAGGTCTGGTAGGGGCCCCACGAGACGTCGTGGGGGTCGAAGGCCTCGCGCAGCTCCGACAGCGTGCGGGCCATGACCCAGGGCTTCAGCGTGGCCCCGATCACCTCGCGGGCGGCGAAGCGCCCGCTCTCCTCGTCGAGGTCGACGTCCATCAGCTTGGCGATGGTGTCGAAGGCCTCGCCCAGCCCGGTCGCCTTCACCAGGTTGCGCCACTGGCGCAGCGTCAGGGCCACGATCATCACGCGGCGGCCGTCCTTGGTGGCGAAGTCGCGACCGAACGCGCCGTACAGGTAGTTGCCGTCCTTCTCGCGCTCGTGGCGGTTGATCTGGACCTCGGCGATCTTGCCGAGGTTGCCGACCATCCAGAAGGCCACGTCGGACAGCGCGACCTTCACGCACTGGCCCTCGCCCGTGCGGGCGCGGCTTGCGCTCGGCGGCCAGCAGGCTCGTGGTGGCGAGCATGCCGGTGATCGCGTCCCACGCCGGCAGCAGGTGGTTGAACGGCACCGCCAGGTTGCGGGGACCGGTGGCCCATGGGAACCCGCTGGCCGGGTTCACCGTGTAGTCGACGGCCGACGTGCCGTCGTCGTTGCCCATGATGTTGACCATGATCAGGTCGGGCCGGCGCTCGGCCAGGCGTTCGTAGTCGAGGAAGCCGCGGGCGGGGAAGTTGGTGAGGCAGCAGGCCGGCCTCGGGCCCCGGGGCGGTGATGAGCGCGCTCACCAGCTCGCGCCCCTCGTCGGAGCGCAGGTCCACCTGGATCGAGCGCTTGCCCTTGTTCAGGCCCGGCCCAGAACAGGCTGGTCGCCGTCCGCGGTGACCGGCCAGCGGCTTGCGGTCCAGCCCGCCGCCGATCGGGTCGAAGCGGATCACCTCCGCGCCCAGCTGGGCCATCGCCATCCCCCCGAGCGGCGCGGCCACGAACGCCGACCCCTCGATGACCCGCATGCCCTCGAGGATGCCCGGCACTCGATCCTCCCTCAGGCCACCAGGGCCACGAATCGCCAGTCCAGCACGGGCTCGGGCTCGCCTGCCGTCGCGCACGGCGGCCACCTCGGCGCGCAGCGTCGCCAGGCCGCCGTCGTCGCGCGACCGCACGCTGACCTCCGTGCGCAGCACGTCGCCTTCGAAGACGGGCCCGAGGTGGTCGCAGCCGTGCCAGGCCACGATCGTGGCGATGGACGGGAATGGCCCGTGCGGCGTGCGCGGCCGCCACCGAGATGGTGTGCCCGCCGTAGACCAGCCGCCGCCCGCGCGCGCCGCTGGTCGCGTCGGTGTGCGCCATCGCGACGTTGAGGGTCAGCCGCGCCAGCTCGGGGGCGGCGGTCACGGTCTCGCCGCCCTCCACCGTGAACACCGCGCCGGGCTCGAGCTCGTCGTGGTGGGGGCCCGGGGCCGCCTCGCGCAGGCGCTCCAGCCGCCAGTCCGGCGGCACGGCCCGCTGCACCGCCTCGGGGTCGAGCTCCTGCGGGATGTCGTCGAACGTGTCGGCGTGGCCGGTCTGCGCGTCGGGGTCGCGCAGCGGGATCATCGGGCAGCGCCAGAAGTCGAGCAGCTCGTCGCCGTGCTGGTCGACGGTCCGCACCCGCAGCGCGACGAGGCCGGTGCCGGCGCCGGTTCTGCTTGAGGCCCACGACCTCGGTCCGGGTGCGCAGCGTGTCGCCCACGAACACCGGCCGCGCGAGCACCAGGCCGCGGTAGAAGAGGTTGCCGCGCACCCGCTGCGTCGGGCCCGTCGACTGGCCGATCGCCACGTCGCACACCAGGTTCGGGTGCACGAGCGGCGCCCGCGCACCGGTCACCTCGCGGCACAGCTCCGCGTCCAGGCCGAGCCGCAGCCGGTCTCCGGCGATCGCCTGGTGCAGCGCGGCGTGGCCGGGCGTGATGGTCAGCCCGGGCGCGTCGTCGAAGACCTGCCCGACGGCGAAGTCCTCGAACCAGGGCCCTCCCACCACCACGCTCGGCACGGTGCTCACCGGGCGCCGGCCCTGCCCCGCGCCAGCACCCCGAGCGCCAGCTTGCGGCTGGCCTCGTCGAGCATCTCCCCGTCGGCCTCCACCGCCCCGCGCTCGGCGGCCTCCAGCGCGTCGAGCACGCGCCTGGGCGCGCTCGAGCTCCTCGGCCTCGGGGCTGAACGCCGCGTTGAGTACGGGCACCTGCGCCGGGTGGATGGCCCACTTGCCGTCGTAGCCGAGGTCGCGGGCGTGCGCGGCGCGCGCGCGACAGGCCGGCCTCGTCACCCACGGCCAGGTGGGGCCCGTCGATCGCCTGCAGGCCCGAAGCGCGCGCCGCCACGAGCAGCGGTCTCCTGCGCGTGGAGCCAGCGCTGCGGCTCGTCCTGGCGCAGCGGGCGACCCAGCGAGGCGGCCAGGTCCAGGTAGCCCAGCATGAGCGCGTCGAGGCGAGGCGAGGATGCGGCGATCTCGCCCGCGCGCTGGAGCCCGGCGGCGGTCTCGATCAGCGCCTGGAGCCGCGTCGGCGGCGGCCTGCTCGCCCAGCGCATCGAGGCGCCGCGCCACGCGCTCCACGTCCTCGGGGCGCTCGACCTTGGGCACCACCAGCGAGCCGGCGAGCGGGCCGGCCGCCTCGACGTCCTGGCGCCACCACGGCGAGCCGAGCCCGTTGATGCGCACGGCCACGCCCGCGCGGCCGAGCGTGCCGGCGCCGAGTGCGCGGGCGACGAGGGCCCGAGCGGCTTCCTTGGCGCTCCGCGGCCACGGAGTCCTCGAGGTCCAAGACGACCTCGTCGGCGCCGAGGCCGGGGGCCTTGGCCAGCATCCTCTCGGACGACCCGGGTACCGACAGGCAGGAGCGCCGGGCGAGCATCGGCGCACAGTAGACGGTCGCGCGCGCCGGAGCTACGCCGGAGCCTCGCGCGGCAGGCGCACGCGCGGAAGGTCATCCGGGGGAACCGCATCCGACGGCGCGCCCGCGAGCGCGCCGCCGGGGCAGTCCGCGCACTTGACCTCGCGCTGGGGGTTGCGCAGCCCGATCAGGCCGAGCAGTCCGCCGGCCGCCACCAGCACGGCGGCGACACCCATCCCCAGGCGGAAGGCGCTGACCGAGGCGGCGTCGGTCGCCTCCGCCAGCCGCTCGCGCTGCCGCCGGCGGCAGGCCGGGCGCGTCGATCTCCGCGAGCGGCTGGCGCTTGGCCGCCTCCAGCGGGGCCGCCAGCGCGGGCCGGTCCGCCAGCGGGCCCAGCTGCTCCTCGAGGGCCGAGCCGTACTGCGCCGAGATCAGGACGCCCACCGAGGCGACCGCCACCAGGCCCGCCACGCGCGCGATCGCGTTGTTGACGCCCGAGGCCACACCCGCGTTGTGCTCGTCGGCGTCGGCCAGCACGGTGGCGGTCAGCGGGGCGACGGTCATCGACAGGCCCAGCGCGAACAGCAGCATCGCGGGCAGCAGGTCGGTCAGGTAGCTCACGTCTTCGTCCAGGCGGGCGAACAGCGCCAGCCCCACGGCGCAGACCAGCGGGCCGCCGCCCATGAACCAGCGCGGGCCGTAGCGGTCGGCCAGCGCTCCGAAGCGCGCCGAGAGGAAGAACATGACGATGCTCACCGGCAGCGTCGCGGTGCCCGCCTCCAGCGCGGAGTAGCCCGCCACCTGCTGCAGGAACAGGATCAGGAAGAAGAACAGCAGCCCGAGCCCGCCGTACATGGGTCAGCGTCTGGACGTTGCCGATCGCGAAGTTGCGCCGCTTGAACAGGTCGAGCGGCAGCATCGGCGCCGGGGTGCGCCGCTCGTAGGCCAGGAAGCCCGCGAACAGCAGCGCGCCGGCCACCAGCGGGACGAGGACCAGCGGGTCGCCGAAGCCCTTCAGCGGCTGCTCGATCAGCCCGTAGGTCATCCCCGCCAGCCCCGTGGCGCACAGCGCAGCCCCGACCAGGTCGACCTTGCCGTGCTCGGTCCGCTCCTGCCCGGACATGGTGCGGCTGATCAGGCACGAGCGTGAGCACCAGCAGCGGCACGTTGATGGCGAAGATCCAGCGCCAGGAGGCGTTGTCCACGATCTGGCCGCCCACCAGCGGGCCCAGGACCGCCCCGATGCCCGCCCAGGCCGTCCACATGCCGATCGCCCGGCCGCGCTGCTCGCCGGGGAAGGTGTTCACGATCACCGCCAGCGCCGCCGGCGTGAGCAGCGCGCCGGCCACGCCCTGCAGCGCGCGGGCGGCCACGAGCACCTCGATGGTCGGCGCCACGGCGCACAGGACCGACGTCACCCCGAAGCCGATGACGCCCGCGCTGAACACCCGGCGCTCGCCGAAGATGTCGCCCAGCGACCCGCCGATCAGCAGCAGGGAGCCGAGCGTCAGCAGGTAGGCGTTGGAGGTCCACTGCTGGCCGGCGAGGCCCCCGCCGAGGTCGCGCTCGATGGCCGGCAGGGCGACGTTGACCACCGTCGAGTCCACGAGCACGACCGCGGTGGCGAGGATGCAGGACACCAGCACGGTTCGCTGGTGTCTGGTCATGCCGCGCTAATCCTCGAAGAACGCGTAGCCGTACTCACCTCTCTTGTAGGCGAGCTTGGCTATCGCGGTCATGCGCTCGTCGTCGTTGTGCTCGATCTGGTCGCAGCGCCGAGTCGACGCGGCGGGCGGCGCGGGTGCAGAAGGTCTCGGCGATGTAGCGCTCCTGGCCCGGAGGGCTCCACGCCCTGGTGCTCGAAGATGCTGGTGACCCGGGAGAGGACGGCGACCTGCGCGTACAGGTCGGCCACGGCGTCGGCCAGCCGCTTCTGGTGGAACTGGCGCAGCATGATGTCCTTGCCGTGCTCGCGCAGCAGGCGACTCGGAGACCGAGCGCAGGCGCCTGACCTGGTCGCCCACGCCAGTCGCCAGCGAAGAGAGCTCCTCGTGGGCCATGGTCACCTGGTCCGGGCGCACGGCCCGGCCGATGCGCCCGGCGGCGTACTCGGCCAGGACGCTCAGCGAGCCGATGGGGTCGCTCAGCCCGAGGTCCCCCATCCCCTCCAGCTCCTCGCCGAGCGGCTTGAGCCCGCCCAGCGCGATGAACGCCCGCATCACGTCATTGGCGCCCTCGAAGATCGGGAAGATGCGGGTGTCGCGCATCGCCTTCTCGTAGGGCTCGGTGCGCATGTAGCCGGCCCCGCCCGCGAGCTGCAGGGCGCGGTTGACCTGGTACCAGAGGAACTCGGTGCCGGCGACCTTCACGATCGCCGACTCCAGGGAGTAGTCGGGCACGCCCTCGTCCACCAGCCCGGTGGTCAGGTAGCTCATGGACTCCAGCCCGAACAGGTAGGAGACCATCCAGCCGATCTTGTCCTGGACCAGCTCGAAGTCCGCCAGGGGCATGCCGAACTGCCGCCGCTCGCGGACGTGGTCCAGGGCCAGGTTGAGCAGGCGCTTGGCGCCGCCGACCGAGCCCGTCCCGAGGGACAGGCGGCCGTTGTTGAGCACGTGCATGGCGATCTTGAAGCCCTCGCCGGGCTCGCCGAGCACGTTCTCCGGCGGGATGCGGATCCCGTTGAAGTGCAGCTCGCGCAGGTCGTTGCCGCGCAGGCCGAGCGTGTCGAAGCGGTGGCCCACCTCGAAGCCGTCCATGTCGGCCTCGACGATGAAGGCGGTCTGCTTGCCCTCGTCGCCGGTGTTGGCGAACGTGACGAACACCGAGCCCTTGCTGCCGTTCCCGATGTAGTGCTTCATGCCGTCCAGACGCCACGAGCCGTCGGCCTGGCGCTCGGCGCGCGACTCCATGCTCTTGACGTCCGAGCCCGCGTTGGGCTCGGTCAGGGCGAACCCGGCCAGCTTCTTCCCCGAGCAGAGGTCGGGCAGGAAGCGCTCCTTCTGCTCGTCGGAGCCGAACAGGACGATGCCCTTCATCCCGATCGACTGGTGCACCCCCATCACCACCGAGAGCGTCGGGTCGATCTGGGCGAACTCCTCGGAGACGCGGCAGTACCCGGTCTGGGACAGCCCCTGCCCGCCGTACTCCTGCGGCACGTAGAGCCCCAGCAGCCCCCGCTCGCCCATCTCGCGGATCGTCTTGTCGCCGACCCAACGCTTCTCCTCGACCTCGTCGACGTCGTAGGGCACCTCGCGGACCGACGCGCACAGGGCGCGGATCCGGTCCTGCTCGGCGGCGTCGGGCTTGGGGAACGGGAAGATCAGCTCCTCGTGGATCTCGCCGAGGAACAGGGACTTGGCGAACGAGGAGACGCGCTCCTCGTCCGGGGGCTTCTGGTCGGTGGTGGCGGCCTCCACCGGGCGGCTACGCGCCGGCGCCGTTGAGAGAGCGCGGCTCGGGGCCGACGTACTTCGCCGACGGGCGGATCAGCTTCGCCTCGCGCTTCTGCTCCATGATGTGGGCGGCCCAGCCACCCACGCGCGCGCACGAGAACAGGGGCGTGAAGAGCTCGGGCGGCACGTCGGCGAAGTCCAGCACCACGGCCGACCAGAACTCGACGTTGGTGGCCAGCACGCGGTCGGGCTTGCGGGCCTTGAGCTCGGCGAGGGCGGCCTTCTCCAGCTCCTCGGCCGCCTCCAGGCGCGGCGCGTGGATCTCCTGGGCGGTGCGCCGCAGCACCCGCGCGCGGGGGTCCTCGGCGCGGTAGACGCGGTGCCCGAAGCCCATCAGGCGCTCGCCGCGGTCCAGCAGGTCCTTCACGTAGCGCTCGGCGTCGCCCTCGCGCTCGACGCCGTCGAGCATGTGCAGCACCCGCGAGGGGGCGCCCCCGTGCAGGGGGCCGCTGAGCGCGCCCACCGCGCCGCTCAGCGCGGCGGCCACGTCGGCGCCGGTCGAGGCGATCACCCGGGCGGTGAAGGTCGAGGCGTTCATGCCGTGCTCGGCGGCGGAGATCCAGTAGGCGTCGATCGCCTTGACGTGACGCGGGTCGGCCTCGCCGCGCCAGCGGATGAGGAAGCGCTCGGGGATCGAGGTGGCCTTGTCCACCTCGCGCTGCGGGATGGGCGGCCGCCCGATGCCGCGCGCTGACTGGGCCACGAAGGACAGCGCCATCACCGACACGCGCGCAAGGTCGTCGCGGGCCTCCTCGTCGGAGATGTCGATCACCTGCCCGAGCCCCCACTCGGGAGCGAGCATCGCCAGGGCCGCCTGCAGGTCGGTGCGCGGGTCGCCGGTGCGCACGGACAGCGCGTGCGGCTCGGCGGGCGGCAGGCCGGGGTCGAACGACCCGTCGACCAGCAGGCCCCAGACCTTCTCGAAGGTCACCTGGCCGACGAGGTCCTCGATGTCGACGCCGCGATAGCGGAGGGCGCCACCCTCCTTGTCGGGCTCGGCTATCGACGTCCGGAAGGCGACTACTCCCTCGAGGCCAGAGGGAGCTTCGATTACCTCGGCCATGGGCTCTGACAATACTTTGCGTGGTGCCCTCGGTTCGCCCCGCCCAGCCCGACGACCTCGCCACGCTGGCCGGGCTGGTGGCCGGCTTCCGCGACTTCTGGGGCCGCGCGGAGCCGACCGACCACGCGATCGAGCGCGGGGTGGGCACGCTTCTGGCCGACCCGGGAGCGGAGTTCCTGCTGGCGCCACCCGCGCGGGGCTTCGCGCTGATCCGGTTTCGCTACGTGGTCTGGACCGACTCCGAGGAGTGCGAGCTCGAGGATCTGTTCGTGCGCGACGCCGAGCGCGGCTCGGGCCTCGGGCGCGCGCTCACCGAGGCGGCGATGGACCGCGCCCGCGAGCGCGGCTGCGTGCGGATGAACATCTCGGCCAACGACGCCAACTCGCCCGCGATCGACCTCTACCGCGGGCTTGGCTTCTCGGCCTGGCACGACCCGCCCGGCGGACACAACCTCAGCCTCCGGCGGCTGCTGTAGCCGGACACTAGGCTCGCACCGCCTTGGACACGCCCCTCCCGATAGAAGCCCCTCCTGCGCCGGTCACCTCGCGCCTCGGGCGCCCGGGATTGTGGATGCGCCGCCACCCCGCGGCGGTGACGGTGATGGGGAGCCTCGTGGTGGCGGTGGCGCTGGTCATCGGGCTGTGGAACAAGCGCGAGGACTTCGTGGAGGCCTTCACCAGCGCGTCGGCGATCGTGCTGGCGGGCGCGATCGGGCTGCAGGTCCTGTGGCTGGTGGCCCGCAGCGAGGCCTGGCACGTCTGCGTGGAGGCCGCCGGGGGAAGCGTCAGCCGCCGCCCGCTCTACAGGGCCGCGGCCGTGGGCTACCTCGGCAACCTCTTCAACCCCAGCTTCGGCCTCGGCGTCCGGATCGCGGCGCTGCGCCGCAGCGCTCCGGCGGACAGCCCCCGCCCCACCGTCCTGATCGCCGCCGAGCTGCCGATCGTGGTGGTGGAGGCGGTCCTGGCGGCCGTCCTCTCTTTCACCCTCATCGCGCCGCTGGGCATGCCGTGGTGGGTGGCGGTCCTGATCCTGGCCGTGTCGGTCGCGGTGATCGGCGGGCTCACGCGCTTCGTGCGCCACCGCCGCGAGGGCTTCTGGAAGGGGCTGGAGGTGATGCGCTCGCGGCGGACCCGGAACACGATCATCCTGCTGGTCATGTTCGCCACCGGGATGCAGGTGGTGCGCAACCTGGTCGTGCTGCAGGGGCTGGGTGTCGACGTGTCGGTGCTCGACTCCATCGCGCTGCTGATCGCCGCCGCGGCGATCGGCCTGCTCCCCGTGGGCCCGACCCTCGGCGTGGCCACCGCCGTGCTCATCCTCGGCTCGAACGGTCCGGCGGTGGTGGCGGCCGCCGGGGCGCTGCTCACCGCCACCGGTGCGGTGGGCGCGCTCTGCTTCGCCGCGTGGGCCCTGGCGGACCGCCTCAGGCCCCACCCCGCGGTCTAGCCTGCGCGCCATGCCCGTTCTCACCGACCACGTCCAGGCCTACCTCGAGTCCCTGCGCGCCGACCGCTCGCCGGTGATGGCCGAGATGGAGTCCGTCGCCGAGCGCGACTCCGTGCCGATCGTCTCCTGGGAGACCGGCCGGCTGCTCGCCGTGCTGTGCAGGGTGTTGGATCCGCGCGTGCTCGAGGTCGGCACGGCCATCGGCTACTCCACGCTGCACATGGCCGAGCAGCTGTCGGAGGGCCGCATCGTCACGCTCGAGATGGACGCCGACCGCGCCGCGCAGGCCCGCTCGTCCTTCGAGCAGGCCCGCGTGGCCGACCGCATCGAGCTGGTCGAGGGCGACGCGCGCGAGACCATCGAGCAGGTGGAGGGCCCCTTCGACCTCCTGTTCATCGACGCCATGAAGACCGACTACCGCTACTACCTCGACGCCGGCCAGGCGCTGCTCTCCGAGCGCGGGCTGGTGGTGATCGACAACCTGCTCATGTTCGGCGAGGTGGGGCTGCCGGAGGGCAGCGACACCTTCTGGTCGCCCGAGAACCTGACCGCCGCCCGCACCCTGAACGCGGAGATCCTCGGCGAGGGGTGGCTGGGCGTGGTGCTGTCGGTGGGCGACGGGGTGGGGCTCGCCGTCCGGGCCTAGCTGCAGCTGACGCCGAGGCGGTCGATCAGCCAGCCCTCGCCCTGCCTGTCCAGCGCGACCTCGCCCCGGCAGTCGTCGACCCTGTCGCTGTGGACTGCGCGGGTCTCGATGGCCACCGTGGCCCGGTCGTCGTCGCTACGCACCACCCTGTTCTGTCGGAAGTCCACCGAGCGGAGCGTCCCCAGCTGGCGCCTGAATGCCGCGAAGCCGCCGAGCTGGGCGCGAGCGCGCGGCCCGGCGAGCTTCCACGCCGACCCGAACCGGTCTTCCGCCGCCTCGGTGTAGAAGTCACGCACGACAGCCGCGGGGGACGGCGCGGCGGTCGACCCGGAGGGCTTCCGGGTCTCGGGAGCGGAGCCTCCCTCGCCTCCGCTCAGCAGGGCGACGAGCGCGATCACTCCTACGAGAGCACAGGCGGCGAGGCCGGCGCCGACCGCCCCTGAGCGGCGGCGGGGTCGCGAAGGCGGCCCGGCCGGCGGCGAAGGCAGCCTCGCCGGCGGCGCGGGTGTGTCGGCCGGCGGCGCGGGTGTGTCGGCCGGCGGCGCGGGCCGTGTCGGCCGGCGGCGCTGCCGTGGCGGAGGCCGGCCCGGGCTTGAGCGCCACGCCCAGGTCGCTCACCAGGCCCGCCGCCGACTGAGGTCGGTCCTCGGGCTGGTCGGCCATTCCCCGCCGTAGCACGGCCGAGGCACGGGCGGGCGCCTCCGGCCACGCCTCCGTCAGGTCCGGCGGCGGGGCGTTCGCGACCTGGTGGACGATCGCCATCGGGCTGTCGCCCGTTCGCGCCCGCCGCCCCGAGAGCGCCTCGAAGGCCACCGTTGCGAGGGCATAGATGTCGGCGGCCGCCGTCACCTCGCCGCCGGCGAGCTGCTCGGGGGCCATGTAGGGCGCCGAGCCGACCGCGGCGCCGGAGGAGGTCACCCGGGTCACGTCGACGCCCGTGGCCACGCCGAGGTCGGACAGCTTCACCGCGCCGTCGCGTGCGATCAGCACGTTCGCGGGTTTGACGTCGCGGTGAACCACCCCGTTCGCGTGCGCGTGGTCGAGCGCCTCGGCCAGTGGCTCGAGCACGGCCATGGCCCGCTCCGGCGAAAGCGGCCCCCTCCGGATCGCCTGGGCCAGGTTCTCGCCGTCGACGTACTCGAGCACCAGGGTGGTGAGCGTGTCGTCCTCGTCCTCGACGACGTCGAAGACCCTGACGACATTGGGGTGGTTGAGCGAGGCGCCCAGGCGGGCCTCGCGCTGGAAGCGCTCGGCGAGCCCAGGGGCGAGCTCCGAGTGCATGCGCTTGAGGGCCACAGTCCGCCCTAGCCGCTCGTCCTCGGCCAGGTACACGGTCGCCATCCCGCCCGAGCCGAGCTTGCGCACCACCCGGAACCGCCCGCCGCCCAGGAGCTGCCCGTCCAAGCGCTAGCCGCCCGCCCCCGCGGCGAACAGCGCCAAGGGGATCAGCACCAGCGACAGGAAGACGATCGCGATGCCCAGCCCCACCACGAAGTTGGACTTGTAGATGTGGCCGCCGGTCGCCAGCAGGAAGCCGAAGCCGAACATGGCGATGAACGGGGCGGGCTGCACGTCCAGTCCCCCGCCCGAGCGCTCGGGGACGTAGTTGGGAATCAGTATCGCCGGGACCGCCAGGAAGGCGACCAGGGCGAGCAGCAGCAGGAAGCCCCTCACGCGGCGAAAGTATCGTTGAGCGCGTGACCGCGGACTTCGCTTCCATCGAGCAGACGCGCGAGCGGCTGGGGGAAGTCGGCTACCTGGCCGACGAACCGGCTGCGCTGGTGTCGTTCCTCGCCGGCCGGCTGGGCAAGCCCGTGCTGGTCGAGGGACCGGCCGGGGTGGGCAAGACCGAGCTCGCCAAGGCGCTCTCGCGCGCCACCGAGCGCCACCTGATCCGGCTGCAGTGCTATGAGGGCCTGGACGAGGCCAAGGCCCTGTACGAGTGGAACTACCGCAAGCAGCTGCTGCGGATCCAGACCGAGGCGGCCGACACCGGCTGGCAGCAGGTCAAGGACGACATCTTCGGCGAGGAGTTCCTGCTCTCGCGGCCGTTGCTCACGGCCATCGAGTCCGAGGAGCCGGCAGTGCTGCTGATCGACGAGATCGACAAGACCGACCAGGAGTTCGAGGCGATGCTGCTCGAGGTCCTGTCCGACTTCCAGGTCTCGATCCCCGAGCTGGGCGCCGTGAAGGCGCGATCGCAGCCGCTGGTGCTCCTGACGTCGAACAACTCGCGCGAGCTGACCGAGGCGCTCAAGCGCCGCTGCCTGTACCTGTGGCTCGACTACCCCGACGCCGAGCGCGAGCTGGAGATCGTCCAGCTGCACACGCCCGAGCTCGGCGAGGACGTGGCGCGCAAGCTGGTGGAGATCGTCCACATGGTCCGGGCGCTGGACCTCAAGAAGCCGCCCTCGATCGCGGAGTCGATCGACTGGGCGCGCGCGCTGCTGCTGCTCGGCGCCGAGGACGTGGACGGCGCCGTGCTCGAGAAGACCATGAGCATCATCGTCAAGCACCGCACCGACCTCGACCTGGTGTCCGAGCGCGTCGGTGTGAAGCTGGGTGCCGATGGCCTCTTCGGGGCCTCCCGCCAAGCGGGCTGAGGGCCTCTACGGAGGCATGCCCGCGCCCGAGGGGCCGGGCGGCATGGCGCCGCGGCTGCTCGAGTTCGCCGACGAGCTGCGCTCGGAGGGCATGGCGATCGGGACCTCGGAGCTGCTGGACGCCTTCGCCGCCCTGCGCGAGGTGAGCTGGACGTCCCAGGAGGACTTCCGGGAGGCGATGGCCGCCACCCTGGCCAAGTCCCAGGAGGACAGGCGCGTGCTCGACCTGGTGTTCGACCGGTTCTTCTTCCGTGTCGTGGAGCGGGAGGCGGTCAACCGCGGCGTGAACGAGCAGGACCGGCCCTACGAGGGGACCGGCCCCGACGGGATCGACCTCGACACGCTGCGCGAGCGCATCCGCCAGGCGATCCAGGCGGGCAACGACGGCGAGATGCGCGACCTGGCGCGGCTGGCCATCGCCGCCTTCGGCCGCCAGGGCGAGGGCTCGGGCGTGATCGGGGTGGACGTCCAGCGCATCCGCCGCACGCTGGGCCTGCGCACCGAGCACGGGCCCGAGCCCGACCCCGAGGAGGTGCCGCGCGACAGCCTCCAGCAGTTCGAGCGCCACGTGCGCCGCGAGCTCGAGCGCCAGCAGATCGAGCGCACGCAGTCGCTGCCCCCCTCACGCCCGCTGCGCGAGTTCGACCGCGCGCTGCCCTCCAACCCTGCTCAGGACCTCGCGCAGGTGCACCGCGTGGTCGCCCAGCTCAAGCGGCGGCTCGCGACCCAGGGCCGCGAGCAGCGCGGACGCAAGCGCGGCGCCGCGGTGGACGTGCGCCGCACGATGCGCACCTCCCTGCAGACCGGCGGTGTGCCGCTCGAGCTGCGCTACCGCCCGCGGCGCCCGCGGCGGCCCGAGCTGTTCGTACTGTGCGACGTCTCCACCAGCGTCACCAGCGCCTCGGTCTTCTTCCTCTCGGTGCTGCACGCCCTGCACGACCAGTTCCGCAAGCTGCGCTCGTTCGTGTTCGTCGAGCGGATCTCCGAGGTGACCGACGTCTTCGAGCGCGAGCGCGACTTCGCCGGGGTGTCACGCGCGATCGCCACGGACGCGGGCGTGGCGGACGTCAGCGGCTATACCGACTACGGCCGCGTGTGGCAGGAGTTCCTCGAGCGCGTGGTCGACGACCTCGACCCGCGCTCCACGGTGATCGTGCTCGGGGACGCCCGCACCAACGGCCGCGACGCCAAGGCCAAGGTGTTCGGGCACCTCTCCGAGCGGGCGGGCCGCACCTTCTGGATGAACCCGGAGCCTCGGCTGTACTGGAACTACGGCGACTCGGTCATGGCCGCTTACGAGCCCTACTGCGACGGGGTGTTCGAGTGCTGGACCACGCGCCAGCTCGAGCACTTCGTCAACGCCTTGGCGGACGTGACGATCTCAACGGCTTAGAACGCCGCGGCGCACGATGCCTCGCCGGTCCTCGCCGGTGCGGCTGGTGACGCGGATGGCGATGCGCACGCCTACGCGGAGGCGCCGGCGCAGCGCGCGCGAGGCGCCCTCGTCGATGAGCCGGATCCGGCCGCGGCGGTTGGGGCCGAGCGAGAAGTAGTCGGTGTTGGCCAGGCGCACGTGGCCGCGGCGGATGGTGGCCGCCCCCGAGCAGCCGCGCGGGCAGCGCACGGCGAGGGTCAGGCGCCGGCGGCGCGGCTCGGCCACACGTCGCGAGCGCAGCCGGACCGGGCAGTTGACGTAGCTGACCGCATCGGGCCCGCGGGCCACCTCGGTCAGGTGCAGGCCCTGATTGTCGGAGCAGTCGCGCAGCGCGTAGGCCACCCGGTCCCCATCGAAGTCGAAAGCCGGGACGGGGCCGCCGCCGGGAGCGCGAAAGGAGGGATGGTCGACCCCGCGCAGCAGCACAAGCGTCCGGCTGTCGATGCCCTGGAGGTCGTGGGCCCGCAGCTCCTGGGCCTCGCCGGTCCCGGTGAACACCGCCGCGCGCCCGCCCGCCAGGCGCACGCCGTTGGGGCACGGCTGAACGCCGTCGACGCGGTGCTCGGTGGGCTGGGCGACCGAGTACCAGCTCAGGACGCCGCTCTCGCAGCGGTCGTCGCGCCCGCGGGCCACGACCGCCGCGGTGCCGTCGGACTGGACGTCGACGTCCTCGGGCGCAAGCCCGGCGGGGGTGGGTGCTGCGAACAGCTGCGCCCCGCTCGCGGTGGAGTACACCGCCAGCTGGTGGTCGCCCGAGGCGAGCCGGCGCAGGACGGCCGCGTGCGGGCCGGCGACGCGCACGAGCAGCAGCCGCGACCCGGCCGGCTGGGCGCTCTCGACCGTGAGGCCGGAGGCCAGGTTGCGGACGGCCAGCCGCGAGGGGCGCCCGCAGCTCGCCGCGTCGTAGGCGAGGCTGGTGTCGTCCTGGTCGAGGGGCGGCGGGTCGCCGTCGGTCTGGGCGGGGTCGGCGCCGTCGCAGCCGAAGATCAGCTCGCGCGGCGGGCCGATGGGCCCGGCGTTCAGCTCGGCGATCTCGCGCTGGTTGGTGCCCGGGCCGCGGTCCAAGCGCGAGCGCAGCAGGGCAATCCGGTCGGCAGACGCGCCGTAGCCCACCGAGGTCACGCTGCTGAAATCGTCCTCGAACCGGGTGCGCAGGCCGTCCACCCGGGCGATCCGCTCGGGCCGGCCAAAGGCGGCGCGGAACAGCCGGAAGCGGTCGGGGAAGGTGTCCGAGGTCGGGTCGCAGCCGCCGCGACAGCCCTCCTGCGCCCAGGTGATTCCGCCCCCGGTGAGGGTCGGGCCCTGGGCGAACTGCCACGTGGGCTGGGTCACCGCCACGCGGCGCGCATCGGCCGGCGCCGCCGTGAGGGCGAGGGCCAGAGCCGCCAGGGCGATGATCGGCGCTGCGCGCATGCGGATGGAACACCGTAGGGCGCAAACCGCTTCGGTTAGGCTTTCCGAAGACAACAGGGGGGCTCGCGGGAAGGCGGGCTGAGAGGGCGTCTCGTACCCGGCGCCGACCCTCCGAACCTGTGGGGTAATGCCCGCGAAGGGAGCGATGAGAGCAGAAGCCGAGGCTCCCCATGTGGAGCCTCTTCTCGAATCGGGGGCCGCCGTCCGCCTGTCCGGCGTCAGCCGCCGCTTTCGCCTGCGCGGCGCCGAGGTGACGGCGCTGGAGGGCCTGGACCTGTCCGTGGCGCCGGGCGAGGTGGTCGCGGTGGTGGGGCGCTCGGGCTCGGGCAAGTCCACCCTGCTCGAGCTCGCCGCGGGGCTCCAGGAGCCCGACGCGGGCCGCGTCGAGGCCGGCGGAGCCGCCGACGCCCCCGGTCGCCGCCGGGCCTGCGCCTACATGCCCCAGCGCGACCTCCTGCTCCCCTGGCGCGACGGCCTGGGCAACGCCGCGCTGGCGCTCGAGGCGGCCGGGGTCGGCCGCCGCGACGCGCGCCGGCACGCGGCGCCGCTGTTCGAGCGCTTCGGCCTGGCGGAGTTCGAGCGGGCGCGGCCCGCGGCGCTGTCGGGCGGCATGCGCCAGCGCGTCGCCTTCCTGCGCACGCTGCTGGCCGGGCGCCCCGTGCTCCTGCTCGACGAGCCCTTCGCCGCCCTGGACGCGATCACCCGCGCCGACATGCAGGAGTGGCTGGCCGGCGCGCTGGGCGCCGAGCCCCGCACCGTGCTGTTGGTGACCCACGACGTCGAGGAGGCCCTGTTCCTCGCCGACCGGGTGGTGATCCTCGGCCCGCGGCCGGGCCGGGTGGTGGCCACCCTGGACGTGCCCGCGGGACGGCCGCGGGCGCGCGCCGAGTTCCTGGCCGGCCCGGAGGCAGGCGCGCTGCGCGCCACGGCGCTGGAGGCGCTGCGATGAGGCGCACGCTGCTCGCGGTGGCGCTCCTGGCCGGCTTCGTGGCCCTGTGGCAGCTGGTGGCCTCGCTGGCCGCGGTCGACGACCTGACCCTGGCCTCCCCGGTGGAGACCGCGGAGGCGCTGGCCGACAACGCGTCGCTTCTGCTCGGCGACCTGGGCGTGACCGCCGTCGAGGTGGTTCTCGGGCTGGCCTTGTCGGTGGTGCTGGGCGTCCTGTTCGCCCTCGGCATGCACCTCAGCGGCGCGCTGCGGGAGGCCGCCTACCCCCTGCTCGTCGCCTCCCAGGCCATCCCGGTCGTGGTGCTGGCGCCGGTGTTCGTGCTCGCCTTCGACTTCGGCCTCGCACCCAAGCTGGCGATCGTGGCCCTCGTCTGCTTCTTCCCGGTGACGGTGAACGTGCTCGACGGGCTGCGCTCGGTGGACCGTGAGCAGCTCAAGCTCATGCGCAGCCTGGGCTTCTCGCGCCTCGGGACGCTGCGCCGCGTGGAGCTGCCGGCCGCGCTGCCCTCGTTCTTCACCGGCCTGAAGGTGGCCGCCACCGTGTCGGTGATCGGCGCGGTGTTCGGCGAGTGGGCCGAGGCCCAGGAGGGCCTGGGCCGCCGCGTCCTGCTCGACAACAACAACCTGGAGACCCCCCGCGTCTACGCGGGCATCGTCCTGCTTACCCTGATGGCCGTCGCGCTCTTCGCCCTCGCGGCGCTGGCCGAGCGCGTGGCCTGTCCCTGGAACCGCGAGGAGGCTCGCTCTTGATACGTCGTCTGCTCCCCCTGGCGCTGCTCGCGGTGCTGATCGCCGGCTGCGGCGAGAAGCAGGACAGCCTGACGCCCTCCGGCGAGAAGCGCTTCGACGTGCTGCTGGACTTCTTCCCCAACGCCGACCACGCCGGCATCTACGCCGCCCAGGGACAGGGCTACTTCCGCCAGGCGGGGCTGGAGGTGAACATCCGCCAGCCCAGCGACCCCGCCACCGTGCTCAAGCAGGTGTCGGCGGGCAAGGTCGACCTGGCCATCTCCTACGAGCCCCAGCTGCTCGCCGCCCGCGATCAGGGTCAGCGCCTGGTGGCCGTGGCGGCCCTGGTGCAGGAGCCGCTGACCTCGATCATCTCGCTGCCGCGAGCGCGCATCCGCCGTCCCGCCGACCTCGAGGGCAAGTCCGTCGGCACGGCCGGGATCGACTACCAGACCGCGTTCCTGCGCACCATCGCCCTGGAGGCCGGCGTCGACCCGAAGACGATCAAGCAGCGCAACGTGGGCTTCGGCCTCCAGCCGGCGTTGCTGTCGCGCAAGGTGGACGCCACCCTGGGCGGGTTCTGGAACTACGAGGGCGTGGACCTGCGGCTCAAGAAGCGCCGCCCGCAGATCATCCGCGTGGACCGCGCCGGCGTGCCGTCCTACGACGAGCTGGTGCTGGTGGCCAACGAGGACGCGCTGGAGCGCGACGGCGGCCGCATCCGCGCCTTCCTGGGCGCGCTGGCGCGCGGGACCCGGGACCTGCGGCGCAACCCCGAGACCGGCATCAAGCCGCTGCTGGCCGCCGACAAGGGGCTCGACCCGCGCCTGCAGCGCGCGTCGCTGAAGGTGACGCTGCCGCTGCTCTCACCGCCGCGCGGGAAGCCCTACGGCTACCAGGACCCGGGCCAGTGGAACCAGTTCGTCGCCTGGATGAACGAGAACAAGCTGCTGCGCAACACGCCCGACGCGCGCGGGGCCTACACCAACGAGCTACTCCCCGGAGCCGGGCTCTAGGTCCAGCGACAGCGAGTTGATGCAGTAGCGCTGGCCCGTCGGGCCGGGCCCGTCGTCGAAGACGTGGCCGAGGTGCGACCCGCAGTTCGCGCAGTTCACCTCGGTGCGGACCATGAAGTTGCTGCGGTCCTCCTTGAGCTCGACGGCATCGGCCACCGCGGGCTCGGTGAAGCTGGGCCAGCCCGTGCCGGAGTCGAACTTGGAATCGCTGGAGAACAGCTCGGCGCCGCAGGCGCCGCAGCGGAAGATGCCGTCCTCCTTCGAGTAGGTGTACTCGCCCGAGAACGGCGGCTCGGTGCCGGCCTCGCGGAGGATGCTGTAGCGCTCCGGCGTGAGCTCCTCGCGCCACTCCTGCTCTGACTTCTGGACCTTGGGCTCGCTCATGCCTTCGATTCTAAGACGGCGGGCACGCCGGCGGCGCCCAGGGACCAGCGCTCCCGCACTGTCCTGGATTCGACACCTATGCGGTGCCGAAGTCAGGATGGTCTGACCGCTACAGCGGCCGGGCCGGCCAGATCGCGCCGCTCAGCGCGTAGGTGCCCGCCAGGCCCTCGAAGGGGGCGTAGGGCGCGAAGAAGTCCCGCACCTCGGGCT
The DNA here is from genome assembly GCA_963844805.1 of uncultured Thermoleophilaceae bacterium. Lineage (GTDB taxonomy): Bacteria > Actinomycetota > Thermoleophilia > Solirubrobacterales > Thermoleophilaceae > JACCZR01. Next base: position 227,083 of record CAWJPU010000013.1, read on the forward strand.
CGGTCGCGCGGCGGCCCAGGCCGGCCAGCTTGCCCACCAGCTTGATGTAGGCCAGGTCGCCGGCGGGGAGCTTGTCGTCGCGGCCCTGGCCCTCCAGGGCCAGCTTCTCCAGGGTCCAGGAGCCCACCCCGTTGATGCGGCGCAGCCGGCGCCAGGACAGCTCGGGGTCGGACAGGTCGGCGCGGCCGGTGGCCACCTCGCGTGAGGCCTTGAGCATCGTGATCGCCCGCTTGGGCGACAGCCCGCAGCGCTCCAGCTCCGCCGGCGAGCGCGAGGCCAGGGTGCCCGCGCTGGGGGCGTCGCGCAACGCCCCGCAGGCGCTGCGGGGCCCGTGGCGGCGGACCAGCTCCTTCTCGATCTGGACCGCCCGACCGCCCTCGATCAGCTGTTCGCAGATCGCCCAGGCCAGCGCTTCGAAGGGCTCGGGCCGCCGCCGGGGGCGCAGCCACGGCCGGGCCCGGATGATCGGGCCGAGCAGCGGGTCCCGCCGGAAGGCGCGGTGGAAGTCGGCCAGGTCCTGGTCCAGGCAGAGGGCGAAGTGCATCCGCTCCAGGCCGGCCCGCGCCGTCTCGCGCGTCTGCGCGGTGGCCCGCATGCGCACCGCGTTGCCGGCGATCCAGGCGCGGACCTCACAGGGCTCGCCGCCCGGATGCAGGAGGCGCCGGAGGGCGTGGCCGTCGCGGCGCAGCACGCCGTCGCGGCCGCCCCCGGGGAGCCGGTACGGGCCCCGGGGGACGCAGTCCTGTTCGAGTGACCGGTGCGGACCCCGCTCGAGCCTGCGGTGCTCGCCCGGCCAATGCTCGGCCTGCGCTCCTCGGCTATCGGCGGTCGAGCAGGTGGACGTCGACCAGGAACGAGCGGCTGTGGGCGATCTCGAGCTTGTCGCCCCCACGGCGCCGCCGGGAGCGGCGGACCAGCCGGTTGGGCTTGGGGCGGCGCAGCACCTTCACGATCACAAAGGTGGCCACGCCCAGCAGGAAGCCGCTGGTCGCCGCCGCCACGGCGGGCAGGAGAGAGACGTCCTCCCGCCGCTGGAGCTCGGCCGAGCGATCGTCCTCGACGGGCCGCGCGGCCCCCTGCAGCGGGACGAGATCGGTGCTGGGCTCTTCCAAGGTCGGGCGAGTCTACTGCGCCGCGCGGCGGTGTCCTAGAGCTCCCGGTCGTAGACGCGGTAGCGCTTGACGATCTGCCCGCCCATGGCCTCCATGCCGCGGTTCATCGCCTCGTTGGTCTCGAGGATCCACCCCATCTCGCCCCCGGTCTGTGGCGTCTGGGCGGCCATGTCGAAGTGCTCGGCGTACAGCCCCGCGGCCACGCCGGTGTGCTGGTACTCGGGCTTGACGCCGAGGAAGCCCACCCGCACGCGGTCGACGGTCTTGGCCTTGCGCAGGAAGTGCCACCAGCCGAGGGGCAGCAGCGAGCCGTTCATCTTGCGCAGCACCTGGTTGACGTCGGGCACGGTGATCGCCATCCCCACCGTCTCGCCGTCCTTCTCGGCCACCATGAACCAGTGCTTGTCGAAGACGAGCTGGAGCTCGGCCCAATAGCCGTCGAGGTCCTTCTTCGAGTACGGGACGAAGCCCCAGTTGTCGGCCCAGGCCGCGTTGTAGACCTCGGCGAAGGCGTCGAGGTCCTTGCGCAGCCGGCGCCGGCTCATCTTGCGGATGGTGATCCCGTGCTCGGGCTCGAGCTTCTCGGCCATGTCGAAGATCACCGGCAGCACCTTCGTCGCGGTCGGCCACCATCAGGTGCCACATGAGGAGGTCGATCGCCTTGCCGAAGCCGGCCTCCTCGATGCGCTGGGCGTAGTAGGGCGGCTGCCAGGGCTGGCGCACCATCGGGTCGAGCTCGAAGCCCTCGACCAGGATCCCGACCTCGTCGTTCATCGTGAAGTCCATCGGCCCGACGATCCGGTCGCGGCCCTTGGAGCGCAGCCACTCGCTCGCGGCCTCGAACAGGGCGGAGCAGACCTCGGCGTCGTCGACCATCTCCAGGAAGCCGAACAGGCCCCAGCGGTTGTCCTGGTGGCGGTTGAAGGCGTGGTCGACCTGGGCGCTGATCCGCCCGCACACGCGCCCGTTGCGCCGGGCCAGGAACAGCTCCGCCTCGCCCCGCTCGAAGAACACGTTGAAGTGCTTGGACAGGTGCAGGTAGCGCTCCAGCTTCAGCGGGGGGACCCACTGGGGAGCGTTAGAGTGCAGGTGGAAGGGAAGCTCGACGAACGCCCGCAGGTCGCGTCGCCCGCGCACGGGTGTCACCTCGACCGACACGGCGGCGGACCCTACTCCATGGATCTCTTCGACAAGGCCCGCAACCACGAGCGCCTCGCCCAGCTGAAGGCCGCCCGCGAGCACGACCTGCTCCCCTACTTCCGCCTGCTGGAGGGCCCCGCCGGCCCGGTGGTGGAGATGGAGGGCGCCGAGCGGATCATGCTCGGCGGCAACAACTACCTCGGCCTCACCCAACACCCCGAGGTGCTGAAGGCGGCGCGGGACGCCCTGGACCGCTACGGCAGCGGCGTCACCGGCTCACGTTTCATGAACGGCACGCTGCCGATCCACATCGAGCTGGAGCGGGAGATCGCCGACTGGTGCCGGACCGGCGACGCGCTCGTCTTCACCGCCGGCTACCTGGCCAACACCGGCTGCATCGCCACGTTGCTCGACCCCGGCGACACCGTGATCTGCGACTCGGGCGATCACGCCTCGATCCTCGACGCGGTGGCGATGTCCCGAGCCCGGATCCGGCCCTTCCGGCACGGCAAGCTCGACAAGCTCGAGAAGATGCTCCAGCCGCGCCCAGGAGCGACGGCGGCGGGCTGTTGGTGGTCGTCGACGGCGTCTTCTCCATGGAGGGCGACCTCGCCGACATCCCGGAGATCGCGCGGCTGTGCAAGCGAATACGGCGCGCGGCTGATGGTCGACGAGGCCCACGGCGTCGGCGTCCTCGGGCGAGCGCGGCACCGGAGCCAGCGAGCTCGCTGGGGCCGAGGACGACGTCGACCTGCGCATGGGCACCTTCTCCAAGTCGCTGGCCTCGTGCGGCGGCTTCATCGCCGGCGACGCCGACGTGATCGACTTCCTGCGGGTCCAGTCGCGCTCGTTCATGTTCACCGCCTCGGCGGTGCCGGCGGCAGTCGGTGCCGCTCTGGGCGCGCTGAGGGTGATCCGTTCGCCCGAGGGCGCGGAGCTGATGGCCCGCCTGCTGGACAACGCCGCCTACCTGCGCAGCGGGCTTCAGGCGCGCGGGTTCGAGGTGCCCGAAGGGGCGTCAGCCCGATCGTGCCGGCGGTGATCGGCGACGACTGGCAGGCGGTGCTCATGTGGAAGGCCCTCTACGACGCCGGCGTGTACGTCAACGTGGCCCTCTACCCGGCGGTGCCGAGGCGGCGCGCTGCTGCGCACCAGCGTTCCGCGGCCCACACGCGCGAGCACCTGGACACCGCGCTCGAGCGCTTCGAGCAGGCTCGCGACGGCCTGCCTAGCGTGCCTGAGCCGGTCGCCAGCTAGCGCTCCGGCGCAGCGCGCGCAGCCAGCTGCGGTGCCGGACCTCGTGCTGCTGAGCGGCCCGCAGCCGCAACAGCTCGACGGCCTGCGAGCTGAAGGCGAACGGATCGGCCACGGCCAGGTCCTCCTCCACGCCGAGGGCGGCGATCGGCTCGCCGCCGGACAGCGCCACCAGCACCTCTCCCGAGGGGGTCCGCTTGGCGTCGAGCTGGGCCAGGCGCGCGACCGCGTCGGAGTCGGTGGGCGCCGCGTGGCGAATGGTGAGCGAGAGCGGTTGCATGGTTGCCTCCATAACCGTCATTCGGGTATAGCCAGAATCATAGCAACCAGCTATCCTGTTATGCAAGTTATGCCAGTCAACGAGACCCAGCCAGAGCGCAAGGCCGCGCCGGGGCGGTTGGAGCTCGTGCGGGCGTTCGTCAACTCCGTCGACTACTTCGACCAGGAGGAGGACCTCGCGGACCCCGAGGCGCTGGGGCGCTGGCTGGTCGAGCGGGGCCTGCTGGACGCCGGGCACCACCCCTCCGAGGCGGAGTTCCGGCGGGCGATCGACGTCCGCGAGGGCCTGCGCGCGGTGCTGCTCTCCCACAACGGCGGAGAGCTCGACAGGGAGGCCGTGGAGCGCCTGGACCGCGTTGCGGACGTGCGGCCCTCAGCGTGCGCTTCTCCCCGGAGCCGGGCCTCCAGGCGCGCTCAGAGGGGGTTGACGGCGCCCTGGCCCGGCTGCTGGCCGTGGTGGCGGATGCGCGGGCCGAGCGGCAACTGGCGGCGCATGAAGGCCTGCGCGCACGACCCCTGCGCCTGGGCCTTCTACGACCAGTCCAAGAACCGCTCCAAGCGCTGGTGTCGCATGGAGACCTGCGGCAACATCGAGAAGGCCCGCGCCCACCGGGCGCGCCACGCGCCGGCTAGGCCGCGGCGCTGACTCCTCGCGCAGCCAGCGCGCCACTTCGTCGCGTGCTCGGCGGGCTCGGGCACCGGATGGAAGACGTGCACTACCCGCGCGTGGCGGACCACCAGGGTGAGCCGCTCGTAGGCTCCTGCCGTCGGCGGTGAAGGGGGCAGCCGAGCGCCTCCCCCAGCAGTTGGTGGGGGTCCGAGAGCAGCGCGAAAGTCAGCCCCAGCCGCTCCACGGCCTCGCGCTGCGACTCGGGGCCCTGGCCGGAGATGCCGAAGACCTCCGCCCCCAGCGCGGCGAGGTCGTCCCGCCGGTCGCGAAAGCCGCAGGCCTCGGGAGTGCAGCCGCGGGCCCCGGGGATCTCGTCCCAGCCCTCGGGCAGGTCCACGCCCGGCTGGGCGGTCATCGGGTACAGGTAGAGCACGGCCCACGGGTGCCCACCGCCGTCAGGTCCACCCCGTGGCCGGTGGTCGCCGTCAGCCGCAGAGGCGGCACGGGCAGTCCGATCAGGTGCTCCATCACTCGACCGTGTGAATCTTGAACAGGTTCGTCCCGCCGCTGCGGCCCGCGGGCAGCCCGGCGGTGATCCCGATGGTGTCCCCCACCGCCGCGAGGCCTGGTCCTTGGCCGCCTGGGCGCAGCGGTCGATCAGGTCGGCGGTGTGCTGGGGCTCCTCGTTCAGCGCGGCCTGGACCCCCCACAGCAGGCAGCACTGGCGCACGACGTCGCGGGTGCATCGACAGCGCCAGCACCGGGGCACGGGGACGGTAGGAGGAGATCAGGCGGACCGTCGTGCCCGTCCGGGTGGGCGAGACGATCGCCTTCAGCCCCAGCTGGTAGACGGCCCCCACCGCCCCGAAGGAGATCGCGTGGTACTGGTTGTTGGCCTGCGGGCCGCGCTCGGCCAGCCAGCGGCCGTAGGGCAGCTCGCGCTCGGTGGTCTCGGCGATCGAGGCCATCATCTCCACCGCCTCGACCGGGTACTTGCCCGACGGCGGTCTCCTGGGACAGCATCACCGCGTCGGTGCCGTCGAAGATCGCGTTCGCCACGTCGGCCACCTCGGCGCGCGTGGGCCGGCTGGACTGCACCATCGACTCGAGCATCTGGGTGGCGGTGATCGTGGGCGTCGCCTGCCGGCCGGCCATGGCCAGGATCCGCTTCTGGACCAGCGGCACCTCCTCGATCGGCAGCTCGATGCCCAGGTCGCCGCGGGCGATCATGACGCCGTCGGCGTGCTCGACGATCTCCTCGGCGTTGGCGGCGGCCTGCGGCTTCTCGATCTTGGCGATCAGGGGCAGCTCGCGGCCCCGGGCCCGCAGGTGCTCGCGCACCGGCTCCAGGTCCTCGCGGCGGCGCACGAAGGACAGGGCGAGGAAGTCCAGCCCCATGTCCAGCCCGGCGTCCACCAGCGCCAGGTCGTCCTCGGAGACGGCGGGCAGCGACACCGTCAGGTTGGGGAGGTTGATCCCCTGCCGGGAGGCCACGCTGCCGCCCACCTCCACCTCGGTGTTCACCTCGCCGTCGGTCACGCCCTTGATCCGCAGCCGTACCGCGCCGTCGGCGAGGTAGGCGACGTCGCCCTCGTCGACCAGCTCGCCCAGGCCCTTCCAGGCCACCGGCAGGCGCTCGGCCGTGCCCTCGGTCTGGTCCTGGCTGAGGGTCACGCCGGTCCCCCGCCCCAGCTCCGCGACCCCGCCCGCCACGGGCCCCAGCCGCAGCTTGGGGCCGGGCAGGTCGCCCAGGATCGCGACCACCCGGCCGACCTTCTCGGAGGCCGCCCGGATGCGGGCGGCCGTCTCCGCGTGCTCGTCCGGATCGCCGTGCGCGAAGTTCAGCCGGGCCACGTCCATTCCGGCGGCGACGATGCGCTCCAGCACCTCCGGATCCCTCGAGGCAGGACCGATCGTGGCCACGATCTTGGTGGAGCGCATCGCGCCGGACCCTACTCCCGAAAACCCCGCTCTTAGCGGCGGGGTGGTGAATTTCCTGTTGACGCGCCGGGGGGGGCTGTTCTTTAGTGTCCGAGGTCCCGGCGGGTTGGCACGGAACCGAAGGCAAGGCCTAAGGTGACGGCGTCGGCTCGACGTAGATCGCGCCCGCTTCCGTCCCTTGTCCCGGACCCTGCGAGCCGTCGGACGCCAAGGGAACTGCATCGGAAAACGCAAGTTCGCACGGTGAGTGCGGGGAGGTTGGATGGGCGATATGGCCACGGTCGATGCTGGGCAGCAACACCTGAAGGCACTCGAGCACGCGAACCGGGTGAGGCTGGCCCGGGCAGAGCTGAAGCGAAGCGTCCGCGCGGGGGCGGTCAGCGTCTCTGAGGTCATACTGAGTTGTCCGTGGGAAGCACATCGCATGGAGGTGATGGACCTCGTGACGAGTCAGAAGCGCTGGGGACGCGAGCGCTGCCGCCGGCTGTTGATGCCGGTGGGAATCCCGGAGAACAAGCACATCGGAACGCTGACCGAGCGTCAGCGCACCGCTCTGACGGAGGGCCTGGCCGCCCGTTGCGCAGAGCGAAGCGGTAGCCGCGGCACCTCGTCCGCGAGGGTCCTCAGCGCCGCTTGATCATCCGCCCACGGCACGGTGGCCGAGCTGCTCGAGCGGCTCGTCCACCGTGACGCCGGGCCCCAGCGTCGCGAGCTCGAGGATGTGCCCATCGGGGTCGCGCAGGTAGATCGACCGGAAGTAGGTCCGGTCGAGGACAGCGGTGCACTCGACGCCGCGGGACTCCAGGTAGGCCCGCCAGGCCTCCAGCTCCTCGTCGGTGCCCACCGAGAAGGCGATGTGGTGGGTGGAGCCCACCCCGACCGTCCCCTCGTCCAGCTGCGGGTACTCGAGGCAGGTGATCATCGTCCCGGGCCGGCCCTGCTCGTCGCCGAAGAACAGGTGCCGGGCCGAGCGGTCGTCCTCGTTGACCGTCTGCTTGACCAGCCGCAGGCCAAGCACGTTGCGGTAGAAGTCCACCGAGCGCCGCACGTCCTTGACGATCAGGGTCACGTGGTGGAGGCCGCCGAGGGCGAGGCGACGCTGCTGGGCGGCTGATGCCTCCACGGGGGGCCGATCCTAGAAGCCGAGGCCCGTGGGGACCGGGCTCGAGCCGGAGAAGAGGAAGAACCAGAGGGCGAACCCGATGATCGCCACCCCGGCACTGACGGTCATGGTCGCCTCGAGCGCCGTGTTGCCGTGGTCCTCCAAGCCCGCGCCGCTCGCGCAGCTCGGCGTGCAGGCGGTTGAGCCGCCCCAACAGGAAAACCAGCACCGCGATGCTCAGGATCGAGCCGGCGAACATCACGGCCAGCGCGGTGCCGAGCGAGTTGGTGGCGCCCTGGACCTGGGAGCCGACGTACAGCCAGCCGAGCGGCACCCCCACCCATAGGCCGATGCCGCCCACGAACATGATCACCACCAGCACCAGGCCGCTGCCGCCCGTGCGCAGGAGGTCGCGCATGCCCTAGCGACGGAGCGCAGGCCGGGCGTTGGCCGGCCGAGCACCGCTCGCTCGGTCGATCACCGGAAGCTGAGGCCGCCCGAGCGGCGCCGGAACAGCTGGCGCAGGCCGTAGAAGGCCGCGCCGAACACCAGCGCCCCGATGATGACCAGCACGCCGAGCGTCTTGGGCCCCGGGCCGATGGCGAGCACGGTGACCACCGCGAACGCCGCCGCCCCCGCGAGGATCGTCGAATGCGACCGAAAGCCCGCCAGGTGCTCGCGCACGGCCAGCTCCAGGCCGCCCAGGGCCGCGATCACCAGGCCCGCCGCGATGCGCTGGTTGCGGGCGTCGCCGTCCGAGAGGGCGCCCCAGACGATCACGACGATTCCCAGCAGCACCACGAGCTCGGACAGCGGGAAGCTGCCCCACGGCGGCTTGGGACGCTCGTCGATCCCGGGCCGGCCGGCGCGCCGGCGCGCGGGCGGCTTGGACTTGCCGGCCGCGGCCGCCTCGGCCCGGCGCTCGCGCCGCGCGGCATCGCGCTCGGCGCGCGAGCCCAGCTCCTCCGCCGCGCGCTTGCGGCTTCGCTTACCCATCCGCGGGAACGACCAACGCGGGGCCGCGTCCTCGGTCGCTCGCCTGCTCAGCAGGCATCGCTCCCTGCGTCCTCGCCACGCGGGGTCGTCTCACGGATGTTCGGTGGCTAAGGGGCAGCCGGACGAGATGCGGACGCGCCACCAGCTCAGCAGCATCCCGAGCAGGCCCCAGCGCGGGCGGACGTGCCAGTGCTTGCAGCCGGGCTCGCCGATGTCCTCGTTGGAGACCCTGACCCACTTGTGCCTCTCGGGATCGAGGAGCATCTCCTCGATCCGGCGCCGGTGCTGCTCCTCGACGTAGGTGCGGTCGCTGAGCGCGCGGCGGGCGCGGGTGAGGCGCTCCGCCAGGTCGTCGCGCAGGTTCTCCAGCTCGGCCAGCGACAGCATCCGCGGGCCGCCCCGCGAGGGCACCGACCACTCGAAGCCCTTGCGCGGCCACGTGGAGCAGAACAGCTGCGAGAGCTCGTCCTCCAAGCGCGCGATCTGATCGAGCAGCGTCCGCCGCGCGGGGCGCTCGTCGGGCGCCGTGCCCGGGACGACGGCGGGATGGAGTGGCTGTAGGACCGTGTCGGGCACCGGAAAATCTCCCTACGACGAGTGATGCGCAGGGTAGCGGCTATCCGTGCGCCGTCAAAACGTCTGCCGCGGTCCACAGGGCCTCCTCGACGGAGATCGCCGGCACCCCCTTCACCCGCAGCGCGACCAGCACCATTCGCCGGGTCCGCCTCGTCACCCCGCGCTCCTCGGCTATCTCCCCGAACAGCACCGAGAGCGGCCGGTCCTCGTCGGCCACCACGATCTGGCGCGCCGACAGTGGCCGGCCGCCCCCGCCCAGCTTCTCGCCGGGCCGCGACAGGCGGAGCCCCACCTGCGTGCCGACCAAGTCGGCGTCGAACGCGATCACCGGGACACCCGTCTCCACGGTGGCGATCACCAGGGCGTCATCGAGCAGGTTCTGGCTGCGCAGCCCTCCCCACTCCAGCCGCTCGACCGCGATCCGCTCGACGGGCGTGCGGTCGGAGTCGGGGTCCACCCCCACCTGGCGGAAGAACACGCGGTAGGCCCAGGGCACGGGGTCCTGGCGCATGTGGACCACTTTCGAGCCGGTGAAGCGGTCGCTGAGGGCGCGCAGGCGCTCGCGCACCGCGAGCGGGCTGCGCCCCGAGCGCGCCTCCACCCGCACGCAGTCCACACCGAGCTCCGGAAACTCCTCGGCCAGCTCGGCGTCCACCCAGCCGGCGGTCATCTCCGGCTCGGCGCTCACGACGAGATGCGACGCACCCGCTCGCGCAGCTGCTGCTCGGTCAGGTTCCCGAGGCTGGTGTCGCGCACCTTGCCCTGCTTGTCCGAGAACACGGTTGTCGGGCATACGCCCACCCCGTAGAGGTTGGTGACCGCGCCGTCGGGGTCGAGCCCGACGGGCAGGTTCCAGCCCCTCCGGCGGACGATCTGGACCGCCTCGTCGCGCTCCAGCCCGCTCAGCACCACCGCGAAGGCCACGCCGGGGAACTCGCGCCGCATGCGCTCGACGCGGTCCACCTGGGGCTCGCAGTCGGTGCCCTCGGTGACCACGAAGGTCAGCACCGCAGGGCGCTCTCGGAGCTTGCACGAGTTGAGCACCTGGGCGCTGCGCACGTCGCAGGCCAGGATCTTGCCCGCCTCTTCGGGACACGGGGTGCGTTGGCATACGTTGGCGTCGCCGATCAGCGACCCGGAGGCCAGCGGCGCCGCGAAGGCCGCCAGCGTGGTGCCGGTGGCCGGGCCGCGCACGCCCTCCCCTCTGTTGGGCTCTGCGGTCGTGAAGTAGAGCGCCACGATCCCCATGAACAACAGGATCCCGACCGCCCATGCGTACTTGTTCGCGGGTCGCGCGGGCTGGGGCGGGCGCGGTGGCTCCTCGGGGTCGACGCGGTCGCGCTCGGCGAGCTCGTCGCCGATCGCCTCCGCCCGGCTCTTCTTGCGCGGGCCCTCCCCGAGGTCCGCGAACGGATCGTCGTCAGGCACGGGAACCGCGCCGGCGCCTCAGGCGGGGGAGGCGGAAGGAGGGCCGCCGCAGCCGGGGCCGGGGAACGCGCCCGCGGAGGCGGGGCACGCTCGGCCGCTCCTCCCACAGCCCGCGGGCCAGCTTGCGGGGGTCGAAGTCGCGCAGCTTGATCGGGCCGTGCTGCTCGGCCCACAGCAGCGCCGCCGGCAGCACCAGCAGCACGCCGATCAGCGACACGGTCAGGTCCACCACCGTCACGATGCCGAAGTCACGCAGCATCGTGATGTCGGACAGGATCAGCACCGCGAAGCCCGCGATCGCCGTCGCGCCCGAGGCCAGCACCGCCGCGCCGGTGGACCCGTAGGTGAGCGCCAGGGCGCGCTCGGGGCCCGCCCCCTTGGCGCGCTCCTGGCGGTAGCGCGAAGAGAGCAGCACGCTGAACTCCGTCGAGATCGCGATCACCAGCGCGCCGAGGGTCACCGACATCGGGTTGAGGTCCACCTCGAGCGGCCCCGGCAGCATGCCCAGCACGAACATGACCCCCGCCGACCAGCCCGTCGCCAAGCCGATGGGGATCAGCGGGACGAAGGCGGCCTGGCGCGAGCGCCGCACCGCCCACAGCACCAGGAACACCGCCAGCAGGGCGGCGGCGAGGGTCCCCAGCCGCCACAGCGGCGAGGACAGCGTGCCGTTGGCCTCGGCCACCAGCACCGGCAGCCCCACCACCTGGGCGTCCACGCCGGGCGGGGGGTCCAGCTCATCCTTGATCTCGTCGACCACCTCGCGCTGCTTGTCCAGCGACTGGAGGCGGATGCCGAAGGCCAGGTTGGCGGTCTTGCGGTCACGCGTGACCGCCCCCTGCTGGAAGTAGGTGGGCACGGCGTCGAGCAGGCCAGTCACCTGCCCGCGGTCCAGCGGCTGCCCTTCCTGGAACAGATCGGTCAGCGAGAAGGCCGGGCACAGGTCGGGCGGGTCGCGCCGGTTGAGGCAGCTGTCGCGCTTGGCGCGCTCGAAGCCGCCCTTCTTCAGCACCCGCTCCTGGAAGCCCCTCATCCAGGTGAGCACCTTGGGATCGGTGATGTCGTCGGCCCGCACCGTCACGTCGATCTCGCCGCCGATGCCCGTCTCCTTCTGCAGGTCGTTGACGTCGCGCAGCGCCTGGAGGTCCTGGGGCACGAGCTGCTGGATGTCGGAGACGACCTCGCTCTGCGTGTCCAGCGCGAGCCCGAGCACGGCCACCATCAGGCCGATGCCCAGCACCTTGCGCGGCTTGGCCATCGAGAAGGCGAGCGCGCGCTCGGCACGGTCGGCCACCCGGTCGCGGACGGTGTCGAAGCGGCCCAGCAGCGCCAGCGCGAGCCGCGAGGTGGAGATCCGGCGGCCCAGCCGGGAGAGGCGGGAGCGCAGCCGGGGCAGCACCGGCGGCACCTCGGGCCCCTCGGCGGCGCGTTCGCGCGCGACCAGCGCGGCGAACCCTGCGGTGAGCGCCAGGCCCAGCGCCAGGAACACGCCGAGCACCAGCAGGGCGCCGAACCCGCGCACCATCGGCACCGGCGAGCCGATCAGGATCAGGAAGCCGGCCGCCGTGGCCACGCCCGCCGTGACGATCGTCGGGCCGCCGGCCACCGCGGCTCGCTCGGCGGCCTTCTCGGGCCCGTCCCGTCTTCGCGAGCGCTCCTCGTCGAAGCGAGCCTGGAACTGGATGGCGTAGTCCACCGCCAGGCCGATCAGCACCGGCAGGACGGCGATCGAGGCCATCGTCAGGCTGCCGCCGACCAGCGACAGCGCGCCGAAGGTCAGCGCCGCGGCGCCGAGGGCCAGCAGCAGCGGGAGCAATCTCAGCCGCGACTTGAAGACCACGGCGAGCGTCGCCGCCATCACCAGCAGGGCCGCGATCAGCAGCACGAAGATGGCCTTCTGGACCTCGGCGGCCAGGCCCTCGGCCACCACCGGCACGCCGGTCACCACATAGCGGAACTCGCGCTTCTGGCCCGGGTCGGGATTGGACTGGAAGACCTTCTCGCCGGCCGCCTGCTTGATCAGCTCGATGGCCTCGCGACGCTCGGTGTCGCTCAGGCCGGGCTTCAGCCGCACCTGGATCAGCGCGGCGTTGCGGCTGGGGAAGAGATAGGCGAAGCGCGACTTGGGCTGCTCGTTGCGCGCCCGCGGGTCGAACACCACCTTGGAGACGAAGTCGGGGTTGTCGACGCTGGGCACGCTCAGCAGGCCGTAGCGCAGGCCCAGCCCCAGCAGCTGCTGCTGGAACTGCGACTTGGCCAGCTGGCGGGCCTGGTTTCCCAGCCGACGCTGCGACGGCGGGCGGGTCGCCCCGGCGCCGGGAAGCTTCCTGGGCCTGCTTGGCCAGCAGGTCGGACTGGCGCTGGTTTTGCTGCAGCCGCTGCTGGAAGCCGCCGGAGATCTGGGAGGCGGCGAGGTTGAGGAAAGTGCCGGGGCCGAAGACCACGCGCGCGGGCTTGGCCTTCGCGAGCTCGGAGCACACCGGCGGCAGCTGGCGCAGGCCCTCGGGGGGGACGTTGCCCGACAGGCAGCCCTCGAGACGGATCAGCCGGCCCAGGTTGGCGGTGAGGACCAGCTGCTTGAGCGGCCCCTGGGCCATGACCACGACCGAGTCGTCGCCGAAGTCGCGCTTGAAGTCCTCGGTGGCGGCGAAGGTGCTCGAGCCCCGATCGACCAGAGTGTCGGTGTCGACGCTGGGCTCGAGGCGCAGGGCGAGGGCCGCCCCGGCCAGGGCGAGCACGGCCACGATGGCCAGGGTCAGCCGCGGGCGGCGGGTGGCCGCGCGCGCCATGCGGGCGAAGTCGAATACGCGAGCGAGACGCCCGAAGATGAGTCCCCTCCGCACGCGGATCAGGTTAGGCGAAGGCCCAGAGCGCTCACCCCGGTTCGGTCCCCGTAGTGTCGCTCCGCGTGACCGGGACGCTCATCAACGTCGGCGCGATCCTGGCGGGGACGCTGATCGGCGTGGCGGCGGGCTCGCGGCTTCCCGAGGCCTTCCAGAAGCGGGTGCTCGCAGGGCTCGGGCTGGTGACGCTCGTCATCGGGGTCGATCTCGCGCTCGCCTGGCGCGACACCAGCCCGCTGTACGTGCTGGGCGCCGTGATGCTCGGCGGCCTGGCCGGCGAGGCGCTGGGCGATCGAGCGCCGGCTCGCGGCGCTCGGCGACGCGATCCAGCGGCGGGTCTCTCGCCGCGACGGCTCCTCGGTGAGCGAGGCCTTCTTCACCGCCTCGCTCCTGTTCTGCGTGGGCCCGCTGACCGTGGTCGGGTCGATCCAGGACGGCCTCACCGGGGACTACCAGGCGCTGGCCACCAAGGCGCTGCTGGACGGCTTCGCGGCGATAGCGCTGTCGGCCACGCTGGGTTGGGGCGTGGTGCTGTCGGCCGGCACGGTGCTGGTCATCCAGGGCGGGCTGTCGCTCGGCGCCGGGGTGTTCGAGGACGTCCTCACGGGCGAGCCACTCGACGCCTTGACCAGCGCCGGCGGGGTCCTGATCATCGGGATCTCCCTCAAGCTGCTCGAGCTCAAGGACGTGAAGGTGGGGAACTTCCTCCCGGCGCTGGTATTCGCCCCCGCGCTGGTGGGGGTGGCATCGCTGTTCTGATGCGTGTCGAGAATCGCTCCCCCCGTTCGACGCTCAGCTGACGGCACCCGAGACAGGAGGACCAAGAGACATGGCCAGGATCGTTATCACCGAGTTCCTCTCGCTGGACGGCGTGATGGAGGCCCCCGGCGGCGACGACGACTTCGTGCGCGGCGCCTGGAGCTTCGAGTTCGACCGCGGTGACGAGGGCAACAGGTTCAAGGCCGACGAGACCATGGACGCCGAGATCCTGCTGCTCGGGCGCAGGACCTACGAGGGGTTCGCGGCCGCGTGGCCGTCGCGCGGAGGCGAGTTTGCGGACAAGTTCAACAGCATGCCCAAGTACGTCGTGTCCTCGACGCTCGAGGACCCCGAGTGGACGAACACCACCGTCCTCCCGGGAGGGGTCGACGACGTCCGCCGGGTCAAGGACGAGGTCGACGGCGACATCATCCTGCACGGCAGCGCCCAGCTGGCCGCGGCGCTGATCGAGGCCGACCTGGTGGACGAGGTGCGGCTGATGGTGTTCCCCGTCGTGCTGGGCACCGGCAAGCGCCTGTTCGGGGAGACGAGCGACTCCAAGAAGCTGAAGCTGACCCGGTCGGAGGCCGTCGGCGACGGCGTGCTGCTGCTGGTCTACGAGCGGGCCTGAGCGGGAACGGCTGAAGGTTTGTGGGGCCTGGGGCCCGCCAATCCTTCAGTCGCGGCCCGGGAACTGGGGATTGAAGAAGCAAGCCTCGCAAGGACGCAGGGAGGCGAAGCCTGCTTCGCAGGTGAGCCGGCCGAGGACGCCGCGAGGCGCCGCTTATTCCATCCCGAGCGGGCCCTGGGCCTCGCCGGAGAGGAACTGCCGCACGAACTGGTTGTCGGAGTTGAACAGCTCGCTCGCCGGCCCGGACTCCACGATCCGGCCCTTCCACAGGACCGAGATGAAGTCGGCCACCCGGCGGGCGGACATGATGTCGTGGGTGATCACGACGTAGGCGCCGCCGTTCTCCTCGTGCACCTCCTGGATCAGCTCGCACAGCAGCGCCGTGCGGACCGGGTCCAGGCCCGAGTCGGGCTCGTCGAAGAGCACGATGTCCGGGTCGAGCACCAGCGCCCGGGCAAAGCCGGCGCGCTTGCGCATGCCACC
This sequence comes from uncultured Thermoleophilaceae bacterium, assembly GCA_963844805.1. Taxonomy (GTDB): domain Bacteria; phylum Actinomycetota; class Thermoleophilia; order Solirubrobacterales; family Thermoleophilaceae; genus JACCZR01. Next base: position 242,237 of record CAWJPU010000013.1, read on the forward strand.
CGAGAGCTCGTTGGGCATCTTGTCCATCGCCCCGCCCAGGCCGACCTCGGCCAGGCGGCGCGTGACGATCTCGTTGATCTCGTTCTCGCCCTTGTCGGTGTGCTGGCGCAGGGGGAACGCCGTGTTGTCGAACACGTTCATCGACCCGAAGAGCGCGCCGTCCTGGAACAGGACACCGAACTTCTTGCGCATGCCGAAGAGCTCATCGTCCTGCATGTTCGGCACCGACTCGCCGTGCACCAGGACGTCGCCCTCGTCGGGGTAGAGCAGGCCGACCATGTGCTTGATGCACACCGACTTGCCCGTGCCCGAGGGGCCGAGGATCATCGAGATCTGGTTGTCCGGGATCCCGAGGTTCAGCCCGTTGAGGATCGTGTTGCGGCCGAACGACTTCTTGACGTCGATGAACTCGACGGCGTCGCTCGACCCGTGCGGCCGGTTCAGGCCCGCGTGCCACTGGTAGGGGTCCTCGCCGCTGCGGGTCTGGTCCTTGATGTTGTCCGGCACTTCCTCGCCTGTGACCGCGGCGGCGCCGGCCTGGCCCTCTTGGGGCACCGGGCCGCCCTGCTGGTCGGGGTCGTCGTGATAGGCGGCCTCCGCCTGCTCGGCGGTGGGCTGGTCGTACCCCTCCTGCTCGTAGCCGCCCTGCTGCTCGTAGCCGCCCTGCTGCTCGTAGCCGCCCTGCTGCTCTTCCTGCTGGCCGTAGCCCTCCTGCTCGTAGCCTTGGTCGTAGCCGCCCTGCTCCTGGGTCGGCTGGTCGTGGCCCTGCTGCTGGTCGTCGGCCCAGCCTTCCTCGTGAGGTTCCTGCCAGCTCGGGTCGTTCTCGGGCGGCGGCTGGGGCGCATGCGGCGCGGCCGGCTCCTGCTGCTCGGTGTCGTCCTCGCCCACAGGGCGGCCCCAGGGGGGATCGTCTCGCCTGTCCTCAGCCAACGTCGCTCCTCTCCTCCATGAAGGTCATCCGCCTATTGGGGCTCTTGGGTTCGACCCCCAGAAGATCTGCGTGCCCACCATCCCGATCAGATGGACCATGACGGTGTTCAGCACCATCGACTTCGCCGTGGCCGTGCCGACCCCGACCGGCCCACCCGACGCGTTGTATCCGTAGTAGCAGCCGATGAGCACGATCACCGTGGCCATGGCCATGCCCTTGATCAGCGAGTAGAACAGGTCGGGCGGGTTCTGGAACATCCAGAAGATCAGGAAGAAGCCGCCGGACGAGACCTCGCCGATCTGTTCGACCACCGCCAGATACGAGGCGAAGAAGCCTGCCCCGACCGCGACGATGTACATGAAGGGCAGCACCAGCCACGCCGCCAGCAGGCGGGTGGAGCACAGGAAGGTCAGCGATGAGATGCCCATGACCTCGAGCGCATCTATCTCGTCGGAGATGCGCATGGCGCCGATCTCGGCGACGAGTCCCGTGCCCACCTTCGCGCTCATCATGTAGCCGAAGGCGTAGGGCATGATCTCGCGCAGGTCGCACCAGGCGCTGAAGACGCCCGCGTAGGCCGGGGCGCCCACCGAGCGGTTGAAGTAAGCCCCCTCGATGCCGCACGTCAGGCCGAGGATGAAGGCCAGGCCCAAGATCACCAGCGCCGATCCGAGGATGAGGATGCCGGCCTGCCGCAGCGCCTCGCCGAAGAACTTGCCGACGCGGAAGGTGTAGACCTCCCCCATCACCTTCGCGCAGAACTTGGCGATGTCGCCGAACGACGAGACCCAGTCGCGCGGGACCGCTAGCCAGGAACGGCCCACTACTTGATCACCGAGATCTCGGGATGGGTGGCCAGCAGCGTCTGGGTGAAGACGTAGTTGAAGGCGAAGATGGCCAGGAAGGTGATGACCACCCCCTGGTTGACCGCCCGGCCCACCCCCTCCGCGCCGCCGGAGGCCGTCATGCCCTTGTAACAGGCGACGATCGCGATGATCGCCCCGAACATGGTGCACTTGACCACCGAGCCCCACAGGTCGGTGGTGGAGGCGTTGTTGAGCAGGGTGGCGAAGAAGGGCCCCAGCGGCGCCTGGAAGGTCAGCGTGGCCAGGATGCCGCCGAAGATGCCGAAGATCAGCGCGTAGACGTTGAACAGCCCGGTGACGATCATCAGCGCCAAGAAGCGCGGCACGACCAGGTTCTTGATCGGATCGACGCCCAGCACCTGCAGCGCGTCGAGCTCCTCGCGGATCTTGCGGGCGCCCAGGTCGGCGGTGATCGCCGTGCCGCCCACGCCGGCCAGGATGATCGCGGTCACGATCGGGGCGAACTCGCGCACCGAGGCCAACACGAAGAAGCCGCCCAGGCGGTCGACGGCGCCGAACAGGGTGAGGAAGTTGCCCGCCTGCAGGCCCGGGGCGCCGTAGCCGAAGGCGATCGTGGAGATCAGCAGCGGAAACCAGCACAGCCGCAGCGCGAACATGAACTGCTGCACGAACTCGGTGCCGTAGGGATACGGCGGGCGCAGCGCCGACATCAGCACCTTGCCGGTCAGGATCATCATGTCGCCGACCTGCTCGAGCAGGTTCTTGGTCGGCAGGAATGCGCGGTCGGCTACGGCTCGGACCATCTAGCTCCTCCCAGGGGCCATTCGGACCGGAAGCCTACGCGAAGTAGGAGTAGGAGCCAAGCCCCAACCGGTAGGGGACGGAGCGCAGGCCGGGCGCCGGCCGGCCGAGCACCGCCTGCTCGATTCCATGCGGCACGAAGTGAGTACCCCCGGTGGTACATTGCGCTCGGTTTGAGGAGAGGGAGCCTCTGTCTCGCGCTGGTCGCGTCGCTGGCGCTGGTTGCCTGCGGGAGCCAGAAGCGACAGGACGAGAACGAGCCCAGCGGGAGGTTCCCGGTCTTGGTCGAAGCCTCCTTCCCCGCCAAGCAGAAGCTCGCGAAGCGCTCGCAGCTCATCATCAACGTGCGCAACACCGGGCCGCAGACCATTCCGAACATCGCGGTGACGGTGAGGGGCTTCAACATCAAGGAGCGCCAAGAGGGCCTCGCGGACAACAGGCGGCCGGTGTTCGCCATCAACGGCGTGCCCAAGGAGCTGGCCGGCTTCCCCGAGTCCAAGGACGCCTCGCCCAAGGGCGGCGAGACCAACTACGTCGACACGTGGGCGCTCGGCCCGCTCAGGCCCGGCCGCAGCCGCTCGTTCCGCTGGAGCGTCACCGCCGTGCGCGCCGGCCCCTACCGGCTGCGCTACATCGTCGCCGCCGGCCTCGACGGCAAGGCGCGGGCCGTGGACGACGACGGGGGCGGCATCCCCACCGGCGCCTTCCGGGGAGTCATCAGCGACTCCGCGCCGGACACCCGCGTCTCCGACGATGGCGAGACCATCGTCGAGGGAACCCGCTAGCCGCTGCGGGCCATCGCCTGCCGGCGTCCTCGCGGCTAGGGCGCGGCCTTGGGCTCGTGGCCCCGGCACTCGCGCACGGGCACGCGCGGGTACTTCGGAAAAGAAGGGTCGGTCTTCGAGCGCTCGCACAGCGAGAACTCGCTGCCCCGTCCGGTGCGGACGACGCGTTGGTGGCGGCAGCTGTCACACAGCCCTGCGGGCGGGCGTCGCATCGCCCCCAACTCTGACTCACTTAGCCCCGGGCCATCCGCGGCGCGGAGCACGCGGTGCGCGACGCGACCTAGCGGGGCAGGCGCGGCTCGATGATGCGGTAGGCCTTCAGGCCCAGGCCCAGCCGCTCGCGGTCCTCGCTGGTGAGCGGGTCCAGGCCGGACAGCTCCTTCACCCGCTCCAGCCGGTAGCCCACCGTGTGCCGGTGGGCGTGGATGGCCTGTGCTGTGGCGTTCATGTTGCAGTTGTTGCCGAGGTAGGCCTCCAGCGTCCCGACCAGGTCGGTGGAGTACTGGTCGTCGTAGCGCACCAGCGGCGCCAGGGTGTCCTCGTAGAACGAGCGCACCTCCTGCGGGTGGCTGGCCAGCACGCGGAACAGCAGCCGGTAGGTGCCGCCGCCGATCTCCTCCCCCGGCGCGCCGCCCGCGGCGGTGACCCCGAGCACCAGGTCGGCCTCCTCGAGCGCCCGGCGCAGGTCCGCCGGCGACGAGTAGTGCGACGACAGCCCGACTGCGGCGTGGCGGCCCAGCCGCCCGGCCACCTCGCGCGCCCGCTCGAGGTCGCCCGGCAGCAGCGCGTAGACCTTGTTCTCGTGCACCTGGGCCAAGGCGCCGGGATGCTCGGCCCCGATGGCCGCGAGCACGCGGCCCGGGCTGCGCGGACCAGGGTCGGCACACAGGCCGACGGCGCCGTCGGAGAGGTCGCAGCCGAGGCGGCCGGCGCGGCGAACCACGTCGGCCTGGTCGAGGTCGTCCCGGGTCAGCAGCTCCTCGACGAACGAGCCGCGCAGGCTCTGCTCGGTCTCGTCGCGCGCCTCGGCGACGGCCACCTCGGTGAGGGCGGCGACCCCGGCGACGTGCAGGAACTCGCCGGCGACGTCGTTGCCGGCGCCGAGCATCAGCACAGCGCCGAGCTCTTGCCCGCCGGAGACGATCGGCACCTCGGCCGTCACCTCGGGGGGCCGGGTCGGGCGCCCGCCGGCCAGCTTGGAGGCCACGTAGCGCTCCAGCGGCGCCCAGGACTCCACCGGGCTGCCGAGCCGCGGCACGATCACCGCGACCGGGGCCCCGGCGTGGGCCGAGGCGATCTCGGCGACGCGTCGGACGCCATCGCCGGCGAGGACGGCGCCGACCATCTCCAGGTGCGCGCCGCGGGGCGTGGCGAGAGGCTCGGGGTCTCCCATGGCGAAGAGGCAGGGAGTGGGGCGGCGCCGTCCTGGCGCCGCCCCGTCCCCGATGGTCGTGTTGCTTACGCCCCGGCCGGGATCTCGTCCGACTCGTGGGCCTGGAGGACGGCCTCGCCCTCCTCACCGGTCCGCAGGCGCACTGCGTCCTCAACCGGCAGGACGAACAGCTTGCCGTCACCGACGGAGCCGGTCCGAGCGTGGCTGACGATGGTCTCCTTGACCACCCTCACGTCCTTCTCCTCGACCACGCATTCCAGCTTGATCTTGGGACGGAGATGGACCGTGAGGTCGGCACCTCGGTAGTGCTCCGTGATGCCCTTCTGGCGCCCGGAGCCCTTCACCTCGGTGATCGTCAGGCTCGGAAAGCCCTTGTCGAGCAGCTCCTGACGGATCGGCTCGAAGGCCTCGTGCCTGATGTAGGCGACGATCATCTTCATGCGGTCGCCTCCCCTGGGGTCGGTGCCCCTCTCGTGACTTCGGATGCTCCTCCGGCAGCCACCGGACGGGCCGCAGGCCCGGTCGATGCCCCGCCGATCTCAGGCGCGGGGATGAACTGCTCGGGGTAGCCGTACATGCCGTGCTCGACGATGTCGAGACCAGCATCCTCTTCCTCCTCGGTCACGCGCAACCCCACCGTCGCCTTGATGACCGCGAAGGCCGCGAGGCTCAGCGCGAAGACGAAGGTGAAGATGATCACCACGCCGACCGCCTGCGCGATCAGCTGCTGGAAACCACCGCCGTAGAGGAGGCCGCCGTCGGGGTTCCCGAAGGCGTTGTACTCGGCCAACCGCGGCGCGGTGAAGAAGCCACACGCCAGGGTGCCCCAGATGCCGGCGAGGCCGTGCGCCGAGGTCGCGCCGATGGGGTCGTCGATCCGCTTGTCGATCGCGACCACACCGAGCACGACGATGCAGCCGCCGATGAAGCCGATGATCGGCCCGGCCCACGGCTCGACGTAGCCCGACGGCGCCGTGATGGCCACCAGTCCGGCGATCGCGCCGTTGCCGATCATGCCGATGTCGATCGTCCTCAGCCTGATCTGGCTCATGACGAAGGCACCGATGATGCCGCCGGCACAGCCGAGCAGGGTGACCACGGCCACGTCCGCCAGGCGGACGTCGCTGATCCCCAGCGTCGAGCCCGGGTTGAACCCGAACCAGCCGATGAACAGGATGATCACGCCCAGGCCGACCAGCGGCATGGAGTGACCCGGGATGGCCCGCGGCTTGCCGTCGGGGCCGTACTTGCCCTTACGCGGGCCGAGCAGCAGCAGTGCCGCCAGCGCGCCGGTCGCACCGATGAGGTGGACCGCCGTGGAGCCGGCGAAGTCCTGCATGCCGGTCGGCATAAGCGGCGTGTCGCCGTTCTGCAGCCAGCCACCGCCGAACACCCAGTGGGAGCCGATCGGGTAGATGATCGACGCGAAGATGATCGCGTAGATCACGTAGGCCGAGTACTTGATCCGCTCGAGCGTGGATCCCCAGACGATGGCCAGGGAGACCGCGCAGAACGAGAACTGGAACAGGAACTTGGCCTCGGGCGATGCGCTCGAGAGCTCCATCACCGGGAACGCCTCGGCCGGGTTCCCCGCGTACTGCAGGAAGAAGCCGTTGGAGCCGATCAGCGCGTCGGAGATGCCCAGCACGTCGGCGCTGCCGAACGCGAAGGCGAAACCGACGGCCCAGTAACAGATCGCCGCGATCGAGAGGTTGGTCAGGATCTTGGCGACGCCGGTTCCCGCGTTCTTTGCGCGCGAGAAGCCGATCTCCAGCATGGCAAAGCCGGCCTGCATGAACAGGACCAGGACTGCGGCCACGACCACCCACAGCGTCGCCGGCGGAATGCCCTCGTCGAGCTTTCCGTCGATCGCCGACTGCAGCTCCGCAGAGCCCGCAAATGCGGATGCGGGGATGATCAGCAAGGCCAACAGGGCCAGCGGTCCGGCTCTGAGGAGCCTGGATCTCATCTTGCGAGTTCCTCCTACTTCGGGGTCGAATCGCAAGCTAGGTCCGAAGGGGAGATCCGCCCTTGTCCACGTGTCGAAGATTTGCGGGCTCCGTTTCGCCCGCCGGGCGGGTGGCCTAGGGATCTATTCGGGTGACCGTGTCCGACGCGTTGTCGGTCACCCAGAGCGATCCGCCCCCGGCGGCGATGCCAACGGGCGTCCGGCCGACCCGGATGGGTGACCCCACGACCTTCCCGCCCTTGTCCAGGCGGGTGACGGTGTTGGCTCCCTCGCTGACCACCCACAGCTGGTCGTCGAGCACGGCCATGCCCTTCGGGCGCGACCCCACCTTCGTCGGTGTCCCCACCAGGTCGCCGGAGGCGGGGTCGAGCCGGGTGACGGTGTTCTCGTCGGTGCTGGACACCCACACGGCGCCCAGCCCCTCGATCACGTTGCGGATGTTCTTGCCCACGCGGGTGGGCCGGCCCTTCGGGCGGCCGCTGTTCGCGTCGAGGCGGGTGACCGTGCCGCTGAAGCTGTTGGCCACCCACACGGTGTCGCGGCCGGCGAAGACGCCGATGGGGTTGTCGCCGACCGCGATGTCGTCTGCGCCGCCCGCCCGCTCGCCCGAGCCGCGGTCGAGGCGGCTGACGGTGTCGTCACCGCCGTTGGCCACCCAGACGAACTTGGGGCTGAGCGACAGGCCCTCCGGATCGGTCCCGACCGGGAAGTCCCGCTTCCTGCCGCGCTCGACGCGGCTGACCGTGCCGTCCTCGGTGTTGGCCACCCACACGACGCCGCCGGACGCCGCCACCTCGTCGGGGTTGTTGCCCACCCGGACCGGGGCGCCCGAGCGCTCGTTCGTGCCGGCGGCGAGGCGCGTGAGGGTCCCGGTGTTGGCGCTGGTGACCCAGACGTCGTCGCCGTCCACCGCGATGCCGTCCGGGCCTCCGGCGACCGGGATGGTCGCGGCCACCTTGGGCTCCGAGCCGCCCCCGAGCAACAGCACCGCGGCTATCACCGCCACCGCGAGGAGGGCGAGCAGGCCGACCAGCGCGAACCTCCCGCGCCTGGGCTTGCGGGTCGTGTCCGTGGGCACGGCCGGCGGCTGCTGCGGCACCTCGCTCGTCGGCAGCGAGGGTGGGTCCGCCTGTGTGGGCGGCCCCTCGGCCCGGGTCGGCGGGTGCTCGATCTCGGTGGGCGGCTGGTCGGCCTGGGTGGAGGGACCGTCGGCCTGGGTGGAGGGACCGTCGGCCTGGGTCGGCGGCCCCTCGGCGTGCGTCGGCGGCGGCTCCGCACGGGTCGGCGCCGGCCCGTCGCGCTGCGTGGGCGGGGGCGGCGGAGGCGGCGTGGGCAGCTTCGCCCTCGAGTCGCCCGTCAACGACGCCCGGGCGGCGCGCCCGAAGTCGCCCGCCGAGGCGTAGCGGTCGTCGGGCTCCTTGGCCAGGGCCTTCGCGATCACCGCGTCGACTTCCGGCGGGACCCCGCCGGCCGTGCGGCTGGCCTCGGGCGGGTCCTCCTCGAGGTGCGCGTAGATCCGGGCGATCTCCGAGTCGCGCACGAACGGCACCCGGCCGGTCAGCACGTGGAACAGCAGGCCGCCGAGCGCGTAGACGTCCGCCCGCGCGTCCGCGCCCTCGCCCCGGATCTGCTCCGGCGCCATGTAGTCCGGCGTGCCGACGAACTGGCCGGTCTTCGTGACCCCGGACGCCGAGCCGCTGCGCTTGGTGAGCCCGAAGTCCATGAGGTAGACGTGCTCCTCGTCGTGCCGGGTGACCATCACGTTGGCCGGCTTGACGTCGCGGTGGACCAGCCCGCGCCGGTGCGCGGCGTCCAGCGCCGAAGCCAGCTGCCCGATCACCGTCGCGGCGCGCTCGGGCAGCAGCCGCCTCTCCTGCTCGAGGATCGCCCGCAGATCGCGGCCCTCCACCCAGCGCATGGCCAGGAACAGCCGCCCCTCGACGGTGTCGGCCTGGTAGACGGGGATCACGTTGGGGTGCTCGATCGACGCCGCAAGCTCGGACTCGCGCTCGAAGCGGGTGCGGAAGCCAGGGTCGTCGGCGAGCTCGGGGACGATCACCTTCAGCGCCACCGGGCGGTTGAGCGCGATCTGGGTGGCGCGGTAGACGCGGCCCATCCCGCCCTCGCCGGCCAGCGCCTCGATGCGGTAGCCGGCGAACTCCGAGCCGATCTCCACCGGGCTCATGCGGCCTCCCCCAGGACGGCGCCGTCCTCGATGCGCAGCTGCCCGTCGCCCTCCTGCCTGACCTCGGCCGAGCCGCCGACGGTCACGTCACGCCCGAACAGCACGTCGCCTTCGACCTTCAGCCGCTCGCACCGCAGCAGCGACGGCGCTCCCCCCGGGAAGCGGGCCTCGAAGTCCGGCATCAGCTTGTAGTAGGCCGGGTCGAGGTCGACGTCGGGCGGCGTCCCGTCGCGCTCGGGGGCCAGGGACACGTGGGCCTCCTCGGTCAGCACGTAGGCGTCCGAGCGCACCGAGAGGAGGTCGTCGGTCGTCTTGACCGGCGCGAAGCGGCTGCGCGGAACGCGCAGGGCCCGCGCGCCGTCGAACACGCCGATGGCCGCGCCCATCGCGGTCTCCACCTGGATCACCTCGGGCGAGGACTTGTCGGAGGGGTCGACCGTCTTGCGGTTGGCGATCATCGGCAGGGGAAGGACGCCGTCGCGCTCGTCGAGGGTGTCGGACAGGGCCTGCAGGTCCACCCAGAGCGTGTTGGTGTTGAAGTAGCGGTGGCGCCGCACGTCCTGGAAGGCGTCCTCGTCCTCGTCGGGGGTCTGGGCGCTCTCACGCAGGACCAGCCCGCCGTCGGGGGTCGCCGCCAGGTGCCCGCCCTTGCGGTCCGCCGCGGTGCGGTCGGCGACCTCCATCAGGAAGGGGATCTCCTCGCGCGCGACCCAGGCGAGGATGCGGGGCTCCAGGACGGCGCCCAGGTTGTCGGAGTTCGAGACGAAGGCGTAGCGGTATCCCTTGCCGAGCAGCGTGTCCAGCATGCCCGAGCCCACCAGCGCCGGGTAGAGGTCGCCGTGACCGGGCGGGGCCCACTCGAGGCCGGGGTCGTCCGGCCAGCTGACCGGCGCGAGGTCGTCGGCGCCCAGCTTCGGGCACCTTGTTCTGCACGAACTCGAGCGGCACGTCGGAGCCGACCTCGGGGTGGCGCTCCAGCGCGGCGAGCGTCGCCTCACTGGTCGAGAAGCTGTTCATCAGGACCAGCGGCAGCCGCGCGTCGTAGCGGCCGCGCAGGGAGAGGCCCTGCTCGACGATGATGTCGAGGAAGGTCCGGCCCTCCTTGACCTCGAGCAGCGACTTCGGCCCGTCGAGGCCCATGCTCGTGCCGAGGCCCCCGTTGAGCTTGAGCACCACCGCTCGGTCCAGCGCCTCGGCGGCACCGGCCTCGTCGTCGGGCAGGGCGGCGGCGTCCGGCAGCTCCTGGACCGGTTCGATGTCGGACTCGGGCAGCGTCCCCAGGTCGCCCTCGCTCAGGCGCCGGTGGTAGTGACGGAAGGTCTCGACGGCCGCTTCGGCCACCCCCTCCTCCCGCATCTTCTCGACGCTCTGCTCCAGCCCGTCCACGCCGGGGCAGGCTAACCGGGGCGGGGGCGGGCGCCGAGATCGCTCGGGAGCTTGCCCTGGATGGTGGCCTGGCCGGGATCGAGCGACGGCGCACGCCGCCGGCCGGCCTGGGGCGCCTGGAACTGCACGATCGTGTCTCCGAAGCGCATCACGTCGCCGTCGCGCAGCTCGCGCTCCCCCTCCACCCGCTCGCCGTTGAGGAAGGAGCCGTTGCGCGACCACCGCGTCGACGACCAGCCAGCCGTCGCCGGCGCGGCGCAGCTCGGCGTGACGGCGCGAGACCTCGGAGTCCCAACCCAGCCGCACGTCGCTGTCCTCTTGGCGGCCCACGCTCGCGGCGGCGCCCTCCAGGTCGATCACGTGCCGCCGGCCGGCAGGCTCGCTGAACACCAGGAAGGCGCGGCCCTCGCGCTCGTGGCGGATGCGGTCGTCCAGCAGGGCGTCCGCGCGCGACAGCTCGCCGGCCTCCGCGAGGGCGATGCCGAGCTTCAGCGACAGGTCGCGCCGTGCCGGGTCGTCCTCCGGGGTGAGCGCGAGCGCGCGCTCCAGCAGCTTGACCGCCGGCTCGATGTCCTCGCGCGCGAGCGCGCGGCGCCCCGAGGCGCCCAGCCGCGCGGCGGCGCGGGCCGCCAGCTCGCGGCCGCGCTCGTCCACCGGCCCGAGCTCGGCCAGGTACGCGCAGGCCCGCTCGAGGTGGTGGCCGAGGATCTCCTCGTACTCCCCCGCCCGCTCGCCCGCCGTCTCGCTCCAGCCAGTCGGCGAAACCGCTCGTGCAGGTCGGCGCGTGCGGCCTTGAGGATGCCCTGGTAGGCGACGTCGCGGATCAGCAGGTGCTTGAAGCTGAGCGTCCGCTCCCCGGCGAAGCGCCCGCCGTCGGGCTGCACCAGTCCCCTGCGCTCCAGCCCGAGCAGGCCCTCCTCCAGGCGCGCCCGGTCGCCGCCCGCGACCAGCCCGAACGCCGCCTCGGGCCCGAAGGACCGTCCCACCACCGAGGCCGCCTCGGCCAGCGCGCGCTCGGCGGGGGCGAGGTCCTCGATCCGGGCGGCCAGCAGGGCGTGGATGGTGGGCGGGACCGACTCCCCGGGCCGGTCGACCAGCATCCGCACCAGCTCCTCGACGAACAGCGGGTTGCCCTCGCCCGCGCTCGAGCGCCCTCTCGGCGATCTCGGCCGAAGCCGCGTCGCCGGCGAGATGCTCCACCAGTTCGCGGCTCTCGGCCTCGCCCAGCGGCGCGAGCTCGACCCGGGTACCGCTGAGCCCGGGCCGCGCGTCCAGCAGGTCGCCGCGAGCGGCCATCACCAGCAGCACCGGGCCCTCGACGGTCCGGGCCAGGTAGTCCACGAGGTCGAGGAAGATCTGCTCGCCCCAGTGGGCGTCCTCGAACAGCACCACCAGCGGCCCATCGGCCGCCGCCTCCAGCACCCGGCGCACCGCCCAGCGACACCTCGGCCGGCGAGGCGGCCGCCGCCGACAGGCCCACCGCGCCCGCCACCCGCTCCACGATCGTCGCCCGGTCGTCGTCGGCGGGGAGCAGCCGGCCCAGCGCGGCCTGCGCCTCCTCGGCGCTGTTGCCGTCGTCGATCCCCGCGAGCGTCTCCACCACCTCGCGCACCGGCCAGAAGGTCAGGCCCTCGCCATAGGACAGGCATCGGCCGGTGACCACCGTCGCGCGGCCCTCGAGCGACGCGGCGAACTCGGCGGCCAGCCGCGACTTGCCCAGCCCCGGCGCGCCGACGATCGTCACCAGCTCGCAGCCCGCCCCGGCCGCGGAGCGGTCGAAGGCCTCCCTCAGCAACGCCAGCTCGCGGTCGCGCCCGACCATGGGGGCGTCGCGGCTCGGGCCCGGGCCGGCGCCCTTCAGGCCGACCAGCCGGAAGGCGCGCACCGGCTCGCTCTTGCCCTTGACGGCCAGGTCGGCGACCGGCTCGGCTTCCACCGCGTCGCGCACGAGCTGGACCGTGCCCTCGCCGAGCAGCACCTCGCCGTCCGGCGCTGCCTGCTCGAGGCGGGAGGCGACGTTCACCGCGTCGCCGGTCACGAAGCCGTGGCCCTGCGAGGGGTCGCCGGCGATGACCTCGCCGGTGTTGACGCCGGTGCGCACCTGCAGGCGCACGCCGAAGCGCTCGTCGAGCTGCTCGTTGAGGTCGTCGAGGGCGGCGCGCATCTCGCCCACCGCGCGGACCGCCCGCAGGGCGTCGTCCTCGTGGACGACCGGGACGCCGAACACCGCCATCACGGCGTCGCCGATGAACTTCTCGACCGTGCCGCCGTGTCGCTCGAGCGCCGCCTTCATCGCGTCGAAGAAGCGCGTGACCATCCGCCGCACCGACTCGGGATCGAGCTGCTCGCCCAGGCTGGTCGAGCCGGACAGGTCGCAGAACACGATCGTCACGACCTTCCTCAGCTCGCCCTGGGGCGGCGCGCCGGCCTCCAGGGCCGCACCACATGCGGAGCAGAAGCGCGCCCCGGCGGGCGCCCCCTCGCCGCACTTGGGACACGGGCGCACGAAAGAAGTTTAAGGTTCGTCCCGTGGCGGGCGAACAGCTGCGGGTGACCGAGGGCGAGGAGAGCGGCAGGGCGGTCACCGTCGACTCGGAGATCCTTTTCGGGCGCGCCGCCACCGACGACCTGGGGCGGCTCGGCGACGACCCGCTGCTGTCCCGGCAGCACGCGCGCGTGGCGCGCGGCTCCGGCGGCCAGCTCACGGTCGAGGACCTCGGGTCGGCGAACGGCACGTTCGTCAACGACGAGCGCATCGAGGGCGCTCGCACGCTGGCGCTCGGTGACCGCGTACGCGTCGGCGGGACCGTGTTCCAGGTGACCGACGCCTCGGGCGGCGTGCCGGGCAAGACCCGGCTGGCCGACTCGCCCCCGCTCGCCGGAGCGCCGCCGGCCGCCGAGGCTCCCCCGGCCGCCGAGCCGCCCGCCCCCGCCCCGCCTCCGCCCGCGGCCGCGGCCGCGGACGAGCTGCTGGTGACGGGCGGGCTGTCGCAGGGCAAGCGGCTCACCGTCACCGGCGAGATCGTGCTGGGGCGCGCCCCGGCCGAGAACGGCGGCCTGGGCGAGGACCCGGGCCTGTCGCGCCGTCACGCGCGCGTGTCGCGCGACACCGGCGGGCGCCTGACGATCGAGGACCTCGGCTCGGCGAACGGGACCTTCGTCAACGGCCAGCGCATCGGCGAGCCGCGACCGCTGTCGGCCGGCGACTCGGTGCGCGTCGGCCAGACGACCCTCGAGGTCGTCGAGCAGGGCCAGGAGGCGGGCCAGGCCGCCGCCGCGGCGCCGCCCACCGTGGCCTCGCCGGCCGCTCAGCCACAGGCGCCGCAGGCCCCACCGCAGCCGCAGGCCCCGCCGCCCCAGCCGCAGGCCCCACCGCCCCAGCCGCAGTCGCCGCAGGCCCCGCAGCCCGCAGCCGCAGTCCCCCGGACCGCAGTCGCCGCAGCCGCAGGCCCCCGCGCCCGCTGCCCGGGAGGACGCGCACACCCCGGCGCTGCCGCACGAGCCGCAGTCACCGCAGGCCCCGCGCTCGCGCCAGCCCGACCCCCCGCGGGCGTCCCCGCCGGCGGCCCCGCCCCAGAGCCCGCAGGCTCAGGAGGGCGAGGAGAAGGAGGAGAAGAGCGGCAACGTGCTCGCGGCCATCGGCCTCATCGGCGTGGTCATCCTCCTCGTCCTGATCATCATCGCCCTGGGCTGATCACAGAGCGGCGAGCAGCCGCGGAGCCACCTGCTTCTTGCGGCTCATGACACCTGGCAGCTCCACGGTGCCGTTGCTGGCCGGCTGACCGAAGGCCCGTTCGACCAGGCTGCGGTCGCCGGCGGCCACCAGGTCGGTCCCCTTGCTGAGGATGTCGGTGACCATCAGCGCGAACAGCAGGTGGCCGCCGTCCTGGCGCTTGACCTCGATCGCCGCGACCAGCTCCTCGCGGCGCTCGAGCAGCGACTTGCCCACGGTCTCGATCTGGGCGATGCAGACCGTCTGGCCGCCGGCGACGATGTACTCCTTCGAGTCGCGGCTCACGATCTGGTCGGCGGCCAGCTGCGACACGTCGCTGGTCTCCTGGAACATGCGCCGGCCGAAGTCGGTCGCCGTCAGCGACAGCACCCGCTCCAGGTACTCGACCACCTGATGGTCGCGCTCGGTGGTAGTCGGCGAGTTGAGGATGACGGTGTCCGAGAGGATCGCGCCGAGCAGCATGGTTGCGGCCGAGGGAGTGGGCTCCATCCCGTTGAGGCGGAAGCGCTCGATCACGAGGGTGGCCGTGGAGCCGACCGGGTCGAAGGTGGCGGTCACCGGTACGTGGGTCTCGATCGAGCCGATGTTGTGGTGGTCGAGGATCTCCACGATGTGGGCCTGATCGGCCCCGGGCACGGTCTGGGCCAGCTCGGCGTGGTCGACCAGCAGGACCCGCCGGCGCTCGGGGTCGACCATGTCGCCGCGGGTGACGAGCCCCAGCGGGCGACGGTCCGCGTCGACGACCACGGCGGCGCCGTAATGGACGTTCTTGACCTGCTCGGCGACGTCGGAGAGCAGGTCGTCGGGGCCGACGGTGAGCAGGTCGCTCTCCATCAAGGCCTCGCACGGGGCGGCGAGCGTGATCATCCGCGCGGTGACGAAGGAGTCGAACGGCGCGACCACCACCGTGGTGCCCCGCTGAACGGCCAGCCCGAGGATCTCGTCGGAAGGGCGGTGGCCGTTGGGGCTCACCATCACTCCGGCGCCGGCCTCGATCACCTGGCGCTGGGCGTCCTCGCGGTCGCCGACCACCACCACGTCGCCGGGCGCGACCGGCGTGGCCCGCGCCGAGCTGCTGACCCAGATGCGGCCCCCGATGCGGCCACGCTCGCCCGCCACCAGCTCACCGTCGAGGACTTCCAGCACGGCGTCGACGGTGGCGTCCGCGTCCCCGAGCCCCTCTGGCTCGCGCGACTCGTGGATGTAGCGGCTGCCCAGCTCGCGCATGGTCACCACGCCGGTCGCCAGGCCGTCGTCGTCGACGATCGGCATCAGGTCGAGCTGGTCGCGCGCCATGGCCAGGCCCACCTCGCGGACCGGGGTGCGCCGGTGGGCCGACGGGCAGCCGTCGGACATCACGTCGCGGGCGCGCAGCATCACGTGGGGAAGGAACTCGGGAGCCTGCGCACCGGCCCGGTCGAGCACCCACTCGGTCTGGGCATTCAGGTCGCCGAGACGGACGGGCACGTACTCGTTCTCGGGGTCCAGACGCCCCTTCAGCTCCGCGTATCCGATCGCCGCGGCGATCGAGTCCGTGTCCGGGTTGCGGTGGCCCGTGACGTAGATCCTCGGCACGCCGCCAGGGTAGCCCGGGACAAAAAGCCTAAAAACTTGTCGGGTTTTATGTGTTACCGTCCCGCGCGTGATCCCCGAGAACCTCCGCGGACGCCTCCTCTCGCAGCTCGAGCTGGGCGGCGTGGCCTCGAGCGTGGCCGCCCATTCCCACCTGTGGGAGCGGCTGGTCCGCCACGAAGCCGACCAGCGGGTCTTCGAGGAGCTGCTGACCGACGAGCACCTGTCGGTGTGGCTGATCTGCTGGATGGAGGGCCAGGACACCGGCTTCCACGACCACGACGGGTCGGCCGGATCGGTGTCGGTCGTGCGCGGCCGGCTGCGCGAGGAGCGGCTGCGGATCGGCGGGCCGCCCGCGTCGCTCGACCTGTCCGCGGGCGACTCCTTCGGCTTCGGCGCCACCGACATCCACCGCGTGACCCACCCCGGCGGCGAACCGTCCGTGTCCGTCCACGCCTACTCGCCGCCCCTGCTCGGCATGGGCTCCTACGTGGTCGAGCCCACGGGCGCGCTGCGCCGCCACGCCCTGCGCGCGCACGAAGAGCTGCGCCCGCTGGCCCCCGCCGCCTGAGGCCCCCGTGCAGGCCGACCTCCACCAGCACCTGCTGGGCGAGCCGCTGCTGGAGGCGCTGTCCTCGCGCGGCAGCGCGCCGCTGGCCCGGCGCGAGGCCGGCGGCTGGATGCTCGAGGTCCCCGGCGAGCCACCCCACCCGGTGGACCCGGCGGCCGAGGACCCCGCTGCGCGCGCTGCGCTGCTGGAAGCCGACGGCCTGGACCGGGCCGCGGTGGCGCTGTCGGGCGTGCTCGGCGTCGAGGGCCTGCCCGGGGACGAGACCGAGCGGCTGCTCGCCGCGCACGACGAGGGCCTGGCCACCCTGCCCGAGCGCTTCGGCCGCTGGGCCTCGGTCTCGCTGCTCGAGCCTTCCCCCGCCGCGGTCGAGGCCCAGCTGGACGACGGTGCGGTCGGCCTGACCCTTCCCGCCGGCGCGCTGTCCACTCCAGAGCGCGTGGAGCTCGTGGCCCCGCTGCTGGAGCCCCTGGCCCGCCGCGGACGACCGCTGTTCGTGCATCCGGGGCCCGGCTCCGGCGCGCCGGTCGCGGAGAGCTGGTGGCCGGCGCTCACGCGCTACGTGGCCGAGATGAACGCCGCCTGGCACGCCTTCGTCGCGGTCGGCCCCGAGCCGCTGCCACCGGTCCGGGTGGTGTTCGCGCTGCTGGCCGGGCTGGCGCCGCTGCACCTGGAGCGGCTGACCGTCCGCGGCGGCCCGGCCGAGCGCGCCCTGGACGAGCGCTTCCTCTACGAGGTCTCCTCCTACGGCCCGCGCTCGATCGAGGCCGTGGGCCGGGTCGTCGGGGCCGGGCAGCTCGTGTTCGGCTCCGACCGCCCGGTGGACTCCCCCGCCCCACCCGCCGCGTCGCCGTGGACTCGCCTGGCGGCGCGCAACGCCGCCGCGTTGCTCGCCTGACGCCGAGCGCGGGATACTCGGCGCCATGCCGAGGGACCAGATCGTGCGCACGCCGCTTCGGGTCCGCGCTCGGTCGAGCCGGCCGCTCGACGTACGGCTCGGCCTCCGCTTTCCGTGGATCGCATCCACCGTCCCCCGGCTGGTCGCAGCGCTGCAGCCGGGGTCTCGCGTGCGACAGGCATTCTTCCGCCGGGCGGTCCGGGTCGGGCTGGAGGCGTACAACCGCCGCGACCTGGACGCGGTGGTCGTGGGCTTCCACCCGGAGCTGGAGTACGTCCCCTACCGCGAGTTCGTCGACGCGGCACTCGCGAAGCCGAGCTACCACGGGCCCTCGGGGTACCGGGAGTACATCGAGAGCACCTACGACGTGTGGGGGTCCGAGGTCCAGCTGCACCCGAGAGAGCTGATCGACCTGGGCGACCGGCTGGTGGTGCTCGCCGACATGCCGATGCGCGCTCAGGCCAGCGGTGTTTCGCTGGACGAGGCCTACGGAAGCGTCTGGACCCTGAAGGACGGCCGGGTCGTGCGTGCACAGGACTTCCTCCGTCACGACGAGGCGCTCGAGGCGGCGGGACTGGAGGCCTGACCCATCGCCCACGGAGACGCCGAGATCATCCGTCGCGCCTTCGAGGAGGCCGCCGACGGTGACGTCGGAACCTGGTTTCGGGCCGCCGACCCGGACATCCGCGTCGTGCCGCGCCCCGCCGAGCCCGACGCGAGGGACGAGTACCGCGGGTTCGACGAGCTGATGGACTACCTCGTCAACTGGTACAGCCAGTGGGAGGAGTACGAGGTCGAGCCGGTCGAGGTCGTCGACGCCGGGGAGCACGTGCTCGCCGTGGTGCGCGAGCGTGGCCGGCTGGAGGGCTCGGGGTTGGAGGTCCGAGAGGACTTCAGCCACTCCTTCATGCTGCGCGACGGCAAGGTGGTCGAGTGGCGCATGTACGACAGCCACGCGGAGGCGCGCGAGGCCGTCGGGATGTCGCCCTAGCCCTGAAGACGCTCGTCAGCGCGCTGACGAATTCTCGCACGGGTGCCGCGCATGCCGGGGCCGACGCCAGCCCTCAAGCCACGCGCACGAGCGCGCGGGCGCGGCCGGCCATGTGGCCCACGCCCAGGCGCTCGAACGTAGCCACCGCGCGCTCGATCGCCTCGCGCGCCGCGTCGGGGCGCTCCTCGGCCGCGGCGTGCGCGGTGAGCACGTCGCACCAGCCGGCGTCCAAAGGGCGGCCGAGCTCCTCCCACAGCGCACGCGACTCCGCCAAGGCGGACACCGCGGTGTCCACGTCGGCCGCGCACGCCCCCTTTGCCTGCAGCGACGCGGCGCGGGCCGCCGGGTAGGGCAGCCGCTCCGCCAGCGAGGCGGCCTCCTTGGCCACCTCGGCGGCCTCGTCGCCCCGGCCGGCCAGCATCAGGTTCACCGCCCGCGCGGAGGTGGCTTGGATCGACTGGGCCACCAGCCCGGCGCGCTCGCACACCTCCAGGGCCTGTCCGAGGGCGTCGAGGGCCCCGGGCAGGTCGCCGGAGTCGCGCAGGCTGAGCGCCAGCCCGAACAGCGCCCAGTAGGCGACCTCCGACCAGCCGGTCTCCTGGGCGATCGACAGCGCGCGGCGGTAGGTCTCGGCCGCCTGGGTGAAGTCGCCGGAGCGCCAGCGCAGAAGGCCCCTCAGCGCGTAGGGGTATGCGAGGCTGCGCGCCAGCCCTTCGCGCTCGGCCAGCTCCAGGCTCGCTTCGGCCAGCGCCGCCACCTCGTCCCAGTCGGCCCGGTACGCGGCGAGCAGCGCCAGCGCGGACTGCAATTCGGCCTCCGCGGTCAGGTCGCCCACGCGGCGGGCGAGCTCGCGCGCCTCGCTGTAGGCGTCGGCCGCGCCCACGTAGTCGGCCTCGGACATGTCGAGGTGCGATCCGAGCGCGATCAGCGCCTTGATCGTGTTGTTCGGCCCCGAGGAGCGGGCGATCTCCACCGAGCGCTCGAGGTTCTCGCGCGCCTTGACCCCGTCCCCCATGCGGCCGAAGACGCGGCCGAACACCTCGTGGGCCCGGCTCGCCGCGCCCGCCTCCTCCAGCCTTTCGGCCAGCCGCAGCGCCTTCTCGGCGGCGTAGATGGCGAGCATGTTGTCGCCGGTGTACATGTACAGCGTGGCCGCCTCCTCGTAGAGGAGCACCAGCTCCCGGGCCGGCGGCCCGTCCTTCAGCAGCCCGATCCCGCGCTGGTAGCGCTCGATCGCCTCCTTCACCGCGCCCTTCTGCCACAGGGCGGCGCCGACCTTGCGGTTCAGGTCCCCGAGCCGCGCCAGGTCCTCCTCGTCGGCCTGCTCGATGCACTCCTCCCACGCCTCGATCGCCGCGTCGACGCGCCCGAGCAGCAACGCCACGTCGCCCTGCTTCTCGCGCAGGCGCGTGCGCGCGGCGAGGTCGGCGACACCTAGCGCGTAGGCCGCCGCGTAGTGGTCGAAGGCCTCGGCGTTGGAGTAGAGCGCCGCGGCGCGGTCGCCCGCGGTCTCCAGCAGCTCCAGCGCCTTGGCCTCCAGCCTTCCGCGCAGGGGCTCCTCGAGGTGGGTCTCCTGAGCGAGCGTCGCGGCGCGGCCGTAGTGCTCGGCCAGCAGGCCCACCACCTCGTCGGCGCGGTCGCCGGCGTGTTCCTCGATGTACAGGGCGGTCTCGTAGTGCCGCCGCGCGCGCACGGCCTTGGGAAGCATCCCGTAGGCCACGTCGCGGATCAGCACGTGCTTGAAGGCGAGCTCGCGCTCGCCGCCCAGGCGGGCCGGCCCGGTGGACCTGATGACGAAGTCCTTGTCCTCGAGGGAGTCGAGCGCCTCGGCCAGGTCACCGCTTTCCTGCTGGGCGACCGCCGCCAGCGACCCGGGCCAGAACGTACGGCCGCTGACCGCGGCGTGCTGGATCAGGAGTCGCTCGAAGGAGGGCAGCGAGTCCAGCCGCGCGGCGAGCACGCCCTGAACGCTGTCGGGCAGGTCGCCCCGCTCGTCGCCTTCGCCGGCCAGGCGGACCATCTCCTCGGCGAACAAGGGGTTGCCCTCCGACCGCTCGGCCACGAGCGCGTGAGCGTCGGAGCTGCCGTCCGGCAGCAGGGCCGAGACCAGCTCGCGCGCCTCGTCGCGGGTCAGCGGCTCGAGCCCGAGCGAGGTGGCGTTGCGGCGCCCACTGCCCCAGTTCGAGCGCCGCTCGAACAGCGCATCGCGCGTCAAACACAGCAGCAACAGCGGCGCCCGCACACGCTGGGCGAGGTGGTCGATCAGGTCGAGCATCCCGTCGTCGGCCCAGTGGATGTCCTCGAAGACCACGACCAGCGGCCGATCGGTGGCGATCGCCTCCATCAGCGCGCGGATGGCGGCGAAGAAGCTGTCGCGCAGCCGCTGCGGGTCCTCCTCGTCGGCGTCCGGGGAAGCCTGCGGCGAGCCGATCCCGAGCAGGCGGGCGATGGTCG
This sequence comes from uncultured Thermoleophilaceae bacterium, assembly GCA_963844805.1. GTDB lineage: Bacteria > Actinomycetota > Thermoleophilia > Solirubrobacterales > Thermoleophilaceae > JACCZR01. The sequence goes on from CAWJPU010000013.1 coordinate 262,730, forward strand.
AGGCCTGCCGCCCGGCCTCGCCGGCGTCGCCCCTGCCGTCCAGGCGCGCCTCGACGGCGGCGGTCAGCTTCTGCCGCGCGGCGTCGGCGGTGTCGGCGTCGTCGATGCCGAACTCCTCGCGCAGCACCTCGCCGAGCGCCCAGTAGACGACCGCCGACCCGTACGCGGGGCAGCGGCCCACCCGCACGTCGGGGCTGTCGGGCGCGGCAGCCAGGCGGCTCTGCAGCTCGGCCAGCAGCCGCGACTTTCCGACGCCGGCCTCGCCCACCACGGTCACCAGGTGGGCGCGCCGCTCGCGCGCGACCCGCTGGGCCAGCGACTCGAGCAGGTCCAGCTCGTGGGTGCGCCCCACCAGCGGCGAGCGCGCGTCCGCCGGCCGGCGCCGGGGATGAGCGGTGGTGACCCCGGTCGCCTCCCAGGCCGGCACGGGCTCGGCCTTGCCCTTGAGCGTCAGCGGCAGGAGCTCGCGGTAGTCGATCGCGCCTTCGGTGGCGCGCACGGTGCGCTCGCCCACCGTGACGGTGCCGCGCTCCGCGGCGGCCTGGAGCCGCGATGCCACGTTCACCGCGTCGCCCACCACGGTGTAGGCGTCGCCGATCGCGCCCGCCACCACCTCGCCGGTGTTCACGCCCACGCGGAGCGAAAAGGTGGCGCCGTGGGTGCTTGCCAGGCGCTCGTTGATCTCGCCCATCGCCTCCTGCATCCCGAGCCCGGCCCGCACCGCGCGCTCGGCGTCGTCCTCGTGGGCGACGGGAGCGCCGAACAGCGCCATGACGTTGTCGCCGATGTACTTGTCGACGGTGCCGCCGAAGCGCTCGACCTCCTCCCCCAGCCGCCTCAGCGCTCCGTCGACCAGCGCCTTGACCTGCTCGGGGTCCATCTGGTCGCTGGCTGCCGTGTAGCCCGACAGGTCGGCGAACAGCACGGTTACCTGGCGGCGCTCCTCGGGCGGGACCTCGGCCGGGCGGGCCGGAGCGCGAGCCGGCTGTCCGGCGGGCGGCGCCTCGTCCAGCGCGGCGCCGCACTCCATGCAGAAGCGGGCCTGGGGCGGAGCGGTGGCGCCACAGGACGGACAGCTGCGCTCCAGCGCCGCCCCGCAGCCCATGCAGAACCGCGCCGAAGGCGGGTTCTCGGTGCCACAGCTCTGACAGGGGACGGCCCCCACCACCTCACCGTAATCCAACGCGGAAGGGGCCGCCAGACGGGGCGGGCCCCTAAGGCATCGCGCCCGGAGGCCCGAGGATCTCGATCTGCCGCTCGGCGGCGACCGCGGCCAGGCCGCTCGGGCTCCGGCTCCGGGAGCTCCGACACCGCGAGCACGAAGTCGGCGAAGCCCTCGGTGTGGGTGACGAGCCACTTCGCCGGGGCATCGCCCACCCGGTAGGTGTGAGGCACGCCGCGCGGGGCGAGGAAGAAGTCGCCGGGGCGCAGGGTCACCTGGTGGCCGGGCATGAACAGGGTGGCTTCGCCCTCGAGCACGTAGAAGCCCTCGTCCTCGGCATGGTGGACGTGCAGCGGCGGCATGTGGCCGGCCGGGATGTCGGACATCTCCACGAGGCCGCCGTCGAGCAGGCGGGCGCGGCTTCCGAGGAAGTCGACGGTGGCCGGAGGGGCTTCGGTGATCATGTGGGTCCTTTCGGGTAAGCTCTGATTCGGAGCTTAACCTAACTCTGAATCGGAGCTTTGTCAACGAACTCTCGCCTCACACCGTTCTCCTACGCGATCCTCGTGCTGGTCGGGCGCGAGGGGGCGGGACCCCACGACCTGCGCCGGATGGCCGACCAGGGCCGCGTCTACTGGGATGCCGCCCCGAGCCAGTGGTACGCCGAGCCCAAGCGGCTCGCGGAGCAGGGACTGCTTCACGCCGAGAAGCGGCCCGGGCGCACGCGTGAGCGCACGCACTACACGCTCACCGACGCGGGCCGGCGGGCCCTCGCGGACTGGGTTCGGACGCCCGCCACGCTACCGCGCATGCAGAACGAGCCGGTGGTGCGACTGCTGGCCGCAGACCTCGTCTCGCCGGCCGGCGTGCTCGAGGGGCTCCTGCCGATGGAGGAGGAGATTCAGGCCGCGCGCGACGGCGTGGCGCGATCGCGCGAGCTGTTTCAGCCCGAGCTCCCCCACCGGGCGCCCCTGCTCGAGCTCAACAACCGCTACGCGGACCGGCTGCTCGATCTTCAGGCGGAGTGGCTGGCCGAGGCCGCGAAGCTGCTGAGGGACTAGAACGACGAAGAGCCCGCCGGCCGGCGGGCTCTTCGCGTTGGTGCGGGCGACGTGGGATCAGTCGACCGAGGGGCGGATGCTCCTCGACACGGCCGCCTTGCACTTCTTGGTGGCCGCCACGTAGGCGTAGTACTTGCCCGTGGGGCCCGAGTCGACGTGCCACATTCCGGCGTCGCCGTTGGGCTGCGCGATGTCGGAGCCGACCTTCTTGTCCTTGCGCCGGTTGCGGTGGCTGCCCTTCTGCTTGTAGAGGACCACCTTCCGGTTGCTCTCACAGCTCTCGCGGCTGCTGGCCAGCTCGCCCGAGAAGCCGGGGGCGCTGGGCTCGATCGACAGGCTGGCGCCGGCCTTCGAGACCTTCTTGGCCTGGGCGTCGTCCACGTTGCCGACGGCGGCGGCGCCGATCGAGGCAACGGAGAGCGCGATGGCGATGAGCTTCGCGGGGCGGCTGCTGGTCATGACTTCCTCCTGGCTCTTGGTGACTGATCCGATGGAGGAGTCTCGGTTCGATGCGCCGAGGCGACCAGGCACCCCAGGGTGAGAATCAGCCCACCCGCTGGGACTCAGCGCCGGCGCAGCAGCCGCAGACCGAGGGTGGTCTTGCGGCCGGTCACGTCGCCCCGCTCGACCGAGCGGACGAAGGCGCGGCGGCGGCCCCGCCCGCGCAGGCGCACGCGCAGCGTGGCCCTCCGCCCGTGGCGGATGCGGTAGCGCGTCCCGCGACCGCGGGCCGCGTTGCGGCGCGTCGAGCCCAGCTTGAGCGTCCCGCGGCAGGGGTGGCCGAGCGCCCGCGGGCAGCGCACTCGCACAGCCCACGCGCCGCGCCGGGCCCGCCGTACAGTGCCGATGACCGGGTGCGGGCCCTCGCCGATGGCACTGCGGGCGAACGTCTCGCAGCCCACCGGCTCGGGGTCCAGCAGGTCGATGACCGCTTGGTCGCCGGTGCCTGCCCCGCAGTCGATCAGGGCGTCGGGCACGGCCACCGGCTCTCCGTCCTTGGCGTCGATCACGTCGTTGCCGTTTCGTGCGGCGATGCGATCGCTGCCGTCCCCCCCGAAGATTACGTCTGCGGCGTCGGTGCCGACGAGGACGTCGGGCCCGCCGCGGCCGTTGTAGAACTGCCCGGTGCTCGCGCTGCTCGCCGTGCCGTTGATGGTGTCCGGGCCTCGGGTGCCCCGGTAGCCCTCGAACCCGACCGGCGCCTCTTCGAGGAGCCCGTCGCTGAACAGGTTCGAGATACCGCCGACGTCGCGTATGGAGACGGCGCGGTCGCGCACGAGGGAGAAGATGTCCGAGCCGTTGCCGCCGCTGACCTCATCGCCGAGGGGCTGGTCGCCGACGTCGGGGTCGTCGACGGAGACCACCTCGTCCGAACCATCCTCGCCCCTTGCGACGTCGTTGCCCCCGCGGATGACGAGCGTGTCGTTGTCTGGGCCGCCACTGAGCGTGTCCCGGTTGCCTCGTCCCCCGATGTCGTCGTCGTCCAGGCGATCATTGCCCGGGCCTCCGCTGAGGAGGTCGCCGTTGCCACCGCCCTTGATCACGTCGTCTCCCTCGTCGCCGTTGAAGGTTTGGCGGGCGACGACCTCGCCGGAGATGCTGTCCGCCCCTGGGCCTCCGCTGACCGCGATCGGGTCTTTGGGCAGGAAGGGGGCATCGATGCGCAGGTCTTGCCAAGCGTCAGCTCCCGCGCCGAGGCTGACCTGGATCTGAGCGGGGTCGTTCGCGCGGCACCGGATCACGAACCCGAACCCCGGCACTGAGCTCGTGGTGGGCGGCTCGCAGAAGGTTCCCGCACGAGTGATGGCCTGGCGCGAGTGGAGCACGTACAAGGTCTCCGGGACCTCCTGGACGACGGAGAGCCTGATGCTGTCGTCGGCGCCGTCGGCGGTGACCAGCAGCCTCGGATCCGACGGTCCCGGCACGCCCACGGACACCGTGGCCTGCGCGGGGCCGGCCGCCGCGAGCGCGGCCACGGCCGCCAGGGCCGCGGCCCGCGCGATCACCGGCGGCTGAGCCTCAGCCGCGGATAGCGCACGCGGGTCTTGCGACCGAGCCGGCCGGATTCGACGCTGCTGAGCACGCCGAGGGTCCGCCGGCCCTGCCGCTGGCGGCGGCGCAGGGTCCGCGCGCTGCCGCGTGACAACCGAAGGGTCACGGTCTTGCTCCTGCCGGCGGCGATCTCATAACGCTTGCGCGAGCGGCGGGCGCCGCGCAGGTTGAGCCGCAGCGAGAGGCGGCCCTTGCAGCCGATGCTGCCGACACCGCTTGGGCAGCGCAGGCGCAGGCGGACGTGCCGCGAGCGCCGCACGCTCACCCGGCCGCGGGGGAAGCGCACAAGGGGCGTCTCGCCTACGGCGGAGACATCGCGCTGCTCACAGTCTGGCCGAGATCCGTCTGGAGGTCGGCCTCGACGAAGTCGGAGCCCGACCCGCAGGCGATCGTGTCGCGCCACGGCTCGTGCCGCTCTCCTTGGCCTTGATGGTGTCGCCCTGTCGCCGCCCGGCAGGAATCTGCCCCGTCTTCGCCGAAGAGGGTGTCCGCGCCCGTCATCGCCCTCCAGCCGGTCGTTGCCGGTGTAGCCCCTGAACTTGTCAGCCCCGCCGAAGCCATTGATCTGGTCGCGGCCGGCATGGCCGGTAGACGCTCGTCGTTCCCGTTGCCGGCGTTGACGCTGGCCTCGCCGGCCGCTCGGCGGCGGGCCGCCGTTGGGACCGTTCAGGCGAACTCGTCGTTGCCGCCGAACAGGCCGATGTTGATCTTGGGCCGGTCGTCGTCGCAGTACAGCCCGGTCGCTCTGCCCTGTGCTGAAGCAGCCGGCCTGGCGGTCGAACTTGAAGATGTCGTCCGAGGTTGGCGTTCGGCGACCCGAAGCCGCGGCGCCGTTGGTGGATGAAGCACGCTGTCGTTCAACCCGTTCTTATCCAGAACCGTGAGGCCCTCACCGTCGGAGCGGACCAGCAGCGTGGCCTGGGCCGGTGCCGCGACGAGCAACAGGGCGACCAGCGCGATCAGGGCAACTCGTATCGTCATCGCAGCCTCACTCTCGGGTTGCGGACAGTGGTCTTGCGGCCCAGACGGCCGCGCTCGACGCTCGCCAGCACGGCGCGCGTGCGGCGGCCGCGGCGCTGGCGGCGGCGCAGCGTGCGCACCGAGCCCCGCGAGAGGCGGACGGTCACGGTCTTGCTGCGACCGGCTCCGATCTCGTAGCGCTTTCGCGCTCGGCGAGCGCCGCGGCGGTCGAGCTTCAGCGACAGCCGGCCCTTGCAGCCGAGGCTGCCCGACGCCGCGGGGGCAGCGCAGCCGCACGCGCACGCGGCCGCTGGGACGGACCCGCAGCGTGCCGCGGCCGATTCGCACGAGCGGCGTCTCGCCCACGGCTGAGACGTCGCGCGTGTTGCAGCTGGAGGAGATGATGTCCTTCAGATCGGCCTCGACGAAGTCATGCCGTTGCCGCAATTGGCGGTGTCGGCGACGGCCGTGGTCCCCGTGGGCTCTCGCACGAAGAAGGGAGTCGTTGCCGTCACCTCCGGTGACAGTGTCGGTGCCGAGTGCCCCCGGCCAAGGAAGTCGGCGCCCGTGCCGCCCGACACGGAGTCGTTTCCGGCGTCGCCTCCGGCCCTGTCGTCCCCGGCGTCGCCGCTGAGGTCGTCGGTCGCCGTTCCCTCCGACGATCCGGTCGTCGCCGTCGCCACCGTCGAAATCGTCGTTTCCGCTGACGGCCCGAACAGGACATCGCTACCGCTGAGGCCGTCGGCGTTGTCGGTCCCGATGTTCCCGATGAACTCGTCGTTGCCGCTTCCCATGTTCGCGCCGTAGGTGCCGCTCTGCCCGAAGCCGGCGAAGAGGTCGTCGTTGCCGGCTCCCATGACGAAGTTGACAACCGGGCCGTTGCGATCGCAGATGGCGACACGGTTGCCGCCGTCCGCACAACCCGTGCGGAAGTCATACGAAAAGGCCTCGAAGGGATTGCTGTTGACCAGCTTGTGAGCGACCTGGCCATTCTTGGTCGTCACCTGGATGCTGAGGACGTCGTTGAGGCCGTTGAGGTCCTGCACGAAGAGGCCGGCGCCGTCGGAACGGACCAGGAACGTCGCCTGCGCGGGCGCGGCGGCTCCCAGCACCAGGGCGGGAACGAGGACTGCGAGGAGTCGCCTGGGGGTCATGAGCCGACGCTAAGCCCGGTCGCTCACGATTCGCTCACGCCGCGTTTGCCGTCGCGTCGCGGCGACGGCTCGGCGGCCTGTTCGAGCAGCTCGGTGATCCGCTGCCCCACCGCGCCGAGGTCCTCCGCCAGCGTGCGCCGGCTGCTGCGCACGTCCTCGACCACCACCCGCTCGGGCGCTTGACTGACGGTAACTACGAACGTGCGTGCCGGCAACGGACCGGACGCTAAGTCCGGGCGCTCACAGTTCGCTCACAGCCGCTCGCCCGCGAGCACCCGGCGCTGCAGATCCGCCGTCTCGGCGCTTGGCTCGATCCCCAGCTCGTCGATCAGCGCGCGGCGGCAGGCGGCGTACTGACTCAGCGCGTGGCCGCGGCGCCCCGTCCGTGAGTACAGCGTGATCAGGCGGCGGTGTGCGGCCTCGTCGCGGGGGTCGAGCTCGACTCCGCTGCGGGCGGCCTCCACCGCGCCCGCGAGGTCGCCCGCGGCGGAGCGGGCGTCCGCCAGCGCGCCGAGGACCTCGCGCTCGAGGTCGATCAGGCGCTCGCGCCACGGCGTCGCCCATGGCTCGTAGCGGTCCTCGGGCAGGGGCTCGCCCGTCCAGCGGGCGGCGGCCGCCTCGAGCAGCCGGAGCCGGCGATCGCCCTCGGCGGACAGCGCCTCCCGCGCCGCGCGCTCGAAGTCGTCGGCGTCCACCACGTCGGCGTCCGCCAGCTCCAGCCGGTAGGTGCGGTCGGCGACCACCAGAACGGTCTCGTCGCCGCCGGGCGGGTCGAGCGCCGCACGCGCGCTGGACACCGTCACCTGCAGGCTGCGGCGCGCCGCGGGAGCCTCGCGGTCGGGCCAGAAGGCCTCGAACAGGTCGTCCTCGGTGACCGCCGACCCGCGGCCGGCGAGCAGGTAGCGAACGAGCCGCTGTGCTGCCGGCCTGCGGCCCGCCCAGTCGTCCTCCCGCAGCCGGTAGGAAGCTCGGCTCAGGGAGAACCCGCCGAGCACGCGGAAGACGAGCGGCAGGGACCGGCCGGCCACGCGCGAGTGGCACGCGCGCGCCGTCTCCGCCACCTCGGCATCGGGGTCGTCCTCGAGCCGGCTCAACCACTTGAGCGCCGCCGGGGCGCCGCTGGCGGCGAGCGCCGTGACGGCCGCGCGCCGTGCGGCCGGGGCCGGGTGGGCCGCGTAGTCGGCCAGGGCGGAGCCGCTCGGGTCGGCGGCGGCCACGGCCGCCACGACCTCGCCGGGCGGGAGCGCACCCCGCTCCACCGCCTGCCATAGCAGCGGCCCCAGCCGCCGCAGCTCGCGGCGGGCGAGGTGGACGGCCTCCGTCCCGGCCTCCTCCCAGGCCTCGGCCAGCTCGCCGGGCCAGCGCGAGTCGTCGCCCTCGAGCGACGCCAGCCATGCTCGCAGGGCCCGCAGGCGCGCGCAGCCGGCCGCCGGCGGCGCCTCGGCCAACGTCTCGTCCAGCAGGGCGGACGCGGCGTCCGCCCGTCCGGCGGCGACCAGCACCGGCGCCAGGCGCGCCGTGTTGCGCCAGCGCGACCGCCACGGGTGCATCGCCCCGGCCGCGATTGCCGCCTCCACCTGCTCGACCGCGTCGGCGGATGCTCCCTGCGCCGCGGCGATGGTCGCGCGGGTGATCTCCCTGTCGCCGGCGTACCAGCCGAGGCCCTCTCCCGCCGCGCTCGCCAACTCGGTCTCGGCCTCCGCGAGACGGCCGGCCCGGGCGTGCACGCCGGCGGCGAACAGGTGGGCGATGTCGTCGATGTAGCCGCCCAGCAAGGCCTCTGCGCCGGCCTGCCGGGCGCGGCGGAACACCTTCAGCGCCCTCTCGTCCTCACCGCGCTCCTCCAGGACGACGGCCTCCATGCCCATCACGTACGGGAGGCGGTCGAACGGGTCCTCGCGCTGCAGGTGCTCGACCGCACGGCGCAACCCGGCGAGCGCCGCGTCGAGGCGCCCGCACTGGAGATCGACCCAGAAGCCCTGAAAGCCGCGCGCGAACCGCTCGAGAGGGGCGCCGGCCGGGTGCGCGGACACGCCCTCGAACAGATCGAGCGCCTCCTCGTAGCGGCGAACGCCCGCCAGGGCGGCAGCGACCGAGATGGCGACGGCCGGGGCCGCCGGCGCGCTGGTCTCCCGCCAGCCGTCGGCCAGCGGGATCGCCGCGTCGAAGTCCTCGACGATCGCGAGCGAGTCCACCAGGCCCAGGCGGGCCAGCCAGGCCAGCTCTTCCTCGCCCGCCGTCGCGAAGCCCTCGACCGCGCGCCGCAACGGCGCCACCGCCATGCCGAGCCTTCCGGCGCCGACGTCCAGACGACCCTCGAGCAGGCTCAGCGCCGGCGCCTGCCGCACCTCGTCGGGCAGCCGCTCGAGCCACGAGGAGACGGTCGCAGGCGCCGTCCGCGCCAGGACCGCGCCGTTGGCGGCCACGGCCGAGGCGGCGCGCTCCGGGGCGTCGCCCTCAAGCCACTGCTCGACCGCCTCGGGCCCGCGCCCCGCCCCCTCCAGGGCCTCGGCGCAGCGGCGGTGCAGGCCGGCGCGGTGGCCGTGGTCGCGCTCGCGGCGCAGCCGAGCGAGCAGGAAGTCACGCACCAGCGGGTGATAGCTCCAGCTCTGCCCGTCGCCCGTCCACTGTGAGGGCAGCCCCAGTGCCAGCACCTCGTCGCCCAGCGAAGGCGGGAGGCCCAGGCTCCCGAGGAGCTCGGGGTCGAGGTCGGGAGCCACCGACGAGTCGGCCAGGTCGCCCAGGACCTGGTCGGGCAGCGGCTCCAGGAGCTCCTCCAGGAAAGCCGAGAGGCCGCGGTCGGCCGACGGGCGGCCGCCGGGGGCCAGCGTGGCCAGCACCACGGCGATCGGCCAGCCCTCGGTGGCCTCCCATACCGCCTCCACCGTGGCCGCGTCGACCTCGGCGCGGCCCACGCGCCGCATCACCTCGGCGCACTCCTCCAGGCTGAAGGCCAGCTCGGCCGGCCCGGCTTCCGACAGCCGCCCCGCGCCGCGCAGCCGCTGGCCACCCACGTCGAGGGACTGGCGCGAGGCCACTGCCACGTGCAGCGCCCGGGAGCGGACCGCGAGCAGGCGGTCGACCAGCGCAAGCGCCTCGCGGCTTGCCACAAGCCCCTCGCCGTCGTCGAGCACCACCGTGAGCGGGTCGACGAGCAACCGCTCGATCTCTTCCCCGAGCGCCCCCGTCGCGAGCGTGAGGTCGATGGGCTGGACACCCATGGCCAGCCGCTCCCTCAGCCCGTCGGCGACGCCCGGGGCGGCGAACGTGAGCGCCTCTAGCACGAGCTCGAACAGGCGCCCGGGGTCCCCGGCGCTTGCCGAGCAGCCCACCCAGGCCACCGAGTCCTGCCGGCCGGCGACCGTCTCCTCGAGGGCGGTGGTCTTGCCGAAGCCGATCCCCGCCGTCAGCAGCAGCGAGCCGCGGTCCAGCGACTCGCTCAGGCGGCTCGAGAGCGCAGGGCGCAAGACCCGCCAGCCGGCGGTGGCTCCCCGCTCAGGTCCCTGCGGTGACTGGGCTTGGGCTCTCGGCTGACGCGTGCGGCGACGCTACCCGATTCGGCGCCCCCTCAGCGCAACCGGAGGCGAGGATTGCGCACCGTTGGCCGCGCGCGACGGCGTGGCGCGATCGCGCGAGCTGTTTCAGCCCGAGCTCCCCCACCGGGCGCCCCTGCTCGAGCTCAACAACCGCTACGCGGACCGGCTGCTCGACCTCCAAGCCGAATGGCTGGCCGAGGCCGCGAACCTGCTCAGGGGCTAGGCCGAGACTTCGTCGGCCGAGCGCTGCTGGCCCTCGTCCTCGACCGAGCCCTCGGTGGCCTCGGACTCCGGCGGCAGCTCGCCGCCGCGGTCGGTGCCGGCGATCAGCTCGTCGGGCGCCTTCTCCTCGGGCACGAAGCCGGACTTCATGCCGAAGTAGACCGCCTGCGGGTGGTGGGCGATGATCGCCACCGTCGACTGCTCGGGCATCACGGCGTGGCCGTCGGAGAGGTACATGCCGATCTCGTCGAGGCCCAGCAGGCGCCAGACCTTCTCGTGCTCGGACTGCTCGGGCACGGCCGGGTAGCCCCACGAGTAGCGGCGCCCCTGGTCGGGGTCGATGCCCAGGTCGCGGCGGACCTCGGCGTGCAGCCACTCGGCCAGCCCCTCGGCGGACTGCACGCCCAAGCCGTGGGTGTACAGCTGCTCGGCGAACTCGCCGTCCTTCTCCAGCTTGCCCATCAGCTCGGTGACCTCGGGGCCGACCGTGACGCCCTGCAGGGCGACCACGTCGCGCTCGCCCGAGTCGATCGGGCGGTAGAAGTCAGACAGCGCGATGCGGTCGTGCTTGGGCTGGCGCGGCATCACGAACCGCTCGATCTCCTTGTCGTGGTCCTCGGGATCGAAGATGACCAGGTCGTTGCCGTCGGAGTTGCAGGGGAAGTAGCCCAGCCGCGCGCGCGGGCGCAGGTAGTCCTGCTCGCGCCACATGCGCTCCAGTCGCGGTGCGAAGCCCTCCTCGTCGCCGTCGCCTTCGACCAGCTTGCGCCACTCCTCGCCCTTCTTGCCGCGCCCGCCCCAGTGCAGCTTGAACAGCACGTGGCGGTCGAGGTACGGGTAGACGTCGTCGAGGTCGACGTCGATCTCGCGAGCGCCCCAGAAGGGCGGCTCCGGAATCGGGGTGTCGGTGCGCGCCTTGGAGCGCACGCTGTCGTCCGTGGTCGGCGGCGAGTCGTCCTTGACCTCGGGCTTCTCGCGCAGCTCCTTGGCCGCGGCGCGGGTCTTCTCGACCAGCCCCGCGCGCGCCTCCTCCTCGACCAGGGCGTCCATGGTGTCGAGGCCCTGAAAGGCGTCCTTGCAGTAGAAGACGCCCGGCTCGTAGACCTCGTCGGACTCCTTGCCCTTGGGGTAGAGGATGCGCCGCCCGAAGTCGCGGTTGATGGCCGCGCCGCCGATCAGCACCGGGAACTCGTGCCCGCGCTCGTGGAGCTCGGAGACGCAGATCGGCATCTGCTTCGAGGTGGAGACCAGCAGCGCCGAGAGGCCGATCGCGTCGGCGTTGTGCTCCTCGGCCGCGTGGATGATGGTGTCCACCGGCACCTGCTTGCCGAGGTCGACCACGGTGTAGCCGTTGTTGGTGAGGATCGTGTTGACCAGCGACTTGCCGATGTCGTGCACGTCGCCGAACACGGTCGCGATGACCACGGTGCCCTTGGTGTGGTCCGCGGTGCGCTCGAGATAGTTCTCGAGCTGCGCCACGGCGCGCTTCATCACGGTGGCCGACTGCAGCACGAAGGGCAGGATCAGCTCGCCGGCGCCGAACTTGTCGCCCACCTCCTTCATGGCGGGCAGCAGCACCTGGTTGAGGGTGGGGACGGCGCCGATCTTCTCGACCGACCTGTCGATCCACTCCTCGACGCCCTCCTTCTTGCGGCGCAGGATGTGGAAGTGCAGCGCCTCCTCGGGCTCCATGCCCTCGGTGGCGTCGGCCGCGGCGACCTCGTCCTCCTCGCCCTTGCTCTCGAAGTGGGCGATGAACTTCTCCAGCGCGTCCTCGGACTCGTTGAGCACGAGCGCGTCGGTGAGCTTGCGGTCCTCCTCGGGGATCTCGCCGTACGGCGTGATGTGATTCGGGTTGACCATCGCCAGGTCGAGCCCGGCCTCCACGCAGTGGTGGAGGAAGACGGAGTTCAGTGCGGCGCGCGCGGGCGGGGAGACGCCGAAGGAGACGTTCGAGACGCCCAGCGAGGTCTTGACGCCGGGCAGCTCGGACTTGATGCGCCTGATGCCCTCGATCGTCTCGACGGCGCTCGGCCGCCACTCCTCGTCGCCCGTGGTCAGCGTGAAGGTCAGCGCGTCGAAGATCAGCGCCTCGGGGTCGAGGCCGTGCTCGTCGCACGCGATCTCCTTGATGCGCGTGGCGATCTCCACCTTGCGATCGGCGGTCTTCGCCATGCCCTCTTCGTCGATCGTCAGCGCGATCAGCGCGGCGCCGTGGGCCTTGGCGATCGGGATGACGGTGTCGGCCTTGTCGCGGCCGGCCTCGAGGTTGATCGAGTTGACGATCGCGCGGCCGGGGATCTGCTCCAGCGCCTTCTCGATCACCTCGGGCTCGGTGGAGTCCACCTGGATCGGCGCGGGCTGGGTCAGCGACACGCGCTTGGCCACCTCGCGCATCTGCTCGTCCTCGTCCTGGCGCTCGGTGAGCGCGACGCACAGGTCGAGCACGTGGGCGCCGCCGGTCACCTGGTCCTCGGCGACGGTGACGAGGCCGTCGTAGTCGTCGGCCAGCAGCATCTCCTTCGCCTTGCGCGAGCCCTGGGAGTTCACCCGCTCGCCGACCAGCGTCGGGCGCGGCTCCTGGACCAGCGGGGCGGCGGTCATCATGCTCGAGACCATCGCCTCGCCCGGCTGGGGCCGCAGGGCGAGCTCCTTGCCGCCGACCTTGTCGACGATCGCCGCGATGTGGTCCGGGGTGGTGCCGCAGCAGCCGCCGACGATGCCGACGCCGTAGCGCTCGACGAAGTCGGACAGCGTCGCGCTCAGGGGCTCCGGCTCCTCGGGGAAGATCGTCTCGCCGTCGGGACCCTGCAGCGGCAGGCCCGCGTTGGGGATGCAGTGGACCGGCAGGGGCGAGGCCTCGCCAAGGAAGCGAATTGCGTCGCGCATGTCCTCGGGGCCCGTCGAGCAGTTCAGGCCCAGGACCTGGACGTCGAGCGCGGTGATGGTGGTGAGCACCGCTTGGATGTCGGTGCCGAGGAGCATCTTGCCGCCCTGGGGGAGCAGGGAGACGCTGATCTGGATCGGGAGCGTCTTGCCGGTGTTCTCGAACGCCTCACGGGCGCCGAAGATCGCGGCCTTGACCTCCAGGATGTCCTGGGCGGTCTCGATGATGATCAGGTCGGCGCCGCCCTCGGTCAGGCCGCGGGCCTGCTCCTCGAAGACGGTGACCAGCTCGCGGAACGTGATCTTGCCCAGCGTGGGGTCGTCGGAGGCCGGGAGGTGGCCGGTCGGGCCGATGGAGCCGGCGACGAAGCGGTCCTCGCCCGCCGCCTTGCGGGCGATCTCGGCGGCCTTCTGGTTGATCTCCAGGGTGTGGTCGTCGAGACCCCACTCCTCGAGCTTGATGCGGCTGGCCTGGAAGGTGTCGGTCTCGAGCACCTCGGCGCCGGCGTCGAGCATGGAGGTGTGCACGCCCTCGATCACGTCGGGGCGGTTGAGGACCAGCGCCTCGTGGCACTTGCCCTCCAGGCCCCCGTAGTCCTCCTGAGTCAGGTCGAACTGCTCGAGGGTCGCGCCCATGCCGCCGTCGAAGACGACGACGCGCTCCCGGATTGCCTTGAGATAATCCCGCTCGGCCACGCAGAGAGGCTAGCGCAAACCTTGACAAACTTGTGGCAAGGTTTGCCCGCAGGCCAGGACGCCGTGCTCAGCGCCGGATCCGGCGCACCCCGAGTGTGGTCTTGCGGCCCGCCACGTCCCCTCGCTCGGTCGAGCGCACGATGCCGCGGCGCGTCCGTCGTCCGCGCAGCCGGCGGGCGTCGCGGCGTGTCATCCGCACCCGCACGGTGGCGCTGCGGCCCGCGCGGATCGAGTAGCGGGCCCCGGGCGCGGGGCGCAGCCCGCGGCGGGTGAGCGCCACCTCCAGGCGCCCGCGGCAGCGGTGCCCGAGCGCACGCGGGCAGCGCAATCCGACCCGCACCACGCGGCCGCGCGCTCGCCGGACTCTGCCGATGCGCACGTGCGGGCCCTCGCGGATCGCGCTGCGCGAGATGGACTCGCAGCCCACGGGCTCGGGATCGGTCAGGTCGATCAGGGCAGAGTCGGTCCCGCCGCCGCAGTCGAGCTGCTCGTCGGGCACCGCGGCGGCCTCGCCGGCCTTGGCGTCCAGGCCGTCGTTGCCGTCGTTGCCCCTGATCACGTCGCGGCCGTTGCCGCCCGTCAGGCGGTCGCCGCGCGGGGTGCCCAGGATCACGTCGGCGCCGCCGCGGCCGTTGTAGGAGCGGTCGGCCAGGCCGGTGCTCAGCGCGCCATTGATCACGTCCGAGGCGATCGTCCCCTCGAAGGCCTCGATGTTCGCCGGCGACTCCTCGAACTCGGCGGCCGGCCGCAGCGGCACGTCGCGGAAGACGTCGGCGCTGGTCTCCCGGTCGGCGATGGTCACGCCGGACGAGCGCTCGAGCACCAGCTTGTCGGTCTCCGTGCCGCCGTCGATCGTGTCCGCGACGGCTCCGGGCTCCTCCTCGACGATCGTGTCGTTGCCTCCCTCGCCCCGGGCGACGTCCCCGCCGCGCTCGATGTTCAGGAGGTCCGCGTCCGGGCCGCCGTTGAACGTCTCTCTGCCGTTCCCGCCGTTGAAGACGTCGGCGCCCGCGGCGCCGCCGACGATGACGTCGTTGGGGGTGTTGGTGCCGAAGGCCCCGCTGCTGGTCCAGCTGTCGTTGCCCGCGTTCAGCGTGGCCGTGATCCCCTTGATGTCCGGGCCGCTGCAGAGGGCCCGGGGACGGCCGACGGCCGGATCCGGGCTGAGGGAATTGCAGCCCGTCAGGGTCGAAAACGGCTGAGCCGACTCGACGGTCACGCTCTGCCCGATGAGGACCGAGACCTGGTCCGCTGCTCCCGTGTCGTCGTTGATGAACAGCCGCTGGGCCGGCTTGCTGACCGTCAGGGAGACCGTGGCCTGGGCCGAGGCGGGCAGGGCGAGGACGAGCAGGGCGATGGCGAGCGCGATTCGGGCGGGCATGAAGCGACGCTAGATGGGGCCGCTCACGATTCGCTCACGGCCTCTGGCAAGGTTCGCCCGGTGAGCGCCGCGGACGTCTCACGCTCAGGCACGGACGCCTTCAACATGGGGACCCGGAGGCTGGCGGCGATCCCCTAGCGCAGGCGACGGCGAGCCCAGCGGGCGGCGCCGAAGGCCAGCCTCAGCCCGCTGCGCACCAGCTGGTCCGGGCCGGGCTGCGGGGCCGGGCGGAAGCGGCGCTCCATCGCCCGCGTGGGCGGTGGATCCGGCTGTGGCTCCTCGGCCTCGGGCTCCGGCTCCGGGGCCGAGGCATTGCCGCCGTCGTCGCTCGCCTTCGCCCGCTTCGCCTTGCCCTTCGCCAGCCCGCGCGGCGCCGGCGGCGAGCCGACGCGGATAACGCCCTTCTCCACCAGCAGGTCGAAGTCGGCGACCGAGAAGCCCCCGCGGTGCGACGGGACGTGCTCTGCGAAGTCGCGCACCCGAAAGCCCAGGCCGGGAAGCGCCGCTGACAGCTTGCGCCGGTCGGCCGGGGCCGCCTCCCCCTTGGCGACGAGGATCCCCCGGATCTGGGCCACCACCTCTGGCGGCATCCAGGTGGCGTCGGCCGCCGCCTGCGGCTCGCGGGCCTCCCATTGCCCCTCCAGGCGGAGGGCGAAGGCCTTGGGACGCTCGGCGAAGAGCCTCATGCCGAGCGGCACCGCCGCCAAGCGCAGGCCGTCGCGCCGCGTGGTGAGCGCGGCCTGCACCAACTCGGCGTGGCCGGGGTCGAGCTCGTCCTCGTACTCCCGCACGGTCTCGGCGAGCACGGCCACGTCGTTGTGGTCGCCCAGCACGTCGCTGAGCTCGCTGGCCTCGTCGACCGCGCCCGACAGCTGATCCTGGGCCACCGGCTTGAGGATCCGCAGCGCGTACCAGAGGTCCTTCACACGCTTGCGCCACTCGTGCCAGGACTCGTCGTCGCCCTTCTTGAACGCGGCCTGCATCGCGGTGCGCCCGCGGCGATGGATGCGGCGCAGCCCCGCCGCGGCCTCGTCGAAGCCCTCGTCCTCCAGCGGCCACGCCTTCAGCCGCGCGCGGACCTCGCTCAGCTCCTCCGCGGCACGGGCCGCCTCGGCGTTCAGGTCGGCGCCGCGGCTCAGCTCGTCGCGGCGCCGCCCGAGGAGCTTTCGCAGCTTGCGCACCGCAGCGGCGGGGAGCACCGAGCGCGGGTCGGCAGCGAGCTTGTCGAGCGTGTCGAGCATCACCTGCGCGTCGCGAGCTCCCGAGAGCCGCTTCGCGGCGTCGCGCATCGCCGCGTTCTCGCGCTTGCGCGCGTGGCTGCCCATGTCGGAGCGCAGCAGCCGCAGGGCAGAGCGCGACTTCTTGAGGCTCTTGCGGGCCTCGTGCACCGACTCGTCGGTGAGCGGCTCGGCGTGCAGGTTCTCCAAGGCGGAGTCGAGCTCCTCGGCCACGATCCGCCGCACGCCGCTGGCCATTCCCTCGCGGTCTTCGAGCTTGTAGCCCATCGAAGCTGGATTTTGTCAGGGAGTCAGCACGCCCGCCCCGCGAATCCGTCCGGCGCGCAGGCGGTCGAGCGCCTCGTCGGCCTCGGCCAGCGGGAATGCCTCGAACTGGGTGCGCACGGGCACCTGCGGCGCGACGGCCAGGAAGCGCTCGCCGTCGATGCGGGTCAGGTTGGCCACCGAGCGCAGCACGCGCTCGCCCCAGAGGATCTCGTAGGGCATCGACGGGATGTCGCTCATGTGGATGCCGCCGCAGACCACGGTCCCGCCCGGCGCGACGGCCCGCAGCGCGGCGGGCACCGTCTCGCCCGCCGGGGCGAACACCAGCGCCGCGTCGAGCTCCTCGGGCGGGCTGTCGCCCGTGGCGCCGGCCCATTCGGCCCCCAGCTCGCGCGCGAACTCCTGCGCCGCCTCGTCGCCGGCGCGGGTGAAGGCGAATACGCGCCTACCCTCGTGCACGGCCACCTGGCAGACGATGTGCGCCGCCGCCCCGAAGCCGTAGATGCCCAGCCGCTCGGCGTCGCCGGCGAAGGAGAGCGTGCGGTAGCCGATCAGGCCGGCGCACAGCAGCGGCGCCAGCTCGAGGTCCTCCTGGCCCTCCGGCAGGGCGAGGCAGAAGCGCTCGTCGGCGGTGACCAGCTCCGCGTAGCCGCCGTCGCGGTGGTAGCCGGTGAAGCGGGCGAACGGGCAGAGGTTCTCCCGCCCCGAGAGGCAGTAGGAGCACTCCCCGCAGGCCCAGCCCAGCCAGGGCACGCCGACGCGGTCACCCGCGGTGAAGCGCTCGCCTCCGTCAACCACCTCGGCGACGACCTGGTGGCCGGGCACCAGCGGCAGCTTGGGCTCGGTCAACTCGCCGTCAACGATGTGCAGGTCGGTGCGGCAGATCCCGCATGCGCGCACGCGCAGGAGGATCTCCCCCGGGCCCGGCTCGGGCTCGGCGACGTCGGCGATGCCCAGCCGCCCGGGCTGGCTCTCAAGGACCGCCGCCCTCATGCCTCCAAGGTAGGGTGCCCCGCCGTGCCTGTCGCGCTCGTCACCGGGGCCAACCGCGGCATCGGCCGCGAGGTGGCCCGCCAGCTGGCCGAGCGCGACCACGACGTGGTCGTCTCCGCCCGCGACGCCGGCAACGCGGGTGAGGCCGCCGAGGCCGTGGGCGGCAGGCCGCTGGCGCTGGACGTCTCGGACCCGGCGAGCATCGAGCGGGCCGCGGGCGAGCTGAGCGAGCTCGACGTGCTCGTCAACAACGCCGGCGTGGGCACCGACTGGGGCGTGGCCGGGACCGAGCCGGACTTCGAGGCCATCCAGGCGGCCCTCGACACCAACTTCTTCGGCGCCTTCCGGCTCACGGTGGCGCTGCTCCCGGTGCTGCGCCAGGGCGCTCACCCGCGGGTGGTCAACGTCTCCAGCGGCATGGGCGGCGTGACCGAGATGGGCGGCTGGTCGCCCGGCTACCGGGTCTCGAAGGCGGCGCTGAACGCCATGACGCGCATACTTTCGACCGAGCTGGCCGACGAAGGCGTGCTGGTCAACTCCGCCTGCCCGGGCTTCGTCGCCACCGACATGGGTTCCCAGTTCGGGGCGAAGAAGCCGGTGGAGGAAGCCGCGCAGGGGATCGTGTGGCTGGCCACCCTGCCCGACGACGGGCCCACGGGCGGCTTCTTCCGCGACGGCAAGCGGATCGCCTTCTAAGACGGCGGGCGCCCGGCCCGAGCGGCGGAGCAGCGTCTCCGCGCTCGCCGGCGCAGCGCCGACGAGCGCCAGGGCGGCGGCAAGAATGGCCGGCAGAGCCTTCACATACCTCTTGTCGTCAGTGGATACTCGGCACATGAGGGTGCTCCTCTCCTCCACACGCGGAGCTGGGCACTTCGCGCCCCTGCTCCCCTTCGCGCGTGCATGCGTGAGCGCGGATCACGAGGTGCTGGCGGCGGGTCCGCCCGACCTGGAGGAGGCCGTGGACGCGGCGGCCCTCGACTACTGGCCGTTCGACCCGCCCGCGGAGGAGGAGCTCGGACCGGTGTGGGCGCGGGTTCCCACGCTGTCGCGCGAGGAGGCCGAGCAGGTGGTCGTCGGCGAGATCTTCGGGCGCCTGAACCCCAGGGCGGCCCTGCCGCGACTGCGGGAGGCCTGTGAGACGTGGCAGCCGGACCTGGTGCTGCGCGAGACGGGTGAGTTCGCCGCGGCGATCGCCGCCGAGCTGCACGGGATACCGCACGGCCGCGTGGCCACCGGGCTGGCGTCGACCGAGGCGGCCTTCCTCGACCGTGCCGCGCCCGCCGTCGACGCCATCCGCCGGGACCACGGACTCCCGCCCGACCCACGCGCCGACGCGCTGCGCGGATCACCTTTCCTGACGACCTTCCCGGCCGCGCTGGAGGATCCGGCCGAGCGGAGCCGGGATCCGGCCCTGCGGTTCTCCGACCCGGCATGGCAGCAGGCACCGTCGGCGCTGCCGGACTGGTGGGACGGCGCCGACGGGCCGCTCGTGTACGTGACCTTCGGCAGCGAGGCCGGCGCGATGGAGATGGTCGCCCCCGTCTACCGGGCGGCGCTCGACGCGATGGCGGAGCTGGAGGCCCGGGTGCTCATGACGGTGGGCCACGGAGCCGACATGAACGCCTTCGGCGCCGCCCCCGCCAACGTGCGCGTCGAGCCGTGGGTCCCCCAGGCCGACGTCCTGGCTGAAGCCGCGCTGGTGGTGTGCCACGGCGGCGCGGGAACCACCCTCGGGTCGCTGGCCGCCGGCCGGCCGCTGGTCGTCGTCCCGCTGTTCGCCGATCAGCCCGCCAACGCCGAGCGCGTTGCCGCCGTGGGCGCGGGCCTCACGGTCGAGCCGGAGGCCGGCGCGATCCGGGCGGCCGCCGAGCGGGTCGCGGCGGAGTCCGCGTTCCGCGAGGGCGCCGGCGCGATCGCCGCCGAGCTGCGTTCCCAGCCGCCCGCCGACGCGGCCGTGCCGGAGCTCGAGCGGCTGGCGGGCGTGGCCTAGACCCCGGCCTTGCGGGCCGAGCCCGCCAGCTGCACGGGCGTGGAGTGCAGCGCCCGGGTGCGCAGGTCGCGCCAGGTGAGGCCCTCGCTCACCAGCGCGGGCATTCCCATCGCCAGCGCGGTGGCGATCTCCACGGCCTGCAGGATGATCCCGTAGGCCAGCGCCTCGCCGGGGCTGACCCCGTAGGCGGTGAGCACGCCCACGCAGGCGGCCTGGAAGACGCCGAGGTTGGAGGGGGTCGCCGGCAGCGCGGCGGTCACGTTCACCGCGAACAGCACCGCCGCGGCGGCGCCGATGCCGGCCTGGGCGTCCAGGCCCAGCGCGACCAGCAGCAGGTAGCAGGACATCCACTGCACCGCCCACGCGGTGAGCTGGGTGACCGCCGCCCAGCCGCCCAGGCGCGGATTGCGGAAGACCTGCAGGCCGCTGCGCATCCGCACCGCCACCCGCCGGGCGGCCTCGGCACGGCGCAGCAGGGCCGGCACCGCCAGCAGCGCGACGACCACGATCGCGGGGCCGAGCGTCACCGCGATCAGGGCGTCCTCGTTGCCGCGGAACAGCCCGACGGTGGCGAACATGACCACGCCGAGGATCACCAGCGCCAGCAGGTTGAGCACGGTCTGGGAGACCAGCGTGCCGAGCACCAGCGGGAAGCGCTCCCGCATCCGCCCCAGCCGCCGCGCCACGATGAACGCGCGCGAGGGCTCGCCCAACCGGGCGGGCAGGGTGGCGGACATCAGCACCCCGACCATCGTGGCCCGCGCGGTGTCGCGCCGCCGCACCCGGGTGCCCGGCAGCGCGGCGCGCAGGATCGCGTTCCAGGCCTCTGCGCGGATCAGCATGGAGGCGCACATCGCGGCAAAGGCGGCAAGCACCCAGACCGGCGTGGCCGCCACCAGCGCGGAGACGATCGACGACACGCCGATCCGGTCCACGGCGAGGGCCGCCAGGCCCAGGCCCGCGGCGAACCCGAGCGGGACGATCGCGCGGCGGGCGATGCGGGCGGCGCGCCGGCCGCGGCTCAACTCGGGGCCCGGGTCCAGCGACGGCAGCCGCCGGGGCGGGGCGGGCTCCACGTCCTCGGCGGCGCGGATGCCCACCTTGGCCGCGGCGCGCGCGGCCCGGCCCTCGGGGCGGGGCTGCTCCAGCGCGTACTCGTAGGTCTCCACCACCTGCGAAGCCACTCGCGGCCAGGCGAACCGCTCGGCCGACTCGCGCGCCGCGGCGGCCAGCTCGCGGCGCCGCTGAGGCCGCTCGGCCAGGTCGCGCAGGGCCTCCCCCAGCGCGGCGGCGTCGCCGGGTGCCACGAGCACGCCGTCGTGGCCGTCGCGGACCACGTCGCGGTAGCCGGCGATGTCGGAGGCGACCACGGGGGTGCCCGAGGCGAACGCCTCGGTGAGCACCATCCCGAAGCTCTCGCCGCCCATCGAAGGCGCGCACAGCACGTCGGCCCGGCCCAGCAGCTCGAACTTGTCCTCGTCGGTGACGCGGCCCAGCACCCGCACCCCGTCGTGCTCCAGCAGCAGCGGCTCGACCTCGTCGCGCGTGGCCCCGGCGACCGTCAGGCGCGCCTCGACCCCCGCCCCGCGCAGCGCCTCGAACGCGCGCAGCAGGACGGGCAGGCCCTTGCGCTCCTCGGCACGTCCCACGAACAGCAGCTCGAGCCGCCCGTCGTGCGCGCGCTCGGCCGGCCGGGCGCCGGCCAGGTCCACGCCGTTGGGGATCAGCCGGTAGCGCCCGCCGTAGAAGCGCTCCGCCGTCCAGCGCGCGGCCTCCGACACGGCAATGCGCGCCGACAGCTTGCGGTACATGCGCCGCGCCCCGAGGACGTTCGCCGCCAGGTGGCCCCCGAACGCGTTCGTCGAGTAGGTGTGGAAGGTGGCCACCACCGGCACCGGCGCGACCTCCACGGCGTGCCAGCCGAACAGAGCGGCGTTGGGCTCGTGGACGTGGACGAGGTCGTACCCGCCGCCGCGCAGCTCCCGGCCGAGGCGGTGGCAGGCAACAGGATTGACGACGAGGTTGGAGACGGCGCCGTTGAAGGGCAGGCCGACCGTGCGACCGAGCGCCACCCCGTGCTCGGGCAGGGGCAGCTGCTCCGGCTCGGCGCCGCGGTGTAGTACACGGGCCCGGCGATCGGGCGGATCGAAGGGGGTCAGCAGGCGCGCATCGTGTCCCTGGGCGTTCAGCTCCTGCGCCAAGGCCTCGATGTGGCGCCCGACACCGCCGGGATACGTGTACGAGTAAGGGGATACGAGCCCTACACGCACGGGTCTCCATCCTAGACTCAAGACGTGCGGCAGTTCGTCAAGTTCACCTTCCTGAAGGTCGACCCCGCCTGGCGCCGGCTGCCCGCCGCGGAGCGCGCCCAGGGCAAGCAGGAGCTGGCGGCCGCCCTGAACGACTTCGCCGCCGACCACTTCCTGCGCAGCTACTCGCTGGTGGGGACGCGCGGGGACAGCGACCTGATGATCCGCGCCATCTCCCCGTCCCTGGACGCGATCCACGAGCTGCACGTCCTGCTCAACCAGAGCGGCCTGATGCGCTGGGCGGACATCTCCCACTCCTTCCTGGCGATGACCAAGGAGTCGGTCTACTCGCCGGAGCCCACCCCATTGGAGCCCCGCCCCGGGGCGGACTCCAAGTACCTCATCGTCTACCCGATGTGGAAGAAGCGCGAGTGGTATCTGCTGCCCGCCGAGGAGCGCATGCGGATCATGCGCGGCCACATCGAGGTGGGCAAGAGGCACAGCACGATCGACATCAACACCGCGTACTCCTACGGCCTCGACGACCAGGAGTTCGTGGTCTCCTTCGACGCCGACGAGCCGGGTGAGTTCCTGGACCTCGTCCAGGAGCTGCGCGGCACCGAGTCGAGCGCCTACACCAAGTCCGAGACGCCGATCTTCACCTGCATCACCGCCTCACCCGAGCGCGCGCTGGACGCGCTCGACGGCGAGAGCGTGCGCGCGCCCGCTTAGGCGTCGCCCCGCAGCGAGACCACGTGGGCGCGGTCGGGGGCCACCTCGCTGTCGAGGACCTGCCGGTACGCGCGCTCCAGCGCCTCGAAGCCGGCCCCGTGCTCGACCTCCAGCCACCCGTCCGCCCACGCAGCGAACTCGTGCCAGCGCTCGACGACCCGCTCGTTTAGCTCCGCGGCACCCCAGTCCTCCGAGCGCTTCTTCACTCGGTCGGGCGCGAAGAAGAACTTCGGCTGCGGTCCGGGCAGGTCGGTGCTCGCCCCGGCGGCCATCTCGCCCCAGTGGGTCATCCCCACCGCCATGCTGTAGGCCAGGTCGTCGCCGTAGTGGGAGTGGACCGCCAGGCGCACATTGCCGTCGCCCGCCATGTCGACGAAGGTCGCCGGGCCCGGCCCCAGCGAGCCGACGTCGTCGTAGGTCACGGTGTGGCTGTAGACGCCCAGGCCCTCCACGAAATTCGCGCTCCGTCGCGAGGTGAGCCCCACCAGGTCGACGTCGTCGCGCGCGGCCAGGAGGTGAGCCGCCCCGAGCGCGGTCTTGCTGGAGGCGCTGCCGAGCACGACGGTGCGGCCCTCGGCGAGGCCCTCGTCGGCCAGCAGGTCGTCGATGAGGAACGAGGTGAAGAACAACGGTCGCAGCAGCATCTGCAGCGGCTCGGTGTCCTCGCGGTAGAAGGGGTCAGCGTCCGTGCGCTCGTAGCGCTGGTAGGCGCCGGGCAGGCCCCGGCGATGCTCGCGTCCGGTCCACGAACCCGCGCTCGTCGGCGGACGGGGTCACGACGAGATGGGAGGACGGCGGCAGGTACCCGAACACCCGCGTGCCCGCCTCGAGGCCGTCGGCCCGGCTCTCCGCGACGTCGGCGAAGCCCCAAACCGGCACCCGGCCCCAGCCCTCGGCGGCGGGGAAGAACTCCCAGTAGGACATCGAGTCGCCGAACACGGCATAGGTGACGTTGTTCGCGGTCAGGCCGAAGCTGTCGACCTCCAGCAGTGCCTGCCCGGCCTCGAGCTCAGGCGGTTCGGACTCCTCGATCTTCGTCTCGTGGATGTCCTTGCGGTCGACGAGGAAGTCCGCCACGGGCGGAGTGTCTCAGTAGCCGGTGGCGGTGTGGGCGCGCTTGCGGTCGAGCTCGTGCAGGCCGCCCTTCTGGGCCAGGGTCTGGCACGCCTGGGCGAGGTCGTCGCCCAGGGTCCCGACAAGCGTGCGGCCGAGCGTCAGCTTCACCAGCGCGCGCATGATCTTCACGTGGTCGGCGTCGGGCGGAAGCGTGTAGGCCGGCACCATCCAGCCACGTTCGGCGGCGAGCTGCGAGGCGACGTCGAACTCGTCGTAGTTGCGCTCGCCGTCGAGCTGGAAGGCCACCAGCGGCAGCTGCTCCTCGTCCTCGTCGCCGACCAGGCGGAACTCGTCCATCGCGCTTATCTCGGAGGCGAGCGCCCGCGCGTTGGCCTGCATCATCTCCATCAGCATCCGGTAGCCGTCGCGCCCGAAGCGGACGAAGTTGTAGTACTGCGCCAGCACCATCGAGGCGCCGGTGGAGAAGTTCAGCGTGAACGTCGCGTCGCGCTTGCCGAGGTAGTTCTCGTAGAAGACGAGGTCCTCCGGCAGGTCGTCCTTCTCGCGGAAGATGAGCCAGCCGACGCCCGGATAGACCATCCCGAACTTGTGGCCCGAGGCGTTGATCGAGCGCACCTGGCCGAGGCGGAAGTCCCACTCGGAGTCCGGGTAGAGGAACGGCCACACGAAGCCCCCGCTTGCCCCGTCCACGTGCAGCGGGATGTCGATGCCGCGCTCGTCGCGGACCTGGCGCAACAGCGCGTCGATCCCGGGGATGTCGTCGGAGTGGCCGGTGAACGTCGTCCCCAGCACGGCCGCGACACCGATCGTGTTCTCGTCGAGGTGCGGCTCCACGTCCTCGGGCCCGATCGTGTACTTGTCGGGCTGCAGCGGAATGATCCGCGGCTCCACGTCGAAGTAGCGGCAGAACTTCTCCCAGACGACGTGCACGTCGCCGCCGAAGACGAGGTTCGGGCGGTCGGCCGGCTTGCCCCCAGCCTCCTGGCGAGCGCGCCACTTCCACTTGAGCGAGAGGGCGCCGAGCATGATCGCCTCGGACGAGCCCTGGGTCCTCGCGCCGGTGGTCTCACCCGGGGCGTGGAAGAGATCGGCCAGCATGCGGATGCAGCGTTGCTCGATCTCGGCGCTGACCGGGTACTCGGCGTGGTCGATGAAGTTCCGGTGAACGTTGTCGGCGATGACCCGCTGGGCCTCGGGCTCCATCCAGGTGGTCACGAAGGTGGCCAGGTTGCGGTTGGGAAGCCCGTCGAGCAGCAGCTCCTCGGCGAGCAGGCGCATCGCGTCCTGAGCCGGCATCCCGTACTGGGGCAGGTGGTTGTCCGGGGCCGTCTCGAGCAGGAAGTGGTTCCCCATGCGCCCCGGCAGCGCGTCCATCTCCTTCGAGAGCCGAGCGATCTGCTCCTCGGGGCCCTCCGTGGCGCGGTGGTGAGGCATCCCGCGGATTGTGGGGAGCACGCCACGCTCGCGGCAACGGCGCAGGCATGTGTGACGGCGGGGATGCGTGCCCCCGGCGCGGCGTCCGGCCTAGCCGACCTTCTCCCGGGCCGCCTCCAGCAGCTCCTCGGTGCGCGTGAGCTTCACGCGCGGCCGGCCCTCGGCCTCGCCCGCCTCGCGCTCGGCGCGGTCGATCGCCTCCCAGCCCGCGTAGGTCACGTGGTCGGGCTTGCGCTCGCTGAGCAGCTGCTCGAGCGAGTCCGGGTCGGGGTCCGAGGGCTGCAGCAGGCGGCCGGCGGCCACGTCCTCCAGCAGCGCGTCCACCGTCTCCTGGGCGTCGCGCTTGTTGGTCCCGATGATCCCGCTGGGACCGCGCTTGATCCAGCCGACGACGTACTCGCCGCCTGTGCCCCCATGGGTATCGCTCACGCGGCCGGCGTCGTTGGGGATCACCGCGCGCTGCTCATCGAACGGCACCCCCTCCAGCGGCACCCCGCGGTAGCCGATCGAGCGGAACACCAGCCCGCACTCGACCACGTCGCTGATGTCGGTGGGCTCGGGCCGGACCCTGCCGTCGGCCCCGCGGTGCAGCTCGTTGCGCACTATCCGCACGCCCTCGACCCGCTCGGAGCCGAGGATCTCGACCGGCGAGACCAGGAAGCGCAGGTGGATGCGGTGCTCGCTGCCCGTGGGCTCCGCCGTGGAGTAGCCGGTGAGGATCTCGACGTTCCTGCGGGCGGTGATGTTCCCCTTGCCCTCGAGCGACTCGGCGGAGTGCTCGTCCAGCTCGCAGTCGGCGGGGTCCACGTACACGTCGGCCCGCGTGAGCTCGTCCAGCTCCAGCAGCTCGGGGTTGGTGAAGGCGGCCTGGGCCGGCCCCCGGCGGCCGAGCACGACCACCTCGCGCACCTTGGACTCGCGGAGGACCTCGAGCGCGTGGTCGGCGCAGTCGGTCTTGGCCAGCGCGTCGGGGTCCGTGGCGAGCATGCGGGTGACGTCCATCGCCACGTTGCCGTTGCCCACCACCACCGCGGTCTCGGCCGAGAGGTCGAACTCCAGGTCCGCGTATTCGGGGTGGCCGTTGTACCAGGCGACGAGATCGGTGGCCGAGTGCGACCCGGGCAGGTCCTCGCCGGGGATGCCCATACGCCTGTCGGTCTGGGCGCCGGTGGCGTAGACGATCGCGTGGTAGCGCTCGGCCAGTTCGTCGTGGGTCACGTCGTCCCCGAAGTCCACGTTGCCGAAGAAGCGGAAGCCCGGAAGGGCCGCGGTCTTCTCGTACACGCGCGAGACGGCCTTGATGTTCGGGTGGTCGGGCGCCACCCCGCCGCGCACCAGCCCCCAGGGCGTGGGCAGGCGATCGAACACGTCTACCTGGACCTCCAGGTCCTTGGCCTTGAGCAGGTGGCCGGCCGCGTAGAAGCCCGACGGTCCCGAGCCCACGATGGCCACCCGCAGCGGATCTTCCGCGCCTCCGGGCATAGTTCCGAGGCTAGTGCAGCGTCAAGCGGTCATCGACATGGGCTCCAACTCGTTCCGGCTCGTCGTCTACGGCTTCGAGGAGGGCAGCTGGTGGGCCCTCACGGACGAGATCCGCGAGCCCGTCCGGGTGAGCGAGGGGCTCGGGCCCGACGGCGAGCTCCAGCCCGAGCCCATGGACCGTGCCCTTCACACCGCCGCGGTGTTCGCCGCCTTCTGCGAGGCGTCGGGCATCGACGCGGTCGACGCCGTGGCCACCAGCGCCATCCGCGAGGCCCCCAACCGCGACGAGCTGCTGGGCGCCATCGAGGAGGAGACCGGCCTCGGGGCGCGGGTGATCTCGGGGGAGGACGAGGCCCGTTACGGCTGGCTGGCGATGGTCAACTCGACGACCGTCGAGGATGGCTACGGCGTCGAGCTCGGCGGCGGCAGCGTCCAGCTCATGCGCATGAGCGGGCGCGAACTGAAGGACTCCTGCTCGCTCCCCCTCGGCTCGGTGCGCCTCAGCGAGGCCTTCCTCCCTTCCGGCAAGGCATCGAGCAAGGAGCGCAAGGCGGTCCGCCGCCACGTGGCCGCGCAGATGGACGCCGTGGACTGGTGGCCCCAGAAGGGCGGCCGGCTGGTGGGCATCGGCGGCACGATCCGCAACCTCGCCGCCGCTGCGCTGAAGAAGCTCGATACCCCGGACATCGAGGTGCAGGGATTCGTCCTCACGCGCGAGGCGCTGGAGGACCTGATCGAGGAGATGGCCGACAAGCCTGCCTCGAAGCGCGACTCGATCCCCGGCATCAAGCCCGACCGGGGCGACGTGATCCTGGGCGGCACGCTCGCGCTGGCCACGATGATGGACGAGGGCGGCTTCGACGAGGTGGAGGTCTCCGAGGCCGGGCTGCGCGAGGGGATCTTCTTCGAGCGCCTGCTGCAGGACTCGGACCCGCCGCTGTTCGAGAACGTGCGGCGGGAGTCGGTGATCAACTTGGCCCACCGCTACCGGACGGACGACAAGCACGTCCGCCACGTGGCCAAGCTGTCGCTCGAGCTCTACGACGCGCTGGGCGACGCGGGGCTGCACGACTACGGCGACGCCGAGCGGGAGCTGCTGTGGGCCGCCTGCGAGCTGCACGACATCGGCGTGGCGATCGACTACGACGACCACCATCACCACTCGGCCTACCTGATCCTGAACTCGGGCCTGGCGGGCTACACCAGCCGCGAGCAGGTGATGATCGCGATCATCGCCCGCTACCACCGCAAGGGCGATCCCGACGGCGACTCGCTCGGGGACCTGAGCGAGAAGGGCGACAAGAGCCGGGTCAGGCTGCTGAGCGGGATCATCCGGCTGGCCGAGCAGCTGGAGCGAAGCCGCGACCAGTCGGTGACGTCGGTCGAAGTGAGCGCGCCGGACGGAAAGGTGGTGCTGCGACCGCAGATCGGCGGGGGCGATCCCTCAGTGCCGCTGTGGTCCGCCCGCCGCAACTCCGACCTGCTGGCCGACGCCGTCGACCGCGAAGTGGAGATCGAGGGCTAGCTGAGGTGGGTCGTCAGCTTGCCCAGCTGCGGCGAGCTGATTTCCAGGGTGTCGCCGGGCCGCAGGTAGCTGGGCGGGTTGCGCAGGCTGCCCACTCCCGCGGGCGTGCCGGTGGCCACCAGGTCGCCCGGCACGAGCGTCATCAGCGACGACAGGTGGGCCACCAGCTCGGGGATCGAGTGCACCAGATCGGCGGTGGTGGCCGACTGGCGCAGCTCGCCGTTGAGCCGCAGCTCGATCCCGATCCGGTCCGGCGGGCCGGCCTCGTCGCGCGGGACCAGCCGGCCGCAGGGGGCGGCGCCGTCGAACACCTTGCCGGGGATCCACTGCGGGGTGGCGAACTGGCGGTCGCGGGCGGAGAGGTCGTTCAGCAGCAGGTAGCCCTCGATGTGGTCGAGCGCGTCCTCCTCGGCCACGTCGCGGGCCTCCTTGCCGATCACGAACGCCACCTCCGCCTCGTAGTCGACCTTGTCGGTGGGCAGCTTCACCGTGGCGCCGTCGCCCACGAGCGCGTTCGGGAACTTGGCGAAGAAGGTCGGCGTCTGGGGCGGATCGGTGCCCTGCTCCTCGGCGTGGGAGCGGTAGTTGAACCCGATGCAGATGATCTTGTCGGGCTTCGCGATCGGCGATTCGGGGGGCACGCCCGTACCCTTGCATGAGTGGCGAGCGAGTCGAAGATCCCCAAGGGCCGGGTGCGGCGAGCCGCCAAGGTCGGCCGCCTGGCCGGTGGCCAGACGGCCCGCTCGTACGCGACCAAGGCGGCCAATCTCACCCGCGACGAGGAGGCCCGCCGCGAGGCCGCCCAGCGCCGCCAGATGGAGGCGGCAGAGCAGATCTTCGACGTTCTCGGGCAGATGAAGGGCGCCGCGATGAAGGTCGGCCAGGTGGCGTCGTTCATCGACACCGGCGGCCTTCCCCCGGAGTTCCAGGAGCACCTGCAGGAGAAGCTGGCCGAACTGCGCGACGCCGCGCCCCGCGTCCCGTTCAAGGACATGAAGAAGGTGATCGAGTCCGATCTCGGCGCGCCGCTGAAGGAGGTCTTCTCCGAGTTCGAGGAGGAGGCCGTGGCCGCCGCCTCGATCGGGCAGGTCTACCGCGCCCGGCTCGCCGGCGATGACCGCGAAGTGGCGGTGAAGGTCCAGTACCCGGGCGTCGCCTCCGCCGTGCGCGCCGACCTCCAGAACATCGGGCTGATCATGCGCGTCGGCAAGCGCATCGCACCGGGCATGGACGCCAAGGCGATGGCCGCCGAGATCCGCGAGCGGTTGTCCGACGAGCTCGACTACGAGCACGAGGCCCAGAACCAGCGCGCCTTCGCGCGCGCCTGGAAGGGGCACCCGTTCATCTACGTGCCCGACGTGGTCACCTCGCTGTCGGCCGAGAGGGTGCTGGTCACCGACTGGGTGGACGGCACCGGCTTCGAGGACGTGCGCGAGATGGACGAGGCCACGCGGGACCGCTTCGGGGAGATCATCTTCCGCTTCTTCTTCGGCTCGCTGTACCGCAACGGGCACTTCTCCGGCGACCCCCACCCCGGCAACTACAAGCTGATGGAGGACGGGCGCGTCGCCTTCCTCGACTACGGCATGACGAAGAAGCTCACCCCGGAGCACGTGGCCGACGAGGTCAAGGCGGTCAAGCTCGCGATGGACGGCGACGCCGACGGCCTGCTCGAGCACATGACCTACATGGGCTTCTACAAGCCGGGCGACGACAAGGTCGAGGCCCAGGCCGTGCTCGAGCACGTGCAGGACATGGTCGCCTGGTACCTGGAGGACGAGGAGCTCACCCTCGACAGCCAGACCGCGGGCCGCATCCTGATCGACTTCGGCGACCCGCGCTCGCGCCACTGGGACCTGATGCGCCGCGGCACCGCGCCGCCCGAGTCGATGCTCGGGGCGCGCATGCAGGCGCTCACGCTCGGGGTGCTGGGCCAGCTCGGCTGCACCGCCAACTGGCACCGGATCGCGTGCGAGTGGCTGTTCGGCGACGAGCCGAGCACGCCGCTGGGCGAGGCGGAGACCGAGTACTTCGGCCGTGGGCGGCGCACCGCCGCCTAGGCTCCGGGCCGTGCCCCGCCCGAGCGCCGGCAGCCGGACGCAGCCCGTCGAGGAGACCGAGGAGGCCCTCGCCGTCCTGCGCAAGGACCCGGTGCTGGCCGCGATGCTGGAGGAGTTCGGGCCGCTCGACGAAGTGCTGCGCCGCCGCGGCCGGCGGCCCACCGAGGCCTACGGCGCGCTGCTGCGGGCGATCGTGGGCCAGCAGCTGTCGACGAAGGCGGCCCGCTCGATCTACGCGCGCCTGGAGGAGATGTTCGGGGGCCGCGCCCCCACCCCCGCCGAGCTGCTGGCCGCCGATCCCGAGGAGGTCCGCTCGGTGGGGCTGTCGCGCCCCAAGGTCGCCTACCTGCGCGATCTGGCCGAGCACGTCGAGAACGGCAGCCTGGAGCTGGACCGCCTGGCCGAGCTGAGCGACGAAGAGGTGATCGCCCAGCTCACCGCCGTGAAGGGCCTGGGCGAGTGGACGGCGCACATGTTCCTGATCTTCCACCTCGGCCGGCCCGACATCTTGCCCGTCGGCGACCTGGGGATTCGCAACGCGGCCGCGATGGCCTACGAGCTGGAGGGCCCGCCCAAGCCGGCCGAGCTCACCGAGCTGGCCGAGGGCTGGCGCCCCCACCGCTCACTGGCCTCGCTCTACCTCTGGCGGTCGCTGGACAACACGCCGGACTGAGCCGCGCCCTGCGCGCCGTCCGCGGGTCGCACCCTGTCGAAGAATTCGTCAGCGGGCTGACGAATTTCTTGGATGGGTACGCGCTGCTCCCGCGGCTCAGGAGCCGCAGTTCTGCTCTTCGTCTGCGATGCGGAACGAAGATCCGCAGCCGCAGGAGGCCACGACGTTCGGGTTGTTCACCTCGAAGCCGGCGCCCATGAGGCTCTCCGTGTAGTCCACCGTCGAGCCGTCGACGTAGCGCATGCTGGCCGGATCCACGATCAGGCGAATGCCCTCGTAGTCGAAGACGTGGTCGTCATCCTTCTGGTTGTCGAGAGCGAGCGCGTACTGGAAGCCCGAGCAGCCGCCGCCGCGGACGCCCACTCGCAGGCCGACGCCGTCGGCCTCCTGGCCGTTGATGAAGCCGCGCACCTTCTCGGCGGCGATGTCGGTGAGGGTGACCACTGGCTCGATTGTAGCCCGTGGCTATCTTTTCTGAAGCATGCCGTCCGCCGACGAGCTCAAGCAGCGCATAGAGGCCGCCCTGCCCGGCTCCTCCGCCCAGGTGGAGGATCTGACCGGCGGGGGCGACCACTTCCGGGCCGAGGTGACCTCGGATCGCTTCGAGGGCCTCAGCCGCATCGAGCAACACCAGCTCGTCTACGGCATCTTCGGAGACGAGGTGGGCGGGCCCATCCACGCACTATCGATCAAGACCTCGACCCCTCCGGGAGGACCGCAGTGACCGACGAGGAGATCCGCGACTTCATTTCCAACGCCATCGACGAGAACCCGGTGATGCTCTTCATGAAGGGCACCCCCCAGCAACCCGCTTGCGGGTTCTCCGCCCGCACCGCCGGCGCGCTCAACGCGCTGGGCGTGCAGTACTCGGCGCTGGACATCCTGCCCGACCCGCGCATCCGCCAGGAGCTGTCGGGGCTGTCGGGCTGGCCGACCATCCCGCAGCTGTTCGTCGAGGGCGAGCTGATCGGCGGAGCCGACATCGTGGCCGAGATGTACGAGTCGGGCGAGCTGGCCGAGAAGCTGGGCGCCGACCAGCCCTCCGAGCCCGATGCCGCGGTCGCCGAGACGACGCCCGAGCGCAAGGCGCCGCCGATGCAGCTGGAGAACCGGCTGGACTAGGCCTAGTGGCGGAAGCGGCCGCCGCCGCCACCGCGGCGGCGGCGCTGCTCGATCATCCTCCGGCCGCGCTCCCCGGCCGCCCGGGCGCGGGCCTTGTAGCGCTCCTTCTCCTCGTCGGAGAGCGCCTGCCAGCGTTCGTAGGCGGCCAGCACGATCGGATAGGCGCGCCGCACGTAGCGGGCCATCTGCTGAGAGCGGGGCGACGCCATCAGGCGGCTTTCTTCCCGGCCTTGGCGCGGTCCAACCAGTCGATGTACTCGAGGATGCGGTGCGAGTCGTGCACCACGTCCTCGCCGTTGATCAGCACGGGCACCCAGCGCTGGCCGGTCAGCTCGTGGACCTCCGGGCGCTGGCGCTTGAGGAACGGCACGCGCACCTCGGAGAACTCGATCCCGGAGCGCTTCAGCCTCCGGGCCACCACTCCACAGCGGCACACGCGGTCGGTGGGCGCCTTGCAGCGGTAGAGGATCGCCATCGCCAAAAAGATTAGGGACCGGCCGGCGCGCTCCTCCCCAGCACCTGACCCGCCGCGCGACCGGCCCGGTCGGCCGCGCCGAGGGCCGCTCCCATGAGCCGGTACTGGAGCTGCTGTGACTGCCGGGTGCGCGCGATCCGGTCGTGCTCGCGCTCCAGGTGCCAGGCCACGGTGGCCTCCAGCGTCTCCTCGTGCGGGCGTGCGCGCCACAGGAGCTCGCGCTTGGCCTTCGTCGCCCTATAGGTCCACCAGTGGCGGGCGGCGGCCAGCTCGGTGGGGTGCAGCGGCGGCCGTCCCGCGGCCCCCAAGGCCTGGGCGCCCACGCTGGCGAGCGCAGCCGGGATCCGCACGGGCGGAGCCACACCCGAGATGCGGCCGAGGTCGGCGAAGAAGCGATCGAAGGTGAAGTTGCGCCCGCCGAGGATGTAGCGCTCGGCGATCCCCCCCATCTCGTCGGCGAGCAGGTGCCCGGTCACCACGTCGCGCACGTCCACCATGCAGAAGGCGCCGCCCGAGTACATCGGGACGCGGCCCAGGAGGAAGTTGCGCACGATCCGCGTGGAGGTGACGTGCACGTCGCCCGCGCCGAAGGTGGCGGCCGGGTTCACGCACACCAGCGGCAGGCCCCGCGCGGCAAGGCGCATCGCCTCCACCTCCGCCTCGTGGACGGAGTTCACGTAGGGGATGTCGAGGTGGCCGGCGGTGAAGAGCTGGCTCTCGTCGGCCGTGCCGCCCGGCCGCGCCGGCCCCAGGGCCGCGGCGCTCGAGGTGAACACCACCCGCTGCACCTCCGCGCGCAGGCTCTCGTCCAGCACCGTCTTGGTTCCACCGACGTTGACCTCGAACATGCGCTCGGCGTCGCCCTCGCGGATCGAGGTGACGCCGGCGGCGTGGAACACCCGGTCCACGCCCTTCAGGGCGCGGCGGACCGTGCGGCGGTCGGTGACATCGCAGCGCACGCGCTCGCACTCCACCCCGTCCAGCACCTCCAGCGGCGACCGCTCGCGCACGGTCACCCGCAGGTCGTCGCCGCGCTCGACCAGGGCTCGCGCCAAGTGCGACCCGATGAAGCCGGTCGCTCCGGTCAGGAGGGTCTTGGGCAACTAGAGGCTGGCCCGCTGGCGGTGCGCGCCCTCGAAGTGGCGCTGGCATTCGACGCAGCGCACGGCCTCGGGAACAGCGGCGAGCCGGGCGGCGGCGATCTGCTGCCCACACGTCAGGCAGATGCCGTAGGTGCCGTTCGCCAGTGCGCGGCGCGCCTCGATGATGCGCGTCTCCTCCTCCTGCCACAGCAGGCGCGTACCGGCGTCGATCTCACGGTCGTGCAGATCGCCGGCCAGCTCGGCGGGATGGTTGACCACGTCGGCGTGGTCGGAGCCGGTCACAGGGCCGACGGCATCCCGCGTGCGGGTCAGCTCCTTCAGGCGCGCATCGAGG
Organism: uncultured Thermoleophilaceae bacterium; assembly: GCA_963844805.1. Taxonomy (GTDB): domain Bacteria; phylum Actinomycetota; class Thermoleophilia; order Solirubrobacterales; family Thermoleophilaceae; genus JACCZR01. The sequence goes on from CAWJPU010000013.1 coordinate 296,591, forward strand.
CGGGCCTCGATCTGCTGCCTGTCGTGACCGGTCATCGCTCTCCTCCGACCGGATCGTACTCCCCGGGAGGCCCGTGCGCGAGCCGCCCCTCGCGCGGGTAGGCTGCGCCCGAATGTCCGTCGCTGTGGTCACGGACACCACGTCCTACCTGCCGCGCGAGCTGGTCGAGCGCAATGGGATCGAGGTGGTGGACCTCTACATCGTCTTCGAGGGCGAGCGCACCGAGCGCGAGTCCTCGATCACCGATTACCCGGCCTTCTTCGAGGAGCTCCGCAGCGCCGAGACGCTGCCCACCACGTCCCAGCCCTCGGTGGGGGACTTCATGTCCGCGTACGAGCCGCTGCTCGCCGACGGCCGCGAGATCGTCTCGCTCCACATCTCCGGCGGCCTGTCCGGCACCGCCGACTCCGCGCGCCAGGCCAAGCAGTCGCTCGACGGCGGCGACCGCATCACCGTGATCGACTCGACCACGGCGGCGGGCGGCCTCGGGATCCTCGTCCTCTCAGCCGCGCAGGCGGCGGAGAGGGGCGCCGGCGCCGCGGAGATCGAGGCGCTGGTGGCCGAGGCCCGCGCGGACCTCAAGATGTGGTTCGCCATCGACACGCTCGAGTTCCTCAGGCGCGGCGGACGCATCGGCGCGGCCAGCGCGTGGATCGGCTCCACGCTGAAGGTGAAGCCCATCCTCACCGTGGAGTCCGAGATGACCCCGGTGGAGCGGGTGCGCACCTCGAAGCGCATGTTCGAGCGGATGGTCGACTACGCCCGCCAGCGCCACGAGTCCGGCCGCAACGGCTGGGTGGTGCAGCACATCGCCGCGCCGGAGCAGGCCGCCGAGCTCGAGGCCCGGTGCCGTGAGATCTTCGGCAACGACCCGCTGTTCGTCAGCGAGATCGGCCCCGTCCTGAGCGCGCACACCGGTCCCGGCCTGCTGGGAGTGGGCTCGATCTCGGAGCGCTTCGTCAGCTGATGGCCGACGTCTCGGTCCGGGCGGTGGTCAGGATCGTGATGATCGTGGTCTGCTGCGCGCTGGCGCTGTACCTGATCTACCTGCTGCGCAGGCCGATCGGCTGGCTGCTGGCGGCGCTGTTCCTCACCATCGCGCTCTCGGGCCCGGTGAACGTGCTGTCGCGCAAGATGCGCCGCGGCTTCGCGATCATGTTCGTCTATCTGGGCCTGCTGCTGGTCCCGTTCATGCTCGCCGCGGCGATCGTCCCGCCACTGGTCACCGAGGCCAGCAAGCTCGGCGACAACGCCCCGCGGTACGCCAACGACGTGACGAACTTCGTCGAGAAGAACAAGCGCCTTCAGAAGCTCAATCGGGACTACGACATCACCGGGAAGCTCCAGGAGCAGGCGGAGAAGCTCCCGGACAAGCTCGGCGACGCGGCCGGGACCGTCCGCGACGTTGGGATCGGGCTCGTGAACTCGATCTTCACGGTGGTGACCATCCTCATCCTCACGGCGTTCATGCTCGGGGGCGGGCGAAGATGGGTCGACGCGGGACTGCACCAGCTACCTGAGGACCGGGCCGTATCCATCCGGCGCGTGCTCGACCGCTCGAGCAAGGCGATCGCCAACTACGTGGCGGGGGCCCTGTTCCAGGCCGCGACCGCCGGCATCCTGTCGTTCTTCGTGCTGAAGATCCTGGGCATCCCGTTCGCGGCGCCGTTGGCGATCCTGATCTTCTTCCTCGACCTGATCCCGCTGGTCGGCGCCACCATCGGCGCGACGCTGGTGGGCATCGTGACGCTGTTCGAGAACTTCCCGACGGCCACGATCATCTGGATCGTCTGGTCGATCGTCTACCAGCAGGTGGAGAACAACCTCGTCCAGCCGCAGATCCAGAAGCGGGCGGTGAACGTCCACCCGTTCGTGGTCATCGTCTCGGTGCTGTTCGGCGCGCAGCTGCTGGGCGTGCTCGGCGCGATCGTGGCGGTACCGGTCGCGGCGACCCTGCACATCATCGTGCGCGAGTACTCGGTGGTGAAGCGCCTGCTGACCCCCGAGGATCAGCCGACGATCGCCACCGCGGGCTCCCCGCCCTCGGCTAGCGGCGCCTGAACAGCGAGATGGTGGCGGCCACGCCGCCGCCGATGAGGAAGCCGGCCGCCGCCGCGCCGATCAGGGCGGGCGTGCGGTTCTCCGACAGCTGGCGCCGCCAGTCGGTCAGCTCGGCGACCTTGGTGCGCAGATCGCTGACCGAGAAGCCCAGCTCGCCGCGGGTGGCCTCGATCTCGGCGCGGATCTCCTGCGAGGTGCGCTCGGGCATCAGCTTCCCTTCTCTATCTGCTCGAGGCGGTCCAACGAGCGGTCCAGCTGGTCGCGCTCGATCGCCTGGTGTTCGAACTGGGCCTTGGTGAGCTTGGCCTCCTCGATCGCCATGTCGGGCGTGGGCGGCGCCCCGCTCTTGAAGAAGCGGTAGGCCACGAAGCCCGCGATCGCGCCGAGGATCACCAGCAGGACGAAGACGATGAAGAAGCCCAGCCAGCCGTTCTCGAAGTCCAGCAGGTCGTTGATGAAGAAGCCGAGGCCGATCAGCAGGATGAACACCGCGAAGAACAGGAACGTGCCCGCGGCGGCCGCGATGCCCGCGCCCTTGCCGAGACTCGTGAACTTCTCGCTGACCTCGGCCTTGGCGAGGTCGATCTCCTGGCGGACGAGCAGCGAGGCCTTCTCGGAGACCTCCTGCACGATCTCGCCCAGCGTCTTGTCGGCGTCGCGCCCGTTCACTCGCTCGGCCCCAACACGCGCAGGATCAGCGCCGCCGCCAGGCCGCCCGCGAACGCGGCCCCGACGAAGTACTCGGGGTGCTCGGCGAAGGCGTCTGACTCCGTGTGCGACTGGCCGTCGAGCGGCGACTCGGCACGCGGTGGCGAGTCGGGCCCGCCCTCGGGCTCGACCACCTGCTCAGGGGTGGCGGCCTGGGTCGGGTCGGTCTCGCCCGCTGCGGCTTCGGCGCGGTTGACCTCGTCGGCGGGCTGTCCGGGGGTGGCCGCCTCCATCAGTCGACCGGAGGGTCCTCGCCGGTAACCCGGAGCCAGATCTCGGTGGCGATCCGGTTGGCGACGATGGAGGTCAGGGCGCCCACTCCGGCGAGCAGGCCGCTCCAGGCAAGGCGCTTTACGAGGTCGTTGTCCATGAGCGCCGGATTCAACCAGACACGGCAGCGGGGTCACCGGAGGCGGATTCCAGTCCGCCGCAGATGGTGTCCACTACCAGGCCCTTCGCGTGCTCAAACTCCTGCTCGGTGCGCGGGAGGACGTCGAAGATCCACGCCGTCAGCAGCTGCTCGATCGCCCCGTAGAAGCACATGGCGGCGAACTCGGAGGGGATGTCCTCCTTGAACAGGCCCTCGGCCCGGGCGCTCTCCACGATGGCCGCGATCCCCTGGTAGGCCTCGCGGATCTTCTCGAGGTGCAGCCGGCCGAAGGAGTTCGCGGCGCGGGTGACCTCGACGATGATCACCTTCATCAGCTCCGGCTCGTTGCGGTAGGAGTCGATGATGAAGCCGGCGACCGCGTAGAGCTTGTCGCGGGCGGACAGCTCCCGGCGGTCGATCTCCGCGATCGCGTCGAGCATGATCTGCCACCGCTCCAGGAAGAGCGTGTTGAGGATCTCCTCCTTGGAGTCGAAGTAGTGGTAGACGAGGCCGTAGGCCACGCCCGCCTCGTCGGCGACGTCGGAGACGCGGCAGTGGTGGAAGCCGCGCTGGGCGAAGACCTGGATGCCGGCGTCGAGGATCATGCGGCGCTTGTCCGCCGCCCGCCCGTTGGGGCTCACGCGGTCACCTCCTCCGGCCAGCGGTAGGCCGCCGGCACGCGGTTGGCGAGGCTGGGCAGCTCCTCGCGGATCTCCTCCTGGCGCCCGAGGTCGAGGTCGGCGGCGGCGAATCCCTCGCCGTCCCCGGCCCGGGCGAGCACCTCGCCCCAGGGGTCGACGATCATCGACCCGCCGAAGCTCTCCTTGTCGCCCACGAAGCCCACTTGGTCGGCGGCCACCACGAAGGCCTGGTTCTCGATCGCGCGGGCGCGCAACAGGACCTCCCAATGTCCGGCCTCGCCGGTTGCCTGGGTGAAGGCCGACGGGACGGCGATCACGCGCGCTCCGCGTACCGCGAGGATCCGGTACAGCTCGGGAAAGCGCAGGTCGAAGCACACGGTCAGGCCGATCGGCACTCCGCCGTCGAGCTCGGACAGGACGATCTCGTCGCCGGGCTCCTCGCTCTCGGACTCGCGGTAGCTCTGGCCGCCGACGGTGACGTCGAACATGTGGATCTTGCGATAGACGGCGCGGACCTCGCCGCCGGGGCCGACGTGGGCGGACGTGTTGGAGAGCTTGTCGTGGCCCTCGCGGCGCTCGGCGATCGAGCCGGCGACGATGTCGACGCCCAGCTCGCGCGCGGTCTCGCGGGCCCAGTTCAGCGTGGGACCGCCCTCCAGCGGCTCGGCCCCGGCCTCCAGCGCCTCGTGCTCGCCCATGACGTTGACCTTCTCGGGCAGCACGATGAGCTTCGGCACCGTCGGCGACGGCGTCCCGGGTGAGGCGGTCGGCACGCTCGAGATTGCGAGCGAGGTCTCCGCCTGAGTTCAGCTGAACGGCTGCTGCGCGCATCGGCTCCCTCGGTAGCGGTGGAGCGCAGGCCGGGCGTTGGCCGGCCGAGCACCGCCGCTCGGTTTCCTTGACTGACCAGTCAATCTGAGTCTATCGGGAGTCCCCGCGGAGGCACAGGGGCGGACTGCACGATCGATGTCGTGGTCTGACCGTAGGGAGCGAAGCGGTCGATCACCTCCTCCAGGTGCTCGACGTCGCGCACGTGCAGGCGCACGAAGTAGCAGTCCTCCCCGGTGATGCGGTGCGCCTCGGAGACCTCGGACGTGCGCTGTGCCAGCTCCGCCACCTTCTTCAGCTCGCGCGGCGCCGGGCGGATGCGCAGCACCGCGCCCAGCCCGAAGCCGAGCGCGCGCGGGTCGAGGTCGGCGTGGTAGCCGCGGATCACGCCCGACTCCTCGAGCCGCGCGAGGCGCTCCGCCACCGCCGGCGGGCTGAGGCCGATGCGCCGCCCGAGCTCGGCCAGGCTGAGGCGGGCGTCGCGCTGCAGCTCGGCGAGCAGGCGCCGATTCGGCCCGTCGACGGTCACATCGCTGTTTTGCCGTCGATCGTTAGGTGATACGCGGCTCATTCCTTCGTTGAAGCCTATGTCAAGCGTCAACAGCAAGCAAACCTTCGCCCATGCCTCCGCAGCTGTACTTCGTGATCAGCGCGGTGTTCCACTACCTGGGGCCCGCGTTCGCCGTTCTGCTGTTCGCGCGCGTCGACGTGCTGGGCGTGGCCTGGCTGCGGATCGCCTCCGCGGCGGTGCTGTTCGCTGCCTGGCGCCGCCCCGGGCGGCTGCTCGCGCGGCTGCGGGGCGAGGAGCGCGGGACGCTGCTGGCCTGGGGCGCCGTGCTGGCGGCGATGAACTGCTGCTTCTACGGCGCGATCGACCGCCTGCCGCTCGGCACCGTCGCCGCGATCGAGTTCCTGCCGGTGATCGCCCTCGCCGCGCTGGGATCGCGCACCCCGCGCAACGCGGCGGCGCTGTTGCTCGCCGCGGGCGGCGTGTACCTGGTCACCGACGTCCGCCTGGAGGGCGGCGGGCTCGGCTTCGCCCTGGCCTTCGCCAACGCCGGGCTGTTCGCCGCCTACATCGTGCTGAGCCACCGAGTGGCCCAGGGCGGCGCGGGCGTGGACTCGCTCGGCGCGGCGATGATCGTCGCGGCCGTGGTCGTCACCCCGTTCGCGGGGGCCGGGGCGATGCCCGCGCTGTCGGACCCGGTGGCGCTTCTGGCCGGCGTCGGCGTCGGGCTGTCCTCCTCGGTCATCCCCTACGTCACCGACCAGCTGGCGATGGCCAAGCTGTCGCGGGCGGCTTACGCGCTGATGGTCTCGCTGCTGCCGGCCACTGCGACCGTGATCGGGGTGGTGGTGCTGGCCCAGATCCCCTCCCCCGCCGAGGTGGCCGGCGTTGGCCTGGTGGTGGCCGGCGTGGCGCTGCGCCGCGAGCGCCCCGCGGCGGCTGAGCGGCCGGGGCCGGCTCTAGCGTTGCCCGGTGCCTCCGGACCGTCGAACCTTCATGCGGCGGCGCCTGGTGGCGGCCGGAGCGCTGCTCGTGGTGGTGATCACGGCGTTCGCGGTCGTCCTGGGCGGCGGGTCGGACGAACCCGATCGGGCTAGCCGCAACGAGGTCGCCTCCTCGGGCCCCGACACCCCGGCCCCCGAGCGCCACAAGCGGGACGGGCCGGCGGCGCTGCGGGCCGTGCGGCGCGCGCACTTCCACACCGCGGTCACCGTCGCGCCCGGCCTGGCCGACCCCAAGAGGCCCTTCGAGTTGAACCGCATCCGGGTGTCGTCTACAACCACGCCCGCGATGCTGATCAAAGAGCTGAAGCAGCTCGCGTGGCGCTGACCGGCCTCCCCGCCCGCGGCGGGAGGGTCCGGGAGCTCGGGCTGCCGCTGCCACCCGCGCGGATGCCGCGCCGCCAAGGCGCGCGGCCGCTGAAGCGGTGGCGCTACGTCGGGGTGTACGGGCCCGAGCTGATGCTGTGCGTGGGCGAGGCTCGCGTGGGGCCGCTCCCCCAGCGGTGGTGGGCCGTCGCCCTTCCCGACGGCACGCTGCGCCAGCACACCGGCGCCGGGCGCGGCGGGATGAGGCTCGAGCCCGGCCGGGTGGAGCTCCAGTCCCCCGCGCTGCGCCTGTCGCTGTCCGTTGCCGAGGGCGACGGGGTCGAGACCGCCTCGCCCAGCGGGCGCAGCTGGATCTGGACCCGCAAGCAGGGCGGCGTGGCGGTCACCGGCACCGCCGACCTGGATGGGCGTCGCTTCGACATCGCGGCGGACGGAGTCGTCGACGAGAGCGCGGGCTATCACGAGCGCCACACCTCGTGGCGGTGGTCGGCGGGCGTGGGCCGCGGCACCGGCGGCGAGCGGGTGGCCTGGAACCTGGTCGAGGGAGTGCACGACTCCGCCAGCGAGAGCGAGCGGACGGTGTGGGTGGACGGCGAGCCGCGCGAGGTGGATCCGGCTCCCTTCGCCGCCGACCTGTCCCGGGTCGGCGACCTGAGCTTCGAGGAGTGGTCGGCCCGCGAGGATCACACCAACCTGCTCGTGTTCCGCAGCGACTACCGCCAGCCCTTCGGCACGTTCGCCGGCCGCCTGCCGGAGGGGCCGGAGCTGGCCGAGGGCTACGGCGTGATGGAGTCGCACGAGGTGCGCTGGTGAGCCATCGCACCGCGGCCCGCATCGCGCTCGGCTACCTCTCCTTCCAGGCCGCCTACGTGGCGGTGTGGATCCTGATCGCGCCGCGGGGCTTCTACGACACCTTCCCCACCGGCCCCGCGGAATGGGTGTCGCCGATCCCGCCCTTCAACGAGCACCTGCTGCGCGACTTCGGCGCCGCCGGCCTGGGCCTCGCGGTGCTGGCCCTGCTGGCCGCGGTGTGGCTGGAGCGGCGGCTGGTGCAAGCGACGGCGATCGTGTTCATCGTCTCCGCCCTGCCCCACTTCGCCTACCACCTGACCACCACCGACCGGCTCTCGACCGCCGACAACCTCCAGAGCCTGGTCGGGCTGTTCCTGCCGGTGCTGGTGGCGGGCGGGCTGCTGTGGCTCAGCCGGAGCGAGCTTCGCGCTGGCGGACCATCTGCGCCACCAGCTCCTTCGAGTGAAGCGCCCCGATGAGGTCGCGCAGCGGCTCGACACCGGCCTCCAGCAGCGCCACCACGCGGTCGGGGTCCTCCCCCGCCAGCCGCTCGGAGATCAGCTCGACCTCCTGCTCGGCCAGCGCCTTGACCGCCTCCTTGTAGCGCAGGGTGTCGTAGACGGTGAAGCCGATCGCCTCTTCGTAGCCACCGGCGCGGAAGCGCGAGATCGCCTCGAGGATCTGCTGGTCCAGGCCCGCGTAGCCGCGCGAGTTGGGGCTGAGGACCCCGAGCTCCTCCAGCCGGTCCAGCGCCTCGCGCGGGATCTCGTAGCGCCGCGAGGCCTCGGCGCGCGACATCCGCGCACCCTCGCCGGTGCGGGCTCGATCGAGGATGCGGTCCTCGAGCTCGACCAGCGCCTGCGCGCGCTCGGGGTCCTCGTCGAGCACGGCCTTGATCGCCTTCAGCGGCATGAAGCGCTCCTCCTGGAGCTGCTTGATCAGCCGGATGCGCTCGACGAACTCCGGCGGATACCAGGACATGTTGCGCGAGGTCTTGACCGGCTCGGGCAGCAGCCCCTCGCGCAGGTAGTGCTTGATCGTGCCCGCGCTGACGCCGCTGGCCTCGGCCAGCTCGCGCATCCGCAGCAGACCGTTCTCCGAGCTCACCCGAGGAAGCTCCCCGCCGCCTCCTCAGCCGGGCCGGCGACGGCGCCCGACTCCTCCAGGCCGTCGATCTCCTCGGCCGAGTACCCGGCCGCCTCGAGCACCTCGCGGGTGTGCTCGCCCAGCCCGGGCCCCGGGCCCTGCACCTCGCCGGGCGTGCGGCTCAGCTTGACCGGGACACCGAGCTGGCGCACCTCCTTCTCCGCGCCGGGCTGGGCGAGGGAGAGCACCATCTCCCGCGCCCGCGTGAGCTCGGAGTCCAGCGCCTCGTCGAGGTCCAGCACCGGCTCCAGACAGCAGTCGTGCTCGGAGGCGAAGGCCTGCCACTCGTCGCGCGTGCGCTGCATGAAGACGCCCTCCACCTCGGCGCGGGTCTGCGAGTCGGGGCCGTCGAACTGCTTCTCGATCAGGTCCTCGCGGCCCACGCCGCGGCACCACGCCTGCCAGAACTTGGGCTCCAGCGCGCCGAGGGTGACCCAGCCGTCCGCGCACGGGTAGGGCCGGTAGCAGACCAGCGAGCCGGCCAGCTCGAGGCCGCCCCGCCCGGGCGTCTCGCCGTCGCACAGGTGACGGCCGGCCACCAGGGCCAGCCACGACATCGCCCCGTCGTGCATGGAGACGTCCACGAACTGCCCTTCGCCCGAGCGGTCGCGCTCGCGCAGCGCGGCCAGGATCCCGAACGCGCCCATCAGCGCGCCGCCGCCCAGGTCGGCGATCTGGCCGGCCGCCTGCACCGGCGGGCCATCCGCCTCGCCGGTGAGGCCGAGGATGCCGTTCAGCCCGAGGTAGTTCATGTCGTGCCCCGAGCGGTCGCGGTAGGGGCCGTCCTGGCCGTAGCCGGTGATCGCGCAGTAGACGAGCCCCGGGTTCTCCTCGCGCAGCACTTCGTAGCCCACGCCGAGCCGGTCCAGCACCCCGGGCCGGAAGGACTCCAGCAGCACGTCGTGGTCGCGCACCAGCCGCTTGAGCACCTCCTGTCCCTGCTCGGTCTTGAGGTTGACCCGCGCCGAGCGCTTGCCGCGGTTCAGCGCCAGGAACAGCGACGAGGCGGCCGACCGCTCCACGCCCTCGTAGCGCGGCTCGGCCCAGCGGACGTAGTCGCCCATGCCGGTGTCCTCGACCTTGAGCACGTCGGCTCCCAGGTCGGCCATCAGCAGCGAGCAGAAGCCCCCGGGCAGGAGGCGGGAGAGGTCGAGGACCTTGACGTCGCTGAGCGCGCCGCTCACTCGACCACCACCGGGAAGTTGACCGAGTTGGCGATGAAGCACGCCTCGTGCGCGCGGTGGTGGAGCGCGGCCGACGGTCTCGGGTCGCGGGTCGCCGTCGTCGAACTCGACCCGGGGGCGCAGCGTGACCCCGGTGATGCAGTCGTCCTCGAGGGTCCCTTCGGCCTCGTCCTCGTAGCTGGTGACGCGCAGCCGCTCGCGGCGCGAGTAGTCGAGGAACCAGAGCATGTGACAGGCCGACAGCGAGCCCACCAGCAGCTGCTCGGGATCGGCCTTGCCGGGGTCGCCGCCCCGGTCGGGCGCGCACGAGCCGCCCACCGCCTGCTCGGCCAGCCGCACGGTGTGGGCGCGAAGGTCGTCGCGGTCGCCGTGCCAGCTGACCTGCGCGCGATGAGTGGTCAAGCGCTCACCCGCCCCGGCACCCCCAGCAGCTCGCGCGCCTCGGCCACCGTCGCCGGCCGCCGGCCGACGTCCTCGGTCATCTGCCGCGCCTTGGCGATCAGCTCGCCGTTGGAGCGCGCCATCTCGCCGCTCGGGAGGTAGAAGTTGTCCTCCAGCCCGACCCGGACGTTGCCGCCCAGCGTCAGCGCCGCGGCCACCAGCATCCACTGCTGGCGCGAGACGCCGATCACGCCCCAGTTGTTACGGGCCCTCGGGCCCGCCGGGCACCTGCTCGGCCATGTGGGCGAGGTTGCGCGCGGTGGGCCGGATGCCCCCCGTCACCCCCATCACGCACGAGATCTGCAGCGGCTCGGACAGGATCCCCATGTCGAGCAGCGGGTCGAGGTTGGCCACGTGCCCGGTGTCGAAGCACTCGTGCTCGGCCTTGATGCCCAGCTCGTTCATCGCGGTGAGGAACTCGATGATCGTGTCGAACGAGTTCTCGAACACCGCCTTGAACACGAAGTCCTTGCGCGACTTCGAGTACTTCGCGTAGTTCATCGAGCTCATGTTCAGCGCGGCCACGTCGGGCCGCAGCTCGCGCAGGTACTCGATCCGCTTCTCGATCGGGACGCCGATCGCGCCGGTCGAGTAGTTGATGATCACGTCGTCCACCTCGGCCCTGATCGCCTCGGTGATCGCGCGGAAGTCCTCGATCTCGTAGCTCGGGACCCCGTCGGGCGTGCGCGCGTGGATGTGGATCATCACGCCGCCCTCGTCCACGATCCGCCGCGCCTCGGCGGCGTACTCCTCCGGCGTGTAGGGGATCGCCGGGCACTGGTCGCGGTTGGCCACGGCCCCGCTGATGGAGCACGTGATGATCACGGGGTCTGAGAAGCGGGTCATGCGCGCCCCCCGCGCCCGGTGGGGGAAGCATCTTGCGGGCCAGAGCCCGCCCGATCCTTCACTCGTGAACTCGGGCGGCTCATGCGCGCCTCAGCGGTGGAACGTCGAGGCCGTGCTCGGAGCTCTCGATCAGCGTTTGCAGCCGCTTCAACCTGGTCTCCTCTTTCTTCGCGCTCGTGACCCAGTGCACCGCCTGTGCGCCGGTAGCCCGGCGGCCTGGCCTGGAAGTGATCGCGAGCCGCGGGTGTCAGGCGGTGGTCGTACTCGGGCGGTAGCTCGGTCGCGCGCCCCGCTTCGAAGCAGTAGACGCCCGTCCTCGACTTCAAGCGCTCCTCGAAGGCCCGCCGGCCGGCGTCGGTCATCAGGCCCTCGGCCTCCAGCCGGGCCATCTTCTCCACGTTGACCTTGCTCCAGTTGCTGCCCTTGCGGCGCGGGGTGAAGCGCTGGCGGTGGCGCTGGTCGTCGATGCGGTTGAGCTTGCCGTCGATCCAGCCGAAGCAGAGCGCCTGGTCGACGGCCTGCGACCAGGTCATGGTCTGCTTGCCGGTGGCCTTCTTCCAGAAGCCGACGTGCACCTCGTCCGCGGTGTCGTGATGCGCCTCCAGCCACTCGCGGAACTGCTCGGGCCCGTCGAAGAAGATCGGCTCGGCCCCGCTCAGACGGGCATCACCCCGTGGCGCTTCCACGGCCGCTCGACCCGCTTGCTCTCCGCCATCTCGAACGCCTTGATCACCGTCGGGCGGGTCTCGCGGGGGTCGATGATGTCGTCGACCATCGCGTTGCCCGCCGCGATGTAGGGGTCGATGCGCTCGCGCATCGCCTCGATCATCTGGGCGCGCGTGGCGTCGGGGTCCTCGGAGGCCTCGATCTGCTTGCGGAAGATGATGTTGACCGCGCCCTCGGGGCCCATCACCGAGATCTCCGCGCTGGGCCAGGCCACGATCAGGTCGGGCTCGTAGGCCTTGCCGCACATCACGTAGTAGCCCGCGCCGTAGGCCTTGCGCACGATCACGGTGACCTTGGGCACCGTCGCCCGCGAGACGGCGTAGAGCATCTTGGCCCCGTGGCGGATGATCCCCGCCTGCTCGGTCTTGGTGCCGACCATGAAGCCCGGCACGTCCTGCAGGAACAGCAGCGGGATCGAGAACGCGTCGCACAGGTTGATGAAGCGCGCGGCCTTGTCGGCCGAGTCGTTCTCGAGGATTCCGCCGAGGTGCTTGGGCTGGTTGGCCACGATGCCCACCGGCCGGCCGCCCATGCGCGCGAAGCAGGTGATGATCGTGCGCGCGAAGCGGGGCTTCATGTCGAACCAGTGCCCGTCGTCGACGATGTGCCGGATGACGTCGTACATGTCGTAGGGCTTGCGCGGCGACTCGGGGAGGATGTCCAGCAGCTCCTCGTCCATCCGCTCGGCCGAGTCCGAGCACTCGCGCAGCGGCGGCTTCTCCTCGCAGTTGGCCGGGAAGAACGACAGGTAGTCCTTGATCGCCGCGATGCACTCCTCGTCGGACTTGACCTCGAGGTCGCCGACGCCGGAGATCCTCGTGTGCACCTTCGAGCCGCCAAGCTCCTCCTGGGTCACGTCCTCGCCGGTGACCGCCTTGGTGAGGTGCGGGCCGGCCAGCGCCATCGACCCGCGGCCCTTGACCATCGGCACGAAGTCCGCCAGCCCGGGGATGTAGGCGGTGCCCGCCGCGCAGGGGCCCATGAGCGCGGCCACCTGCGGGATCACGCCGCTCATCGTCACCTCCTCGCGGAACAGGAAGCCCGAGCCGGCGAACAGCGAGCCGGTGGCCTCCTGGATGCGCGCGCCGGCTGAGTCGAGCAGCCACAGCATCGGGATCCGCTTGCCGAGCGCCAGCTCGCGCAGGCGCGTGACCTTCAGCTCGCCGGTCATGCCCATCGAGCCGGCCATGACCGTGAAGTCGTAGGCGGCGACGGCCACCAGGCGGCCGTCGACCTTGCCGAAGGAGGTGACCACGCCGTCGGCCGGCGCCTCCTTGCCCTCCATGCCGCGCTGGGAGAAGTGCGGCCGGCCGTGGATGCCCAGCTCGGTGAACTCGCCCCCGTCGTAGAGCAGCGCCAGCCGCTCGCGCGCGGTGAGCTTGTCGTCGGAGTGCTGGCGCTCGATCTTCTCCGGGCCACCCCCCTGGCGGGCCTTCTCGCGCCGCTCGTGCAGGTCCTCGACCAGCTCGCGCAGCGGGGGCCGCGCGACCAGCTGGCCCGCGGCTGCCTTGTCAACCGTGGACATGGGCCTCCTCGGAGATCGCGTGCAGCAGCGGCTCGAGCACCTCGAGCGCGACGGCCGCCGCGGCGCTGCGCTCGTCGGGGTCGTCGGGCGCCTCGAACGCCGCCACCTCGACGCCGACCACCTCGCACTCGCCCGCCACCGCCTCGAGCACGTCGAGCAGGCGCCCCGGGGTCAGGCCGCCCGCGGCGGGGAACTGGGCCGGGAACAGGTCGGGGTCGAGCACGTCGAGGTCGAGGTGCACGAACACGGGCGAGCGCTCCAGCGCGTTGCTGACCGCCACCAGCGTCTCGACGGTGCTGGCGCCGATCATCGTCACCCCGGTGCGCTCCAGCGCCGCGCGCTCGGCGTCGTCGAGGTCGCGGACTCCGGCGAGCACGACGCGCTCGGGGTCGACGGCCTCCACGCCCAGCCCGGCGTCCCACTGGCCGCAGGCGCCCGCCAGCGCCATGCCCCCGAGGTAGCCGCTGGGCGTGGTGTCGGGCGTGTTGAAGTCGCCGTGGGCGTCCAGCCACAGCACGCGCGCGTCGGGCCGGTGGCGCAGCGCGGTGGGAAGGGTGGTCAGCGCCACCGAGCACTCGGGGGCGAGCGACGACCGGGACGGCGCCCGCGTCGAGGGCGTCGTCGACCTGGCCGCCCGCCTCCAGCAGGCAGCCGCGCGACAGCTCCAGGTCCTCGTCGTAGCGCCGCGCTCGCGGCTCGCCGGGCGTGCCGATCGCCCGCGGCTCGCGCCCCAGCCGCTTGGCCACCAGCGGGGCGAGCGCGTCGACCCCCGCGGCCGCCCGCGGCGTGCGGTCGCTGGTGCGGCAACGCAGGGCGACCAGGCTCACCGGCCGGTCCACTTGGGCTCCCGCTTCTCGAAGAAGGCGGACACGCCCTCCTGGATGTCCTCGGTGGTGAAGGCGAGCGACGAGCTGCGAGCGCAGGAAGTCCAGCGCCTCGTCGAAGGACATGTCGAGCTGGCGGTACATCGCGTCCTTGCCCAGCCGCATCATCAGCGGCGACTTGGCCGCCAGCTTCTGGGCCCAGTCGGCGACCGCGGCGTCGAACTCCTCGGCGGGCACCACCTTGTTCACGATCCCCGCCTCGCGCGCCTCCTCCGCGGTGAGCCGCTCGCCCAGCAGCAGCATCTCGTTGGTCTTCTTGCGCGGGACGTTGCGGTAGATCAGCGCCATGATCATGAAGGGGAAGATCCCCACGTTGATCTCGGGCGTGCCGAAGCCCGCGGTGTCCTTGGCCACGATCAGGTCGCAGGCCAGCGCGATGCCCAGCGAGCCGGCGAGCACGTGCCCGTTGGCCGCGCAGATGCGTCGGCTTGCCCAGCTGGCCGATCAGCTTGAACAGAGCGCGGGAAGCGCTCGGTGGCGAAGTGCTTGTGCACCAGCGGCACCTCGGCGGCGAACTGGTCAGGCTGCCGCCGGCGCAGAAGACCTTCTCGTGCGACGAGGTGAGCACGACGCAGCGCACACCGTCGTCGTCGCGGGCCATCTCGAAGGCCTCGATCAGCTCCTCGAGCAGCTCGTTGGAGAGCGCGTTGCGCGTCTCGGGCGAGTCGAGGGTGATGGTCGCCACCCCGTCGGCGACCTCGTAGAGAACGTTGGCCATTGTGGTCGAGTAGGAAGTCCTACTACTCACTCTGTCAGATCGCGGCGACCGCCTCCTCGACAGGGGTGTCTCCTTGCACGACGACGAAGGTCTTGCCGATCGTGTTGTCGGCCCGCAGCACCGCGGCGAGGACCGCCGCCACGTCCGCGCGGGTCACCTGGTCGCGCTCGACGTCGGGGCCGGCGCTGACGGTCCCCGTCGCCGGGTCGTCGGTGAGCATCCCCGGCCGCACGATCGTGTGGTCGAGGCCGGCTGCCTCCAGCGGCGACGTCGGCGTCGTGCTTGGCCTGCTGGTAGGGGCGCATCTGCTCGGGCGCGCCGTCGGGGTCGTCGGCGCCCACCGAGCTCACCATCACGTAGCGCCGGATGCCCAGCCTTGCGCCGCCTCGATCAGCTTCACCGCGCCGCCGTAGTCGACCGTGCGCTTGCGCTCGGGCCCGCTGCCCGGGCCGGCGCCCGCCGCGAAGACCACGGCGTCGGCGCCCTCCAGGTGGCGGCGACGTCGCGCTCGCCCTCGAGGTCGCAGATCACGGCCTCGGCGCCGATCGCCTCCAGGTCGGCCGCGTGGTCGGGGTTGCGGATCAGGCCGCGCGCGCGGTCGCCGCGGGCGGCCAGCAGCTCCTCGAGCTGCCGGGCGATCTGCCCGTGCCCTCCGGCGATACCACGTCCACGCCGCGGAGTCTAGGTGCGAGCCTTCCGTGGGTGCGCGTTCGCCGGGCGAGGAGCTCCGACGTGGCCGAGATGGCCCTCGTGCTGGCCGAGGTGGCCGGTGCTCAGGAGCTTTACCTGCGTTAGGTTGGCCGCGTGACCAGTTCGGTCCCGGACGCAACGGATCAGGCCGAGCTGGTCCGCCGCGGGCAGGCCAGCCCCGCCGAGCTGGTCGACGAGGCGATCGCGCGCATCGAGCGCGCTCGACCCCGAGATCAACGCGGTGATCACGCCGCTGTTCGACAAGGCGCGCGCCGCCGCGGCCGACGACCTGCCCGACGGCCCGTTTCGTGGCGTGCCCTTCCTGCTCAAGGACCTGGCCGCGCACTCGGCGGGCGACCCGATGTACGAGGGCATGGGCTTCCTGCGCGAGGTCGGCTGGGTCGAGGAGCACGACAGCGAGCTGGCGCAAGCGCTTCCGCGAGGCGGGCTTCGTCTTCCTGGGCAAGACCAACACGCCCGAGCTGGGCATCCTCTCCACCACCGAGCCGCTGGCCTTCGGGCCGACGCGCAACCCCTGGGACCCGTCGCGCTCGACGGGAGGCTCGAGCGGCGGCTCGGCGGCGGCGGTGGCGGCCGGCATGGTCGCGGCGGCCCACGCCAGCGACGGCGGCGGCTCGATCCGCATCCCCGCCTCGGCCTGCGGGCTCGTGGGCCTCAAGCCCTCGCGCGGGCGGGTCTCGCTGGCCCCGCAGTTCGGCGACATCATGAGCGGGCTGGTCGCCGAGCTGGCCGTCACGCGCTCGGTGCGCGACACCGCGGCGATCCTCGACGCCGTCCACGGCCCGCGCTCCGGGCGAGCCCTACGTCGCGCCCACAGGCCGAGCGCCCCTACACCGAGGAGGTGGGCGCCGACCCCGGCCGGCTGCGCATCGGCCTGCTGACGCGCGGCGCCCGCCGGCCAGGTCGAGGTGCACCCGGACTGCGTGGAGGCGGCGGAGAGCGCCGGCGCGGCTGCTCGAGTCGCTGGGCCACTCGGTCGAGGCCGGCGGAGATCGAGGCGCTGGACGACCCCGACTACATCCCGCAGTTCCTGGTGCGCTGGACGGCGGGCATCGCCTGGAACCTCGACTACTGGTCGCGCAGGACCGGCCGGGAGATCGGCCCCGACGACGTCGAGCCCAGCACCTGGGCGCTGGCCGAGCAGGGCCGCTCGCACACCGCCGCCGCGTACCTGTCGGCGATGGAGTACGCCCAGGTGGCGGCCGCCGCGCGGCCGCCTGGTGGGCCGGCGGCTTCGACCTGCTGCTCACGCCCACCCTGGGCGAGCCGCCCCCGCCGCTGGGCGCCTACGACCACCCGCCCGAAGAGCCGCTGCTACCCGATCGTCCGCGCGGTGCCGCTGGCCATGTTCACCGCGGCGTTCAACTCCACCGGCCAGCCGGCGATCTCGCTGCCGCTGCACGAGAACGCCGACGGCCTGCCGATCGGCGTGCAGCTGGTGGCCGAGCTGGGACGCGAGGACCTGCTGCTGCAGGTGGCGTCGCAGGTCGAGGAGGCCGCGCCCTGGGCGGACCGCCGGCCGCAGCTGTTCGCCGGCTGAGCGCTCAGGCGCCGGGCGCCACCAGCCCCGACTCGTAGGCGACGACGACGGCCTGGACGCGGTCGCGCAGCCCGAGCTTGCTCAGGACGTGCGCCACGTGGGTCTTGACGGTGTTCTCGCCGAGCACGAGCTGGTCGGCGATCTCGGCGTTCGACAGGCCCGCCGCCACCAACCGCAGCACCTCCAGCTCGCGTGCGGTGAGCTCCTCCAGCCCCGCCGGGGTGCCGTCCGGGGCAGGACGCGCAGCGCCCGCGAAGCGCTCGATCAGCCGGCGGGTGATCGAAGGCGCCAGCAGCGCGTCGCCCGAGGCTGCCACCCGGACGGCGTCGAGCAGCCGGTCTGCCGGCGTGTCCTTGAGGAGGAAGCCGCTTGCGCCGATGCGCAGCGCCTCGTAGACGTACTCGTCCAAGTCGAAGGTGGTGAGCATGAGCACGGCCGTTTCGAGCGCCGGGTCGGACAGGATCCGCTCCGCGGCCTTAAGGCCGTCGAGCTCCGGCATCCGGATGTCCATCAGCACGACGTCCGGCCTGCGACGGGTGGCCAGGTCGACGGCGGTCCGCCCGTCGGGGGCCTCGCCCACGACGCGCATGTCGGGCTCGGAATCGAGGATGACGCGAAATCCCGTACGAACCAGGTCTTGATCGTCGGCCACCACGACGCTGGTCTCCCGCGGTGCGGCGGCGGGGCCGTCCGGCTCCGCCGGCGCCCCTTCTCGCCAGCGCACCTGCGCCGCCACTACGCGCTGTCCTAGCCCCGCTAGCCGAAGCGCGCCGGCGGGCTCGATCAGCTCGGCTACGCGGTGGCCCGCCACCTTGCACACGACCTCGGAGGCGAAGATCTCACCGGCCCCCGCGGTATCGCACAGGCGGCTGGCGACGATCACGGGCGTGCCGTACAGATCATCGTCCTCGCGCAGCGGCTCGCCCGCGTCGAGACCGACCTTCAGCTCCAGGTCGCTGTCGGCGCCGGTGGTGGCGCGCTGCATGTCCACCGCGCACCGGACGGCGTCGACCGCGCTCGAGAACGCCACCATGAGGCCGTCCCCGGTGGACTTGACCTCCCGCCCGCCGTGGTCTGCGATCACCCTGCGCAGCGCACCGAAGTGTTCGCGCCTGATCCGGTCGGCCTCCTCGTCACCCTGGCGCTCGAACAGGGAAGACGAGCCGACGAGGTCACTGAAGAGGATCGCGACGAAGGGTCCCTCCATGTGGATCACATCATCGTCGGTCAGCCGCTCCTCGGCTCCTCCCGTCGGGTGAGACGGTCCGGTCCGAATCACCCGTCGGGGCGACGCCCCAGAGGCTCGTCACGTCGATGCTGCTGGCGAGCGCCGGCGTCAGACCGGCCGAAACCGCTTTACGGATGGAGGAACCCAGACCATGATGGAAGCCATGAGAGCCGCGACCGGACGGATCGGCCGGCGAGATGTCGTGATCGCCGTGCTGCTGACGGCGCTGGGCGTGCTGTTGATGGTCTCGAACGTCGCCGACCCGCCCCCGCACGGCCCCGACGAGCAGTCGGCCGTCCACATCGGAAACCTGCTGCCATACGGGTTCGCGATCCCGCTCTTCCTGCTGGTCACGGTTCCGGTGGCCTGGCGCCGCGTCGCGCCGCTCGCCGCCGTGGGAGCGGCGATCGTGGGCCTGATCCTCAACGAGCTGCTGGTGGGCAGCGAGCTGATTCGCTGCGGAGTGGTCTTTCCGACGGCCTACGTGTTCGGCTTCAGCACGGGTGCGCAGTTGAAGGGCCGCGAGGCGTTCGTCGGGCTCGGCCTGTCGCTCGCCCTCAGCTTCGGGATCGAGGCCATCGAGTTCGGGGTCGACCCGTTCGCCCTCCTCCTGGCGGCCATGGTGGCCCCGATGTGGGGCATCGGCCGGCTGGTCCAGTCGCGCCGTTCGATGAGCGATGAGCTCCAGGCGCGCACCATGGCTCTCCGCGAGGCACGGGACGAACGCGCTCGTCTCGAGGTGGCCTCCGATCGTGCCCGCCTGTCGAGCGAACTGGACGAACTCCTCCAGCGCCGGCTCGCCGAGCTGGCGCGCCTGGCTGACGAGGGGGCTCGCCCGAGCGATCCGCAGACCCAGACGGCCACCCTGGTCGACATCGAGCAGGAGAGCAGGCGCACGCTCGAGGAGATGCGTGCCCTCGTCGGAGTGCTTCGCCACGACGAGGGCGACGTCCCCACCTCGCCGCAACCGACCCTGACTCATCTGGAGGCGATGCTGGTTCGGGCCAAGGGCTCGGACGCCCGATTCTCGGTGCAGGGCAGCCCGCGCGTCCTTCCCGCCGGGGTCGAGCTGTCCGCCTACCGGATCGTCGAGCACCTGCTCGAAGCGCTCGAGGATGCGCCGGACGTCGAGGTGCGGGTCGCGTTCCGGGACGACGCGCTGGAGCTCGACGTCTCGGGGCCGGCGCGCCGCAACTCAAAGGCCGCCATCGAGCGGGCCCGCGAGCGTGCCCGGCTCCAGGAGGGGACACTCGAGGCGAAGACCCGCGGTCGCCGTGCTGAGGCCGTGGTGATGCTCCCGGTTCTCGCGGGCGGCTGAGAGATGAGCGCCCGCGGCCGGCTCGATGGAGCGGTCGCTCTGGCCGGAGCGGCCTTCGGAGCCGGGGCGGCTGTCCTTGCGGGGGCCGGCCCCGGCGTCTGCGTCGCCGCAGTGGCGGTGGGTGTCTCGCTCGGCGCGGGGCGACACCACGCTCGACCGGTCTGGATCCTCACGACGGCGGCGCTCTTGGCGGGCGCCATCACGGAGACCTCGATCGTGTGGCCGTACCTGCTGGTCGGGGCGGTTGCGTTCTGCGCCGGGCGCTGGGACGGACGCTGGAGCGGCGTGGTGGGCCTCGCCGCGCTGACCGTGTCCTTGGAGTTGAACGTGGCGACGATTCACGACGCTGCGGTTCCGTTCCTCCTTCTGGTCGGGGCGCCCTGGGCGGCCGGACGCGCACTGCGGGAACGCGAGCAGGTAGCCGAGCAGCTCGCTCAGCGCGCCCGGGAGCTCGAGGAGGAGCGCGAGGCTCACGCCGCCCTGTCGGTGCGATACGAGCGGGCGCGGATCGCCTCGGAGCTCCACGACATAGTGGCCCACGCAATCAGCGTGATGGTGGTTCAGGCAAGCGCGGGTCAGCGCTTGGCGGCCACCGACCCGCAGCTCACGCAGCAGACCTTCGAGGCGATCGCGGGCGCGGCTCACCATGCCGAGCAGGACATGGGCCGCCTCGTCACGCTGCTCGGCGACGAAGACGCCGTCGGCCCTGCGCCGGACCTGGGGCTGATCGAGGAGCTGGTCGCTCGGGCGGCGGGCAGCGGCCTCGACGTCAGGCTACGGCTCGAGGGCCAACGCGAGGGCCTTCCCGACGCGCTGGTTCAGACCGCCTACCGGGTGGTCCAGGAAGGACTCACCAACTCGTTGCGCTACGCATCCGGCGCCGCTGTCTCGGTGCTGGTGCGCGGTGAAGCGGGCGAGCTCGTGGTTGAAGTCGAGAATGCCGCCGCCACACAGGACGCGGCGCTGGCCCGCAGTGGCACCGGCAACGGTCTGCGGGGCCTGCGCGAGCTCGTGGGTGGCTTCGGCGGGAAGTTGGAAGCCGGCCCGACTCCGGGCGACGGCTGGCGGCTGAGCGCGCGCCTGCCGCGGCGGGTCCTCGCGTCCAAGCTCTGAGAAACCGCGGCTCATGCGAGCGGGTGAGAACGCCCCGGAGGTTCACCCGCGAGAGTGACGACGCCGGACCGCTCCTGGCGGATGCTCGCCTCACAGCAACCACAGGAGGCACCATGTCCCAGCTCACCCACCCCAGCGTCGCGCTCCCGGCCCGGATCCGCTCGCATCGTGTCGCGCTCCTCGCGGCGGTCCTGGCCCTGGCGGCAACCGTCGCCGTCGTGCTCGTGCTGTCGCTGGGCGGCGAGTCGACCGCTCCGGTCACGAACACGCCCATCACTCACCCGGACGAGAGCGGCGTCGCCGCCGCGATCTCCGGAGCGTCCTCGCAGTCCTCGCCGCGGCCCGACGAGAGCAGCGTCGCGGCCTCGATCTCGGGCCGGTAGGCCTGCCTCCACGCGCCCGGCCCGCCTCGCCGGGCTGGGCGCGCTTCAGGCCCACGGGGGCCTGGCCTTCCCGCCCCGTGCGTGCCTTCGCCCTCTCAGCGCTCGCGTGTGCCGTCCTGGCCGGTGGAGTCGTGCTCGGCGTGAGCGTCGTGGGCGCCCGCGAGCCCGTTCGCAAGCGCTCGGTCGAGCGGATCCCGGGCGGCGACTCGCCGGTTTACCCGGGGTTGCGCACCGTCGGCGAGTCCCGCCGAGCTGATGCCGGTTCGGCGCCTCGACGGGCGCACGCCGCCCTCGCCTCCACCCCTGGAGCCTCTCGGGCTGACGGCCTCGCCGTGGCAAGTAGGAAGTACTACTATCCACTTTCATGGCTACCGAGACCGTCCTCCGCCCGGACCACTCCGCTCACCGCAAGCACTTCATCTTCACCGAGGAGCACGACCAGCTGCGGGAGTCGATCGGCAACTTCGTCACCAAGGAGCTCGCGCCGCACGCTGAGCGCTGGGAGGAGGAGACCTTCGACGACTGGGTCTTCCCGCGCATGGGCGAGCTCGGCTTCCTCGGCCTCTCCTATCCCGAGGAGTACGGCGGCCAGGGCGGCGACTACTACGCCAACCTGATCCTCGCCGAGGAGATGCCCAAGTCCAACTCCGGCGGGCTGGCGATGGGCATCGCCGTGCACACCGACATGGCCACTCCGCCGGTGCACCTGTTCGGCACCGAGGAGCAGAAGCAGGACTACCTGGTGCCCTCGATCAAGGGCGAGAAGATCTCCTGCCTGGGCATCACCGAGCCCGACGCCGGCTCGGACGTCAGCGGCATCAAGACCCGCGCCGTGCGCGATACCCATGGGGGCGACAGGCGAGTGGGTCATCAACGGATCGAAGACCTACATCACGAACGGCCACCGCGCCGACTACATCGTGCTGGTCACCAAGACCGACCCCGACGCGGGCTACGACGGCTTCACGCTGTTCCTGGTCGACATGGACCTGCCCGGCGTGATCCGCGAGAAGAAGCTGGAGAAGCTCGGCATGCACGCCAGCGACACCGCGCTGCTGGCCTTCCAGGACGTCCGCGTGCCGCACGAGGCGATCCTGGGCGAGGAGGGCAAGGGCTTCTACCACATCATGTGGGAGCTCCAGGGCGAGCGGCTGATCGGGGCCGCGGGCTGCGTGGCCGGCGCCCAGCGCTGCTTCGACCGCACGCTTCAGTACGCCCAGGAGCGCAAGGCCTTCGGCCGCTCGATCGGTCACTTCCAGGTGATCCGGCACAAGTTCGCCGAGATGGCGACCAAGATCGAGTCCGCCCGCCAGCTCGTCTACACGACGGCCTGGCGCCACGAGAACGGCGAGTACCCGGTGCGCGAGATCTCGATGGCGAAGCTGTACGCCTCGCGGATCGCGGTCGAGGTGGCCGACGAGTGCATCCAGATCCACGGCGGCGCGGGCTACATGAAGGAGTACGGCGTGGAGCGCGTGTGGCGCGACATGCGGCTGAACCGCATCGGCGCCGGCACCGACGAGATCATGCTCGACGTGATCGGCCGCTCGTACGGGCTCTAGGCGGGCTCGGGCCCGGGGCCCAGGCGGTCGAGCATGCGCAGCAAGGCCTCGCGCTGAGCGCGGGACTCGGCGATGAGGTCACGGATCTCGTCCGTGAGGCCCTGAAGGACCCGGACCTCTTCGCGGGATCCGCGCTCGATGCGCCCGACGATCTCGCGGATGAACTCCCGCGATTCGGCCCGCTCCTCGCGGTTGAGCCGCATCTCGTCCTTGACCTCCCCCAGCAGCTCGTTCCCGCGCGCGAGGCGCTGGTCCATGCGCTCCAGGAACTCGCGATCCGCCACGGATCGGATTGTCGCACCGGGTGCGCGACAGGCATGCGGGCGAATGCGACGATGGCGTGACCATGGGCGCACGGCTCGACCACGTCCGCTCCTACTACGAAGCGCTGAACACCGGCGACGCCGAGCGCGTCGCCGGGCACTTCACCGACGACGCGACCCACTACTACACGCGGCTGGGCCGCACGAGGGCGCGCGCACCATCGGCGAGCACACCCGCTGGGCGGTGGAGAACATCGACGGCCGGTGGCACATCGAGGACGCGATCGAGGACGATGAGCGCGTGGTGATCGAGTGGACGATGACCTGGCGCGACCCGCGCAGCGGGGAGCCGCGCCTGGACCGCGGCACGGAGTGGTTCGAGTTCGAGGACGGGCTCATCCGCGAGGTTCGCGCCTACCACCACGGCGGCCGCAAGAACCCCAGCGGCGACCTGCTCGGCTTCGACCACGCCGGCCGCGGCCACACCACGCTGTGAGCGAGCACGCGGCGGTGCCGCAGGCCCGCAAGCCGTTCCCGCCCTTCACCGCCGAGCACGAGGAGCTGCGCGAGTCCATCCGCCGCTTCGTGGCCAAAGAGCTGCGCCCCCACGCGATGGAGTGGGAGGACGCCGAGTGGTTCCCCAACGAGGTGTTCGGCAAGCTGGCCGAGGTCGGCTTCCTCGGCCTCAAGTACCCCGAGGAGCTGGGCGGCGAGGGCGGCGACTACCTGCACGACGCGGTCCTGTCGGAGGAGCTCTCGCTGTGCGGGTCGGGCGGCGTGGCGGCCGGCATCGGCGCGCACATCGGGATCGCGACGCCGCCGGTGTGGAAGTTCGGGACCGAGGAGCAGAAGCAGCGCTTCCTGGCTCCCGCCATCCGCGGCGAGCGGATCGCCGCGCTCGGCATCACGGAGCCCGAGGCGGGCTCGGACGTGGCGGGAATCCGGACGAAGGCCGAGCCGGTGGACGGCGGCTGGGTCGTGAACGGGTCGAAGACCTTCATCACCAACGGCGTCCGCGCCGATTTCGTGGTCACCGCGGTCAAGACCACGAGCGAGGGCGGCCACCACGGCCTCTCGTTCCTGGTGATCGAGCGCGAGTTCGAGGGCTTCGAGGTCTCCAAGAAGCTCGAGAAGATGGGCTGGCGCGCCTCCGACACGGCGGAGCTCTCGTTCGCCGACGTGTTCGTGCCCGATGAGAACCTGCTGGGCGAGGAGAACGGCGGCTTCTACCTGATCATGGCCAACTTCCAGTGGGAGCGGCTGCTGATGGCGCTCGGCGCGGTGGGCTCGATGCAGGCCGTGATCGACCTGACCATCGGCTACGCCCGCGAGCGCAACGCCTTCGGCCGCCCCATCGCCAAGTTCCAGGCCATCCGCCACAAGGTGGCCGAGATGGCGCTCAAGCTCGAGTCCGCCCGCGCGATCACCTACCACGCGCTCCGACTGTTCGTGGAGACCGGCGACGCGGTCAAGGAGGTGACCATGGCCAAGCTGCAGTCACAGCGCGCGGCCTTCGAGGTCGCCGACGAGGCGCTGCAGATCCACGGCGGCGCCGGCTACATGAAGGAGTACGAGATCGAGCGCGTGGCGCGCGACACGCGCCTGGGCCCCATCGGCGGCGGCACCGACGAGATCATGAAGGAGATCCTGGGCAAGCAGCTGGGGCTCTAGCGCGAACGGACCAGGATCTTCACCTAGATAGCCTGCCGCCCCGCAAATTCTCTAAGGAGGCAGTGTGGGAGTACTCGACGGCAAGGCGGCGATCGTCACTGGTTCGGCGCGCGGGATCGGCCGCGCGACGGCGGAGCTGCTCTCCGAGCAGGGCGCGAAGGTCCTCATCAACGACCTCGACGGCGACGTGGCCGAGCAGGCCGCGGGCGAGATCCAGGGCGACACCGCGGTCTACAGCGGGGACCTCACCAAGGAGGGCGCCTGCGACGAGCTGATCAAGAAGGCCGCCGACGAGTTCGGCCAGATCGACATCATCGTCAACAACGCGGGCTACACCTGGGACGGCCCGATCCACAAGATGTCCGACCAGCAGTTCCAGGCGATGCTGGACATCCACAACGTGGTGCCCTTCCGGGTCCTCCGTGCGGCCGCGCCGCACCTGCGCGAGCCGGCCAAGAAGGAGAAGGAGGAGGGCCGCGAGGTCTTCCGCAAGGTCGTGAACATCTCCTCGATCTCGGGCACGATGGGCAACGCCGGCCAGGCCAACTACTCGTCGGGCAAGGCCGGCGTGGTGGGCCTGACCAAGACGCTGGCCAAGGAGTGGGGCCAGTTCAAGATCAACGTCAACGCCATCGCCTTCGGCTTCGTCGAGACGCGCCTGACGGCCTCCAAGGAGGAGTCCGAGTCGATCGAGCGCGAGGGCCAGGAGATCCAGCTGGGCATCCCCGAGCAGATGCGCCAGATGGCCTCGATGCTGATCCCCCTGGGCCGGCCGGCGACCCCCGAGGAGGCCGCCGGCGGCGTGTTCTTCCTGTGCTCGCCGTGGTCGAACTACGTCCACGGCCAGGTGCTGAACGTGACCGGTGGCCAGTTCACCGGCATGACCACCTAGCCGCGCCCGGAGGGCGTCCGCTCAGCGGGGCCGGCGGGGTTGACGCGGCCGTGCGCGCGGCGCTCAGGACGCGCGCCGAGCACGGCCCCGCTGTAGTAGTCGCCCGCCGGTGACGCGAGGAAGGCCGCGAGCCACGCAGCCTCCTCGTCGCTGCCGGAGGCGATCGCCGTCGGCCTGATGCCGAAGCGCGCCCACTCGATGGACAGCACCCTGGCCAGGTTCTCGAGCGCGGCGCTGCATACGGGGTCGGCAGGGCTCACGTTGACGATCCTGCCGCCGCGCGAGTCGGGGATCATCGCCTTGGTCGCGACCGCGTGGGTGAGCAGCCACGTCCCCTCGACGCTGACCCGGAAGTCCTCGCCGTCGGGGCGATTGACCAGCGCGTCGATCGCGCCGTGGCGCTCCAGGACGCCGTCGACGAAGGCGTCGACCTCCTCCTCGTCGCTCGGTGAGCGCGAAAGGCTCGACCCGCGCGCCCAGCCCGGTCAGCTCGCGCGGCGATCGCCTCGCCGCCGCCGCCGACGACCGCCACCCGTCCGTCAAGCAGACCCGGGGCGAAGACGCGCGAGCTCATGGCGGCGGGAGCCTAACCGAGCGGGCGAAGCCGCCCGCGAGCCGGAACACGGCTCCTCGTCCAAGAAAGTCGTCAGCCGGCTGACGACGTTCTCCAGCCCGGTGCCGGCCTCTGCACTCCTGCCGTGCGGAGGCCCTCATCGGAAGAACTGGCCGTGGAAGCCGAACGGGATCGCGTGCGGCGCCTCGGCGCGAGCGAGCTCCTCGAGCGTGGCCGCGTCGAGCACCGCCAGGAACGACCGGGCCGCCCCGGCGTCGAGCACCAGCGACAGCAGCACGCCGTCGTCCTCGTCCACGGCGTCGGGCCGCCGGACGAACACCGGCTCGCCGGGATAGCAGCCGTCCTCCTGCCAGCGCAGCGTCTCGCCCGACTCCACGTCGAGCTTGACCACGCGGTCGAGCCAGTCGCCCGAGCCCGGCCCCGTACACGTAGCGGTAGGGGCGCCCGTTGCGGCGCCCGTAGTCGATCCGCGGGAGCTCGAGCGGCTCGTCGGACAGGCGCTCGCCGTGCACCGCGCCGCCGCCCAGCGGCACGCGGTAGCGCGTCGGGAACGCGTGCGGGGGCGGCGAGTCGCCGGCGCGCAGCGTGCTCAGCTCCAGCGCCTCGATGATCGACGGGTCCTCGTAGGCGCAGAGGTCGACCACCACCTCGCCTCGCGGTGCCTGCTCGTAGGCGTTGATGTGGTGGAAGCAGAAGAACGCCTCGCCCTCGCCCGTGGCCACGTGCTCGCCGCTGTGGCGGTCCACGACGTGGAAGGTCGTCCCGCGCTCGGGCTTCCACTTCATGTTGTCCATGAAGCCGCCGCCCTTGCGGATCATCCTCAGCGGGTCGAGCACCGTGGGCCACGCGACGACGCACCAGGTAGCGCTCGGTCATGGCGATGGAGTGCAGGTAGGAGGGCTCGCGGCCGGCCGGGATCTTCGCGATCAGCCGGCGCGTGTCGCTGCCCGCGGGGACGGCGAACAGCTTGTAGGTGCTGCGGGCCGAGAAGTCGACGACGTAGGAGATCAGCTCGTCGGCCTCGGGGTCGTGGTGCGGGTGGGCGCTGCCCACCGCGCCGCCCACGCGGTCCTTCCACTTCACCTGCCCGACCGTGCCGAGCGTCTCGCGGTCGAACTCCACCGGCACCGGCAGCTCGGTCATCGCCACGTAGCGATCGCCGAGACGGGTCAGGTTGACGTTGGCGTTGTCGTTCTCCGGCGGCGAGAAGGCGGCGGTCATGCGGCCGAACAGCGACCGGCACGGGTCCTGGCCGAAGCCCCACGCGTCGAAGCGCCCCTCGCGGGCGCTCTTCAGGGCCTCGGACTGGAGGAAGCGGCTCGCGTAGCCCACCCGCCCCTCGCCGATGCGGAAGGCGTTGAGCATCGCCAGGCCGTCGAACCAGTGGCGCAGCGGCACGCCGCCGACGTCGAGCAGCGCGGGCGTGACGCGGGTCAGGTCGCCGCTGCAGCCAGCCCGGGACCTCGCCCTGGACCGGGCAGCGAGTCGACGTGCACCTCCTCGTCCAGGCTCTGGAACCCGAGGGTGTGGTTGGCCTGTCGCTCCGCCGCCTGCGTCGCCATGCTGTCCTCCGCCGTTCGAGAGTTGACCGTCCGGACGGTACCATCCACTTTGGACTGTTGCAAGCCGACCTTCGCCTGACACCCGTCTCGTACATCGTCCTCGGCCTGATCGAGCTGGCCGGAGGCGAGGCGACGCCGTACACGCTCAAGCAGCTCGTCCCGCAGACCGTCGGGCCACTTCTGGACCGTGCAGCACGCCCAGCTCTACTCCGAGCCCGAGCGGCTGGCCGGCGCGGGGCTGCTGGACGAGCAGCGCGAGGAGGGCGGGCGGCGGCGGCGGCTCTACCGGCTCACCGCCGCCGGGCGCAGAGCGCTGGACGACGTGGCGCTCGCAGCCCACCGACCAGCTGGTGGAGCTGCGCGCGCCCGGCGTGCTGCAGCTCTTCTTCGGCGCCGATCCCGCCGCGCTGGCGCCGCTGCAGGCCGAGGCCTACCGGCGCGAGCTGGCCGAGCTGGAGGCGATCACGGAGGGCGACGACGGCACGGGCCCGCGCGGCCCGTGGCTGGCCCTGGAGGCGGGCATCAGGGCCAGCACGGCGGCGGTCGAGTTCTGGGAGGACCTCGAGCGCCGCCACCCGCGCCGCCCCCGCAGCGGTAGGTTCCGCGGCATGGCCACCGCCGCCGAGCCGCTGCCGGCCCAGCTTCCGCTGCCCGGCGGGCGCCCGGGCGCGACGGTGCGCGTGCACCCGCTGCTGACGGCGCACGGTCACCGCGCCGCCGGCCGACGTCCACCGCGCCGAGGGCCGGCTGGCGGGCTGGAAGGCGCTCGGCCTGACCCTGTCCGGCGGCCGACCGCATGACGCTGCCGGTGCCGGCGTTCCTGGTCGAGCATCCGGGCGCGGGGCTGGTGCTGGTGGACACCGGCTTCCACCCCTCGGTGGCCGTGGACCCGGTGCAGGGCTTCGGGCGCCTCGGCGGGATCGTCTTCAAGGACATCGAGATGACTCCCGAGCAGGCCGTGTCGGGACAGCTGCGGGAGATGGGCGATGGCGGCCGACGACGTGGGGACGGTGGTCATGACCCACCTGCACTCCGACCACGCCAGCGGCATCTCGCAGTTCCCCGACGCCACCTTCGTGCTCAGCGACGCCGAGTGGACGGCGGCCGCCGCCGGCGGCGGCAGGCAGGGCTACCTGCACCACCAGTTCGACCACGCCTTCGACTACCGGCTGGTGGACTTCGGCGGCCCGGCCGCCGACTCGTTCGCCACCTTCGGGCGCGCCCTCGACCTGTTCGGCGACGGCAGCGTCCGGCTGGTGTCCACTCCCGGCCACACCCCGGGCCACCTGTCCGTGGTGCTGAGGCTGACCGGCCGCGAGCTGCTCCTCACCGCCGACGCCGCGTACACGATGCGCACCATCGCCGAGACCGCGCTCCCCTACCGGATGGACGACGAGCACTTCTTCCGCCGCTCGCTGCGCGAGATCCAGCTCTACCTGGAGCGGACCCCCACGGCGATCGTCATCCCCGGGCACGACATGGCCCGCTGGGAGGAGCTGGAGACGATCTACACCTAGTCGGCCAGGTCCTCCCGCAGGCGCTCCGAGTCCCGGGAGGCGGTCACGTGGATCGCCGCGGGCTCGCGCGCCCAGGCGATCAGGTTCAGCGCCTGCAGGCGGTCGAGCGCGTACTGGAAGCCCTGCGCCTGGCGCCGGTTGCGGTAGCGGCGCGAGACGTCGAAGGCCCAGCCGGTGGTGTGCAGCGAGTAGTTGGGCGTGGCCTCGGGGTTGCTGCCCACCAGGAGGCCCTGGTACTCGGCGTCGCGGACCGTGCTGGTGACCGTCAGCGGCGCCCGGAACCCGTGAGGCCTCGCGCGTCAGGCGGGCCATGTAGACCGCCAGGGCGTAGGCGCCCGGGCGCAGCGCGCGGTACAGGCGCGGCTCGGCCTCCAGCCGCGGAGCCGAGCTCGCCCATGCGCGGGTCACGCCGCAGGCCGAGGCTCGCCAGGTCGCCGTCGAAGGGGCGCAGGTCGCCGCTGTCCAGGGCGTCCTCCAGGTCCCCGGGCTCCTCGAAGGGCTCGGCCTCGTCCTCCGGGTGCAGCACCTCCTCCGCCGAGGCCTTCGCCGTGTAGAGCTCGGCTCGGCGTGACAGCTCCTCCGGATCGCGGCGGT
This sequence comes from uncultured Thermoleophilaceae bacterium, assembly GCA_963844805.1. Lineage (GTDB taxonomy): Bacteria > Actinomycetota > Thermoleophilia > Solirubrobacterales > Thermoleophilaceae > JACCZR01. The sequence goes on from CAWJPU010000013.1 coordinate 326,225, forward strand.
GCAGGCGCATGATCTCCCGGGCGGCGAGCACCCGCCACAGGTAGTTCGCCGAGCCGTCGCTGAGCGTGCCGAAGAAGACGAAGGCGCGGCGGTGGCTGGTGGGCGTCGAGTCGAAGTACAGCTGCGCGTAGGGGACGCGGCCGGCGCCGTGCAGGTCGATCGCGCGCTGCAGGTTCCCGATGCCCATGTGGTAGCCGACGAAGGCCAGGTCCTCCCGGCCCAGCCGCTCACGCGCGAAGCGCAGGTAGCGGCCGGTGGCGGCCAGCGCCTTGCGCGGGTCGAAGCGCTCGTCGACGCGCCGCCGCCGGGCCTGCAGGCGCCGGACGCGGCGGGTGTCGCCGCGGCGGGCCGCGCGGGCGATGGCGCGGGTCAGGCGCGTGCTCTGACGGACGTCGACCTTCATGTCCAGCAGGCCGGCGCCCGTGCCGGCCAGGATCTGTGTCAGCCCCGCCGCCGACTCGAGGTCCCTGCCCGCCACCGCATCGGGCCGCCCGGCGCTCTCCAGGAACACGAGCGCCTCCAGCATGTCGGGGCTCACGCCACTGTCGCGCGCGGCGTCCTCGATCAGTGGCCGGTAGGCGGCCACCCGCTCGGCGGTGTTCTCGGCGCCGTCCGGGCTCTTGTCGTAGACGACGTGCGAGAAGCCGGCGGTCGCGCGGCGCTCGAACTCCGCGCGGCGCTCGGGCGAGTAGGCGAACGGGTCCTCGGCCCGGGGATCGAAGCTCTCGAACGAGGGTGGCGAGACCTCGCGCACGAGCAGGAACGCGGCCCCGGCGGCGAGCAGCACGGCGATCGGCGACGAGAAGGGGGCGCCTCACCGTGCGGAGGGTGGCAGGGGGGATTCAACGGATTCTCAGCCCGCTCTCAGGCGCCTCTCAGGAACGGGAGGACAATGGCGGCATGCGCGTTCTCGTGGTGGAGGACGACCTCCGGATGGCGGCGGCGATTCGCCGCGGGCTGCGGAGCGAGGGCATGGCGGCCGACGTCGCGAGCGAGGGCCTGCAGGCGCTGGGAATGGCCGCCGCGGGCGAGTACGACGCCGTGGTGCTGGACGTGATGCTGCCGGACCTCGACGGCTTCGAGACCTGCCGCCGCCTGCGCGGCGACGGGGTCTGGCTGCCGGTGATCATGCTCACTGCGCGCGACGCGGTCGAGGACCGCGTCCGCGGCCTGGACCAGGGCGCCGACGACTACCTGACCAAGCCGTTCTCGCTCGCCGAGCTGTCGGCGCGTCTGCGGGCCCTGGTCCGGCGCGGTGCGACCGAGCGCCCGACGGTGCTCGAGGTCGGAGACCTGCGCCTCGACCCCGCCGAGCGCCGCGTCTGGCGCGGCGACACGGAGGTGGAGCTCTCGGCCCGTGAGCACGCCCTGCTGGAGACCTTCATGCGCCGCCCCGGCCAGGTGCTCAGCCGGACCCAGCTGCTCGAGTCGGCCTGGGACATGGGCCTGGAGCAGCGCTCCAACGTGGTCGAGGTCTACGTCCGCTACCTGCGCGAGAAGCTCGACCGGCCTTTCGACGTGCGGTCGCTGGAGACCGTGCGCGGGCTCGGCTACCGGCTGCGCAAGGACGGCGGCGCGAGGTGAGCCGCGTGCCCATCCGGCTTCGGCTGACGGCCGCGTTTGCGCTGGCGACGGCGGTGGTGCTCGTCGTGGCGGGCGCGTTCGTCTACTCGCAGGTGCGCGGCGACCTCGACGAGGCGGTGGACGAGAGCCTGCGGGCGAGCGCCGTGCCCGCCGACCGCGAGGAGGGGCTCTCCCGCGTGCTCGGCCCGGGGGAGCGCGGCGGCATCTTGACCGCGGCCGACCGGCGCCGCGCCGGCCGCGGCGACGTCGTCTTCGAGCGCCGGGTCCCGGGGATCGAGGGCACGGCGCGCGTGCTGGCCCGCCCCGGCCGGCGCGGCACGGTGACGGTGACCGCGCGGTCGCTCGAGGATCGCAACGAGACCCTGGCCGGGCTGATCGCGGCGTTCGCGGTGGGCGGGCCGCTGGCCATCCTGCTCGCCTCGCTGCTCGGCTACGGGCTGGCCGCGGGCGCCATGCGCCCGGTGGAGGCGATGCGCCGGCGCGCGACCGAGGTGTCGCTGGAGAACGGCGACGAGCGGCTGCCCCTGCCGCACGCCCGGGACGAGATCCGCGCGCTGGGCGAGACGCTCAACGAGATGCTCGCCCGTCTGCGGGCCTCGTTCGCGCGGGAGCGCGAGTTCGTAGCCGACGCCAGCCACGAGCTGCGCACCCCGGTGGCCGTGGTCAAGGCCGAGCTCGAGGCCTGCCTGCGCGCCGAGGACCTCGGACCGCAGGCGCGCGAGTCCGTGGTGGCGGCGCTGGAGGAGTGCGACGGGCTGGCGCAGCTCGCCGAGGACCTGCTTGTGCTGGCGCGCTCCGCCGACGGGCGGCTGCCCGTGCGCCGCGAGCGGCTGTCCGCCCGTGAGCTGCTGGAGAGCGTGCGCGAGCGCTTCGCGGCCCGCGCCGGCGAGCGCGGTCGCGACATCGACGTGGAGGCGCCCGCGGATCTCGTGGTCGACGCCGACCCGCTGCGCCTGCGCCAGGCGCTGGGCAACCTCGCTGACAACGCCCTGCGCCACGGCCGGGGCGCGGTGACCCTGTCCGCGCGACGCGAGGACGGAGACACGGTGCTCGAGGTGAGCGACTCGGGCGCCGGCCTCGGCGATCTGGGCGACCGCGCCTTCGAGCGCTTCGTGCGCGGCGACCCTGCCCGCAGCGGTTCCGGCGCCGGGCTCGGCCTGGCCATCGTGCGCGCGGTCGCCGAGGCACACGGGGGCACCGCCGGGGCGGCCGGGGAAGCCACCGTGCGGATGGTGCTGCCGGGCTCAGCGTCGTCTCAGGAGGCGGTCGTACGGTCGCCCCGATGACAGCCGAACGACCCAGGAGGAACGGATGAAGGACACGATCAAGAAGCCCCTCGTGGTGCTGCTCGGGCTGATCGCCCTGGCCGCCGGCGGAGCCGGCGTGGCCCAGGCGATCGGCGGCGGCGAGGAGAATGAGGGCCGCGAGGAGAACGAGCAGGCCGACGGCGGCGCGCTGCGCGGAGGCGCCTTCGACCGCGCCGAGCGGGCCGCGCTTGCCCGCGCCGGCGGCGGCGATGTCCTCGAGGCCGAGAAGGGCGACGACGGCGACGCCGCCTACGAGGTGGCCGTCCGCAAGCGCGACGGCAGCGTGGTCGAGTACCACCTCGACGGCAGCTTCAAGGTCATCGGGACCGAGAAGGAGTAGGACGATGCGGCCCCGGCACCTCACGGCCTTGCTCGCTGCCGGGGCGGCGCTGTTCGCGGCGGGGTGCGGCGGCGACGAGCGCCGCTCCGGCGGGCCGGCCCCGCGCGAGCTCTCGCCGAACATCGACAACCCCTACTGGCCGATGAAGCCCGGCAGCCGCTGGGTCTACCGCGAGACCGACGACGAGGGCGCGAACCTGCGCGTCGAGGTCACGGTGACCGACAAGACCAAGCGGGTCGCCAACGGCGCTATCGCGCGGGTGGTCCGCGACGAGGTGACCGAGAACGGAGCGCCCGTCGAGCTGACCGACGACTGGTACGCGCAGGATCGGGCGGGGAACATCTGGTACCTCGGCGAGCGGACCGCCGAATACGAGAACGGCAAGGTGAAGACCCGGGCCGGCTCGTTCGAGGCCGGCGTCGACGGGGCGAAGGCCGGGATCATCATGCCGGCCCACCCGCGGCCCGGCATGGAGTACAGGCAGGAGTACTACAAGGGCCAGGCCGAGGACAGGGCCCGGGTGCTGAGCGTCGACGACCAGGCCGAGGTGCCCGCCGGGCATTTCCGCAACACCTTGACGACGCGGGACGAGAACCCGCTCGATCCCAAGGTGCTCGAGTACAAGCTCTACGCGCGCGGGGTGGGACCGGTGCTGGTGCTCTCGCCGTCCGGCGGCGCCGGCGGCAGGGAGGAGCTGGTCAGCTTCAGGCGGGGCTAGCGGGCCGCCGGCGCGTGGAGCGGGCGGCCCGGCGGGCGGCGCGGGCGGCCTTCACGGCGCTGCGCCGGCCGTCGCTGCGCAGCGGCCCGTAGAGGCCCTTCACGCGGTCGAACACCGTGTTGGCGGTGGCGAGCGACTGCTCCTTGGTGGGGTGGTCGACCTGCTCGAACTGGACCGGGTCGCCGAACTGCACGGTGACCTTGGGGAACTGGCCCTTCTTCCAGTTCCGGGCCCGCTCGGACCCGGCGATGGCGGCGGGCACGACCGGCGCGCCGGACTCCAGGGCCAGCCGGCCGATGCCGGGCTTGGCCTCGCCGAGGTCGCCGGAGCGAGACCGGCCGCCCTCGCAGTACATGACCACGATGTCGCCGCGCGCGAGCACGGCGTGGGCGGTCTTGAAGGCCTCCTCGTCGTGGTGCCCGCGCCGCACCGGGAACACGCCGCCGTGCTTGTAGATGAACTGCATGGGCCGCTGGAACAGCTGCGACTTGGCCATGAAGTGCACCTTGCGGCGCAGGTAGACGGCGATGAAGAAGTGGTCGAGGAACGAGAAGTGGTTGGGCGCGATGATCGCCGGCCCGTCCGCGGGCACCTTGTCGGTGTCGATGGAGCGCGCGCGGAAGACGATCAGCAGGTACGGCGTCAGCACGAAGCGCACCAGCTCGTACACCCAGTCGGGCCGGCGGCTGCGCGTGCGCTCGTGGAAGCGGTCGAAGTGCTCGGCCGGGCGCGGGTCCTTGTAGACCTGTTCCTTCACCTCGTGACCGGTTTACCCGGCTTCGCGCCTTTGGTTACCTCGAGCACCAGCCGGTAGTGCTCGAGCAGTTGGCGCTCGAAGCAGACGCTGTTGGCGCTGACCCCCGAGGTGAACGCCAGGCGGAAGTCCGAGCTGGTCAGCCAGCGCGGCACGAGGCGGGCCTTGAAGAGCGTCTTGCGCAGGCTGCGCTCGGCGAACCGCGCGCGCCACTGACGGATGGTCTCCAGGTAGTCGACCCGGCCGCTGACGCTGGAGACCAGGCGGAAATCGGGCTCGGCGTTGCGCACGATCTGCTCTTGGCCGAAGGGGAGCAGCGAGCCGGGGAACATGTGGCTCATCAGGGCCAGGTACCAGGAGTCGGAGTCGCGCGGGGCGTCGATGTCCACCTCCTCCAGCGGGATCATGTTCGGCCCGAACACCATCGTCTGCAGGTACAGGCGGCCGCCTTCGGGCAGCAGCCCCGCGAGGTTGCCGAACAGCTGCCGGTAGACGGCGTCCTGGCGGCCCGCCTCGTGGTCCTCGGGCGACGCGAAGTGCTCGAAGGCTCCGAGGCTCGCCACCGCGTCGAAGGGGCCGAAGGTGTCGCGGTCGACGGTCAGCGCGTCGTGCATGTGCACCTCGAGCCCGTGGCGCCGGCAGGCGTCGGCCTGGGCCGAGGACAGCGTCACGCCGACCCCCTCCGCCCCGCGGCGGCGGATGAAGTCGAGCAGCGGCCCCCAGCCGCAGCCCAGGTCGAGCACCCGCCGGCCCGGGCCGATGCCGATCTGCTCGGCCACGTAGTCGTGCTTGCGCCGCTGGGCCTCCTCGAGGCTCAGCGAGAAGTCGCCGTCGTACTTCGCCCCGCTGAAGTCGGCCAGCTCCCCCATGCTCAACCGGAAGATCCGGTCGGTGAGGGAGTAGGTGAAGTCGAGGTCCTTGCGGTCCGCCACGTCGCCCTCCGCTAGCGCTTCCCGCTCGCGCGCTCGAGGGCTTCGTGCCAGCCGTCCACCAGCGTCTCGCGGGTGCTGTCCGCCATGCCCGGCTCGTAGCGCGCGCCCTCGCGCCACATCGCGCGCACGTCCTCCTCGCTCCACACGCCCGTGGCCACCCCGGCCAGGAACGCGGCGCCCATCGCCGTGGTCTCCGACACCTCCGGGACCACCACCGGCACGCCCAGCAGGTCGGCCTGGAACTGCATCAGCCAGCCGTTGGCGGTGGCGCCGCCGTCGGCGCGCAGCTCCTCCAGCGGCTCGCCGCTGGCCTTCTCCATCGCGCGCACGGCGTCGAGGGTCTGGTAGGCGATCGACTCCAGCGCCGCACGCGCCAGGTGCGCGCGGCCGGTCCCGCGGGTGAGCCCGGTGATGGTGCCCCGCGCGTATGAGTCCCAGTACGGCGAGCCGAGCCCGACGAAGGCGGGCACGAGGTAGACGCCGTCGTTGGAGTCCAACGACGCCGCGAGCTGCTCGGTCTCGTCCGCGCGGTCGATGATCCCGAGAGCGTCGCGCAGCCACTGCACCGCGGCGCCGGTCACGAAGATCGAGGCCTCCACCGCGTAGGCGGGCTCGGCGCCCGCGGCGATCGTCGTGAGCAGCCCGGCATGAGGCTTGGGGGCCTCTCCGCCCGCGTGCTGGAGCACGAACGAGCCGGTGCCGTAGGTGTTCTTGCCCAGCCCCGCCTCGTGGCAGGCCTGCCCGTATAGAGCCGCCTGCTGGTCGCCTGCCATGCCCGCCAGCGGCACGCTGCCACCGAACTCGGCCGTCTCCCCCACCACCGACGCGCTCTCGACGGGCTCGGGCAGCCAGCCGGGGTCGACGTGGAGGATCTCGCACAGCTCGGGATCCCAGCGGCGCTCGCGGATGTCGAACAGCAGGGTGCGCGAGGCGTTGGTCAGGTCGGTGACGTGCTCGCCGCAGAGCTTGTGCGCGAGCCAGGCGTCGATGGTGCCGAAGCGGGCGCCGCCATGGCCCTCATTGACCAGCCACTCGATCTTGGTGCCCGAGAAGTAGGGGTCGAGGACCAGGCCGGTGCGCTCGCGGAAGAGGGGCTCGCGGCCCTCCTCCTTGAGCTCGTCGCAGCGGTCCGAGGTGCGCCTGTCCTGCCACACCAGCGCCCGGTGGACGGGCTCACCGGTGTCCGGGTCCCAGGCCACCACGGTCTCGCGCTGGTTGGTGATCCCGATCGCCTTCGGCTGCTCGCCGCCCAGGGCGTCCGCGGCCACCTCGCGCGTGACCTCCCAGATCTCGCTCGCGTCGTGCTCGACCCACCCGGGCCGGGGGAAGTGCTGCTCGAACTCGCGGTAGGCACGTCCGGCCGGGCGCCCCTCGTCGTCGAAGGCGATGCAGGTGGTTCCGGTCGTGCCCTGGTCGATGGCGAGGATCACGCGGGGCGCCAAGCTATCGTGCGCGCCCGTGCCAAACGTCGAAGCTCACATCACCGGGACGGTCTGGAAGGTCGAGTGCGAGCTCGGCCAGGAGGTGGAGGAGGGCGACACGCTCGTGATCCTGGAGTCCATGAAGATGGAGATGCCCGTCGAGGCCGAGGACGACGGGAAGGTCTCGGAGATCTCCTGCTCCGAGGGCCAGTCCGTGTCCGAGGGCGACACGCTGATCGTCCTCGAGTGACCGGCGAGGAGCGCAGCCCGAGCGCTGGTCGGGCGAGCACCGCAGCCACAACAGTCACGCTCGCCAGCGGCAAGCTCGTCCGCGACGAGCCCGCGGACGGGGTCGTCCGCCTCCGGATCAACCACCCTCAGCGCCGGGGTGCGCTCGACCACGAGATCCTCGACACGCTGGCGGAGACCGCCCGCACGCTCGACGCCCGCTGCCTGGTGCTCACCGGCACCGACCCGATGTTCTCGGCCGGCTACGACCTCGGCAACCTCGAGGGCCAGGAGTTCGAGCAGGATGCCGAGCGCCTGGTGGCCCACCCCTTCCACGCGGCCTTGGAGGCGCTGGAGGCCTACCCCTATCCGGTCGTCGCGCAGGTCAACGGCCACGCGATCGGCGGCGGGCTGGAGCTGGCGCTCACGGCCGACATCCGCATCGCCGCCCGTGGGGTGAAGGTCGGCATGCCGCCCGCAAAGCTCGGGCTCATCTACTCCCACACGGGCGTGAAGAAGTTCCTCGAGCTGTGCGGGCCCGCCCACACCTCCGAGCTGTTCCACCTGGGCCGCAACGTGGACGCCGACCGCGCCGCCGAGATCGGCCTGGTCAACCACGTGGTCGAGGCCGATGAGCTGGAGGAGCGTGCCGTGGAGATGGCCGGCGAGATCGCCGCCAACGCGCCGCTGTCGCTGTCGGGCAACAAGCGGATCATCCGCGCCCTCCGAGAGGGGCCGCTCAGCGAGCAACAGGAGCGCGACCTGGTCGAGCTGCGCGAGTCGTGCTTTCGCAGCGAGGACTTCCGCGAGGGCGTACGCGCGTTCGGCGAGAAGCGCGCGCCCGAGTGGAAGGGCCGATGACCGCGCTCGGCCGCTAGCCGCGCTTCGCCGCCTGTCGGTCGGTCCACTCGCCGACCGACCCGATCACGAATCCGACCGACTGCAGCGCGCGGCCCAGCAGCGAGCCGTCATAGGGAGCCATGGCGGCGTCGGGATCGGCGCCCAGCTCGGCCGCCGCTGACCGCACGTTGCGCTCGACCTCCTCCATGCGGTGCTGCCAGCCCGCGCAGAAGTCCCGCGCGCGGGCGTCCGCGCGCGTCTCGGCGACGCGTCGCAGGTAGGCCAGCAGGCCCACGAGGTAGGCGATCTCGCTGAGCGCGAAGCGCGCCGCGCGGTCGGTCTCCAGGAAGCGGTTGCGCACCTCGGCCCGGGCCAGTCCGATCGAGCTCCCGAGGCCCTGCGCGGCGGGCTTGCCGTGCAGGTCGTAGGCGGCGGCGTGGGTCTCGAGCTGGCGCAGGAGCTCGCGCGCGGCCTCGGCCCCGTCGCGGAAGGCCCCCGCCTGAGCGGGCGGGAGATGGGAGGCCAGCTGGTCGTAGTGGGTGGCGAGGGAGCGGGAGAAGGCGAACAGCTCGCGCAGGCCCCGGTGCTCGGTGGGATGGAGGGAGGACATGGGGAGGTGTCTAGCGCAGGATCCCCGATGCCGTCCGGGGTCGGGCATACCTTGAGCGTCGGTGCCACCGCTCATCAGCCCCAGCGAGGCCCTCGCCCTCGGGGAGATCGAGGACCACGGCGAGATCGAAGCCCTGGTCGAGCGTGCATGGGAGGCCCGCCAGGAGCGCTTCGGCGACTCGACCGACATGTGCTCGCTGGTCAACGCCAAGTCCGGCGGCTGCGCCGAGGACTGTGGCTTCTGCGCGCAGTCGCGCTACGCCGAGGCCGACACCCCGATGCACGCGATGATGAGCCCGGACCAGATCCTCGGGCACGCCCGGGCGGCCGAGGCGGCGGGCGCACACCGCTTCTGCATGGTCACCCAGGGCCAGGGCCTGTCCAAGCGGGACTTCGCCAACGTGCTGGAGGGGGCCAAGCTCGTCGCCGAGCACACCAACCTCAAGCGCTGCGCCTCGGTCGGGCACCTGTCGGCCCAGCGGGCCAAGTCGCTCCGCGAGGCCGGGATCCAGCGGGTCCACCACAACGTCGAGACGGCCGAGAGCTACTACCCGGAGGTCTCCACGACCGTCCGCTACGAGGGCCGGCTGCGCACGATCGACGCGGTGCGCGAGGCCGGCCTCGAGACCTGCGTGGGGGGCATCCTCAACCTCGGCGAGACGCGCGAGCAGCGAGTGGAGATGGCCTTCGAGCTGGCCAAGCTCGACCCCACCAGCGTCCCGATCAACCTGCTCAACCCGCGCGAGGGCACCAAGTTCGGCGACCGCGACCGCATGGACCCGTGGGAGGCCGTCAAGTGGATCGCGATCTTCCGGCTGATCCTCCCCGCCGCGCTGTTCCGCCTCTGCGGCGGGCGGGTCGAGAACCTCGGCGAGCTGCAGCCGCTTGCCGTCAAGGCGGGCCTCAACGGCGTGATGATGGGCAACTTCCTCACCACCCTCGGGTCCGAGCCCGAGGACGACCGCGCGATGTTCGAGGACCTGGGCCTCAACGTGGCCCGCCAGGACGACAACGGCGCCAACCCGCGCCCCGACAACCGCTCAGGCTGGCTGGAAGGCGACGCGCCACGCACGCCCGTCGACGACCTGATCGACAGCCAGGACGAGGCCAACTTCTGGAACCCGGAGCGCCAGCTTCGCCGCATTCCCAAGGGCAAGGTGCCCCCGCGGCCTGAAGTGGTGCAGGTGGAGCCCCGCGAGGCGGCGTGATCGACGAGATCGACCGCCGGCTGGATGAGATCCGCGACCGCGGGCTCATGCGCCGGATGCGTCTGATCTCCGGACCGCAGGGCCCGCGCGTCCTGCTCGACGGCCAGCCGGTGCTGCTGCTGTGCTCGAACAACTACCTCGGCCTGGCCGACCATCCGCGGGTTCGCGAGGCCGCCGCCGAGGCCGCGCTGCGCTACGGCGCCGGCGCGGGCGCCTCGCGGCTGGTGTCGGGCACTATGCGCATCCACCGCCGCCTCGAGGAGCGGGTGGCCGACTTCGAGGGATCGGAGGCCGCGCTGCTGTTCGGCTCGGGCTACCTCGCCAACCTCGGCGTGATCTCGGCGCTGGCCCGCCCCGACGACGTGGTCTTCTCCGACCGCCTCAACCACGCCAGCATCATCGACGGCTGCCGGCTGTCCGGCGCCGAGAGCTTCGTCTACGACCACCTCGACGCCGACCAGCTCGCCTGGGGCCTGCGACAGGCCGGGGAGCGGGGCAAGGTCATCGTCACCGACGGGGTCTTCTCCATGGACGGCGATATCGCGCCGCTGGCCGAGATCGCCGAGCTGGCGCAGCGCTTCGGCGCCCTGCTGGTGGTCGACGAGGCACACGGACTGGGAACGATCGGCCCCGACGGGCGCGGCGCAGCCGCCGCCGCGGGCGTCGAGGAAGCGGTCGACGTGACCATCGGAACGCTGGGCAAGGCCCTCGGCTCGTACGGGGCCTACGTGTGCTGCGAGAAGCGCATGGCGCGCTACCTCCTGAACACCGCCCGCCCGCTCATCTTCTCCACCGCCCTGCCGCCTCCGGCGGCGGGCGCCGCCATGGCCGGGCTCGAGCTGCTGCGCGAGCAGCCGCGACGCGTGGAGAAGCTTCAGAGAAACGCCCGCGTGCTGCGCGAGGCGCTCCGGGCCGAAGGGCTGACCGCTCCGGGGGAGGACACGCCGATCGTGCCTCTCGTCATCGGCAGCCCCGACGCCGCCACGGGCGCCGCCGAGACCGCCCTCTCGGAGGGGGTCTTCGCGCAGGCCATCCGCCCGCCGACCGTGCCCGAGGGGACTTCTCGGCTGCGGCTGTCGGTGATGGCCTCGCACACCAAGTCCGAGCTGCGCGAGGCGGCCCGGACCCTCGCGGCGGCCGTGCCCAAGGTGCCGGCCGCCGCCCCGCCCGCGCGGGCGGGAACCGGCGTGTTCGACCACCTCGCCGACGCCGCCTGACCTGACCCGCGGCGTATTCGTCACCGGGACCGACACCGGCGTCGGCAAGAGCGTCCTGTCGGCGGCGATCTGCGCCGCCCTGGCCGCGCGTGGCGAGCCGGTCGTGGCTTTCAAGCCGGTGGTCACCGGCCTCGACGAGGAGCCCGGCGACTGGCCGATGGACCACGAGCTGCTGGCGTCGGTCACCGGGCAGCGCGCGGAGGAGGTCGCCCCCTTCCGCTTCGGCCTGGCGGCCTCGCCGCACCTGGCCGGCTCCCTCCACCCGGACGAGCTGTTCCCGCCGCGCGGCGAGCCGCTCGTGGTCGAGGGCGTCGGCGGCCTGCTGGTGCCGCTGGCCGAGGGCTTCTCGGTGCGCGACCTCTGCGTGCGGCTCGGCCTGCCGTTGGTGGTGGCGGCGCGCCCGGGCCTCGGGACGATCAACCACACCCTGCTGACCCTCGAGGCGGCCCGCACCGCGGGCCTCGAGGTGCTCGGGGTCGTCCTCACGCCGTGGCCCGAGGAGCCCGGCGTGATCGAGCGGTCCAACCGCGAGACCATCGAGCGCCTCGCCGGCGTGGCGGTGCACGGGCTGCCGCCCACGGCCCCTGGGGGCCTGGCCGCGGCCGGCTCGGCTCTGCCGGTGGACGAGTGGCTTCGTCAGACTCCCCCGCGATGAGCGCGGAGGAGAAGCCCGCCCAGCACACCCCGCCGGAGTACGCCTCGCGCGAGGACATGCCCGAGATGCTCAAGCGGCTGCAGGAGCGAAAGGAGCGGCAGAAGGAGCGCAACATCCTCTATCGCGTCGGGACTGTGATCGTCGGGATCGTGCTCGTTCTCGGCGGGATCGTCCTCAGCGGCCCCGGCGTTCCGGGGCCCGGCTTCGTGGTCATCCTGCTGGGCCTCGGCCTGCTGGCGCTGGAGTTCGAGCCCGCAGAGCGCCTGCTCGAACGGGTGATCATCTGGTCCGACAAGGCCAAGGACCGCGCCCAGCGCGCCTCGACCGCCGAGAAGGTGACGGTGGCGGTGATCGTCATCGCGGCGATCACCGGCTTCGTCCTGTGGGCTATCTACTACGACATCCCGCTGATACCGGTGCTCTGAGCCGGCCCTGCGGGGGCGCCCACGCCCTCCAGAAAATTCGTCAGCGGCGCTGAGCGTTTTTCTGAGAGGCGCGTGGGTGTCGCGCCGCCGGCCCGCCTAGGTCGCCGCCGCCTGCTTTTTCTCGCGCTCGGCCTCGCGCAGCTCGACCCGGCGGATCTTGCCCGTCAGCGTCTTGGGCAGGTCGTCCACGAACTCGATCTCGCGCGGGTACGCGTAGGCCGAGTGGCGCTCGCGGACGAGCTTCTTGATCTCGTCCGCGACCTCGTCGCTGGGCTGGTGGTCGCCGGTGAGCACGATGAACGCCTTGACCACGTCGCCGCGCTTGGGGTCGGGGGAGGCCACCGCGGCCGCCTCCTTGACCGCCGGGTGCTCCACGCACGCGGACTCCACCTCGAACGGGCCGATGCGGTAGCCGGCGGAGATGATCACGTCGTCGGCGCGGCCGGCGTACCAGACGTAGCCGTCCTCGTCGAGCTGGGCGGCGTCCTTGGTGTGGAACCAGTCGCCGCCGAACTCCTCCTCGGTGTCCTCCGGGCGGTTCCAGTAGCCGATCGGGTAGTGCGGGTTCGAGCGCGCCTTCAGGCAGATCTCACCGCGCACGCCCACCGGCACCTCGTGCTCGTCCTCGTCGAGGATCTTCACCTCCCAGCCGGGCATGGGCCGGCCCATCGAGCCCTCGCGGACCTCGATGCCGAGGCAGTTGCCGCACAGGGGGTAGCTCTCGGTGAGCCCGTAGTAGTCGAGCACGGTGAGCCCGTACTGGTCGCGGAACCAGCGGATGACCTCGGGGTTCAGCGGCTCACCGGCCGAGCAGGCGACGCGCAGTTCCGGCAACGGGTACTTCTCGCCGGCGTTCTCCACCGCGGTCATCGCCCGCAACGCGGTCGGCGTGGTGAACATGTTCTGCACTCCGTGCTTGGAGAGGAAGCGCAGCTGCTCGTCGGGATCGAAGCCGCCCTTGCGGGCGAAGACCAGCGCCACCGCGCCGTAGCGCCAGGGGCCGAGCAGCGGGCAGATGCCCGCCGCCCACGCCCACTCGCCCATGCCGTGGAAGAGCTCGCCGTCCCGCACGTCGTGGCAGAACTCGAACTCCTCGTGGCCGAGCAGGTAGCGGTGTGCGTGCAGGATGCCCTTGGCCTTGCCGGTGGTACCCGAGGAGTAGTAGAGCTGCGCGGGGTCCTCGGACGAGGTGTCGGCGATCTCGTAGTCCGCCGAGGCCGCCTCCATCTTCTCCTCGAAGCCGTCGCCCATCACCAGGACGGTCTCGACGATCCCCTCCGGGATGCGACCGACGTTCTCGGTGTCGGTCACCAGGACCTTCGCGCCGGAGTCGCGCAGCCGGTGCTCGATCCCCTCGTCGCCGTAGAGCACGGACATCGACAGGAGGATCGCGCCGCGCTTGTAGGTGCCGAGGAACACGGCAGCGGTCTCGGGCGACGAGGGCAACAGGGTGGCCACCCGGTCCTCGCGCTCGACGCCCTCGGCCTCCAGCACGTTGGCGAACTTGTTCGACAGGTCCTGCAGCTCGCCGAAGGTCACCCGCCGCTCGTTGCCCTGCCAGTCCTCCCAGACCATCGCCGGCCGGTCGCGCTCGTGCTTGTCGCAGACGTCGTGGGCGATGTTGTAGCGCTCGGGCACGTCCCACGAGTGGTTGCGCGACCATGTCCTCATAGCTGCCCAGCTCGTACTTGCGAAAGCTCATCGTTCTCCCTTCCTCGGGGGCACCGTAACCCGTTTGAGGGATGAGACAATCGCGCGGTGCGGGCGGCGGCGGTCCAGCTGGAGGCGCGGGTGGCCGACGTCGACTTCAACCTCGCCGCCTGCGAGCGCCTGGCGGACGCGGCGGAGCCGCCAGGGCGCCGGCCTCATCGCGCTGCCGGAGTTCTTCTCGACCGGCATCGGCTTCGTCCCCGAGCTGATCGACGCGCGCGCTCCCGCCCGACGGTGAGGCGACGGAACTGCTGCGCGACCTGGCCCGCCGCCACGGGGCCTACGTGGGCGGCTCGTTCCTGTGCCGCGACGCCGACGGCGAGATCCGCAACGCGTTCCTGCTCGCCGCTCCCGGCGGCGCGATCGCCGGCCGCCACGACAAGGACCTGCCGACGATGTGGGAGAACAGCTTCTACGTCGGCGGTGACGACGACGGGCTGATCGAGGCCGAGGACGGGCTGACGGTCGGCGTCGGCGCTGTGCTGGGAGCTGATGCGCACGCAGACCGTGCGCCGGCTGAAGCGGGCGGATCGACCTTGCCGTGGGCGGGTCGGGTTGGTGGTCGATACCCGAGCACTGGGGACCATCCGCGGTCGACGCGGCGGCTCGAGGCCGCCAACGCGCGCACGGCGTGGACCGCCGTGGAGGCCTTCCCGGCCTATGTGGGCGCGCCCTACGTGCATGCCGCCCACGCGGGAACGCTCAGCTGCGACTCACCGGCCCTGCCGGTCGGCTACCGCGGCCACTTCCAGGGCGGAACCGCGATCGTCGACGCCGACGGCACGGTGCTGGCGCGCCGCGACCGGCGCGAGGGCGAGGGCGTGGTCAGCGCCGAGGTGACGCCCGGCCGGCGAGCGCCGGCGGCCGAGCCGCCCGACAGGTTCTGGCTCCACCGGCGCGGCGCGGTGCCCGCCTGGGCCTGGAACGTGGAGCGCCTGCACGGACGGCGCTGGTACCGGCGTCACTTGCCGCCGGCGGCGTAGTCGATGATCGACTTGTCGATGAGCCACTCCACCGGCGCCTCGATCGTCGGTGTACACGCGCCCGCCGCGCAGCCGCGGGGCCAGCCGGAAGGAGGCGTCGAGCGCGGTGCGGCGCAGGCCGGCGGGGACATTCGCCGTGCGCAGGCGCGCCACCGACAGCGGCCGCCGCGACGCGACGATCAGCGTGTTGGTCGGCTCGATCGGGTCCCGCATCACGTGGGGGAACACCTCGCCCATCGTCGCGCTGAGCACCTTCTCGAGACCGTCCTGGCGCTCGGGATGCCCCGCGTTGACCACCAGCACGCCGTCGGGGGCGAGGCGGTCGCGGGCCAGCTCGAAGAACTCGCGCGTGGTCAGGTAGAAGGGGATGTAGGGCTGGCGGTAGGCGTCGGCCGAGATGACGTCGTAGCGCGCGTCGGTGCGGCGCAGGTAGGGCCGGGCGTCCTCGTGGTAGAGGCGCAGCCGCGGGTTGTTCATGTCGAAGTAGCGGCGGCCGATCTCCGACAGCTCGGGGTCGATCTCCACCCCGTCCACGCGCGTGCGCGGGAAGAACCTCTCGTAGGCGCGTGAGGTGGTCCCGGCGGCATTGCCGAGGATGGCCACGCGCCGCGGCGGCCGCGTGCGCCCCGCGAAGGGCAGCACCAGGTGCCCGTCCCAGACGTCGTCGGTGAGCACCGTCGTCGGGTCGTAGACGGAGTGCTGGGCCTGGCCCTCGTTGAGCTCGAGGTAGCGCTTGCCGCGCGGGCTCTCGATCACGCGGGCGTACTGGTACTCGGTGTCGGTCTCGTAGATGACCTTGCCGCTGCTGGCCTCGGCCTTCAGCGCGCCGACCGGCAAGCGCCATCAGCACCACGATCGCGGCGGGCGCCAGCGCGTAGCGGCGCGCGGGCCGCAGCCCGATCACGGCCATGATCGCGATGGCCAGGGCGAACACGAGGAACGTGCGGCGGGTGCCGATCAGGGGGATGAACAGCAGCGCCGAGAACAGCGTGCCCACCAGCGAGCCCGGCGGTGGACAGCGCGTACAGGCGCCCCGCCACGGTGCCGGCCTCCTCCACGCTGGAGACGGCCAGGCGGATCGCGTAGGGCGACACCGCGCCCAGCAGCAGCACCGGCACAGCGACCAGCACGAGCACCGCGATCAGCGAGCCGAAGAAGGCGCCGGCCGAGATCGAGTCCAGCGCGTCGACCGCCAGCCCCAGCATCGGGTCGGCGGCGAAGGGAACGAGCGCGAGCAGCACGGCCGCGGTCAGGGTCAGCAGGCACAGGCCGCGCATGTCCGGGCGGCGGTCGGCCATGCGGCCGCCGAGCCAGTAGCCCACGGACAGCGCCACCAGCACCACGCCGATGGTGTTGGCCCACACCACGGTGGAGGCGCCGAAGTAGGGACTGAGCAGCCGAACCGCCGCTATCTCGGCTCCGAGCGACCCCGTCCCCACCACGAAGACGAGCAAGGGAAGGGGCGGCATTCTGACCGGGAGCGTAGCTACGGTCGCGCGCGTGGAATCCGAGCACGCAGCGCTCGTCCGCGACGATCGCGCGTGCCTCTGGCATCCGTTCACCCAGCAGCAGGGCTGGGTGGCCGAGGAGCCGCTGATCGTGGAGCGGGCGCAGGGATCCGAGCTGGTCGACACCGAGGGCCGGCGCTACCTCGACGGGGTCTCCTCGCTGTGGTGCAACGTCCACGGCCACCGCCACCCCAGGATCGACTCGGCGGTGCGCGACCAGCTGTCGCGCGTGGCGCACTCGACCATGCTCGGCCTCAGCCATCCGCCGGCCATCAAGCTGGCGCGCAAGCTGGTGGACCTCTCGCCGCCGGGCCTGACGCGGGTCTTCTACTCCGACAGCGGCTCCACGGCCACCGAGATCGCGCTGAAGATGGCCTTCCAGTGGTGGCGCCAGCGCGGCGACACGCGAGCGCGACAAGTTCATCGCCCTGCGCGACGCCTACCACGGCGACACCGTCGGCTCGGTGTCGGTCGGCGGGATCGAGCTGTTCCACTCGCTCTACCGCCCGCTGCTGTTCGACACGCTGAAGGCGGAGCCCGGCGACGCGGCCGACATGGAGCGCCTGCTGGACCGAGCACGGCGACGAGGTGGCCGCGGTGATCGTGGAGCCGCTCGTCCAGGGGGCGGCCGGGATGCTCACCCACCCGCAGGGCTACCTGCGCGCGGTGCGCGAGCTGTGCGACCGCCACGGAGTGCTGCTCATCTGCGACGAGGTGGCCGTCGGCTTCGGCCGCACCGGGACGATGTTCGCCTGCGAGCGGGAGGACGTGGCGCCGGACTTCCTCTGCCTGGCCAAGGGCATCACCGGCGGCTACCTGCCGCTCGCCGCCACGCTGGCCACCGAGCGCATCTACGAGGGCTTCCTCGGCCGACACGAGGACCTGCGCACCTTCTTCCACGGGCACACGTACACGGGCAACCCGCTGGCCTGCGCCGCCGCGCTCGCCTGCCTGGAGGTCTTCGAGGAGGAGCGCATGCTGGAGCGCCTGGGCCCGAAGATCGGCCTGCTCTCGCGGCTGCTGGAGTCGGTCGCCGACCTCCCCGCCGTCCGCGAGGTGCGCCAGGTGGGCCTGATGGTGGGGATCGAGATCGAGGGCTACGAGCTGAGCGACCGGATCGGCCACCAGGTGACCCTGGAGGCGCGCCGCCGGGGCGCGATCGTGCGCCCGCTCGGCGACGTAGTGATCCTCATGCCGCCGCTGTCGATGTCCGAGCAAGACCTGCGCCGCCTCGTGGCTGTGACCGCCGAGTCGATCGCCGCGGCCACCGGCGCCGGCTCGCTCGCCGCCGCGGCTTGACCGTCCGCCCCATCGCCGAGCGCGACCGAGCGGGCTGGGAGCCGCTGTGGGAGGGCTACAACTCCTTCTACCGCCACACGGCGACGCCGGAGGTGACGGAAGCGACCTTCGGCCGCCTGTGCGCGGGCGAGAAGATGTTCGGCGTGGTGGCAGAGCGCGACGGACGCCTGGTGGGGTTCGCCCACTGCGTGGTGCACCCGTCGACCTGGACCACCGCGAGCTACTGCTACCTGGAGGACCTGTACGTGGACCGCGCGGGGCGCGGCAGCGGCGCTGGGCAGGACCTGATCGAGGCCGTGTACCGGGAGGCCGACGCCCGCGGCGCGGTCCAGGTCTACTGGCACACGCAGGAGTACAACGGCGCGGCGCGCTCGCTCTACGACCAGGTCGCCCGCCGCACCTCGTTCATCAAGTACGAGCGCTGAACGTCTTCCCCACCGTGGGTGGGTCAGCCGTCGTACTTCTCGAAGTCCTGCTTGCGCGCCCCGCAGACCGGGCAGAACCAGTCGTCGGGGATGTCCTCGAAGGCGGTGCCCGCGGGAATCCCGCCGTCGGGGTCGCCCTCTTCGGGGTCGTAGATGAAGCCGCAGGAGCTGCAGATCCACTGTTGCTGTGTGGCGGTCTCGGTCATGCGGCGCAGAAGGGTACAGCTAGCCTCGTCGGATGCGCGCGGACCGGCCGGGGCCTGGCGAGGAGCTCAACGAGGGGGATGTCGCCGACGCCCGTGAGGCCGCTTCGCTGATCCTCCTGCGCGACGGATCCGAAGGACCCGAGGTGCTCTTGGTCCAGCGCAACCCCGAGCAGAGGTTCATGGGCGGCGCCTGGGTCTTCCCCGGGCGGTTCGCTCGGCGAGGCCGACTCCGACGAGCTCGACACCGCCCGCCGCGAGCTGCTCGAGGAGGCCGGAGTCGACCTGCCCGCCGACGCCGAGCTGGCGCGCTGGTCGCGCTGGATCACCCCGGCCCAGGTCAAGGTCCGCTTCGACACCCACTTCTTCGTCGCGCGGGCGCCCGAGGGCGCCGAGGCGGAGGTCGACGGGTCGGAGTGCGTGGACTTCCGCTGGCTGCGCCCCCAGGACGCGCTCGACGCGGGCGCGCGCGAGGAGCTGCTGCTGGTCTTCCCCACCATCAAGCACCTCGAGCAGCTGGCCGAGCACGGCTCGGTCGAGGACGCGCTCGAGGCCGCCCGGCAGCGCAAGGTCATGCCGGTGGAGCCGCGCGTGGTGCTCGAGGGCGGCGTCGCCCAGGTGCTCATGCCCGGCGAGGAGGGCTACGAGGAGGCGGGCGCCGGGTGACGCTCGGGGTCCAGGTGGGCCTGGTGCTGGCCCTCCTGACGGCCTTCACCTCGATCGTCGGCTTCCTCTACAAGCACCGCGGTGCCGTGGAGTCGCCGCCGGTGGAGGCGCGCCGGCCGATCAGCACCTCGCTCGCCCTCTTTCGCTCCCCCTGGTACGTGCTGGGGATCGTCGTCGCGATGGGGTCGTGGGGTCTCCACGTGGCCGCGCTGTCGCTGGCGCCGATCTCCCTGGTGCAGTCGGTGATCGCCGGCGGCCTCGTGCTGCTGACGGTGGTGGCCGACCGCCTGTTCGGATTCACCGTCACGCGCCGGGAGTGGCTCGGGGTGGCGATGACCGCCGCCGGGCTCGCCTTCCTGGCCGCCACGCTGGAGGGCACGGCCAGCGGGGCCCACAGCGACTACGAGCCGTCGACGCTGATCCTCTACGCCGGGCTGGCCTTCGCCGGCGGGGCGCTCGTGGCGCGCTTCGCGGGCAAGAGCCTGCGCGGCGGCGCGCTGCTGGGCGGCGCGGCGGGGCTGATGTGGGGCGCCTCCGACGTCTCCATCAAGGCACTGTCGGGGCGGCTCGACGACGGCGTGGTCGCCGTCCTGGCCCACCCGCTGGCGCTGTTCATCCTGGTCGCCTCGCTGGTGGGCATGGCGGTCTCGGCGCGCAGCCTGCAGGTGGGCGACGCGGTGCCGGTGATCGCGGTCACCAGCGCCGCGGCGAACGTGATCACCATCGCCGCGGGCCCCATCGTCTTCGGGGAGCCGCTGCCCGAGGAGCCACTGGCCTTGGTCGTCCGGCTCGCCGCCTTCGTGCTGGTGATCACGGCGGCGGCGCTGACGCCGCCACCTGTCAGGGCCGCCGAGCTGCAGGCCGCCTAGAGGGCCTCTCGGTAGAGGCGCTCGTAGTCCTCCTCGGAGGGCTCGCGCGGGTTCATCAGCGACAGGCCATCACCCATCGCCCCCTCCACGAGGACGGGGATTCCGTCCTCGGGCACGCCCACCTGCGACAGCCGGGTGGGCAGGCCGAGGCTCTCCACGAAGCTCGTCACGTGCGCGGCCAGGCTGTCGCCCACCGCGGCGGCCGAGCCGCCGCTCTCCACGCCGAGCGCGTCGCACACGTCGCGGTAGCGATCGGCCACGTCGTCACCCGCCTCGGCGTTGAAGCGGATCACGTGGGGGAGGTTGATCGCGTTGGCCACGCCGTGCGGCACGCCGAACTGGCCGCCGCAGGGATGCGACATCGCGTGCGTGGAGCCCAGCTCGATGGCGATCGCCATCGAGGCGGCCACCAGCATGTTGCCCCGCGCCTCCTCGTCGTTGGGGCCGTCCTCCACGGCCCGCCTCAGGTTCTCGCGGATCAGCCGCAGAGCCCCGAGCGCCCGGCTTTCCTGGAACGGGTTCCACTCCAGCGCCACGTAGCTCTCGATGGCGTGGGTCATCGCGTCCATGCCCGTCGCCGCTGCGATCTGGGAGGGCAGCGTCTTGGTGGCCTCCGGATCGAGGATCGCCAGCCGCGGGAACAGCGGGAAGTCGGCGATCTCGATCTTCACCTTGCGCTCGGGGTCCTTCACGATCGCCCCCATCGAGACCTCGGACCCCGTGCCGGCGGTGGTCGGGATGCAGACCAGCGGGACGAGGGGCAGCGGCGCACCCATCCCGTCGTCCTCGCGGTCCATGAGGAAGAAGCCCTCCTTCTCGACCGCCGTGCCGCCCTGGCTGAACACGACGTCGGCGATCTTGGCCGTGTCCAGCACCGAGCCACCGCCCACGGCCAGGAAGGAGTCGGCGCCGGCCTCCTTGGCCTCGGCCGCGCAGCGGTCGACCACATCGGTCGACGAGTCCTGCGGGACGTCGTCGAACACGCCCGCGATCTCGATCCCGCTGTCGGTCACGCCGGCCTCCACCCGGTCGACCAGGCCGGTGTCGCGGATGACCTTGTCGGTGACCAGCCAGACGCGGTGCGCGCCCTCCTTGCCCAGCTCGAAGCCGGTGCCCGACAGCAGGTCGCGCCCCGCCACCACCCGCGTGGAGGACGCGTACTGGAAGAAGTCCTTGAAGCCCGCCATCCGGCGGGCACCAAGCGCCTCGCCTACGTCGGTCACGCGGCCTCGATCAGGTCCTCGCGACCGGCCTCCTCGAGCATCGCCCGGTACTTGGGGAAGACCGGCTTCACCAGCGGGACGAGCTTGAGGATCTTGGCGACCGGGCCCTTGGCCTTCATCTGCCCGCGCGCCAGGGCCACGGTCACGTTGACCTTGCCCAGCCAGAACCTGTGGGCGGTGTCGGCGTCCATCGACATGACCACCTCGGGGTCCATGTCGGTCTCACCGAAGTCCACCCGGCCCTCCTCGCCCTCCTTGAGCTGGACCGTGATGGTCGAGTCGGGGTCGCGGTAGGCGTACTGGACGATCGTGTTCGCCTTGCGGAACTTCGGCGCGAGCTCCTCGTCTTCGGCGAGGTCCTGGAACAGCTTCCCGATGAAGCCGTAGACCTCGTCGGCATCCTTGAAATAGGCCAAGTCGGTTTCTCCTTTCAGTTGCCAGGCTGGGGGAACGACGTTCCCACCACCCGGTCCCAGAGGGCGTCGGGCAGCAGCGCCCGTTGGGTCAAGAACAGGCGGGCGGAAGGGGTGACGGTGTAGCGCGCCCGCGGGCGCTTGGCGGTGATGGCCTTCTCGACGACCTTGGCCACCGCCTCGGGGCCGCCGCCGAGCTTGCCGAACGGGCCGTCGTAGGCGTTGGCGGTCGCCGCTCCCACCGCGTCGTTGAAGTGGCCGTACACGCTGTCGTCGGCCTCGACTATCGATCCCACCGAGGTGGCGCCGAACTCGGTCTTGATCAGCCCGGGCTCGAGCAGCACGACCTGCACGCCGAAGCCGGCAGACTCGAACCGCATCGCGTCGGAGATCGCCTCCACCGCGTGCTTGGTCGCGTGGTAGACGCCCCCGCCAGGGAAGGTGAACCGCCCGCCCATCGAGCCGATGTTCACGATCCGGCCGCTGCGGCGCTCGCGCATGCCGGGAAGGACCAGCTGGCTCATGCGGATGAGCCCGAAGACGTTGGTCTCGAACTGGGCCCGGATCGAGTCGAGCGGGATCGACTCGACCGCCCCGTTCTGGCTGTAGCCGGCGTTGTTGACCAGAGCGTCGATGCCGCCCTCGTCCTGCTGCACCTCCTGCACCGCCGCGCTCATGGAGGTTTCGTCGGTCACGTCGAGCGCCAGCGGCTTGCAGCCGGGCAGGTCCTCGACGGCCTCGCGCTTGCGTGCGGTCGCGTACACCGTGTGCCCCTTGGCCGCCAGGTGCTGGGCGGTCGCCCGACCGATCCCGGTCGAGCAGCCGGTGATGAGCACGGTCTGTCGAGCCCTCCCCACGGCGGGTAGCGTACGCCCCCGTGCCGGAGTCCGACCCCCGAATCGCCGCTGCGCTGGTCGAGCAGCTCACCGAATGGCGGAGGAAACTTGACGGCGGCGCCCACCGGGTGGGCTGGAAGATCGGCATCAACGTGCCCGACGTTCAGCGCAAGCTGGGCCTGCGGGAGTCGGTAATCGGGCACCTGACGAGCGCGACCCAGCTCTCCGACGGCGCCACCTTCGACGGGGCTTCGGCCACCGAGCTGCGGTTGGAGCCCGAAGTGGCCCTCCACATGGGGGTCGACGGCGAGATCGCGGGCTACGGCGCCGCGATCGAGATCGTGGACACCGGCCACCCGCCGGCCGACGCCGAGGGAATCGTCGAGACGAACATCTTCCACCGGGGCTTCCTGCTGGCCGAGGCCCAGCCGGCGATGCCTGCCGGCCTCCAGGCCGAGGTGCGGGTCGACGACGAGCTGCGCGCCTCGGGCGAGGCGCCGCCCCACTTCACCGACGTGGTCGAGCTGGTCGACCGCCAACTGCGCGAGGCCGGCGAGGAGCTGCGGAGCGGCGACGTGATCATCGCCGGCTCACTGACCCCGCCTCAGCCGGTGCAGCGCGGAGAGCGCGTGCACGTGGGCCTGGGCCCCCTGGGCTCGCTGACGGTCTCGATCGGCTAGCGGCGCTGGAGGGCCGGCCTGGCCGGACAGGCGTGAGCGCCGGTGAAGTCGGGCAACGTAGACCTGGCATGCGCGTTCTGGTCACCGGCGCCACCGGATTCGTGGGCGGGCTCCTGGCCCGCCGTCTCCTCGCCGAGGGAGCGGACGTCCGCTGCCTGGTGCGCGACGCCGGGCGCGCGCAGGACCTGGCCGACGCCGGCGCCGAGCTGCACCAGGGCGACGTGCTGGACGCCGACTCGCTCAGGGGCGCCGGCGAGGACATCGACGTCGCCTACTACCTGGTGCACGGCATGGGCCGTGGCTCGGACAAGAGCTTCGCCGAGCGCGAGCGCGAGACCGCCCGCAACTTCGCCCGCACGATGAAGGGCGAGGGCGCGGACCGGATGGTCTATCTCGGCGGCCTGGGCGAGAACCCCTCGTCCGAGCATCTGCGCAGCCGTCACGAGACCGGCGAGATCCTCGGCGAGGAGGGGCCCGACCTGACCTACTTCCGCGCGGCGATGGTCGTCGGACCGGGTAGCGAGTCGTACAAGACGCTGCGCTACCTGGTGAAGCGGCTGCCGGTGATGATCGCCCCGTCGTGGCTGGACACCCCGACCCAGCCGATCGACGGCGAGGACGTGGTCTCGTTCCTCGCCCAGGCGCCCACCGTGGAGGCGTCACGGGCGCGCGAGGTGCAGATCGGGGGCCCCGACGTCCTCTCCTACAAGGACATGCTGGACCGTATGGCCGAGGCCCTTGGCCGCCGGCCGCGGCCCAAGCTGCCTGTGCCTGTGCTCACCCCCACCCTGTCCGCGCACTGGATCGGTCTCGTCACCCCGGTGGACGCAGGCGTGGCCAAGCCCCTGGTCGAAGGGCTCGCCACCGAGACGGTGGTCACCGACCCCGAGCCGATGAAGATGTTCGACGTCGACCCGATCGGGATCGACGAGGCGCTGCGGCGGGCGATCGACTCCGAGAAGCAGCCGGCCTAGCCCCGATACCCTCCCCTGCTGCACCACACGGGCTGTGGCGCAGTCTGGTAGCGCGCTCCGTTCGGGTCGGAGAGGTCCCCAGTTCAAATCTGGGCAGCCCGATTTCAATCTCGGCAGGTGGGTAGCGCTTAGAGGAGCACCCGAGGAGGAGGCGCACCGATGAGCACGCTCGAGGAACTGGTTCAGCAGGGGGACCCGGGGACCGTCGAGAAGGCAGAGGACGCCCGCAAGCTGAAGCTGATGGATCCCAAGAAGCTGTACGACCTCTGGGAGACCCAGCAATGGACGGTGCAGGAGCTCGACTTCGAGCAGGACAAGAAGGACTGGGCGAACCTCACCGACGAGCAGAAGGATCAGGTGGTCTGGCTGCTCTCCTCGTTCTTCATCGGGGAGGAGCGCGTGACCACGCAGTTCTCCGGCTTGGTCATGGCCTACGACGACGAGGACGAGGAGGCCTTCCTCACCACTCAGCAGGTCGACGAGGCCCGGCACATGAAGTTCTTCGACCGCTTCTACCGGGAGGTCGCGGGCCTCGAGCAGGAGGCGTTCGACGATCGCCTCCAGCGCGTGCGCGAAGAGCTCAACGAGGCGTTCGTGACGCTGTTCGACACCGAGCTGGTCGAGGCGGGCAAGCGGCTGATCTCCGACCCCACCGACCGCGCCGCCAAGGTCGAGTTCGTGACCATCTACCACATGGTCATCGAAGGCACGCTCGCCTTGACAGGCCAGAAGTTCATCACCGACTACTTCGAGAACGAGGGCATCCTGCCCGGCTTCGTCGAGGGCTTCGGGAACGTCGCGCGTGACGAGCACCGCCACGTCGCCTACGGGACCTGGTTCCTCACCCAGAGCGCCGGCCAGGACGACGCGCTGGCGGAGCGGATGCAGCAACGCCTCCAGGAGCTCGTGCCCGTGGCGGCCGGCGTGCTCGTGCCTCCGGGCGAGGACCCCGAGAGCGACTGGGAGCTGCTCGGCTACACCTCGCAGGAGGTCAACGAGTTCGCCTTCAACTCGCTGACCCGGCGGCTGAAGGCGATCGGCGTGCCCCTGTCCATGAACGGCGGCGGTTGACCCCCGGCTGGTGTTCGTAGCCGGCTACGGCCACTTCGTACGCACAGCCCGCTCCCTCCAGTGGCAGGAGGAGTCGCTCGACCTGAGGGAGGATCAGGCGGCCTGGCCCGGGCTCGCAGCCGAGCGCCGCGCGGCTCTGCGGGCGCTGCTGGCGGGCTTCTGCCTGGGCGAAGCCCGGGTGGCCGATGAGCTGAGCGTTTTCGCCGTGGCGGCCCCTGACCGCGAGGCGGCGACCTGCTTTCGCCTTCAGGCCGGCGACGAGGCGCGGCACGCCCGTTTCTTCGACCGCTACGTCCGCGAGGTCCTGGCCGTGGCAGGAGCCACCGCGGGCGACCGCCGACAGGGGCTGCGGGCAGAGGTGGGCGCGGGCTTCCTCGACCTGTTCGAGCGACGCCTCGCCGCCACGACTCGACGCCTCGACCGAAGACGCCTCGACGCTGGAGGCGGCCATCGCCCTGTACCACCTGGTGCTCGAAGGCGTGGTCTTCACGGCCGGGCAGCTGGCCATGCTCGAACTGCTGGAGGATCGCTCGCTTCCGGGGTTACGCCACGGTCTCGAGCTGGTGCTGCGCGACGAGCGCTGGCACATCGGCTTCGGGGCCAGCCTGCTGTCGGCGACTGGAGGCGGCATCGACGCGGACACCGTCGACGCGGCCGACGACGCGGTGGGGGCCTGGGGGGAGGCCGTTCCCCGACACCTGCGCGAGCACGTGCTGCACCTGCACCGATCGCCGCCTGCGGGCCGCCGGGCTGAGCGTCAGCTGCGCTTCGCTGAGCAGCTCCGGTCCGCCGCGCACCCCGCGGGCGACGCTGACCTCGTAGAACTCGCGCGACGGACGCCCTGTGACCTTGTCCGCGAACTTCGCCACCTGTGTCTGGTAGAAGCCGTTCCGCTCGTTCTCGCGGAGGTTCTCCATCGTGTCGCAGAGGTCGATGGCGAGTGCTCGCCCGTCCTCCCGCGTCAGCAGGAGCGCGCCCATGAAGCCGGCCTCCTGCTCGGCGGCCGGGACGACCGACTCGTCGAAGAGCCGAACCGACTCCTCGACAGCGCTTGGATCAACCTGAACGTGGGTTACGCGTGCGACCAATCTGCCTCTCCCTCAATCGTGGCCCAGTGATCCGACCGTACTCCGCTCAGATGGCCAGCTCCACCCAGAGCGGGCGGTGGTCGGAGATCGACCACTTCGCGTAGCGGTCGTAGTCGACGTCGCCGCGGTCCTCCCACAGGTCGCGGAAGAGCACCGCGTCGTAGTCGAAGACCCCATGGTTGCCCGTCAGGTCGGCCTGGCTGTGCCGTGGCAGGTAGGCCACCTGGTCGTAGTGCTTCTCCTCGCGGGCGATCGTCGTACCGATCACCGTCTGGTGCTCGGGTAGGCGCAGGCCACGCCGCGTCAGCTCGTCGAAGACCGGGTCGCCGGACGCCGCCTTCGGGAGGTTGAAGTCCCCCAGGGCGAAGATGTCGGTGGAGTACGCGTTCGGGTCCTTGGCCCGCTTGTCGCACCACCACGCGACGGCCTTGGTCTCGGCCGTCCGACGCCGCAGGTCGTCGGAGCCGGTCCCGCCCCAGATCGAGTGCACGTTGGCCAGCAGGAAGGTGAGGTCGCCGGCGTGGAACCCCGCGAGGTAGGGGTTGCGGTCGAAGCCGCGAAAGCCCTTGCCGCCGGCGTGGTCGAGGCTCGGTGGCGGGACGGTGAGCTTGCCGACCTTCTCCCCCACCGCGACCTTGCTCGAGTCGTAGATGAAGGCCTGGCGCTCGTCGTTTCCCGAGGCCTCGCTGAACAGGATCTGCCAGGACCGAGGCAGCCGGGCCTTCAACCCGCGCAGGCCGGTCACGTCGTCCCTGATCTCCTGCACCGCGACCAGGTCGAACCATTCGATCACTTGGGCGATGAGGTCGAGGTGAACCTCCTCGCGGTCCTGGACCTCGAAGTTGGCGACGTTCCACGTCGCCAACAACAGCCTGTCGTCGCGCTTGTCGGGTATGCCGCGGGCCTCGCGGTGCTCGCGGAGCGCACGTAGCTCGCGCCGCTTGTCTACGGCGAACGAGAAGTCGTCCGGCTTGGTGAACTCGGGCACGACGCTACCCCGCCACCGCGTTGTAGTACCGCACGGCGAGCCCGGTCAGCATCGTCTCGAAGCAGGCCTCGACCGTCATCTCGTGCTCGGCCGCGTAGCCGCGGATGCCCGCCGCCTCGATGTCCTCGCTCTGGGCGATCACGTCGTCGACCAGGTCCGGGTGCTCGTCGGAGAAGAACGCCCCCATCGAGTAGAGGCTGGTCTCCATGAGCGACTCGAGGAAGGGATCCTCCTCGGGGCCCGGCAGCTCCTCCTCACGGGTCTCGGCCATGGTCGCGCCGCAGACTATCGGCGCGCTGTGCGTGGATCAGGGCGCCGGCAGCGGAGCGAGCACCGGAGCGGGCGGCCGCTGTGGAGCCGGCGGGGGAGGAGGCGTGTGGAGCACGCCCCGCGGCATCGCGCCGCCGTGGTCGACCAGGGTGTGCGGCGTGGTTCCCGGGCGAGCTCCTGAGCGTCCTCGGTCGACAGCCGGCGCGCGGACGGCCGCCGGAGGGCGAGCCGGCGGCAGGCGGCGCGGCGCCGGCGCGGTGGGCCGGCGGGCGCGGGCACCGAGGGCGCGGGCGCCGTCGGTCAGCGGCCGCTGCGGCGGCACGACGAACGGAGCGCTCGCGACGGCATCCGCGGCGGGCAGCGTGCGGGGCGCGGCGCGGCTGAAGGCCGCGCGGCGCCCGCGGCGGCACCCCCTGGGTCGCCGGCGCGGGCGATGACGCGGACGACTGCCCGGGGCGCGGCGGCCCGGCGGTCATGGCCCGCGTCGAGGGCTCAGCACTCCCCCGAGCGCCGGCGCCGCCGCCCGCCAGGGCGGCGACGGCTACCACGGCCGCGCCGCCTTGGCGCCGAAGGCGCCGGGCAGGGCCGGCAGCGGGAGCAGCGCGGCGGCGCGGGCCGCGCGCGAGGGTCGGATCAGCCCCGAGCTCGTGGGCGGTGGCGCGGCAGGCGCCACAGCGGCGCGCGTGGCGCCTGACCAGCCCGCGATCGCCCCGCATGTCCATGCCCTCCGCCAGGCGGCCCATTGCGCCGCGCACCGCGACGCAACGGCGGCCGGTGTCCAGCTCGGCGAACTCGGTCTCCAGCCGCCGGCGGGCGCGAAACAGCGTGCTCTCCACGCCGGGGCGGCTGAGCTGCATCCGCTCGCCGATCTCGCGGTAGGACAGCCCCTCCAGCTCGCGCAGCACGATGATCCGCTCGTGGCGCTCGGACAGCTCGTCGAACGCGCCGCGCAGCGTCTCCAGGTCCTGCTTGGCGGCCACCTCGCGGTGGGGGCCGCGGTCGCCGACCAGGCGCAGGTGCTCGCTGGGCCCCAGCCGCTCGACGGCGTCGACCGGGACCTCGTGAGCCCGCGAGCTGCGGCGGAAGTGGTCGATCGTCGAGTTGCGGGCGATCTCGTAGATCCAGGGGCGGAAGCTGAGCTCCGACTCGGTCTCCCGCAGCCGGCGCAGGGCGGACAGGAACGCCTCCTGGGTGAGCTCCTCGGCGCGGCCCTCGTCGCGCACCCGGCGCTGGACGAACGCGTGGACCCGCGGGCGGTAGCGGCGGAAGAGCTCCCCGAACGCGCTCTCCTCACCTGCGCGCACGGCATCGACGAGCTCGGCGTCGGTGGCCGAGGCTGTCGCCGATGGGGCGGCGCCTACGTTCATGAAACGGTGCTCCCTGCTCGTGACCCCTACCTGCCGCGTGGCCGAAGCCCCGCGTCGGTGGAGGGTTACCTCGGGGGGCCTCGGTGTAAACCACCCTCCCCCTTCACCCCCGCGGGCTACCCTGCACGGCGCGTGGCCGACCGCGACGAGCTCATCGCCTACCTCGACGATCTGCTCGACTCGCCCGTCCTTCGAGGACTACGGGCCCAACGGCCTGCAGGTGCCCGGTGCCCGCGACGTGCGCAAGGTGGTCACCGGCGTCTCGGCGCACCGCGAGCTGTTCCGCCAGGCGGCGCGGGCGGGCGCCCAGATGGTGCTCTGCCACCACGGGATCATCTGGGGGTCCCGGCCCCAGCCGGTGACGCCGGCCCAGCGCGTCCGCCTGGAGATCCTGTTCGGCGAGGACATGTCGCTCGCGGCCTACCATCTGCCGCTCGACGCCCACCCCGAGCACGGCAACAACGCCCTGATCTGCGCGGCGCTCGGGTTCGAGCCGGCCGGGCGCTTCGCGGAGGCCAAGGGACGGCCGATCGGCTTCACCGCGCGCTCGCGCGAGGGCGTGCCCTTCGAGCAGCTGCGCGAGCGCTGCGCGCATGGCCTTCGGCCAGGACCCGTTCGTCTGGGACTCGGGCCCCGAGACCGTGCGCTCGCTCGGCGTCGTCTCCGGGGGTGGCGACTTCGCGTTCTCCGAGGCGATCGCCCTCGGGCTGGACGCATTCGTGACCGGGGAGCCGTCGGAGCCCGCGATGGCGGACGCGCACGAGGCCGGGGTGCACTTCGTGGCCGGCGGCCACTACGCCACGGAGACGTTTGGGGTACGCCGGCTGGGCGAGCTGCTGGCCGATCGCTTCGGGGTGGAACACGAGTTTCTCTCCATCCCGAATCCCGTTTAACATCGGCGGCCGTAGCCGCGCAGGCCGGGTGTTGGCAGGCCGAGCACCGCCGCTCGATCCCGTACGAGGGAGAAATATATGGCGATCCACCTGACGCCCACCGAGCTCGGCCGCGAGGCCGGGATGCACCGCCGCGAAGTCATCGCGAAGTGCACGGAACTCGGGGTGCCGATCTATCAGGGACGGATCGACAAGGTGCTGTTCGAGGAGACGATGAAGGACGCGCTGCGCAAGCAGGAGCTCGCCAAGGCTTCGTAGCGCCCTAAGATCCTCCCCGGATCCGACGGGGAGGAGATGTGATGGAAGCAGTGACCGCGCCCGCGCAGGGCACGGGAAGCAAGACGATGGCCGACCTGGCCGGGCTGGCGGCGGACAAGCACGCCGACAAGCCGGCGCTGCGCCACAAGGCCGGCGACGAGTGGGTCGGAGACCACCTACGCCGAGCTGGGCGAGACGGTCAGCGAGGTCGCGCGCGGCCTGATCGACCTCGGGCATCGAGCACGGCGACAAGGTCTCGATCGTCAGCCACACCCGTCCCGAGTGGACCTTCGCCAACCTGGCGATCTTCAGCGCGGGCGCCGTCTCGGTCTCGGTCTACCAGACCAACTCCCCGGCGGAGTGTCACTACGTGATCGAGCACTCCGAGTCGAGCGCGGTGTTCGTCGAGGACGAGGAGCAGCTCGGCAAGATCCGCGAGGTCCAGGACGACCTCCCCAAGCTCGAGCACATCATCGTGTTCGAGCCCGGCGACGCCGACATCGGCGACGCCATCTCGCTCGACGACCTGCGCGAGCGCGGCCGCGGCCGCGACGCCGAGGAGCTCGAGCAGCGCGTCCAGGGCGTCGGCCCCGACGACCTCGCGATCACCATCTACACCTCGGGCACGACCGGCCCGCCGAAGGGCTGCCTGCTGACGCACGGCAACTACCGCGACGTCACCTCGATGACCGAGTCGATGGGCGTGCTGCAGGAGGGCGAGATCGTCTACCTGTTCCTCCCCCTCGCGCACGCGTTCGCGAAGCTGATCCAGTACGTGACGATCGACCTCGGCGGCTGCATCGCCTACTGGGAGAAGGACGCGCAGAAGATCGTCCCCAACCTCACCGAGGTCAAGCCGACGTACTTCCCCTCGGTGCCGCGGATGTTCGAGAAGATCTACACGCTGGCCACCTCGAACGCCGAGGACCCGGAGAAGCTCAAGCAGGCGGTCCAGCTCGGGCTGAAGGTGCGGATGGCCGAGCACAAGGGCGGGGAGGTCTCCGACGAGGAGCGCCAGGCCTTCGAGGCGGCCGACGAGGCGCTGTACAAGAACGTGCGCGCGCTGTTCGGCGGCGACATCCGCCAGTGCGTCACGGGCGCCGCCCCGATCGCGCAGGAGATCCTCGAGTTCTTCTACGCCTGCGGCGTGCCGGTGATGGAGGGCTACGGCATGACCGAGACCTCGACCGTGGCCACGGCCAACACGCCCGGAGGACTTCCGCTTCGGCTCGGTCGGCAAGCCGCTGCCCAACGTGGAGGCGAAGGTGGCCGACGACGGCGAGCTGCTCCTCAAGGGCCCGAACATCTTCCAGGGCTACTACAAGAACGAGGAGGCGACGGACGAGACGCTGGTCGAGGGCTGGCTGCACACCGGCGACCTCGGCTCGATCGACGACGACGGCTACGTGTTCATCACCGGCCGCAAGAAGGACATCATCATCACGGCGGGCGGGAAGAACATCACGCCCGCCAACCTGGAGAACGGCCTCAAGCAGACCCGCTGGATCTCGCAGGCCGTGGTGGTGGGCGACCGGCGTCCGTACCTGGTCGCGCTGATCACGCTCGACCCCGAGGAGGCGCCGGCGTTCGCGTCCGAGCACGGCCTCGAGGTCGGGGACCTGCCGCAGTCCGAGGAGATGCGCGCGGAGGTCCAGAAGGTGGTCGACGAGGTCAACTCGCAGGTCGGGCCGGTCGAGCAGATCAAGCGGTTCGTGATCCTCCCCGAGGATCTGACGCAGGAGAGCGGCGAGCTGACCCCGACTCTGAAGGTCAAGCGCAACGTGGTGCACGAGCGCCACGAGCAGGAGATCGAGGACCTCTACGCACGGTAGGCCCGGGTCTAGACTCGGGCGTTCTGCCCCGCAACGACCCGACAGACACCGGTGGGATGTTCATCGGGCGCCGGCCCGGCACGGCGCCCCTGCGCGTGCGCGCGGGGGCGGTTCGCGGCTCGGCCGGGAGGCAGCGGTTCGACCGCTTCCTGGCCTATGGCCTGCTGGCCGTGGAGCTCGTCATGTGCCTCAGCCTGTTCGGCCCCCAGCCGCTCGGCTGGTTCTGGGTCGGGTCGCAGGTGCAGGCCCTGACCGGGTACGTGACCGCGGGGATCGGGACGATCATGCTGGGCACGCTGGCCTCGCTGATGGTCACGGTGGCCCTGGCGAGGCGGGTGGACGTGGCCTGGAAGCTGGTGCGCCGCGCCGGCGGCCACGAGCAGGAGCGGGGTGCGCTGGAGCGGATATTCGCCATCAGCGTCGCGATCACCGTGGTGGCCTTCTCCTTCTGGTTCCTGATCATCCAGGGTCCGGGGCCCTCGCTCGCGCCCCAGAACTAGTTGGGTCTCCTCGACTACTACCGGCAGTTCGAGGACGTCGATCCCGAGGAGGAGCGCCAGAAGCTGCGCGAGCGCCGCGCGCGCGAGAAGGCGATGGCGCTGGAGGAGGTCCCGGACGTGGACCTCTCGGGGACCGAGTGGCCGGAGTTCCCGAACTCCGAGGTGGTCAACGCCTCGATCTACACCGCCCGCGGGCGGCTCAACGGCTACCCCGACCGCGACGCCCGCCGCATCCGCCGCGTGCTGGCCGAGAGCCACGAGGTGG
The DNA here is from genome assembly GCA_963844805.1 of uncultured Thermoleophilaceae bacterium. Taxonomy (GTDB): domain Bacteria; phylum Actinomycetota; class Thermoleophilia; order Solirubrobacterales; family Thermoleophilaceae; genus JACCZR01. The sequence continues at coordinate 358,784 of CAWJPU010000013.1, forward strand.
AGCCGGAGCAGGTCGTGCTGGGCAACGGCGCCGCCGAGCTGCTGCAGGCAGCCGCCTACGCGCTGCTCGGCCCGGGCGACGAGCTGCTCACCCCCTGGCCGTCATATCCGCTCTACCCGCTGATGGCCGCCCGCGCCGGCGCCTCGCCGGTTGCGGTGGAGCCGACGCCCGACGAGCTGCGCGCGGCGATGACCGAGAAGACGCGGCTGCTCGTGCTCTGCAACCCCAACGACCCGACAGGCGAGTACCTGCCGGCCGAGCAGGTCGCGTCGCTGGCCTCCTCGCTGCCCGAGCAGCGCCCACCTGCTGGTCGACGAGGCCCTGGTCCACTTCCAGGACGCCGAGCCCCGCGACTCGGTGCTGCGGCTGGTCGACGCCTTCCCGCGCCTGCTGGTGGTGCGCACCTTCTCGAAGATCTACGGCCTGTCGGGGCTACGCGCGGGCTACGCGGTGGGCTCGAGCGCCTCCACCGCGCTGCTCGACCGCATCGCGCCCGTGCTGGGCGTGAACGCGCTGACCCAGGCCGCCGTGGACCAGGCGCTGAAGATCGGCGGCGCCGAGGTGCAGCGCCGGCGCGAGGCGGTGATACGCGAGCGCGCCCACCTGGTCGACTCGCTGCGCAAGCTGCCGCTCGACGTCAGCGAGAGCCAGGCCAACTTCCTCTGGATCCGAGCCCGCTCGATGTCGGGCAACGAGCTGGCCAACCGGCTGCGCGAGCGGGGGGTGATCGTGGCGCCGGGCGGGCCGCTGGGTGAGGACCAGCACGTGCGGGCGACGGTCCGCGACGAAGCGGCGAGCGCCCGCCTGCTCAAGGCGCTGGGCGAGGTGCTCGCCGAGCGGCCGCGTGGGCTGAGCCGCGGGCCCGACGCGCGTCCCCGCTTTGCGAAACTCGTCAGCCCCGCTGACGATTTTCAAGAGGGGCACGCGCCCTCCGTCAGGCCGGGCGGTGGTCGCTGCCGTGGGGTGCCTAGGCCTGGCCGGACTGGCGCAGCAGCGCGCCGGTGGTCTGCTCGAGGATGCGGCGCCAGGCGGCCGTGCTCTCGCGCTCCTCCTCGAAGCGCTTGACCACCTTGCGCACGCGGGTGGCCGACACCTCGATGCCGTGTCGGGCGCACACCTCGCGCAGGCGCTCGTAGTCCTCGGCCAGCTTCAGCGTCACCGACTCGAACCCGTGGCGGGCGATGTCCACCCGCTTGGTGAAGTTGAGGATGTTCGTCTCGAACATCAGCTCGTCGTTGGGGTCGGGCTCGATGAGGATGATGTCCACGCCCGGGTACTTCTCTTCCCAGTGGCGCACCGCCTCGTGCAGGCGCTGGTGGGCCAACAGCTTGAAGGCCTGGTAGCCGATCTGCGGGAAGCCCATATCGGCGACGCGGCGCACGCGGCTGCCGAGCATCGTGGGGATGACCTTCTGGAAGTCGTTGACGTAGGGAACGAGCGGGTTGACCACGATCACGAACTTCGCCCCGCGCTCCACCGCCACGTCCACGTTCGTGGTCGAGCGGATGCCGCCGTCGATCAGGTGGCGGCCCTTGATCTCGACCGGCTTGTAGACCATGGGCAGCGCGGTCGACGCGGCCGCCGCACGGGAGATCGGCACGTCGTCCCACTCCTCGCCGCCGAGCACGATGCGCTCGCAGGTGTCGAGGTCGGTGGCCGTGAGGTAGAGCTCGTTCTCCAGCAGGCGGAAGTCGTTGACCCGGTCGGGGTCGCCGAGCACGGTCTCCAGGTACTCCTGCAGCGCCTTGCCGTCGTAGAGGCCGGAGGGCAGGCCCTCGGCCAGCCCCACCGCGATGTCGATGATCGACGAGGACCGCAGGTTGGTCAGGAAGTCGCGCGCGATGCCCAGCGAGCGCAGCGGCATCAGCGCCAGCGACTGCGCGAACTCGAGCACGTTGGGCCGCATCAGCGAGCCGCGGTCCACGTCGCGGAACGGGGTGGGCACCTGCTGGTTGACCACCCGCATCATCTCCTCGGGGGTCACGCCGTTGGCGGCCAGGCTGGCCACGAAGGAGCCGGCGCTGGTGCCCACGTAGACGTCGAACTGGTTGACCGTGCGGTTCACGGCCAGCAGGTCCAGCGCCCGCAGCGCCCCGATCTCGTAGACGCCGCCGGTGAACCCGCCTCCGCCCAGCACCGAGCGCGGTGCGCGAGCGGCGGGCCCGGCGCCGCGGCGGCTTGCCGACCGTCTTGCGCTCCTTGGCGGACGGCTTCTGGAGCTTGACCACGTCGCCCATGCGCGCCGCCCAGTATCCCCCATTTGGCGGCAGTCGGGAGCTACCGCCACTCCCGGCCTGCTTGCGTGTTGGCTTCTCCGATGACGCGTTTCGCGGCTTTTTTCGTGCTCGCTGCAGCCCTGCTGGCGCTGCCCGCCACCGCCGGCGCGCAGCTCAGCCCCGGCGAATCCGCCATGAGCAAGGCGCTCAAGCGCCACATCCGGGGCGGCCGGCAGCCACAGCGGCGCCTACGTGGTCAATGCCACCGACAACCGCGGCGTCTTCCGCTCCCGGGCCGACCGGGCGCGGGTCCTGGCCTCCAACACCAAGCTGTTCACCACCGCGGCCGCCCTGAGCCGGTTCGGCCGCGACGGGCGGCTGGCCACCACCGTGCGCGGCGAGGGCAACCTCGAGGCCGACGGGACCTGGCGGGGATCGCTCTACCTGGTCGGCGGCGGCGACCCGACCTTCGGCAGCCGCCGCTTCGGCAGCCGCAACTACGGCGGCGGCGGCGCGGTCGAGGACCTGGCCGCCGCGCTGGAGAGCGCGGGCATCCGCCGCGTGAGCGGCCGCATCATCGGCGACGAGACCGCCTTCGACGGCCGCCGCGGAGGGCCCTCGTCGGGCTACCGCACCTCCGGCTACGTCGGCCCGCTGAGCGGCCTGGCCTTCAACCGCGGGCTGGCGACCGAGAGCGGCCGTGGCTTCCAGTCGCGGCCGGCCCTGTTCGCCGCCGCCCGGCTGGACTCCGCCCTGGGCCGCCGCGGCATCGACGTCGCGGTCGTCGCCGCGCGACCGGCGACGCGCCCGCCGGCACCACCGAGCTCGCCTCCGAGCAGTCGCCGGAGATGTCGCGGCTGGCGACGCTCACCAACCGCCCGTCGGACAACTTCTTCGCCGAGATGCTCCTCAAGGACGTCGGCCTGCAGGTCGACGGCCGCGGCACCACCAGCGGCGGCGCCCGCGCCGCGGTGCGCTTCGCCCGCGGCCTGGGCTCGCGCCCCCGGATCGCCGACGGCTCGGGCCTCAGCCGCCGCAACCGCGCCTCGCCGCGCAGCGTCGTCCGGCTGCTGCTGGGCATGCGCCGCCGCGACGAGGGCGCCGCCTACACCGGGTCCCTGGCCATCGCCGGCCGCAACGGCACGCTGCGCTCGCGCATGCGCCGCGGCCCCGCACGGCGCAAGTGCCGGGCCAAGACCGGCACGATCTCCGGCGTCAGCACGCTGTCGGGCTACTGCCGCGCGCGCTCGGGCGACGTCTACGCCTTCTCGTTCCTGATGAACGGCGTGTCCGCCTCCGGCGCCCGCCGCATCCAGGACCGCATGGCGCAGGCCGTCGCCGGCGTCCGCTGAACGAGCGAGGCTCCGTAAGCTAGGGGCCTGAGCCGCCACCCCGATCACGAAGTCGCGATCGTCGGTGCCGGGTTCTCCGGCATCGGCGCCGCCATCAAGCTCGACGAGGCGGGGATCGAGGGCTCGGTGCTGCTCGAGGCCGGCGACGGCATCGGCGGCGCGTGGCACTGGAACACCTACCCGGGCGTCTGCGTCGACATCCCGTCGCCCAGCTACCAGTTCTCCTTCGAGCAGCGCGACGACTGGTCGAAGACCTACGCCCCCGGCGACGAGCTCAAGGCCTACGCCGAGAACTGCGTCGACCGCTACGGCCTGCGCCCGCGCATCCGGTTGAACACCGAGATCAACGGCGCGGCGTTCGACGAGGAAGCCGACCTGTGGGAGATGTCGACCGCGGACGGTCGCACGATCACCGCGCGCTTCGTGGTCGGCGCCACCGGGGTCTTCTCCCAGCCCAAGCCCCCCGACATCGAGGGCCTGGACAGCTTCGAGGGCACGGTGATGCACACCGCGCGCTGGGACCACGGCCAGGACCTGCGCGGGCGGCGCGTGGCGGTGATCGGCACCGGCGCGTCCGCCGTCCAGGTGATCCCGTCGATCGCGCCCGAGGTCGAGCGGCTCACCGTCTTCCAGCGCACGCCCATCTGGTGCCTGCCCAAGCCCGACAAGCCGCGGGACGCAGTGGCGCGTGCGCCGGGCTTCCCGGCGCCGGGCTGATCCGCCGGCTCGCCAGCCAGGCCTTCGTGGAGCTGACCTTCCCCCTGCCTGCCCACTTCGACGGCGTCGTCCCGCTGGCCAAGCTCGGCGAGCGCACCTGCCGCAAGCACCTGCGCGAGCAGGTCCACGACCCGGTGCTGCGCGACAAGCTCACCCCGCGCTACACGCTCGGCTGCAAGCGGCCCGGCTTCTCGAACGACTACCTGCGCACGTTCAACCGCGACAACGTCGAGCTGGTGACCGACCGCATCGAGGCGATCACCCCGGCCGGCGTGCGCACCGCCGACGGCGCCGAGCACGAGATCGACACGCTCGTCCTCGCCACCGGCTTCAAGGTCTTCGACCGCGGCAACATGCCGCCCTATCCCGTGCTCGGCCGCGACGGGGTGAACCTCGAGCGCTGGTGGGACGAGAACCGCTTCCAGGCCTACCAGGGCGTGAGCGTGCCCGGGCTTCCCGAACCTGTTCACGATCCTCGGCCCCTACGCCTACAACGGCGCCAGCTACTTCACGCTGATCGAGAACCAGTCCAAGCACATCGTGCGCCTCCTGCGCCGAGCCCGGAAGCAGGGCGCGACGTCGGTCGAGGTCAGGCCCGAGGCCAACCGGCGCTACTTCCAGTCCATGCTGGGCAGGCGCAAGAACCAGGTGTTCTTCCGCGGCACCTGCGGCACCGCCAACAGCTACTACTTCGACCGCCACGGCGACGCGCCGTTCCGCGCCTCGCCCACCATCGAGGCGGCCTGGCGCAGCGCCCGCTTCGACCTCGACGACTACCGCTTCGCCTAGCCGGCTCTCACGGTGAACAGGCGCCGGGCCCAGTCGGGCAGCGGCTCCTCGGGGTCGGGCGCGCCGAGCAGCGAGTGGCCCACCCGGTACTTGCTCAGCGAGACGGGCACGATGGCCTCGGCGGACAGGGCGTCGTCCCAGGCCCCCGTCCCGCCCTCGCTCTTGGACTCCACAAGGACGTGGTCGGGGTCGAGGAAGGCCGCCGCCCCGTCGGGGCGCCGCATCTCCACCCAGCGGTCGCAGGTCACGCGCTCCGAGCCCTCGACGGCAGCGAAGGTGCGGCGCGTGAAGCGCGTGGTCAGGCTGGACTGCATCCGGTCGGCCACCGGCTCGAAGCGGTTCTCGGCGAGCACGCCGTCGAGGAACTCGCGCGCCTCGGCGTTCAGGCGCCCGTGCTGCTCTGGCGAGCGATCGAGGTGGCGCTTGTCCATGGTGCCGCCCTCCCGCTTGACCTTGACCTCGAACACGCACGCCCGCGTCTGCTCGTAGAGCCGCGAGCGCGTCTTGAACCGCGGCTCGCGGCTTTCCACGTGCTGGCGAAAGCACGACAGGTCGGGGGTGTCGAAGTAGATGCTCTCGTACTGGAACTCGCGCTCGCTGTCGATCGCCAGCACCTGATAGCCGCTGTCGAGCTTGGCGGTCACCGACTCGAAGACCGCGCGCGGCACGAGGTACTTCTGGTCGACCCGACGCTGCAGCGAGGCACGCTCGTCGAGCTCCTCGAGGGAGATCGGCTTCACTCGCCGAGCAGCTTCAGGAGCGCTTCCTCGTCGAGCGTCTCGGTGCCCAGCTTCTGGGCCTTGTTGTACTTGGATGCGCCCGGGTCGGCGCCCGCCACCAGGTAGTCGGTGTTCTTGGACACCGAGTCGGTCACCTTGCCCCCGGCCGCCTCGATCCGCTCTCCGGCCACCTCGCGGGACATGTTCGGCAACGTTCCCGTGATCACGAAGGTCATTCCCGCCAGCGGGCCCTCGGTGCCGGGCGCGGGGCCCGTCTCCTCGAACTGGAGGCCGTGGCCGCGCAGCCGGTCGATCAGCTCCCGGGTGCGGTCCTCGGACAGGGTCTCGACGATCGTCTCCGCCAGGATCGGGCCGATGCCCGGGGTCTCGGTCACCTGCTCGGGGGTGGCTTCCAGCAGGGCGTCGATCGTGCGGAAGTGCGCGGTCAGCGCGCGCGCGTTCACGTACCCGATGCCGGGGATGCCCAGCGCGTAGAGCACGCGGCCGAACGGCACCTCCTTGGTGCCCTCGATCGAGGCGATCAGGTTGCGGGCCGAGATCTCGCCGAAGCCCTCCAGCGCGGTGATCCGCTCCTCGTCGAGCTGGTAGATGTCGGCGACGTCGGAGATCAGGCCGTCCTGGAGGAAGCGGCGCGCGTTCTCCTCGCCCAGGCCCTCGATGTCCATCGCGCCCTTGGACACGAAGTGCTTGACCGCCTGGAAGACCTGGCCCGGGCAGCCGGCGCGATTGGGGCAGATCGTCCACACGCCCTCCTCGGGCTTGACCGTCGGCGTGCCGCAGGCCGGGCACTTCTCCGGCGGCTCGGGCACGGTGGAGCGGTTCCTGCGCCTCTGGGCCTCCGGCGTGGGAGAGACCACCTGCGGGATCACGTCGCCCGCGCGCATGACGATCACCTCGTCCCCGTCGCGCACGTCCTTCTTGCGCAGGTCCTCCTCGTTGTGCAGCGTGGCGAGCTTGACCGTCACGCCCGAGACCTGCACCGGCTCGAGCGAGGCGAACGGGACCATGTGGCCGGTCCGCCCCACGTTCCACATCACGCCGTTGAGCGTTGTGGTGGCGGTCATGGGGGCGAACTTCCACGCGATGGCGCCGCGCGGCTCGCGGCCCACCACGCCCAGCCGCCGCTGCAGCGCGAGGTCGTCGACCTTCACCACCACGCCGTCGGTCTCGTAGTCGAGCGCGTCGCGGCGCTCCTCCCACGCGACGCAGGCCTTGACCACGCTGGGGACGTCGTCGTGACGCTCGATCTCGGGGTTGACGCGGAACCCGTGGTCCTTGAGCCACTCCAGCGACTCCCACTGGGTGGCGAACTCGATCCCCTCCACCGCGCCGATGCTGTAGCTCCACATCGACAGCGGCCGCGCCGCCACCAGCTCGGGGTCCAGCTGGCGGATCGTGCCCGCCGCCGAGTTGCGCGGGTTGGCGAAGGTGGGCTCGCCCGCGGCGGCGCGCTGCTCGTTGAGCCGCGCGAAGGCACTGCGGGGCATGTAGGCCTCGCCGCGCACCTCCAGCAGCGGCGGGGCGTCCTCGATCCGCAGCGGGATCGCCTTGATGGTGCGCAGGTTCTGGGTCACGTCCTCGCCGGTGGTGCCGTCGCCGCGCGTGGCTCCCCGGACCAGCACGCCGTCCTCGTAGACGAGCGAGATGGCCAGGCCGTCCACCTTGGGCTCGGTCACGTACCGGATGGCGGCGTCCTCCACCCCCTCCTTCTGCAGGCGGCGGTCCGTGCGCTGCACCCAGGCCTCGAGCTCCTCCTCGTTGCGCGCGTTGGCCAGCGACAGCATCGGCTGGAGGTGCTCGACGTGCTCGAACTTGTCCAGCGGCTTGGCCCCCACGCGCTGGGTGGGCGAATCGGGCGTGAGCAGCTCTGGGTGCTCGGTCTCGATGTCGCGCAGCTCGTTGATCAGGACGTCGTAGTCGGCGTCCGAGATCTGCGGGTCGTCGAGGACGTAGTAGCGGTGGTTGTGGTGGTCGAGCTCCTTGCGCAGCTCGGCCGCCCGCCCCGCCGCTCCCTGTGCCGTCCGGGGTTTGCTCACACCTCTTCGGCGGCGGGGCGGAGCAGCGCCTCGAGGTCGAAGCCTCCGAGCGCCTCGATGCCCGCCTGGTCGGTCAGGTCGAAGTGCAGCGGCGTCACGCCGATGCGGCCCGCGGCGAGGGCCGCGAAGTCGGTGCCCTCCTCCTCGTGATAGCCGGGCTCGTCGCCGTAGATGTGGTAGCGGCGGCGCCCGTCCTGGTCCTGGGCGCGCTTGAGCTGGTCGCGGTAGATCCGCTTGCCCAACCGGCAGGCCTCGGCCCCGCCCGCTTCGCCGGCGGGGGCGTTGATGTTCAGCAGCGTGCCCTGCGGGCATGGGGACCTCGTCGAGGCGGTCCACGATCGCCGCCGTGAACGCGGCCGACTGGGCGAAGTCGCCGTCGGCCCAGCTGATCGGCCCGGTCCAGGCGTCCAGGCGGCCGTGCTCGGCCTGCTGGGAGACGGCAATGGCAGGCAGGCCCAGCACGATGCCCTCCAGCGCCGCGGCGACGGTGCCGGAGTAGGTGATGTCGTCGCCGAGGTTCGAGCCGTGGTTGATGCCCGACACGATCAGCTCGGGCTGGAACGGGATCAGCCCCAGCGCCGCGAAGCGCACGCAGTCGACCGGGGTGCCGTCGGTGGCGAAGCCGCTGGTGCCGTCCCCGAAGTCGACCTCCTCGACGCTGAGCGCCTTACGGGTGGTGATGCTCCGCCCCATGGCCGAGCGGTTGCCGTCCGGGGCGATGACCGCGAGCTCGAGGCCGGGAAGCTCGAGCAGGGCCTTGCGCATCGCGTTCAGGCCCTTGGCTCGGATGCCGTCGTCGTTGGTGAGGAGGACCTTCATGGCGCTCCGCTGAGGCTATTCGTAGGCCACGGCCTCGAGGCACAGCCCGTGGGCGGGCGCGGTGTCGGCCGCCTCGGCGCGCGGACGGCCCGCCAGCAGGCCCTCGAAGAAGTCGCGCTCCATGCGCCCCGCGGCCACCCAGAGCATGCTCCCGACCAGCGTGCGGACCATGTGGCGCATGAAGCTGTCGGCCTCGATCCAGTACTCGACCAGGTCGCCTTCCGCCACCCATTCCGAGCGCGTCACCTCCCGCGTGAAGCGCGAGTGGTAGCCCCCGGTGGGGGTGAAGGCGGTGAAGTCCTGCTTACCTCTCACTGCCGCGGCGCACGCGTGGAGGGCGTCGCGGTCACATGGCCGGCGCCAGTGGAGGCTGGTGCGGCGCTCGTGGGGCGACCGCGCGGCGCGGGTCAGAACGCGGTAGCGGTAGGTCCGCGAGCGGGCGTCGCGGCGGGCGTCGAAGGCCTCGGGCGCCTCATCGGAGCTCACCACGGCGAGGTCGTCGGGCAGCAGGCCGTTGAGTCGCTGGGCGGAGACCGGCGCGCCGGGGTGGCTCGCCACCTGCCCGCGAGCGTGCACGCCGGCGTCGGTGCGCCCCGCCACGGTCAGCCGCACCTCCTCGCGGGTGATGGTGGCCAGCGCGTGCTCCAGCGTCTCCTGCACGGTGCGGCGGCCCGGCTGGGTGGCCCAGCCGGCGAAGTCGGTGCCGTCGTACTCGATGAGGAGCCGGGCGGCCAGGGTCAGCCGGGGCGGCGGGCGACGATCGCGACGAAGCGGCCGTCGACCGAGAACGGGCCGTCGCCGCCGGCCCAGCCGCGCGCGACCTCGAGCATCTCCTCGCGCATGCGCGCGTAGACGTCGGGCGGCATGTTCGCCTTGGCGGCCACCTGCGGCGGCGCGCTGCGCTCGAGGTGCGCGACGTAGTCCTCGGGGGAGTCGCCCTCCCAAGGCAGGGTGTGCTCGGTGATCTCGATGCTCGACGCGAGGCCCTCGAAGCGCTCGCGCACCACCTCCTCCTGCGACCACTCCTCGATCGCCGGCGGAGCTTCCTCGCCCGGCTCGGGCGGCGGCGCGTAGCGGCGGCCGACGGAGAACAAGTCGCAGTTGGCCCCGGTGGCCATCCACGCGGTCATGCCCACCGTGCCGCCGGGCTTGACCACGCGGAACATCTCCTCGGCGGCCACCCGCGGGCGGGGCGCGATCATCGCGCCGAAGACCGAGCCGACGCAGTCGAAGCGGGCGTCCTCGAAGGGCAGGGCCTCGGCGTCCGCCTCGACCCACTCGATCTCCACGCCCTCGGCCTCGGCGCGCTCGCGGCCGCGCGCGACCATGCCGGGCGCGATGTCGGCTGCCACGACGCTGGCCCCCTCCTCGGCGCTGAGCACCGCGAAGTTGCCGTCGCCGGCGGCGTTGTCGAGCACCTCCTGGCCCGCCGAGACGGCGCACAGGTCCACGAGCACGCGGGCCGCGGGGCGCAGCTGCTCGGAGAGGCCGGCGTAGTCGCCCTGGCTCCAGGTCTGCGCCGACTGCGCCTTGATCTTGGCCGCGTCCACCGCGGCGGAGCCTAGAGGCCCGGCGGGTGGCGCACCACGTAGCCGCCGCCGGTCTGGCGCGGCCCGCCCCAGCGCGAGCCGCTGTCGCTGCGCGCGCTGGTGTCGAATCGCCGGCCGTCGATCGTCATGTAGACGTGGCCGGAGCTCGCGTAGATGGAGATGTGCTTGCCGGGGCCCGGGCGCGCCCCAGCTCATGAAGGCGCCCGAGGTGAGCGGCGCGGACAGCAGGCCGCCGCCGTGCAGCGCGTAGGACACCGAGCCCGAGCAGTCGTAGCCGGTGTCGTTGAACGAGCCGTGGCCGCCGCCGTAGCGGTAGGGCTTGCCGGCGATCCGGTTGGCCGCCGCGATCACGCGGGCGACGGTCGAGGAGCTCCCGCCTCCACCGCCTCCGCCGCCGCTCGAGCGGCGCTTGCGGCGCATCGTCTTCTTGCGCTTCAGCGCCGGGCCGGGGCCCATGCGCAGCGCGCGGCGGGTGGCCGGGCCGGCGACGCCGTCCACCGGTAGGCCCTTGCTGCGCTGGAAGCGGCGCAGGGCCTTCTCGGTGGCCGCGCCGAAGACGCCGTCGGGCGAGAGGCCCAGCGGCTGCCTGCAGCGCCTTGACGCCGCCGCCGCGGCGCGCGCCGATGGCTGGCGAAGCGCGTCTTGGGCTTTGCCGTGCCCGCCCGGCGGTGGCGCCGGGCGGGCTTCTTGCGCTTGAGCACCCTGCCCGCGCGCAGGTTCATCGCGGCCAGCGTCTGCGGCCCGGCCTTGCCGTCCACCGGGAGGCCGTGGGCCTTCTGCCAGCGGCGCAGCGCCTTCTCGGTGGCGGGGCCGAAGTCCCCGTCCGGGCTGAGGCCAAGCTTGGCCTGCAGCGCGCGAACACCGCCGCGCTTCGCGGCCTTCTTGACCTTGCCTGCTTTGGGCTTGGCCGGATTGCTCACCCGGGTCACCTTGGGCTGCAGCGTGGACGAGGTGGAGGCGGCGATGCTGTCGCCGGAGGCTTCGGAGGCCTGGGCGCCCTGCTGGCGCGGAAGCGCGGGGACCTCGGGGGGCGCGGGCCTCTCGGGAGCGCTGGGCCTGGCCCTCTGCTTCGGAGCAGCGTTCGCGTCGTCCGAGCTCTTCTGGTCGAGCACCAGGGCAGCGGGCTCGGTCGAGGCGGCGCCGCCGCCCCCGCCCTCGCTGATGGCCTTGGCGGCCGCCACGCCGGCGACCGGGCCGCCGGTGGCGATCAGGATCGCGGCGAGGGGCACGCTGGCGCCCGCCGATCTCGGTCGGGAGACCGCGGCGCTGCGAAGCCGCCGCGCGGCGCGCACGGGAGCGTTGAAGTGACTGCTCCCAAACGTCCGGGGAGCCCAGGTCCCTCTGCAAGTCCAAAACCGCCTCTCGTTTTTGTCGACTTCGCGCCTGCGGGGTTAGCTGTCGGGCTCGCGGCTCGCGCTACGCTCGGCCCCTCGGCCTTACGATTCGCCCCTGCGGACCAGTCCGCATCGGGTCCCCCGCTCGCCGCGCCCGGAGGCAACGGCGACTCGGCGTCAATGAGGGCGTCGTTCTATCAAGCGAAACTCCTGCACATTGCACGATTTCTTGCAGGAAGCCGCCGTGCAGGAAGCGGCCCAGCCCTGACCCCCCAGCTACGCTGCGGCGGGTGACGAACTCGCGCTCGCACTCACGCCGCGCTGGCTCCAGTGCTCGAGCATCGGCGGCGGGCTGGGCTCGCCGCGGCGCTGGCGACGCGCCCTGGTCACCGAGCGCCGCGGCCGCCCAGAGACGGTCGACCATGCGCTCCACGCGCGCTCGAGCTGGCAGCGAGCCCGACGGACCGGCGACCGGCAACCGCGAGCATGTCGCCCGTGGAGGATCGAGAGCGCGTAGAGGCCTATGTACGTGAGCTGGTGGAGCGCCAGGGGCTGCCGATGCCCGACGAGTTCGAGCCGCGGGAGCGCAGCGTAATGCTCAAGTGGACCGAGCGGCGGGTGGCGGTGATCGTCGACCTGGACGAGCCCGTCCGGTCGCTCCGCAGGGCCGCGTAGCGCCGCCTCGCCTACGTGACCAGGAGGATGGACCCCATCCTCCTGGGCGCCGGCGGGAAGGGCCTCGCAAACGGCCGCCTGGCGCCCGCCGCATCGTTGGGTTACGGTCGGCACGTACCCGCACCCAGGAGGTCCGCCATGGCTGACGACGCGTTGTTCATCGGTTGGGGTGAGGTGGTGCGCGGCCGCGAGACGAAGGCTGTGGAGGTCTTCAACGAGGCGATCGCGTACTACGGCCAGCTCCAGCAGGACGGCAAGATCGAGGGCTTCGAGGCCTATTTCCTCGGGCCGCACGGAGGCGACCTCGGTGGCTTCGTGCTCCTTCACGGGGAAGCAGAGGCGCTCGATGAGATCGGGCGCTCCGAAGAGTTCGAGCGCCTCCAGACCCGGAGCGCGATGATCGTGGACAGGTCGGGAACGGTCCCCGCCGTCACGGGCAACGCCCTCGCGCGGGCGATGGGCCACTTCGAGGAAGCGGCCCGGGACCTGGGCTCCTAGGGCGCCGGACTAGACCAGCTCGAGGAAGACCATCTCGGTGGAGTCCGAGCGGCGGGGGCCCAGCTTCAGGATCCGGGTGTACCCGCCGTCTCGGTCCGCGTAGCGCGGCGCCAGCTCCTCGAACAGCTTGTAGACCACGAACTTGTCCTGGCCGAGCCGGGCCATCGCCTGCCGGCGGGCGTGGGCGTCGCCGCGCCGGGCCAGCGTGATCAGCCGCTCCAGCTCGGGCTTGACCGCCTTGGCCTTGGCCTCGGAGGTCTGGATGCGCTCGTGCTCGATGACCTCCCGCGAGAGGTTCATCATCAGCGCCTTGCGGTGCGAGGCGTCGCGGGAGAGCTTGCCCTTTTGCTTGCGGTGACGCATGGCCCGGCCTCGGAGACTACGCGGGGCGCAGGTTCAGCCCGCGCGCCTCGAGGGTCTCCTTGACCTCCTCGATGGACTTGCGGCCGAAGTTCGGGATCGCGTTGAGCTCGGACTCCGACTTCTGCACCAGGTCGCCGACCGTCTGCACGCCCGCGCGCTTGAGGCAGTTGTAGGAGCGGACGCCCAGCTCGAGCTCCTCGATCAGGATGTCGTCCATCCCGTCGGCCGAGCGGCCACCGCCGGCGGCGCCGATCCCGGCCACGCCGGCCAGGTCGCCGTCGCCCACGAGGCCCGCGCCCTGCTCGCGCAGGGCGTCGACGCGCTCGGGCTCGGTGAAGATCGCCAGGTACTTGATGAGGATCTCCGCGGCCTCGCGCAGGGCGGCCTGGGGATCGACCGATCCGTCGGTCTCGATGTCGAGGTGCAGCTTGTCGTAGTCGGTCCGCTGCCCGACACGGGCAGCCTCGACCTCATAGGCCACGCGCTTGACCGGCGAGAAGATCGAGTCGATCGGGATCACGCCGATCGGCTGGTCGGCGGTCTTGTTGTCCTCCGCCGGGGAGTAGCCGCGGCCGTGGCCGATGGTCAGGTAGATCTCGAGCTTGGTCTTCTTCTCGAGCGTGGCGATGTGGGTCTCGGGGTTCAGGACCTCGACGCCCGAGGGCAGGTCGATGTCACCCGCGGTGATCTCGCCCGGGCCGGTGACCACCAGCGGCGCCTCGATCTCGGCGGCGTCGGAGTGCATCCGGCAGACGATCTCCTTGAGGTTGAGGACGATGTCCGTCACGTCCTCGGTGACCCCGGGGATGGTCGAGAACTCGTGGGCCACGCCCTCGATGCGGACGCTGGTCACGGCCGCGCCGGCGAGCGAGCTCAGCAGCACGCGGCGGAGCGAGTTGCCGAACGTGTAGCCGAAGCCGCGGTCCAGCGGCTCGATGGTGAACGAGCCACGGTTGTCCTCGACGGTGTCGGTGGAGATGGTGGGGGTCTGAAACTCGATCATTGGGGGAGGCGATTCCTTCTTGTCGGGCGCGCACCACCAGGGTGCGCTGATGTCCTACTTCGAGTAGAGCTCGACGATGAGCTGCTCCTGCACCGGGGTCGCGATCTCGTCGCGCTCCGGGTGCCGGAGCACCTTCGCCGTCAGCCCGTCGTGGTCGGCCTGCAGCCACGCCGGCACGGCCGAGGTCAGCTCGGTGGCGTCGCGCACCACCGGCTCTGCCCCCGAGCCGTTCTTGAAGGCGATGACGTCGTTGGCGCGCACTTGGTACGAGGGGATGTCCACGCGCTTGCCGTTCACGGTCCAGTGGCCGTGGAGGATCAGCTGGCGGGCCTGGCGGCGCGAGCCGGCGAAGCCGAGCCGCACCAGCACGTTGTCCAGCCGCGCCTCGAGGAGGCGCAGCAGGTTCTCGCCGGTCACGCCCGGCTGCCTCGACGCCTTGTCGTAGTAGTTGCGGAACTGCTTCTCGAGCACGCCGTAGTAGCGGCGGGTCTTCTGCTTCTCGCGCAGCTGCACGCGGTACTCCGACTGGCGGGAGCGGCCACGGCCGTGGTCGCCCGGCGGGTAGTTGCGGCGCTCGATCGCGCACTTGTCGGTCAGGCAGCGCTCGCCCTTGAGGAACAGCTTCTGGCCCTCGCGGCGGCACTGCTTGCACTGGGGCCCGGAGTCGCGCGCCATCAGACCCTCCTCCGCTTGCGCGGGCGGCAGCCGTTGTGGGCCTGCGGGGTGACGTCGCGAATGCTGGTGACCTCCAGTCCCGCGGCGGTGAGGGAGCGGATGGCGGTCTCGCGGCCCGAGCCGGGGCCCTTGACGAAGACCTCGACCTTCTGGAGGCCCTGCTCCATGCCCTTCTTGGCCGCGGCGTCGGCGGTCACCTGCGCGGCGAACGGGGTGGACTTGCGCGAGCCCTTGAAGCCGGCGCCGCCGGCGGACTCCCACGCGATCACGTTGCCCTCGCGGTCGGTGAGGGCCACGATCGTGTTGTTGAAGCTGGTCTTGATGTGGGCCTGGCCGAAGGGCACGTTCTTGCGCACCCGCCGCCGGCCCCGGGGACGCCCCGGGCGCTGCTGAGCCATCAGCCACTCACCTCTTCGCCAGCAACGCCGAAGCGGTGCGAGGAGCGAGCAGGGCAAGGACGCAGGGAGCGACGCGTGCTCGGCACGCGAGCGACCGAGGACGCAGCCATGCGCTGCTCATCGCGCCGCTTCACTTCTTCACCTTCTTCTTGCCGGCGATCTGCATCTTGCGCGGGCCCTTGCGGGTGCGGCCGTTGGTCTTGGTGCGCTGGCCGTTGACGGGCAGGCCGCGCCGGTGGCGCAGTCCGCGGTAGGCGCCGATCTCCATCAGCCGCTTGACGTTCTGCGACTGGTCGCGGCGCAGGTCGCCCTCGACCATCTCCTGGTCGATCGCGTCGCGCAGCTTGAGCACCTCGTCGTCGGTGAGGTCCTTGACGTAGGTGTCGGGGTCGACCCCGGCGCGCTGGAGCACCACGCGCGCCTTCGAGTCACCCACCCCGTAGATGTAGGTGAGCCCGACCTCGACGCGCTTGTTGAGCGGGATGTTTACGCCTGCGATCCGTGCCAATTCAGCCTTGCCTCTGCTTGTGGCGGGGGTTCTGACAGATCACGAGCACGGCGCCTCCACGGCGAATCACCTTGCACTTCTCGCACATGGGCTTGACCGAGGCTCGGACCTTCATCGCTCCGCTTTCGTTGGTACTACAAAGAGGTACGGCGCAGAGCCCAGGAGACGGCTGAGCGCCAACGGTTGAATATAGCAATAGCGCACCGGGCGCAGGCCGGGCGTTGGCCGGCCGCCGGTCCCACCAGAGGTAGGGATCACCGCCGCTCGATGCCCTCTCAGGCGGATGCGGCAGGGGCTGCCGGCTGCGCCTGCTCCGGCGCCTCGTCGTCCCAGGGGGTGAGGATCCGCGGACCCTCGGCCGTGATGGCCACCGTGTGCTCGAAATGCGCTGCAAGTGAGCCATCTTGGGCGTACACCGCCCACCCGTCGGAGCCCATCCGCACGCCGGCTCCGCCGGCGTTGACCATCGGCTCCACGGCCAGCACCATGCCCTCCTCCAGCGGCCGGCCGGTGCCGGGGTCCCCGAAGTTGGGGATCTGGGGGTCCTCGTGCATGGAGCGGCCCACCCCGTGGCCCACCAGGGAGCGGATCACGGCGAAGCCGTCGCCCTCCACCCGGGACTGGACCGCATGGGACACGTCGCCGAGGCGGTTGCCGGCGCGGCACTGCTCCACCGCGTCGTACAGCGAGGCGCGGGTGGAGGTCAGCAGGCGCTGGGCGACGGGCGTGACCTTGCCGATCGGCAGGGTGACCGCGGCGTCGGAGACCCAGCCGTCCAGCTCCACCCCCACGTCCACCGACAGCACGTCGCCGCGCTTGAGCCGGTAGGAGCCCGGGATGCCGTGAACCACCATCGAGTTGGGCGAGGCGCAGATGGAGCCCGGGAAGCCCTTGTAGCCCTTGAAGACGGGCTGGGCGCCCTGGGAGAGGATGAAGCGCTCGGCCGCCTCGTCGAGCTCGCCGCGTGCTCACGCCCGGGCGCGCCTTGGAGCGCAGCAGCCGGTGGCGTCTTGGCCAGAACCCGCCCCGAGGCGGCGATCTTCTCGATCTCCTCCGGCGTCTTGAGGATGACCATCAGAGCTCGGCCTCCAGCCGCAGGGTGGCGAGCGTGGCCCGGATGTGGCCGTTCACGTCGTCCTGTGGGCGCTTGCCGTCGAAATGGCGCAGCAGCCCCTTGTCATCGTAGAACTCGACCAGCGGCTCGGTCTGCTCGTGGTAGACATCCAGCCGCTTGCGGACGGTCTCCTCCTTGTCGTCGTCGCGCTGGATGAGCCGCGAGCCGTCCTGATCGCAGGCGTCGGGGTTCTTCGGCGGGTCGAACTCCAGGTGGTAGACGTGGCCGTTCTTCTTGCAGATCCGCCGCCCGGACAGCCGGCGGACCACCTCGTCGTCGTCCACGTCGATCAGCAGCGCGGCGGTGAGGCGGCGGTTGCGGTCGTCGAGGGCCTTCTGGAGCGTCTCCGCCTGGCCCACCGTGCGGGGAAAGCCGTCCAGCAGGAAGCCGTCCTCGGCCTCGCCGGAGTCCAGCCGCTCCATGATCACCCGGCAGATCAGCTCGTCGGGCACGAGGTCGCCCTCGTCCATGTACTGCTTTGCCTCCTTGCCCAGGTCGGACCCCTCCTCCACCGCGGCGCGGAGGATGTCGCCGGTCGCGTAGTAGGGCAGGTCGAAGTCATCGACCAGGCGCTCGGCCTGGGTGCCCTTGCCCGCACCGGGCGGTCCCATGAGAACGAGATTCAGCTCGGCCATTCGAAGAAATGGGAGGGTACAGCGCGTGAGCCGACGCGACCGTGGTCTGGCCGTGGTCTGCGGGGCCATGTTCGTCAGCGCGGTCGACATGACGATCGTGAACGTGGCCCTGCCGGCGATCTCGGAGGACCTCGACGCGGGCACCGCCGAGCTCCAGTGGGTGCTCGACGCCTTCCTGGTGGCCTTTGCCGGCCTGCTGCTGCTGGGCAGCGGCATGGCCGACCGCTTCGGGCGCAAGAAGGTGTTCCTGGGCGGCATGAGCGCCTTCGGGGTCGCCTCGGTGCTGTGCGCGCTGTCGC
>CAWJPU010000014.1:0-26421 GCA_963844805.1 uncultured Thermoleophilaceae bacterium
GAGCCGAGCCGCTTGATGTGCCACGAGCGGCCCACCAGCTGGAACTCGAAGCGCTCGCCGGGCTCTTCTCGCAGGTGTAGGAAGCCCTTGCCGCGCAGGACGCCGGGGGGCAGGCCGGGCAGTAGCTCGGTCAGCCCCTTCCCGCTCAGCGGCTCGGAGCCGGACCAGCTCCAAGTGGCGTAGTCGGGGTGGCTGCCGTGGCGGTGCTCGGGCTCGCTGCCGTCCTCGCCCCGGCGCGCTCCCAGCAGTACCTCGGTGGGCACGTCGGCATACGAGGTCTCGAGCACCTCCGCGAAGCGGCCCATGCCCTCGAGCCCCTCCCGGCGCTCATCGAGGGCATCGCGCGAGGCCAGGTCGCTCTTGTTGAGCACGATCAGGTGGGCCGAGCGCAGCTGGTCCTCCACCTGGAGCTCCACGTCGGCGTCTCGGTGGGTCGGGGCGGAGCCGTCGACCACGACGATGGTCCCGTCGCGCCGGAACCCAGGCACGTCGCCGTACATCGAGATCGCCGCCGGGTCGCCGACCCCGCTGGCCTCGATCACGATGTGCTCGGGCGGGTCGTCGCGGTCGCGCAGTCCCGCGAGCTGGAACAGCAGCTCACCGCCCATGCTGCAGCAGACGCAGCCGTTGGTGAGGCTGATGGTCTCGCCGGCCTGTGAGTCGATCAGGTCAGCGTCGACGTTGATCGCGCCGAAGTCGTTGACCAGCACCGCGATGCGCCGTCCGCCGGGGTCGCTCAGCAGCCGGTTGACCAGCGTGGTCTTGCCCGCGCCGAGGTAGCCCCCCACGACGGTGAGTGGGATGTCCGGCCTGGCCGGCGACACCCGCCGACGATAGGGGAAGGGAGTGGAGCTCTCACGCTTCGCTTGAGATCGAGGCGCGCAAGGCCAGTCAAAGGCTGGCGCCAACGCGTGGCCCGGGTAGATCCTCCTGCGGACGCTCGCCTTCGTCTTGCGGCGCGAAGGGGTCTAGCGGCCCTCCGCAGCAATAGTCTCGGGCGATGACAGCGATCGCGAACCCGCCTGCCGTCACCATCCTCTGCGGCGGACGCGGAACCCGCCTGACCGAGCACGCGGAGGCCATCCCGAAGCCCCTGGTCGAGATCGGTGGCCGGCCCATCCTCTGGCATGTCATGCAGCTCTACGCGACCCAGGGCTTTCGCCGCTTCGTGCTGTGCCTTGGCTACAAGGGGGACCAGATCCAGCACTTCGTCTCGCAGGAGTCCTGGCCACCGGGGCTGGAGGTCGAGTGCGTGGACACCGGTCTCGACACGCCCACCGGCGGCCGTCTCAAGCTGCTGGAGGATCGACTCGGCGCCCGGACCTTCTGCGCGACCTATGCCGATGGCGTGGCCGACATCGATCTCGCGCGGCTCGTCTCCTTTCATCACGAGCACGGCGGGCTGGCCAGCATGACCGTCGTGAGACCGCAGCTGCAGTTCGGGGTCGCCGAGCTCGATGGGGAGGACCGCGTGGAGGGCTTCCAGGAGAAGCCGCGGCTCGATCATTGGATCAACGGCGGCTTCTTCGTGTTCGAGCCGGGCGCCTTCGCCTACTTCAGCGAGTCCTCCGTGCTCGAGCGCGAGCCGCTCGAGGGGCTTGCCCAGGACGGGGAGCTCAGGGCCTTTCGCCATACGGGGTTCTGGGATTGCATGGACACCTACAAGGACGCGATCGCCCTCAACGACATGTGGAGGAGCGGCGACGCGCCCTGGAAGCTGTGGGGGTGAGGGTGTTGGGAAGGAACGGCGCCGCCGCGGGCGAATCCCAGGTCCGTGGCGCGCTCAGGAACCGCCCTCACGCTCTCCGACGAGATCCGTCAGCGCTTCGACGAGTTCTCCCGGTCGCAGAAGGACGTGGGGCAATACATCGTCGATCACCTCGACGAGACCGCCTTTCACACTGCCGAGGAGCTCGCCCGCCGCGCTAACACCTCAAGCTCGACCGTGGTCCGCTTCGCTCAGGCGCTGGGCTTCGAGGGCTTCCCCGAGCTTCAGGCGTCCGCGCGAGACGAGTACCGCCGGGCCCGCGAGAACGGCAACGGCGCCGTCAGCCGCCGAGCCGTCGAACCCGCCGCTGTTTCCCATCGACCAGACGGAGTTCGAAGCGGTGCTCGCCGCCGATCACGTCAACGTCGAGGAGACCGCCCGCAAGATCGACCGCGACGAGGTCGCCGCGGTGGTCGACCTCATCTCCCGAGCCGAGCGGACCGTGCTCTGCGGCACCGACCAGATGGCCTTCTTCGCCTCCTATCTGCGCCACCTTCTGATGCTGCTCGACCTGCGCGCGGAAGTGGTTGCGTCGCCGTCGCAGGAAGGCTTGGCGCGCCTCGGAAGGGTCGACGAGAACACCGTGCTGGTGGGCTTCTCCGCCGGACGCCCGCACCCGCTCGTGGTCCGGGCAACCAAGCTGGCGCGCAACCGCCGGGCGGCGACGGTGGCGATCGCTGACGCCACGTTGTCCGAAGTGGCCAAGCTCGCCGACCACCGCCTCTTCTACTCGTCCAACAGCCCTGCCTACGTTCGCTCGCACGCGGCCCTCCTGAGTTTGGTGCAGGCCCTTGCGTACGGGGTCTACGCGCTGGACGAGTCCGCCTACGCGGACCGGATCCGGGCGTTCAAGCTCAAGTAGCACGGCTACCATCGGTGGGGTGAAGGACACCGCCACCTTCCGGGTCAAGTCGGGCCTCGCCGAGATGCTCAAGGGCGGCGTGATCATGGACGTGGTCGATGCCGAGCAGGCCCGTGTCGCCGAGGCCGCGGGGGCCGCCTCGGTGATGGCGCTGGAGCGTGTCCCCGCTGACATCCGCACGGCCGGTGGCGTGGCCCGCATGGCCGACCCGACCAAGGTCGAGGAGATCCAGGCCGCGGTGACCATCCCGGTGATGGCCAAGGCCCGCATCGGGCACTACGTCGAGGCCGAGGTGCTCCAGGCGCTCGAGGTCGACTACGTGGACGAGTCCGAGGTCCTCACGCCCGCCGACGAGGCCAACCACATCGACAAGTGGGCCTTCGACGTGCCGTTCGTCTGCGGCGCCACCAACCTGGGCGAGGCCCTGCGCCGCATCGCCGAGGGCGCCGCGATGATCCGCTCCAAGGGCGAGGCCGGCACCGGCAACGTGGTCGAGGCGGTGCGCCACCTGCGCCTGATCGGCGGCGAGATCCGCCGCCTGACGAGCGCCGACCCGACCGAGCTCGCGAGCGCCGCCAAGGAGCTGCAGGCGCCGCTGGAGCTCGTGCGCGAGGTCGCCGCCGCGGGCCGCCTGCCCGTCGTGCTCTTCTCCGCCGGCGGCGTGGCCACGCCGGCCGACGCCGCGCTGATGATGCGCCTCGGCGCCGAGGGCGTGTTCGTCGGCTCGGGCATCTTCAAGGCCGAGGACCCCGAGCGGGTGGCCAAGGCCGTGGTCGAGGCCACCACCCACTACGAGGACGCCGAGCGCATCGCCGCCGCCTCGCGTGACCTGGGCGCCGCCATGCCCGGGCTCGAGATGTCCGCCGTCGAGGCCGACGGCGCCGTGCTTCAGACGCGCGGCTGGTGAGCCCCAAGACCGTCGGCGTCCTGGCGCTCCAGGGCGGCTTCGAGGCCCATGCCCGCCTGCTGCGCGAGCTGGGCGCCGTGCCGCGCGACGTCCGCACCGCCGAGGACCTCGAGGGCCTCGACGCCATCGGTGATCCCCGGCGGCGAGTCGACGACGATGACGCTGGGCATCGAGCGCGAGCACCTGGCCGAGCCGTTGCGCGACCTGGTGCGGTCGGGCACGCCGACGCTGGGCACATGCGCCGGGCTGATCATGCTCGACCGCGAGCATCTCGGCCTGCTCGACGTGACCGCGCGCCGCAACGCCTTCGGCCGCCAGGTCCGCTCCTTCGAGGCCGACCTGGACGTGGAGGGCATTCGGGCCCGTGCGGGGCGTGTTCATCCGCGCGCCGTTCGTGGAGGAGCACGGCGAGGACGTCGAGGTGCTCGCCGAGGTCGACGGCCACCCGGTCGCCGTGCGCCAGGGCAACATCGTCGCCGTGGCCTTCCACCCCGAGCTGGCGGGCGACGCGAGCTTCCACCGCTTCGTGCTAAACGGAGGCCACCCATGAGAGACCACCGCGCCGACGCCCTCGCCCAGATCCTCGTCCGCTACTCGACCAAGGTCGAGAAGGGCGACGTCTGCCTGATCCAGTCGACCACCACCGCCGAGCCTCTGGTGCAGGCCGTCTACGAGGAGGTGCTGCGCGCCGGCGGGCTGCCGATCATGCAGCTCAGCACCGAGGGCGCCTCGTCCGCCTTCTACGAGCTGGCCTCCGACGAGCAGCTCGACTGGGTGCCGCCGACCTCCAAGTGGGCCGTCGAGAACACCGACGTGCGCATCGCGATCATGGCCGACGCCAACTCGCGCGAGCTGTCGAAGGTCGACCCGGCCAAGCAGGCCCGCACCCAGCGAGCGCGCAAGCCGCTGATGGAGACCTCGATGCGCCGCGCCGCCGCCGGCGAGCACCGCTGGGCGCTGACCCTGTTCCCGACCCACAACTACGCGGGCGAGGCGGGCATGTCGCTGAGCGCCTACGAGGACTTCTACTACGAGGCCTGCCTGGTCAACGACGGCGACCCGGTCACCGCCTGGCAGCGCCAGTCCGACGAGGTCAACCGGCTGGCCGACTGGATCGAGGGCAAGGAGGAGGTCCACATCAAGGGCCCCGGCACCGACATCACGCTCGGCGTGGCCGGCCGCCACTGGATCCCCTGCACGGGCGAGCACAACATGCCCGACGGCGAGTTCTTCACCGGTCCGGTCGAGGACTCGGTCAACGGCGAGGTGTCGTTCTCGTTCCCGGCCACCTACGGCGGCCGCGAGGTCGGCGGCGTCAGGTTCAAGTTCGAGGACGGCCGGGTGGTGGACGCCTCCGCCGAGCAGGGCGAGGAGTTCCTGCTGGAGACGCTCGACACCGACGAGGGCGCCCGCACCCTCGGGCGAGCTGGGCATCGGCACCAACTACGGCATCGCCACCGGCACCAAGGAGATCCTGCTCGACGAGAAGATCGGCGGGACGGTGCACCTGGCGATCGGCATGGCCTACCCCGAGTCGGGTGGCAAGAACGACTCGGCCGTGCACTGGGACATGGTGTGCGACCTGCGCCAGGGCGGCTCGATCACCGTGGACGGCACGGAGCTGCAGCGCGACGGGAGGTTCGTTCGTCTGATGTCCGGTCACTCCAAGTGGGCATCGATCAAGCACAAGAAGAAGGCCGTCGACGCCAAGCGCGGCGCCGCCTTCACCAAGCTGGCGCGCGCGATCCAGGTGGCCGCCCGCGAGGGTGGGGGAGACGTCGACGGCAACCCGGCGCTCGCGCTGGCCGTGCAGAAGGCCAAGGACGCGCGCATGCCCAAGGACAACATCGAGCGCGCGATCGCCAAGGGCACCGGCGCCGACAAGGACGCCGAGGCGATCGAGTCCGTGACCTACGAGGGCTACGGCCCGGGCGGGGTGGCGCTGCTGGTCGAGGCGCTGACCGACAACCGCAACCGCACCGGCTCGGAGGTGCGCCACGCCTTCACCTCCAGCGGAGGCTCGCTCGGCGAGCCCGGCTCGGTGGCCTGGATCTTCGAGAAGAAGGGCGAGCTGGTGGTCGACGCCTCCAAGCACTCCGAGGACGACCTGCTGCCGGCGATCGAGGCCGGGGCCGAGGACGTCTCGCTCGACGACGACGTGTTCGAGATCGTCACCGGCCCGTCGGAGTTCACGGCGGTGCGCGAGGCGCTGGAGGGCGCCGGCGTCGAGCTCGACTCCGCGGAGCTGGCCATGCGCCCCACCACCCGGACGCCGGTGGAGGAAGACGACGCCAAGCGGCTCATGCGGCTGATCGACACGCTCGAGGAGCACGACGACGTGGCCTCCGTGCACGCCAACTTCGACGTGGACGCCGAGGTGCTGGAGCGCGTGGCCTAGGGGACGCGGTTGCGACGCGCGATGCGCGCGAACACGTTGGCGCTGGGCCGCGCTTCGCGCCGGAGCCCCGGGCCGATCCTGAACAGGCCGAAGCGCGGGTAGTAGCCCGCCGACCACTCGAAGTTGTCGTACAGCGACCAGTGCAGGTAGCCCTGGACGCGCGCGACGCGGTCGGCCATCGCCTGGCGCAGCACGCGCAGGTGGCGGATCAGATGGGAGGTGCGCTGGTCGTCGTCGGCGTCGGCCAGGCCGTTCTCGGTGATGATCACCGGCAGGCCGAAGCGCCCGGCGGTGCCCAGCACGGTGCGCAGACCCTCGGGGTAGATCTCGTTGCCGAACTCGCTGCACTCGGTGGGGCAGGGCGGCGAGGTCGGCTTCTGCGGCGTGCGGTAGTCGGTCTGGGGCAGGAAGTCGAGCACCGGGATGCGGGTGGACAGCGACACCGGCAGTCCCTGCACGCGGCCGCGGAAGTAGTAGTTCACGCCGACGAAGTCGGCCTTGCGCCGCCAGCCACGGCGCACCTCGTTCGGCTCGATCGTCCCGTTGGCGTTGCGGTCCACGCGGCCGCGCACCACCGCGTTGATGAACAGCCGGTTGAACAGGTAGTCCGCGTTGACCGCGCCGCGGCGGTCGGCGTCGCTCGACGGGTTCGCGGGCGTGAACGCCACCAGGTTCTGGACCAGCCCGACGCGCGAGCGGCGGTCCCAGCGCTTGATCGCGTCGTAGGCGGCGTCGTTGCCCCGCTCGAGGTTCAGGACGGCGGTGATGGCGCCGGTGAAGCTGAACGCGCCGGGCGGGAAGAAGCCGCCGATCACGCCCGGGCACGTTGGCGTAGCCGTTGGTGGCGACCACCAGCGGCTCGTTGATCGGCGTCCAGATGTCGACCAGGCGGCCGAGCCGCCAGGCCAGGTAGGCGGAGTACTTGCGGAACTCGTCGACGGTGTCGGGGTCGAGCCAGCCCGCCGGGCGGTCGAAGCGCGGCAGCGGCCCGTCGGGGTCGCGGCCCTCCAGCGCCCGGCGCGAGTTGATCGAGTCGTGGATCCAGTTGGGCAGCGTGAAGTGGTTGACGGTCACCAGCACCTTCATCCCGCGGCGGCGGGCTCGGCGGATGACCGCGGCGTAGTGGGCGCAGCGCCCGGCGGTTGGCCCGCCGGTCGAGCCGCCGCAGCTCGGAGCGGGAGATGTTGCGGCCGGTCTCGATGCCTCGCGTCGAGCGGGGGAAGATCCGGCTCCACTCGATCGACATGCGGAAGGCGTTGGAGTGCAGGCGCCGCGCGGCCAGGTCGACGTCCCCGCGCCAGCGCCGCCAGTGGCCCGGGCCCCGCTCGGGCAGGTCGCCGCTCACTCGCCCCTCGGCGATGTTGCCGCGGTCGTGGCTCCAGGTCCACCAGTCCGAGCCGCGGTCGCGGTTGGACGGGGTGCCGCCCATCTCGGTCTGGAAGCCGGCGACGGCGGTGCCCCAGAGGAAGCCGCGCGGGAAGCTGCCGCCCTGGGCGGCGGCCGCGGAGGGCAGCGCGCACGCAAGCGCCAGTGAGAACAGCGCCACTGCGAGCAGGCGGGGCATGCCTGAGCGCAACCTACACCGGGGAAGGCATCCGCACGCCACCGCAGAATCAGGGCGATGGTGGTCGTTCTCGGCATCGATCCCGGCACCGCCAACACCGGCTACGGCGTGGTGGTCTCCCAGCGCGGCACGATGGGCGCCCTGGACGGCGGCGTGATCGGCACGGGCTCGGGCGAGCCGCTGGAGCGCCGCCTCGCGCGCATCCACGCACGCGTGTGCGACCTCATCTCCGCGCATCGGCCCGACGCCGTGGCCATCGAGGAGCTCTACTTCGGCCAGAACGCCCGCAGCGCCTTCGCCGTCGGCCAGGCCAGGGGCGTGGTGCTGCTGGGCGCCGGGATGCACGGGATTCCCTGCTTCTCGTACACGCCGCAGGCCGTAAAGAGCGCAGTGTGCGGGAGCGGCGCGGCCGACAAGGCCCAGGTTCAGCGCATGGTTGGCACCCTGCTGTCCTTGCCCGAGCCTCCCGAGCCCGACCACGCCGCCGACGCCCTCGCGGTGGCGGTCTGCCACGCCAACGGCGCGCCCCTGCGCGCGGCGGTGCCGTCATGATCGCCTCGGTCCGGGGCGAGGTCCTCTCCAAGGGGCCGGACGAGGTCGTCGTGGAGAGCGCGGGCGTGGGCTACCGGCTGGCGGTCTCCGCGGAGACCATGCGCTCGGTGCCCGCCAAGGGGCGGGAGGTGCTCCTGCTCTCGCACCTGGTGATGCGCGATGACGCCATCCAGCTCTACGGCTTCGCGTCCGACGCCGAGCGCGACCTGTTCCTGATGCTGGTGGGCGTGCAGGGGGTCGGCCCCAAGGTCGCCCTCGCGGTGCTCAGCGGCGGCTCGGCCAGCGAGCTGACCGCGGCCATCGCCGCCGGCGACGCGGCGCGCTTTCAGGCCGCGCCCGGGATCGGCAAGCGCACCGCCGAGCGGATCATCGTGGAGCTGCGCGAGAAGGTGGCCGGCGCGGTGGCCGAGCAGATCGTCGTCCGCCGCGGGACCGACTCCGACGACCCGCGCGCGCTCGCGCACGAGGGCCTGGTCGGGCTCGGCTTCCAGCCCGCCGAGGCCGACGAGATGCTCGAGGGCGTCAGCGGCGACACGCCCGAGGATCTGCTCGCCGAGGCGCTGAGGGCGGTGGCGTGAGCGGGATCCGCACACCCGGCGTCGAGCGGCTCCAGGACCCCGAGCCCGAGGGCGGCGAGGAGGAGCTCGACCGCTCGCTGCGCCCCCGCCGGCTGGAAGACTTCGTCGGCCAGAAGGCGGTCAAGGAGCAGCTGCAGGTGTTCGTCGAGGCCGCCCGGGCCCGCGACGAGGCGCTCGACCACGTGCTGCTGGCCGGACCGCCGGGGCTGGGCAAGACCTCGCTGGCGCTGATCGTCGCCGAAGAGCTGGGCGTGCCGATCCAGCTCGCGTCGGGCCCCGCCTTCGAGCGCAAGGGCGACGTCGCCTCCCAGCTCACCTCGCTCGAGCCGCGCAGCGTGTTCTTCGTCGACGAGATCCACCGCCTCCCGCGCGCGCTGGAGGAGACCTTCTACCCGGCGATGGAGGACCGCCAGCTGCCGATCACGGTCGGCCAGGGGGCGGGCGCGCGGATCGTGACGCTCAACCTGCCGTCCTTCACGATGATCGGGGCCACCACCCGCTCCGGCCTGCTGACCACGCCGCTGCGCGACCGCTTCGGGGTGACCCTGCGGCTCGAGCTCTACGAGCCCGAGGAGCTGGGCCGGATCGTCACGCGCTCGGCGGCGATCCTCGATACGGAGATCGACCCGGCCGGCGCCGAGATCATCGCGTCGCGCTCGCGCGGGACGCCCCGGGTGGCCAACCGGCTGCTCAAGCGCGTGCGCGACTACGCCGAGGTGCGCGGCCGGGGCGTGATCGACGCCAAGACCGCCGAGGAGGCCCTGGCCCTGCTCGAGGTCGACGAGGCCGGCCTCGACCGCCTGGACCGCGACGTGCTGCGGGCGCTGTGCGAGAAGTTCGGCGGCGGCCCCGTGGGGCTGTCCACGCTGGCGATCTCGGTGGGGGAGGAGCCGGACACGATCGAGGACGTGCTGGAGCCGTTCCTGCTGCGCTCGGGCTTCATCATGCGCACCCCGCGGGGCCGCGTGGCCACCGATCGCGCGTGGGCCCACGTGGGGCTCGAACGGCCCGGTGGCGGCCTGTTCTAGCCAACGGGGCGCCTCGCCTACCCTTAGCGGCTGTGCCGAACTTCATCTGTCCCAACTGCGGCGAGCGCAGCCTCGGCACCGAGCGCACCGCCGGGTTCCAGAACCGCCCCAAGGCCTGTAAGCGATGCGGTTTCGGCTTTCTGTTCGAGTTGCTCGACGACTACTACCCGGCCCCCAACGCGGCCTTCTTCGTCTGCGACCAGGAGGGCCGGCTGATCGGCACCGGGCGTGGGGTGCGCGAGCTCACCGGGCTCGGCGATCTCGACGTGATCGGCCGTGACGCCCGTGAGGTGCTCGGGCTCGAGTTCGAGAACGGCGACGATCACATCTCGACGGCGCTGGAGTGGGGCGTGCGGGTCCTCGACAAGGCCGTCGTGGTGCACGCCGAAGGCGACCGGCCGGAGCCGGCGAAGGCCGACATCTTCCCCGCCTACGACGAGGACGGCGGA
This sequence comes from uncultured Thermoleophilaceae bacterium, assembly GCA_963844805.1. Classification (GTDB taxonomy): domain Bacteria; phylum Actinomycetota; class Thermoleophilia; order Solirubrobacterales; family Thermoleophilaceae; genus JACCZR01. The sequence continues at coordinate 10,107 of CAWJPU010000014.1, forward strand.
CTTCTGCTGGTGTTGACCCCCAGGTGACCTCCCGCACCCGCAACCTCTCGATCCTCGGGGCGACGATCGTGCTGGTCGTCCTCGCCCTGCTGGTGATCATCCCGGGGACGCCGCTGTCGAAGCCGACGGTGCTCGGCCTGGATCTTCGCGGCGGCGTCGAGCTGGTCTACGAGGCGCGGCCCACGCCGAAGGTGCCGCAGGTCACGCCCGAGGCGGTCCAGGACGCGATCACCACCATCCGCAAGCGCACCGACGCCCTCGGCGTCTCCGAGCCGGAGATCCAGCAGGCGGGCGCCAACCAGATCTCGATCGGCCTGCCCGACGTGGACAACGCCGACCGCGCGATCGAACAGGTGGGCACCACCGCCCAGCTGCAGTTCTACGACTGGGAGCCGAACATCCTCGGCGACCGCGGGCCCGACTCGCCCTTCGCGGGCTCCCGCGCGCTGTACGACGCGGTCTCGTTGGCCTCGAAGTCCAAGCCCAAGGCGGAGAAGACCGACCTGCCGCCGGACAACCCGCGCAACCTGACCCCCGAGCAGGCCGACCGGCAGAACGACTCGTCGAAGGACAAGTACTACCTCTTCGGCCCCGACAAGAAGCTGGTCGCCGGGCCGGACGCGTCGTGCAAGGAGCTGCTGTCCGACTACGAGCCGCGCGGCGACCCCGGCACCCGAAAGTACGCCAAGGACACGGAGTGCGCGAAGGAGCTGCGCGCGCTCGGCGACGGCGGGCCGCCGCCGGGCAGCCAGGTGCTCAAGGTGCCGCAGGGGATCGTGGTCGTGGAGGCCGAGCGGGCAAGGAACCAGCCCGCGCGGATCAAGCGCTACTTCGTGCTCGAGGACGACTCCGAGCTCTCGGGCGCGGAGGTCACCAGCCCCGAGGCGGCGACCGACCAGCAGACCCAGGAGCCGATCGTGTCGATGCAGTTCACCGACACGGGGCGCAAGGCGTTCGCGGCCGCCACCAAGCGCGAGGCCCAGCGCGGCGCCAACCAGCTGCTGCCGCCCGGCACCCCGCGCGAGCAGGCCTTCCAGCGCTTCGCGATCACGCTCGACAACAAGATCGTCTCGCTGGCGACGATCGACTTCGCCGAGAACCCGGAGGGGATCGACGGCCGCACGGGCGCGCAGATCAACGGCATCGGCAGCGTGCAGGACACCCAGGACCTCGCCGAGAGCCTGCGCATCGGCGCTCTGCCCATCGAGCTCAAGCTGATCTCCCAGACGCAGGTCTCGGCCAGCCTCGGCCAGCAGGCGCTGGACCAGGGCCTGACCGCCGGCCTGGTCGGCCTGCTGCTGACGATCCTGTTCCTGATCGCCTTCTACCGCGTGCTCGGCGGAGTCGCGGCGATAGCGCTCGTGATCTATGCGGTGCTGCTGTTCGCGGTGGTCAAGCTGATCCCGATCACGCTCACGCTGCCCGGCATCGCGGGCCTCGTGCTGACGCTGGCGGTCGCGGCCGACGCGAACGTCGTCATGTACGAGCGCATCAAGGAGGAGGCGAGAGCGGGCAGATCGATACCCGCGGCCATCACCGGCGGCTACGGCAAGGCGCTGAGGACGATCATCGACGCGAACGTCGTGACCATCGGCGTGGCGTTCGTGCTGTTCACGCTCGCCACCGCGGGCGTCAAGGGCTTCGCCTTCACGCTGGGCATCGGCACGATCATCTCGCTGCTCACCGCGGTGCTCGCCACGTCGGCGATCCTCGGCACGCTCGCGCGGTCGAAGCTCCTCTCGTCGCGCCACGCCCTCGGCGCCGGCAAGCAGCGAGCCACATGGCGCTTCGACTTCATGGGCTACTCGAAGTTCTTCTTCTCGTTCTCGGGAATGGTCCTGATCGCCGGGCGCGCTGGCCATCGCCGGCCTGGGGCTGAACTTCGGGATCGACTTCGAGTCCGGCACCCGCATCACCACGCCACTGGAGCGGAAGGCCAGCGTGGACGAGGTGCGCGACACCCTCGGCCCGCTCGGCTACGGGGACGCCGAGGTGCAGACGGTGGAGGACCCCGCGCTCGGGGCGAACATCGTCCAGATCTCCACCGGCACGCTGCGCCCGGAGGAGGTGACCCGGGTCCAGGACAGACTGGACCAGCGCTTCGGGATCGATCAGGCGGAGTTCACGAGCTCATCGGTGGGCCCGACCTTCGGGACCCAGATCGCCAGGACGGCGGTGCTGGCGATCATCGTCTCGCTGATCCTGATCTCGCTCTACATCGGGCTGAGATTCGAGTTCAAGTACGCGGTGCCGGTGCTCATTGCGCTGTGCCACGACCTGCTGATCACGGCGGGCGTGTACGCGCTGTTCGGGCGGGAGGTCACCACGGCCACCGTCGCGGCGCTGCTCACCATCCTCGGCTACTCGCTCTACGACACGATCATCGTGTTCGACCGAATACGCGAGAACGTGCCGCGCATGCCGCGGGCGACCTACTCGCAGATCGTCAACCGCTCGATGTCCGAGGTGCTCACCCGGTCGCTGGTGACCAGCTTCTCGGCGCTGATGCCGATCGCCGCCCTGATGGTGTTCGGCGGAGAGACCCTGCGCGACTTCGCGTTCGCGTTGCTCGTCGGCGTGTTCTCCGGCGCATACTCGTCGATCTTCATCGCCGCGCCGGTGCTGGTCGAGTGGAAGGAGCGCGAGCCGCTCTACCGCCGCCGGCGCAAGCTGGTGCGCCAGGCCAACAACGGCGTGATCCCCCCTTCGCCGACGAGGGCACGACCCCCGCCGCCGAGGAGCAGCGCCCGGCCGCCGCTCCGGCCGACACCCGGGCGCAGCGGTCGAGGCGGCGCCGCGCCGCCGCGCCCGAGGCGCCACCGGCGGCGGAGACGCCGCCAACGCCGCCGGAGACGCCGCCGCCGGCTGCGCCTGCGGCTACGGAGGAGTCGCCGAAGCCCGCCCCGGAGGGCGACGGCGACGGGGCCAAGCCGCCCAGCCGGACCACCAGCACCACGTCGAGCACAGGTGGGCGGGCCAAGCCCAAGCAGAAGAGCAAGCGGTCCCGCAACCGAAAGCACGGGAGGAGGTAGCGCCATGGCAATGCTCGTGTGGGTGATGATGGGAATCGCGGTCTGGCACTTCACCGTGTTCGTGCCCGACCACTTCTACGGCGGCATCGTGCTGGCGTTCCTGGCCGCGGTGGTGGGTTCCGCGGTGTTCGGCGTGATCGTGAGCGGGTTCACGATTCCCGGGCAGAGCGACACCGACCTGGTGCAGGCGTTCATCGCCATCCCCGGCGCGCTCATCGCGCTGGCCGCGCTGTACTTCTACGGCGCCGCCCGCGACCGGGCCGCGGGAATAGACCGCATCGTCTAGGAAAAGCGGGGGCGAACCCCGCCGTTCCGTCGGCTCCGGCTCGCAGAATGAGCCGGATGTCCGACCGCCCCTCCCGTTGGTCCGCGCCCCCGTATCCGGTGGCGCGCGCGGTGCGGCTGTCGGAGGAGCTCGCGTTGCCTCTGGAAGTGGCCACCGTGCTGGCCCGGCGCGGGTTCGAGACGCCCGAGGCGGCGCGCGAGTTCATGACCGCGGACCGCCGGGACGACCCCGCCACGCTGCCCGGCGCGCCGCAGGCGTGCGAGCTGATCCTCGACCACGTCCGGCGGGGCTCGCCGATCGTCGTCCACGGCGACTACGACGTGGACGGCGTCTGCTCCACGGCGCTCGCCGTGGAGACCCTGCGCGCGCTGGGTGCCGCGCCCGGCTGGCGGCTGCCCAGCCGCTCGGAGGGCTACGGGCTGTCGCGGGAGACGGTCGAGGAGCTCGCGTCCAAGGGTGCGGGCCTGCTGGTGACGGTGGACTGCGGCATCACCGCCGTCGAGGAGGTGGCCGCCGCCCGCGCGGCCGGGCTCGACGTGCTGGTGACCGACCACCACCGTCCGGGCGACGAGCTGCCCGACTGCCCGCTGGTGCATCCCGCTCTGGGGAGCTTCGGCACCCCCGAGCTGTGCGCTGCGGGGGTGGCGCTGAAGCTGTCCGAGGGGCTGTTCGCCGCGGCGGGGCGCGATCCCCGCGAGGCCGAGGCCGGCCTGGACCTGGCCGCGCTGGCCACGGTCTGCGACCTCGTGCCGCTGCGCGGCGAGAACCGGCGCATCGTCCGCGACGGGCTCGCGGCGATGGCGCGCTCGCCGCGGGTGGGGCTGCGGGCGCTGATGAAGGTGGCCGGGCTGGACCCGTCGGAGCTCTCGGCCTCCGCGCTCGGCTTCCGGCTCGGGCCGCGGATCAACGCGGCCGGTCGCCTCGGCCGGGCCGACGGCCCCCTCGAGCTGATGCTGTCCCGCGACCCCGAGCGGGCGGATCAGATCGCGCAGGAGCTCGACGGCCTGAACCTGGACCGCCGCGAGGAGGAGACGCGCATCCTGTTCGCCGCCGAGGCGCAGGCCTCGGCCCAGGCCCACCGGGCGGCGATGGTGGTTGCCGGCGAGGGCTGGCACCCCGGCGTGGTGGGGATCGTGGCCTCGCGGCTGGTCGAGCGCTGGCACCGCCCGTGCGTCGTCGCGGCGATCGCCGATGACGGCACGGTGAAGGGCTCGGGCCGCTCGATATCGGCCTACGACCTCCACGCCGGGCTGGGGGCGTGCGCGCCGCTGCTCACCCGCTTCGGGGGGCACCGCATGGCGGCGGGAGTGGAGCTGACCGCCCACTCGCTGCCCGGCTTCGCCCACGCCCTCGCCGCCCACGCGGCGGCGGCGCTCACGCCCGCGGACCTCATCCCCGAGGAGCGGGTCGACGCAGTGCTGCCCGCCGGGGCGCTCGGCCTGGAGCTGGCGGAGGCGATGGAGTCGCTGGGGCCGTTCGGCATGGGCAACCCGCAGCCCACGCTGCTGGTGCCGTCGGCACGGGTGGAGTCGGTAACCGGGATGGGCTCCGAGCGCCAGCACGCGCGCTTCACCCTCACCTCCGGCGGCGCCCGCGCGCGAGCGGTGGCCTTCGGCACCACTCCGCGGTCGCTGGAGGCCTGCACCGGCGACGGCCCGTGCGACGTCGCCTTCCGCCTCGAGCGCAACAGCTGGAACGGCGTGGTCGAGCCGCGCGTGCTGCTGCGCGCGGTGGGTCCGTCGAAGGCCGGCGCCGTGCGCTCGCTGGACGACGAGGAGCCGTTGTGGGAGGCAGTCCGCCACGAGCTCGCGGCCGACCCCACCGAACCCTGGCCCGCTCCCGGAGCGCCCTCGCGCGCGGTGCTCGACCGGCGCGGTCGCGGGGTGGCCGGGGTGGCCGGCGACCTCCTCACCAGCGGGGAGCCCACGCTGGTGGTATGCGCGGACGTGGCGCGACGGCGCGGCGGGCTGGCGCAGCTGGTTGCGGGCATGGCGCCCGGGGGGACCCTCGACGCGGTCGGCCTCGAGCACCTCGCTCGCGATCCCGGGCTCGCGGCCGGATACACCCACCTGGTGGCGCTGGACCCGCCGCTGGTCGCCGGCGGCCGCGAGCTCCTCGCCGCCGCGCCCGCAAGCGGCTTCGTGCACCTGGCGTGGGGCGCCCCCGAAGCGGAGTTCGCACTGGCGGTGTGGCGCGCGGGGCTCGACCTCCGCCCGCCACTGACCGCGGTCTACCGGGCCCTGCGTGAGGCCGGAGGCTGCCGCGGCGCCGAGCTGGAGCGGCTGCTGCGGGGCGACGGGCCGCACCCGCGCGCGGCGGCCACCTGCGCGCGGGTCGTGCGGGTGCTGGCCGAACTGGGCCTGGTCGAGGTCGAGGACGGGCCCGAGCCCCAGCTGCGCGTCACCGACTCGCCCCGCACCGCGCTCGAGCGCTCGCCGGCGTACCGCGCCTACGCGGCCCGGCTCGAGGGGCTGGCGGGCCAGGTGGCCGCGAGCGCCGTGCAGGCTGCCTAGGCTGCTCGCCACATGACCATGCCCGCACCTGGCGGCGCGACGATCTGGTTCACGGGGCTTCCCGGCGCCGGCAAGACCACCATCGCCCATGCCACGGAGAAGCTTCTCCGTGGCCAAGGCCGGTTGGTCCTCCGGCTCGACGGCGACGAGCTGCGGCGCGGGCTCTGCCGCGACCTGGGATTCGCTTCCGAAGATCGAGCCGAGAACGTGCGCCGCGCCGGCGAGATCGCGTGCCTGGTGGCGAACGCGGGCGGAGTGACGATCGTCGCCCTCATCTCTCCGTTCGCCGCCGACCGCGCCGCGGTGCGGGCGCGCCACGCCGAGCAAGGGGTGCCATTCACCGAGGTGCACGTCTCGACGCCCCCCGAGATCTGTGAGGAGCGCGACCCCAAGGGCTTGTGGGCTCGCGCCCGGGCCGGTGAGCTCCGGGGTTCACCGGGGTCGACGACCCCTACGAGCCGCCCGAGGCACCGGAGATCGCCGTGGGCCCGTGGCAGACGCCCGAGGAGGCCGCCGAAGCGGTGCTCGCCCGGCTCTCCTAGCCGCGGGCTGCGGCCGCCAGGCCGTCGCGGCGAGAGGTGGTGGCGGTCCAGCCGAGCAGCTCGCGGGCCGCCGTGGGATCGCTGAGCAGCACCGGCCGGTCCGTGGGGCGCGTCCGCGCGGGATCCGTCACGACGCTGAGCGTCTTGCCCAGCGCCTGCGCGAGCTCCGCGACGAGCGTGTGGCCATCGACCGCTTCGCCCGAGCCCAGGTTCACGGTCGCGGCGTGCCCGGCGAGCGCCTGCAGGCCGGCGGCGACGTCGTCGACGTAGACGTAGTCGCGGCGGCTGTCGAGGTTGCCCAGGCGCAGCTCGTCGCCGCGGGTGGCCTGGTCGACGATCTCGGGCACCACGTGCGGGTTGGTCTCGCCCGGGCCGATCACGTTGAACAGGCGGGCCACGCCGGCCGGCACGCCGGTGCGCCGCTCCCACAGCCGCAGCGCCTGCTCGGACCAGAGCTTGGAATGCCCGTAGACGTCGTCCGGCCCGAGGGGAGAGCTCTCCTGGTGCGCGTCCTCCGACGGCTCGTATACGCCCCCGGTGGAGGCCAGCACGATCGATTCGGGCAGGTGGCTGCGCTCCAGGGCGGTCAGCAGCGACTGGGTGCCGACCACGTTCACCGACAGCGCCGCCGGCGGATCGGCGTTGCAGGCCGGCACGAAGTGGATCGCGGCGAGGTGGAAGACCGTGCTCGGGCTGTGCTCGGCGGCGAGCTCGGCCAGGCCATCGGTATCGCGGACGTCGAGCGCTGGCCAGCTCGACCCCGGCGGGCAGGCTGTCGGCCCGGCCGAGGCTGAGGTCGTCGACGGCCACCACCTCCTGGCCGGCCTCCACGAGCCGGGCCACGAGACGAGAGCCCACGAAGCCGCAGGCGCCGGTGACCAGCGCACTCACGGGCGTGAACCTAGAGGGAGCTCAGCGGCGGCGACGGCCGCGGTAGCGCCGCGACGCGAGGCTTCCCAACACGACCGAGGCGAGCCCCGAGGCCACCGCGGTGGCCTGGCGCCGGCGGGTGGGGGCCGCGGGCGGTGGCTGGACGGCGGGGGTGGCCTTTGCCACCTGCCTGGGCGGCGGGGCGGCGGCCGCGGGTGGGGGCAGCTCGCCGGGCTCGGGCTGCGCGGGCTCGGGCTGCGGCGGCCACCGGCTCGGGCTCGCTGGGCACGGGCTCGGCGGGCACGGGCTCAGGCTCGCTAGGCACGGTCTCGGCGGGTACGGGCGGGGTCCGGGGGAGGTATCGCCCCATTCGGGCGGCGTCGGGCGCCATCGGGGGCCGCGGGCGGATCGGGGCCGCGGGCGGATCGGCGGGCGCGGAAGCCGGGGCGGGAGGCACGGACGGGGCCTCCGGCGCGGCGGTCGCGAACAGGGTGGCCGATCGGCGCCGAATGAACGATGAACGCCAAGGGCACGAGCAGGAGCAGCAGCAACAACAGGAACAGGGCGGCCGGCGGTCCGTTCCCCTCGGATGGCGAGCCGGTGTTCGCGACGGCGACGGCCGGGCCCTCGCCCTCGGTCAGCTCGTCGGTGGAGCTCGCCCGCTCCCCGAGGACCACTCCGGCGGCCTTGGTGTCGAGCGAGGCCACCTGCGAGTCGGGGTCGCCGGCCATGGTGGTGACCGAGCGCAGCTGGGGCGCGCCGCCGGTGACGACGGCCACGGTGGCGGAAGCCATCAGATCGGAGCTGGAGTCGCTGAACGACGACATGGCGGAGCCACCGGCGCAGCCGGTCGACCGGGCGGCCTCGTGCAGGCCGCGCAGGCCGGAGCGCTCGCCCCGGTGAACACGGCCCTGGCTGGTGTCCAGCGCCCGCGCGACCTGGGCGCGCGACTGGGCCGGGCCGGAGAGGCCGGAGCGCCTGACGAGCACCTGGCGCTCGAACGAGGAGACGACGCCCAAGCAGCCGCGCAGACGGCTCACGCCGCGCCGCAGGGCCCGGCGCTCGCGGGCGGAGCGGATGCGGCGCTGGCGCGGCGTCAGGCGACGTTCGGAGGACTGGGCGCCGGCGGCCTGGGCGCTTCCGCCACCACTGCCGGAGGACCCGCCGGCGGCGGAGCCTGCGCTCCCGCCCGCAGAGGTGCCTGCGGTGCCCGGAGCACCCGCGCCGGCGTAGCCGCCGCCGGAACCGCCGCCGCCCGTGACGGTGCCCCCGAGGTTCTGGACCGGCCCCTGCGACCCGCTGGGGGCGGAGGGGAGCCGCACCTGCGGTGCCTGGACGTCCGGGGCGTTGAGCTGGACGCTCGGGAGCGACGGCGAGACCTGCGGCACGGTGACGTCGGGCACGCTCACCGACGGACCGCCCTGGATGCCAACCGTGGCGGCGTCTGCTGTGGTCGCCAGTGCTGCGGCGGCGACGATGAAGGTTGCGACGAGCGCCCTGCTCCGGCTCATTCAGTCCTCCCCCTGGACTGGCAGGCATTCCCTGCCCGCGAGCTCGGACTATACCCCGGTGGCGGCCTTCTCCAAACCGCCCGGGCTCCGCCTAGAATCCCTGCTCATGGCCAAGGCCGCGAAGGCGTTCGATCACGAGCAGGTGGGCCGAGCCGCCTCGGACTCCGCGGCCGTCGATCACGCCGGCCTGACCGACGACCAGCGGATGATGCTCGGCGACCTGTTCGCCGTCGTCGAGGAGCACACCGGTGAGGTCGGCCGGCCGGTGGACCGCGAGCTGGTGGAGAAGGCGTTCGTCTTCGCCTGCGACCGCCACGCCGACCAGCGGCGGGCGAGCGGCGAGGACTTCATCGTGCATCCGGTGGGCGTGGCCAAGATCTGCGCCGGCATGCGCCTCGACACCGCGACGCTGTGCGCGGCCCTGCTGCACGACACCGTCGAGGACACGTCTGCATCTCTAGCCGAGGTCGAGGCTGAGTTCGGCGAGGAGATCGCCGGGCTGGTGGACGGCGTGACGAAGCTGAGCGGCGTCACCTTCCAGAGCCGCGACGACCGCCAGGCCGAGAACTACCGCAAGATGCTGGTCGCGATGGCCCGGGACATCCGGGTGATCCTGATCAAGCTCGCCGACCGCCTGCACAACATGCGCACGCTCGGGTCGATGCCCAAGCAGAAGCGCCAGGACAAGGCGCGCGAGACCCTGGACATCTTCGCCCCGCTGGCGCACAGGCTGGGCATCCACGCGATCAAATGGGAGCTCGAGGACCTCGCTTTCGCGACGCTGCACCCGCGCAAGTACGACGAGATCAAGGGCCTGGTCAGCCAGCAGCGCGCGGAGCGCGAGGACTACGTCACCCGCGCGGGCGCCTACCTGGGCAAGGAGCTCGAGGCGGTCGGGATCAGCGCGGACATCTCGGGCCGCGCGAAGCACTTCTACTCCATCTACTCGAAGATGACCAAGAAGGGCCGCGAGTTCAACGAGATCTACGACCTCACGGCCATGCGCGTCCTGGTCGACTCGGTCAAGGACTGCTACGGCGCCATCGGGATCATCCACTCGCTCTGGAAGCCGCTGCCCGGCCGCTTCAAGGACTGGGTGGCGATGCCCAAGTTCAACCTCTACCAGGCGCTGCACACGACGGTGATCGGACCCGAGGGCCGCCCGTTGGAGATCCAGATCCGCACCCACGAGATGCACGAGACGGCGGAGTACGGCGTCGCCGCCCACTGGCTCTACAAGGAGGACCCGGGCAAGCCGGGCGAGGACAAGGTCGAGTGGCTCAAGCAGCTGGTGGACTGGCAGCAGGACGTCTCGGACCCGCAGGAGTTCGCCGAGACCCTGAAGGCCGACCTGTTCGAGGACGAGGTCTTCGTCTTCACGCCGAAGGGCGAGGTCAAGTCGCTTGCCGCCGGCGCCACGCCGCTGGACTTCGCCTACGAGATCCACACCGACGTCGGCCACCGCTGCGTCGGGGCCAAGGTCAACGGCAAGATCGTCCCGCTGCACTACGAGCTGGCCTCGGGCGACATCGTGCGAGGTGCTCACCTCCAAGCAGGAGCGCGGCCCGTCGCGCGACTGGCTCTCGCTGGCCAAGACCACCCGCGCGCAGTCGAAGATCCGCGCCTGGTTCAAGCGCGAGCGCCGCGAGGACTCCGAGCGCGTGGGCCGCGAGACGCTGCAGGACAACCTGCGCCGCCAGGGCCTGCCGCCGCAGAAGATCGCCGGCTCGCCGCTGCTCGCGGACGTGATCCGCGAGATGGGCTTCAAGAAGGCCGACGACTTCTACATCGCCCTCGGCCAGGGCAAGATCTCGGCGAAGGTCGCGACCAACAAGATCATGCAGCGGCTCAAGCAGGGCGAGTCGGCGGTGGAGCCCAAGGGCGCCGGCGCAGAGCTGCTGGAGCGCCGCGAGTCCTCACCGAAGAAGACCGCCGCCTCGTCGGCCTACGGCATCAAGGTCAAGGGCATCGACGACGTGATGCTGCGGCTGGCCAAGTGCTGCCGGCCGGTGCCGGGCGACCCGATCGTCGGCTACATCTCGCTGGGCAAGGGCATCACGATCCACCATCAGGAGTGCCCGAACGCGAAGGCGCTCAAGAAGAACCCCGAGCGCTTCGCCGACGTCTCGTGGGACGGCGAGGAGGGCGCCAGCTCCTCCTTCCGGGTGGAGGTCGAGATCGACGGCTGGGACCGCCACCGCCTGCTGGAGGACCTCTCGCGCACCTTCGCCGAGACCGGCATCAACATCCTCGAGGCCCGCTGCACCACCGTCCACCCGATGGTCAAGAACCGCTTCGTGGTCGAGGTGGGGGACACCGCGGCGCTGAAGGCCTGCATCCACAGGCTGCGCAACATCGACTCGGTGTTCGACGCGTATCGGGTGACGCCGACCGGCTAGCCCGGGCTCCGCCTCAGCGGCGGAAGAGCCCGCGTCCCCTGCCGCTGGCCCGCTTTCGCCAGGCCATGATTCTCCGGGGCGGCCTGACGTAGGCTTGACCCGCGACGCATTCCTTAGGCCGGGATCGGGCAGGGCAAGGGGGGATGGCCGCGAAGTGGACCGGACGATCCGAGATGGGGAGCAGTAGACCTATGTCCGACGAACGCGCTCCTGACCCGCTGCGGATGGGTGTGGTCGGACTTGGCTACTGGGGACCCAACCTACTCCGGGTGCTGGTAGATCAGGCAGGGGTCGAGGTGGCCTGGATGTGCGATGCCGATCCCGTGCGTCTCGAGCGGTACGGGAGCCGTTATCCCGCCGTCGCGCACTCCTGTCGATTTGACGATCTGCTCGTCGACGACAGCGTCGATGCGGTAATCGTCGCGACGCCCGTGCACACACATTTTGAACTGGCCTCTCGGGCGCTCGAAGCGGGTAAGCATGTATTCGTTGAGAAGCCGCTCGCCCCCTCGAGCGCGCAGGCGAGCGAATTGGAGCGCCTTGCCCTAGAGCGCGGCCGAACGCTGATGTGCGGGCATACGTTTCTCTACAGCCCAGCCGTGCGAGCGGTGAAGGCAATCATGGAGCGGGGCGAGTTGGGCGACATCTACTTCATAACATCGAGCCGGGTCAATCTGGGCCTCCACCAACGCGACGTGAGCGTGCTGTGGGATCTCGGACCCCACGACTTCTCGATCCTCCTCTACTGGCTCGACGGCGCCATGCCGGAGACGGTGTCCGCAATAGGGCGTGACGCCGTGGTGTCGGGGATTCCCGACGTGGCGTTCATCCACCTGACTTTCCCCTCCGGGCTGATCGCGCACGTCGAGCTGAGCTGGCTGGCCCCCAGCAAGCTCCGCCGAACCGCCATAGTCGGAAGCGACAAGATGGTGGTCTACGACGATATGAGCCCGGAGCCGATCAGGGTGTTCGATCACGGAGTGGTCTACCACGATCCCGAAACCTTTGGCCAGTATCACCTCTCCTACCGGACGGGAGATGTCCTGGCTCCCAGGCTCGACACATTCGAGCCGGTGGCGCGGCAGTTCGAGGACTTCGCCGCTGCGGTTCGCACGGCGACGGCACCCCTGGCCGACACGACGCTCGCCTGCAATGTGGTGCGCCTGGTCGAGGCCGCTGAAGAGTCCCTCTCCATCGGTGGGGCGCCCGTGCTCGTTGACGAAGTCGCAGCAAAGACGTGACCTCTGGAGGTCTGCGCGGAAGGCCTGATCCACAGGCTGCGCAACATCGACTCGGTGTTCGACGCCTACCGGGTCACGCCGACCGGCTGAGCGGCCGAGGGCGCCTCAGGAGCGGCGCCTCACGAAATCCGCCTCCCGCCGGAGAGCGAAAGGGAATCAGGCCGGAACGCCGGCGATCAGCTGCTCGTGCGACCGCCGCGGCCTCGCCGCGGTCACCCTCGAGAAAGATGGCGCCTTCCGCGGCCTTTCGGACGACCGGGAGAGCCTCTTCTGGACGGTCGCGAGCCGGCACGGTGTTGCCTATCAGCGCCATTACGCCGGCGCCGGCCGAAACACGCCGGGGCTGCCACTGAGCCCCCGGCCTGTACTGCGTCACCACGACCAGACCGACCTCGGCGGGCTCCTCGCCGGCTATCCCGCCGAACGCAGAGACGTGATGGTTGGTCTGGTCCCGGCCGCCCGCGCGCATCGAAAGCGGCTTGGCGTACGGATGCACGAGCCCATCCTGGTCCAACACCGCATACTCGTCCGAGTAGTAGGTGGCGCCCGCTCGAACTAGCTCCGCCACGAGCGTTGACTTCCCGCTGAACGACATACCGGGGATGAGCACGGCCCGTCCGCCGTAAGCGACCGCCCCCGCATGGACGAAGATGTGGTTGGGAGCCTTTAGAGCTACGTGCCGCCTGAGCCTCGAGTCGAGGACGTGGAGCGCAACCTCGACGTCCACGCTTCCGGAGACGGTCCCACTTCCGGAGGCGGTCCCATCGTCCCACCAGATGCGGTACTCGCCGGCGTCGTGCGTAACGAGGGCGAAGTGATCCTCGGCATCGGCGGGGTCGCAATCGCGCCAGTCGGGCGGAAGCAGCTCGCGGATGCGGGGCAGCAGCTCGGGGTTGCGCACACCAATCGCGACCGTAACGCCATAAGCCTCGAACCCGAGCCGCTGCAGATCGTTCCTATCTGGGCCGATGATGGTGGGCAACTCAGATCTCCAGAGCGGTCATTTGACCCTCTCCATTGGCGCTGACCGACCTGACCATTGGCTCGCCTTGGGCCAGGGTGAGGCGCAGAAGCGACAGGATCGCCGGCTCACCGTCGACGGTGGGACTGGTGATACTGCCCAGCGGGCTCACGACGACGGCCGAGGGAGTGGCCGAGAGGCGATATTCCTTGAAGAGGTCGTACAGGTCGTCCAGCTCTTGTTGGAGACCGGGGTCGTGCTCCGCAGCGTCGCTAAGAGACTCAAACCGGGAACTCCTGTACCGGGCCACGTTTCCGCTCCCGACGACGCCAATCGTGACTCTTTCCACAAGCGTTGCCCGCAGACGCTCCATTTCCGGGACGAGTACCTCGCTGGGACCACACCCGGCGCGTACGAAGAGCAGCAGGATCGGAAGGCCGGGGGCACGAAGCGAGTCGAGCGAAAGCGTCCCCCCGTCCCCGTCCGGCACCGAGAAGCTCGGCGCAATGGTCCCTACGGGAAGCCCCGGCGGGACCGCTGCCGCGGTCGCCGCGGCGCGCTGCAGCTCCCGCCTCAGCCGCCTGTTCTCCAGGATCGCCCTGACACAGATCGGCACAAGGGTGGCGATCGCTATGCCGGCGGCGATCGACACCAGCTCGAGCGCAGTGCGGTCCGCGATCCAGGTCGTCACCGAAGGCCCGGGGCCGCGGAGCGCCACGAATCCCGCCACTACTGCCAGAGCCGCGTTACGCGCGAGCGTGCGTGGCCCGGCGGCGGCAGAGTGCAACGCGCCAAAGCAGTTGCAGTCGGGCCGCCTTCCCCTGGCCAAGACGTTCGCTATCCCCCCCATGAACGCCAGCATCAGCACCAGCGCGGCGAGCCCGCCCCACTGCGCCGAGGGCTGGAGGACGAGCGCCACCGCGATGACCAGCTCGGCGAGCGGGAGCAGCGTGCCGCCGAGCGAGGCCGCTCGCGGCGGCACGCCAAACTGGGCAAGCGCACGACGTGAGCCCGGCAAGTCGAGCAACTTGCCGATCGCGGCGGTCAGGAAGACCCCCGCGAGCACGACTCGCGCAACTAGAACTGCCGTTTCCATCGTGGGCAGGTGAAGCTAGGCCAAACCTACGCGGCGGGCTGGCACGCTGGCTCACCCGCAGGGCACTGGCTGCCCGGCCGCCCGGGGCAGGGATCGCCGCAACAGCAGCAGCACGGCTCCTCATCCCCGGGGCATTGGACGCCTTCGCAGACCCCGGGCAGCAGCACCACGGTACAAGGCGTGTTGGGGTCGTTGGACTCCACGAGGTGGCAGGAGTTTGCATCGCTCACGCAACACCTCTGGTTACACCCCTTCCCGGGGTTGTCCTGGCAGCAGTGGCCGGCCGACTCGTTAGGGAGGTTGGTCAGGCAGTCCTGGTTCTTCGTGCAGCCCGGGCATCCGACCGGGATTCCCGATCCCTGCGCCCAGGCGTTCGGGACGACAATGCTCGTGATCAGCGGCACCGTCGCCGCGGCCGCGCCGAGCTTCGCGCTCCTCTTGGCGAGGTCTCGCCGCGAGATCCCCTCTCGGAGGATCAGCGGCGGGGTCTCGAGCAGTGAGCGCTCATCGAGCTGGGCGACGGCCGCCGAGATCTCGTCCTCGGTAACCGGCTCTCCGAGTCGCTCCTGTGCCAGCTCCGCTATCCGCGAGACGGCCGTGTGCCCATCGCAGTACTCGTATGCAGCGGCAGCAAGCGGGCTCAGGCAGTGAACGTCCCCGCTGTCTAGGTCGTAAACCACCGTCTCCGCGTCGATCCGCTCCACCAGCAAGGCTTCCGTGCGCGCCTTGGGCAGCGAATATTCCGTTGAAGCCACTACCTCAACCCCTTTCCAAGCGAATGGGCCCCTACCGAAATGGACCACCCCGGTGGGCCTCATGGCCGGGGCCAGCGGGACTATAAGCCCAGTCGTCAAGTTTCGCCACCCCGACGGGTCGGCGGACTTTGGTTTGGGGCGCCGCGCGACCGAGGGCAGCTGGTCGGAGCCCGACGGCGCGACCCGTGCCTTCCCCATCTCCGGACTCTCAGTGGCTCCAGCTCGGCGGCCGATCCCGGATCAAGAAGCGAGAAGGATCGAGCATGCGGGCCAGCCCCCTGTGAGCAGCATCCCTTGGGGGTGGGCCGGCGGTCTGCCACGCTTGCGTCGTGGAGGAGCGAGGCGCACCTTCCCGTGCGGCGCTGGCCGCCGCGCAGACCGTGCGCGTGGACCACTCCACGGCCGAAGTGTTGCGGGCGTTCGAGCGGGCCGGAGTGTCATGCGTGGTGATGAAGGGCCCGGCCGTGGCCCGCTGGCTGTACGAGCCGAACGAACGGCGTTTCTACCGCGACTCCGACCTGCTGGTGGGTCCCCACGACTGGGACACGGCTCAGCGAGTGCTGTCCGACATGGGCTTCGTGGCTCGCGGCGAGCTGCTGTCGACTCCCTGGTGGAACACGCACGCCGTCGAGTGGGCTCCCCCGGCCGGCCATGCGTTGGTCGATCTTCACTACACACTCCAGGGCGTCGGCGTGGAGCCGGAGCGCCTGTGGTCCACCCTGTCCCGTCGCCTCGAGACGCTGGAGATCGGAGGCTTTCCGGCGCCCGTGCTCCCGGTGCCGGGCCTGGCTCTGACCCACGCTCTTCATGCGTGTCACCACGGACCGGGGTGGTTTACGCTGGCGGAGCTCGAACGGGCGTTGGCGCGCGAGGACGAGGCCACGTGGGTGGCGGCCGCGGCGCTGGCGGCCGAGCTCGACGCGGTCGACACCTTCGCGGCCGGCCTACGATTGGTACCGGAAGGGCGGGAACTCGCCGACCGCCTGGGGCTTCCGGACCAGATGCCGCTGGAGATCGCTCTGGCGCCGAATTTCGCGCCCCCTGGGGCGCTCACCCTCGAGCGTTTCGTCAGCGCGCGTGACCTGCGCCGGCGGCTGGCCATGATCCGT
>CAWJPU010000015.1:0-9247 GCA_963844805.1 uncultured Thermoleophilaceae bacterium
CATTTGGATAACGACAAGCCCCCGAAGTGCAGTCGGGCGGGCGGGCGCCCGCCGGGCGGCGGTCGCGGGGACGACAGCTTCCCCTCGAGTGCTCGGCGGCGGCGTGATCACGGGGCATCATAGGCCGCGGCGGACACCTGGGCCACTGCTGTATTCGACCCCCTGATGCTGCTCGCGCTGCCCCGAGCGCTGCGGCTTCCGCCGAACTCGGGCCCGTGCTTACGAGGCCATAATGGCCACCGCCCCAGGGCAACCGGAGCGGTGGGTCAAGTCGTGACGGACGCGGGTACGAGTAACGCGCACAGGGTCATGGTCCGAGCTGCGGTGGAGCTGATCGGCGACCGAATGGTGGCCATCCTCCGCTCGGGGCGCGCGGCGCTGAAGGAGGCGCCCACCGTCCCGGCGCGGAGGCCGAGCGCGAACCGGCCCGCGCGGGCTGACCCTGCCCCCGCCGCCGGTTAGGCTCGCGGCGTGCCGCAAGCCGCGACGCCGGTCCAGCGCACCCCCGACGGCCATCCGCTGGTCGGACACCTGCTGGCATTCCGCAGAGACCGGCTCGAGCTGCTGGACGCCTGCGTCGCAGCGCCGGGGGATGTGATCGAACTTCGAATCCGGACGCCGGCATACCTCCTGAAGCGGGCCGAGGACGTCAGGCACGTGTTCGTCACAGCCCAGGCGGCGTACGTGAAGGACAAGCGAAACATCGGCGCCAGGGCGACCCGCATCTTCGGGGACGGGCTCATGACGAGCACGGGCGAACGGCACCTGCGCATGCGGCGGCGGGTCCAGCCGGCGTTCAGACGGGAATCGCTGGCACCACTAGCCGAAGTCGTCGTGCGCGGCGTCGATGCGATGGTCGAGCGCTGGGAGCAGGGCCCAGAGCGACACCTCGCCGACGAGATGACCGGCTTCGCACTGCAGACGCTGATGGACTCCATCTTCGGAGTGGAGTCGGGCCACGTTTCCAGGGTCCTCGAAGAAGGCGTGATCGCCCGCCGGGACTCGATGACTCGGGGACTCGCCTCGCTCACCCCCCTGCCGGCGTTCCTGCCGCTCGCCGTCCGCCGGCGCCGTCGCCGGGCCATCAAGGGCCTCGATGAGGCGATTGAGCGGCTGATCCGAGTTCGACGGGAGCAGGCTGTCCCGGGCGACGACCTGCTCTCGATGGTCATGGACTCTCACGACGGTGGTCTCTCCGCCTCGGATCCTCGCCAGGCCCGCGACCAGGCGCTCACGCTCGCCCTGGCGGCATACGAGAACATCGCCCGCGCGCTCACCTGGACCTTCCTGGCGCTCGCGAGGCGTCCCGACGTCGAGGCCAAGGTGAGAGCGGAGGTCAAGCAGGTCCTGGGTGACCGAGCGCCCGCCGCCGACGACGCGGCGAGCCTGCACTACACGGAGATGACCGTCGCGGAATCGATGCGGCTGTGGCCCCCGACACCCTTGGTTTCACGAATAGCCCGGCAAGATGACGTTCTCCCGACGGGTGCGCGCATCCGGGCCGGCTCGAAGATCTTGCTGTCGCCGTACGTCGTCCAGCGCAACTCCGACTACTACCCCGACCCCGAGCGCTTCCTCCCGGAGCGGTTCGGCGAGGAGGGAAGGCGTGACCGCCCGAGGTACGCGTACTTCCCGTTCGGTGGCGGCCCGCGCATCTGCATCGGCCAGCCGCTCGCCATGCTGACCTGCACGCTCGTACTGGCGCACGTGGCCCAACGGGGCCGCCTCGAGCTGCTGGATGAACCAGCCGACTACATGTGCGGCTGCCTTCCCCCCGGGTTTGGGCCGCGGGTCCGCCTGCGGTCCGTGGCGTGACGGCCCGGTGAGCGCCCCCGCTTGGCCGAATCTGTTCGTCGTGGGGGCGGGCAAGGCCGGGACCACGTCGCTCTGGCGCTACCTGGGCCAGCACCCCGAAATCTTCATGTCTCGGCTGAAGGAGCCGTGCTTCTTCGCGACCAGCACCTTTCCGCGCGTCACTCCGACGGTGGCCGATCGGGAGGCCTACCTCGAGCTGTTCGCGGGGTCGCGGGAGAGCCTGACCGGCGAGGCGAGCCCGACCTATCTCACGGCCGAGCACGCGCCGGCCGCGATCAAGGCAGCCAGCCCCGACGCCAAGGTCTTGATCTCCCTCCGGGAGCCCGTGGGCCGCACCCATTCCCTGTACCTCGAGATGGTCAGGAACGGCGCCGAGCGGCGGCCGTTCGTGGAGGCGGTGCAGGATGAGCTCCTGCGTGGGATCGCCCGCCCGCCGTTCGTCGCGTCGACTCTGTATGCCGGCGCGGTGGACAGATACATGAAGACGTTCGGCCACCGCGTGCACGTGCTGTTCTTCGAAAGCCTCGCGTCGAACCCGCGTCAAGTCATGCGGGATGTTTACGAGTTCCTGGACGTCGCTCCCGACTTTGCCGAGAACCTGGACGTGAGCGCGCACAACCGGTTCGCCATGCCCCGCGGGGCGATCGCAGGGAAGCTGATTGCATCCGGAGCGGCGCGGCGAGTCGCACGCCGGATGGTCCCGTCCGTGTATCGAGACCGGATCTACCGGGCCCTGCTGAGGCCGGTCGAGAAGCCCCAGCCCGAGCCCGAGGCGGTGCGCCTGCTGACGGAGGCCTATGACCCCGACGTCCTGGCTCTGGCAGAGCTCTTGGGGTGCCGCTTCCCCGCCGCCTGGGAGCATCGCTTTCCTGAACTTGGCTCGGGGGGGTGGCTCGAAGGGCGCGCCACGGCAGCGGGCGGGTAGCGGTCGGATGGCAGGCGCAGCGGCCACCTTTGCCCGGGTCAAGCGCGAGAGCGGGGCGCTCTGGGCGTGCACCCTGGCGCTGGACCGCGTCGTTCCCTTTGGCGCGCTGCGGTTCTGGCCGCCACGCGTGGTTCCTGCGGCCCTGCTGGCGGAGCAGGTCGACCTCGTCCTGCGGTCGTGGGGGATGTCGGAGCAACACACGGCGGTCACGGTGGACAAGTTGCTCTACGCCGACCTGCGCGGCATCGACTCGCACGGCTGCTCCAAGCTGGCCTTCTATCAGCAGCTTCGCACCGTCGGCCGCTTGAACCCGAGGCCGCTGATCGAGACCGTGCGGCAGACGGAGACCACCGCCGTGATCGACGGTGGTGGTGGCCTGGGCCACGTGCCTGCGAGCCGTGCGATGGAGGAGGCGATCGAGCGGTGCGAGGCGGGGGGCGTCGGGGCCGTGGCGGTACGCAACTCGGGGCACTACGGCGCCGCCGGGGCCTACGCGGTGACGGCGGCGGACCGCGGGCTGATTGGCATAGCGACGACCACCACCCCGACCCCCGCTGTGGTCCCCACGTTCGGAAGGGAGCCGATGCTCGGCACCAATCCGATAGCGATAGCCGCCCCGGCCGCCGGCAACCGCCCGTTCCTGCTCGACATGGCCACGAGCACCGTCAGCTTGGGGAAGCTCGTCGAACGGTGGCGAAGCGGGCGGCGGCTGCCCCGGGGGTGGGCGCTCGACGTCCACGGCCGCCCCACGACGAACGGCCGGGCGGCGACGCGGCACCGCAGGCTGACCCCCCTAGGCGGTCAGCCGGATACCGGCAGCCACAAGGGCTACGGACTCGCGCTCGCCGTCGAGATCCTGTCCGCTCTCCTACCCGGCCTTGCCGTCCCCGATGGGCGCGATGTGCGGCGTCCGGTGGGGCACTTCTTCCTCGCACTCGATCCCTCGCGGTTCCGCGAGAGGGGAGTCCTCGCGGGCGACCTCAGCGAGCTGATCGACTCGCTTCGCGACGCACCGCGTGCGGATCCCCGCCAGCCCGTGCTGATTCCCGGGGACCCCGAGGATCAGATCCTCGCCCAGCGCAGCGTCGACGGAATTCCGCTCTCCAGGGGGGTGTTCGAGGACATCCGCGGCGTGGCGATCGCGTCAGGTGCGCCGTTTGTCCTTGACCGCGCGGCGTAGCCCCAGGGCTGTCTGCCTGAGGAACGGCCCGGGGTCTGACGCCGACCACACGGCATACGTCTTGGGCCCCCGGTAGGGCGCCACGAGGTCCGCGACGGGGAGGCGTTCGGAGAGGAAGCGCTTGACTTCCCCCTGGAGGTGGATCCAGCGGCCCCGCCAGCCGGTGGGACGTGGCCGAAGCCGCTCGCCGAGCACGAAATCGGACCAGGCCATGCCCACCAGGTCGATCCCTGTCGGCCCCAGCAGGCCGTTGAACTGCACAGCGCGGCCATTCACCTCGATGAAGACGAAACGGCCGCTGCGCGGGTCGAGCTTGAACTCGACGAAGGCCATGCCCCGGAAGCCGGCCCGTCGCAGGAGCTCGACCGTGGCCTCGCGCAGCACGGGTAGCTCAGGAGCGATCTCGGCGAGGCTTGCACCGCCGATCAGCGGCGGGTCCTGGCGCAGCTTGCGCACCATGACTCCCGGTGAGGGCTCGCCCCGGTCGTCAATGTAGACGCAGTAGCTGTAGAGACCGCTGTCGGGGCCGGGCACGTAGTCGAAGACGAGGCCATCGAGTCCCGCTTTTTCGAGGCGCTGCCGCGCTGCCCCGAACTGCTTCTGGTCGCGGGCCAGGAAGAGTTTGGTCCCGAACAGCGAGATCAGCCGGTCGTGCTGGATCGGTTTGACCAGCACCGGATAGGCCAGCGAGTCGGGTGCCGCGTCCAGGCCGCCGTGACAGACCGGCAGGTCGAGCCCCACCTTCTCGGCGAGCGCGTGCATCCGGTCCTTGTCCACGACGTCCGCGGCGACTTCCCACGGCTGGACCGGAAGCCGGTAGACGCGCGAGAGCCGCTCATGGTTCTGCGCGAGCGCGGTCAGCGAGTCGTCATTCGTGGGGAACACGGCCCAGCCCGGCCAACGGGCTTCCCTCTGCTCCAGGAAGTCGACGAGCGACTCTGGACGGTCGTGCAGCTCCGGGAGCGCGTGACTGTCGGACACCCAGCGGGAGTGGTGCGCGAAGTCGAATGGCCTGGTGGAGACCGCCGCGACCTGAATGCCGCGCCCAGCAAGGGCGCGAATCACGCCAAGGGCGTTGACGTGAGCGCCGACGACGACCGCACCCGGAGCCATGCGCGACGCAATGCTAGGGCCCCCCACCTGCGCCGGACATGGCCGCTGGCACCCGAGACTTCACGGCGCGGAACTTGCCGGTGGCCGCGCGCTCGGCGCGGCCCAGGTCCGTGTGATGGGAGGCGTCAATGCTGGCGTCCGCGCCGACGAGCCGCTGCAGCTCCCGTGTCGCTCGATCCCGTGAGGCCGTATACGCGCCTTCGTCGGTCACCAGCCTCAGCTCGAACTTCGCGAGGTCGTGCTGGATCAGCTGGTACTGGAGGACGTGCCGGTCGTCCTTGAACACGCGCCACACCGCGCGGGGATGGAGGTGCTCGCCGTTTGCAAGCGGCATCACGTCCTCGGTGCGCCCCTGCACCTCGGACATCAAACGGTGTCCGCGCCCGCACGGACAGCTCCGGCTCGAGAGCGCGGCGATGTCGCCCATCGGGTAGTTGAGGAGGACCGTGCCGTGATTGACGAGGTTGCTGAGGACGATCTCACCGTGTTCGTCCGGCGCCGCGACTCGGCGGTCCGGTCTCACAACCCGGACGTGGCAGATGTCGTCGTGGAGGTGAAAGCCGGTCCGCTCCTCGCAGAAGTAGCCGATCTTGAACGCCTCGGTGGCGCAGTAGCGGGACATCACCCGGGCCCCAAGCTCCTGCTCGATCCACCCGCGCCGCTCGGCGGGAAGCGGCTCGCCGATGTACATGACCACCTTCGGCGCGTGGAGCTCGACGCCGCCGGCCACGACCTTCCGGAAGAAGACCTCCAGGAAGCCCCCGTACGCGGTCACGAGGTCGGGGCGCAGCTCGTTGATCCGCGCGACGATGGCCTCGAACGGCGCCACGACCGAGACCGATTCGCGGCGGGGTGGCGGGAGCCGCGTGTTGTCCCTATAGAACGCGAGGACCTTCGTGAAGTTGGAGCCGTCGTAGCCGATGTGGACCTCCCGCGGGCGGAAGGAGCCGCACGCCTCTATGACTGGGCCGCGCTCCCGCTCCCCGTAGGCGATGTTGGCCAGCAGGGAGCGGCGGTCGTGCCTCAGCTCGAGCGGCCTGCGGCCGAAGGATCCGCTGGTCAGGGCTAGGGAATCCCGGGCCCGGCGAGACTCGGACGTGAAGCGCTCGGGGTCGGCTCTCACCGCCTCGGGATCCAGCAACGGCAGCTCGTCGAGCTCGTCGGCGCCGCGGATCTCCCTCGGGTCGATTCCCTCTCGCTCAAACAGCTCGCGGTAGTAGGGAACCGTCCGCGCGGCGTAGGCGACGAGGCCTCGGATCCGCGCATCGCGCATCTCTTCGATCCGTTCCCGCGGCTGGAAGGGCAGCTGCTTCTGGCCGCGAAGCTGGGCGAGGACGGTCAGGTTTCCACGCACGCGCCTCACCGCTCGAACCACCGCCGCGCCCGGTTTCGGAGCGGATACAGCCGCGAGCGCGCGAACGACAGGCCGTTGCGTAGCGGCCCCGGCCGTGGCAGCTCGGGGATCCGGCCGTCGGGGATCTCTGCCCGCACCTTGGGGAAGCGTGACAGGAGCCACTCGTCGGCGACCAGATCGAAGGACAGCGTGAGCCGCTCCGCGGGCCCCGGGTTCACGAGCGTGTGGACGCGGGTGGTATCGAAGTAGTAGAGCCGGCCCGGCTGGAGGTGGTGCTTCTCGTAGTGGCCGGCGTTCGCGCTCGCGAACTCCTCGAACGACCTCTCTCCCAGACGGACGGAGGCATCACCGCGGACCTGGTCCGGCCTCGTGTAGTCGGTGAGCACGAGGAACGCCCTCTCGTCCGAGACGATCGGGACCTGGAAGCGCACGACGCCAGGGCCCTTCCAGCCGTCGGTGTGCCAGGCGTACGAAGACCCGGGGGGCCGGCGCAGCAGCCGGAACGACACCTTCTCGCACTCGAGCGAGTCGAAGATCCGCCGGAACTGCGGGCACTCGGCCAGGAGCCCGGCGCAGGGGAAGTTCTCGTAGCCGTAGCGACGGTGGGGGTGGAGCTGCCCGTGCGCCGGCAGCGAGAGCGCGTGCCCGTAGGCGCCGCGGCTCCAGTCCCAGCCCTCGACGGCGCGCTGCGCATCACGGACGAGGCCGGTGAGCGGGACGTCGAGGTCGTACTCGTGGAGCTCCATCAGGACATCAACCGGGCCATGTAGCGGGGTGCGATCCAGGAGACCGGCCGCTGCGGAATCCAGGCTCGACGGTAGGCGTCGAGGCCAAGCGCGCGGAGACGGCCGCGAGGCCCCGGACGCTCGGCTTCCCTGCGCACGCGGGCGTGGCGCTCGTCCGCGTCCGCCTCTGCCAGCTCCCTCGGGTTGACTCCGAGCTCCTCGGCGCGGTCGAGCAGCTCGGCCACCCGCCGCCCGACCTGCCGGTCGATCACCCCGGTGATCCGCTCGAACGACACGCCGGCGAACTCGAGCGTGCCGCCGAGCACGCCGCCGCAATTGCTCACGAAGTCCGGTGGATAGGTGACCCCGCGCTCGAACAGGATCCGCTGTGCGTCGGGGCTGACCGGGTCGTTGGCGCCCGCACAGATCGCGGGCGCGGCGATTCGGTCGACGTTGCCGGCGTGGATGCTCTGGAAGCGCGCGCAGGGGCAGAGCAGGTCGACGTCGAGCTCGAGCAGAGCCGCCCGCTCCATCGCGCCGGGCTCATCTTCCACAAACCTGCCGCCCACCTGCCCGGCGCGCAGGACCATGCGGTCCACGTCCAGGCCGGCCGGCCGGTATACGGCGCCGGCGGAGGTCGAGACGGCAACGACGTTCGCTCCGCGCCGCCTCAGGAGCCGGGCCAGCGCCGCGCCCACCTTGCCGAAGCCCTCGACTGCCACCCGACGGCCTTCGAGCGTCCCGCCCTTTCGCCGCAGGAGCGCCACCGCGGAGGCCAGGCAGGAGCGGGCAGTGTAGTCCCCGGATCGGCTCTCCCTCACGTCTCTGGGCGCGACACCAGCCCCGACCGCCTCGAGCATCCAGCGGATGTCCGCGGCCCGAGTGCCCATATCGACATCGGGGATGTACGTCCGATTTCGAAAAAGCGTCTCTGCGGCGCTTGCGAAGTCGTGGAGGAGACGTCGCCTCTCGGCGACCGGCGCCTCGGCGTCACCGGTGATGCCCCCCTTGGCTCCCCCGTGGGGAAGGCCGAGGAGCCCGTACTTCAGGGTCATCGCGCGTGCCGCCGAGCGGACCTCCTCCTCGGCCAGCCCATCGGCGATGCGCAGGCCGCCGCGGGCGCGACCCTGGACGGTCGAGTCGATGGCTATGTAGCCGAGAAGTCGCGTGCCTTGCGTGATCCTGTGGACCATGCGCTAGGCCGGCGGCCGCGCCGCCAGCACGCCGACGAAGTGGCCTGTCACGTAGCGGCTCGGCCAGCGCCCGAGGCGCTCGCATCCGAGGATCGCCTTCCACAACCGCCCGTCGACATTGCCGTTGAGGCCGTCGAGCCGCGCCACCAGAGCGCGTGGCGCATGGAGCAACGCCGTCGTGTCGCGAACCTCGAATCCCGCCGCCAGGACGAGGCGTCGCAGCCGGCGGGGCCCGCACGCCCAGCCGGCGTCGAAGGGCACTCCACGAAGCCGCCGGGCAAGCTCGGGAGGAAGCCTGTTCCGGAGGGCGACGGGCGGGCAGAGCGGGTTATCGAGAGTCACCACCATCAGACCGCCGGGCCGGAGCACGCGGTACGTCTCGGCGAGGCCCCTGGCGACCTCGTCCGGCCCGCCGAAGTGGTCGAGGGTGGAGTTGGAGACCACGGCGTCGAAGGCGCCATCCACGAAGGGGAGGGCACGGACGTCGCCCACCCTTGCATCGAGCTCGGGGTAGCGCCCACGCGCCCGCTCGACGACGACGGGCGAGACATCGACGCCGGCGACGCGGCGCGCGCGGGCGGCCAGCTCCGGGTACAGACCCTCGCCGGCCATCTCGTCGAACAGGTCGGTCTTCAGCACCGCCTCGAGGGGACCGGCCAGCCAGCGGCGCAGGACCAAGCGGTTGACCGCGTCGCTGTGTCGCCGCCAAAGCAGGGGCCCGTTCTCAGGCCATTGCAGCGCAGCCTCGTCCCACGCGGCCGTCGTCGGGCTTGCCGTCACGGCGCAAGTATGCGCGCCCGCCCTAACTCATCGCAATGAATCGACCGTAGGTCTGTTTGCGCAGACACCCCCGCGAGCCGGAACGAACCGGCGATGACCCGGCGTCTTAAGGCTTGCGCGGCGCCACCCCCCTCGGGGCCGCTCGCGGTCGGCCCGGCCCTC